>NZ_ALBQ01000027.1 GCF_000282895.1 Sphingomonas sp. ATCC 31555
CGCGCCTTACACCTCGGGAGCGTTTCTACACAGCCTCGACCAAAACCTGCCGGTCGACAAGTCGCGAGGGACGGCATAAATGTCCCACGATCCGGCGTTCGCTTGCGGCGCCTGCCGACCAGATTACGTCGTTAAGCGAAGGACCTGCGAACGGCGGCTATTCCCAAAAGTAGTCGCTGAGTTCAGTAAGGCCTTCAAGCAGCCGCACGGCTGCAGTCCCGTGTTCGGGCGATTGCTTTTCATCTTTCGCCCCCGCTCTGCGCAACATCACGCGGTGGCCCGTTGCGGAGCCTTTGAGGCGCGGGAGCGTGCCGAGCGCCGGAGCCACCAGAGGCGTAGCCCGGTTACGAACAGGCCGATGGGCAAGATGCCGAGCACAGCGACCAGTATCCGACCCGCCTGACCGAGCGCTTGGCCGTTGTGAAGCGGGAACTGGAAGCGCAGCACCAAGTCGGCCGTGGACATGCGGGCGGGGGAATGATGGGCGAGAACATGGCCATCCGCGGGATCGGCGAAAATGACGGTGCTGCCATAGTCGGTTCGCGGGTCGCCGGGCTCCCTGAATGTGAGGCGATGCGGCTGGCCGGCGTCGCCCAGCGCGAAGCTGTCGTAGCGGGCATGTTCGAGCGAGGGGCGAATGGCTGCCTCGACACGGGCCGGCGGGGCGGCGGTCAGGGCTGTTATATGCGGCGTTTGCGGAAATGGCGTAAGGTGCGTGACGGCGCCGATGGCGGCGCGAAACGGTCCCGGCAACGCCATGTAGGCGCCAGACAAGGCAATAATGCCCAGCCCGAGGCCGCCCAGCGCACCGAAAATGCCATGTAGGTCGAACTGCCGCCGAACCGGGGGCGCGCCGGGTTTGAGGCGGAGCGACTGCCGCCAGCGCCTAGGCCGGGGCCACCAAAGATACAAGCCGATGGCCAAGAGCAGCAGCGTGGCCAATCCCAATACGCCTACGAGCGTCAGGCCGGTCGCACCGGCGAGCAGCTCATAGTGCAGGCGATAGACGACAGACATGAAGTTGCGCCGCCCCGGTGGCAGCACCCCCCAAGCATATTCACCCCGAATCCGCCCGGTTGCCGGATCAAGCGCGGCGATCATGAACCGGGTCTCGCCGCTGGCACCTGGAACTTCATAATAGCCACTCGGCGCGCTGCCGGAGAAGGCGGGGCGGTCGACCCCCACGCCTTTCGCGCTAGGCCGCTGCTCGCGCAGGCGGAGGGCGAGTTCGGCAAGCGTCAGAGAAGGCGCCGCGCGCTCCACCCGCCACCAATCGCGGTTCAGCAGGAAGTGATCGATCTCGCGGTGGAATACCAGCAAACTGCCGGTCAATCCCAGAAGGATGAACGCAAGGCCCACGACAAGTCCCAGCCAGCGATGTGCCGCGCGCAAGACCCGTCGTGGATGCCGTTTGTTCATCAAAAGCCGATGGTGATACCCATGCGGACCGTCCGCCCGGGTTGCGGCAGCAGGAAGAAGCCGCCGCTATCGATGATCCGGGCGTCGAACAGGTTATCGACGTTGATCTGCGCGCGGAGCCCCTTCTGGCCGGTGAAATACAGGGCACCGTCCACCCGGGTATAGCCGGGAAGCGTCAGGGCATTGTTCGGCAGGGTTGCCTGTCGGCTGGTGGAAGCGAAGACGCCCCCGCCGACGCCGACATTCCAGCTGCGCGTCAGGCGCGTGTCATACCGCCCCCAGAGGCTCCCGACATGGCGCGCAGCGAGCGGCAGGCGATCGCCAACCAGCGAGGCATCGTTATCGCGCGTCACCTTCGCATCGGTATAGCTATAGGCTGCCGTGAGCTGCAGCCCGGTCATGGGCGTGCCCTGCAATTCCAGCTCCACGCCTTGGCTGCGCTGTTCCCCAACCGCGATGCTGAAGTTCGGATCGTTCGGATCAGTCGTCAGAATATTGCGGCGCTTGAGTTCGAACAGGGCAGCGGTCGCGAACAGCCTGCCTCCCAGCATCTCCAGCTTCGCGCCCACTTCCGACTGCACGCCGCGCTCGGGGACGAATAGGCCGCCATCGGCGGACCGACCGAAGCTGTTCGGTACGAACGAGCGGCTCCAGCTGGCGAACAGCGACAGGCTTGGAACGGGTAGATAGACAAATCCCAGACGAGGCGACCAGGCGTTTTCCGTCTGCCGGTTGAAGACCTGCGTCACATCTTCGTAGCGCGAGCGTACCTCGTCGTAGCGTAGCCCCGCCAGCAGCCGCACCTGCGGGCCGAGCTCTACGAAATCCTGCAGGTACACCGCCGTGGACTGCGCGCCGTAAGACTGCGCCGGATAATTGCTGACGAACTGATCGGCGCGCGGCTCTGGCAGGCCATAGATCGGGTTGGCAATCTCCAGCGGCGCCAGGGGGGCGTCGAAAAACTCGTACGGCCCGAAATCATAGTCGCTGTAGCTGACACCCACCAACAGTTTGTGCCGCGCCGGGCCGGTGGTCACGCCGGTGCGCAGCTCCGACAGCAGCGTCAGATCCTGCTGCTTGTCGCTCCCGCGCGAGGCGTTGCGGTTGAGGAAGCGACCGTCGGCGGAAATGGGTTCGCTGAAGTCCGGCCGCACCCCGAAATAGGATTGTCCCGCCTTGTTGTAGAAGGCGCCACCGCGCAGGCTCGTATCGGCATCGAGGTTCCATTCCAGTTCGGTCCGTCCGCCCCAGCTCCACTGATTGCCGCGCGAGAAGCGCTCGCCGGTCTTGAAGTCGCGGGGCACGCTCAGGAACACGGCATCGGGATAATAGCCGTCTCCGTCCCGCGCCGCAGTATCGCCGTCGAAGCCATAGCCCTCGACCAGCATTTTCACATCCGGGGCGAGGCGCCACGTGCCGACGGCACTGCCGAAGCGATAGGATCGTTCGCGGAAGGTTTGAAGCTGTCCCTCCTGCCCGATTGCCCCGGTGACGCGCAGGCCGCCACGCTGCTGGCTGTCCGCCAGATTGGCATCGATCGTCAGGCGGCGCAGGTCGATGTCGCCGGCTTGGCCCGAGATTTCCGCGAAGGTCTCGTCGACGGGTGTCTTGGTGGCATAGTTGACGAGCCCGCCTACGGCGAACGAGCTGCCATACAGGACCGACGCCGGCCCCTTCAGAAACTCGACTCGGGCGATGTTGATCGGGTCGCGCGCCGTGGTGAAGCCGAACTCTCGATAGCCGTTGATGGTGCTTGCGGCCCCATCGGTACGGAATCCGCGAATGACGTAGGAAGTGGAGAAGGCATAGCCATAGCCGGTCTGACGCTGCACCCCGGCGACCGTGTCACCGGCAGCGTTGAGGTTGGTCAGCCCGCGATCTGTCAATAGCTTGTCCGTCACCGTTGAGACAGACACCGGCGTTTCCAGTATCGAAGCATCGATGCGCAGCGGCGCGGTGGCAACGTCGCTGACATAGGCTTGGCTGCGCTGGCCGACGACGACGATCGTTTCTTTCGCGTCACTGTCGCTAGTGGTGGTCTGTGCTGCAGCGGAATGCGCCATGCCCACACCGACTATCGCCCCAAACGCCAGAACCACCGGCGCATGCCTGTTTGTCACGTCGATCCCCATTCTGATTATGGAGAACGCCTAGCAGCGCTGCGAACGCCAATCAATAGCAAGTCAAGCGTTGATCAAGCCGCTTTACCCTGTAGTTGCTACAGACCCAATGAAGCGCCCGTGATCCCAATTTGGATCGAACGGGGGGTGGTATTGAAGGCTATTTTTCGAGCGTGTGGGTCGATGAATCCCAGCATTTCCTGCTGCTTCTCGGAGCTACCGCCGACGCTGGCGCTTGCGCAGGCCGATGCCCGTAAAGTCCTGAGATCGTCGTGCAGGCAACGCGAACAGGCAGCCGCGTGCAGGACGAGCCGATCCGCGTGGATATCGTGCACCGGGAGGAGATCGAAGAGGAAACTCCTCATGCGGCCCGGCAACATAGCCATGCTGGTCATCGCCATCACGAAAGCCGCGCAGCGGCCTCGTGTACCGGCTCGCATTCTGTCGTTCTGGGATGCCGGCCATGCAGCTGCCGAAAGTCGGCTCCTGGTGAGGGCTGCCGTTCGATCTATCGCTCTGGAACGACCGCTTCGTCCCATTTCCTGCCATTCGAAATCTGTCCACTGAATGGAGGCTTCCACCCGAAAAGCAGTCATTCAATTCCTGCGCTGTTAGCGATCGCGAGCGAGAAAAACTGGCCATTTGCCGAAAAGTCCTTCTGGATCGTTCTAGCGAATAGTGAACCGCACCGGGTCTGCCGGAGGCATTGGGTTGTGAGTCACGCTGCCATATCGATGTTGCCGGCGGCAGCATAATATTGTTCTTCGGCTTCGGCAGGCGGGATGTTGCCGATAGGCTCGAGCAGCCGCCGGTGGTTGAACCAGTCCACCCATTCGAGCGTGGCGTACTCGACGGCTTCGAAGGACCGCATCGATATGGCAGCGTGACTCACAACCCAATGCCTCCGGCAGACCCGGTGCGGTTCAATCATGGTGCCCACCGAATATTACGAAACTAAGGGAAGCAGCTATAAGAGTGGGCTCGGCAAGCAGCTGGATTCGCAGATCGTCGTGCAGTGGACGGGAACGGATGTCGTCCCGCAATCCATTTCGATCAATGACGCCAAGGCGGCCCAAGAGGCGTTCGGGCGCAAAACGTTGTTGTGGGACAATTATCCGGTCAACGATTATGCGACCACCAGGGACGTCTAACACTCGCGCCCTATACCCGCCGCGAGCCGGGCCTATCTAGCTAGCGAATTAGCCGGCATCCTTTCCAATCCCATGAACCAGGAAGTGCCGACCCGCGTTGCGATAACTGGCGTGGCCGCGTTCGCGTGGAACGATCGGGGCTATGACGCCGACCTCGTCTGGCAATATGCCGCTAGCGAGGTCGCCGGCGGGGACGATCGCGCCCCCCACTCGCTGCTGGTCTTTTTCGACACGCAGCATCTGGCCCCTACCTTCGGCAGCCACCCCTGGCAGGAACAAGCCCCTGCCCTGAAGGCAGCATTCGACGGCGTCCGCGCGGCGCTCGAGGGAGGAAACGAAGCTGCTCGTCAGGCTGCACTCAGCGCATTCGTCGATATCGCGGACGATTTCGCCCGCGCGCCGGCTAGCATCCGCGCGGCGACCGTAGACCACCGTTTCGTTGAGCAGTCGCGACCATGGCTGGATGCCATGCAAGTCTGGGGACGCGTCTTGCAGCTTACCGCCGCCGGGCTAGACGCGGCTAACCGTCGCGAGCCCGCCGCCACGCGCTATTTCGCAGAGGCGCAGCAGCTTGCCACAGCAGCCGCCGCGATACCGACGATCAAGGGCGCGATCCGGTTCGATGGCTTGATCCAGATCGCAGACAGCGTGCTGGACCGCTTCGTGACGGTGACGTGACCCCTGTCTTTCATCCAGCTGCAACCAGGACCGACCGTTATTGTCGCGCAGGAGCGCGGGCGAAGCAACGGGCGGGGTTAACCCCGCCCGTTGCTTTTCGAGTTCGGCGGCGAACGCCGCCGGTGTGGCGTAGCCGAGCGAGGAGTGCGGCCGCTCGGTGTTGTAATCATCGACCCAGCGCGCGAGGATCGAGCGCGCCTGGCGGACCGTGAAGAACAGCGTCTCGTTTAGCAGCTCGTCGCGCATGCGACCGTTGAAGCTCTCGACGAACCCGTTCTGCGTCGGCTTGCCCGGCGCGATATAGTGCCACTCGACACCGGCATCGCCCGACCACGCCAGCACCGCGTTAGAGGTGAGCTCGGTTCCGTAGCACATTGGGAACCGATCCCGCGAAGAGCCGGATTGCCTTGTTGAAGGCAAGGGCGCGTAGCGCCCGCGGGCTTCATCAAGGCGGCCATGACCGGCCAGCAGATCTCTAAAGTGAAGTTGTCGACTCAACACTTTGGAGATTGACCGACCATGACCAAGCGCAGTTCTAACCCCACCGACGCCGTGCTGGTAGCCATCGATATGTCAAAGCATCGCCAAGAGGTGCTGATCGAACGTCCGGAAGGCGGTCGCCGGCGGCGGATGACCGTGATGGCAACCAAGGCGGACTACGATCGCCTCGCAGCGGACCTTGGAGAGATCGGGCGGCGGATTGTCGTCGGCTTTGAAGCGACCGGTAACTACCATCGCACCCTGGCGCACCGGCTGCTGGCCGCGGGCTTCGAGCTGCGGTTGATTTCGTCGGTCGCGCTGGCCCGGACCCGTGAGGCGTTGCACAATGGCTGGGATAAGAACGATTCCAAAGACGCGCAGGTGATCCTGCACATGCTGCGGATCGGCGCCACCCAGCGCTATGTCGACCCGCTCGCCGCCGGCATCAACGATCTGCAGGAGATGTCGAAGACGCACGAGGCCATTTCCAAGGCCAAGACCCAGACCTGGCACCGGATCCTGACCCACTACCTGCCGTTGTACTTTCCGGAGATCGAGCGCTTCGCTGGCAACAGCCGGTCCGATTGGTTCCTGGCCTTGCTCGAGCGCTTCCCCACGCCAGCGAGCATGACATCACTGGGCCAGGAGGCATTCACGAACGAGGTCTGGCCATTAGTCGGTCGCAAGGTCTCCAAGGCCCGGCTGATCAACGATATTTACGCGACAGCCTGTGCTTCCGTGGCCCTGCCGGTCGACGAAGACAGCGTGGCGATAGCCATGTTCCGCATGGTCATCGCCCAGGCTCGAGGCCTGATCCGCCAACGCGACGAGATCGAGCGAACGGCCCATGCCTTGCTCAGCGACAACCGCGATTATCAGCTCCTGCGCCTGATTCCCGGGATCGGGCCGATCAACGCGCTGACCATCCTTGCCGAAGCCGGCGATCTTCGCCGCTTCGCCCACCACCGGCAGTTCCTCAAGTTCTGCGGACTTGATCTCGCGACCTGCCAGTCCGGCACATTCCGCGGTAAGACCAAGCTGTCGAAGTATGGCAACGCCCGGCTACGCCGCACCTTCTGGATGGCGACTCAGGTTGCCATTCGCCAGCGCGACAACAGCTTCCGCGACAAGCTGGGTCGGTACGTGGCCGGACACGGCAACGACCCGGATCGCCGCCGCAAGGCCATGACCGCACTCACCGCCAAGATGGCGCGCGTCGCGCACGCCGTCATCAAAACGGGAACCGAGTACCGTCCGTTCGTCGAACGGGCGGACACCAGATGGAAGGACCCCTCTCTGCTGTGCCGTGAGGGCGCTACGGCGACCCTGTAGATAATGTTCGGGCCTTCCATCTGGCATCCGCATCTCATTTTAAGGACGGTGAGGACCACGACCGGCTCGGACGCTGGATCCTGTGTTTGCTATGGCCGAGAGCGCTTTCCTTGACGATGGAAGCCATCTGGATCAGAACCGCATAGCGCTGATCGCCATCGGCGCAACGAGACCTGCTGGCCGTTTTCCGCCGCTGCTTCCCGACCTAGGACGTTGTCGCTGACAATCATCCTGGGCGCGCCGCGCTCGGCGATTAGAGCGGCCAGTTCGCGCACCACCCGCTTGCCCGAGATCGACGTGTCGAGCACCGCCCGTAAGCACTCCCGCGTCACGTCGTCGACGATGTTGAGGATGCGGAACCGGCGACCCGTGGCCATCTGATCATGGACGAAGTCCAGGCTCCAGCGCTGGTTGGGGAGCGCCAGCACGGGCGCAGGTGCCCGCGCGCCGACGGCGCGCTTGCGGCCCTTCCTGCAACGCACCGTCAAACCCTCTTCGCGGTAAAGCCGCTGGGTCTTCTTGCGGTTGATCGTGATGCCGTCCCGGCGCAGCAGGATGTGCAGCCGCCGATAGCCGGACCGTCGGCGTTGCTGCGCAAGCTCGCGCAGACACGACCGCAGGTCGCCATCATCCTCCCGGCACGAGCGATACCGCATGCTCGTGCGATCCGCACCGACGACAGTGCACGCCCGCCGCTCGCTCATCCCCAGCGCCGTCTGGAGATACGCGACCGCTTCCCGCTTCGCGGCAGGCGTCACCATTTTTTGTGAGCAGGTCCTTCAGACCTGCATTGTCGAGCATCGTGTCCGCCAGCAGCCGCTTGAGTCGGGCGTTCTCCTCCTCGAGCGCCCGCAGCCGCTTCGCATCGGATACCTCCAGGCCACCGAACTTGGCCTTCCAAGCGTAATAGGTCGCGCTCGACATACCATGCCGCCGGCACAGATCCGTCACCACCGCGCCTGCTTCGGCTTCCTTCAGGATGCCGATGATCTGCTCTTCCGAAAACTGCTTCCGCTTCATCTGTCCGTCCCTTTCCGGGGCCGGACTCTAGCTCCAAATGGAGGAAAAAACGGGGGTCACGTCAACGGATGTACCGACGCTGCTGTGGACGGCGGCGGCGGAGCGGCCGAAAGTGCCCTAATTAGCCTTGGGGGACAGGTGACAGCGATTGGTCGCACCACCTAAGCAAGTTGGTTCGATGCCCAACGCCGCAATCGTAGGACGTTGGCAGCCAATGCGGCGCCGGTGCCCCCGTGCTTCCCCCGATTAGCAGCATGGGGCAAGGTTCAGGTGCGGCGTAGCCCATCAATCCTCACCACGGGAACAATGCCGAGCCCGTGGGGTAACGTAATCGTCAAACCAGCAGCGCTCTGCCGGAACGCCACATCGCCACCGCCAAGCAGCCGCGCCCGTGCCACGCGGCCGGCCTTCGGCCCCAACGCCTGCACGGTCACCGGCGCGCTCGGGGCCTTGAGGAAGAACAGGTACAGCGCGTCGCCCTTGGTGGTGAAGCGCACATCCTGTTCGGTGAAGCCTTTGAATGCGTGTTCGTTCTGCATCCCCGCGGCAAGCTGGGTCGGCCCTTCGCCATACACCTGCCACGGCCGGCTGCCGAACACGGCCTCGCCGTTGACCGCCATCCAGGCGCCGATATCGTCGAGGATCTTCTCTTCTTCCGCGTCGATCGTACCGTCGCCGCGCTGAGGTACGGAAAGCAACAGATTGCCGTTCTTTGACACCACGTCGGCCAGCCGCTGCAGCACGTCGTTCGCCGATTTATACGCCTTGTTGGTATAGAGGCTCCGTTGATAGAACCAATCGCCCAGGCAGGTGTCGGTTTGCCACGGCTCGTCCCACAGATGGTCGGAAAAGCCACGCTCGACGTCCTGCACCAGGCCGAAACGTGCATAAGGATTGAGCTTCTTGGCCGTGGCGACGACGTCGACCTTGCCGTGCCACCCGATCGAGCGGTTATAGTAATCGGCCACTGCTGCCAGTCCGATCGGGCCGAACGGCAGCTCGTAATTGTCAAAATAGCAAAAATCAGGCTTGTACTTGGTCACGAGGTCCACCTGGCGCAGCAACCATCGGCGAGCATAGTCCATGTCCCCCGGGGGCACGGTTTCCAGCCACTGGCCGTCATGCTGCTCGTGCCACTTGCCCATTGCCTGCATCGTCTCGATGCCGTCGGGGGCGGGCATATGCTTGCCGGTGTAAAGGATCTGAGGGTCCAGTCCCTCCCACCATTTGCCTGCGCCGTCGGCCTTGGTCAGGCGATAGGCGTCGTAGCGCTCGCCCTTGCGCACACCTTCGGCGTCATAGCCATACGCGGTCTGGTACCAGTGCCAGCTGTGCGAGGCATGGTTGGAAACGCCGAAGCGCAGCCCGTGCGCGCGTGCCACCTTCTCCCAGGTGCCGACCACGTCGCGCTTCGGCCCGACCCGCAGGCTGTTCCAGCCATGATGAGTACTGTCATAGCAGTCGAGATTGTCGTGATGGCAGGCCAGCGATACGAAGTACTTGGCGCCTGCCTTGACGAAGCGCTTCATGAGACTGTCGGGGTCCCAACGCTCGGCAGTCCAGCGGTTCTGCACCTCCATGAAGCCGACATCGGCGGGATGACCATAGGTCTTGCGATGGAAATCCGAGGCCGGGTGGCCCTGAATGTACATATGCCGCCCATACCAGTCGCCCTGCTCGGGCACCGATTGCGGCCCCCAGTGCGACCAGATGCCAAACTTCGCATCGCGAAACCAATCAGGGTAGCGGTAGTTCGCCACCAGCGAGGGCCAGTTCGCCTGAACCGGCCCCTGGGCCACAACTTGTGCGCGCGCCACTGCCGGCAGGGCGGCCAGCCCCGCCAAAACTTCGCGACGCCGCCACCCTGATCCGATCATTGCTACCTCCGCTGAACCACGACAAGACCACCTTGATACCGAACTTCGGTATCAAAGCCATTGTCGTCAGTCACCGGCTTTCCGGCGCTCACCCACTTCACACGCAAGCTGCGGGCTGTGGGCATGCCCGACCAGCCCTTGCCCTCGCGCGCGCCGATCGTCAGCGTGCCGGCCTTGTCGTCATAGGTCAGCGGGATGCGGCTGAACGCGCCCGACTTGTACTGTTCGCTGCGGCCGTCGTCCTCGTAAAGCGAGAACCGGCCGTTCGCGCCAGTATAGACGGTGATGGTCAGCGGGGCATCGCGCTGCTGATCGACATACTGCGTCACCGGGCCCATCGGCACGATCGCGCCGGCCTTGACGAACAGCGGCATCCTCGTTTCGGGCGCCGCCACCCCTGCGACGGTACCTCCCCGATAGGTCTTGGCGGTTGCGAAGTCGTACCAGGTGCCTGCGCCCGGGAAGTACACGGTGCGGCTGCGCGCCTTGTACTCGGTCACCGGCGCGACGAGGAAGGAATCGCCGAACATATATTGGTCGTCGATATCGCGAGCCTTCGCGTCCGCCGGGAAGTCCATTGCCATCCCGCGCATGATGCTGCCGTCCTTCATATAGGTGTCGGCGCCCAGCGTGTAGATGTACGGCATCAGCCGGTAGCGAAGCTGGTCGTACCACACCATCGACGCGCGCATCGGCGAGCCCTCGGGCGAAATCTCGTAGATCTCGCGGTACGGGAACTCGCCGTGACTGCGGAACAGCGGGCTGAACGCACCGAACTGGAACCAGCGCAGGTTGAGCTCGCGCCATTCGGCGAGGTCTTCCGGCTTCGGCGTCTTGGTCGCGAACCGGTCCTCCAGCGCGAAGCCGCCAATGTCGTGCGTCCAATTCGGGATGCCCGACATGGATGCGTTGACGCCGGCCGAAATCTGCGCGCGCAGATCATACCAGCGGCTGGCGACGTCGCCGGACCAGATTGCAGCGCCATAGCGTTGCAGCCCACCAAAACCCGAACGGGTTAGCAGAAACGGCCGCACGTCCGGTTTGAAACCGTGCCAGCCTTCGAAGAAGGCACGAGCGTTCATCAACGGATAGCTGTTGAAATACTGCTCCGCCGGCCCAATCGCGGTCGGCCCCATCGTGTCGATACGCTCTGGAATCGAAAGGTTGGAGTGCATGTCTGGTTCGCTGGCGTCGGCCCACCACGCGTCGGTGCCTAGCACGCCCAGCTTCGCCTGCACCTGCTTCCAGAAAATCCGCCGTCCTTCGGCCGAATAGGGATCGTAGAAGGTGCTGGCGTAACCCGGCCCCACCCAATCCTTGTTCCCCTGGCGCAGATTGCCCTGATAAGCGGCGCCGGCCGCATTCAGTTCCTTGTAGTTCTCGGTCGTTGGATAGAATTTCGGCCAGACCGAGATCATGAAGTTCGCGTGCTGATCGTGGACCTTCTCGATCATCGCCTTGGGATCGGCGAAGCGGGTCGGATCGAAATTGTGGCTGCCCCAGTCGTCGTCGCGCCAGTAGCGCCAGTCGAGTACGATATTGTCGAGCGGGATGTTCAGCGAACGGTACTTGTCGACCACGCCGGTCACCTCGGCGGCGGTGTCGTAGCGCTGACGCGACTGCCAGAAGCCATAGACCCATTTGGGCATCATCTCGGCCTTGCCGGTGATCTGGCGATAGCCGGCAATCACGCCGTCCAGCGTGTCGGCGGGCACGAACCAATAGTTCTTGGCCTGGCCGACCTCGCTGGTGAACCACACCGAATGGCGGTCCTGCGCGGGCAGCGGGTCATTGTGGAGCAGCGCCATGTAGCCGGCGTTCGGCTCCCACTCGATGCGGATCTGCACCGGCTTGCCCTTGACCATCGGCAGGTCGAAATTGGCGTACCAGGGGTTCCAGTTCTGCCGCCAGCGATCGAGCACCAGCTTCCCGTCGGCATAGACTTTGTAGTAGCTCGAGCCATAGAGCTGGAACTTGTGGGTGCCGGTCACCTCCGGCTGGAGGTCGCCGGTCCACACCACCGTCTGCTTCTGCACCGCGTTGCCGGCGGTGTTCTGGCCGCCCGTCGCCGCGACGGTCTGCGCCTTGGCCGCTTCCGGCCAGTTCTTCTGGTCCTTGATGTACTGGTAGTTGATCGTGGCTTCCTGGCGGGTGACCGCCGGTTTGCCGTCGAGGAAATATTCAGCCTTCCAGCCGGGCTTGCCGTCGCTGGAGACCTTCAGCCCCTCGCCCACCAGCGTGTAGGGCTTGGGATTGCCGAAACGGCTGATGCTCGCATTGTCCCACAGCAGACCGTAGCTGCGCGTCGAGACGACGAACGGCACGGCGATGTCCATGTTGTGCTGGGCGAGTTCGACGTCCTCGCCATTATAGTTCATCTGCGCATTCTGGTGCTGGCCGAGGCCGTACAGCCCCTCGTCCGTGCCGCGGTTGAACTGCTGGCTGATCGAGACGAACGGCTTGCCCTCGACAGTCACCGGCTTGAACGCGGTCTGGCCGGATTCGGCGAGCAGCTCGCGGCCCTTGGCATCGGTGAAGCGGACACGGCCGGTGGCGAGCTCGACATCGGCGGTGGCGCGCTTGGCCTTCACCAGCACATGGCCATTCGCCTGGGACACCTCGAACGCGCCGGCGGCCGGCGGATTGGGCGCCATCAGGCTGGGGGCGAGCGTGCCGGTATCGACGCCCTTGGGCAGCGCCACGACATGGAAGATGCCGTCGCCGTGCACGGTCACTTCCACCCTGGCGGCAGCGCCGCCGGTCGGTGTGACCACCACCCCGCCGTCGGTGCGGCTATAGCCGTTTTCCTGCGCCGCCTGCGCCGACGTCATCGCGCTGCCTGCCAGCAGCGCCGCAATCCAAACCCTCTTCATGCCCAAACCTCCTGCGTTTCTTCTATTTCTGCCGCTCAACGATAGCGGCCCATGGTAACCTTCAGAACCTGTGGTCGATCGATCAGGTTGAGCCCGTAATCGGTCTGGTCGCCGTTCCAGATTCGCGTCGTCTGCCACTTGCCGTCGACGAAAGTTCCTTCCTCGGCTCGCAGCATGATGCCGTTGGGAGCGCTGCCTTCCGCTGCCGAGAAGGTGACGCGGACATGGTCGCCCACCACCAGGAACTCGTTGTCGGAAAGCTGCGCGACGGCCACGCCGCCGATCTTCTCCGCGCCCCAGGGTGCGGGATCGGTCTTGAGGAAGGTCCACTCCTTCATGCCGAACTGCCACTCGCCCCAGCTGGCGGTGATCTGCCAGCCGCCCAGCGTGGTGCTGCGCGGCTTGTTGTCGTCCGGCTTGGCCACGCCCCAGGTCGGGCGGGTATAGGCGATACGTGCCCAGTCCCGCGCGATGCTGCCCAGCGTGCGATAGGGCAGCGCGAAGGCATCCACCGTCGCCGGATCGAGGTCGCGCGCGCCGAGCGGGAAGTTGAAATAGCCCGTCGCGTCCATCCCGAACGGCGCGAAGCCGATCGCGCCGCGGCCCAGCGCCTCGTAGAAGAAGCGGGCGAAATCGCGCGCGTTACCGATCTCCGGCACCATCAGCGCGTTATCGGGACGGGCATATTTTTCGAGGTAGAGCGAGACGTTCTCGCTGCTGCGATCGTAGAGATCAGGTGCGGCGAAATCGAGCGCCGGGGCGGCTGCCTTCCAGATGTCCAGCACATCCTGCTGCGGCCCGCCGCTCGCTACACCGCTAGGGTCGGGCACGTTGGAGGGGCCGGCGAGCGCCGCATTTACATACATCGGCAGCGCCTTCACCGCCTTCCCCGCCGCCGCGATCGCATTGACGTAGCGTGCGACGTACCAGCTGTTGAACGCGCGGTCCGCCTGCGCGCCGAACGCTTGGCTCCAGGTACCGCGCTTGCCAGTCTTCTTCGCGAGTTCGACCGGGATGGTCTGCCCGAACAGCCGGTTGCCCTCGGCCGAATAATCGCGGGGGTTGCGATAGCTGCCGGTTTCGTTCTCCGGTTGGACGAGGATCACGGTGTTCTGCGGATCATGGTCGCGCAAATACTCCATCACTTTGACGAAAGCGCGCGTATCGGCCTTCAGCGTCTCCACGCCATGCGCGCTCAGCACACCATGATCCTTGCCGTCGCGCGTCTTCATCCGCGGGAAGCGCTGCGCGTCCAACTTCACCCAATCGGGGGTGTAGCTATAGCTCGTGTTTTTCCAGGTTCCGAACCACAGCAGGACCACGCGCTTGTCGTGCGCGCGCGCCTGATCGAGCAGTGTCTGCAAGAAACTGAGGTCGAACTGCCCCTCGCGCGGCTCCACCTGCTGCCAGGCGATCGGCACTTCCACGGTGTTGGCGTGGATGCGGTCCAGCACCTCCCAGGTGGTGGCCAGCGGCTCGGCGTAGTTGCTCGAATTGTTCACCTGCGCGCCCAGCATCAGGAACGGCGCGCCGTCGACGATCAGCGCATGGCGCCCGTTCTTCGTCTGAATGTGCGGCACCGGCGTGGCAGTCTGCGCCATCACTGCCAGCGGCGCGCCCGAGAGCAGCGCCGCAAGCGCCGCGCCATGAATGCGCAATGGTTTCATTTCCTCTCCCCTGCCGGATCGCCATAGAACAGTCCGCGCCCGTCAGTGCCGAGATATACCCGGCCCGCGATGCGCGGGTCACCTGAAATCACACGAAATCGCAGGCCCCATTGGTGCCCGTCATCGTTGATCCGCATCCATTTTTTCCCAAGATCGTCGGAGCGCCAGACCGCACGCAGCCCGTCCATCGTGCCAACGGCAAACAGCGTCGGCACCCGCCCGCTGCCCTTGCCGAGCCCGAACAGATCGACCTGCAGGGCGCCGCTGGCGGGCTGGAACGATGCGCCTTCATCTGTGCTGCGCCAAAGCTGCCCCCCGAGCTTGAGCCAGAGCTCGCCCGCCACGAACGGCGAAGCGATCAGCGTCGACTGTTGCTCGCGGTTATGGATGCGCGCTGCCGACAGGTTCGCCGGCAGGCCGTGGCCTCGCAGCGCCACAAAATGCGCACCGCCATCACGCGAGCCGAGCAGTTGCGCGTCGGTCACGGCATAGAAGCGCCCGGGATCGACCTTGTCGGCGGTCGCCCGCGTGTTGCCCGGCAAGCCTTCCACCCGCACCCAGCTTTTGCCGCCGTCGCGCGTCAGCATAGGTTCGGGCGCCGCCACCAACATCGCGCTGCCGTCCGCCGATACACTGACCGCCGCTTCGCCGTTTAGGTCAGCACGCGCCGGCGGACTGCCCATCGCCGGTACCTTCACCGGCACCCAGCTCCGACCACCATCTTCCGACCGACCGAGCGAGGCATCCCGCGGCCGGTTGGCGTAGAGACTGCCGCTGCGCACGATCACGTTCGGCTTCAGCCCGGCATAATCGAGGGTGTTGGTGTTCGACAGATACGGGTTCGCGAAAGTCGGCTGCGGCGACGTCGCAAAGTCATCGTGCACGAAACCGCCCAGGTCCCCGAAGCCGGAAACCAGATGCGCACCACCCGTCGGGGAACTCAGCGTGATGATCGCCGTCTGCTCGATGCCACGCACCCAGGGTGCCCATTGGATCGTGGCGGCGCCAAGCGTCGACGTCGCATATACAGTCGCGCCGGTAGTATAGACGATGTGCGCAGGATCGAACGGATCGATCGCAAGACCGGTGATCCAGTGGCCGAAGTCGGCACCCTTTCCCTCGTGTAGCAGGAACGGCGACGCCGAAACATCACGGCGGCTTTTGGGCCCCAGATCGGTCCAGTGCGCCCCGCCGTCGCGCGACAGCCATAGCGTGTCCCCCAGGCGATAGCGATCCAGCGTGCTGATCGCGATGATTCCCGTTGCGGAGGCAGCCACTGCGACACCCAGGATGCCGCCCTCTTGATGATCGGGTGGCGTGACTGCCTGTCCCTTGCCCTCGGGCGAGAAGCGCCACAGCGCGCCTTGCAGCGCGTCGCTCTGCCCGATGCCATTGGCGTAGCCGACGTAGAGCGTCCCATCCTTGGTGATGGCGGCCTTTACGGCCAGCATTTCCGGCGCGGGCCCGGAAACCGCTATCCAGCTTTTTCCGCCATCTTCAGAGCGATAGAGATGCATGGCGCCGGGATCTGCGACGCCTGCCCAGATTCGCTTCGAACCCTGATCGGCCGTGCCGCTAGTGGGATCGAACACCACGAATGCCACGCCGCCATGGGTCTGGCGCGGCGCCGGCGTGCCTAGCCCCGACAGCGGAAACGACGAAACCTTGTTCCAATGCGCACCCGCATCATCGCTCCGCCACAGGCCGTCGTGCCGCGATCCGAAGAACAAGGTGCTGGTGCGGTTCGGGTCTACCGCCAGGCGCTCGCCGAGCCCCCGGCCCGCTTCGTTGCCGCCCATTTCGAACGGCACCGGCGTCACACGCCACGTCTTGCCCCGATCGGCCGAGCGCAGGATCGCCGCCGGCGCGCGTGCGCTCATCCCTGCAGCCATGTACACGATTGCCGGGTCGCGCGGATCGGGCGCAATGCTCTCAATCCCCATATAGCTGGATACGGCATTGGAATCCTGCAGCGGCACCCAACGCATTGCCACCGAATCCCAGCGATAGGCCCCGCCCATGTCCGTGCGCAGATAGGCAAGGCCCCGCTCGGCCGGGCTGAAGACGATGCCCGGCGCATAACCCCCGGCACCCACCGTCACATTGGTCCAGCGATAGGGGGTGGCCTTCTGCGCCAGCGCAATAGCAGGCGCGGCCGAAACGGCCAGCACCGCAAGCATGCCAAGCGACATGAAACGCCCCATTCCTCTCCCTCCCGCATCCGACAACGTTGCCGGTTTACGATCCGTCGTGGACAGGTTAGCGCTACCAGCAGCAGAAAGAAACCGCTGATCTGAAAATTACTTTTACAGATGGATGCATGCTACAATAGGCGCCAATCCTGTTTGGCATCGCGGACACCGGGGAGGAAAAGACGATGACACAGCACCTTGATCGCCGGCACTTGCTGGCCGGTATGGCCGCCGCAGCCGGCGCCGCCGCGCTGCCCGCCCAGGCGTTCCAGGCAGTCGCCGAAGACGTGCTGCCACTTTGGCCGGATTCGCCGCCAGGCGCCCCGGCGACGTTGCCCACCCCCAAATTCGACCAACGCTCGAAGGATCCGGCGTTTAACGATCGCTGGCTAACCGGAATCGGCCGCCCATCGCTGACCGTGCGGCGCCCGCCCCAGCCCAATGGCACTGCAGTGATGCTCATTCCCGGCGGCGGCTATGGCTTTCTTGCCATCGACAACGAGGGCGAGGAACAGGCCCGTTGGCTCAACGCCATCGGGGTGACTGCGTTCATCCTTCACTATCGCCTTCCCACCGAAGGGTGGAGCAACCGATCGATCGTCCCGCTCGCAGACGCGCAACGCGCGCTGCGCCTGATCCGCGCTTCGGCCACGCGCTATGGCGTGGATGCCAAGCGCGTACTGACGCTTGGATTTTCGGCCGGCGGCCATCTCGCCGGCAGCCTTGCAACTCGCCATGCAGAGCGCGTTTACGCGCCGGTTGACGCGGCCGACCAGCAATCCGCACGCCCCGATCTCGCCGGCCTGATTTATCCGGTGGTCAGCCTGTCGGCATCGTTCACGCACGGCGGATCCCGCGACAATCTTTTCGGCACTGCCGCCGATCCTAAAGCGCTCAGCCAGGCTTCGGTGGAGAATCGTGTAACCGGTGACACCCCGCCGCTCTTCCTCGCCCATGCCAGCGACGACGGGCTGGTGCCGATCGCCAACAGCTTGGCACTGTACCAGGCGGCTCTGGCCACGCAGTGCCCTTCCGAACTCCACGCCTTCGATCAGGGCGGCCACGGCTTCGGCGTTCGCCTGCAAAAAACAGTACCCGCCGCCGCTTGGCCGACATTGTTCGCAGCCTATGCGCGACGCAGCGGTGTTCTGGCAGCATGATCCGTGCGGCGGCGCTGCTCGCCCTTGTGCTTGCCGGTGGCGCCAATGATCCTAAGCCCGCCTATCGCTCCAGTCCGGAGCGGCGCACGGAGGCGGACGATCGGCAATGGGGTCCCTGGCTTGGCCCCTTCCGCGCCAAGCTTGTGCCGACCATGATGCAGGACTTCGGCGAGCGTTACCTGTACGCGCCGGCCAACGCCGCGCTGCCGCCGCCTAAAGAGGGCGAGCAGCGCGTCGTGTTTATCGGGGACTCGATCACCGACGGCTGGGACCTTGCCCAGAGCTTCCCGAACGAGCACTATATCAACCGCGGCATCGGTGGGCAGGTGACGGCACAGATGCTGGTACGCTTCGAACAGGATGTGGTAGCACTTCACCCCCGCGCCGTGGTGATTCTGGGTGGCGTGAACGACGTCACGGGACTTCTCCAGGTCGAAAGCCCCGAGTCTATCGTCGCGAACATCGAAGCGATGGCGGACATCGCTTCCGCGCACGGCATTGCCGTCGTGCTGTGCTCCATCCTGCCGGTGAACGACTATAGCGAAGCCGCCCGCGCGGTAGTCAAGGAGCGCCGACCCGCCGTTTTGCGGGCGATCAATGCCCGACTCCGCGCCATGGCCATGCGACGGGGCTTCGCCTACGCCGATTACGATGCCGCGCTTGCCGATCAGCGCGGCTTTATGCGCGCCGAACTGACACGGGACGGCATTCATCCCCTCGATGCAGGCTATGCCTTAATGGTGCCGATTGTCGCGACAGCGATCGTTTCCGCGACCAGCGAAATCAAGTAAGCATCTGATTTTTAAGACATTAAATGTGTTAACGATAACGTAGTTTCATTCGTAAACTTCGGTTTCACATTATTGTTGCGATAAATCGGACTCGATGGTAGCGCAAACATGGGATGCCGGGACCACACCGGTACCGCCGTGCAGGCGCTTTCGACGGAGCGCTCCGGCCTTCACCATTCGGGATAGCGCTCCGGCGCAGGAGGGGACCAGTGACCTACCGTTTCACATCATCTTTGAATTCGACGTCCATTGGCGCAGCCCTGCGCGCAGGCGCCTCGCTGGCAACGTTGTCACTGGCAATCCTGCCCGGAACCTCCCTAGCGCAGACGGCAGCAGCCGCGCCGCAGGGTAGCGAAGCCGCCACGCAGGATGCCACGGCAGGCGACGCAGCACAGGAAATCGTGGTCACGGGCATTCGCGCCTCGCTGCAGAGCGCGCGCAATCGCAAGCGGGACGCCGAACAGGTTGTCGACTCGATCACCGCGCAGGATATCGGCGCCCTTCCCGACCGATCGGTCTCGGAAGCGCTGCAGCGCGTGCCCGGCGTTACGCTCCAGCGCACCAACGAAAATCGCGATCCCGCCCGCTTGTCGTCCGAAGGCGGTGGCGTGTTCATCCGCGGCTTGTCCTGGGTCCGCTCCGAACTGAACGGCCGCGACGTCTTCTCGGCGAACAACGGCCGCGGGCTGTCCTTTGAAGACGTGTCCGCCGACTTGCTCGTCGGCGTCGACGTCTTCAAGAACCCGTCGGCCGACCTCGTTGAAGGGGGCATCGGCGGCATCATCAACTTGCGCACCCGCAAGCCCTTCGACGCCCCCGGCTATGTTTTTGCCCTGTCCGGCGACGCCAATTACGCCGATCTGCGCAAGAAGACCTTCTGGTCGGGCAATGCGCTTGCCAGCGGCCGCTGGCAGACTCCGCTCGGCGAAATGGGGCTGCTGCTCAGCTATTCGCTCAACAACATCGGCAACCGTACTGACAGCATCACGGCAGGTCGCTACGATCGCGGCACACTGACTGCACCGCAGGATGGTCTGGCTGCGGGCACCAACGTCTTCATCCCCAACGGCATGGGCTTCCGCCGAATCGATTGGCAGCAGAAGCGTACCGCGTTCGACGGTTCGTTCCAGTGGAAGCCGAGCGACACGCTGCAGTTGACCTTCGAAGCGCTGATTTCGAAAGCGACGCCGCGCGACATCGAATACGCGATCGGCGACTATGACATGCCGGGGTCGGACAACTCGACCTACCAGTTCGGGCCGAACCGCGAGTTGCAGTCGGGCGTCATCCAGAACCGCAACCTCAACCTCGACACCCGCGCCGGCAGCCAGGACAAGAAGACCCAGGACTTCTCGGGCAACCTGCGCTGGACGCCGAACGAAAACTGGTCCGTCAGCGCCGATCTCCAGTACATCAAGTCCACCGCCAAGGTGTACAGCATGACGGCATTCACCGGCGCCAACATCCCGACGACCATCGCGTTCGATTTCAGCAGTGACGATCCGTCGATTACGATGACGCCGACGAACAGCGCCCAGTCGCTCACCGACAAGAATCTGTACTGGTGGGCTGCCGCGATGGACCACATCGAGGACAATGAGGCAGACGAGTGGGCAACCCGCGCCGACGTCGAGTACACGTTCACTGACAGCGACTTCCTGAAGTCGTTCCGCGTCGGCGGCCGCTTCACCGATCGCTCCGCCACCACGCGGCAGAGCACCTACAACTGGGGCCTGCTCTCGGCGCAATATTGGCAGCCGGGCAGCGCGGTGTTCCTCAACCAGACCGGCTATCCAGGCGGTCCGCAGAATGCTGGCCTGCCGAATCAGACGCAATTGGTGAACTACAACAACTTCTTCCGCGGCAAGGCACCGCAACCGGGCGCGGGTTTCTGGTTCCCGTCGGCAAGCCTCGTGCAAAATGGCACGGCGCACGCGTATGACTATCTGAAGAGCACGCTGTCGAACGGCTGGGGCTGGGCGCCGCTGAGCGACGATTACAGCACGAACCCGGGCGGTATCAACGACCAGACCGAAAAGACCTATGCCGGCTATGCCCTGATGCGCTTCGGCATGGAACAGAGCCCCCTCGGCCATTTCGACGGCAATATCGGCGTGCGGGTCGTACGTACCGAGACCGGCTCAAGCGGCACCCCGATCACCATCGGCGCGCCGACCTCGTCGCCTGGCCTTTGCGTTGTCGGCACGCCCATCACCACCGGCCCGCGTGCCGGCCAGACGGTAAACGCAACCGATTGCGCCAATTATGCAGCGGCATTCCGCTTCGCCGGCGGCACGATCACCCAGCCGACCACGGGCAACGGATCGTACACCGATGTGCTGCCCAGCTTGAACCTGCGCTTCTTTCTCAAGGAAAATCTGCAGCTTCGTCTTGCCGCGGCGAAGGCGATCGTTCGACCGACCTTCGCGCAGCTCAATCCATACGTATCGCTTGGCTATAGCTTTGATTCGGTCACCGGCATCGGCACCGGCACGGGCGTTAACGGGACACTGACGCCGTTCACTGGCAGCGCCGGCAATGCGAACTTGAAGCCCACCCGCTCCAACCAGTTCGACGTGAGCCTCGAGTATTACTTCGGTCGATCGAACAGCCTGACGTTCGCCGGTTTCTACAAGGATATCTCGAACTATATCTTTGCCGGCCTGACGCAGCAGACCTTTACGTCGAACGGCCAGACGCTGACCTTCGACGTGACGCAGCAGACCAACGGGTCCAGCGGCAAGATCAAGGGCTTCGAGATCGGCTACACCCAGTTCTTTGACATGCTGCCGGGGGCGCTGGGAGGCCTAGGCTTCAGCGGCAACTACACCTTCGTCGATTCGTCGGGTGGCAGGAACACGGCGGTGAACGTGTTCGATCCGAACCAGACAACCAACGCAGGATTGAATCTGCCGTTGGAGGGCTTGTCGAAGTACTCGTACAACGCAGCTCTCGTCTACGAAAAGTACGGAATTTCGGCTCGTGCGGCGTATAACTGGCGTTCGCACTATCTGCTGACAACCTCGGCCGCGAACATCAACTATCCGGTCTGGTCGGAAAGCTACGGGCAGCTGGACGCATCGATCCTCTATTCGCTCACCAAGAATGTGAAGATCGGTGTACAGGGCTACAATCTGCTCAACTCGCGGACCTTCCTCGATGTGGGTGATCCCAGCCTGAAGCCGCGTTACGGCTGGACGGATACCGATCGGCGCTTCGCCTTCCTATTCCGTACGCTCTTCTAACAACTCTTCTATCCCATGCCCCCGGACCTCTGGCCCGGGGGCATCCTTTTTCCGCCCGCCGATTCCGCCTAAACTCGGCTCTCGATCGGCAGAATGGGAACGCTCGCGCAATGCCGCAGCACATCATCATTGCAGGCGGCGGCAGCGCCGGGTGGATGGCCGCTGCATTGTTCGCGCGGTTACGCCCAGCACCGCTTACCCGCATCACGCTGGTCGAATCGGATGCGATCGGAACGATCGGGGTCGGCGAGGCGACCGTGCCGATCCTTCAAGACTTCAACCGCCTGCTCGGTGTGCACGAACCAGAGTTCGTCGCCGCTACCCAAGGCAGCTTCAAGCTGGGCATCGAATTCGTCGACTGGGGTCACCTCGGCAACCGCCACTTCCACGGCTTCGGGGACTTCGGCGCGCCGATCGAGGGCACCGCCCCCCACCATCATTGGCACCGCCTGCGCACCGCCGGACGGGAACAAGATCCGATCGACGCTTGGTCGATGCCCGCGATCCTCGCTCGGCAGGATCGCTTTGCGCCGCCCGAGGCGTCGCGTGGAGAAGCCGCTGAATATCGCTACGCCTATCATTTCGATGCGGGCCTCTATGCCTGCCTGCTGCGTAGCTATGCGCAGTCGCGCGGCGTGGCGCATATGGAAGGCCGCATCGTCGATGTGGAGCGCGATCCGCATAGCGGCGACGTCGCTGCCCTTCGGCTCGACGGTGATCGCCGGCTGGACGGCGATATCTTCATCGATTGTACCGGTTTTGCGAGCAGACTTCTAGGCGCGGAACTCGGAGTGGCACTCGTCGACTGGTCCGGCTGGCTGCCGGCGAATCGTGCGATCGCACAGGGGTCTGCCCGGGCCGGCCGCTTCACGCCTTTCACCCGATCAACTGCGCTTACCGCTGGCTGGCAATGGCGCATCCCGCTCCAGCACCGCACGGGCAATGGCCTAGTCTATAGCAGCCGCTACCTTTCCGATGACGAAGCGGCGCATATCCTTACCAGCAACCTCGACGGCGACGCGATCGGCGAGCCGCGCCTGCTGCGCTTCACGACCGGCCGCCGCGAGCAGTTCTGGGCCCACAACGTGATTGCTATCGGCCTCGCTGCAGGCTTCATGGAGCCGCTGGAATCCACTAGCCTGCAACTGGTCCAGACAGGGCTGGCCCGCCTCGCCGAACTGTTGCCGCACGGCCGCGTCGCGCCTCCGATCCGGACGGAGTACAACCGCGAGACCATCGCGGAGTATGAGCGAATCCGGGATTTCCTGATCGCCCACTACTGCATTAGCCAGAGGCCCGAGCCCTTCTGGCGCGACAGCGCCAACATGGCCTTGCCGGACACTCTTACCCACAAGCTCGCGCTTTGGGATGCGATGGGACGAGTACCCATGTACGACCTTGAATCGCACGCGGAGCCGAGTTGGGCGGCGATACTGCTAGGCCAGGGCCGAATACCGCAGGGCCACGATCCGGCTGCCGATAGGATGTCGCTCGAGTCCATGGCCGCGCTCGTCGCCGCGCGCCGCGACACGCTGCAAGCAGCCGCAGCAAGACTGCCGCAGCACGACCATTTCGTACGCCGCACCTGCCACGCACAAGCAGCATGAACGTACCACTTCGCCGCATCGTTATCGCCGGGGGCGGCAGTGCTGGCTGGATGGCGGCTGCCGCGCTGTCTCAGGCGCTGGCCGGCACTGGCATTGCCATTACTCTGGTCGAATCCGAAGCCATTGGTACGGTCGGCGTCGGCGAAGCGACCATCCCGCCGATCCACGGCTTCAATCAGATGATCGGTGTCGACGAGGCCGCCTTTGTTAAGGCGACCGGCGGCACGTTCAAGCTGGGAATCGAGTTTGTGGATTGGTGGCGAAGGGGCGAAGGCTATTTTCATCCCTTTGGCCGCTATGGCGACGATTTCGGGATGGTGCCCTTCCACCAGCACTGGCTCGCCGCGCGCGCGGAAGGCGATACGACACCTTTGGGAGCCTATTCGCTGTCCACCCTGGCGGCAATGAACGGTCGATTTGGCCTGCCCCAGGGCGACGCTCGCTCGGTATTCGCCACCTATGGCTATGCTTATCATTTCGATGCCGGGCGCTACGCCGCCTTTCTTCGCCAGCTTTCCGAAAGCCGCGGCGTGGTGCGCCATGAAGGCCGGATCGGCGACGTGGAGCAGGATCCGGAAACCGGCTTCGTCCGCACGCTCACGCTGGAAGACGGTCGCACCATCTCGGGCGATCTGTTCCTCGACTGCACCGGCTTCCGCGCACTGCTGATCGGCGACGCGCTGAGCGTACCCTATCAGGATTGGTCGCACTGGCTGCCCTGCGATCGCGCGATCGCGGTCCCCACCGCTGCCGTCGCGCCGCCGACGCCCTTCACCCGCGCCACCGCACGTGGCGCTGGCTGGCAATGGCGCATCCCACTGCAGCACCGCACCGGCAATGGCCATGTCTTCTGTAGCAGCTTCTGCAGCGAGGCCGAGGCCGAAGCGCTGCTGCTGGCCAATCTCGACGCGCCAACGGTCGGAGAGCTCCGCCACCTGCGCTTCACCACCGGCCGGCGAACCACGCCCTGGGCAGCCAACGTCGTCGCGATCGGACTAGCATCAGGCTTTCTGGAGCCGCTGGAGTCGACAAGCCTCCACCTGATCCAGAGCGCGATCACCGCGTTGCTCAGCTGGTTTCCCGACCAGCAGTTTGATCCGGTGGTGCGCGCCGAATATAATCGGCGGGTGACGCGGGAATGGGATGCGATCCGCGACTTCCTGATCCTCCACTATACCGCCACCGAGCGCGATGACACGTCATTCTGGCGCCACTGCCGCGCCATCACCGTGCCGGAGACTCTGATCGAGAAGGTGGCGCTGTTCGCTCGCACCGGCCGGCTGCTGGGTCGCGAGGGAGACCTGTTCATGGACGCAAGCTGGCTGGCGGTTCTGCTCGGGCAAGGCGTGATACCTCGGGGGCATGACTCGCTTGCGAACAGCATGACGCCCGAGCTTAGGTCCAAAATCCTGGCGGCGATGCGCAAAACCATCGCCGGCGCGGCAGCCGCCCTGCCCCCGCACGCCTCCACCATAGCCCAATATTTGCACGCGTGCTGAGAAGGAAGCACACCGCTTCAGCAACCGGAGTGCCGCGCACGCTTGCAGGCGGGCACCAAGCTCCGCTAGGGGCGATCCTGCTGGGGGCCTGTAGCTCAGCGGTTAGAGCTGGCCGCTCATAACGGCTAGGTCGCGGGTTCGAATCCTGCCGGGCCCACCAGCATGTTTGCTTCCGGGGTTGTGCACGGCGCAACAAAGCCCTAGGCGGCACGTACGTCGGGGAGTAGCGCAGCCTGGTAGCGCATCTGGTTTGGGACCAGAGGGTCGCAGGTTCGAATCCTGTCTCCCCGACCACTTCTTTCCTTGCCTGCCACGCGCCAGACGTCTTGGACGCAAGTGTCGTCCAATTTCGGCAGCGCGGAGATCATGCTGGGTCGGCAACGAAGAAGCCCCACTCGATCCACCGCGCACGGCAGCCGTTCGGGCCGTGCCACATCGTCTCCGCCGCGCCCGCATCGAAGCCATGGCTGGCGGCAACGGCAGCCAGCGCCGCAGCTGCATCGTTTCCCGCCAACATCGTCGCCAAAAAATCAAATTGTGGAACGCTTAACAGTATGGTGCGCGTCACATAGCCGCTGCGCACCAACGCGAGGTGAGAGCGCCGGGGCAGTGGCAGCCGCGGCGCCTCTCCGCGCCGCACGGCGTGGAAATAGCCGGCGACCGGAAAGCCATAGCGGCCCAGCGAAAAAGCCGGCTGCAGGCGCAAGGCGCAGTCGGGCGCGTCTGCGGTCGCTGCCGGGCGACCCTCCTGTCCCTGGGCATCGAACATCTGGAACACAGCATATTCGAAGCCGGCGAGATCGATCATGAAATCGATCCAGGCCTCGCGCGCACTGCCATCAGGCCTGCTGGCCTCCATCCAGCCAGCGAAGCGGCGGCCGAAATTGTGGAGGGTGGGTTGATTGGGGGGGGAGTAGCTTAGATAATCGACAACGAAATCGTCAAACAGCGGCTGCCCGAGCGCGTGGCACAGCGCCGGGAACTGCTCGCGCATGCAGGCGATCATCCGCTGGACATAGCCGCGCTGGTATACGGCCAGACCGTCGGCGGCGCCGAGCCGACCGTCGCTGGCGAACAACGCCTGCGCCGCGGCCGGATCGGCCTGGGGATCGATCAGCGCCGCATGCATCCGCCGCTGCGCCGCCGCCAGCGCCGTCACGCCGCATCCTCCATCCTGTTCGGCATCGCCAGCGGCACCGCCAAATCCACCGGGTCCGAAACGCCCGCCATGTAGCGTTCGGCCTTGTGCAACTCGACGAGGCAATCATCGAACGCCGGAATGTGATCGTCCCATTCCAGCAAGGTGGCCGCACCGCCGCTCCGCGCCCAGGCGATACGGAACAGATCCCAGACTTCGGCGCGCACCGGGCGATCGTGCGTGTCGATCACATGCGTGCCGAGATCCTGATGCCCGGCGAGATGCATCTGGACGACACGATCGAACGGGAAGGCGTCGAGATAGGCACGCGGATCGGTGCCGGCGTTGAAGCAGCTGACATAGACATTGTTGACGTCGAGCAGCAGCCCGCATCCCGTTTCGTGCGCCAGCGCACGCAGGAACGCGGGCTCGTCGATCGTCGATTGGGCGAAACGCACATAAGCGCTGGGATTTTCGAGGATGAGCGGACGCTCCAGCTGATCCTGGACCTGCCGGACCCGAACGATCACATGCGCCAAGCTCTCCTCGGTCAGCGGCATCGGCAGCAGATCGTGCGTGTTGTACCCGTTCACCCCCGTCCAGCACAGATGATCGCTGATCCAGGCCGGGCGAACCGCATCGGCGAGCCGCTTGAGCGAGGCGAGATAGGCGCGGTTCAGCGGATCGGTGCTCCCGATCGACAGCGAGACGCCGTGCAGGACCACCGGATAGCGCTCCGCGACCGCGTCGAGGACGGCGCGGGGTCGCCCCCCCGAATTCATGAAGTTTTCGGAGATCGCCTCGAACCACAGGTCCCGAGTCGCGCCCGAAAGGATCGCGTCGAAATGAACGCTACGAAGCCCCAGCCCGAGCCCCAGCCGCGGCAGCGCCGCCAGTGCGCCGTCAGCTGCAGCCACCAGCGCCGCTCATCCCGCTCGACCCACAGGCCGTCATGTTGTCCCGGGCGTTGTTGTCCTCGGAAATCCACAGATAGCTGGGCCCGGTGCCCGCAAAGGCAGCCGGTGGCGATCCCAGTGCCGCCGGCAGCGGCTGCTGCGGCCCGATTTTCTGCACGTTCTGCGCCGCGAGCAGCTCCGCCCGCGTCGCTTCCCAGTTCGCTTCGAACACGGCACGCGCGCGCAGCCACACGCTCTGCCCCTGGTTGGGGCCGTTGGTGCTGAAGCGTTCGGCGTTGATCGGCGTGGCGCACGATCCTTGCGATCGGCAGGCATTGGCGCCGGGATTGTTCATTTCCTCGCCAGTGCCGTACAGGCCGCAGCCGCCCTGCCCCTTACACTCGTTCTGCACATGGCAGGTGTGATCGGTTCCCGTCGAGCAATAGCCCTGCCCCGCACAGGCATTGGGCGTGCCCCCCGGGGGGCCGAGCAGCCCGAAACGATCCGATCCCGCACAGGCGTTCAGCCCCATGCATGCGTGCAGCGGCATCCCCTCCGGCTGCGGACCGATCACGCTGAAGCCCGGAAAGGCTGGCTCGTCGGCATAGGGATAGGGCGTCGGCACGGGAACACCGGGAGCGGGCGCGGGCGATGGGGTCGGCGTAGATCAGGATGCCATGAACGTTCCTCTCGCATGACGATCAGCGTTGCTGGGCTGCAGTCCAATAGGGGCCCACATCGGGCAGGTGCATCGGGGCGTTGTTGGTGCCGGTCTTGGAGATCGCCACGCCGACATAGTAGATGACGTTCTGCAGCACCTCGACCAGGCCGGTATCGCCCTTGTCCACCTTCACCGCCTGGGCGTTGGCACGTCCGGACGTAAACAGCGCCTGGACGTGATCGACCACCGCGCTGCCATCGAGCTGCGCGATCAGGGTATTGGCGGCGGCGATCGCCTTGTTGCCGAAGGCGGTCAGACCCTGGAACGATACCGCCCGATCACCAAGCGAGACATTCTCGAACACGGGCCCCATCATCGAACCGGCATATGCGCCGCTCGGGATCGGGATCTGTCGGATCGTGCGGATATATTTGTCGAGCACCCAGATCATCGAACGATGCAAGCCTTCGTTGAAGAACAGCTTCTGCTGAGCGGGCGGCACCAGGTAGATCGTTTCGGTCATCACCAGCATGTACTGAAAGCAGGCGCTGCAGAAATTGGCGATGTCGACATAATATTCGGGGTAATTCGCCGCTACAGGACTGTCCGGCATGTCCACCAGCACGCCCGCATCGAGCAGCGCCTGCGCGGTGACCGCGGGCTGGATCACGTCCACCGGTGGCGGGGGCTGGGCCGGGCGTACCTCGCTGGTACCGGCATAGTCTGCGAACTGCGCCTGGAGCGTAAGGAACTTTGCATAGTGCGATTCCTCGCCCTTCGATGGATCGTCGTCGGGGCCGGGCCCGATATCGGGGATCGGCACGCCTTCCCCCTGATCGCAGATCGTGTCGATCGCAGTTGCGGCATCCTGGATGGATCGGACGGCGATCAGCTGCGCCGGGCCGACATGGCTGTCCTCCACATTCGGGAAAACGGCCGCCGCCGCGGCGCCCTGCACCGGATCGGTCCAGGAAACGGTTGCCGGCGGTGCCGGTTTCCACGGATCGAAACCGCCGGACGGGTACAGCGTATCGACATTGTTCGGCGAGTAGTTGTCCGGCTGGATCGCGTTGCCGATCGATCCCTGCTGAAAATCGGAATCGGCAAGGAACCGCGTGCTCAACAGGCAGCGTATGTACGAATAGAATTGGCCGATCGTATCCCAATCGCTGTCCTGCGGCGGCGCGTTCCACTGTTCGGGATATTCGATCTGCAGAAAGTGCCACAGCTGCTCGAAGCTGAGCTTGCCGAGCGGAATCTGCACGGCCGTCTTGCCGTCCGGGCCCGCCGGCCCTGTCGGGTTATGATAGGGGAGCCCGGTCGGGTAAGCAGCGGGCGCCTTGCCATAAAGCTGCGGCATCACGCCCATCGACCAAAGGACGTTCGACGACAGCGACATGTGGAGCATTTCCTCCACCGCCACACTCATGATGATGCCGCCCGCCTTGTTGGCATAGAGCTGCGCGTCGCTGATCGTTTCGCCGCTCTCGTTGTTCCGAACAAGCGAGTAATAGGTATAAAGATAGATCGGAATCGTTGCGAGCTCGATTTCGATCGCAGTCTGTAGATCCACCTTCAGGCGCGCAAGCACCTGATCCCGATTCCATGTCGCGTTGATCGTGGCGACGAAGGCCTGCTCTGCGGGCGTAAGCGGCGTGATCGGATCGGCCATATCCAATGCAATCCCCCTCAGATCTGCGTAGACATGAACCCGGCAAAGGTTACTAGGATCACGCCCTCCTTTTCGCCCTATCTTATTATCGAGTTTTGCATCCTACAATCAGGAATCTCGGTTTATTGGCAAGTTACATCACAAATGGTTACTTTTGTGATGTACTCCGTTGCAAGCCGAGCCAACAACCGGTACGCCTACACCGTCAATATTGCAAATCGCTGCGTTATTCGTTCCAGAATCGTCGGATCAACGGCGTCGTGCGCTATTCCTGTGGGGGATGGGTGAATGAGCAATCTGGCCGGAAAAGCCTATGGCATGAACGTCGTCACGCCGATGCGGCCATGGGTTACCTGGATCAACAATCTATTGTTCATGCTCTCCCGATCGCTTCCGGCCACGCTGTCGGGACTGCTCGGCCTCGGCTTCATTCATTTCGCGCGCTGGGTGATCATCCGCCGCGATCAATGGCCGCAGCTGGGCCAGCCCCCCTCCGATCTGTCCAACGACTACATGCTGTTCTGCAGCAACTTCAACGGCACCTGGGACCAGTATATCGATGCCTTCGCCGACGGCATTCCGGGCGGGCTCGATCTATTCTGGTATTCGAGCACGAAATACCCGAACTCGATTCCGATCACGCCGTTCAAAAACTATATTCGCGCCAATCAGATCGACACCAACTATTATTACAACGCGACCCCGGGGAGCGGGCAGCGCGACATCAAGCTGGCGCTGAAGCTGTCGCACGGGCTCGCCGCGATCGCAGCGAAGGCGGGCACGCTCAGCGACGCTGAACTGGCTTCGGCGTTCGAACGGCTGCTGATCGCCAACCAGGGCGGATTGGGCGCGCCGGGTTATGCGCCGGTGGCAAGCTGCGACACCGCCGCCGCCGATCGGAACCGTGCCGCCGCCGAATTGGGGCATTGGGGCCGGGACGGCACCGGCCCCATCGCCGCGGATCGCGCCCTGCACCCGATCGCCACCGAAACGGTGATCGCCTCCAGCGCAAATGCGGACGAGGATGCGCGCGAGTCGGTGCGCACCAAGGTTGCCGCCGTGCTGCGCGCGCCGACGCCGGGCACGCCGGGAACCGAGCCGCCCCCTACCGCCGACGCATCAGCGGACAAGGAAGGGGAGCGGTCCGATGGCTAATATCGACGTCAGCAGCTATTTCTTCACGGCCGCGGTGCCGGTGTGCAACGAAGGCATTGTCGAGCATGACGGCATCAAGAGCTCGCCGATCCATGTCGTGCGCGAAGTGCTGGAGACGCTGCCGACCGCGCTGCAATCGCATGCGACCGAAGAGATCGGGCTCAACAGCCCCTTCTCCCGCAACCTCAGGACGCATTTCACGCGGTTCGTGATCCTCGACCAGCCCTATTTCAACGGCCGCGACCACAGCGATGCCTTGGTCAACGCGATTCGGGGAACCAACCTGCTCGAGCCCCAGCCGGTCGATCAGATTACCTGCCCCTATATCTTCTGGACGATCGACTTCGACCTGCTCGATCCCAGCGGCGCCGGCGAACCGCGCCGCTATCTCGAGGAACTATGGGGCCAGATGGAACCCGAGCTCCGCTCGATCTTCCAATATTGCTACGATTTCGACACGGTGACCGATGCGGCGAGCTTCGCGAGCTATATCCAGCGCTGCCAGATCGAAACGACGATGCCGTTCCACGATTACTGGTATGTGCCGCCCAAGCTCAGCTCGATTTCGATTCTGGGGCTGGCGCTGCTGCCGGGCGCCGGCGCGCTGATGCTGCTGGCATCGCTGGCGGCGTGGATCCTGCGGTGGACCGGCTGGGCCTGGGCGGCGGGCTTTGCCGGCTGGAGCGGCTGGGCCTGGATGCCCTGGGCGGGGCTCGCGCTGCTCGTGCTCGGGCTGGTGGTCGATTATTACTGGGTGCTCTGGAAGGGGCGACAGCCCTACCCTGCCGCACCGGGCAGCGACCTGCGCAACGTGCTCAAGGCGCTGTACCTGCAACAGGCCTTCACGCGCTTCGCCATCGCGCAGCAGCACCGCGACCCTGCCGAATGGGGCGCCGCGTTCCGCGCCTTCCTGACCGCCAACCGGCCCGGCGATCTGGACGGACCGACTCAACCGGCGGGGGTGATCCGCAGCAAGCTGCCGGGAGACGCGGCATGACCAACGCCACCAATACCGCTCCCGCGGCGACGCTGCTCGACCTTGCCGATATCCAGGGCGGCATCCTGCGCACCTATGGCGACGGATTTCCCAAAGGGCGCAATTTCTACCTGACCGTGCGCGACGCGCGAAAGGGCCGCGCCTTTGTCGAGGCGTTGCGCCCGAGGATCACCACCGCCGCGCGCTGGAAGGATCCGGAGCGGGAAGAGCCGCTGCTGCGGACGCGCAATCCCCGGGTGAAGGACATCGTGCGGGCCGAGGGCGTGCCCGACTATCCCGGCCGCGTGCAGCTGATGAAGCCGAAGGTGACGCTCAACATCGGCTTCACCTTTTTCGGACTGCTCGCGCTCGGCGTGCCGACCCGCACCCTGCGCGGCATGCCCGACGAGTTCATCGACGGCATGGAGGCGCGCGCCGCGCTGCTCGGCGACGACCCGTTCCTCGACAAGCGCGACGCGGTGTGGCGGGATTCGCGCGGCGAGAAGCGCGTGCACATCCTTCTGACGCTCTATGCCCAGCAGAAGCCGGACGGCAGCGCCTGCGACGAGCTGGGCCATGAAACCGACGCGCTCATCGCGCTGTGCGATCAATCGGAAGGGGGCGTGGTGCTGCTCGACGGCGTCGGGCCGAACAATGCGCGATGGCAGGATCTGTCGGCGGTGATGCGCACCGACGGGGATCGATGCTGGCCCACCAACAAGGAACATTTCGGCCTTTCGGACGGCTTTGGCGATCCGGTCTTCTCGGGCCAGTTCTCGGGCGAGGCGGAACGGGTGCGCGTGGCGGGCGGCGGCAAGCTGATGGCGGATGGCAGCTGGCAACCGCTGGCGACCGGCGAGTTCCTGCTCGGCTATCCCGACGAGGCGCAGGAAATTCCGGGCGCGGCGATGCCGATCGAGTTCAGCCGCAACGGCACCTTCATGGCCTATCGCAAGCTGCACGAGGCGGTCGGCACCTTCCACGGCTATATCGACGATCAGGCCGCGCGCTATGCCCGGGTACGCGCCGTGCCGCACATCGAGGCGGTGGAGACGATCAAGGCCAAGATGGTCGGCCGCTGGGAAGACGGCGTGCCGCTGATGATCGCCCCCACCTACCCTGCCTGGCAGCAGTTCCGGGCCGAACTCGAACGGGCACGCGCGGCAAAGGACAAGGCCAAGCTCGCCGAGATCGCGCTCAAATTCACCAACTTCATCTATGCTTCGGATCCGGTGGGATCGAAATGTCCGGTGACCTCGCACCTCCGGCGCGCCAACCCGCGCGACACGCTGGGGCCGACGTTCGACGCGAACGGCATGTCGCGCGACGGTTCCGCGATCATCAACCGGCGGCGTATCCTGCGCCGCGGGCTGCCCTATGGCCAGTATGACCCGCACGCGCCCACGGACGACGGCGACCATGGCATCATCTTCATGGCGATCTGCACCAGCCTGTTCCGCCAGTTCGAGTTCGTGCAGCAGCAATGGATGCAATATGGGCTCGATTTCAACGCCGGCAGCGATACCTGCCCGGTGATCGGCAACCATGCGACCGCGGACGATCCCAAGCTGGTCATCCCGGTGGAGGCCGATGCCGGGAAGCTGCCGTTCATCTGCGATCGCCTCCCCCAGCTCGTCGAGCCGCGCGGCGGCGATTACTTCTTCCTGCCCAGCATGACCGCGCTGCGGATGATCGGCATGGGTATCATCGATCCCACCTGAGCGCCCGCCCGAACCCGATCGCCACCCGCTTGCAGAGGAGACGTCCAGGTGCATTGGCTGTTCAACTTGCCCAGCGCGCTCTGGCGCCGCCTGATGCTCCTCTTCCAGGGCGTGGCGGCGCTGCTCTGGCTGATCGCGCGCGGGATCGGCGCGCTGTTCGGGCGCGGAGGGACGATCGGCAGCCGCCTGGGCGCGGCGATCGCCAGCCCGGCCGGACAGCGGCAGGTGTTCGCGCTACTCCGGCTGTTCCAGCCCAATCTGGTCCTGAAGCGGCGGATCATCGCGGCCTATCCCAACAACGGCATCACCGCGATCGCCACCCGCCGCGCGGACGTGGTCGATATCCTCGGTCGCGATGCGGATTTCGGCGTCGTCTATGCCCCACGCATGGAAAAGATCACCGCCGGCGAAAACTTCTTCCTCGGCATGCAGGATAGCCCCCGTTACACACGCGACACCTCGAACATGCGGCTGGTGGTGCGCCGCGACGACGTGCCGTCGATCGTCACCCCCTATGTGGCGAATGCCGCGGCCGAGATCGTCGCGATGGTCCCCGGCGTCATCGACGTGCCCAAGGCGCTGACCCAGCCGGTCGCGGCGGGGCTGCTCGATCGCTACTTCGGCACACCCGGCCCCTCCGAGGCCGCGATCGCAGAGTGGACAACGCTGCTCTTCTGGTACCTGTTCATCGATCTTCAGGCCGATCCCGCGCTCGATGCACGGGCCGAGGCAGCGGCGGCGGCGCTGCGCAGCTGGATGGACGGACATATCGCCGAGCGACGCAGCCAGCCGCACCGCGACGATGTGCTAGGCCGCTGCCTCGCAATGGGCGACGCAGCGATGCCGGGCATGCGCGACCTCGATATCCGCAATAACCTGATCGGCCTGATGATCGGCGAGCTGCCGACGCTTTCCGCCGCCGCAAACCTCGCGCTCGACGAACTGCTCGATCGCCCCGGCCCCTTCGCCGCCGCCTGCGCCGCTGCCCGTGACGGCGACGACGCGACGCTTTCGGCGCATATCTTCGAGGCGCTGCGCTTCCGCCCGCTCAATCCGGTCATCTATCGCCGGGCGATGCACGATACCGCGATCGCGAGCGGCAAGCTGCGCCGCCGCCGGATCGCCAAGGACAGCATCGTAATGGCATCGAACCTCTCGGCGATGTTCGATCCGCTGGCGATCCCCGATGCCGCCAGCTTCCGCGTCGATCGCCCCTGGGAAAGCTACATGCTGTGGGGCCATGGCATGCACAGCTGCTTCGGCGGGCACATCAACCGCGCGGTGCTGCCTGCCCTGCTCAAGCCGCTGCTCGCCCAACCCAATCTGCGCCGCGCAGCAGGCGTGCGCGGGCGGATCGATCAGGCCGGCACGCCCTTCCCGCAGCATCTCCATCTCGAATTCGATAGCTGACCGTCGCTGCGCGCGCCCCACCATAGCATTTTCACCATGGGCGAAAACGCCCCATATTCTGGTTGCTGCATGCCCCGATGGGCTGACCGTAAACCGTCAACTCGAAAATGCTCTGCCGGCGAACGGCGCTCAGCTCCGCTGGACATGCCCGCCCGCCGCCGCCTCAGCGAGCGGCAGCTGCAAGGACAGGCTGTCGCTCGCGATGCTGAGGCTGCCGCCGAGCTCGCGCGCAAGGTTCCGAGCAAGACGCAGCGCGAAGCCGGCCCCCAGCAGCGTCAGATCCTCGGTGCCTTCATCGTCAATCGCCAGCATCGCATCGCCCGGATAGTCGCCAAGGGCGGCAGGCCGGTCGATCCGGATCGTCGCAAACCCGCTCTTTTCCCGCTCGAGGCGCAAGGCGAGGCGCTCGCCGCGCGCGCTTGCCGACACCAACGTGGCCAGCAGACGCGCGAGCAGCCGCTCGACTGCGCGGGCATCGCCCGAGATCAGGGCATCGTCCTCCGGCAGGATCAGCGCCGAACCGCGCAGCGCCAGCAATTCGGCGAGATCGGCGGCAATGCCCGACAACAGGCTGCGCAGCGCAACCGTGCCCGGCGCCAGCGCCAGCGCAGCGCTTTCGATCCGCGCGGCGAGGTCCAGATCGTCGATCGCACCGAGCAACTCGCGCACCTGGCCGCGAATGAACGCGGCGCGCTCGCGGTACGCGGCCGGCACCGGGCCCAGCATCTGCGCCTCGATCATTTCGGCGAAGCCCGCGATCGCGTTGGTAGGGGTGCGCAGCTCATGCACCAGCTGGCGGAGCAGATCCGCCTCCACGGGCGATTGCCGCAGCGGCTCGGCACGTTCGTCCACCCGGGGGCGCCGCGCCGTGCCCCGATAGCCGCAGAACCGGCCGCCCAAAGGATCGAAAGTGGGGATGGCAGAGATCAGCCAGTCTCCAGCCGCGCTCGAATCGCCGGCGATTGTCATGCGCGCGTTGGTGAAAGCGGCCCGACGTCGGAATGCCCCTGCCGCCACCCCGTCCAACCGGCTGCCCCGGTGCACGCCCTGCAGATCAAAGGAGAGCCCGATCACCGGCGCACGATCCACGCCTTCGACCCAGCGGATGACGCCGGCGACATCGGTTTCGAAGCGGAAATCGCTTGCCTGTGGTACCGGCGGTGCGGCCGGGATCGATCGATCCGCCCGTTCGCGGCGATGGGCGTCGATCCGCGCAACGATGTCGGCCACAGCGAACAGGCCCGGTGGCGGGGCGACGGGCGCTACCTCCGGAGCCGTCCGCTGGTCCGCCAGCGTGAAATCCGCGCCGAACGCCGCCAGCGCCCCCACAACCGCGGGCGAAAGATCGCGGCGATGCCGCAAGACATGACGCCCCTCGGCAGAGAGCTGCGGGAGCAGCGCGATCCATTCTGCATCGTCGATCTGCGCGGTGCGCAGGACGGGCCGTGCGACCGGCAGGACATCGACTGCGAGCAGCCGCACCAGCGACGCTGGCGGCCGGGCAAACTCCAGCGCCCGCACGCTCGCTTCGCGCGCTGCAAGCGGTACGCGCCCCCGGATGGTTTCGAGGAGACGGAACGCCCGCGGATCAGGCGCTGCGCGCCCGCGCCCAATCAGATCGACGATCTGCCGCCATGCCGATGGCGCACCGGACGGCGACTCCACGTCTCCGGCAAGCACCGTTTCCAGCGAATCATCAAAGCGCAACGCCACCGCCCTTTCCCCCGCATCGCAAATTTTTGCTTTGCAGCACCTCCATAGCGGTGGGCGATGGAGGCTGGAAACAGTCCATTTCGGTACGTCGCAATGTGGGACAATTGCGTTGCCGTGTAATTTTATTGTGCTAACAACGCGCGATAAGAAACGAAGCCCTACAGGAGCCACAGAACACAATGCGATTCGACGAGATCGACGTCCGTATCCTGGGACTACTTCAGGAAAATGGCCGCATGACCAATGTCGAGCTTGCCGAACGGGTCGGCCTGACGGCACCGCCATGCCTGCGGCGCGTGCGCGCGCTAGAACAGGAAGGCGCGATCAAGGGCTATCATGCTGCGCTCGACCCTAGCGCGCTGGGCTATAACCTAACCGTCTTTGCCATGGTAAGCCTGAAAAGCCAGGCCGAAAGCGATTTGCGCGCGTTCGAGCAGCTTGTCGCGCAAATTCCGGAAGTGCGCGAATGCCATATGCTGAACGGCGAGATCGACTTCATCCTGAAGATCGTCGCTCCGGATCTGCAGAGCTTCCAGACGATCCTGACGACGCGTCTCACCACCGCACCGAACGTGGAGCATGTCAAAACCTCGCTCACGATCCGCACGGCGAAGGCGCTGCCGGGCGTACCCGTTCCACAGCTTTGATCGGTGCCCCCACGCCCGCCTGAGAGCATGTGAAAAGGGGCGGTCCTTGCGGACCGCCCCTTTTCTATTGGCGTTCGGAACGCGCGGTGCCGATCAGGAAAGCGCCGGCAGGTCCAGCGCAACCGTCCACAGCGTGGCGAGGTCGATGGCGGGAGCGCCCTTCACCTGGCCGAACGTGGTGCGGGCTTCGTCCTTGCGGCCAAGATTGTAGAGCGCCACGCCCTTGTGCAGGTTCACGTCATCGGCAAGAACGCCACCCTTCTGCAGCGCCAGATCATACAGCTCGACGGCCTTGGCGAAGTCGCCGGATGCCAGATAGGCGTCGGCGGTCTGCGCTGCCGTCTTGCCGTTCGCCGCAGCCTGGGACTGTTTGACGAGCGGCGCGAGCGAACCTTCGGCCTTCACCTTCGCCTGCGCGGAGGTGTGGATGCGCGTAGCGTCCGCATTGCCGGCCGGAACCTTGCCGTTGCTGCGACCTTCATCGATCACGGCAACTGCCTCCCATGGCAGACCGGCCGAATTCACCGATTCGGCATATTCGACATAGTCGCTCTGGTCGGCCAGCACCTTGGTGGCACGCAGCAGGCGGAACAGGTCAATGCGCTGCGCATTCGTCAGGCGGGTACCAGCCTGATCGGCGCTGCCGCGGAGCATCATCACGCCCCAACGCCAGTTCTTCGCCGTCGGATATTCCTGGATCATCTGCTGCAGCCACTTGGCCGTTTCTGCGCGATTGCCGGTGGCATAGACGCGGGGAATGGCGAACTGGTACCAGGCGACGGGCGGCTTCTGGCCGGTGGCCTTCACTGCCTTGATCGCGCGATCCACTTCGGCGACCGATTCGGTCGGGCGGTTGGTTGCCGCATAGGCGTTCGCCAGCGCGAGCGAGAGATCGAACTCGTTATTGCCGGCTTCGCGCGCCTTGAGCAGCGCGTCGATCGCCTCCGGATACTTCTTGTCCTTCATCGCCTGATCGCCGGCCATGTAATAATATTGGCGCTTATAGGCGGCGAGTTCGGTCGGCGGCGTGCGGGGGTTGGCGATCAGGACCGGCAGCGTCTTCATCAGGCCGGGCATGTCGTTCTGGCCGGCCTGCATGCGCGAGCGCAGATAGGCGGCATAGTATTTCTCGTCGTCGTTCTGGGCGACCTGATCCAGCGCATCGAGCGCAGGACCGGCGGCAGCCCAGTTCTTGGCCTGTACCGCTTCCATCGCGGGCTGGGCCGCCTTGCGGAAGGCATCGCCCACCTTGAGCGCGTTCGGGTCTTCCTTCGCGGCGCCCTTCTTATCCTTCTGGGCCAGCGCGGGCGTCGTCACCAGCGCGGTCGAACCCAGCGCGAGCATCGCAGTCAGCGCAAGCTTCGAAACAAACTTCATGTGAAACTCTCCTCGTCGGCCAGGCGGCGTTGCGGTCCCTGTAAAGGCGCCTTCATCCCCATTCAAGCACGATGCCCGTGGCGCAAAGAGGCTGAACCACGATTGAATAGGGCCATTGCGCGGCTGTAACGTCGCTGCGCCCACTTGGCTCCCAATGCTCCCCACGCGCGTGCGTACGCGCGGGCGCGGGGTTGGCAGGAGGCATGCGGGCGGCTAGAGCCATATCAGCGTAACAAAAACCCGAAAGTATGCCGCTTTGACCGACGAGACCCTGCTCGCCGACCCTTCTGACATTACCCCGATCTCGATCGTCGACGAGATGAAGACCTCGTACCTCGATTACGCGATGAGCGTGATCGTGGCGCGCGCCCTGCCCGACGTTCGCGATGGCCTGAAGCCCGTTCACCGCCGCATTCTCTATGCAGCGCAGGAAGGCGGCTATGTCGCCGGACGGCCCTACCGCAAGTCCGCCCGCCTCGTCGGTGACGTGATGGGTAAATACCACCCGCACGGCGACAGCTCGATCTACGACGCGATGGCCCGCATGGCGCAGGATTGGGCGATGCGCGTGCCGCTGATCGACGGCCAGGGCAATTTCGGCTCGATGGACCCCGATCCGCCCGCCGCGATGCGCTACACCGAAGCGCGCCTCGCCCGCGTGGCGACGGCGCTGCTCGACGATATCGAGAAGGACACGGTCGACTTCGTGCCGAACTATGACGGTTCGGAAAGCGAGCCGTCGGTCCTCCCTGCCCGCTTCCCCAACCTGCTGGTCAACGGCGCCGGCGGCATCGCGGTCGGCATGGCGACCAACATTCCGCCGCACAATCTCGGCGAAGTGATCAACGCCTGCCTCGCGTATATCGATAACGGCGCGGTCACCGCCGAAGAGCTGATGGAGATCGTGCCCGGTCCGGACTTCCCGACCGGCGCGGTGATCCTCGGCCGCTCGGGCTGCCGCTCGGCCTATCAGACCGGCCGCGGCTCGATCCTGGTGCGCTCGCGCCACGAGTTCGAACAGCGCGGCGAGCGTCGCTCGATCGTGCTCACCGAAATACCCTACCAGCAGGGCAAGAACGCGCTGGTCGAGAAGATCGCCGAGGCCGCCAAGGAAAAGCGGATCGAAGGCGTTTCCGACATTCGCGACGAAAGCTCGCGCGAGGGCGTGCGCATCGTCATCGACCTGCGCCGCGACGCGACGCCCGAGGTGGTGCTCAACCAGATCTGGCGGAACACGCCGGCGCAATCGAGCTTCCCGGCCAACATGCTCGCGATCCGCGGCGGCCGCCCGGAACTGCTCAACCTGCGCGACATCATCGAGGCCTTCGTCAAGTTCCGCGAGGAGGTCATCACCCGCCGCTCGAAGTTCGAGCTGGCCAAGGCGCGCGACCGTGCGCACATCTTGCTCGGCCTGGTGATCGCGGTCACCAATCTCGACGAGATGGTGAAGATCATCCGCGGCTCGTCGAGCCCGGCGGCTGCGCGCGAGGCGCTGCTCGCCCGCGAATGGCCGATCGCCGAGATCGCGCCGTATATCCGCCTCGTCGAGGCGGTGGACACCGAAGTGACCGGCGATACCTATCGCCTGTCCGACACCCAGGTCCGCGCGATCCTCGACCTGCGCCTGCACCGCCTCACCGCGCTGGGTCGCGACGAGATCGGCGACGAGCTCAAGGAACTCGCCGATTCGATCGCCGAGCTGCTCGAGATTCTTGGCAATCGCGCCAAGCTCTACGAAGTGCTGCGCGGCGAGCTGGTCCTGATCCGCGACACCTATGCCACCCCGCGCAAGACCGAGATCGCCGCTGCCGCCGACGGCATCGACGACGAGGACCTGATCGAGCGCGAGGACATGGTCGTGACCGTCACGGTTCAGGGCTATATCAAGCGCACCCCGCTCGATGCCTTCCGCGCCCAGGCGCGCGGCGGCAAGGGTCGCGCCGGCATGGCGACCAAGGACGAGGACGCGATCACCGAGTTGTTCGTCACCTCGACGCACACGCCGGTGCTGTTCTTCTCCACGCTCGGCCGCGTCTATCGCATGAAGGTGTGGAAGCTGCCCGAGGGCGGCCCCGCCACCCGCGGCCGGCCGATGATCAACCTGCTGCCGCTCGCCAATGGCGAGACCATCTCCACCGTGCTCCCGCTGCCGGAGGACGAGGCGGAATGGGGCAAGCTCCACGTCATGTTCGCCACCGCCAAGGGCAATGTCCGCCGCAATTCGATGGATGCGTTCACCAACGTGCCGTCGAACGGCAAGATCGCGATGAAGTTCGAAGGCGAGGACGAGGACGATCGCCTGATCGGCGTGGCGCTGCTCGACGAAAGCGACGACGTGCTGCTGGCGACGCGCATGGGCAAGGCGATCCGCTTCCCCGGCGAGGACGTGCGCGAGTTCCAGAGCCGCGCCTCCACCGGCGTGCGCGGCATCCGGCTGTCCGAGGGCGACCAGGTCATGTCGCTGTCGATCCTGCACAAGGCAGGCATCAAGGACCAGGACGAGCGCGAGGACTATCTCCGCCATGCGCCCTGGAAGGGCGAGGATGCCGATCGCGCGCCGCGCCGCATGGACGATGCGCGCTATGAGGAGCTGAAGGCGAGGGAGCAGTTCATCCTCACCGTCTGCGCCAATGGCTATGGCAAGCTCAGCTCGGCCTATGAATATCGCCGCACGGGTCGCGGCGGCCAGGGCATCACCAATATCGACAACATCGCCCGCAACGGGCCGGTGGTGGCGAGCTTCCCGGCGACCAAGGGGCATCAGCTGATGCTGGTCACCGATCAGGCCAAGATGATCCGCATGTCGCTGGGCGATCTGCGCGTGATCGGCCGGAACTCGGCGGGCGTGCGGCTGTTCAACGTCGCGCAGAACGAGCATGTCGTCTCGGCGGCACGCATCGAGGAAACCGAGGACGAGGCCGAGGTGAACCTGGGCGATGGCGCGGTTGCGGGCGAAGCGACGCCGGACGCGGTGCCGGGCGAAGACCTCGCCGACGGCGGCGAGAGCTGAGCCATGGCCGACATGCCCCTCACCGCCTACAAGATCCTGACGCAGGAGCAGATGGACGCGCTCGAGCACGAACGCGTCTTCCTTGGTGCGCCGATCGACTTGGCTGACGGCTATATCCACCTCTCCACCGCCGAGCAGGCGCAGGAGACGCTGGAGAAGCATTTCGCGGGTCGGACGGACCTGTGGCTCGCCGCCGTGGATCTGGCGGCGCTGGGGGACACGGTGCGCTGGGAACCCTCGCGCGGCGGCCAGCTCTTCCCCCACCTCTACGGCCCGCTGCCGCTCGATGCGGTAACGGCCTATAGCGAAGTGCACCACGAGCCGGACGGCACCCTCCGCCTGCCGGTGGCGGGGTGAACATGCCGTAAAATCATTGCTTGACGGAGCCGACCCCGGAACGTAATTGGCCGCCTCCGCCAAGCAATGGCCCCTTCGTCTAGCGGTCTAGGACGTCGCCCTCTCACGGCGAAAACACGGGTTCGAGTCCCGTAGGGGTCACCAGCCTTTTCAAAGGCTTAGCCACTGAATGGCTGCACGAACGCGGAAGTTACTGCAAATTTACTGCAAAACCGTAGCTGGAAATCGGCGGACTTTCGCGGATTGTTCTAGGACCCGTGGCGTTCGCATCCGCAGCTGGTAGAGCGCTGGCGAATGCCTGATTCGCACCCCAAACTCAATTTTTCCACCTTCGTTCGGCGCACTCGCCGGCCATCATCGTTGGGCGCATCGCTCCCGGCAGCTGGCGACCAAAGCCGGTCGTTCATATCCGCCTGAACCGCGCCGGGATTGCCGGAGGCCATTGGATGTGAGTCACGCCGCCATATCGATCTGCTCAGCGGCAGCATAGTAGTTCGCTTCGGGTTCGGCAGGCGGGATGTTGCCAATGGGCTCGAGCAGTGGGCCATGGTTGAACCAGTCGACTCATTCGAGGGTGGCGTATTCGACGGCTTCGAAGCTGCGCCATGGCCCGCGTCGATCGATGACCTCAGCCTTATACAGGCCGTTGATCGTCTCGGCCAAGGCATTGTCATAGCTGTCTCCGACGCTGCCGACCGAGGGCTCGATGCCGGCTTCTGCGAGGCGTTCGGTGTATTGGATGGAAACGTACTGGCTGCCGCGGTCCGAGTGGTGGACAAGGCCAGCATCTCGCGCGGGACGACGATCGTGCAGCGCCTGCTCGAGCGCGTCGAGGACGAAGCCGGCATGGGCGCTCCGGCTGACACGCCAGCCGACGATCCGACGCGCATAGGTGTCGATGACGAACGCCACGTAGACGAACCCCGCCCAGGTCGCCACGTAGGTAAAGTCCGACACCCATAGCATGTTCGGCGCCGGAGCACGGAACTGGCGCTTCACCCGATCGAGCGGGCATGGTGCCGTCTTGTCGCTGACGGTGGTGCGCACCGGCTTGCCGCGGATCACGCCTGCCAGACGCATCGCACGCATCAGCCGGGCAACGGCGCATCGGGCGACGTCGAATCCCTCGCGGCGCAGCTGCCGCCAAATCTTGCGGACGCCATAGACGCGGAAATTCTCCTCGAACACGCGGCGCACCTCCGGTCGGAGCACGTCGTCCCGCCGCGCGCGAGCCGACCGCTTGGTCGGCTCTATCCTTCTGGCAACATGGGCATGGTAGGTGGAGGGGGCGATCGGCAGTACCCGGCAGATCGGCTCGACCCCGTACACCACGCGGTGCGCGTCGATGAACGACACCATCACTTCGCTCGGCGGTCGAGCTCCGCCATCGCAAAATAGGCGGACGCCTTACGAAGGATCTCGTTCGCCTGGCGCAGCTCGCGATTCTCGCGCTCCAAGGCTTTCATCCGCTCCGCGACGTCACTCGGCACACCACCGCGCATACCGCTGTCCACCTCGGCTTTCTTCACCCATTCGTTGAGCGTCTGCCCGGAACAGCCGATCTTCGCCGCGATCGATACTACCGGCGCCACCGCGACGGGTGATCCTTCTCGTGTTCCAGCACCATCCGAACCGCGCGGGCGCGCACCTCAGGCGAGAACCTGTTCGTCGTTTTGCTCGTCATAAACCCTTCCTCTCAGGAGTTGGGGCCTCCGACAAACCCGGCGCGGTTCAATGCCTGCAGCCAACGGAAGCCCTGGTCGGCGTCGACTGGCTTCCACCCTGGGATACGTACGACCACGGCTTCGGCCAACGCTAGCTCCTCGCGAAGAGCGTCGCGATATCGCTCCCATCGAGCCTGGACCGGCGATCGTTCAATCATGGTTCTAGCATGCCCGCCGCTGCCATCAGCGACAACCCTTTACGAGTTCACGACCTAAACACCTAGTCGATAGCGCCGCTGGGCATAATGGCCCCATCGCGGACGAGCAGTTCGGGCGCGGTCATCCCGGCCGCGACGCCGGCTTACGCAACGCCTTGCGAACGCCCGGCAACATGCGGCCGACGATGATATCGACACCCCGCGCGTTCGGATGCATCCCGTCCGCCTGAAGCAGTGCCCGATTGCCGGCCACCCCGTCGAGGAAGAACGGGTAGCGCGCTACCCCATGCTTCTTGGCGAGCGCGGGGTATATGCCGTCGAAGGCACGCACATATTCCGGCCCCAGGTTCGGCGCAGCCCGCATGCCGGCGAGCAACACGGGAATGCGCCGATTGTGCAATTCGGTGAGGATCGCATCGAGATTGGCTCTGGTCTGCGAGACGGGAAGGCCGCGAAGCATGTCGTTCGCACCAAGTTCGACGATGACGAGATCGGGCGCCCTCCCCAATCCGCGCAATCCCCACCGCAGACGTGCGCGGGCCTGCGCGGCCGTATCGCCAGCGACGCCGCCGTTGCGGACCGTCGCTGCCACGCCTGCGCGGCGCAGCGCCGCTTCCAGCTTGGCGGTAAATCCCGAGGCGGGCGGAAGGCCATAGCCGGCGCTGAGGCTGTCCCCGAACGCCCAGATCACCGGCGCGCGCGGCGCGGCATCGGCGCTCGGCGCAAATGCCAGGAGCGGGAGCATCGCGAGATGGACAATCCCCCGCAACCCTCCATATCGCTTCAGGCGTGACCATGGCATCATCCCCTTCCGATAGCGTGCTGATCGATGCGCGCAATGTTTCGCTGTCGCTGGGGAAGGCACCCGCCCGGGTGGATATCCTTCGCGGGATCGACTTGCGGGTGTCCGCGGGCGAAAGCATCGCGCTGCTCGGCCCCTCGGGATCGGGCAAATCGTCGCTGATGGCAGTGCTCGCCGGGCTGGAGCACCCGAGCGGCGGCACTGTGTCGGTCGCCGGGCTGGATTTCACCGCGCTGGACGAGGATGCGCTGGCCGTGGCGCGGCGCGGACGGATCGGCATCGTGCTGCAGGCCTTCCACCTGCTGCCGACGATGACCGCGCTGGAGAATGTCGCCGTGCCGCTGGAACTGGCCGGCACGCGGGATGCCTTCGCGCGGGCCGAGGCGGAACTCGCCGCGGTCGGCCTCGCGCACCGGATCGGCCACTACCCCGCGCAGCTTTCCGGGGGCGAGCAGCAGCGGGTCGCGATCGCCCGGGCGCTGGTCGGGCGCCCCGCCCTGTTGTTCGCCGACGAGCCCACCGGCAATCTCGATACCGCCACCGGTACCGCGATCATGGACCTGCTGTTCAAACGGCACGCCGCCAGCGCGACGACGCTGTTCGTCATCACCCACGACCCCGCCCTGGCAGCGCGATGCGCGCGGGTCGTCACGCTCGCGGACGGGCGCATCGCCAGCGATCGGCAGCGGGCGTGAGCATCGCCTGGCGGCTGGCGCTGCGCGACCTGCGCCGCGGAGGGCGCGGGCTGGTGCTGCTGATCGCGTGCCTCTTCCTCGGCACCGCGGCGCTGGCCGGGATCGGCAGCCTCGCCGCCAGCATGATCGCGGCGCTCGATGCGAACGGGCGGCAGATCCTGGGCGGCGATGTCGAGTTTACCGTCTCCCAGCGCCGCGCGACCGTGGCGGAGCTTGCCGCCTTCGCAGAAGCAGGCCGCGTGTCCGAGACGGTGTCGATGCGCGCGATGCTGCGCAAACGCGCCGACGCGCCGGCAATGCTGATCGATCTGCGCGGAACGGATGCGGCATGGCCGCTGGTCGGGCGCTTCCGGCTCGCCGCGGGGGCGCTGTCCGGCCGCCCACGGGGTCGGGAGATCGCGATCGCGGCAGCAGCCGCCGATCGGCTGGGCGTGAAACCCGGAGACAGCGTGCGGCTGGGCTCGGCATGGCTGCGGGTGATCGGGATCATCGCCGAGGAACCCGATCGGCTCGGCGCGGGGTTCACGCTCGGGCCTCCGGCACTGGTCGATCTCGCGGGGCTCGACGCGACCGCGTTGGTGCAGCCCGGCAGCCTGTACGAAAGCCATTATCGCATCGCGCTGGCGAGGCCCGCAGAGGCAGCCGAGGTGCAGAAGCGCCTGCTCGCCCGTCTGTCCGGCGCGGGCTGGACGGCGCGGACCAGCGACCGTGCGGCCGGCGGGCTACGGCGCGGCATCGACCAGTTCGGGCAGTTTCTGATGCTGGTCGGGCTAGCCGCGCTCGCCATTGCCGGCGTCGGCGTGGGGAGCGGCGTCGCGGCCTATCTTGCGGGCAAGACCCGGATCATCGCGACGCTCAAGGTGCTCGGCGCGACCTCCCGCACGATTGCGGCGATCTTCCTTGCGCAACTGGGGGCAGTCTCGGCGCTCGGGATCGGCAGCGGCCTGCTCGTCGGCGCGGCCGTGCCCCGGCTGCTGACGACTTTCGTCGGTGCGTCGCTGCCGGTGCCGCCGCGCCTTGCGCTCTATCCGGTGCCGCTGGCGACCGCCGCTTTGCTGGCGCTGCTCGTCGCCCTGCTGTTCGCGCTGCCGGCGCTCGCCCGTGCGCGCGACGTGCCGGCGGCGACCCTGCTGCGCGACGCGCTCGGCATCGGGCGTCGGCCCTCGGCGATCGTGCTGGGGCTGATGGCGCTGCTGGTGGCGGCACTGGTCGCGCTCGCTGTCCTGACCGCATCGGACCGGCTCCTAGCGCTCGGCTTTGTCGGGGCGGTGGCGGCGCTCATCGCGCTGTTGTGGAGTTTCGGCCTCGCCATCCGGTTCGCTGCTTCGAAGCTCCCAAGGGCGCGCACGCCGTTGCTCCGAATGGCGATCGCAAACCTGCATCGGCCCGGCGCGCAAACCGATCGGCTGGTGGTCGCCTTGGGTCTCGGCTTCTCGCTGTTCGTCGCGCTGGCGGTGATCGATGCCAGCCTCGCCGCCGAACTGCGCAATGCCGCACCGGCCAAGGCGCCCCGCTTCTTCGCGATCGACCTGCAGCCGGAAGATGCCGCGAGGTTCGCCCATGCTGTCCGAAGCGTGGCACCCGGTGCCACGATCGAGGCGCTGCCGTCGCTGCGCGGATCGGTCGTCGCGCTGCGCGGCCAGCGGGTCGCCGACATGAAGACGCTGCCCGAAGGCGCCTGGGTGCTGCGCGGCGATCGCACCCTCACCTGGTCGGCCACGCTCCCCCCACGCAACACGGTCGTCGCGGGACGATGGTGGCCGGCGGACTATCGCGGCCCCCCGCTCGTCTCGCTGGAAGACAAGGCGGCCGCGTCGCTAGGGCTGAAGGTCGGGGACAGCATCACCGTGTCGGTGCTCGGCGTCGACGTGCCGGCGCGGATCGCGGCCTTGCGGAAGATCGACTGGGGCGGGCTCGGGCTCAACTTCGCCATCGTCTTCTCGCCCGGCTATATCGAGGAAGCGCCGCACGGCCTGCTCGCCAGCGTCTACGCGGACCCAGGGCGCGACGGCGCGGTCATGCGAAGCGTCGGCATCGCCCTTCCCTCGGTTACGCTGGTCCGCGTCGGCGACGTGATCGGCCAGCTCGGCACGGTGCTCGGCCAGATCGCGGTGGCGATCCGCGCGGCGGCGGCGGTGACGGTGGCAGCCGGCGTGGCGGTGCTGATCGGTGCCGTTTCTGCCTCGTCCCGCACACGGCGCTACGATGCGGTGATCCTCAAACTGCTCGGCGGCAGCCGCCGCCAGGTGCTGGGCGCGCAGGCCCTCGAATATGCCCTGCTCGCCGCAGCCCTGGTGCTGGTAGCGGTGGGCGTGGGCACAGGCGCGGGATGGTATGTCGTGACCCAAGTGTTCGCCATCGCCTGGGCCCCGCGCTGGGACATCGTCGCCGCGACGGTGGCAGCCGCCGTCGCGGCGACTCTTGGCATGGGGATCGCCGGCAGCCTCCCTGCCCTTCGCGCCCGACCCGCTGCGGCACTTCGCGACCTGTAGCGGCGGGCCGCCGAAGCGAGTAGGAGCGCTGCCCATGAACCGCAGACAATCGAAGAAAGATCCGTATGGCGAGTTGCTCCGCGCGGAGGAGCCGCCCGAAGCACCGGTGTTGTGCTGGCTGTGCGGGCGGCCGATGGGCAAGACGACCGTCTGGCACCACCCGGTACCCAAGAGCCGCGGCGGGCGCGATGTCGTGCCGATGCACGCGATCTGCCAGCAGACGCTGATCGCCAACTTCACCAACGCCGAACTCCAGCGCCACGGCACCGATGTCGAGGCGCTGCTGGCGAACCCCAACGTCCGAAAGTTCGTCGACTGGGTGGCGAACAAGGATCCCGATTTCACCGCGACCATCGCCAAGAAGCAGCGCTGAACCGCACGGCGCCGACTTCCTCGGCAGCAACCATCGCGCCGCCGGCGCCTTGTTGTTTTTGTGGATCCCAGCGCGATGACCGGCTTTGTCGCGAGCTATCGTTCTCCGGGGCCGCGTGGCCATCGAGCTCAGAGGCTGGCGACCGATATTCGAGGTGGAAGGAGTACCGCGTTGCCAAGCCGAGAACAGCCAAGCCATAGCGGGCGCAGGACCCGTTAGACATGGTGTGGATAGAGGGTGGCAGCTTCACCATGGCGTCCTAACGCTTCTATCCCGAGGAAGCGCCCCTCCGCCGCGTTGCCGTCGATGGTTTCTGGATGGATCGCACCCCAGTCACCAATCGCCAATTCGCAGCGTTCGTCGACGCGACGGGGTACATTACCGTGGCCGAGGTCCCGCCCGACCCCAAGGATTATCCCGGAACGCCCCCGGAAATGCAGCGTGCCGGATCGCTGGTGTTCCACAAGACCGCTCATCCCGTAGACACCACCAACCCCGGCAACTGGTGGCGCTTCGAATTCGGTGCGAACTGGCGCCATCCCCTGGGCCCCGACAGCGACATCGAAACGCTTGCGCTGTGGGATCATCCTGCGGTGCACATCGCCTATGCCGATGCCGAAGCCTATGCCGCATGGGCCGGCAAGGATCTGCCGACCGAGGCCGAGCATGAGTTTGCCGCCCGCGGCGGACTGAACGGCGCGGACTATGCCTGGGGCGACGACCTGGCCCCGGGCGGAGCGATGCTCGCGAATTACTGGCAGGGGCTGTTCCCCTTCGCGAACCAGATGCTGGACGGGTGGGAGCGGACATCCCCCGTGGGCGCTTATCCCCCCAACGGGTTCGGGCTGGTCGACATGATCGGCAACACATGGGAATGGACGCGGGACTGGTGGCGCGAGCGGCCGGAAAGCGCGAAGAAGAAATCGCGCAGCGCCTGCTGCACCCTCTCCAATCCGCGAGGGGGCAAGCTGAAGGAAAGCTTCGATCCGCTGCAGCCGGGCGTCCGCATCGGCGGGAAGGTGCTGAAAGGCGGATCGCATCTGTGTGCGCCGAAGTACCGCCAGCGCTATCGGCCGGCCGCGCGCCATCCCGAAATGATCGATACCTCGACCTCGCACATCGGCTTCCGCTGCGTCCTTCGCCCTTGAAGCCGCAAGCTCCCTAGCCCCAGTGGGGAGAGGGAGCTTGCGCTTGGTCGACCGGGAACCCGCCTAGCCGACAAGGCTTCGGCGGGTGCAGCCGCGCGGCTGCGGGCGATCAGAACCCGTAGCTCAGCCGGGCATAGCCGAAGCGCCCCGGGACATCGTAGGTGGTCGGATCATAGTTGTTCAGGCTGCACGAGAAGCAGGCCGGCGGATCCTGGTCGAACACATTGTTCACGCCCAGGCTGAGCCCGATGAAGAACGTATCATTCATGACACATAGTGGCGGCAACGAAGCAATGTCCCCTCAAGGCTATCCCCTTGCCTTGATTGCGTCGCGCAGGTTTGGATTGGCGGCCAGTGCGGCTTTCACAGTTGCAAGATCGGCGCCCATCGCGATCAGCACGGCGGCCTTGATGTCGTGATCGGCGCGGTCGAGCGCTTCGCCCGCGAGATCGAGGTCGACGCCGGCAAGATCGGCAACCATCTGGCGGCCGCGCGCCAGCAGCTTCGCGTTCGACATGCGCATATTCACCATGCGGCCGCGATAGACCAAGCCGCGGCGCAGCATGATCGCGGTGGACAGAAGGTTCAGGATGGCCTTCTGCGCGGTCCCTGCTTTCATCCGTGTCGAGCCGGCGACGATCTCGGCGCCTGTATCGGCGAACAGCGGATGTTCGACGGCATCCAGCAGCGGCGTGTCCGGATTGTTGGCAATGCCGATCGTCAGCGCGCCGGCCGCTCGCGCCATCCGCAGCGCGGCGACGGTGTAGGGGGTGCGTCCACTCGCGGCGAGACCGAACACGACGTCCTCCGCCGTCAGCCGCGCGTCGCGGATCGCCTGTGCGCCGGCCTCTGCATCATCTTCGGCGCCCTCCACGGCCTCGGTGAGCGCGACAAGCCCGCCGGCCATGATGAAATGCAGCCTCGCCTGGGGCCAGTTGAAGGTGGGATACAGCTCCACCCCGTCCTGCACCGCTACCCGCCCGGAGGTGCCCGCACCGACATAGACCAGCCGGCCGCGCTGCCCCAGCCGCTGCGCCGCCGCTTCTGCTGCCGCCGCGATCGGCCCTGTCAGCGCCCGCAGGCTGGCGATCGCGGCCATCTGCCCCTCGACCATCGCCGCCACCGCCAGCGGTGTCGGCCATTGATCGATATCTTCATAGCTGGGGTCGATCGCTTCGGTGCCCATGGCGGTGCGTCCTAACTTACTGCGTGTTTGCGCTCGGCGAGCGCGGCGCGATGCACACCAGGAAGGCGATCAGCGTACCGATGCAGAGCTGGTAGGGGAAGGCCAGGCCGCGCAACGCACCCGGCAGCCCGATCGCGCGCGCCACCGCCGGCTGGAGGAGGCAGACGGTGGCGAACCCCGCGAGCAGCGCGGCGATCACCGATCCGGTGGTGCCTCGGGTAGTGAACACGGCGGCGAAATAGACGCCCAGCAGCCCGGCATAGGCGAACACCATCACCTGCAGCGCGAACTCCAGCAGCCCCATGTTCGATCGGTGCTGCCAGAAATAGGAAGCCACGGCCATCGCCAACATCGCCAGTCCGATCAGCCCCATACCCGCCCTGCCCGCGCCGACGTAATGATGTTCCGATGCGCCGCCGCGCCGCTGGCGCCAGGGCCGGTAGAAATCCTGGATCAACACCGAGGACATGGCGTTGAGCGCCGAATTGGTCGTTGCCACCGCCGCCGCCATGATGCCGACGGTGACCAGGCCGCGCAGCCCTGCCGGCAGCTGGGTCAAGATATAGTGCATGAAGATGCTGATCTTCTCGCCGCCGAACTGCTGCCCGGCCTGGGCCGTCGCGCCGCCCATCAGATCGGGCCGATCGTAGAAGACGTAGAGCAGCAGCCCGATGGTGATGAACAGCGCCACCACCGGCACAGTGGCGAAGACCGACAGATACAGTCCGCGCGCGCCAGTGCGCGCGTCGCGGCAGGCGAGCAGCCGCTGCGTCATATCCTGGTCCATCCCGGCCGAAGCGGTGTGGAGCAAGGTAACTCCGGTGACGATGGCCAGCAGCGAGAACGGCTTGCTCAGATCAGTCGAGAAATCGAACAGGCGCAGCTTGTTCACACCTTCCGGGGTCTGCGCCAGCCCCTGCAGGATCTCCGCATTGGTGGCGGGGATGGAGAGCCGCAGGAACACCAGCACCGCGATCGCCGATCCCAGATAGATGACGAACTGGATCAGATCGTTCCACAACACCGAGCGAAGTCCGCCGACAAAGGTGAACAGGAAGCTGGCGGCCACCACCACCGCGGCGGCGATCAGGATGCTGGTAGCGCTGACCGTCATCGTCGCGACCATGGCGAGCGCAATCGCGGCAAGGTAGATGCGCGCGCCGCCGGCAAACACGCGCCCTACGAGGAACATGCCGCCGGCCCAACGGGTCGCCCGCATGCTGAAGCGTAGCGTGAGCAGTTCGTAGGCAGTCGTCACCCGCGCGGCATAGAAGCGCGGGATCAGCACCCGGGCGACGAAGATCGCGCCGAGCAACACGCCCAGGTTCGAGGCGAGGTAGCTATAGTCCCCGCGATAGCCATAGTCCGGCGCACCGAGAAAAGTGGCTGCGGATTGCGTCGCGGAGAGCACCGATACCGCCGCCAGCCAGGCAGGCACGGTGCCGCCGGCGAGAAAATACTCGTGCGCGTTCTCGGTATGGCGCGGCATGAACGCCCAACCGCCGATCAGCAGGACCGCAAGATAAGCCGCAATCACGATCCAGTCGGCCAGGGTGAAGGAGAGAGCCATCGTCATCGCAATCCATGCTGGCGAGCAAGGCCGGCCCGACCGCCTGTGCGGGTGAACCGGTAGCGCGCCGTCCACGGGAAGACGCTCCGTCGCGGATCCGACATTCCGCTTCCCCCCTCGCCAAGCAGGTCGCACATCCGGCCGACGGCTGTAAAGCAGCGCCCATGGCGATCCGTTATGGCGACCCGCCATCGTGGAATGGGCCGCTCCCAGGTGCCATGCTATGGCTGGGAGGATGGCGGGCACGACGATCCCGGACGCGCGGAAGCGCCGTTTTCACCGCGCCCTGCGGCGGGGGTGCTTGACGGCGTGTACGGCGATCCTCGCCGCGTCGGCCGCAGGGGCGGCACCTGCGCCGCCCTCGGCCTGCCCGGTCCTGCGCGAGGCTCCGCGCGCGCAACACGATCCCCGCTTCACCGCCCTTGACGAGACGGTGCGCAGCGGCGTGGGTTCGCTCTATGCCGGCGCCGTGCTTCTCGTCGCGCGGGATGGCCAGGTGGTGCATCGCGCCGCGTTCGGCGATGCTCAGCGCCTGGCTTCCAAACCCGGCGGCGAACTTCAGGCGCTCGCCACGCCGCGTGCGATGACCGTCGATACCCTGTTCGACATGGCCTCCATCACCAAGGTCGAAGCGACTACCGCCGCGATCCTTCACCTCGTCGGTACCGGGCGCCTGTCGCTCGACGCGCGCTTGGGTACGTTGCTGCCCGCCTTCGATGGCACGGACAAGGCCACCATCACCGTGCGGCAACTGCTCACCCACCGCGCCGGGCTGTGGGAGTGGCAGCCAACCTGGCTACACCGCGATGAATCGGGAAGCGTGCTGCCGTATCTGGCGGCGCTGCCGCTGCGGTACCCGATCGGCGCGCGCTTCGCCTATTCGGATCTCGGCTTCATGCTGCTGGGCGCGATCGTCGTCCAGGTCGGCGGCATGCCGCTCGAACGTTACGTCGCGCATGCCCTCTATCGCCCCATGGGCATGCGCCAGACCGGCTTTCTGCCGAGGCCCGAGCAGCGCAGGCGCGCCGCCGCCACCTCGGCGGGCGACGCGTATCAACGGCGCATGGCGGAAACCGGCAAACCCTATCCCGCCGCGCCGTACCCCCCGGCCCAGCCCTTCTCCGGCTATCGTACCAACATGCTGGTCGGCGAGGCGAATGACGCCAATGCGGCGCTCGGCTGGGGCGGAGTGGCGGGCCATGCGGGGCTGTTCTCCACCGCGACCGATCTCGCCCGCTATGCGCAACTGCTGATGAATGGCGGCTGCCATGGCCGCTGGCGGCTTGCTCCCGCCAAGACGATCGCCGCGTTCCTGCAGACGCCGTTCGACCTCGATCAGGCACTGGGCTTCCACAAGACCGAACTCGCCGGCATCGCCGCGCCGTTTTACGGCCATTCCGGCTTCACAGGCACCTGGTTCGCCTTCTCGCCGTCGCTGGGGCTCAGCGTGGTCCTGCTAACCAATCGCGTGCACCGGCCCGAAGGCGAACCCTATCCCGCACTGGGCAAGCTCCAGGAAGCGGTGCTGCGCGGTGCAGTGGCGGCTGTGGCACGCAATGATCCAGGCGATAGGAGGGAGCACGCATGGCGTTGAATCTGGGCCTGATCGAAGGCTTTTTCGGCAAGCCCTGGAGCTGGGCCGATCGAACGACCGTGCTCCGCACGCTGGCGGGGGCTGGCTATCGGTTCTACCATTATGGCCCCAAGGCCGATCCGTTCCTGCGCCGCCGCTGGCGCGAGCCGCATCCGCCCGAACAGTTCGCCGCCATCGCTGCCTTCGCCGCCGAGTGCCGCGCGCTCGGCGTCCGCTTCGGCGTGGCGCTGACTCCCGTCGGCAGCACGCATCCGTTCGGCGAGGACTCGCGCGCGGCGCTGCGCTACAAGCTCGGCCAGCTCGACGCGCTGGGGATCCAGGATCTGGCGATCCTGTTCGACGATCTGCCGGCAGAACTGCCCGATCTGGCGCGCGGCCAAGCCGAACTCGTCGATTTCTGCGCCAACAACAGCCGCGCGAGCCGCATTTTCTTCTGCCCCAGCTTCTATTCGGACGATCCCATCTTGGAGCGCGCCTGGGGTCGGCGGCCACCGGCCTATCTTTCCGAACTCGGCCGCTATCTTGATCGCCAGGTCCGCGTCTATTGGACCGGAGAGGAAGTGGTCTCGCGCGAAATCGGGGTCGCCCATCTCAAGCGCGTGCAGGACGAACTCGGCCGCAAGGTCTGCCTGTGGGACAATTATCCGGTGAACGACGGCGTGCGCATGTCGCAATTCCTGCACCTGCGCGCCTTTACCGGGCGGCCCGCCGCGATACGCCACCATGTCAGCGGCCATGCGATCAACCCCGCGTCGCAGCCGCTGCTTTCCTGCATCCCTGCGCTCACGCTGGCCGCCAGCTATCGCCAGGGTAGCCGCTATGCCTATGGCGAGGCGTTCCTGGATGCGGCCACTTCCGTGCTGGGCAGCGAGTTCGCCACGGTGCTGCGCCGCGACATCCTGCCGCTGCAGGATACCGGGCTGGACAATCTCGGCCCGCGCCATGCCGAGCTGCGGACGCGCTACGGCGCCATCGATCATCCCGCGGCGCGGGAGATCACCGACTGGCTCGACGGGCGCTTCCGCACGACGCTGGAAGAAGTGCAGACCCAGTAGGGGAGGATCGGATGACGCAATTCTTCCTCGGCGTGGATGCGGGCGGGAGCAACTGCCGCTGCCGCCTGGTGGACGCTGCCGGCCGAGTGCTCGCGACGGCGCAGGCCGGGCCGGCCAATGCCGGGCTCGGGCTGGAGTCGCTCTATGCCACGCTGCGCGACGTGACCGCGCAGGCGGTGCACGCGGCGGGCCTCGACGACACGCAGGTCGCCGGCATCCGCGCAGCGATGGGCATTGCCGGCATCTCGCGGCCCGGCGTGCTCGCCGCGCTGGAGGGTTTCGGCTTTCCCTTCGCGGAGACCCTCTACGATACCGATGCCGGCATCGCCAATCTGGGCGCCCATGGCGGGGGAGACGGCGCGATCCTGATCATCGGCACCGGCAGCGTCGCCCAGGTGCGGGTGAACGGCGAGAATTTCCGCATCGGCGGCTATGGCTTCCCCATTTCGGACGAAGGCAGCGGCGCGGCGCTGGGCCTAAGCGCGATGCGCCACGCGCTGCGCGCGCTCGACGGCCGCACCCGTGCGACGCCGCTCAGCACCGCCGTTACCGAGCGCTTCGGCCATGACACCGCCCGCGCGATCGCCTGGATGGATCAGGCGACACCGCGCGATTATGGCAGCTTCGCGCCACTTGTAATGGCCTATGCCGAAGCGGACGACGCTATCGCCCGATCGATCGTGGAGGACGCGGTGGGCCATATCGAGCGGTTTATCGAAACGATCTTCGAACGCGGCGCGACCCGCTGCGCGCTGCTCGGCGGCCTCGCGCCGAAAGTGCGGCCCTGGCTGCGGGCGCGCACCGTTGCCCGGCTTAGCGACCCGCTCGGCGATGCGCTGAGCGGCGCCCTCTATCTCGCGGGTCTGCCCGCCCCGCTTCAGGAGAAGCTGCAATGATCCAGCGTCGTCAGTTCCTCACCGCCGCCGGCATAGCGGCGCTGGCACCGATCGCCCGGCCCGCAGCAGGTGTGCTGCCGTCGCCGCCAGCCGCCCCGCCTCTCCTTGCCTCCAACGCCCTCGCGCTACTGCTTGGGTGACGCGCCAAGCGCTCCGGCAAGGAAGCCGTCCGTGGCGGCATAGGCCTTCACCCAGCTTTCGTAGCGGAAGAATTCGTGCCGCTCGCCGGGCAGCATCAGCGTGTCGAGCTTGACCCCGCGCGCGGTCAGCGCCTCGGCGAGCCGCACCGACTGGGCGAAATCGACATTGCGGTCGTCGTCCCCGTGCACCAGCAACACCGGCGAGCGCCAGCGATCGAGCGCGGACGCCGGCGAGGATTGCCAAGCGGTCTCGCGCCAACGCGCCTGCACCTCGGGCGGCAGCATCGGCGGTGGCGTGCGGACGAGGTCGTGCACGCCGTGCAGGTCGACGCCGGCGGCGAAGATGGCGCTATCCCGCGCCAGCCCCAGCGCGGTCAGATAGCCGCCCCAGCTGCCGCCCCACAGGCCGATGCGGCGCGGATCGACATCGCGCCGCGCCGCCAGCCAGCGGGCGGCGGCCAGCACGTCGCGATATTCGCTGGCACCCTCCCGTCCGGTCTCCGCCGCCTCGCGAAAGGCGCGGCCATAGCCGGTGCCGCTGCGATAATTGATCGCCAGCACATCGAAGCCATCCATCGCCAGGTGCTGATTGAGCAGGTAGGCGTTGGCATAATAGGGCATCAGGTGAAAGGCGGGCAGCATCTGCCGCCGCGGGCCGCCATGGAGGAAGATAAGGGCCGGGTGCGGCCCCTTGCTCCCGCCGCGCGCTTTGAACAGCGTGGCGTGGACGGTGACGCCATCCTCGGCGGCGAAGCGCACCGGCTCGGGCGCGACGAAGTCGCCGGTTTCGGCCGGATCGCCGCCCGCGACCATCGGGACAAGCCCACCGCCAGCCTTTACCAGCGCCGCATGGGGCGGCACGCGGACGCCGCTGGCCACCACCGCCAGCGCATCACCGGCAATTGTGGGGAAGCCTTCGATCCCGTCTCCCGCCGTCAGCTGCCGCGCGGCGCCGCCCGCCAGCGGGCGCTGCCATAGGTGTCGCCGCTCCACATCGCCGAAATTGCCGGCATAGATCAGCGTGCGGCGGTCGGCCGAAAGGGTGAAATTCTCCACCTCGGCCTCGCCCGGCGTCAGGTCGACGGCGGTGCCGCCGCGCGCCGGCGCCGCCATCACATGCACCCAGCCGCTGGCCTCCGATGGGAACAGCAGCCGGTCGTCGGCGCTCCAGAACAGGTTGGCGGTGCGGGTGCCGTAATAGCGCCCGCCAGCGCCCGGTGTCGCGCGCCAAGCGGTGTGCGCCTTGCCCGTCGCGAGCTCCACCACCCGCACGCTCCAATAGGAGGCCTCGGTGCCGGTCGCGCCGAACGGCGGCGCGACGGTGCGGATAAAAGCGAGCGACCGCCCGTCCGGCGAAAAGATCGGCGAGACGTCCTGCGTCATCGCCGGATCGGGGTAGGAAAGCGCCGCGCTCGCCAGATCGAACAGCGCGACCAGACCGTGATCGCGCCGCCGGCTTACGAACAGGAGTCGCTTGCCATCGGGGGACCAGGAGAGGTCCTCGATCGTCCCGGGCAGTTGCGCAAGCTTCGTCGCCGCGCCGCCAGACACCTCCGCGAGCAGCAACGTTCCGCCCGAAAGGAACGCCACGCGGCTGCCATCGGGCGAGAAGACAGGCGAATGGCCCTCCCCCAGCACCCGCGGTATAGCCTCGCCGGCGGTGGCGCGGACCCACACCGTCTGGGTGCCGCCCCGCGCGGCGTGGCCGCTGTTGGGCGGGGGGAGATCGGGGAATTCACCGTCGCCGCCTTGCGTCCAGGCAATCGTCGCGCCGTCCCGGCTGAGCGCCAGATGGTGGAGGTCGACGCCGTCGTCGCGGCGGGTGTCGGTCAGGCGACGCGGCGACTGGCCAGGGCCCGGCGACACCCAGAGCGTGCGCACTCCCGCACGCATCTCCACCCACGCGAAGACCGGCCGCTCACTTGCGCCGACCAGCCCCACGCTCATCGGCAGACCGAGCAGGCGGGCAATGGCTGCTTCGTGGTCCGGCGGCGTCGCGCCAGCGCCGATCGTGAGCAGCGCAGCGCCCAGCAGCAGCGTGGGGCGCAGGAACAGGCGAGCGGAAAGGGAGCGTCTCGACATGGCCCGACTATGCGCGGCGCGCGGCGGTACGGCCAGATGCCTGGTGGCTATGCCCCACCTATTGCCCGGTTATGCGATCAATGGGCGGCGGCGATCGCCACCAGCGCCGCATCGATCGCCGAGGTCGCGCTGGTGCCGCCGGGTATGTCGTTGGCATACGCCGCGAACGCCAAGGTTCGCCCGCTCGCAGCGGTCAAATATCCGGCGAGCGCGCTGGTAGCATTCAGCGACCCGGTCTTCGCCCATACCCTGCCCGCGAGCGGCGTGCCGGTGAAGCGCCGGGCGAGCGTCCCGTCGCTCGCGGCGACCGGAAAGGTCTCACGCCATGCCGCTCCCCAAGGCTGGGTGGCGGCCCAGCGCAGCAACGCCACGGTCGCACGCGGCGTCACGCGGTTGTAGCTGGACATGCCGGCCCCATCGGCCAATTCAACCGCGCCCTTGGCAACCTTGGCGCGGGCAAGCAGCGCATCGACGACGGCGTGCCCGTCGGCCACCGAGCCGCTCGAGCCAAGCCGCCGCAGCAACAGCTCGGCATGAAGATTCTGGCTCACTTTGTTGGTATGGCGCAGATCCTCACTCAGGGGCGCTGGCGTGAGCCGCGCCAGCACGGTCGCCTCTGACGGCGCTGCAAGGGGTGCGTCGCCACGATTTGCAGGATCGTCGGCCGGTACAAGGGAGCGATGCCGCACGGCGATCCGCCCCTTCACCTTCACGCCTGCCGCACGCAGCAGCTGCGCGAAGCGCCAAGCCGCGCGGTGTGCCGGATCGTCGACGCCCACCGACAGTGCCACAGGAAGGTTTCCCTCGGCGATGCTGCCGGTCAGGCGCAGCAGATCGCTACCCGGCACACGTTCGAACGACAGCGTTCGCGGGCTGCCGACCGGGCCGGTCGTGGCGCTATTGTCGATCCGATAATAGCCGTCGCCCGTAACCTGCGGCGGCGTGCCAGCCGCGCCCGGCGCGATGGTCAGCGTCACGACATTGTCATCCAGCGTCAGCGCGGAAATGGCCGTGCCGTACACGCCCGCCATGTTGTTCCAGCTCATGCCTAATGGCCAGCGCTCATCGGGAAACGCGGTGTCGTCGCCCACCACATCACCCACCGCCCGCACCTTCTGCGCCACCGCTGCCGCCAGATCCGCCAGGCAATCGACACGGCAATCGGGCGCAGAGGACAGGCGCGCGTCGCCATGGCCCGCCAGGACGACCGCGGGCGTGCCGCGGCCCTCGAGGCGCACCGTTGCGCCGCCCGCCCCATCGGGAACCGCGACGTCCAGCGTCTCGAAGGCGGCGGCGGTGGTGAACAACTTGGTGTTGGATGCGGGGATAAAACGCTCGTCCGGCCGCAGCGCGACGATCTCGCGCCCCTCCGCATCGATCACGACCAGCCCGATGCGCGTGCCCTCCGGCGCCCTGGCCAGGGCCTCCGTCACCCCCGGCGGCAGCGGCGGCGGCACATCGGCGGGGGCCCCCGCCAGCATCAGGGCAACCAGCGCTGGCCAGCTCATCGGCGTTCGATCTCCTCGCTCAACATCGTCAGGAATTCCGCCACAAGCATCGACGGCGGTCGATCGAGCAGGTGGATGGCGTGGACATCGAACGTGATCGACGGGCGCAGCGGCCGCATCGATAACCCAGGCGCCATCGATGCGGCCGCCGTGAAATTGTCGACGATCGCCAGCCCGACGCCCGCGCGCACGAGCGCCGCCGCGATGTAGAAGGTCCGTGCCACCACCACTTCGTTCAGCACCAGGCCGAGCCGGTCGATTTCTTCGGACAGCAGCTTGCCGATCGGGCCGCTGCCTTTCAGCGAGATCACCGGTCGGACGACCAGTTGCGACAGTTCCAGCCGCGGCGGTGCATCCGGCATGTCGCGCTCGCGGTACAGGACGACCAGTTCGCCCTCGCCCAGCCAGCTATGGGTTAGCGCCACGCCGCGCGGCGGCTCGCTGGCGATCGCGATATCGCTCTCGCGCTCGTACAGCTTGCGCAGCAGATCGTCGTGATGGACGGTCTGAAGGTCGAAGCGGACATCGGGCCTTCGCACGAGGAAGCGCGACACCGCATCGGGCAACACCCCCAACCCCAGGCTGGGCAATGCCGAGATCCGCAGCGTCGTCCCCGCCCCGACGCGCAGGTTGCGCCCCGCCTCGCGCAACGCGCGCACCCGCTCCTGGATGTCGGCGACGTCCGCAAACAGCGCGTGCGCGTCCTCGGTAGGGAGCAGACGCCCGTTGGAACGCTGGAACAGTTCGAACCCCAACAGGCTCTCCGCGTGGCGGAGCGTCTTCGATACCGAGGGCTGCGAGACGTTCAGTGCGCGAGCGGCTGCAGAGACGGATCCGTTGACGTACACGGCGTGGAAAATCTCGATATGGCGCAGGTTCATGGATGCAGCCTAGCGCCCCCGCCCCTATTCGGCCACCGGCCCGCGAAAGCGCGCGGCGTCCAGTTCGTCCTCCCCCCGCGCCACCAGCGTAGCGACGGCCAGATTGGCCGAAGCGGAGGGCACGGTGCGGGTCATGTCGAGCAGCCGGTCGAACGGCAGCACCAGACCCACCACCAACGCAGTCTGCTCCGCACCTACGCCGACCGCAGAAAGCATCGCCGCCAGCATAAACAGCGATGCCGACGGCACCGGCGCGGTACCGAACGCCGCCAGCGCCCCGGTCAGCAGCATCGTGACCAGCATCGTCGCGTCTGGCACGATGCCTAGGGCCTGAAGCGCGAACTGGCCGAGCAGCCCGACATACATGGCGGTGCCGTCCTTGCCGATCGAGGCGCCGAGCGGCAGCACGGTGGAGGCAACTCCGCGCGACACGCCCAGATTGTCCTGCGCCACGCGTAGCGCCACCGGCAGCGTCGCGGAGGACGACGCCGTCGAAAAGGCCACTACCAGCGCGTCGGCAATGCCGCGGAAGAAACGGACGACCGGCAGCCGGGCGACGAGGCCGATCAATACGGCATGTACCCCCAGCATCTGGACGAGCGACGCCAGCACCACCGCCAGCGCCAGCCAGCCGACATGGACGAACACGGCTGCGCCGTTCACTGCTACTGCTTGGGCAATCAGTGCGAGAACGCCGAAGGGCGTCACCTCCATCACTGCGCGAACAATATGCAATAGCACCGAAGAAAGCCCTTGCAACAGCGCGACGACCGGCTTGCCGGCCTCGCCTGCCATCACGCTGCCGGCCCCGAGGAGGACGGCGACGAAAATGATCGCCAGCATGTCGCCCCGTCCCAGCGCCTCAACGATGTTCAGCGGCACGATCGACAGTAGCTGCTCGGCTGGCGTGACCGGCGGCCCCAGCGGATGCGGCACCACGCCGCCCAGCGACATGCCGACGCCGGGGCGCAGCACCAGCCCCATCGCCATTCCGATCGATACCGCCACAAGGGTAGTGGCTGCGAACAGCCCCACGGTGCGCAGGCCGATCGACCCCAGCCGCCGCGGATCGCCGAGCGTCGCAATCCCCGCCGAAATGGTGACCAGCACCACCGGCACCACCAGCATCTTGATCAGCCGGACGAACAGTTCGCCCACCAGCCGGACCGCGCCTGCGCCCTCCGGCCAGATCAGTCCGAGCGCGACGCCCAGCAGCAACCCACCGACCACCCGCTTCCACAGCGGGATCGCGAACCAGCCCCGGATCACGCGCAACCCGCGCTTCCCCAAAAGCCGGGGGCCGGCGCCGTCAGGATTCCGTTCGCGTCGCGTGCGCCGCCGGGGCGATCTTCGGCCAGCCAGAGCGGCCCGTCGAGATCGACAAAGGCCGCTTCCCGCGCCACCAGCATCGCCGGCGCGATCCCCAGCGACGAACATACCATGCAGCCCACCATCAACCCGAACCCCCGCGCCTGTGCCGCTTCCGCCAGCGCCAATGCTTCGGTCAAGCCGCCGGTCTTGTCGAGCTTCACGTTGACATGGCTGTACAGACCCGCGAGCCGATCCAGGTCTGCCCGGGTGTGGAGCGCCTCATCGGCGCAGATCGGAATCGCGCCCGCCAGCGCCGCAAGCCCCTGATCCTCGCCCGCCGGCACCGGCTGTTCAAGCAGGTCGACACGGTGCTCGCGCAGCAGCGGCAGCCGATCGGCGATATCCTCCACCCGCCAGCTCTCATTGGGATCGACGATCAGCCGCGGCGCGGGCGCAACGGCGCGAACCGCCGCGATCTGGGCTGCGGCTCCGTCCCGATCGACCTTGATCTTGAGGAGCGGAACCTGCGCTACATCGCCTGCAGCCCGCGCCATCGCCTCCGGCGTGTCGATCCCGATCGTGATGGCAGAGGCGATCGCATCGGCAGGTGCAACGCCGGCGAGCGCCGCGACGCTGGTCCCCGCCAGCCGGGCTTCCAGGTCCCACAATGCACAATCGACCGCGTTGCGGGCGGCGCTCGCAGGCATCGCTTGGAGGATGTCCGCACGCGTCGCCCCTTCCTCGATCAGCGCGCGCACCCGCTCGACCTCCGCGATCGCGCCTTCGACCGTCTCGCCATATCGGGGATAGGGCACGCCCTCGCCCCAACCCTGCGTTCCGCCTTGGCAGATCGTCACCGTCACCACATCGGCGGCCGTTTTGACGCCGCGGGAGATGCGGAACGGCGTTCTCAGCGCAAAGCGGTCGTGACGAGCGGCGAGGGTGCGGCGCATGATGTCTCCAGCAGCAGGTCGATGATCGCCTCCGATCCGAAGCGATAAGGGTCCGTACAGGGCAGTCCCAGCGCATCCTCGGTCTCGCGACACAGCCGCCGGGCGGCAACCTCCTCCAGCTTGGCGGTATTGAGCGCCACGCCGACAGCGCGCACGTCAGGGCTGGTCAGCCGCGCCACGCGCAAATTGGTTTCCAGGCACTCGGCAAGCCCCGGCATCGGAAAATGCGGCAGGCCCCGCATGTGCGGGCGCACCGGATCGTGGCAAAGCACCAGCGCCGTCGGCTGCGCACCATGGAGCAGCCCAGTCGAAACGCCGGCAAAGGCAGGGTGGAACAGCGATCCCTGCCCTTCGATCAGATCCCAGCCATCGTCCTCGCGCGCCGGTGCCAGCGTCTCGATGGCCCCGGCGATGAAATCGGCGATCACCGCGTCGAGCGGCACCCCGCCCCCCGCAATCAGGATGCCGGTCTGGCCGGTGGCGCGGAAATCGGCTTTGATCCCCCGCTCCCGGAGCGCGTCGCGCAGACACAGCGTCGCGTACATTTTGCCGACCGAGCAGTCGGTACCGACCGTCAGCAGCCGGTTGCCCGCGCGCCGCCGCCCGTTGCCGACCGGCAGGTTTGTCGGCGCATCGCGCACGTCGAACAGCGCAACGCCGGCCTCGGCCGCCGCCGTGACCAGTTCGGGCACGTCGCGCAGCCGCTCGTGGAGCCCGCACGCGATGTTCAGCCCAGCGCGGATCGCGGCCAGCGCATCACCGATCATCCAGTTGGGGAAGCGACCGCCCGGATTGGCAATGCCCAGCACCAGCGTCTGCGCGCCGGCAGCACGGCCGGCGGCGGCATCCATCCGCGGCAGACCGAGCGTGAACGGGCAATCGTCGTGCCGCCATTCGCCAACGCAATCCTCACGGCGAAACGCGGCCAGACCGCGCGATGTCTTGAGGCCGATCTCGTCATCGGAATGGCCGAGATAGAGGAGGTAGGGAGCGGGAATGGTCATGATGCGGCATGATAGGAGCGCCGGTGCGAGCGCCGCCAATCGCTCTCCGGTCGCCGCCTATAACGCGCGGCTATTGGTCGCACCCGCTCGGCCGGGGGCGCAGCAGCGCGCGTCCCGCCGCGGCGCCCGTCGCCGCGCCGTCCGCCAGTGCGAGCTGCCCGTTGACGAACAGCGCCGCCACGCCGACGCTGGTCACGCGCGGATGCAGGTAATCGGCGCGCGGCGCATAACGCTTCGGATCCAGCACCACGACATCGGCATGATAGCCCTTTCGCAGATAGCCGCGCTGGGGGATGCGATACATGTCGGCGATGGCCCCGGTAGAACGGCGGATGAACTGCGCCAGGCTGATCACCTTCCGCTCGACGACATAGGTCCGATAGAGCCGCGGGAAAGTGGCGTATTGGCGCGGATGCCCGTTCGATCCGTCGGAGGACGTCACGACCCAGGGCTGCTTCATGATCAGATCGACGTCGCGATCGGCCATGTTGAAGCTGGCTACGTCGGTGCCCGCCGGCCCTGTGCCCGCCGCATCGGGCGTACGCAGGATGCGGATCGCCGCATCGATCGGAGTCAGCTGCCACTGCTTCGCCATTTCCGCGAGCGTCTTGCCGCTCCAGGGCTGTCCCTGCGCCGTCAGCAGCAGCGACCCTGCCCCGCCCCGTCGGCGCAGATTTTCCGTCATCTCGGCCTTCAGCCGCGCCAGCGTGGCAGGATCGTCGAAGCGCGCGATCAGCTTGGCGTAGCCGCCGTCCATCGCCCAGCTCGGCACCAGCGACGCATCGACGCTCGAGCCCGAGGCGAGCCACGGATATTGATCGGCAGTCACGTCCTGACCGGCGCGCCGCGCCGCCTCGATCGTCGCGATCAATGCGGGCGCTTGCCCCTGCAGGTCGACGCCGAGTGCCTTCAGATGCGCGAAATGCACCGGCGTGCCGGCGATGCGGCCGATCTCGATCGCTTCTCGGGTCGAAGCAAGGAGACCGATCGAATAGCTGGATTCATCGCGCTGGTGCGTATCGTACATGCCGCCGCGCTTGCCGACCTCGCTGGCGACCGCCGCGACTTCGTCGGTCTTTGCGAAGCTTTGCGGGGGGTAGAACAAGCCGGTCGACAGGCCATAGGCACCTTCGCACATCGCGGTCGCGGCGAGGCGCTTCTCTTCCGACAGCTCCGCGGGCGTCGGCGCCCGATCGTCTTCGCCGAGCACGCGCGTGCGGATCGAACCGAAGCCGACGAACGGCACGACATTGGTGCCGATGCCGCTTGCTTCCAGCGCCTTCGCGTCTTTCGCCACTTCGAACGTGCCGTAGCCGTCAACGCCGATCACCACCGTGGAGACCCCCTGCGCCAGCCAGGGGAGGTTCAACCGCGCCTTCGGATCTGCCGAGCGGATATAGCTTTCCGGATGGGTATGCGCGTCGATCAGCCCGGGCGCGACGATCATGCCGCGCGCATCGATCACCTTGCCCGCCGCCGTGCCGCGCGACCGGCCGACATAGACGATGCGGTCGCCTTCCAGCTCGACGTCGCCGACGAACGGCGCCGTTTCCGCACCCGTGTAGATGGTGCCGCCCCTGATCACGACGTCGACGCGCGGCGCGCTCGATGCGGTGGCGGCGCACCAGACAAGGGCGGTCAGGAAAAGGCGCTTCATTGCGGGCTCCTATCGGGCTGAAGGCGAGTGGTAACGGCCGCAGCTGCGTCCACGGCGGCACGGCTGAACGGCATGGGCTGCATCGTGCCCGCAATCCAGGGGGCAACCTGATCGCGCCGATGCACCGATCGCGGATCGTTCGACTGGCCCGGCAGATTGAGCATCACCGAGCGATCCCAGTCACCGACGTCGATCACTTCCAGATAGCTCGCGCCGCCGCCTACCCGCCAGTCCGGCCCGTTCCCCAGCCACCGCGCCATCACGGTGAAGCTGTCGCCGCCCGATCCGCCTGCCTCGACCGGCGGGAACGCGGCCGCAATGGCGGGGATACGCGACAGCGGATGCGCGATACGAACCCGGTGCAGCTTGTCCCAGCGCCACGCCGCCGGATCGCTGCCCAGCAGCGTCACCGCCTCCGCCCATCCGGCGGCGAGCGATGCGTCGATGAGGTCCGGTCGTGCGGCTGCCACGCGGATCAGTTCGGGCGGCTCAATTGCGGGGATCAGGCTGCGCGCTGCCTCCGGCACCAGCGCCTCGATCATCCGGGCGTTGAGAGCGCGCAGCACGATCTCGTACAGCGCCGCCGCGCCGCTTGCCCCCTCGATCCGCGCATCCCAGCGCGCGAGCATCGTCGCCGCCGCTGCGGCACCTTGCGAGGGCTGGCGTGGCAGCATCGCCTGGAACCGCTGCGCGAGCAGCGACAAGGTGTCGTGCTGCAGCGCCACGCTGTCGGCGATGCTGTGCCGCCTCTGCGCCGACAGCACCTGCGCGATCCGATCGTAGCGCGCGGAGTCGCGAAACGAAAAGGCGGGACTGCGCTCGGCCGGCCAGTCGGGCGGCAGGTTGTTCTGGTTGGCGGAAGCAAACCAGCCCGCCGGCGGATCATAGTCGCTGGGCAACGCGCGAAAATCGCGCATGCCAGTCCAGTCGTAGCGGCCATCGCCCGGCACCGGCAGCAGGCCGTTGCCCCGCTTTCGCTGCGGCCAAAAGCCGATCACCTGGCGGCCGTGATGGCCCCGCACATCGGCATAATGGAAGTTGGTGGGCGACGGGTGCAGCTTGAACGCCTCGCGCAGGCCGGCCCAGTCGCGGGCGAGGTTGATCGCCACCATCGAGAAGGCGCCGGAGCCCCCCGGCTGCATCCCCACCGACGCCAGAACGGTTGCGCGCCCACGCGCCGGATCGTGCGAAAGGACCGGCCCCTGCACCGCATAGCGAAGCACCACCTGCCTCGGATCCGCATCCTTCACCGCAATGGCGACATCGTGCCGCACGAAGCGCTTCCAGCCGCCATCGTGGCGATAACGTTCGGGATCCTGCGGATCGAGCTCCAACACGAACAGGTCTTCCTGATCGATGTGGAAATTGGTGCGGCCGAACGCGAAGCGATCGGTATGGCCCTGCATGATCCCGGCCAGCCCCGGGGCGCCGCCGCCGATTACGTCGAGGCCCGGCGCGGTCAGATGCGCGACATGGCGAGGCCCGAAGCCGCCGATGCCGAGATGGGGGTCGTTCGCCAATATAGGGCGCCCGGTAGCGGTGCGGTTCCCCGCCACGGTCCACGCGTTCGATCCCGCATTTGCGGCGCTCATCATATCGTCCGCGTCCTGCGTCGGCGTGTCGCGGCCGAACGGCAACGCGCCCAGCCGCAGCACGCCCATATCCGCCTCGCGCACCTGTTGCGGATCGAGCCCATCGGGCACGGTCATTGCGATATGGGGGCGCAGCGGGGCCACCAGTCGGTCCAGTTCGAGCAGCCCCAACGCAGCCAACCGTGCGCGCCGCACCTCGTCATCGACATTGCCGATCGAGCCGCCTCTCGCCAGCACCAGATCGGTCAACTGCCAGCGCAGCGGCATCACGTCCAGGATGCGGTATTCGAGCGGGAGCAGCGTACGATCGCGCGCCACCTCGGCAATTCGCGCATTGATCCCCGCCACATAGCCGCGCACACATTCGAGAACGTCGCGCGGAATGCGGGCCAGTTCGGCGTCGAGGTCGCCGCGATAGTGGAACAGCCGCGCGGCCGCATCATGATCGGCAAACTCCGCGCCGAACACTTCCGCCATCCGCCCCATGGCGCGACGATGCGCAAGGTCGATCTGGAACAGCCGATCGCGCGCGACGACATAGCCCTGGCCGAAAAAAGCGTCGGCCTTGGTTGCGGCCCGGATGTGCGGCACCCCCCATTGATCGTCGATGATCTCGATCGGCCGCGAAAGCCCCGCCACTTCGATCCGCGCAGCCGGTGCAAGTGACCGGGCAGACCCTCGCCAAGGCGCGAAGGCGCCGAAGGCCGTGGCGCCAAGCAGGAAGGTGCGGCGATCGACCATGAATTCCCCTTGTCCGGCTATGCCCAGGCCCCGCATAAGCGGTCGCGAGGGGAGCATAGAGCGGCGGGAGGCGCGCGCAATCGCACCATAGGCGAAGGCTATGGCACACCAAACGATCGGAAGTTGGGTTGCCCTTGACCTGCTTCGCCTTCGCCCTGCACCATCGCCCCTAGTACGGATCAGCGACAAGAAAATGACCGTCCGCAGGGAAATCACGCTCGATACGCATTAACCAGGGGGATTGCAGATGACCGACGGATCATGGCGGCGGCTACTATCGACCGGAACCGGCGTGGCGGCCTTGTCGATGGCGCTGGCGGTGCCGGCATTCGCCCAGACGAACGCCCCCGGCGATCCGCCATCGCAGGCGGAAGCCGAGGCCCAGGCACCGTCCAGCGACGATCTGATCGTCACCGGTACGCGCATTTTGCGCAACGGCTTCCAGGCGCCCACGCCGGTGACGGTGGCGACCCTGGAGGACATCCGCAACACCTCGCCCACCAACAACATCGCCGACTTCGTCAACCAGCTGCCCGCGCTCGCCGGCTCTACGCGGCCCTCGAACTCGCGCCTGGCGATAAGCTCGGGGCTTGCCGGCATCAACGCGCTCAACCTGCGCGGCTTGGGCGAGATTCGGACGCTGGTGTTGCTTGATGGTCGGCGGACGGTAGGGTCCAGCGTGACCGGCCTCGTCGACGTCAACACCTTCCCGCAGGCGCTGGTGAAGAGCGTCGAGATCGTCACCGGCGGCGCTTCGGCTGCTTATGGCTCGGACGCGGTGGCCGGCGTCGTCAACTTCGTGCTCGACAAGAAGTACAAGGGTCTCAAGATCCTGGCCGATAGCGGCATCACCGGGCGAGGCGACGGCGGCAACTATTCCTTCAGCGCCGCGGCCGGAACCGACTTCGGCAGGGACGGACGCGGCCATGTGCTGCTCAGCGGCGAATGGGCGCATCGCGACGGCATCTTCCAGGTCGATCGCGAATGGAATGCACGCGGGCGCGTTCGGATCACCAACCCGAACTACACGAACACCAACGGCCAGCCGCAATTCCTGATCCGCGAGCCTGTGGGGGTCGCCAACGCAACGCCGGGCGGGATCATCCTCAATTCCAGCGGCGGCGTGGCGAACCGGCTGCGCGGCCTCTATTTCGGCCAGGGCGGCACGGCGAACCGGTTCCAATATGGCGCGCTCACCTTCCCTGCGCTGGGCGGCGCCACAGCCCCGTCGCTGACGCAGGGCGGCGACTGGCAGCTCAACGATCAGGGCCGCAACATCGGCCTGGATGCGGACGACGATCGCCGCGGCGTGTTCGGACGGGTGAGCTACGACATCACCAACGGCATCTCGCTCTTCGCCGAGGCATCGTACAACTGGCAGAAGACGCTGTTCAATGCCGGGCCGCAATTGACCACCAGCACCACCCTCAGCGCCGCAAATCCCTATCTGCAGGCCGCGCTGGGCAATGCGGTGTCGGCAGGGCTCATCACCGCGGCGGAGCGGGCCGCCGTCACCTCCGTCACGATCGGCTCCACCTCGGTCGACCTGCCCTATCGCAAGAACAACAGCAGTCGCGACGTGCAGCGCTATGCGGTCGGCGCAGAGGGTGAGTTCCAGGCATTCGGCAAGGCTGCCGTCTGGAACATCTACGGCCAATATGGCGAAACCAGAGCGCATGAGCAGTTGCGCGACATCATGAACACCACCCGCATGGCCAACGCGACCGACGCGGTGGCCGCGCCCGCCGGCAATGCCCTGGGCGTAGCGGCGGGAACGATCGTGTGCCGGTCTACCCTGACCGCGCCCACCAATGGCTGCGTGCCGCTCAACCGGCTGGGCATCGGCGTCGCCAGTCAGGGCGCCATCGATTATGTGCTCGGCGATCCCTATCGCGACCAGAATCTGCAGCAGACGGTGGCGGGTGCCAACCTGTCGCTGACGCCGTTCGCCACCTGGGCCGGCGATGTCAGCGTCGCGGTCGGCGGCGAATATCGCCGGGAATCCGTCTCCGGCTCCGTGCCGGTGGAGTTTCAGACCGGCTGGTCGGTGGGCAATTTCCTGCCGACCTTCGGCAGCTACAACGTCAAGGAAGCCTATCTCGAAACCGTCGTTCCGCTGGGCCTCGGCATCGAGTTCAACGGCGCGGTACGCGCGACCGATTACTCCACCTCGGGCTATGTGACGACGTGGAAGGTCGGTGCCAGCTGGCAACCGATTGAGGATATCCGCTTCCGCGCCACCCGCTCGCGCGACATTCGGGCGCCCAATCTCAGCGAATTGTTCCAGTCGGGCACGTCGCGCACCAACACGCTGACCGATCCCGCGACCGGGCGCACCAACGTAACCTTCCGCGAGATCACCACCGGCAACCCCAATCTTCGCCCGGAGAAAGCCGATTCGACCAATATCGGCGTGGTGCTCCAGCCTCGTTTTCTCCAGGGCTTCTCGGCTTCGGTCGACGGTTTCGACATCAAGCTGAAGGATGCGATCGGGCAGTTCTTCGCGCAGGACATCATCAATCGCTGCTATGAAGGCCGCACCGAATTCTGCTCTGCCTATGGCCCCGATCCCACGGGCGACCGCGAACTGTTCTTCCGCGCCAGCCCGTTCAACTTCGCGCGGCAGTCGGTGCGCGGCATCGACTTCGACGCAAGCTACCGCATCGGGCTAGACCAGATTTTCGGCAAGGCACCCGGCGCCGTGACCCTGCACGGCTTGGCGACGCGGTACATCCGCAACATCACCGACAGCGGTGTGCCGAACGTCGTGCCGATCAACGTGGTCGGCCAGCTGAGCGGCACCGCGCCGCCCAAATGGATCTATCGCTTCAATGCCAGCTACGACAACGATCATTTCTCGGTGACGGGCACGGCGCGCGGCGTGAGCAGCGGAACCTATGGCAACAATTATATCGAGTGCAGCAGCAACTGCCCGGTCGGTCGCCCGGCCGCGACCGTCTCGCAGTTCCCGACGATCGACGACAACCATATTCCGGGTGCCTTGTACGTCGATCTGAACCTGACCGCCAAGATCAAGACGGGCAGCGGCGCACGCGGCGAGCTGTTCCTCAACGTCACCAACCTGTTCGATCGCGATCCCATTCTGTTGCCGGAGACGGGGCTGGCGGCGAACAGCACCTATTCGGATCTGCTGGGCCGCGCCTTCCGCATCGGCATCCGCTTCGAAACGCGCTGAGCGGCCGCGGCGGGGATGGCGCACCAACGGCTACCCGCGTGAACTATCGCCGCCGCTTCCTGTTGGTGTCCTGCGCCGCCATCGCCCTCACCGGGTGGCGGGGCGCAGCGGGCGCGGCTCGGCGCGATCCGGCCGGGAGAGAGGTGAAGGCCGTGGGCGCACGCCGACCTGTGACGATCGTCGACGACGAATGGGGCGTACCCCATATCCGCGCAGAATCGATCCCTGACGCCTATTTCGGCCAGGGCTATGTCGTCGCACGCGATCGGCTGTTCCAGATCGACCTCCAGCTCCGGCGGGATCTCGGTCGGCTGGCGGAGGCGTTCGGCGCGCGCTTCGTCCCCTATGACGAAGCCGCCCGCCTGCTGCACTTCCGCGGCGACATCGCGGGCGAGCTGGCAGCGCTGCCCGCAAACGTGGTCGCATGTGCCCGGGCCTATGTGGCCGGCATCAATGCGCGCATCGCCGAGCTGGAGGCCAATCCGGCAGACCTGCCGCCCGAATATGGCGTGCTGCAGCTGCGTCCGCTGCGCTGGGACGTCGCCGATCTGGTCCGCATCCGCAGCGGTGACATGGGCAGTACCACCGACGAGGTCCGGCGCGCGCAGCTGGCGGCGCGCGGTCTGCTCGATCTCGATGCGCTGGTCGCGCCGCTCGCCTGGGATTGGCAGCCCCGAATTCCGGAAGGTCTCGATCTGGGCGCGGTCTCCAAGGCCGATCTGGGTATCCTCGCAACGACCGAAGGACCGCTGCCCTGGAGCGACGAGGTGCTCGCTTACTATGATCCGGTGTACGACCGCCTCGATCGCGAAGCGCATGGCAGCAATGCCTGGACGATCCCGGCATCGCAGTCTGCCACCGGAAGACCCATTCTTGCCAATGATCCGCATCTGGGCATCGGCGGATTTTCGCCGCGCCACCTCGCCCATCTGACCGCGCCGGGCTTTGATGTGATCGGTGCCGGCAGCCCCGGCATGCCCGGCATCATGCAGGGACATACCGATCACTATGCGTTCGGGCGCACCAACACGCACATCGATCAGGAAGACCTGTTCGTCCTAGCGCTGAACCCGGACGATCCCGAGCAATATCGCCACGGGGGCATGTGGAAGCGCTTCGAGACGGTGACTCACACGATCCGCGTGAAGGACGCGCCGGACGTGCGCGTCGCCTCGCGCCATGCCGAGTACGGCCCGGTGCTGCGGCACGACCCGAAGACGCTGCGGGCCACGGCGATGGCATCGGTATCACTTCGCCCCGGCGCCAACATGACCTTCGCCATCATCGCGCTCAACCTGGCGAAGAACTGGGAAGAACTGGCCGAGGCCGCCCGGCTGCACGTCGCGCCCACCAATCTCCATTATGCCGATCGGGACGGGAATACCGGCTGGCGGATGCTCGGCCACGTCCCCATCCGCGCGCGTCACGATGGCCTGCTGCCGGTGCCGGGCGATGGCCGCTACGACTGGCAAGGCATCGTGCCGACGCAGGAAATGCCGTCCGTCCTCAATCCCGCAAGCGGCTGGTTCGCCTCGGCCAACCAGTTCAATCTTCCGGATAGCTGGTCGCCGGGCAAGCGGGTCAGCAGCTTCACCTGGAACGCGCCCTATCGCTACGAACGCATCGTCGAGGTGCTGCGTCAGCCGAGCAAGCACGGCATCGAAAGCAGCGTCGCGCTACAACAGGACACCCTGTCGCTGCCCGCACGTGCGCTCATCCCGCTCTTGCCCGCTCGCCTCGACGGCGCCGCAGGCCCCGCAGCGGCAATGCTCCGGCGCTGGGACATGCATTTGGAGGCGGAGTCCGCGCCCGCCGCGCTGTTCGAAATGTTCTGGATCGAACTGGGCAAGGCGTTCCTCGCGGCGGTAGTGCCGCCAGCGGCGCGCGATCTGGTCAAGTCGGTCGACCCGCGCCCGATGCTGGCGCTGCTCGCCCAGCCCGACGCGCGGTTCGGGCCGGAGCCGATAGCGGCGCGCGATGCGATGCTTGCGGCAGCCTTGGCCAAGGGCTGGGAGTCGGCGCTACGCACGTTCGGCCCCGATCCCGCACAGTGGCGCTGGGGCGATGCGCACCGGGTGGTTCTGCGGCACCCGCTCTCTCGCCTTCCGGCGATTGCCGCGGCGCTGCCCGCGATTGAAGGCGGAGGATCGGGCGGCGATGGCTTCACGGTGATGGCGCGCGGCTATGTCGCGGCACGCGACTGCACCGTCAGCCACGGTGCCAGTTTCCTGATCGTCAACGATGTCGGCAACTGGGACGAGTCGCGGGTTCTTGCGCTGCCCGGCCAGTCGATCGACCCGCGCTCGCCGCATTACCGCGACACCTACGCTGCCTGGATCGCGGGACAGACGCGACGCTTCCCCTTCAGCCGGAAGGCTGTCGACGCGCACGCCCGGCAGGTCACGGAACTCCGCCCATGAAGCTTACGCGACGGCAAATGGCACTGGGCATCGGCATCGCGGTCATCGCCGTCCCGCTTCCGGAGGACTATGCCGCCGCCGCAGCTCGGGGCTCGCGCTTCGATGCTGCCTGGGCCGAGGTCCAGGCCTGGGTCGGCAAGGCCTTTCCCGGCGCGGTGGTCGCGGTCGGGATGCAGGGCCGGCTCGTCGCGCTGCGAAGCTTCGGCAGGATGTCCGCGGCGCCCGATGCGCCTCCGATGCCCCGCGACGCGATTTTTGATCTCGCATCGCTCACCAAGGTGATCGGTACGACGACGGCTGCAGAACTGCTCTACGATCGCGGATTGCTCGATCTCGATCGGCCGGTGGCCGAGTATCTTCCTGCCTTTGGCGGCGCGCCCGGGCATGATCGGATCACGGTGCGGCACCTGCTCAGCCACAGCTCGGGCCTGTTCACTTCCGAGCTACTGTGGCAGCACAGCCGTAACCGGCAGGAACTGCTCGCACGGATCGACCATATGCCGCTCGCCTGGGAACCCGGATCCCGCTACCAGTATCGCGACGAGAACATGATCCTGATGGGCGAGATCGTCGAGCGCCTGGCGGGCAAACCGCTGGGTCGGTTCCTGCACGACGCTGTCTTCGAGCCGCTCGGCATGAAGGATACCGGCTTCAATCCGCCGGCACGCCGGATCGCGCGCATTCCGCCCACCGAGCAGGACGACGTCTTTCGGCACCGACTGATCCGCGGCGAGGTGCATGACGAGAATGCGTTCGTGCTGGGCGGAGTCGCAGGCCATGCCGGGCTGTTCTCCACCGCAGCGGATCTGGCCCAGGTTGCGCAGCTTTATCTCGATCATGGTCGCCGCCACGGCCGGCAGCTGCTGAAACCCGCCAGCATCGCGGCGTTCACCACGCGACAGACCGTCGTTCCCGGAAGCTCGCGCGCCTTGGGGTGGGACATGCCCGATGCATCCGGCGGCTTCGCCGGGCCGCGCGCAGCCCCCGACGCGCTGATGCACACCGGGTTCACCGGCACCTCGATCTATATCGATCGTTCGCGCAACGCCTTCATCATCTTGCTCAGCAATCGGGTGAACCCCAGCCGTGGCAACAAGCGGATCGCCGACGCGCGCATTGCGATCCACACCGCGTTGCTGTCCGCGATCGATGCCGCCGCCGTCCGACGCTGATCGCGATCCTGCACACTGGCGGAAACACAAATCATTGCCGCAATAGCGCGCCGTGCAACGGCGTGGATCATCGCGCAACAACGGCAAACTTGCCGCGTGGCGCAAGGCACCATGCGCGCCGCAGCGGCCCCGGTGCCTGACCAAAGACAGCAATTCAGGAAAGTTTAACCACCGGTTGCCTGACAACTCGCTTGCAACTGGCCGGACCAGAAATTACGCCTAACGTATCAACAGCTTTCGGCGCGAAGCTTCAATCGTGCCGGCAAGCCGAATGAACAAGGGGAGAGATCGTGGTCCGCACCATCGCGCTACTGGCATTGGCCCTTCCGATGGCCGCCTTCACTCTCCCCACCGCCTCCCCTTCGCTTGGGGGGCAGCCCACAGCGCCGTGGCGCAACCTCATGCCGAAGCCGGGCCTTGCCGGATGGCATCGCACAGGCGGCAACGCCACCTACACGGTGGTGGGTGACGAACTGGTCGGCCGGGCGGTGGTCGGCAAGGGCAATAGCTGGCTGGTGTCCGACCAGCTCTATGGCGACTTCATCGTCGAGTTCGACGCCAAGACCGATCCGTCGCTCAACTCGGGCATGATGATCCGCGGCCAAAGCCGGCCCGACTATCGGAGCGGTGTCGTGTTCGGCTACCAGGCGGAGATCGATCCCTCGCCCCGCGCGTGGAGCGCCGGCCTCTATGACGAACAGCGCCGCCAATGGCTCTACACGCTCGGCCGCAACGAAGCCGCGCGCAATGCCTTTCGTCCGGGCGACTGGAATCACTACCGCGTCGAAGCGATCGGCCATCGCATCCGCACCTTCATCAACGGCGTGCCGGCTGCCGATATCGTCGACGATACCGATGCGCGCGGCTTCCTGGCGTTCCAGGTGCATGCGCTGCCGGACGAGGTGGCGGCCAAGGGCCCCGAGGTGCGGTTCAAGGGCCTGCGCATCCTCACTGATTCGCCCGCCCGCTATGCGCTGCCTGAGAGCCGGCTGGAACAGCAGGGCTGGCAGCCTAACCAGCTGACCGCCGCCGAGCGCCGCGCCGGATGGACCCTGCTGTGGGACGGCCGCAGCGCGAAAGGCTGGCACTCGGCCAAAGGTGGCGGCTTCCCCACGCGCGGCTGGACGATCGCACAGGGCGTGCTGACGGTCGACAAAAACGGCGGCGGCGGCGATATCGCCACCGATGCCAGCTACCGAAACTTCGAGCTCTCGGTCGACTTCCGGCTGAGCGAAGGCGCCAACAGCGGCATCAAATATCTGCTGGCCCCGGCAGCCGGCGGCGCAGTTTCGAATGTCGGCTTCGAATATCAGCTGCTCGATGATGCCCGCCACCCTGATGCGAAGATGGGCCGCGACGGCAATCGCACCCTCGCCTCGCTGTACGACCTGATCCCGGCGCGGAACCTTTCGGACCCGTCGAGCCCGGGCAAGCGGGGCAACCCGCCGGGCGAATGGAACCGCGCAACCATCCTGGTGCGCGGGGACCATGTCGAACATTGGCTCAACGGCTTCAAGGTTGTCGAATATACGCGCGGCTCCGATGCGCTGAAGGCGCGGATCGCCGAAAGCAAGTTCGCCGCGATCACCGGCTTCGGCACCACGGCGGAAGGGGCGATCCTGCTGCAGGATCATGGCGACCGCGTGGATTTCCGCTCGATCAAATTGCGCCGCTTCTGAAAAGTACAGGCCACATCACTGGAAACAAAGCTACAATAGACAAGAGGGGAAGCACTGCCATGTTCGATCGTCGATCGATGATAAAAGGCGCCGGCGCGGTCGGCGCAATGGCGATGAGCGCGCGCAGCTATGCGCGGATCCTCGGCGCGAACGATCGCATCCGCGTCGGCATCGTCGGCGTGAACGGCCGCGGCCAGGCGCATATGAGCGCGTTCGCCAAGCAGCCCAACGTCCAGGTCACCCACTTCGCCGATGTCGATTCGGCGGTGCTGGCCAAGCGCGCCAGCGAGTTCGCCCAGCGGCATGGCAGCACGGTCGAAACCACCGGCGATTATCGCCGCCTCCTCGATCGGAAGGCTGTCGACGTCATCACCGTCGCCACGCCCGATCATTGGCACGCCAAGGTCGCGATCGATGCGATGGATGCGGGCCGCGACGTCTATATCGAAAAGCCGATCGGCATCGCGCCAGCAGAAGGCGAGGCGCTGATCGCCGCCCAGAAGCGCACCGGCCGCGTGCTCCAGGTCGGCAACCAGCAGCGATCGAGCGCCGAGACGCGCCAACTGGCGGAGCTGATCCGCGCCGGCGAGCTTGGCGACATCTACGAAGCCCAGACCTGGTATGCGAATAACCGCAAGTCGATCGGCAAGGGGCAGGTCGTGCCACCGCCGCCGAACCTGGACTGGGCCATGTGGCAGGGCCCCCGCCCGCGCGGCCCCTATCGTTCGAACCTCGTCCACTATAACTGGCACTGGTTCTGGAAGTACGGCACCGGCGAAACGTGCAACAACGCGATGCACGAGCTGGATGTCGCCCGCTGGCTGATGGACCTATCCTACCCGAGCAAGGTCACTGCGCTGGGCGAGCGCCGCTTTTACCGCGGCGACGATTGGGAGATGTACGACACGCTCGCGCTCACGCTCGGCTATGAAGATGGCCGAAGGATCCGCTGGGACGGCCAAAGCTGCAACGGCATGCTCCGCTACGGCCGGGGTCGCGGCACGCTGCTGCTCGGCACCAGGGGCTCGGCGGTGGTCGATCGCAACGGCTTCGAGCTGTACGATCTTGGCGGCAAGCAGCTGCGCGAAGTGAAGGCGGCAGCGGAATCGGAAACCACCGGCACCGTCGGCGAAGGCGCGCTCGATATCTATCATGCCGCCAATTTCCTGGGCGTGATCCGCGGCACCGAGCGGGCGCTGAATTCCCCGATCGTAGAAGGACATATCAGCACGACGCTCTGTCATCTGGGCAACATCGCCTATCGCAGCGGGGGCGCGATCACGACGGACCCAACGACCGGTAAGCCCAAGGAAGCCGCGGCGCAGAAGCTGTGGTCGGTCGACTATGAACCCGGCTGGGAGGTCCGCGGCTGAAGTGCGCGCGAGCGAGGCCAGCGTCGCGCGGTTCGCCGCCATGGGTACGCGCGTCGAGCTGCACCTGTTCGGCGGCGGCGCGGCCGATGCGCTTTCGGCCGCGCAAGCCGCGATCGCCGCAGTCGAGAATGCCTTGACCATCCACCGCCCCTCCCCGACGACCGCGCTCAACCGGGCATTGGCGACGGGCGACAGCGCCGCGGTCGACGAGCCGCTGCTGTTCGACGCGCTGTTGCAGGTGGACGCGCTATGGCAGCAGAGTGGCGGACTGTTCGATCCGAGCCTCGGCGCATGGTCTTCGATCGCGCTGGATCGCGCAGCCGGCCGGGTTTCCGCCACCCAGCCGCTCACGCTGGATTTCGGCGGCTTCGGCAAAGGCTTCGCGCTCGACCGCGCCGTTGCCGCGCTGCGCCTGGCCGGAGTCACGCACGCCTTGCTCTCCGCCGGCGAGAGTTCGATCGCGGTGATCGGCCAGCATCCGCTGGGCGGCGCCTGGCCTTTCGCCATCCCGCACCCCGAAAAGGCGGATGCCTGGTTGGTGGAGCTGGAGATGCACGATGCGTCGCTCTCCATTTCCTCCACGATCGGCGCCGGCGCCGCCAAGCCCGGCCGCGCGGCGATGGTTCGCCCGGTCGACGGCACGATCGTCACCGAGCCGGCCACCGCCGTCGCCCTTGCCGCAACCGGCGCCGAGGCCGAGGCGATGAGCACCGCGCTGCTCGTGGCCAATCCATCCGTGGCGGACCGGCTCCGCGCCGCCGATCCCGACCGACGCTTCCGCTTCCCCCATGCCGCCCCCGTGCGTGCCGAGCGACCATTGGAACCCACCGCATGACCGACGACGATTTCGCCCTGTCGCGCCGCAGCTTTCTCGATCACGTCCTGCTGGCTTCGGCCGGGGCTGGCATGAGCGCTGCCGCTCCCTGGGCCGCGCTTGCGGCCGAAGATCCCGCCATGGGCCCGCGCGTCCGCATGGGCGTGATCGGCACCGGTGATCGCGGCCGCACGCTGATCCAGAACATCAACAAGACCCGCAACTGCGCGGTGACTGCCCTGTGCGACACCTTCGCGCCGAATATCGCGAAGGCACGGGCCTATGTGCCAGCGAATACACCGGTTTTCAGCGACCACCGCGCCATGCTGGATGCCAAGGGCATCGATGCGGTGGTGGTCGCCACCCCGCTCGATCTCCACGCCCGCCACACGCTCGATGCGCTCGACGCCGGCTACCCGGTGTTCTGCGAAAAGGCGATGGCGCGCAGCATCGCCGATTGCACCGCGATGGTCGCCCGCGCCCGCCAGCGCGGCAAGGTGCTGCAGATCGGCCATCAGCGCCTGTTCAACCCGACTTATCTCAACGCCCTGAAGCGCGCCCAGGCGGGGGAGATCGGCGCGATCACGCAGATCCGCGCGAGCTGGCACCGCAACCGCAGCTGGCGCCGCAAGCTCCCGCCGGGCGGGCAGGACCGCGAGATCAACTGGCGCCTGTACCGCGATCGATCCGCCGGGCTGATGACCGAACTGGCGACGCACCAGCTTCAGGTTGCCAACTGGTTCCTGGGCGCGCTGCCCACACGAGTAATGGGATCGGGCAGCATCTGCTTCTGGAAGGATGGTCGCGACGTCTACGATCAGGTGGCGCTGATCTACGACTATGCGGACGGACGGAAGCTGATCTATACCTCGATGCTCAACAACGCCCGCTATGGCTGTGAAGAGCAGATCCAGGGGAGCACGGGCACGATCGAGCCCGAACTCGGCCGGATCTACAGGGAAGTCCCGCCAGCGCAGGTGCCGGCACTGGCCCGTATGCGCTCGGATGTGCAGGCGGGCCGCAAGCGCGCCGTGCCGATCGGCGGCGCGACCTGGTTCCCGGAACTGCCCGTCGTCACGCCGGGGGATTCGCTTGGCTGGGGCGAGTATGACGAGACGATGCTGCAGTTCGAAGGCTTTGGCGAAGCCGTGCGCACCGGCAAGGAAGTGCCGGGCCTGCTCGCCCAGGCCTATTATGCCAGCGTGGCCTCGCTGCTCGGCGAACAGGCGATCGACGAAGGCCGCCCGCTCGCCTGGCCGGCCGACCTTCTCACTTTCTGACCCTTTCGCCTGAAGGAGCATTTGCATGGACATGATCGATCGCCGTCTGCTGCTCGCGGGTGCCGGACTGATCGGCGCCGGAATCGCCGGCGCGGCGCGGGCACAGTCGACCGCGCAGGGCAATGGCGTATCGGCCCAAGCCGCTCCCACCGCGCCCGATCCCAGCGCCAGGAACCGCATTCGCTTCGCCGTGATCGGGCTCGATCACGCGCATATCTATGCAATGACGGACGCACTGATCCGCGGCGGCGGCACGCTGGTGGCGGTGCATGCAAGCGATCCGAAGCAGCTGGTGCCGTTCCGCGCACGCTATGGCGAGGTGAAAGTGGCCCGCAGCGAGGCCGAGATTCTGGATGATGACAGCGTGCAGGTCGTCGCCAGCGCCGCCATTCCCAATCTTCGCGCGCCGCTCGGCATCCGCGTGATGCGCGCAGACAAGGACTTCCTGGCGGACAAGCCCGGCATCACCAGCCTAGCCCAGCTCGCGGAGGTGCGCCGCACGATCGCGGCAACCAAGCGCAAGTTCGCGATCATGTATTCGGAACGGCTCGAGGTGCGTGCTGCGGTGAAGGCGGGCGAGCTGGTGCATGGTGGCGCGATCGGGCGTGTGGTGCAGACGATCAATATCGCCCCGCACCGCATCAGCGCGCCGTCGCGGCCCCAATGGTTCTGGGACGTGGCGAATTACGGCGGCATCCTCACCGATATCGGCAGCCACCAGGCCGATCAGTTCCTGTTCTACACCGGATCGACCGAGGCACAGGTGATCGCGTCGCAGGTCGGTAACTTCGCGACGCCGGCTCAGCCGAAGTTCCAGGATTTCGGCGACATGATGCTCACCGGCAATGGCGGCACCGGCTATGTCCGCGTTGACTGGTACACGCCCGACGGCCTGCCGAGCTGGGGCGACGGACGCGTCTTCATCCTCGGCACCGAGGGCTATATCGAGCTGCGCAAATATGTCGACATCGAGGGTCGCCCCGGCGGCAACCACTTGTTCCTCGCCGATCGGCAGGGCACCCGCTATCTCGATTGCAGCAACGTACCGCTGCCCTTCGGCCCGCAGTTCGTCACCGACGTGGTAGAGCGCACCGAAGTTGCGCAGAACCAGGCCCAGGCGCTGCTCGCGGCCGAACTGGTGTTGACCGCCCAGGACAAGGCGCGGACGCTATCCGGCGCGCAGCGGCCGCCGGTACAGGGCGGCTGATACGGGCCAAGGGAGGCGCCGGGCGCCCGCTCCTGCCGGGCAGACGACAGGAGGGCGGAAAGACCCTGCGGCGCCCCCTCACCGCCCCCAGCGTGTCGGCTTGTCCGATAGCGTCAGCGCCAGTTCCCCGCCGGCGGTGATCTCCGCCTGCCGCAGGAACGGCGTGGTCAGCGGCTTGCCGTTCAACGTTGCCGAGGCGACGTAGATCCGCCCCGGCTTCCAGTTGCGCGCCGTGATGACGAAGCGGCGGCCATCCTCCATCGTGATCGCGCCGCGCGGCTGGTGCGGCGCATGGAGATAGTAGAGATCGGTGGTCAGCTTGGGAAACAGCCCCAGCCGATTGAACACATAGTGCGAGCTCATCGCGCCATTGTCCTCGTCGCCCGGATAGGCGTCGGGCGTGAAGCGCTGGAAGATGCGGTTGGCCCAGTAGCTGGCGAGATCCGGCCGCCCGACATCGCTGAACAGCCAGGGCGTCGCGAAGCTCGGTTCGTTGGTAATGTCGATCAGGTTGGTATCGAGCGCGTGGCGCAGCCGCTCGACGAAACGCTCGCGTCCGCCCATCGCGGCCACCATGCCCGGCACGTCGTGCAGCATGGTATAGGAATAGACCCAGGCAGTGCCCTCGTAAAAGCCGACATTGTCATAGGTCTTGCCATCCCAGCCCAGCTTGGGATCGATCGGCTGGAAGCGGCCATCGGCATAGCGCGGCAGGATGAAGCCCGCATAGCCGTCGCTCACCGCATCGGGGTTCCACACCTTGCGCCAGTTGCCCGATCGCGCGAGCAGCGTCTTCGCGTCGTCCTTACGGCCGATCGCCTGGGCGAGCGTACCCGCGTAGAAATCGTTGAGCGCGAAGGCGGGGGTGGAGGAACCCGATTTCGCCCGCTGGTTGTCCGGCTCCGGGCTGCGATCGCCCACCGCGAACCAGCCGTCGATCAGGTAGCGGGGCCGCCGCTCCTCAAAGGCGTTGTGCAGCGCGACCGGGGCGGCCTTGCGCCAGTCGATCCCCGGCACGCCGCGGATCAGCGCCTCGCCCAGCACATTGTCCACCTCGTCGCCGCCCTGGCCGACATGATAGTTGCGCCCGGCGATGAAGGCGGTGTGGGCGGCGCCATAGCGCTCGAACGTCCGCACGATCGAGGCGACATTGTCGCGGTACACGCTGGGCCGCAGCAGCGACATCAGCGGGAAGCCGGTGTGATAGGTGTCCCACAGCGTGTAATAATCGTCCCAGTGCGGCGTCGCGCGGTCGGCGGCGGGCTGGTCGCGGCTGCGGTCGCGCGGCTGGATCGCGCTGTGATAGAGCGCGGTGTAGAAGCGGCGCTTGTCGGCATCGCCCACGCCGTCGATCGTCGCGCGGGCAAGCTCGCGGTTCCAGTCGGCGCGGGCGCCCGCCTTCACGCCTTCGAAATCCCAGCCCGGAATATCCTCGGCCAGCAGCTCGGCGGCGCGTTCGGCGCTGGTGAAGGAAACCGCCAGCTTCATCAGTACCGGCTTGTCGGGCCCGGCATCGAACTGCCACCAGCCGGCGAGCTGGGTATCGGCGGGCGCGGTGGCGCTGGTGGCGCCGGCGCGATCCTCCTTGCCCACGCGCACGCCCCAGCGCGTCGGCGTGCGATCCAGCTGGGCGACGAACCAGATATCGACTTCGGCCGGGTTCCAGTAGCTGCGCGCCCGCACCCGCCCGGTGATCCGGCCCTGGGCGGGATCGAGCGTCACGTCCGCACCGGCGCTCGCCAGCTCGCCGCGGATCTTGCGGGTGATATCGAACACCAAGGTCGCCGGCTTCCCCGCCGGATAGGTGAAGCGATAGAGCGCGGCATCGGGCGCCGGCGTCACTTCGGCGCGGATGCCGTAGCGGGTGAGCGTGACGGCATAGGCATCCGCCGCCAGCACCTCGTCCGCCTTGGGGGAAAGGTGCTGCGCCTCGTCGAACAGCGGCTCGCCGGTCTGGGGCGAGACGAGGAAGGTGCCATAGGTCGTCCGCCCGCCCGATCCTTGGGTGTGCAGCTGGCCAAAGCCGCTGATCGGCGCATCCTTGTCATAGCCGGCGTTGCTGCCGGTCAGCGTCTCGGGGCTGGGGTGGATCGATCCGGCGGGCCGCGCCGGGCCGGGCACGGTATCGCCCTGATTGTCGTTGCCGGTGCCGATGCGCGGATCGACATAGCGGGCAAGATCGCTCTGCGCGGCGGCGGGCAGCGCCATCGCACCGGCCAGCAGCAGCGCCGCCAGGCCCAACGGGCGGGTGGTTGCACGGCGCATCATCTTCTCCCCTCTACGCATATACTTACCAGCTCGTCTTGATGGGTCCGTCGATCCGGCGGTCGGCCAGATCCCTGCTTCCCCATAGCCGGAAGCGGGTGACGGCATCGAGCTGGAAGGCCGTGCCCTGCGGCACCCGGACATCGCCCGCGTCGAACCCGTCCACGTCGCGCAGCCAAAAGGCCGGCCGCGCATCGACCGCGCGCGTCCGCACCTCGACATGCGACAGCGCGATATTGCGGGCATGGCGTATGAAGAAGCCGTTTGCCGGCAGGTCGCCGAACATGTTGGGCTCGGGATAGCCGGCCGCATTTTCCGGCGGATCGATCGCGGCCATGGCGGCGCCCTGCCCGCCAACCTGCTCGACGAACATGTTGCTGATCCGCACGTCCTCCACCGGATATCCGTCGATCCCGGCGAGGATCGAGGGCATCGGCGCGGCGCCCGATACGACGACATTGTCGATCAGCACCCGCTTCAGCGTTCCCGGCTTGGCATCGGCTGGTCCGCGCATCCGCCGGCCCAGCCGCAGGAAGATCGGCGCGGTGGTGAGGTCGCGCATGTTGAGATTGGTGACGGTCACATCTTCCAGCCGCGCGCCGTCCACCGTCTCCAGCGCCAGGCCGCGGCAGGTATCGAACACGCAGTTGCTGATCGTCACGTTGCGGAAGCCGCCATTGCTTTCCGTGCCCAGCTTGATCCGGCCGTGCGTGCTCTTCGGCGCGGGCGGGAACGGGCGGAAGCTGCCGTCGAGCACCGATCCGATCGCATAGCTGCCGCTCACCGTGCAGTCGCTGATCGTCAGATTTTCGGTCCAGCGGGGATAGCCGAGCGCGAAGGAAGATTTGGGGCAGATCGCATCGTCCCAGGGCGCATTGATCGTGCAGCGGGTGACGCTCACATTGCGGCAACAATCGATGTCGAGCCCGTCGCGATTGGTGTCGATCAGTAGATTGTCGATCACCATATTGTCGCAGCCGGTGGCGAGCAGCGCGAGCCAGCCGCCCTCCAGCACGCGAAAGTCGCGTAGGCTGATGTTGCGGCACAGCTTCAGCGCAATGGTCTTGTCGCCCACGCCCGGCCTGCCGGAGATCGGGCGACCGACATCATAGTCATGGCCACGCCCCAGGCCCTTGCCCCAGATCAGGCCGTGCCCTTCGATTGCGATGTCTTCCAGGCCCTCGCCCCAGATCAGCGCGTTGCGCCAATGGCCGTGGCCGTGATCCTGATAGGCGGCATAAGCGGGCGGCAGATCGGGCGCGCTGTCATAGCCGCCGCTGGCCATCCCCTCGATCGGCGTGTCCGCCGCGAGCAGCACCGCGCCGGCATCGAGGTGCAGGGCGATATGGCTTTTCAGCCGGATGCTGTAGGAACGATAGGTGCCCGCCGGCAGCCAGACGGTGCCGCCGCCGCGCGCCGCGGCATGGTCGATCGCCCGGTTGATCGCGGGGGAATCGAGCGCCTTGCCGTCGCCCTTCGCTCCGAAGGCGCGGACGTCGACCACCGCCCCGCCCGCAGCCACCCGCGCGGCGAGCCGATGCGGCAGGCCGAGCGCGGCGAGTACCGCGCCACCTGCCAGCACGCTCCGCCGGCTCACCCCGCATTGTGTCATTCCCGCCTCCAGGAAAAGTTGGCGGCGCTTTGATACACAAGCGCCGCCAAGGTGGGAGGGCTTCCGGGAACGCGACCTCAGAAGGTCGCGCGCGCCGTCAGCGTGAAGGTGCGCCCGTCATAGTCCGCGCGGCGGATCAGGCGGGGATCGTTCTCATATTCGATGCGGATCGCGTTGGTGAGGTTGTACGCGTCGAACGACAGCGAGAACTGCTCGTTGACATTGTACGACGCGGAAAGGTCCATCTGCCCACGCGCCTTCACCTGGCGCGCGGCGCCGGTGAAGGTGCCGGCCGAGGCCAGATCATATTTGCTGCGCACATTGTACACCAGTCGCAGGCCGTAATCCTTGGTCTCGTAATAGCCGATCACATTGGCGTTGTGCTTCGAAACGCCGGGCAGCGTCGCCGCCGCTCCGCTCGAGGTCTTGCCGCTGATATCGGTGAAAGCATAGTTGAAGCCGCCGCCCAGGTGGCGGAGCAGGCCCGGCAGGAAGTCGAGCGACTGCTGCAGGTTGAACTCCACGCCGCGCACCGTCACCGGGTTGGTCTGGTTCACGAAGCCGCTTGCCGAAACGAGATACGGCGTCGGCACGGCGCCGCCCGTGTAGATCAGGCTGCTTTCGCAGCGATCCCCGTTGATCCGGAGTGTGCCCAGGCCAAGCGCGCTGCCATCGGCAGGGCACAGCTTGGTCGGATCGCTGATCTGCGCGATCAGGCCGGTGATCCGCTTTTGGAACGCGGCGAGGGAGATGATGCCGTTCGGCCGGTTATACCATTCGACCGAGACGTCGAATGAGGTGGAGTCGTACGGCTTCAGGTTCGGGTTACCCAGCGTTACCGAATAGACGCCGTTGTCCGGATTACCGACCACTGTCGCCGGCGTGAACTGGCGCGGCTGCGGGCGGACATAGGTGCGATAGGCGGCGCCGCGCAGCATCAGCTTGTCGGTCAGGTCTGCGACCAGGATGAACGACGGCAGCCACTTGCCATAGGTCTGCTTGTAGGTGTTCGTCGTGAAGTCGCTGGGCGAACCGATCGTGCCGGTCAGCTTGATCCGGTCGAGCGCGTCGATGGTGTTGCGGGCATGTTCGTAGCGCATGCCGCCGTTCCCGCGGATGCGGATGCCGCCGAGTTGGAACTCATATTTCAACTGGCCATAGATCGACGCGACGTCGGTCTGGTTGGTGAAGTTGTACAGCGCATAATTGTTGTCGTTGTAGCGGATATTATAGCCCGACGGCGAGAGCTCGCCGCCCGGATAGACCGTCACCGGCGTGAGCGCCGCGATCGCATCGTCGAACCGGGTCGCCTGCCAGTTGGTGGTATAGGTGCCCAGCTTTCCGCCGAAGAAATCGTCCACCACGGGCGCGGTGGTGACCAGGCTGCCGGTGATGTTCTGGACCTGGAGGCCATAGGCAGAGGTTCGATAGCCGCGCGAGATGAAGCGATTGCGCTCGAAGCGGGCGCCCACCTGGATGCCGCTGAGCACGCTGTCTTCGAAGGTCCTCTCGACATCGGCCTGGCCGGCGAACAGCTCGTTGGTCGCATAGCTCTGCGTCCCGGTGAACTGCAGGCGGTTCGTGCGGCCCACCGTCGTCGGCGTGTTGTAATATTGGGTGGGATCGGTAACGCCGCCCCAATACCAGGTCGGCACTGCGCTCGTCACCAGCGGCGTCGGCGATAGCGCATAATAGAATTTGGACATGTCGCCCGCGCCGGTGCGCAGCGTGCCGGTGGCGCCGTTGCCCGCCGTGGTCTGGATGCGATCGAAGTCGATCGACGTCTCTTCGGACTTGTTGTCGGCCTTGGAGGCAGTGAGCACCGTCGTCACGCGCCAGGCGTCGTTGCTCCATTCGCCCTTGCCGTCGATGCCCCAGCTGCGCTGGCGGATCCCCAGCCGGCGCGTGGACATGCGCGAATCCGGGTTGGTGAAATCGATGTCGGTTACGACATAGCGCCCGTCGCTGAGCGCGACCGGGCTGCTCTTTGCGGTCAGGCCACTTGCGTCGTTCTCGCCGACGATCAGGATGTACTGGTTGGTCTCCGGCAGCTGGCGATCGGTGTAGAAGCCGGTCACGCTCAGGCGGGTTTCGTCGTTCGGCTTCCATTCCGCGCCGGCCGCGCCGGTGTAGAGATCGCCTTCGTTCAGGCGGGAATATTGGCGCATCGATGACTCGTAGAGCACGCCCTTGGTCGTGGTGGTGCCGGTGCACGAGGGGCATGCCGCAGACCGCGCATAATAGCTGCCGAGCACGCTGGCATTGGCCTGTGCCTGCGCCGCCGAGAAGTTCGAATAGCTGTTGAACTGCACCGAATCGCGGCGGAAATTCTCGTGCTTGTACGCCAGCACGCCGAACACGGCGAAGCGATCGGAGAAGAGGTGGTTGTAGCCAATCGTCGCACCCGGCGCGAAGGTCTCGCCCAGCTGGTTATACTCCATCGCCGCCTTCAGGAAGCCGCCTTCCTTGCGGTTGAGGGCGGTGGCGATCTGCAGGTCCACATTGCCCGAAAGGCCGCCCGATTGCGCATTGGCCATCGGTGACTTGTCGATCACGATCGCGCTGAAGATGTCGGCATTGAACGCGCCGAGCGGAGCGGCTTCGCTCAGGATCGGTTCGGCGAACGCGACGCCGTTCAGCGTCATGCGGGCATATTCGCCGGGCAGGCCACGCAGGTTGATCGTGGCGTTGCGGCCTTCGGCCTCGCGGTTGATCTGCACGCCGGGTACCCGCTGGAGCGCCTCGCCCACGTTCAGATCGGGGAACCGCCCCAGGCCGTCCGAAGAAATGCCGTCGGTGATGGCCACTTCGTTGCGCTTGGTGCGGATGGCGTCGGAATAGCTTTGGCGGAAGCCGGTGACGACGATTTCGCTCTGTACAGCGGCGTCTTCGGCGGGCCGGTCCTGCGCGGCGCTGTCGCCCGCCGGCGTGGCCGGGGCTTCCTGCGCCTGTGCCGGCAATGCGCTCAACGCGGTTGCGGCAAGAAGGACGGCGGCCAGGGAACGGCGCGGAACTCGATCGACGATGGACATAAAACCCCTCTCCTCAGGCGACATGACACCCTGCGCCTGCCTCGAGCACTTACGGCCGATGACAGTGGCTGGACCTGTTGGTCCGGCCAATTAATCCAAAATGAATTATTTTGTCAAACGTTCGCACAAACGCGCACACAAGGGCCCGTAACGCTCTGTCACTGTTCCGATTTATCAGACGAAGGCCCGTGAGAGGTGCCGGGTGTCAAAGGACTTGCTGCGCGCCGCTGCCGGAATCCGCACCATTTCCCTGCGGGGATGGACACGATGTAAACCCATATACGATTCGGCGACGTCTCAGCCGAGGTAACCCCGCCGCACCGCCGTCGTCACCGCATGGGTGCGATCATCGACGCCGAGCTTGTCGAAAATCGTCTTGAGGTGCGACTTCACTGTCTCGACCGAGAGTTGCAGCGCCCAGGCCACCTGCTTGTTCGACTGGCCGTCGGCCACCAGCCGCAGCACATGCACTTCGCGCTCGCTCAGCCGCTCCTGCGGGGCGTGCAGCGCGAGCTGCTGCGCGACGTCGGGCGAGATCACCCGGCGCTTCGCATGCACGGCGCGGATCGTGTCGATCAGCTCCTTGCGCAGGCAGGATTTGAGCAGATAGCCCGCCGCGCCCGCCTGCAGCGCGCGATGCGCCTGGGCGTCACCCGGATAGGTCGTCAGGATCAGGATAACGGCGTCGGGCCGCTCGGCGCGGATCGCCTCCAGCGCGTCGATCCCGCCCATGCCGGGCAGCTGCAGGTCCATCAGCGTCACATCCGGCCGAAGCGCGCGATAACAGGCCACCGCTTCCTGCCCGTCGCCCGCCTCGCCCGCCACGACCAGATCGTCGTGCCGCTCGATCGATGCGCGGATGCCGTCCCGCATCATCGGATGATCGTCGACGACGAGCACGCGGATCTGGTTGCTGGTCGATTCCATTTACCACCGGCGCTGCAGCGACCGCGCCGACTCCCTGTCAGCGCGTGTCGTGGAGGGATCGATACACCATCGGCGCAGCCACTGTCACGACGATGAGGGTACCGCCCCCGCGACGGGGTGAAAGCCGGACGCTGCCGCCGATCCGTCCGGCACGCGCATGGATCTTCGCAACGCCGGGATGCCCCGCGCCGCCGTCGCGCACGGGCGGGAGGAGAAAGCCCATCCCGTCGTCGCCGATCCGCAGCGCCAGGCCGTGCGCGCGGTAGGCGATTTCCACCTCCATCGCGGCGGCATGGCCGTGGCGCGCGATGTCGAGCATCCACTCCGCAGCGATGCTCGCCAGCGCCTCCCAAGCGAGGGGGTCCAGCGGCCGCGGCCTGCCGCGCGAGCGGAAGACGGGAACCACGCCGCTGCCGCCCAGCTGCCGATCGGCGATCGCCCGCAGCGCCGCCGCAGGATCCTCGAAACCGCCGAAACGGCGCAGCTCATCCAGGCGATCGCGGCCCTGCGCCACCACCGCATCGACTTCGTCCATCGCGGTATCGAGATCGCGGCGCGCCGGATGCCCGGGCGGCAAGCTGTCGGCGACCAGCTGGAAGCGCAGCATCAGCGCCTGGATCGCCTGGAGCAGGCTGTCATGAATATCGCGCGCAACTCGCTCGCGTTCGCGCAGCCGATCGAGCAACCGGCTGCGGATCCGCCGGGCAACGAACCGCAGCCGGGCACGATGGACGGCCCACAGCACCAGCACCAGTGCCGCACCGCCGAACAGGGGGAAGGGCCAGCCCTGCACGCCCGGCGCCGTGCCGATCCGCTGAGGTGCGCCGTTAGGCCTGGCAGCCGCGTCGCGAGGTAGGATGTAGCCGGATGCGGCGTGCGGACGACCTTGCGCGCCATATCCGATCGCCAGGATGGGCCCGAGCGCAGCCGGCCCGACGCCCCACCCGTCGCTGCCGCTTGCCCGCAGCGGCGCGGTCGACAGCAGCACCAGCGCAAGCATTGCCGTTCGGGGCGATCCAAGAAGCTGCAAGCGCATCGGCCGCCAGCCTAGCGCAGCCCGCCGGCACCGCACTACCCCGAATGGGGGGGCCGCAAGCCCCCCTTGCTCGTGTGCGAGCACCGGACCGTTCGGCGTAATCAACAGGGGACACCGATCGACGCGAGGAACCACCCACATGCCCACCGCCACCCCAACTCCCGGCAAGCTGCTGCTCGATCCCACCGATCACATGCTCTTGCTGATCGATTTCCAGTCGCAGATGGCGTTCGCCACCAAGTCGATCGCTGCCGAGCTGCTGCGCAACAATGCGGCCCTCGTCGCCAACGCCGCCGCCGGGTTCGGCGTGCCGACGATCCTTACCACCGTTGCCGAAAAGAGCTTCTCCGGCCCGATGTTCGACGAGATCACCGCGCCCTTCCCGGGCCAGACGCTGCTCGATCGCACATCGATGAACACCTGGGAGGATGCCGCCGTGATCGCCGAGGTGAACCGCATCGGCAAGGCGCGCATCGTCTTCGCCGGCCTCTGGACCTCGGTCTGCATCGTCGGCCCGGTGCTGTCGGCCGTCGATCAGGGGTTCGAGACCTATGTCATCACCGATGCGTGCGGCGACATCTCGACGGAAGCCCATGAACGCGCGGTCGAGCGGATGGTGAACGCCGGCGCGCATCCGATGACCTCGCTACAGTATCTGCTCGAACTGCAGCGCGATTGGGCGCGTTCCGCCACCTACGATATGACTACAGGCGTCGCCAAAAAATGGGGCGGCGCCTACGGCCTGGGCGTCACCTATGCAAAGACGATGTTCGGCGCATCGGAAGGTGGCCACTGATCCTATGCGCGCATGGGCAGGCGCACGTCGCGCCGGCCGCCCAACCATCATGTTCAAGCGAAGGAATACCCCATGAGCACGATCACCACACAGGACGGCACCGAGATCTTCTTCAAGGACTGGGGACCGAAGGACGCCCAGCCAATCATGTTCCACCATGGCTGGCCGCTGTCGTCGGACGACTGGGACGCGCAGATGCTGTTCTTCCTGGCGCAGGGCTTCCGCGTCGTCGCGCACGACCGTCGCGGCCATGGCCGCTCCGCCCAGGTGGATCATGGCCATGACATGGACCATTATGCAGCCGACGCCGCCGCCGTGGCCGCGCATCTCGATCTGCGCAACGCGGTCCATATCGGTCACTCGACGGGCGGCGGCGAAGTCGCACGCTATGTCGCGCAGCATGGCATTCCGCAGGGCCGCGTTGCCAAGGCGGTGCTGGTCGCCGCCGTGCCGCCGATCATGCTGAAGACCGATCGCTATCCGAACGGCCTGCCGCTCGAGGTCTTCGACGGGTTCCGCACCGGCGTCGCAACCGATCGCGCCCAGTTCTTCCGCGATGTCGCCGCCGGCCCCTTTTACGGCTTCAACCGCGACGGCGCTGAAGTGAAGCAGGGCGTGATCGACAATTGGTGGCGCCAGGGCATGATGGGCAGCGCGCTCGCCCATTACGAAGGCATCAAGGCCTTCTCCGAAACCGACCAGACCGAAGATCTCAAGGCGATCTCCGTGCCGACGCTGGTGATGCAGGGCGACGACGATCAGGTGGTGCCCTACAAGAACGCGGTCGTGCTGCAGGCGGAGTTGCTGCCGAACGCCACGTCCAAAATCTATCCCGGCTTCTCGCACGGCATGCTGACGGTGAATGCGGATGTGCTGAACGCGGATCTGCTCGCCTTCATCCGCGGCTGACGACGAAGGGGGAACGGCGTCATGAAGGCCTATCTTCTATCGCTCAGCGCGGGCCTGTTGATCGGCTTCATCTACAGCCTGATCGGCGTCCGTTCTCCCGCCCCGCCGATCGTCGCGCTGATCGGCCTGGCTGGCATCCTCGCCGGCGAACAGATCCTGCCGCTCGCCAAGCGGCTGACCGCCCCCGGGATCGCCGCGCAGGAGCGCCGACCGTGACTGGCCTCACCCGGCGGCAGGCGATGGGCGGCGCTGCCGCCGCACTCGCCGCCGCCAGCGAAAGCTTCGCCATGCCCCAAGCCGACTTCCTGCTCGTCAACGCCAGGGTGACCACGCTCGATCGGGCGAACCCCGTCGCCGATGCCGTGGCGATCCGGGACGGCCGCTTTCTCGCCGTCGGCCACGAAGCCGAGGTGCGCGCCGCCGCCCATCCCGATGCGGTGGTAGTCGACTGCAAGGGCCGGCGAATGATCCCGGGCCTGATCGACAGCCACATCCACGTCATTCGCGGCGGGCTGAACTACAATATGGAATTGCGCTGGGAAGGCGTGCCGAGCCTTTCCGATGCCATGGCGATGCTCCAGCGCCAGGCCCGCAACACGCCGCCCCCGCAATGGGTGCGCGTCGTCGGCGGCTTCACCGAACACCAGTTCGCCGAAAAACGCCTGCCGACGCTCGACGAAATCAACGCCGCCGCGCCTGACACGCCGGTGTTCATCCTTCACCTGTACGATCGCGCGCTGCTTAACGCCGCCGCGCTGCGGGCGGTCGGCTATACCAGGGATACGCCGAACCCGCCGGGCGGGGAAATCGTGCGCGATGCCGCGGGCAACCCTACCGGCCTGCTGCTGGCCCAGCCGAACGCGACCATCCTCTATGCCACGCTCGCCAAGGGGCCGAAGCTGCCGGAGGAATATCAGCGCAATTCGACGCGCCATTTCATGCGCGAGCTGAACGGACTTGGCGTCACCAGCGTGATCGATGCAGGTGGCGGCTATCAGAACTATCCCGACGACTATGCAATCATCGAGCGGCTGCATGCCGATGGCGAGCTCACGCTGCGGATCGCCTACAGCCTCTTCACGCAACGCCCAAAGGAAGAGCTGCAGGACTTTGCCAACTGGTCGACGAAAGTCCGGCCGGGCGACGGCGACGACACCTATCGGCACAACGGCGCCGGCGAAATGCTGGTCTATTCGGCCGCCGACTTCGAGGATTTCCGCGTCGAGCGCCCCGACATGCCTCCCAATATGGAAGGCGACCTCGAACCCGTGATCCGGCTGCTGGCCGAGCGCCGCTGGCCATGGCGGCTGCACGCGACATACGATCAGACGATCGGCCGCGCGCTCGACGTGTTCGAAAAGGTCAATCGCGACGTGCCGCTCGCCGGGCTCAACTGGTTTTTCGACCATGCCGAGACGATCAGCGAACGCAACATCGATCGCATCGCCGCATTGGGCGGCGGCATCGCGGTCCAGCACCGCATGGCATTCCAGGGCGAGTATTTCGTCGAACGTTATGGCGCCAAGGCCGCGGAGGCGACGCCGCCGATCCGGCGAATGCTCGATGCGGGGCTCGCCGTCGGCGCCGGCACCGATGCGACGCGCGTGGCGAGCTACAATCCCTGGGTGTCGCTGTCCTGGCTCGTCACCGGCCGCACCCTCGGCGGGACGCCGCTCTATCCGGCGCGAAACCGCCTCGATCGCGAGACCGCGCTGCGGCTTTGGACCGAACGCAACACCTGGTTCTCCAATGAGGTGGGCAAGAAGGGGCAGATCAAGGCCGGCCAGCTTGCCGACCTGGCGCTGCTCTCCGACGACTATTTCGCGGTGCCCGAACGCGAGATCGTCCATCTTCGCGCGGTACTGACCGTGCTGGGCGGCAAGGTGGTGCATGGTGAGGGGGACTTCGCCCCCCTCGCGCCCGCACTGCCGAAACCGATGCCCGATTGGTCTCCGGTCGCAACGTTCGGCGGCTATCATCGCGCGCCCGATGCGGCGCGCAAGCTGGCCTCGGCCTGCGGATGCGCCACGGCATGCGCGGTGCATGGCCATGATCACGCCGCCGCCCTCGGTGCCGTCGCGCCCGCTGCCGACGTCCAGAGCTTCTGGGGCGCGTTCGGCTGTGGCTGCTGGGCTGTCTGACGATGATCGGACTGCGCATCCACGCCCTGCTCGCCACTCGCGGGTTCGCCGTTGCCGCCACGGCGTTGCTTACCCTACCCTATTGGACCAGTGGGATCGCGAAGATGCTGGATCCAGCCGGGGCGCTTCAAGAGGCCGAGTATTTCCACCTGCAGCCGGCCGCCGCGATCGTAACGCTGACCATCCTCGTCCAGCTTGTCGGATCGCTGCTGCTGATCCTCGGCCGGCTGGCATGGCTCGGGGCCGGCATGCTCGGCGTCTTCACCGCGCTGGCGACGATCCTCGCCCATCCGTTCTGGGAGAGCGTCGATCCGGTCGCCCGCCTCCATGCGCGCAACACGTTCCTGGAGCATGTCGGCCTGATCGGCGGCCTGATGTTCGCGGCGATCGTGCGGGCGCGCGGGCAATGAGCGCCTCCGCCGAGCGCCCGCTCGCCAGCCCGGTGTTCCGCGCGCTTTGGATCGCCACCATCGTCTCGAACATCGGCACCTGGATGCACGATGTCGGCGCCGGCTGGCTGATGACATCGCTTTCCTCCGATCCGCTGATGATCGCGCTGGTGCAGGCGGCCACCACGCTGCCGATGTTCGCGCTGGCGCTGCCTGCGGGCGCGCTCGCCGACATCGTCGACCGGCGCATGCTTCTGATCGGCGCACAGTTCTTCGGGCTGGCGGGAACGGCCCTGCTGGCGGCAGCGACGTTGGCGGGCATCACCACTGCGCCGCTGCTGCTCGCGATGACAGGCGCGATTGCGGTGGGCGCCGCGCTGTCGGCTCCCACCTTCCAGGCGATCGTGCCTGAACTCGTCCCGGCCCCTGCCCTGCAACAGGCCGTGGCGCTCAACAGCCTGGGGGTGAACATCGCCCGGGCGATCGGGCCGGCCCTCGGCGGCGTGATCATCGCGGCCGCGGGCACCGGGGCAGTGTTCGCGCTCAACGCCGTCTCGGTTCTCGGCGTGATCACAGTCCTCGCTCGCTGGCACCGGACGACGGCCGCCCGCCACCTGCCGGCGGAACATTTCCTCGGCGCGATGCGCGCGGGCGTCCGCTACGCGCTTCGGTCGCCGGAGCTGCAGACCGTGCTTGTCCGCTCGATCGGCTTCTTCGTGTTTGCCAGCGCGCTCTGGGCGCTGCTGCCGATCATCGCCCGGCGCGATCTGGGCCTGGGTCCGGCGGGCTATGGCGGCCTGCTGACGTTCCTGGGGCTGGGCGCGATCGCCGGTGCGGTGCTGTTGCCGCGGCTGCGCAGCCGGATCGGCGCCAACCGCACCACCGTCGCTGCATCGCTGCTGCTCGCGGGCGCGATGGTCGGGCTGTCGCTGTCGCGTGGCTTCGTGGGCGCGGCTGCTGCGCTGACCGCCGGGGGCTTCGCGTGGATCGCGATGATGGCCGCGCTGAACGGCGGCGCGCAGTCCGGCTCGCCGGCCTGGGTGAAGGCGCGTGCGCTCGCCGTCTACCTGCTCGTCTTTCAAGGCTCGATGACGACGGGGTCGACCGCCTGGGGGGCGATTGCGGGCCAGATCGGGGTGCAGGCCACGCTGCTGGCCGCTGCGCTGGCGCTGCTCGCGGCGACGTTGCTGCTTGGTTGGCTGCGGCCGCTGGCGAACCTGGCTAGGCTCGATCTCGCCCCCGCGATGCACTGGCCGGCGCCGATCGTCGAGGGCGCGGTGGAGCAGGATCGCGGACCTGTGCTGGTGACGATCGAGTATCGCATCGATCCCGCGCGCGTCGACGAATTCCTCGCGGCGATGCAGGGCATGCGCCGGATTCGCCGCCGCGACGGGGCCATCGCCTGGGGCATCTACCAAGACGTCGCCTCCCCCAACCAAATACTGGAAACCTTCACCGTCGAAAGCTGGCTGGAACATCTGCGCCAGCACGATCGCATCACAAATGCCGATCGCGTGCATCAGGATGCCTTGCGGACGTTCCAGGCGGATGCCGCGCCCCCGCTGGTGCGCCATCTGGTCGCACCATGATCCGCCTTTGCCTCGTCGTGGCGCTGGTGCTCGCGCCCGGCATCGCGGCGGCGCAGGTGGCCCAGACCAACCTGCGCTATGACGAGGACTGGTCCCAAGCACGCGGCACGCCTGATCGGGACGCCCGCTGGTGGGTACGGCTGAAAGATCGTCCCCTGGACCGGGACGGCACCGCCTATCTTACGATCGGTGCCGAAGCACGCATCCGCTATGAAGGGTTCGAGAACAATAACTGGGGCCAGCCACCCTCTCCCGATGACGGATATCTCTGGCTGCGGCTGATGCCGCTTGCCGATCTGCACGTCGGGCCCGTGCGCACCTTCGTCCAGGGGATTGCGGGCTATGCCCGCGGTGTCGCCGCGGGTGCCGGGCCGGCGGACCAAACCGGCATGGACCTCCTACAGAGCTTTGCTGACGTGCAGTTGCCCCTCGGCGAAAGAACGTCCGTCACCTTCCGCGGCGGGCGCGAGTTGATCGCGCTGGGATCGGAACGGCTGGTCGGCCTGCGCTATGGCCCGAACGTCCCTCAGCCCTTCGACGGCATGAGGCTGACCCTGCGGCAAGGCGGTGCGACGCTCGAGCTGCTGCACCTTCGCCCCGTGGCAATCGGGCCCGGCAATTTCGATGACCGGCGATCGCGTACACGGCGGCTCGACGGAGTCTATGCCACCCTCCCGCTCGCGGAACGTGCGGGGGCAGATCTCTACTGGCTGGCCTATCGCGACGATGCCGCACGCTTCGGCGGCCGGATGGCGATCGAGCGGCGGGACACCCTTGGCCTGCGCCTGTTCGGCCGGCAGGGGGCTCTCGGGTGGAACTGGGAAGCGATGTTCCAACGCGGCCGCTTCGGCGATATGCCGATCAACGCCTGGTCGCTCGCCACCGAAACCAGCCTGCGCTTCCCCGCCCTGCCGCTAACCCCCCGGGCGCGGCTGCGTGCCAATGTTGCAAGCGGCGACCGGGACGCGGGCGATAACCGGCTGGGCACGTTCAACGCGCTGTTTCCCAAAGGCAAGTATTTCGGCGAGTTGTCCCCGATCGGTCCGCGCAACATCGTCAACCTGCATCCCAGTGTCGATGTCGATTTCGGTGACGGCATCACCGCCGAACTCGCAGCACTCACCTATTGGCGCGCGCGCCGCGCCGACGGGATCTATCAGCTGCCGGGGCAGCTTCTCCGCGACGCAGGCGGCAGCGATATGCGTCACATCGGCGAGCAGGTCGAGATATCGCTGGCTTGGCAGGCCAGCACGATCGTATCGCTCTCGGTTTCAGCCTCGCTGTTCACTCCCGGTGCGTTCCTTCGGGAAACCGGACCCGCCCGGCCGATCCGGATGTTCGGCGCGGAAAGCCTGCTGCGCTTCTAGACCTATCATGGGTAAACCGCGCGGGCGGGCACGGTGACTTCAATCGTCGTGCCGCGCGCTCCGTCCACGCGGATCGACAGGGTACCGCCCAATGCTTCGGCCCGTTCGCGCATGCCACGCAGCCCGAAATGACCGCTGCGCCCCCCGGCATTCAGCGTCTCTGCGGCGATGCCGCGACCGTCGTCGCGTACGGTTAAGACCAGCCGCCGCCGCCCATATCGTATCACGACAAGTAGCTGGGTTGCCTGCGCATGGCGCACCGCGTTCGACGCCGCCTCCTGCGTGATCAACGCCAGTTCGTCCGCCGCCGGCGAGCAGACCGCGCGGACGGAACCCTGTTCCTCGACCGACCACCGCAGCAGCCCGCCCACGACGGGCTCGATCACCGCCTGCAGCCGTGCGGAAAGGAAGATCGGCTCCGCGGCCTCCCGCAATGCCTGTACGCGGTCTCGCCCTTCGACCAGCACGTCCTCCGCACGATCGAGCACGGCTTCCAGTGTCTCGCGCGATCGCGTGCCCGGCGGCAATTGCTCGGCTGCCGTCTGGAAGTGCAGCATCAGCCCCTGAAAGCCCTGGAGCAGCGTGTCGTGCAGTTCGCGGGCAATCCGCTCGCGCTCGTCCAACTGGGCGCACACCCCCGCCCGCGCCCGTGCGGCGACCACCGCCAGCCGCCGGCGATAGAGCAGAACCAGCAGCAACGCGCCGGCAGCCGCACACAGCGCTGCGAACCACCAGGTCTGGTAGAAGCGCGGCGCGATGCGGAATGCCAGCAAGGCGCCGCGTTCGTTCCATACGCCATCGTTGTTCGCGGCGATCACCCGGAACCGATAGGTACCCGGGGCGAGATTGGTGTACAGCGCCTGGCGACGATCTTGCGCCTCGGTCCACGCGTTTTCGGTACCTTCCAGCCGGTAGCGGAAGCGGTTCGCCTGCGGATCGGTAAGGCTGAGCGCGGTGTAGTCGATCTCGAGCCGATCGGTGCCGGCGGGTAGTTCGACCAGCGCCGCCCCCGGTTCGCGGCGGCGGCCACCGGCCGTAAGCCCGGTGATCGCCACGGGCGGCGCCAGTCGGTTCTGCGCGATGCCCACCGCATCGATATAGGCCAACCCCTTGTTGGTCGCAAACCAGAGCCGGCCGGTGCCATCCTCGGCGATGTCGTTGCCGATCATCACGTTCAGGTTCGAGCGGGCACGGTAATCCTGATAATAGCCGAACCGCGTGATCGGCAGGTGCGCGCCGGGCCGAAGCAGCGCCGCCTCCAACGCCGCGCGCGATACCCGCAAAATGCCGTCATGCCCGATCAGCCAGACATGCCCATCGGCGGTTGCCCGCATGCCCATGATGCCGGTGAGGAAGGGATAGGATCGGGCGGTAAGCTGCGTCAGCCCGCGGCCGTCCCATCGCCCCAGCCCCGCCTCGGCACCGATCAGTACCGACGTGCCGAGCATCGCGAAGCTGGTGACGCTGCCGATCGTCTGCGCCTCACGCCGCCAAAGCAAGGTCTCACGGCCGCCCGCATACAGGCGCAATCCGCGGCTCGCGCGGGCGACGATCATCCGGCCGCCGGCGAGCGGCAGCAATTTGCTGATCGTACCGGTTTTCAGTCCGCCATCGCCATCGGCCGGCACCAGCCGGTTCCCCGCCAGCCGATACAGCCGGTCCATCCCGCTCCAGAACGTGCCTTGGCCGTCCAGCGCGCAGACGATCGACAGCGGCTCTCCGATATCGGTGACTTGGCGCACGCTTCCGGCGCGCAGGTCGAGTAGGAAGTTGCCCGTCAGGCTGAAGGTCAACAGCCGCCGTTCGTCGCCGCAAAGTACACCGATCGACTTGCGGGCGAACACCAGCCGCGGCGCGCTGCTACCGGCATCGATTCGGTATATGCCCGCCAGCCCGGCAATGAACAGCGAACTGCCGTCGCTGGTTGGGACGAAGCCGGTGACCAGTGCGTCCTCCAGCGCGGCGCGCACGATGTTGCTGGCGGAGAAGCGGTCCAACCCCGATTCCGTGCCGATCCAGATATTGCCCTCACGATCCTCGGCAACGGCAACGCTGAGGGACGAGGTGAGGCCCTGCCCGGCCGTCATCCGTTCCATACGCGAAGGCTGGCGATCGGCGAAAGCGATCCGGGCCAGCCCGTCATCCTGCCCGGTCAGCCACAACCGGCCCTGTCGGTCAAACCGCATGCCCCGCCGGACATAGGGCGTGTTCGCGCCCGCCAGCGGGAAGGTCGCCCCTCGCCCGTCGATCCGGCGCAGGCCCGCCTTGTCGCCAATCCAGATCACGCCCTGCGCATCCGCTGCAAGCGCCGCGTCGCTGGTCGCCCGCATCGGCAGCGTCTCGAAGCGCCGCGCACCCGGGCGCAATCGCTGTACGCGCGGTTCCGTGGCAATGTAGATGCTTCCATCCGCAGCAGCGAGGAGCGGGCCCATCGGACCACCGGCATAGCCCTGGGCGGCTCCGATGCGCGTCCATTTGCCGTTTTTCAGCCGCGCCAGCAGCAACATCCCGCGACTGTCGCTGCTGACCCAGATCGATCCGTCGCGCCCCTCGACGATCGCGTCGACCCCGCCGCTGGGCCGCCAGGGATTCGCGCCGCGCAGCTTGCCGCCCCGCACCACGCCGATGCCGCCAAAGTCATAGCCGACCCAGATATCGCCATTCCTCGCCGCCAGCAGCGCTGTTACCTGCAGCGAGCGGCGGGCGTCGTCCTCGGGATCGACCCGCTCGAAGCGGATGCCGTCAAACCGGTAGAGGCCCGTCGCCGTGCCCAGCCATAAGAACCCGTCGCGGCTCTGTACGATGGCGCGAATACTGGGCGGCGCACCGTCTCTTAACGTCCAATGGGCATGGCGGAGTTCGGATAGCGCCTGATCTGGCAGCACCGCGGCAGCGATGCCGGGCCAAAGCAGCAGGAACCAGGCGACACACAGCAATCGGCAAAGCGATTGCCCGCTCCGCTTTGTCTGCCCCCCAAATTCTCTGCCGACACCGCCCATCCCCCCAACGTTAGACGAGCCGGACAAGGCTTGCACTATCCGTGCGATCGAGCGTCACCTCGCCAGCCAGCGCCATACTCCATCGTTATGCGATTGACTCGCAATAGCTCTAATGATTAAGAGCCGCTCGTCACATGGGGGGAATAGATGAAGCTTCGCTGGCTGCTTACGACGTCGTTGTTCACTGCTTTCGCGCTGCCGCTGCCGGCCGTGGCGCAAGATGTGGCACCGCCCTCAGGCGATCAGAGCGAGATCATTGTCACCGGTGAGAAAGCATCGCGCACGCTGCAGGAAACCACGGCGTCGGTGAGCGTCACGACTGAGACCAAGTTGCGCGCCGAAAACATCCTTACCATCCAGGATGTGTTCAACCGCACCGCCAACACGTCCGAGACCTATGGCGCCTCGGGCTTTTCGATCCGCGGCATCGATCAGCGCGGCGTCTCGGGCGGCGGCGACGCCGCGACCGCCACCGTGTTCGTCGATGGTGCGCCACTGCCGCAGGATGTGCTCTCGAACGGCCCGACCGACATGTGGGACGTCGCGCAGGTCGAAATCTTCCGTGGGCCGCAATCGACGATCCAGGGCCTTAATGCGCTAGCAGGCGCCGTCCATATCCGCACGCAGGATCCGAGCTTCGATTGGAGCCTCAAGGGCCGCGCGCTGCTGGCGTCCTTCGACACGCGGCAGTTCGCCGTCGCCGGAGGCGGCCCGATCGTGCCGGGCGAACTGGCGTTCCGCATCTCGGCGGAAAAGCGCGACTCAGACGGCTTTATCCGCAACATCACCCGAAACGTGCCGGAAGCTCCGGTCGATTCCACCTCGATCCGCGGCAAACTGTTGTGGACGCCCTCTGCGCTTGCGGGCTTCGAGGCGCGCCTCGGCTATCATTATTTCCGGACGAAGGGCGGCTATCTCTTCACCTATGTCGATCGCTCGGTGCCGGATTATTTCGACAACCGCACCAATCCGTCCGATTATCCGAACAGCAGCAACGTCGATAACGATCAGGCGACGCTCGACCTGCGCTATGCCCTGGGCGGCGGGCTCTCGCTGACGGCGCTGACGACCTCGACCGACACCGATTTCACTCGCAAGTTCGATGGCGATTCCTCGGCCGCGAGCCGCGCGTACAGCGACATCGACGGGGGCGCGAAGACAGTCACGCAAGAGCTGCGACTGAACTATGAAGGCGATCGATTGAGCGGCCTGGTCGGTCTTTTCTACTATGACCGCGACCAATATCGCCGCTCGCGACAGGTGACGCTGGTGCCAACGCCGGGCAACACCATCGCCAATCTGCTCACCGGCACGCTCGGCGCGCAGGCGGCAGCACGGGTAGCATCGCTCTACACCGCGGCGCTGCCCTTTATTCCTGTCGATTATCGATCGAATTTCCCGACCAAGGTGCAGACGATCGCGGTGTTCGGGGATGCCCGTTACCGCCTGACCGATCGTCTGTCGCTGCTCGGCGGCTTTCGCTACGATCACGAACGCAACAAGATCGCGGGCGAGGCAGTGGCGACGTTCGTCGGCACCCTGCCCAATCCCGCTGCCTATGGCGCGCTTGCGCCCGCCTTCGCCGGCATCAACGCCGCCGTTCTCGGGCTGGTGGACGATGCCAACGGCTCCGCGCCGCTGGGCACGCGCACGTTCAACGCCTTCCTGCCCAAGGGTGGCGTGGAGATGGCGTGGACCCCGGACCTCTCGACGGCTTTCGTCGCCCAGCGCGGCTATCGCTCGGGCGGCAGCTCGTTCAACACCGCGCGTTCGCAGCTCTTCGCCTATGATCCGGAATTCACCTGGAACTACGAACTTTCGCTGCGCTCGGCCTGGTTCAATGGACGCCTCACCGCCAATGCCAACGCCTTCTACATCGATTGGAAGCAGCAGCAGACCAACGCGAATTTCGGCAACGGCACCTATGACACGCATACGGTGAACGCCGGCAAATCGCACCTCTACGGCTTCGAACTGGAACTGGCGCACCGCCCCTCGGGCGCGTTCGACTGGTATGCTAGCCTGGGCTATACCCGCACCAAGTTCGACGAATTTGTCACCAATGTCGGCTCGATCACCAACCTGTCCGGCATGGAATTTTCCTATGCCCCGCGCTGGACGATGGCCGGCGGCGCGAATCTTCGGTTCGGCGGGGGCTTCAACGCCAATCTCAACGCCAGCTATCGCAGCGCCGTCTACACCGACGTTGTGGTGCCGCAATCGTCGGTGCGCGTGGGCGATCGCACGCTCGTCAACGCACGGATCGGCTATGCCGCCGAACATTGGAGCCTCTCACTGTTCGCCAACAACCTGCTCGAAGAAAAATACGATCAGTATGTGAACAGCAACACCAACTTCGCCATCATCGGCGCGCCGCGCACCGTCGGCGTGATCTTGGAAGCCGGGTTTTGATCGGCGGCGCATTCCCCGGCGCGGCGGCCGCCATGCTCGTCGGCGCGGCGACGGGCGCATGGATGCTGCGCCACGCCTGGCGCCGGAAAGTGGGCAAGGCGCCGTGGCGATGGGTGGGGCTTTCCCTGTTGGCATTCACGTTGCTCTGGCCTGCCTGGCTGCTGGGGGCCGCCCGCGGACCTTTCGCTGCGCTTGCCCTGATCGGGGTCGCCGCCCTTGGCGTGGTGGCAAGCGGCTATACCATACGACCGGCAAAGGCTGGACGCGCGCCGCGCGAAGGCCTGGCACCCGAACCGGCAGAGCGCGCGCCAAGCCTGTGGCGTACCACCTTGCGTTGGTCACTCGCCGGGCCGGTGGGCATGGTCGCTGCGATGGCGGTCGGCATCAGCTATGCCGTCTGGGCGCCGGGTGCGATACAGACGCGGCTGCTGATCGGCGGGCTGCTCGTGCCGCTCGCCTGGGGCGGCGCGATGGCGTGGACGCTGGCCGACAACCGCATCCTGCGCGCCACCGCCGTGCTGGTAGGAACCGCCATTCTCGGCTTCGGCCTGGCCATGCTCCGGGGGCTCGCATGACGAAGACCAAGACCAAGACCACCACTACGGCTAAGAACGGCACCGGCTTTCCCTCACCCGATCTGGTCCGCGCCGTGCTGAAGGGGCATAGCGGGCTGGGCCTGGCCTTTGCCGGCCTGCTCTACCTTGTGTGCCTTACCGGCACGATCGCGGTGTTCGTCAACGAATTCCAGCGCTGGGAAAATCCGGGCGCCGAACGGATGGAGACGCTGTCGCCGGACGCGGCGCAGGCCGCCTATCGCGGGGCGCTGGCGCGGACGCCTGGGCCGGTGGAGCATGTCCTCATACTGATGCCCAGTGCCGCGCGGCCCTGGCCGACGGTGCGGGTGGATGGCGAAGGCGGCCGGCAGACCACCTGGATCGCCGACAATAGCGGCCGGATCACCGGCCAGATGCGCGACGGCTGGACCGAGTTCCTCGTCGGGCTGCACGTTTACCTGCACCTTCCGAAGAGCTGGGGCATCTTCATCGTCGGGCTGACCGGCGTCGCATTGCTTTCCTCACTAATTTCCGGGCTGCTCGCGCATCCCCGCATCTTCCGCGACGCCTTCCACCTCCGGCTGGGCGGCTCGCGGCGGCTGCAGGAGGCCGATCTGCACAACCGCATTGGCGTGTGGGCCCTGCCATTTCATGTCACCGTATCGCTGACCGGGGCACTACTCGGGCTCAGTTCGATCATCGTCGGCGTGATCGGCCTCGCCGTGTTTCAGGGCGATACCGCCAAGGTCTATGCGATCTTCACCCCGCCCCATCCGCCCGAAAACGCACGCACCGCCCCGCCGCTGGACCTGCGGCCCCTGTTCGCCCGGGTGACGGAACGCGCGCCGGGCGGCCGCATCGTCTATCTCGTGGTCGAGCACCCGACCGAACAGGGCGCATCCGCCGTGTTCGAGGTCGCGCGCGAAACCACGCGTCTCGCTAATGAAGACAGCTATGCCTTTGATCGCGCGGGCAAGCTCTACTACGAGAAGCAGGCCGCGCAGAGCAATCTCGGCCAGCAGATCCTCGGCTCGCTCGGCCTGCTGCATTTCGGCTGGTTCGGCGGCGGCGTCATCAAAGTCGCCTATGCGCTGCTCGGTCTCGGCCTCACCTATCTCGCGGTGGGCGGGGTCAACATCTGGCTGGCGCGCCGGCGCGACAAGGGCCGCCCGGCGCCGGGCTGGGAGCGCATCTGGACGGGCATCGTCTGGGGCCAGCCGATCGCACTGGCATCGACCGCCCTTGTCGGCGTCGCCCAATGGTCGGCCGCACCGCTGCTCTGGACTTGGAGCATCGCCAGCCTCGCCGCGCTCGGCGCCGCCGCACTGCTGCCGCCCGCGACGCTGTCGCGAATCGGTCGCCTGGCGACGGGGGCGCTCCTGATCGGGCTCGCCGCAGCGCATCCGCTCCGTCTCGGCACCGGCGACGGGATGGCCCTGATCGTCGATGCGGCGCTAGCCGTCATCGGCCTGGGCCTGGTGGCAACGGCGCGCGCCCGCTTCGCCCGCCCGAAGCGCGCGCCGCTGGCCGCATGATCCCGATCGCAGCGCACCACCCCCATCATGCGTTGGTCGTAGTTGCATGTACCAGGCGCTTTCAGCAGACATAAGCGCGACTTGAGGCGATATGCTGCGTTCAGGCCGCATCAATGCGCTCGGCGTTGGAGAGGGATTCGCCACACATGATACTTCGATCGATCACGACGGTTCTGGCGCTGACGTCCGCAAGCTGGGCGATGCCGGCTGCTGCGCAGGCGCCCCGCGTCGCCGGATCAAATCCGATCGTGCGCGACAAGTTCACCGCCGATCCTGCCCCGCTGGTGGTCGGCGATCGCCTGTACCTGTATGTCGGCCATGACGAGGCGCAGCGCGACGAAATGTTCAACATGCGAGAATGGCTCGTCTATTCCACCACCGACATGAAGCATTGGGTCGATCACGGCCCGATCATGAACGTCGCCGATTTCAAATGGGCGAAAAAGGACGCCTGGGCGTCGCAGACGATCCAGAAGAACGGCAAATACTACTTCTACGCCGCCGTCGAGCACGACAACACTCATCCGGGCAAGGCAATCGGCGTTGCAGTCTCGGACTCGCCGACAGGGCCGTTCACCGATGCGCGCGGGTCGGCGCTGATCACCAACCAGATGACGCCCAAGGGAACGCATAGCTGGGAAGACATCGATCCCACGGTGCTGACCGACGACGACGGCACCACCTGGATCGCCTGGGGCAATCGGCAATGCTATATCGCCAAGCTGAAGCCCAATATGATCGAAATCGACGGGCCGATTCAGGAAATCACGCCGCCGGATTTCGAGGAGGGGCCCTGGCTGCACAAGCGCGGCAAGCTCTATTACTTGACCTACGCTTCCCTCGATCGCTCCCGCCACCGCGACGAACGGGTCTCCTACGCGACGGCGCCTGCGATCACCGGGCCGTGGACCCCGCGCGGAGAACTGACCGGATCGGGCAAGTACAGCTTCACCATCCATCCCGGCATCGCCGAGTTCAAGGGCAAGTCGTACGTCTTCCTCCACAATGCGACGCTCAGCATCGGCGATCTCAATGGCGCGATCGGGCGACGGGCCGTGACGGTGGAGCATCTCCACTATAATGCTGACGGGACGATGAAGCCGGTCGTCCAGACGGATGCAGGCGTTTCCTCACTACCGCCAGCGGTAGCCCGCTGAGATCCGGACGGAGAAGCGCTATCCGGCACCGAAGAATCCCCGCTCCTCGCAATCACTTGGTAGACCCCGGGCCCGCCTGCCGTTAAGCACGACCTATGCGACGCTGCACCAGCATGCTGTTGCGGCTGGCGATTGCGACGTCCAGCGTCGCGCTGACGGCCTGCAATCGGCACCAATCGACGCTCGCCACCTTCGGCGAGGAGGCATCGGGCATCAACCGAATCACTCTCGTGATGGTCGTTGGTGCGCTGGTGATTGCTGCGGCCGTTGCCGGCCTGATGGCCTGGGCGGTACGGGCTCGGCCGGGGGCGCTCAGCCTGCGGCGCGGAGAGGGGCTGATCCTCATCGCCGGCGGGCTCATCCCTGCGCTGGTGCTGATCGCGCTGCTCGGCTTCAGCCTACCCTATATGCGTCCGCGCCCCGTCGCGGCGGCCGATCTGCGGATCGACGTCACTGGCGAGCAATTCTGGTGGCGCGTCGCCTATCGTCCGCAGAACGGCGGCGCGGTGACGAGCGCGAACGAAATTCGCATCCCCGTCGGCCGTACCGTGCTGTTCCGGCTGGCGGGCGGCGACGTGGTCCATAGCTTCTGGATTCCCGGGCTAGCGGGCAAGATGGACATGATCCCGGGCCGCACCAACGACCTGCCGGTCCGCGCAACCCGGCCGGGGCGCTTCCGGGGCCAGTGCACCGAATTCTGTGGCCTGTCCCACGCGCTGATGGCGTTCGACGTTGTGGCGATGGAGCCCGCTGCGTTCGATCGCTGGCTTGCCGAGCAGCGCCGGCCCGCGGCGGCGACAGGCGGAACGCCCGGCGCGGCGCTGTTCGCGCAGCACGGCTGCGGCGGCTGCCACGCGATCCGGGGCACCGCGGCCCAAGGCACGATCGGGCCGGACCTGACCCATATCGGCAGCCGCCCGACGGTGGCCGCCGGCACGCTGCCCAACCAGCCGGCGGCCCTCGCCCGGTTCATCCGCACGCCTGCTGCCGTGAAACCCGGCGCCCGGATGCCGAGTTACCCACAGATGCCCGAAGCAGAAGCCCGCGCCATCGCCCAGTATCTCGGTACGCTGGAATGAGCCTGCACGATCAGGACGATCCCGAACTGCGCCGGGCGCAGGAGCAGCGGCTGCGCGCGGTATGGGAGCCGCCCAAGGGCCTGTTTCTGCGGTGGAGCGATACCAACAACAACGCCGTCGGCCCCTGGTACACGCTTACCGCCTTTGCCTTCATGCTGTTCGCCGGGGTGCTGGCGCTGATCATGCGCGCGCAGCTGGCCGTTCCGGAGAACGACCTCGTCTCCGCCAACACCTTCAACCAGCTGTTCACCCTACACGGGTCGGCGATGATGTTCCTGTTCGCGGTGCCGATGTTCGAGGCGGTCTCGATCATCCTGCTGCCGCAATTGCTCGGCGCGCGCGACCTGCCCTTCCCGCGCCTCTCCGCCTTCGGCTATTGGAGCTTCCTGATCGGCGGCGTGTTCGTGCTCGGCTCGATCTTCTTCAACGCCGCGCCGGATGGCGGCTGGTTCATGTATCCGCCGCTCACCACCCGCACCGACCTGTCCGGGCTCGGTGCCGATATCTGGATGCTGGGGCTGTCGTTCATCGAGGTCTCGTCCGTCGCGGCGGCGGTGGAACTGATCGTCGGCGTGCTGAAATGCCGGCCGCCGGGCATGCGTCTCAATCTGATGCCGCTCTATGCCTGGTACATCCTGGTTGTGGCGGTGATGATCCTGTTCGCCTTCCCGCCGCTGATCGCGGGCGATTTGCTGTTCGAGATGGAGCGGCTGCTCGGCTGGCCGTTCTTCGATGCGAGCCGCGGCGGCGATCCGCTCTTGTGGCAGCACCTGTTCTGGATCTTCGGGCACCCCGAAGTCTATGTGATCTTCCTGCCCTCAATCGCGCTGTTCGCGATGCTGATCCCCACCTTCGCGCAGCGGCATTTGCTCGGCTATCCCTATATCGTGCTGGCGGCGGTGGGCACCGCCTTCCTCAGCTTCGGGCTGTGGGTGCACCATATGTTCGCGACCGGGCTGCCCAAGATCAGCCTCGCCTTCTTCTCGGCGGCGAGCCAGGCAGTGGTGATCCCCACCGGCATCCAGATCTTCGCCTTCATCGCCACGCTTGCGGCAGGCCGGGTGATCTTCTCGACGCCGCTGCTTTACGCCACCGGCAGCCTCGCCATTTTCGTGATTGGCGGGCTCACCGGCGTCATGGTCGCGATCGTGCCGTTCGACTGGCAGGCGCACGACACCTATTTCGTTGTAGCGCACCTCCATTACGTGCTGATCGGCGGCACGCTGATGCCGCTGTTCGCCGGCCTCTATTACTATTGGCCGCTGGTTACGGGGAAGAAGCTGAGCGACCGTATCGGCCGCACCGCCTTCTGGATCCTGTTCGCCGGCGCGAACCTCGCTTTCTTCCCTATGCACCTGTCCGGGCTGATGGGCATGCCGCGCCGGGTATTCACCTATCCGGCCGAACTGGGACTGCAGGGGCTCAACATGGCCTCGACGATCGGCGCCTTCCTGTTCGCATTTGGCGTCCTGCTGATCGTCATCGATCTGCTGCGCTCGCCCTGGCGGCCACAGGCGGAGCGCAACCCTTGGAAGGCGGGCACGCTCGAATGGCTGGCGACGCCCAAGGGCGAGCAATGGGGCATCCGTTCGATCCCGCTCATCGAGACGCGCTATCCGATCTGGGACCAGCCCGATTTCGTCCGCAAGGTCGACGAAGGCCGCTTCTTCCTGCCCGATGCGGAGGAAGGCCGGCGCGAGACGATGATCACGTCGGTGCTCGATGCCCGCCCCGTCGCCGTGCTGCGGCTGCCGAGCACGTCCTTCGTCCCGATGGCGACGGCGGCGGCACTGGGCGGGGTGTTCATCCTGACCACCTATCACCTGTACTGGGCGGCGCTGACCGCCGGTTTCGCCACGTTGGCGCTGGTGCTGGTCTGGCTTTGGCAAACCGCCGAGATTCCGGAAAAGCCGTGCAAGCCGATCGGCCATGGCATCGAACTCCCGCTCTACGTCGCGGGTCCGCAGGCGCCGGGCTGGTGGGCGATGTTCATCACCATGATGGCCGATGCCACCGCCTTTTCGGGCCTGGTGTTCGGCTATTATTTCTTCTGGACCGTGCATCCCCAGTTCCCGCCACCCGGCATGGACGGCCCGGGCATGTTCTGGCCGATGGTGGCGCTGGCGCTGATGGTGCTGAGCTGGGTTACGACGCTGGCCGCCCGCGAGACCAACCGGCGCGGTGCCTTGGTGGTAGCGCGGCTGCTGCTCGGTGCAGGCGCGCTTGCCGGGCTGGCGGCAATCCCCGCCGGGCTGGCGGGCCCGTGGCTGTCCGGCCTCGATCCTCAGCTGCACAGCTATCCGGCGATCGTCTGGACGCTGGCCGGCTGGACGGTCGCCCATGCCGCCATCGGCGTGATCGGTCAGCTTTATGCGCTGGCCCGCAGCCTTGCCGGCCGAGCGACGCCGACGCACGACGCGGATATCCGCAACGTCACGCTTTACCAGCATTTCCTGCTGTTCACCGCGCTCGTCACCTGGACGACGCTGGGCCTCTTCCCGGAGGTGCTATGATCGGGCGGCTGCACCAGCGCTTCCGCGCGCTTCGCGTCACTCTGTGGACGCTGATCGTGCCGCCGACGAGCTGGGCGGCACATTTCCTCTTCTCCTATCTCTGGGCGGCGGTGCGCTGCGCGAAGACCGGCCGCTATGTCGATGCGCCGACGGTCTTCTGGGGCGGCACCATCGCCGCGCTGCTGGTGATCCTCGCCTCGGGCTGGATCGCCTGGGTGCAGGCGCGCGCGCCCGGCGATCATCCGCCGCATGAATCCGGCACGGATAGCGATCGCTTGCGCTTCCTTGCCTATTCCACCCTGCTGCTTGCCGGGCTCAGCGTGGTCGGCGTGATTTTCACGGCGCTGCCGGTGCTCTTCCTGCGGGATTGCCGATGAAGGCCGCGCCACTCGCGCTGGGTGCCGCGCTGCTCGCTCTGGGCTGGGCAGTGGCGGGACAGGGGATGACCGGGCACATGGCGGCGCACATGATTGCGGTGGCGGTTGCCGCACCCTGCATCGCCGTCGGCCTGGCCGGCACCGGTGCTGATCCTGCGCTGCACCTGCCCCGCCTGGTCACGCCTCTGGCGATGAGCCTCGTCGAACTGGGGGTGGTGTGGAGCTGGCACCTACCCGCGCTCCGCGCCGCCGCCGCGCATTCGCCGCTGCTGCTCGCGCTGGAGCAGGCAAGCTTCCTGGTTGCCGGCGTCCTGTTGTGGAGCGCAGTCTTGGCGCCCGCGGCGCGCGCGATGGGCATCGGCGCGCTGCTGCTGACCTCGATGCATATGACGCTGCTCGGCGCACTGATCGGGCTCGCGCCGCGGCCGCTCTACCCTGCGATGGCGCATATGGCGCCGGCCGGGCTCGGCCCGCTTGCCGATCAGCAGCTCTCCGGCGTGGTGATGCTGCTCGTCGGCGGCGCGGCCTATTTCCTGGGCGGGCTGGCACTGCTCGGCGGGCTGTTGCGGCAGGAGGCGCGGACATGACCATCCAGGTCACCTGGAAGCGCGTCGTGCTGACGCTGGTCGGCATCGTCGCGCTCGCGCTCGCAGTCGGCTGGTCGGGCGCGGTGAACGTGGCCGCGTCGAGCGGGCATTGGCCGATCACCAACTGGTTCCTCCACTGGGTGATGCGCAACTCGGTGGGCACCCGCAGCGCACTGGACAGCCCCAAGGCTGCCGCCGATCCGCAGGGTCTGGTCAGCGCGGCCGGCCATTTCGCCGCCAGTTGCGCTGCCTGCCACGGCGCACCGGGGATGCGGCCGCGCGCGGTGTTCCAGGCGGCGACGCCGGCCGCACCCGATCTCGCCCGCACTGCGCCGGAATGGAGCGACCGCGAACTCTACTGGATCATCGATCACGGGGTGAAGTTCAGTGGCATGCCCGCCTGGCCCGCGCGCGACCGACCGGACGAGATTCGCCGCATGGTCGCTTTCGTGCGTCGGCTGCCCACCATGTCGCCCGCCGACTATGTCCGGCTGACCGGCGGCATCGCGGGCATCGCCGGGGCACCGCGGTTCGAAGCCTGTGCCGGCTGCCACGGTGCCGATGGCCGCGGGCGCGGGCAGCCGGACATTCCCGTGCTCGGCGGACAAACTCCCGGCTATCTCGCCGCCGCCCTGCGTGCCTATCGCGACGGACATCGCGGCAGCGGCGTCATGGCGAACGCCGCCGCGCTGCTCAGCGATGCGGACGTGACGGCGCTGGCGACGCGCTTCGCAGCGATGCCCGGCCTGGGCGGAGCGCCTGCGCGCGCCGATGCCGACGCGGCCCGGATCGTGGCGCGCGGCCTGCCCGATCGCGAGCTGCCCGCGTGCGCGAGCTGCCATGCGCCCGGCAAGCCCTATCCGGTGCTGTCCGGCCAAAAGCCCGCCTATATCGCCGCGCGACTGCGGCAGATGCGCGGCGACGACAAGCAGGTCGACGCGCGCCAGTCGCAGGCGACAATGCCGGTGATCGCGCGCCGTATCCCCGAAGCGATGATCGATCGCCTCGCAGGCTATCTGGGCAGCAGTCGACCACCGCGCGAGGCCGATCCGGCGAAGTGATCGGCCCGGGGCCGGGGCCCGCGATCGACCCGCTCGGGCAACGTCAACGGCGGCGGAACGGCGGAACCGTCCCGTCGGGTCTGGTCAAACCGCTTCGGAATTGCCAATAGCATGTTGTAACATCCCACAACCTCTGCATGACGCACCGTTTCGCCGACAAGGAATATCCCGTGCCTTCCAACGATTCGCCGATACTTCTCGATCAGGTGACGCTCGCCTATGGCGCACACCAGGTGCTGGACGGGCTGTCGCTCGCGGTGCCCGCTGGCAGCATCACAGCGCTGTTGGGCGGCAACGGCGCCGGCAAGTCAACGACGCTGTCGGTCCTGCTCGGATTCGCGCGCGCAGATGGCGGGCGGGTGGCGATATGCGGGATCGATCCTGCGAGCGATCCGGACGGCGCGCGCAGGCGCATCGCGTATCTGCCAGAGAATGTCGCGCTGTACGAGCATCTGAGCGCGGTGGAGAATGCCGATTATCTCCTCGCCCTTTCCGGCGAGCGCCAGGCGCGCGGCGCCATCTGCGAGGCGCTGGCGGCGGCGGGGCTGCAGGAACGCGCCTGGGATCAGCGGCTGGACGGCTTTTCAAAGGGCATGCGACAGAAGGTGGCGATCGCCGTCGCGTTGCTGCGCCAGGTGCCGGTGCTGCTGCTCGACGAGCCGACCTCGGGCCTCGATCCGCGCGCGACCGGCGATTTCAACGCGCTGGTGATGCAGGTGCGTGATCGCGGCACGGCCGTGCTGATGGTGACGCATGACCTGCTCTCTGCCGCCGACGTCGCCGATCGCATCGCCTTCCTGGAAGCCGGAAGGGTGCGGCACGCCGTGGTCGCCGAAGGGCCCGATCGCTTCGACGTACGCGCGCTGCACGCGCGCTTCCAGGTCGGCGAGGCGCAGGCCCAGGCATGAGCACCGTCCGCCTGATCGCCCGCGACGAATTGCGAATGATGGCGCGCAATCGCGTCGCCGTGATTGCCTTCGTGCTGCTCGTCCTGCTGACGCTGGTGGCTGTCGCCAGCAGCTGGTCGCACCAGCGCGGCATCGCCGACCTGCGCGATCGCCGCGCCCATGCCGCCGAAGCGGCGTTTCAGGGCCAGCCCGATCGCCATCCACACCGCGTCGTCCATTACGGCCACTTCATCTTCCGCCCGCTGGGGCCGCTCGCCGCGTTCGATCCCGGCGTCGACGCCTTCACCGGCAACAGCATGTTCCTGGAAGGGCATCGCCAGAACACCGCCAATTTCGGCGATGTCCGGCAGAGTTCGCTGCTCGTCCGCTTCGGCCAGTTGACCCCTGCGTTCGTGCTGCAGGTCGTCGCGCCGCTGCTGCTGGTCTTCCTGGGCTATGGCGCGCTTGCCCGCGAGACCGAGCGTGGCACGATGCGGCTGCTGATGCTTCAGGGAGTCACGCGCGCGCAGATCGTCGCGGGCAAGCTGCTCGCGCTCGCCACTGTGGCGCTGCTCGCCGCGCTGCCGGCGATGCTCGGCTTCGCGCTGATTGCAGGCCAGCCGGGTGCGCTCGCGCTGCCGATGCTGGTGATCGCGCTCGGCTATCTGGTCTATCTCGCGCTTTGGGTGCTGCTCATCCTGCTCGTTTCGGCGCTGGTTCGCTGCAGCCGCGATGCGCTGCTTGCCCTGGTTGCGCTCTGGGCCGTCGCTGTGGTGCTGCTGCCGCGCGTCGCGCCGGACGTGGCGAGCGCCGCCGTGCCGCTGCAGAACCGCCTGCAGACCGATATCGCCATTGCCCGCGACCTTCGTCGCATGGGCGACAGCCACAACCCGGAGGATCCGCATTTCGCTAAGTTCAAGCAGGCGGTGCTCGCCCGCTACGGCGTGACGCGAGTCGAGGATCTGCCGGTCAACTACAAGGGCCTGCTGGGCGTCGAGGGGGAGCGCCTGACGTCCGCGCTGTTCGATCGCTACGCCGGGCAGAGCTATGCCGCCCAGGCGCGGCAGAACGCGATCGTCGACGGCGTTTCGCTGTTCAGCCCCGCCATCGCCATCCGTTCGCTGTCGATGGCCGCGGCAGGCACAGACTTCGCCGGCCATCGCCGCTTCCTCGAACAAGCCGAGGCATATCGCTACGCATTGGTGCAGCGTCTGAACCATCTGCAGGCGGAAAAGGTGCGGTTCAGCGACGATGCCGCTGTCGATCCGGATGCCGATCGCCGCAAGCGAGTCTCCGCCAGCAACTGGCAGTCTATTCCCGAGTTCGCCTTCGTCCCGCCGAGCGGTGCCGCGCTCGCCCGCGCCGCCTTGCCCGGCCTCGCTATCCTGCTGGTGTGGCTGAGCGTAGCCGGAGCGCTGCTGGCGCTGGCGACCCGCCGTTTGGGAGCCTTTCGATGACCCTGCTCGCCCATGAACTTCGGCTGCTGCTCCGCCAGCGCCTGACGCTTTTCTCGCTGGCGCTGCTCGGCCTGCTCACCGTCGCCGCGCTGACTGCCGGCATGGCCGAGGTCGCCCGCCAGCGCGCAGCGATCGCCGCCATTCCCGCCGCCCAGGCGGAGGATATCGGCGCGATCGCCGCCTGGGTCGATCACAAGAAGGATGCCGGCAGCGCCGCCTATTACAGCTTCCACGCAACCTGGGATCCGCCCTCCCCGCTCGCCTTCGCCGCCCTGGGGATGCGCGACGTGTCGCCCTACATCCTCCGCGTGCGCGCGCTCGGCCTGGAGGCGCAGATCTATGACGGCGACACGTTCAATCCCGAACTGGCGCTGCCCGGGCGGTTCGATTTCGCCTTTGTCCTCGTCTTCCTGGCGCCGCTGTTCGTTATCGCGCTGTTCCACGATCTCGTCTCCGGCGAGCGCGAGGCGGGGCGGCTGCGGACGCTTGCGGCGCTGCCCATGGGTGGCGCGGCGCTGTGGCGTCGGCGCACGCTGTTGCGGCTGGTGCTGCTCTGGGCTGTGCTCGCCCTGCCCTTCACGGTTGCGGCGGCGATCGAGGGCGTCGCCATCGGCGTGATCGGTCTGATCCTGGCGGTGATCGCCGCCTATCTGCTGTTCTGGATCGCGCTGGCGGCGCTGGTCGGCAGGCTGCGTTGGCGCTCGGTCGCGAATGCCGCGACGCTCGCGGCGGCATGGCTGGTGCTGGTGCTGATCCTGCCCACCTTCGCCCATGTCCTGATCAACCAGTCGATACCGGTCGATCAAGGTGCAGAGATCGCCCTCGCGCAGCGCGAAGCCGTCAACCACGCCTGGGATATTCCCCGCGATGCGACGATGCGGCGTTTTTATGCCGCACATCCCGAATGGAAGGACTCCGCGCCGCTCGGCCCCGAATTCCATTACAAATGGTATTTCGCCTTCCACGAAAATGGCGATGCGAGCGTGGCGGCACGGGTACGTGCCTATCGCGCGGGGCTGGAGCGGCGCGATGCCGCGGGGCGAGCACTTGGCTGGGTGCTGCCGTCGGTAGGCGTGCAGGCGCTGCTCACTCGGCTGGCAGAAACCGATCTCGCAGCCCAGCTCGCCTATCAGGATCGCATCCGGGCGTTCCACGCACGGCTGCGCGATTTCTACTATGGCTATCTCTTCCGGGATCGACCTTTCGCCAAGGCCGATTTCGATCGCGCACCACGCTTCGACGCACGATAGCCGCTCGGCCGATCTGCGCGTGTCGCAGACCGGCCGGGGGGTTCAGTTCTGCGCCGCCTTGGCGCCGGGGCGAAGCGGCGGACGGCTCGACGCCGCGGCACGCAGCGCTTCGTCATACCAGGCGGAAAGGTCGCGGTGCATCTCGCCCATCGTGTTCGGATTCAGATACACCATGTGCCCCGCCTCGTAATAGGTGAAGCGGATGTTCTTCTGCAGCTGCGGGTCGAGGAGCATGTGACTCACGTCGAATTCGGCGCCGTAGAAGGGCGTGGCGAAGTCATAATAGCCGTTCATGAACAGCACCTTCAGATACGGGTTGGTCCGCATCGTATAGGCAAGGTCGACGGCGCTGTCGGGCATCAGGTGCGTGCCGCCGTCACCGGGCGCGCGGTGCTTCCAGTCCCAGTCGAAACCGGGGCCGCGCGCGGTCATGCGGTAGGGCATGTCGGTCTTGTAGCCGAGCACGCGGGTCGCATAGTCCTGGAACGTGGCGACGAACGCACCGGTGACGGCTGTCGAGGAGGGATCGTCGGTCGGGCTGTCCGCATTGGCGTCGGTCACGTTCAGCAGATAGCGCGAATCGAGCCGGCCGGTGGCGAGGCGGCGATCGCGCAGCAGTTCGGTCTGGAAGCGCGGCAGCGTCAGCCGCAGGTCGGCACGCAGGATATAGGCTTCGCTGATGCCGGTATATTCCGCCATCTTCCGCGCCACCGCCGCCTTTTCTTCGGCCGAGATCGTCGATCCCTTGGCGAGCGCCGCGGCATAGGTACCGCTGGTGAACGCGCGAACCTCGTCAAGGAACGTGCGCAGGTCGGCCGGTCGGTTCTGCAGCCGGTTATGATACCAGGCGGTGGCCGCCATGGTCGGGAACAGCGTCAGGAAATTCTGGTCGTAGCCGGGCTGGCGGACGCCATAGTTCATGATCGTCGAGAACTGGACCATGCCGTTGAGGCTGAGCCCCGCATCCTCGAGCTTGGCCGCGACCACCGGGTTGCGCAACGTGCCATAGCTTTCGCCGAACAGGAATTTCGGGCTCGGCCAGCGCTCGAATTTGCTGGTGTAGCGCAGGATCGCGCGGGCGAACCCGTCGGCGTCCTGGTCGACGCCCCAGAAATCCTTGCCGGTCTTGTCGCCCAGCGGGCGCGACCAGCCGGCGCCGAGCGCGTCGATGAACACCAAGTCGCTCTTGTCGATCAGCGAGTTCGGATTGGGGCCGAAGCCATAGGGCGCCGGGCGGATATATTCGGGGTTCGCGGTGGTCACGCGAACCGGCGCGAAGCTCCCCATGTGCAGCCAGATCGTCGGCGAACCGGGGCCGCCATTGTAGAAGAAGGTCACCGGCCGCTGCTCGCGCGACCCGCCATCGCGGGTATAGGCGGTGTAGAAATAGGAGGCGGTCGGCTTGCCGTCATCGTCGCGGATGGTCAGCGTGCCGGCGGTGGCGGTGTAGGCGATGCGCTGCCCGTCCACGGTGACCGCGCCGTGGCTGACGGCCGTTGTCTCGTCGACGGAAGGCTTGGCCCAGGCAGCCCCGGCTTCGGCCTTCATCTGCTCGCGGTGGTCCGGTCCCTTGGCGGCAGGCTTTTCCTGCGCCCAGGCCGGGCTGGTAGTGGCAAGCAACAGGCACAGCAAGGCGGTGCGACGCATCCGGAAATTCCCCCTCAAAGTCTTGGCGAGGGAAACTTTGTTACATGCCCGTGATGCAGAAACAAGCCGTCGTTCAGCGGCTTACATCTCGCCGCGCGCGCGACGAATGGCGTACCATTTGGCTACGTTCGCCTGGTGCTGTTCATAGGTTTCGGCGAACACATGGCCGCCGGTGCCGTCGGCGACGAAGTACAGCGCCTTGGAGCGGGCCGGATGCAGCACTGCGTCGATCGAGGCACGCCCGGGGTTGGCGATCGGCCCCTCAGGCAGGCCGCGCATCGCGTAGGTGTTGTAGCCGTTCTTCGCCCGCAGTTCGGATTGCAGGATGCGGCGGCCTAGCGGCTTGCCCTTGGTGATCGGATAGATGATCGTCGGATCCGCCTGCAGCGGCATGCCCGCCTTCAGTCGGTTGGCATAGACGGCGGCTACCGTGGTGCGCTCGGCCGACTTGCCCGTTTCCTTCTCGACGATCGAAGCGAGGATGATCGCCTCGCGCGGACTGTTCACCACCAACCCCTTGTCCCGCCCGGCCCAGGCCTTGGCGAGATAGTCCGTCATGGCCTTCTGCATCCGCCCCAGCACCGCCGCCCGCGGCTCGTCGCGGACATAGGCATAGCTGTCGGGCAGCACCGATCCTTCGGCGGGCGTCTTGGCGGTGCCCGTCAGCGCCGGTGCCTTGGCCAGCGCCTCGGCGACGAGGATCGACGGCATGCCCTCAGGCACCGTCACCAGCCGCTGCAGCGTCTTGCCCTCCTGCAGCATCGCCAGCACCTGCCGCGCGCTCGCCCGCGGCGCGACCTGATACTCGCCTGCGCGGATCGTGCCGCCGCCGCCGAACAGGCGCGCGAACAGCAGGAAGCTTTGGCGCGAGCGGATCGCCCCCGCCTTCTCCAGCGCGCCCGCCGCACGGGAGAGCGTCGCCCCTTCGGGCACCACTATGCTCAGCTCGCGCTGCGCTGGTCCCGGTCCAGCCCATAGCCACCAGCCGCCGCCAAAAGCGCAGACCGCAAGCAGCGCGGCGATCAGCAGGATGCGTGGCCCCCTGCCCCGGCGCGGGCCGGGGCGTTTGCGGGAACGGGCACGCGCGTCCTGCGGCATGGGATCAGATCGCCTTCATCACCAGGCTGGCGTTGGTGCCGCCGAAGCCGAACGAGTTGTTCAGCACGGCCTTCACCTTCCGCTCCTTGGCGATGTGCGGCACCAGGTCGACGCCCGCGCAGTTCTCGCTTGGATTATCGAGGTTGAGCGTCGGCGGCACGATCTGGTCGCGCAGCGCGAGGATGCAGAAGATGCTCTCCACCGCGCCCGCGCCGCCGAGCAAGTGGCCGATCGCCGACTTGGTCGAGCTCATCGACGCGCCGCCGATGTCGTCACCGAACAGGCGACGCACGGCGCCGAGTTCGAGCTCGTCGCCCATCGGGGTCGAGGTGCCGTGCGCGTTGATATAGTCGATGTCGCCCAGCGCGAGGCCCGACTTGCGCATCGCCATCTGCATCGAGCGGAACGCGCCCGAGCCTTCGGGATGCGGCGCGGTCACGTGATACGCATCGCCCGACAGGCCATAGCCGACCACCTCGGCGTAGATCTTGGCGCCGCGGCGCTTGGCATGCTCATATTCCTCGAGCACGACCACGCCCGCGCCCTCGCCCATGACGAAGCCGTCGCGGTCCTTGTCCCACGGGCGGCTGGCCTTGCTGGGATCGTCGCGGAAGCCGGTGGAAAGCGCACGCGCCTGGCCGAAGCCCGCGATGCCGATCGGGCAGACGGTGCTTTCCGCGCCGCCGGCGAGCATGATGTCGGCATCGTCCATCGCGATCATCCGCGCGGCGTCGCCGATCGAGTGCGCGCCGGTCGAGCAGGCGGTCACGACCGCATGGTTCGGGCCCATCAGGCCGTACTTGATCGAGACCTGGCCCGAAATGAGGTTGATCAGGCGACCATGGACGAAGTGCGGCGAAACGCGCTTCGGACCCTTTTCGTGGAGAACGAGCGATTCGCTCTCGATGCCCGGAAGACCGCCGATGCCCGAACCGATCGAGCAGCCGGCGCGGAAGCGCATCTCTTCGGGCATGTCGGTGAGGCCGGCATCCTCGATCGCCTGGCCCGCAGCATCGATGCCGAAGACGATGAACGGATCGACCTGGCGCTGGATCTTGTGGTCGACGCGCTTGCCGGCGTCGAAGCCATATTCATGATCCGCCGGCTTCACTTCACAGGCATAGTTGCTCTGGAAATCCGTCGCGTCGAACTTGGTGATCGTGCCCGCGCCGGACTTGCTGGCGAGGATGTTCTTCCAGGCGGTTTCGACATCGGCCCCCAGCGGGGTGACGAGGCCCAGGCCGGTCACGACTACGCGGCGCATGGCAGTTCTCCAGTCAATTTCTGTTCGGTTCGTTCGTAATACAAAACGGCTCCCCGTCCGCATCGCCAAAGGCACGGGACGGGAAGCCGCCTAGTCGCAATCCTGCCCATCGGGCCGGGAGCGCGTTTCGAGCGTCAGCCCTGCTGATGCTCGGAGATGTAGGCAACGGCGTCGCCGACGGTGCTGATCTTCTCCGCGGCGTCGTCCGGGATCTCGACCCCGAACTCTTCCTCGAAGGCCATCACCAGCTCGACGATGTCGAGGCTGTCCGCGCCGAGGTCATCGGTGAAGCTCGCGGTCGGCACCACGTCCTTGGCATCGACGCCCAGATGGTCGACAACGAGCGCCTGCACGCGGGTGGTGATCTCTTCCTGGTTGGCCATGGTCCCTGTTTTCCTTTGTGATGGGGCTCTGAATCCGTTTTCCCGCACCTAGAATGCCGCCGGGGCGGTTGCAAGAGGGTGCCGCAAGGCACCCGCTCTCGTCAGCGGGAAAAGTCGGCTGAAGCATATTCCAGCGTGTTGAGAAACGCAAAATATTGCGCGAGCAGTACCGCATTGGCGCGGGTCTGTTGCGCTTCATCGGTAACGGCAGCGCGGATCAGGTCCTGCGTCGCCTTGGGGGTCAGCGGCTTGCGGCGCACCTCGTCCGGCAAGGCCGCGAACTGCTGATCGAGCGCCGCCGGGTCGAAACCCTTCGCCTGCACGACGCGCTTGGCGACCGGCAAGCCGACCTCGGCGAGCGCATAGACACCGGACGCAGAGGCGGCGGCGCCGCTCCAGCCCCGCTCATTGGCGCAGGCGGTGGTGGCGTCGTTGAGGCCGCGCGTGACCGCGCTCGAATATTTCGGCCGCTGCCCGGCATTGGCGAGGTTCTGCTCGACATCGGCGGCAAGCTGCGCCTTCACGGCTGCATCGAGCTTTTGCGCGACGCAGCCGATGGTTGCGGGATCTGCCGGACCAGCGAACGCCGGGGTAGCAGTGGCAAGTGCAAGGATGGCGGCAAAAACCAGACGCATATTCTTCCTACTCCACGCCCCCCCGGCTGCTCGGCTCAGAGCATCGCCATCCCGCCGTTCACATGCAAGGTCTGACCCGTGACATAGGCCGCTTCCTTGCTGGCGAGATAGACTACGGCCGCGCCGATATCCTCGCCCTCGCCCAGCTTTCCGGCAGGAATGCGGCCGAGCAGCGCCTCCTTCTGCGCATCCGGCAGAACGTCCGTCATGGCCGACCGGATGAAGCCGGGCGCGACGCAGTTGACGGTGATGTTGCGGCTGGCCAGTTCCTGCGCCAGCGCCTTCGACATGCCGACCAAGCCGGCCTTGGACGCGGCATAGTTCGCCTGGCCCGGATTGCCGGTGGCGCCGACTACCGATGTAATCGAAATCATGCGGCCGAAGCGGGCCTTCATCATCGGCTTGGCGGCGGCGCGCATCAGGCGGAATGCGGCTTCCAGATTCACCTGGATCACCTGCTCCCACTCTTCATCCTTCATCCGCATCGCCAGGTTGTCGCGGGTGACGCCGGCATTGTTGACGAGGATGTCGAGCTTGCCGCCCAGCGCTTCCACCGCCTGCGGCACCAGCGCGTCGACCGCGGCGCGATCGGAAAGGTTGCAGGTCAGCGCGACATGCTCACCGCCCAGGCCGGCGCGGAACGCCTCCAGCTTCTCCGCATTGGACCCCGAAACCGCCAGCGTCGCCCCCTGCGCCGCCAACGCCTTGGCGATCGCCGAACCGATACCGCCCGAAGCGCCGGTTACCAACGCGGTCATGCCTGTGAGATCGAACATGTTCATCCTATCAATCAAGAAGAAGAAAGGGATTGGTTCACGCGGAGGCGCGAAGTCGCGGAGGGATGATGGTCATTCACCACACGTTTCAGCCCCTCTTTCAGGGTCTCGCCTCCAAAATTCAACAGCAGCCCTACGGGCTGCTTCATCAAGCGGAGATAGGTCAGAAGCTGCTTGCTGTGGACGGGAATCAACCGCTCGACCGATTTGATCTCGACGATCAATCGATCTTCCACGAGCAGATCGATGCGAAACGCGCCTTCGAACGATATGTCCTCGAACTCGATGTCCACGGCGCGCTGACGGTCGACCACATATCCCATCCTTGCCAGCTTGCTGGCAAGAATCGCCTCATACACACTCTCCAGAAGACCGGGACCCAACTCCCGATGCACGCGGATTGCCACGTCGATCACATCGCCACTGATCTGGTCGATATCCATCAAGAACCAACCCTCCGCGTCTCCGCGCCTCCGCGTGAACCACTCTTGTCTTCTTAAAGCACCTTAATCAGCGCCTCGATGTCGTCCATCGTCACCACGCTGGTCACGCTCGCATCGGGGCTGATCCGCTTGACCATGCCGCCGAGCACCTTGCCGCCCAGCTCGACGAAATCATGGACGCCCGCATCGAACATCGCCGAAACCGACTCGCGCCAGCGGACCATGCCCGTCACCTGCTCCACCAGCAGCGTGCGGATCGTCGCCGGATCGGCGACCGGCGCGGCGGTGACGTTGGCGTAGACCGGCACCAGCGGCGCCCGGATCGCCACCGCTGCCAGTGCCGCTTCCATCGCATCGGCGGCGGGCTGCATCAGCGGGCAGTGGAACGGAGCCGACACCGGCAGCAGCAGCGCGCGCTTGGCGCCGTGATCCTTGGCGATCGCCACCGCCCGCTCGATCGCGCCGCGCGCACCCGAAATCACCACCTGAGTCGGGTCATTGTCATTCGCGACCGTGCAGACCTCGCCCTCCGCGGCCGCATCGGCGATCGCTTGCGCCTTGGTGAGGTCAGCACCGAGCAGCGCAGCCATCGCCCCCTCGCCCACCGGAACCGCTGACTGCATGGCATCGCCGCGCTTGCGTAGCAGCCGCGCCGTCGTGGGAAGATCGAGCGCACCCACCGCGCACAGTGCCGTATATTCGCCCAGCGAATGGCCCGCGACGAAGTCGGCCTTGTCGGTCAGGCGAATGCCGCCTTCCTTCTCCAGCACCCGCAGCACCGCAATGGCATTGGCCATGATCGCCGGCTGGGCATTGGCGGTGAGCGTCAGGTCGCTTTCCGGCCCTTCGCACATCAGCTTGAAAAGATGCTGGCCCAGCGCCTCGTCGACTTCCTGAAACACCTCGCGCGCGGCGGGGCTCGCTTCGGCGAGCGCCTTGCCCATGCCGACGGCCTGGCTGCCCTGGCCGGGAAAAATGAAAGCGCGCATAGCTGTCTCCTCCTGCGCAAGCGCGTTGATGGGCGAGCGCGTTACGGCGAGACCCGGTACCGATGCAAGTCTCGGCCGCCCCGTTCGCGCTGCCTGGTCAAGCGATGGACCGGCAAACGCGTTCAAGCGCCCCCAAAGGCCGTTCGTATCAAATTGAGCCATGCGCCCAATTCGAGACAATTTACTGAAATTGTTAGGTTTGCAGTCAGCAGATGCGCGCCCTACGCTTTTCTTTACAGCAAGTACGATCAGTGAGTATGCCCAGCAATGAAGTTCAAGACATTTCTCGCCGCGGCGGCGATCACAGCCGCCGCCACCCCCTGCGTCGCGAACGCTGCGGTCATCGTGCCGACGAAATGCACCTCGGTTGCTTCGTCGAGCGGCTGCCTGTTCCTCGGCAACATCAACGGGAACTCGAACCCTCTCAATATCAACGGCTACGTCAATGCGCAGCTGGTCTATAACCTGTACAACAATTTCGCGCCCACGGCGCAGCCCAACATCACGCTGAACTACCTGTTCGATACAACGACAACCGCCGGCCTCATCACCGGGGCCGGATCTTCGTCGGGCACATGGACGACGCCGGGCTATGCGATCGACTATATGGCCATCAAAGCGGGCAACTACTTCTCGCTCTACAAGATCGCCGATCTGAGCAGCGGCAGCTGGAGTACGCGCGACATTCCTTATAACCGCAATCCGCGCGACGTTTCGCACATCGTGTTCTTCGGCACGGCATTGCCGACCGGTGTGCCGGAGCCGGCCAGCTGGGGCATGATGATCGCCGGTGCGGGCATGGCCGGCGCTGCGCTTCGCCGTCGACGGAGCCGCCAGGTTCGCTTCGCGGCGGCCTGATAGCCCTTGCATCCCGCCCCCGTTTTGCAGTAGGGGCACGCGATCGGAGCGGAGCAGCAATGCGCCCGCTCCGTTTGCTTTATCGAGACGACAGCCGGAGGGGCGCCGCACGGGGCGGCGTCAGCGATCGGCCAACAGGAAGAGAATATATGGCTCTTTACGAGCATGTGTTCCTTGCGCGCCAGGATCTGGCACAGGCGCAAGTGGACGCTCTGGCGGAAGCCGCCACCAAGATCGTCGAAGACAATCAGGGCAAGGTCGTGAAGACCGAAACCTGGGGTCTCCGCAGCCTCGCCTATCGCATCGCGAAGAACCGCAAGGCGCACTATGTCATGCTCGAGATCGACGCGCCGGCCGGCGTGGTCGCCGAGCTGGAGCGCCAGACGCAGATCAACGAAGACGTGATTCGCTACATGACCGTCAAGGTTGACGGCCACGAGCAGGGTCCTTCGGTGATGATGCGCAAGGGTGACCGCGAGCGTCGTGGTCGTCGCGAGCGCGACGGCGGTTTCGACGGCGAATAAGGAGCGATAGACCATGGCACGACCGTTTTTCCGCCGCCGCAAGAGCTGCCCCTTCTCCGCGAAGGACGCGCCCCGGATCGATTACAAGGACGTCCGCCTGCTGCAGGGCTTCGTCTCCGAGCGCGGCAAGATCGTCCCCTCGCGCATCACTTCGGTGAGCGCGAAGAAGCAGCGCGAACTGGCCCAGGCCATCAAGCGCGCCCGTCACCTGGGCCTGCTGCCCTACATCGTGAAGTAAGGAGCGGATCCCATGGAAGTCATTCTGCTCGAACGAGTCGAGAAGCTCGGCCACATCGGCGACGTGGTGAAGGTGAAGGACGGCTTTGCCCGTAACTTCCTGCTGCCGCGCAAGAAGGCGCTCCGCGCCAACGAAGCGAACCGCAAGGTTTTCGAAGCCAATCGCGAACGCATCGAGGCCGAAAACGCTTCGCGTCGCGTCGATGCCGAGAAGGAAGCCAAGACGCTCGAGGGCGCTTCGGTTACCCTGATCCGCCAGGCGTCGAACACCGGCCAGCTCTATGGCTCGGTCGCCGTGCGCGATCTGGTCGACGCGCTGGTTGCCGACGGTCACAAGGTGAACAAGTCGCAGGTCGTTCTCGACCGCCCGATCAAGGCGATCGGCCTCTATGAGGTCAAGGTCGCGCTGCACCCGGAAGTTCCGGTGATGATCAAGGTGAACGTCGCGCGTTCGCCGGAAGAGGCCGAGATGCAGGCCCAGGGCGTCGACGTCATGGCTGCAATGTTCGAACGCGAAGAAGCCGGCTTCACCGAGGATTACGATCCCAACGCCGAGCCGGGCGAAATCGCTACCGAAGCTCCCGCGGAAGACGCGCAGGGCTAAGCGAAGCGGCATAGTTCAAGGCAAAGGGCCGTACCGAGCGATCGGTGCGGCCCTTTCCTTTTGGCACCGGCCCAGGCGCGCACCGCTCGCCCGCGTCATAAAGAACCCGTAAAATCCGTGGAACGGCCATTCGGTGCCGCCTACAGCGCCGCACCCGAATCCGTCGGGCCACGGAGACATGCAGTGGAACAACCAGGCAGCGCAGAGCCATCGGCCGCGCACACGCCTCAGGACGGGCCTAGTGCGTTGGCGATCGGCGCCATCGGCGTCGTTTTCGGCGATATCGGCACGTCCCCGCTCTATTCGCTCAAAGAGAGTTTCGTCGGCCATCACCCGCTGGCTGTCGACGCCGCTCATATCTACGGCGTGCTGTCGCTGATCTTCTGGACGATGACGCTGATCGTCACCGTCAAATATGTCGCGTTGATCCTGCGCGCCGACAACAAGGGCGAAGGCGGCAGCCTTGCCTTGCTCGCGTTGATCATGCGCAAGATGGGCCCGACACGCTGGAGCGCCGCCATCACGACCATGGGCGTGTTCGCCACGGCGCTGTTCTATGGCGACGCGATCATCACGCCGGCGATTTCGGTGCTGTCCGCGGTGGAGGGGATCACGACTATCCAGCAAGGGCTCACGCCGCTCGTCCTTCCCGTCACGATCGCCATCCTGGTGGCGCTGTTCGCCATCCAGGCGCGGGGCACGGCGAGCGTGGGCAAGCTGTTCGGCCCGATCATGCTCGTCTATTTCCTGGTGCTCGCCCTTCTCGGCCTTCGCGGGATCGCGGCGGCGCCCGAAATCCTGTGGGCGCTTAATCCTTGGTACGCGGTGCAGTTCTTCGCGTTGGATCCGGCGCTCGGCTTCCTCGCGCTTGGCTCGGTGGTCCTCGCCGTCACCGGAGCGGAAGCGCTGTACGCCGACATGGGGCATTTCGGTCGGCGCGCGATCATGGTTTCCTGGCTCTACATTGCCTTCCCGTGCCTGCTGCTCAACTATCTCGGCCAATCGGCGCTGATCCTGCGCAATCCTGAAATGATCGAGAATCCCTTCTTCCTGATGGCGCCCGATTGGGCTCGACTGCCGCTCGTCCTCCTCGCCACAATGGCGACGGTGATCGCCAGCCAGGCCGTGATTTCGGGTGCCTTCTCGATCTCGCAACAGGCGGTACAGCTCGGCTTCCTGCCGCGGCTGCGGATTCTCCACACCAGCGCCAAGGCAGCGGGCCAGATCTACATCCCCCTGGTCAACTGGAGCCTGCTGGTTCTCGTGGTGCTGCTCACGCTCGGCTTCCGCAGCTCGAGCAACCTCGCCTCCGCCTATGGCATCGCGGTCACCGGCACGATGTTCATCACCGCCTGCATGCTGGGCGTACTCACCTTCGCGGTCTGGAAATGGCATCCGCTGCTCGCCGGACTCGTCACCGGCGCGTTCCTGCTGATCGACGGGGCGTACTTCGCTTCCAATGCGACCAAAATCCCGGATGGCGGCTGGTTTCCGCTGCTGGTGGCGGCAATCGCCTTCGTGCTGCTGACCACCTGGGCGCGCGGCCGCGCGCTGGTGTTGGGGCGGTTGTCGGAGGGGGCGATGCCGGTGTCGCTGTTTATACGGTCTGCCGCGCAATCGGCGGCGCGTGTGAAAGGCACGGCGGTGTTTCTCACCTCCGCACCGGACAGCATCCCGCCGGCGTTGCTGCACAACCTGAAGCACAACAAGGTTCTGCACGAACGCATCATCTTGCTGACGGTCGCGATCGAGCAGGTGCCGCACGTGCGGGCGGCGGAATGCATATCGACCGAGGTGCTGGGCGAGGGCTTCTATCGTGTCCTGCTCCACTATGGCTTCATGGACGAGGTGGACGTTCCGTCCGCGCTCCGCGCCACGCGCGGCTGCGGGGCGCCGTTCCAGCCGATGGAAACCAGCTACTTCCTCGCCCGCCAGACCCTGCTGCCTTCGTCGCGCCCGGGCATGGCGATCTGGCGCGAGAAGATCTTCGCCTGGATGGTGCGCAATGCCGAAAGCGCGATGGAGTTCTTCAAGCTGCCGACCAACCGGGTCGTGGAGCTGGGCAGCCAGCTGGAGATCTGACGCAAAAAAAGGGGCGGCTCGCCAGGGAGCCGCCCTTCAGTCTTCGGGGTGTGCTTCTCTCAGCGGGCCAGCGTGGCCATCTTGCCGGTGGCGCCTTCCAGCTCCACGGGCGATCCGCCTGCGCGACGCCGCTGCAGCCAGTCCTTGAGCAGTTCCGCACAGCTATGGTCGACGGCCTGGAGCTGCGACACGTCCAGCCGCACCGGCGCGCCGCCCGGCACCGACTCAAGCCGGTCGGAAAGCTTGGGCAGCGTGACGAATGTGGCCGATCCTTGCAGTGCGATCGTGTGCGAACCCGCCACTTCGCTCTGGTTCACCTTGAGCCGCAGGCGGCGGAGGTTCGGAACCAGCTCGAGCAGCGAAAGCGCGATGCCCACCAGCACACCGGTCAGCAGGTCCTCGGTCACCACCAGCAGGCAGGTCACCGCCCAGATCGCCGCCGGCAACACGCCATAGTGCGAGAAAAGGTGGCGAACATGCTTCAGGTTGACCAGCTTGACACCGGTGACGACCAGCACGGCGCCCAGCGCGGCCATCGGGATTTCGCGCAGCAGCCACGGCAGCAGCGCGACGAAGCCGAGAATCCACGCGCCGTGCATCACCGCGGACCAGCGAGTCTGCGCGCCCGCCTGCACATTGGCCGAGCTGCGCACGATCACGCCGGTCATCGGCAGCGCACCGGCAAAACCGCAAAGCAGGTTGCCGATACCCTGGGCACGCAGTTCCTTGTTGTAGTTGGTGCGCACGCCATCATGCATCCGGTCCACCGCGGCAGCCGAAAGCAGCGTTTCCGCGCTGGCGATGAACGCAAGCGCGATCGCGGCGGTAATGACGGTCGGGTCCAGCCAGCGCGCGAAGAAGCCGGTTTCGGGCAGCGCTATCGCGGACACGATGTTCGAGGGCACGCTGACGCGGGTCACGTCGAGCGCCAGGGTGAACGCGACCAGCGTCGCCGCCACCACGCCCACCAATGCGCCCGGGATCAGCTTCACCGCCGCCGGCTTGAACTTGTCCCAGCCTACCATCGTCGCGATGGTCAGCAGGCCCAGCCCGAGCGCCATTTCGGCGGATTCGATGCTGGACGACAGGCCGAGCAGCCGTCCCGGCATCGCCGCGAGGTTCTCCAGCCCGCTCGACAGCGGCTTGGCGTCGAACAGCACGTGATATTGGCCGACCACGATCAGCACGCCGATGCCGGCGAGCATGCCGTGCACCACCGCCGGCGAGATCGCGCGGAACCAGCCGCCGACGCGCAGCACGCCGGCGATCACCTGGATCAGACCGGCGAGGATAAGGATGGGCCCGAGCGCGGAGAGGCCCTGTTCGCGCACGAGTTCGAACACGATCACGGCCAGGCCGGCCGCCGGGCCGCTCACCTGCAGCGGCGAACCGGCGATTATGCCGACCACCAGGCCGCCGATGATGCCGGTTACCAGGCCCTTTTCGGGCGGAACGCCGGAGGCGATCGCGATGCCCATGCAGAGCGGCATCGCCACCAGGAACACGACGATCGACGCCGTGAAATCGCGAACGAAGCTCTTGGGCTTGTCCGCAACGGGAGCGGAGGTCATTCCGCGGCCTCCGGAAGCGCGACGTCGCTCGCGAGCCGCTGGCCTGCCGGCAGCGCGACGGGCATGCGATCTTCACGGATCGGCACGAAGCGGCCGGTTTCGCCGTCCAGGCCAAGCACGATGCCGGCCGCGATATCGACGAACCAGCCATGCAGCGCGATTTCGCCGCGCGCGATGCCCGCCGCGACCGACGGATGGGTACGAAGATGCGCAAGCTGCACGACGACGTTTTCCATCGCCGCGGTGCGCACCGCATCGGCATTGCCCAGGTTGCTGTAGCCGCCGTCTACCACGCACTTGGCGGCGTGGCTGTGCCGCAGCCATGCGGCGACGTTCGGCATGCCTTCCAGCATTTCCGGCTTCATCAGCGCCTTCATGGCGCCGCAGTCCGAATGGCCACAGACGATGATGTCGCGGACGCCCAGCGCAGCGACAGCATATTCCACGGTCGAGGAAACGCCGCCATTCTGGGTGGCGAAGGGCGGCACGATGTTGCCGGCGTTACGGCAGACGAACAGGTCGCCCGGCTGCGCCTGGATGATATGTTCCGGCACCACGCGCGAGTCGGCACAAGAGATCATGAGTGCCTTGGGGCTCTGCCCGTTGGCGGCGAGGTTCGAATAGAGTGCGCTCTGGTTCGGGAAGACCTGCTTCTCGAAATCCACCACGCGTCCGATCACTTCGTTCACGGCTAGCTCCTGGGTTCCGGCCCGCGGCGCAGGCACTTCTTCAGGAATCCAAACTAAGCCTGTGGGGTTGCTGCACTGCGGCGCGTTCGTAAGGAAATATTGCTAGGGGTGAACCCGTCGCGTGGGAGGAAGATTTCGGCGCACAATCCGCCGTCCTCGCGGTTGAAGAGGCGGAATCGCCCCCCCTCCAGCTCGGTCGCCCGCGCAACGATTGAAAGGCCCAGGCCGAATCCGACGGTGTCGCGCGACCGCGCCGTATCTAGCCGGACGAAAGGCTGCGTTACGCGCTCCAGATCCTCTACCGGGATGCCCGGGCCATGATCTTCCACGCGCAGCGCGACGCCGTCTTCGCCCGGCACCAGCCGGATGCATGCCTGCCCCGCATAATGCACGGCATTGTCGACCAGGTTGTTCAGCGCACGCTTCATCATCAGCGGCCGCAGCACATGCTCGAAATGGGTCGGCCCGTCATATTCCACGTCGCGGCCGCGATCGTCATTGTCGTCCGCGATCGTCGCGCACAGAACGGCCAGGTCGACTCGGGCGGGCTTCTCCTCGTCTCCCTCGCCGCCCAGAAAAGCGAGCAACGATGCAATCATCGCCTCCATCTCGCCGATATCGGCGTCGATCGCGGCGTGCACGTCCGGATCGGCAACTCCGTCAACGCGCAGCCGCAGCCGCGCCAGCGGCGTCCGCATGTCGTGCCCCACCGCGGCCAGCGCCTGGGTGCGATCGGCGATCAGCCGCTGGATGCGCGCTTGCATGCGGTTGAACGCATTGATCACCCGGCGCAGTTCGCGCGGCCCTTCCTCCGGCACTTCCTGGATGCCGGCCATGCCGACCATGTCGGCCGCCTCCGCCAGGCGGCGCATCGGCAGCAACATGCGGCGCACCAGCACGCCGCTGATCAGGATCAGGGCCAGCGCGGGAGCAAGCGCGAGCAGGATTCGCGCCGATCCCAGGTCCGCCTGGTGCACCTGTTCGCGCGTTCGGAAATACAGCCAGCTCCTGTCCGGCAGCATCAGCGCGCCGACGATCAGCGCGTGCCGGCCTTGCGAGGTGAGCCGCAGCCGCAAGTCCGCGGCGGCCAGGCTGGGCTCCCACAGCAGCACCTGCTCATAGATGCGATCCAGCTCGGGCTGGGTCCGCAGCGCCGGCGGCAATGTCGGCATCCACTGGATCTCGTACCGCGACGTCGTAAGCTCTGCGGCAAACTCCGGCCGGCGCGACGGAACTTGCTCGACGAGCAACTTGCGCGCGATCACGAGATGCTCGGCCAATCGCCGCGCTTCGTCATCGCGCACGGAGAATTGGCTCGCCCGCTCGTACAACAGCGTCGATACGCCGAATTCGACCAGAATGGTGAGCAGCAGGACGGCGAAGATCCGTCCGACAAGGCCCGTGGGTGTCTTGAGCAACGCCCTCAAGCGCGCGTCACAGGCACGTTGAGCGTATATCCCACACCGCGCACCGTCACGATCGGCGCGGCATGGCCCGCATCGGACAGTTTCCGCCGCAATCGGCTCACCAGCACGTCGATGCTTCGGTCGGAGCTGTCGCCCAGCCGCGTGCGCGAAAGCTCGATCAACCGCTCGCGCGAGATCACTCGCCCGGCATGATCGCACAGCGTCACCAGCAGATCGAACTCGGCGCCGGTCAGGTCGACGACGGCGCCGGTGGGCGACATCAGCTCCCGTCGCGGCAGGTTCACGGTCCAGCCTTCGAACTGGATCAGCCCGGCCGGCCTTTCGCTGGGATCCCGCTCGCTGCCGCCACGGCGCAGAACGGCGCGCACGCGCGCCACCAGTTCCCGCGTGCCGAACGGCTTGGGCAGATAATCGTCGGCGCCCAGTTCCAGGCCGACGACGCGATCGGTTTCGCTGCCCTTGGCGGAAATGAAGATGATCGGGACCGAGCTCTTCTGCCGGATTGCGCGGCACAGATCGATGCCGCTGGTGCCCGGCAGCATCACGTCAAGCAGCACGAGATCGATCGGGCCGTTCTCCAGCGCCAGCCACATTTCCGGCGCGGAAGAGGCGGGTCGGACGGTATAGCCATGCTCCTGCAGGGCGCGCGCCGTCAGCGTCCGCAGCTGGGGATCATCCTCAACCAACACGATGGTCGGCAGCGTCAGCGGGGGTTCACTCGCAAACATCGGGCCGCAAATTAGGTACTCCAATGCCGCCGGTCAACGCGGCTGCACAGATTTGCATGCGCGGACATGCGATGTGGCGATCCCGCGAACGAGGCCATGTCGATGGTGACAGATCCGCTGCAGTCGCGGCTGCAAGTAGAACCGCGGCCACCAGAAATACGACTTTTGCGAAGAATACCGGACCTTTACCGGAACGACGTTTTTCGTTCAGCGTGCGGGCGCGAGAACATGGCGATGCTGCAGAAACTTATCCGTCACGCCGCAAAACGACCTCCCAGGGATGATGTCGAAGCCGCGATGGCGGCGTTGCTCGATCGCGCTCCACGGCCACATCGCCGCGCGCCCGAAACCGCGCGACGGTATCGGCAGCCTAACCTCCGCCCGGGGTCTGGCGCGGCAACGATCACGCCGCTACAGCGCGTGCGGGGGTTTCACCTCCACCAACCGTATCGGTGCCCAACGGGCTTGATAGGGAATGCGGTGCGGGCGTGCCCAATGCCGCAGCTGCCCCTGCAACTGTAAGCGGCGAGCGATCGGCCCGGTTGCCATTGGAAGCGATTCCGAGAAGGTGGGCCGATCCGCGATGACCCGCAAGCCAGGAGACCTGCCGATATGGGTCGCTCGTCTCAGGTCCAGGGTGTGGCCAGAGTGCGGCTCGCAGGTCCGTTCGAGCGACAAACGCCGGTGACGTCGGGTGCAACGCGCCCGGCGTGTGTTCGATCGATTCGGGGTGCGCGATGAAGTACGAAGCAAGGGTTGAACATTGCGGGTTCGATAGCGTCGGTGCCTTTCATGCGGCGCTGGCGGAACTGCCCGGTCCCGACGCCCAGGCGATCGCGGCAGCCGCACGGCGCCAGGCGCAGCTGACCAAACCGGCAGGTTCGCTGGGCAGGCTGGAGGAAATCGCGCTGTTCCTCGCCGGGTGGCAGGCGCGCGAGCGGCCGACGCTGGCGGGAGCCAGGGCGTTGATCTTCGCGGGCAACCACGGCGTCGCGGCGCAGGGCGTAAGTGCCTTTCCGGCGGACGTGACCGCGCAGATGGTCGCCAACTTCCAAGCGGGCGGCGCGGCGATCAACGCGCTCACCGGCGCGGTCGGCATCCCGCTGCGCGTGATCGCGCTGGATCTGGATCGCCCGACCGCCGACTTCACCGGAGCGCCCGCCATGGACGAGGAATCGTGCCTCGCCGCGCTCAACACCGGTGCCGCTGCGGTTTCGCCGGGCACCGATCTGCTTCTGCTCGGCGAGATGGGCATCGCCAACTCAACTGCCGCCGCAGCGCTCTGCCTGCGCAGCTTCGGGGGGACCGCAGCCGACTGGGTGGGCCCCGGCACCGGCATCGACCCGTCGGGAGTGCGTCAGAAAGCCGCGGTTATCGCCCGCGCAATGGCATATCATGGCGACGCGCCGATCACGCCGTTCGAAACGCTGCGCCGGCTGGGCGGACGCGAACTGGTCGCCATCGCCGGCGCCGTGGTCGCGGCGCGCCATATCGGCATACCCATATTGCTCGACGGCTATATCTGCTGCGCCGCCATCGCCCCGCTGGCGGCGGCGGTTCCGAGAATCGTTGATCATTGCCTTGCCGCCCATTGCTCGGCCGAGCCCGGGCACCGGCTGCTGCTCGAACGGCTGGGCCTTCAACCCCTGCTGAACCTGAACATGCGCCTCGGCGAAGGAAGCGGCGCCGCCGTGGCCGCTGCCGTGATCCGGTCGGCGCTCGCCGCCCATGCCGAAATGGCGACTTTCGCCGAAGCAGGGGTTGCGAACGGCGCATGAGCAGCTTCGTTGTACACCTGCTCCGCCACGGCAGTACCGAGGCGGAAGGGCGGCTCATCGGCCGCACCGATGCGGCACCGCTGCCAGAGGGGATCGCTGCCTGTTCGGCGCGCGCGCGACACGTGACGGGCGTCGATATCGTCACATCGGACCTGCGTCGCGCCCGCGCGGCAGCGGAGGCGATCGGCGCGTCGAGAGGGGCGGTCCCGCGCGTGGACGCCCGCTGGCGCGAACTGAATTTCGGGGCGTGGGACGGATTGGCATTCGACGCCATCGACGGCCCGGCGTGGGCGGCGTTCCAGGCCGATCCCGCCGGCGGTTCTCCGCCGGAGGGCGAGCGCTGGCCCGATCTTGTGGCGCGCGTTGCCGACGCGCTGGCGGCGATCGATCGGCCGACGCTGGTCGTCACCCATGGCGGCGCGATGCGGGCCGCGCTCGCGGCAACCTGCGCCATCGATTTTCCCCAGCTGTGGAACATCGCCCTGCCCCATGCCGCGCTGCTCACTTTGCGCCTGTGGCCCGGCACTCCCCGTGTCGGCCAGATGATCGGATTGGTTACGTGAAGGAATTCGTGCTCGCCCTGCAGTTTCTCACTCGGCTGCCGCTGCCCGCGATCGATGCGGATGAAGCCGCCTTTGCGCGCTCGATCCGCTGGTTCCCGGCCGCCGGCCTGGTGATCGGCGTGGTGGTCGCGCTGGCCGCGTGGGCCGGCGCGCAGCTGGACCCCTGGTCGGGGGCGCTGGCCGCGCTGGTCGCATGGGTGGGAATCACCGGTGCGCTGCATCTCGATGGTCTCGCCGATCTCGCCGACGCCGGCGGCGCGATCCACAAGGGGCCCGAGCGGCTGCGCGACGTGCTGGCCGATCCGCATGTCGGCAGCTTCGGCGTCACCGCGATCGCGCTGCAGCTGATCGCCAAGCTGGTCCTGCTTCACGCGCTGATCGCCGGCCCGGCGTTCTGGACCCTCGCTTTCGTGCCCGCCGCCGCCCGGATCGGCCCGCTGGCATGGAGCTGGTGGCTGCCCCCGCTGCACGAAGGGCTGGCCAGCCGCTTCCGCAGCATCATCCGGCCTGCCGATCTGATCGTGTGGCTGATCCTGCTCGGCTTCGCCGCGACGCTGGCGACACCCGCGCTGGTCGCCGCGCCGTTGTTCATCGGCGCCTGGGGCTGGCATGTCCGCAGGATGCTGGGCGGCATTTCGGGCGACGGGCACGGCGCGGGGATCGAACTCGTCGAAACTGGGCTGCTGGTAGCCCTGCTGATGGCGCCGCGGATCGGATGACAGCGCCGCTCCTCCACCATGGCGGCAACCTCGCCGCCGCGCGGGCACGCTATGGCGAGGGCGCGTGGATCGATCTTTCTACCGGCATCAACCCGGTCCCCTGGCCGGTACCGGACGATCTGCGCTGGGATTGGCATGCCCTGCCCCAGCCCGCTGCGCTGGCAGCGCTGGAGGCGGCCGCGGCAGCGCATTTCGGCGTCGATCCGGCGCTGGTCTGCGCGCTTCCGGGCAGCGAAATGGGCTTGCGGCTGCTGGGTCTGCTGCTCGGCGGCAGCGCCTTCCACCGCGTGCCCGGGTACCGCACGCACGGCGCCATGTTTGCAGCCAGCACCCCGCTGGCGGCGGACGCGGCGCCGCCGCCCGGCGAGGCGGCGCTGATCCTCGCCAATCCGAACAATCCGTGCGGCACGCTGCAGCCCCGCGCGCGCCTGGAAGCGCAGCTGCGCGATCGGGAAGCGGCGGGCGGCTGGCTCGTCGTCGACGAAGCCTTTGTCGATCCGCATCCGCAGGCGAGCGTCGCCGGCCTGGTCGCCCCGGGCCGGCGGCTGGTGGTCTTCCGGTCCTTCGGCAAGTTCTTCGGCCTGGCGGGGCTGCGGCTCGGCTTCGTGCTCGCGCCGCCGGCGGTGTGTACCCAGTATCGCCGCGCGCTCGGCGACTGGCCGATCGGGGCGGCCGCGCTGGAGATCGCCACCCGCGCCTATCGCGACAGTGCTTGGATCGACGCGACCGGCGCTGCGCTGGCCGCGCGTGCCGCAAGGCTCGACGATCTGATTCGGCGCCATGGGCTCGAACCGATCGGCGCCTCGCCGCTGTTCCGGCTGATCGATCGGGAGGATGCGGGCGGGATGTTCGAACGGCTCGCGCATGCGCACATCCTCACCCGCCCCTTCGACTATGCGCCGCGCTGGCTGCGTTTCGGCCTGCCCGCCGACGATGCGGCGTTCGACCGGCTGGACCGGGCACTGGCGCATGGCTGACCCCGTCGCCCTTGCCGCACTGGCGCTGGACGCCACGATCGGCTGGCCCGACGCCATCTACCGGCGGATCGGGCACCCGGTGGGCGGCTTCGCCCGCATCATCGCCGTGTGCGAACGCGGCGGCAACCGCGAGCACCTGCCCGCTGCCGCGCGTCGGGCGTTCGGGATCGGCACGGTCGGGCTGCTGCTCGCCGTCGCGATCGGCGCCGGCTTGGGGATCGAAGCGATCGCGGCGCGATCGTCGGCGGGCTGGATCCTGGTCGCGCTGTGCGCCTTTCCCGGCCTCGCCCAGCGGAGCCTGTACCTGCACGTCCGCCCCATCGCCGCAGCGCTGACGGCGGGCGACCTGCTCGGTGCCCGCGCGGCGCTGGGCCGGATCGTGGGCCGCGACACCGGGGGGCTCGACACCGCCGGCATCGCCCGCGCCGCCTTGGAGAGCCTGGCCGAAAGCTTCTGCGACGGAATCGTCGCACCGCTGTTCTGGCTGCTGATCGGCGGCCTGCCGGGCCTGTGGGCCTATAAGGCGGTCAACACCGCCGACAGCCTCATCGGCCACCGCGAGCCGCGGTGGCGCGCCTTCGGCTGGGCGGCGGCCCGCACCGACGATCTGATGAACCTGGTTCCGGCGCGGCTTGCCGCGGTGCTGCTCTGCTGCGCCGGTGCGGGCGGCTGGCGCACGGTTCGCCGCGACGCGCACAAGCACGCCTCGCCCAATGCCGGGTGGCCCGAAGCGGCCATGGCGGGCGCGCTGGGCCTCCGCCTGGCAGGGCCGGTCGCCTATGACGGCGTGACTCATATCAAGCCGTGGATCGGCGGCGGCCGCACGGCGGCGCGTGCCGACGACATCGTCCGCGGGCTGCAGCTCTACGCGCGCGCCTGTGCCTTGCTGTGGATCCTTGCGGGAGGCATCGCATGGCTGCGCTGATGCTGCAGGGAACGGGTTCGGACGTCGGCAAATCGGTGCTCGTCGCCGGGCTGTGCCGCGCCCTCGCCAACCGGGGGCTCCGCGTGCGTCCCTTCAAGCCGCAGAACATGTCGAACAACGCCGCGGTAACCGAGGATGGCGGCGAGATCGGCCGTGCCCAGGCGCTGCAGGCGCTGGCCTGCCGGGTGGCGCCCCATACCGACATGAACCCGGTGCTGCTGAAGCCGCAGGCGGATCGCACGTCGCAGCTGATCGTCGGCGGCAAGGTGCGCGGCACCCTTCATGCCGGGAATTTCCGTGCGGCGCGCAAACCCTTGCTGGGCGATGTTCTATCCAGCTTCGAGCGGCTGCGGGCGCAATGCGATCTGGTGATCGTCGAAGGCGCGGGTTCGCCTGCCGAGATCAACCTGCGTGCCGGAGACATCGCGAACATGGGGTTCGCGCGCGCGGCGGCAGTGCCGGTGGTGCTGGTCGGCGATATCGACCGGGGCGGCGTGATCGCCGCGATCGTCGGCACCCGCGCCGTGCTCGATCTCGAGGACGCGGCGATGATCCGCGGCTTCCTGATCAACAAATTCCGCGGCGATCCTGCTTTGTTCGCCGATGGCTATGCCGAGATCGAAGCGCGTGCGGGGTGGCGCGGCTACGGCCTGATCCCGTGGCTCCCGGCTGCGGCCCGGCTGCCGAGCGAAGACGCGGTGGTGCTGGAACGCAGCGCGGACGCAAGCGCCGGCGCCACGCTGATGGCGTGCCCGATGCTGCCGCGCATCGCCAATTTCGATGATCTGGATCCGCTGAAACTGGAGCCGGATGTCACGTTGGCGATGATCCCGCCGGGACAGCCGATCCCGGCAGAGGCGGCATTGGTGATCCTCCCCGGCTCCAAGGCGACGATCGCCGATCTCGCCGCCTTGCGCGAACAGGGTTGGGACATCGATCTGCACGCCCATCATCGTCGCGGCGGCGCGATCCTGGGCATTTGCGGCGGCTATCAGATGCTGGGGCGAACGATCGCCGATCCGCATGGGGTCGAGGGGCCGGCGGGCAGCGCGGACGGGCTGGGGCTGCTGGACGTGGCGACCGAACTCACCCGCGAGAAGGCGCTGCACCCGGCGCAGGGCACTGCGCTGGGCGCCGCCATACACGGCTATGAGATGCATATGGGCATCACCAGCGGCCCCGACACGCTGCGCCCCTTTGCGCAGCTGGGCAACGGTGCGGACGGCGCGCGCTCCGCCGACGGGCGGGTGATGGGCACCTATCTCCACGGCCTGTTCGCGAGCACCGATCTGCGCAGGGCGCTGCTGGGCCGCATCGGCATCCGCTCGGCGGGCGTCGATTATGCCGCGTCGGTCGATGCGGCGCTCGATGCCATCGCCGCCGATCTCGAGGTTCATGTCGACATTCCCGCGCTGATCGCGCTTGCTCAAGAGGCCCAGCCATGAACCATCTGCTCGTTCTCGGCGGCGCCCGATCGGGCAAGAGCCGCTACGCCCAGGCCCGCGCCGAGTCCCTGCCCGGCAGCTTGCTGTTCGTTGCCACCGCCCAGGCGTGGGACGACGAGATGGAAGATCGCATCGCCCGCCATCAGGCCGATCGGGACGGGCGATGGTCCACCCTGGAAGTGCCGCTGGACCTGCCCGCCGCCATCGCCGCGAACGCCGCACCGGGTCGCGTGCTGCTGGTCGACTGCCTCACGCTTTGGACCTCGAACCTTCTGTTCGCCGAACGGGATCTCGATGCCGAGACCGAGGCGCTTTCCGGCGCCCTGGCGCAGGCGTCCGGGCCGGTGATCCTCGTCGCCAACGAAGTCGGGCTCGGCATCGTGCCGGACAACGCGCTCGCCCGCCGCTTCCGCGATGCTGCAGGCCGGCTGAACCAGGCCGTCGCCGCCGCCGCGCAGGAGGTTCAGTTCCTGGCCGCGGGCCTGCCGCTTCGCCTCAAATAAGCAGCGCGAACGGCCATCGCGCTCGCGCTTCGCTCGGGCGCGGCATAAGGATGTGCGATGACCTTCACCGATATCGCCACGCGGACCTACAATCACAACTTCCGGCTCGATCCGATCGTCCGCAGCCTGCTCGATACCGATTTCTACAAGCTGCTGATGCTGCAGATGATCCGGCGACTGCATCCGGAGACGCAGGTCACCTTCTCGCTGATCAATCGGACGAAGACGGTGCGGCTGGCCGAGGTGATCGACGAGGCCGAGTTGCGCGCCCAGCTCGATCATGCCCGAAGCCTGCGCTTCACCAAGAAGGAGCTGATCTGGCTCGCCGGCAACAGCTTCTATGGCAAAACGCAGATGTTCGCGCCGGATTTCATCGCTTGGCTCGCCGATTTCCGCCTGCCGCCCTATGAGCTGGAGCGGCGCGACGGGCAGTTCGCGCTGCACTTTCATGGCCCGTGGACACATACGACCATGTGGGAAATCCCTGCGCTGGCGATCGTCAACGAGCTGCGGTCGCGCGCGGCGCTGCGGACCAAGGATCGCTTCGCGCTCGATATCCTGTATGCCCGTGCGAAGGCGAAGCTGTGGGAAAAGGTGGAGCGGCTGCGCACCCTGCCTGATCTGGTGCTCACCGATTTCGGCACCCGCCGACGACACGGCTTTCTGTGGCAGCGCTGGTGCGTGGAGGCGCTGAAGGAAGGATTGGGTCATCGCTTCATCGGCACGTCGAATGTGCTGCTCGCGATGGATGCGGATCTGGAAGCGATCGGCACCAATGCGCACGAGCTGCCGATGGTGGAGGCGGCCTTGTCGCCGGACGAGGCGAGCCTCGCCGGGGCCCCATACCGCGTGCTGGAGCAATGGCGCGCCCATTATGGCGGCAACCTGCTGATCGCGCTGCCCGATGCGTTCGGCACCACCGCGTTCCTGGCCCACGCCCCGGACTGGCTGGCCGACTGGACCGGCTTCCGGCCGGACAGCGCGCCGCCCATCGCCGGCGGGGAGCAGATCATGCGCTGGTGGCAAGACCATGGCCGCGATCCGCGCGAAAAGCTGCTGATCTTCTCCGACGGCATGGACGTGGAATCGATCGAGGCGACCTATCGCCACTTCAACGGTCGCGTGCGGATGAGCTTTGGCTGGGGGACGAACCTGACCAACGATTTCCGCGGCTGCGATCCCGATGGCGAGGCTGGGCTGGAGCCCATTTCGCTGGTCTGCAAGGTGGTGGCAGCGAATGGCAGGCCGGCGGTCAAGCTATCGGACAATCCCGCCAAAGCGACGGGCGATCCTGACGAGATCCGCCGCTATCTGCGGGTGTTCGGCAGTGCCGGACGCGCCGAACAGGCCGTGCAGGTCTAGCGCCAGTCTACCGAGTTGCCATAGGGGTGGCATAGCGCCAGCACCCGCCGCTCCTCCGCGCCGGGAAACCAGCTGAGCGCCAGCTGCACTTCGCTGCGCGTTTCCGTCCATTCGAAGCCCACCCAGGCGAGCGGCCGCTCCGGCGTCGCCGCGCGGCCGGCTTCGTGGATCATCGCGACCACCTTGGCGCGGTCCTGCGGCGGAAGATATTGCAGCACCATCGAATGCATCACTACGCGGCAGACCCCCGCCGCCTGCGGCCGGGCCAGCGCCTCCGCCAGCCAGATCGATGCATCGCCCCGCTCGAGCAGCGGCGGGTAGCTGCGCGCCATGCCGATCGCCTGCTCCAGGCGGTGCAGCCGGTGCGGCTGATCGGCGAAGATATAGGCCATCAGCCGCTCGCATGTGGCGGCATCGTTGGCGTCGAGCGGGTTCAGGTCCACTCCGCGCGCGCTCACCACCTCCAGCGGCGCGGGCTGGGGCGCCGGGCCATGCCAGTCCGGCGCGACCTGCACCGGCGACAGCCGATCTCCGGCGAGAACTCCTCCCAGATCATAGCCATAGCGGCCGAGGTTGAGATTGAGTCCGCAGCTCGATCCGATTTCGAGCAGCTCGAACGGCATGTCGAACGCGCGACGGACCTGCATCAGCGCCGCGACGATCGCACCTGATCGCCCCACCTCGTTGGTCTGCGGGGTCCGACGCAGAAAGTCGTTGATCAGCGCGTCTTCGGTTTCCAGCGCCTCGCCGACGGCGGCATCGAAATCCTCATGCTCCCCGCGATACAGCGCTGCCAGCGATGCCGGCTTGCCGCGCCGGGCGAGGAAATGCAGCGCGGCGTTCAGCCGCATCGCCAGCGCTGCTGCAGCCGCGTCTCCGCTCCAGCCGAGGATCGTTGCTTCGCTCTGCGGGCCGCGCCACAACTGGCGCTGCCCTGCCTCCAAAATCCGCGCCACGAAGGGCGAACCAAGTCCGCGCACCAACCGCGCCATGCGGCTTAGTTCGTGAAGACCGGTCCGGGGCACCACCATATTCATTTACGCTCCCCCCGAAACGAGCACGATCCGCCCGTCCCCGCCAACCTGGCGAATGTACCGTACTTCACGCCGACGCCCCTAGATGCGTCGGCACCATCCCGATCAGAAAGTCTGCCAGTCGTCATCGGCGCTGCTGCTGCGCACGAGAGCGGGCACCGCGGCCGCCGGCAGCGGCTTGACCGCACCGTTGAACCGGCCCGGCGACATGCGCGCGCCGCGCGAGCCGCCACCGTCGCCCACCTGGAAGCGACCGGCCTGCTCGGCAAGCACGCCCACTTCGCTGGCAAGGTTACGCGCTGCGGCAGAGGTTTCCTCGACCATCGCGGCGTTCTGCTGGGTCGACTGGTCCATCGCGCCCAGAGCGGCGCTGATTTCGGTGACCGCGCTGGACTGCGCCTGGTTGTCGGAGGCCATGTTGCCCAGCAGCGTGTGCACCTCGCCCACGCCGCTCGAGATGTCGGCGAGCGCGCCGTCCACCCGCTGCACGGCCTGCACCGCAGTGACGATGTCGGTCTGCGTCGCGGTAAGCTGGTCGCGGGCGCGGCCAGCCTCTTCCTCGGCGCGCATCGCCAGGGCGGAGACGAGATCGGCGACCACTGCGAAGCCGCGGCCCGCTTCACCGGCACGGCCGGCTTCGACGGCGGCGTTCATCGCCAGAACCCGCGTCTGGAAGGCGATCTTGTCAAGGCCTTCAATCACGCTGTCGATGCCCTTGGCGCTGTCGGAAACGCGCGTCATCGCCTGCACGGCTTCGTCGGCGGTGGAGCGGCCGTTGTTGACCGTCGACATGGTGCCGTCGGCGCTTTCCACCGTGCGGCTGGCGGCCGCGGCGGTCGCCTTCAGGCGCTGGTCCATCTGGGTGACGGCGGCGGCGGTCTGCTCCAGGCTGGCCGCATTGGCTTCGGTGCGGCGGGCGAGGTCTTCGCTCGCCTGGGCGATTTCGTTCGATCCGGTGCGGATCGACGTGGTCGCCTCCATCAGCGACGCGATCAGCTCGCGCAGGCTGCCGATGGCATCGTTGAAGTTGTTCTTCACTACGCCGTAGTGCGACGGGAATTCGGTGTTGATCACTGCGGTCAGGTTGCCCTGCGCCAGTTCGGCAAGATGCGCGGACACGGTGTCGACGACCATCTTCTGCTCGGCCTCGGCCTTGGCGCTCGCGGCGTCGGAGGCTTCCTTGGCGATCGCGGCGTCGCGGAACACCAGCACCGCGCGGGCCATGTCGCCCAGTTCGTCGCCGCGGGTGGTGGCGGGCACCTCGACATGGTTCCGGCCTGCTGCGAGATCGGCCATCGTCTTGGTCAGCTGGCTGATCGGGCGGGCGATGATGCGGCTCAGCGTTACGGCCAGGCCGATGGCGATGCCGATCAGGGCGATCGCGCCGAGGATCAGCACGGTCGTCGCGGTGGCGATCGCGGTTTCCTGCCGCTCGGAATTCTTCTCGATCAGTTCGGCCTGCGCATCCTTGATCGCGCGCAGCGGCAGCACCGCCGCCGAAACCAGCACCGACTTGCCGGCACCGCGAACCTGGGCCTGCGCTTCTTCACGACGGCCGGCCTTCACTTCGGCGATCAGGCGATCGCCCCACTTCTCGCGCCAGGCCAGCGTTTCCGCACGCGACTTGCGCACCGCCTCGAGCAATGCCGGATCGGTCAGCAGCTTCTCGAGCTCGACCGAAGTCTCGTCATACTCGTTGCGGCCTTCGTCATAGGACTTCAGATAGGTCGGATCGGCCGTGACGAGGAACCCGCGCAGCTGACTGTTCTGGCGCAGCAGCGCCGTTTCCAGCGTCAGCGTCTTCGAATGGACCTGCTGGCTGAGATTGTTCTGATCGGTAACCGAACGGATCATCGAGATGTTCATGAAGAACACGATCATCACGATCGCCGCCGATGCACATATCAGCAGGAACGACAGTGCGAGCTTCCTCGGAATTTTCATCGATGCGATCATTGCTGGACTTTCCGATACCGTCAGGCGCAAGGTTTGGGGCCCGGATCGGTGCAACGGCAGGTGCCGCCGAACCGAAGGAAGAGGAAGCCGGCACCTGCCCGCCAGCGGCTTGCAGTCGCGCCTCCCCCACCCGTTTCCGGACTGTGGTCTAGTGCATTATAGAAACGATCTCTTACCGATCGGTCACCGGCGCACGAAACTGTCCCAAGGACATCTACCTAAGGTTCAGGCGGTATTTACGGCAGCCGGGGGGCGGAGTGAAGCAGCAAGCCGCCGCGGCGGAAATTGTGCAATATCCGTAGGGTACAAAATAGACTTGTGGAACAACACGGCAGCCGGCGGCCCGATCTCGAACGGTCGCCGGCCGAACGCGGTCATAACGATCACCCGAAAGCGAAGCGCTTACTTCCGGTCCTTACGGCCGCCGCGCCAGTAAAGCAGGCCGGCGACGATGGCGGCCGAGCCCACGCCGATAGCAGCGCCCATGCCGATCTGCCGGTTGTTCGGCAGTCTGCGCTTCTTGGCTTCGGCAAGCTCCTTGGCGACTGCGATCGCCTCGCCTTCGTGCGGCGGCTCCGCCTGTGCAGTGGACGCCTGGGCCTCTTCGAGAACGGAAGGCTTGTTGCTCATCTTCTTCCTTTGACTACGCAGCTACGGTCCGGTCCCATTCATGCGACCGATCCGGCCCGACTTGCAACCCGCAAGCGCAACCCGCAATAGCGGCATGCGATGAACCCGATCTATTCCCGGATGGGCACCACCATCTTCGAAGCCATGTCTGCGCGGGCGCGGGCAAGCGGCGCGATCAATCTTGGTCAGGGCTTTGCCGACGGACGCGGGCCGGAGCCCGTGCTGCAGGCCGCGGCCAGCGCGGTGCTGGAGCGATCGAACCAATATCCGCCCATGGCCGGCCTGCCGGAGCTGCGCCAGGCCGTGGCCGATCACTATGCGCGGCATCAGGGGCTGAACCTGTCGGCGGAGGAAGTGATCGTCACCTCCGGCGCCACCGAAGCGCTCGCCGCCGCGCTGCTGGCGCTGATCGAACCCGGCGACGAGGTGATCTGTTTCCAGCCGCTGTACGATGCCTATGTGCCGCTGATCCGCCGCGCGGGCGGCGTGCCCCGGTTCGTCCGCCTCAGCCCGCCCGAATGGCGGATCGATCGTGCGGCGCTGGAAGCGGCGATCAGCGACCGGACGCGGCTGCTCCTGCTCAACAACCCGCTCAACCCCGCCGCCACCATGTCCGGCGCCGAGGAACTGGCGATGGTCGCCGATCTGTGCGTCGCGCACGATCTGGTCGCGATCTGCGACGAGGTTTGGGAGCATGTCACGTTCGACGGTGCCCGGCACGTTCCGCTGATCGGGATGTCCGGCATGCGCGAGCGGACGGTGAAGATCGGCAGCGCTGGCAAGATCTTCGCGCTCACGGGCTTCAAGGTGGGATGGATGTGCGCCGCCCCGCCACTCGCGCGCGTGCTCGCCAAGGCGCACCAGTTCCTCACCTTCACCACCCCGCCGAATCTGCAATGGGCGGTGACGGAGGGGCTGATGACGCAGGATGCGTGGGTGGGCGAGGCACGCCACCGCTTCCAGGCCGGCCGCGACCGGCTGGCGGCGGGGCTGCGCCGGGCGGGCCTGGTGGTGTTGCCGAGTGCCGCCACCTACTTCCTGTCGGTCGATCTCGCGGCGTCCGGGCTGCCGATGGACGACGTCACCTTCAGCGAACGGTTGGTGGAAGAGGCCAAGGTCGCGACGATCCCGGTCTCCGCCTTTTACGCCGAAGACGCGGTGACCAACGTCGTCCGCTTCTGCTTCGTCAAGGAAGCGGCGGTGCTCGATGCCGCGATCGAGCGCGTGCAGGATTGGCGGCGCCAGTTCTCGGATTGAACCGCCTTGAGGGCAGCCATCCCGCGCGTTGAAGAAGCTCCGCCATCCTCGGCGATGCGCCGATCGACAGCCCGCATCAGATCGTCGCGAGCACGCCCCGCTCGGTGATGTATCCCGTCACCAGCCGCGCGGGCGTAACGTCGAACGCCGGGTTCAGCGCAGGCGAATCCGTCACGCGGATGGCGGCGATGCGGCCCGCCTCGTCCGGTCCGGTCAGCCGCGTCACTTCCTCCGCCGATCGCGCTTCGATCGGGATGTCGGCACCCGTGGCTGTGGCCGGATCGAAGGTGGTATAGGGCAGCGCGACATAGAACGGCACGCCGTTGTCGTGCGCCGCCAGCGCCTTCAGATAGGTGCCGATCTTGTTGCAGACATCGCCGTTCGCGGTCACCCGATCGGTGCCGACGATCACTGCGTCCACCTGCCCCTGCATCATCAGGAGCCCGCCGGCATTGTCGGTGATCACGCTGTGCGACACGCCGTGGTTGCGCAGCTCGAACGCGGTAAGCAGCGCGCCTTGGTTGCGCGGCCGTGTCTCGTCCACCCAGACATGCACCGGAATGCCGGCATCGTGCGCGAGGTAGATCGGCGCGGTCGCGGTGCCGTAATCCACCGTGGCCAGCCATCCCGCGTTGCAATGGGTGAGGATGTTGAGCGGCCGGCCCGGGTTTTTCGCGTGCAGTTCGCGCAGCAAGCCCAGCCCATGTTCGCCGATCGCCCGGCAAAGCTCTGCATCCTCGTCGCAGATCGCATCGGCGCGCGCGAAGGCGGCTGCGGCACGCTCTGCCTCCGAAAGCCCCTGCACCGCCCCCCGCACCTGGTCCAGCGCCCAGCGCAGATTGATCGCCGTCGGCCGCGTTTCGATCAGCATGGCATAGGCCGCATCGAGCGCGGCATCGCTCGCATCGACCGCCAGGGCCATGGCAAGGCCATAGGCGGCGGTTGCTCCGATCATCGGCGCACCGCGCGTCCACATCTCGCGAATCGCGATTGCCGCCGCTTCGCAATCGCGTACCTCCACCCAGCGTATTTCCCAGGGCAGCTGGCGCTGATCGAGGATGCGGATCCCCTGCCCGTCCCCGGTTCGGGCGATCGATCGGGTGTGCTTGCCTTCCAGGATCACAAGCGAATCTCCGCGAGCGAGTGAAGATCGGCGGGCGCGCCGGCGCGATCGATCAGCAGCGCGCCAAGGCCCGCGGCGCGCGCCGCGTCTATTTCCGCCTGCACGTCCGACACGAACAGGATCTCGCCCGGCGCCAGGCCCGTTGCCGCGGCGATCCTGCGATAGCTCTCCGCCTCGCGCTTCGGCCCGGTGGTCGTATCGAAATAGCCGGCGAGCATCGGCGTCAGATCCCCGGCGATCGATCGGCCGAAGATCAGCTTCTGCGCCGCGATCGAGCCCGAGGAATAGATGTAGATCGCCACGCCCGCCGTGTACCAGCGGCGCAGCGCATCGGGCGTGTCGGGATAGACATGGCCTTTCAGCGTGCCATCGGCATAGCCCTGTTCCCAGATCAGCCCCTGCAGCGTCTTGAGCGGGGTTGCCTTGCGATCCTCGTCGATCCAGCCGAGCAGCGTGGCGACCTTGTCCTCGCCCGGCACCTCCGCCAGGATCGGGGCGACGTCCTCTGGATGCGCGGCAACATAGGCAGCCAGATGCTGGCGGGCATAGGGGAACAGCACCTCGGCCACGAAGGCGATGCTGCTGGTGGTCCCCTCGATATCGAGCAGGACGGCCTTGGGCTGGGTCATGGCTTCTATTCTCGAAACGCCGCGCTCAGGCAGCGACGGGCTCGTGGCGCGGAAAACGGTCGGCGATGGCATCGCCGGTGAACTGGGCGATCCAGCCGTCCGGATTGGTGAACAGCCGGATCGCGGTAAAGCGCGGGCTCGGCCCCATGTCGAACCAGTGCGGCGTGCCGGCGGGAACGGAGATCAGATCGCCGGCCGTGCACAGCACGGCATAGACGCGATCGTCCAGATGCAGCGTGAACAGCCCTTCGCCTTCCACGAAGAAGCGAACCTCGTCTTCGGCATGGCGGTGTTCGGAAAGGAACTTGGCCCGCAGGGCGTCGCGCTCCGGGTGCTCCGGCACCATGCGGATCACGTCGACCGATCGATAGCCTTTCGCGGCCTTCAGCCGCTCCACTTCGGGTGCGAACGCCGCCAGCACGGCCTCCTGATCGGCATCGGCAGGAACCGGGCGCGACGGCCATTGCTCGAACCGCACGCCGACTTCGCCCAGGGCTGCGGCGATTTCCGCCGCATCCCGGGTATCGAGAAGCGGCGCCCCACCCTGCTCTGCATAGAGTTTGAGCTGGCTCATCGCGCCCATGCCTGTTTGAAACTGGCCTCGGCAAGTTCGGCGGCGATCATCCATTCGGTCGCTTCCAGCACGCGTTCGGCCTCGTCCACATCCTTGCCCCAGGCATAGAGCCCGTGGCTGCGGATCAGATACGCCGGAATTGCATCCGGCGCCAGCAGCGCTGGCCGCACCGCCGCCTCGATCATCGCCATGTCCTGGCTGTTTTCGACGATCGGCAGCCGCGCTTCGGCCTCGTGCGTGGTGTGGCCAGGATAGGCCTTCAGCATCTCGTGCCCGCGAAGCACCCAGCCATCGGCGTCGGCCGCTGCGCGGCTCAGGCCCACCGCCTGCGGGGAATGGCCGTGCAGCACGGCGCCGGCGCCGGGGAACATGCGATACAGTGCCAGATGCAGCTCGGTCTCGGCGGAAGGCTTGCCCGCGGAGAGCGGACGACCGTCCAGGTCAACGCGCATGATACCGTCGGCGGTCAACCTGCCCTTGTGCCGGCCCGATACGGTGAGCGCGATGCTGCCGTCGTCCAGGCGCGCGGAATAGTTGCCCGACGTCGCCGGCGCCCACCCGCGCGCGTCCAGCCGGCGTCCGGCGTCGATCAGGGCCGCTACGGCCTGTTCGTACGTCATGGTCATAGTGCGCCCCCTAGCGTATGGCGCGGCGAGAAGCAGGCGGTTTTCGCATTCCGGCGCGCGAAAGAATCATGCCGGAACGGGGCAACATGATTCGCGCTGCGCTGCGGTCAGACCGCCCAACTGTCTCTCGCCGGCACGCTGCTTCGGCGAACCGGGCCGGAGTCGCGGCGAACTGCGGCCGAGATGTCAATTGGCAATCCCCTTGTTAACGCTGATTTTGTTATACGGTTGCAGGGCATCAGGTATATTTCGCGGGCGCAGAACAAAAATCATGGATTCTATCGCTACGATTAAATCGCGTCGGGGACTGCTCAAGTCGGCGCTGGTCATGGCAAGCGGCGCAGCGGTCTCTGCCTGCGCATCGCGCACGATCGGCTCGATGGCGTCGCATTCGCCAGCCCCGGTCCATCCGCCGGTGAAGCCCGCGCCCGCCGCGCTGGCTCCGGCCCCCAAGGTGGCTGCCGCTGCGCGCGTCACCCCGCAGGGCATTCGGCCCGAACTGTTCAAGCGCGCCACCGCCGCGCTCGATCGTCATTCGGTGCGGGTCGACACGCACGATCGTATCGCAATCGCCGATTTCTCGCTGCCGTCGTCGGAGGCGCGCTTCTTCCTTGTCAACATGGGCACCGGCGAAGTCGAAACGCTGCTGGTATCGCACGGCATCGGATCGGATCCTGCCCATACCGGCGTGCTGCAGCGCTTCTCGAACCAGATCAATTCGGAGGCGACCTGCGAAGGCGCCTTCCTTACCGCCGATTATTATGTCGGCAAGCACGGCGATTCGCAGCGGCTGATCGGGCTGGATCCGACCAACAACAACGCGATGGCGCGTGCGATTGTGATCCATTCTGCCTGGTATGCGAACCCGGACATGATCTCGAAGCACGGCAAGCTCGGCCGAAGCCAGGGCTGTTTCGCAGTCGGCGAACGCCAGCTCGCCAAGGTGTTCGAACGCCTCGGCCCGGGCCGCATGATCTACGCCGCCAAGGCATAACCACGGATCGAACCCGCCTCCGCGGGGTTGGCAGGCCATGGTCCCCGGCATAGGAGACAGGCATGTCCGAACCGCACCCGTTTTTCGCACTGCATCGCCATGGAATGATCCGGGCAGGCGTCTGTACGCCGCTGGGCACGGTGGCCGATCCGGCCGCCAACGCGCGCGCCGCGATTGCGCTGGCCAAGCAAGGGGATGCGGCGGGTGCGGACCTGCTGGTCTTCCCGGAACTCAACGTCACCAGCTATGCGATCGATGATCTGCATCTTCAGGATGCTATCCTGGGCGCCACCCAGGCGGGCATCGCCGCGATCGTCGAGGCAAGCCAGACGCTGAAGCCGGTGCTGCTGGTCGGCGCGGCGCTGGAGCGGAACGGGCGCCTGTATAACTGTGCGGTCGCGATCGCCCGGGGTCGTATTCTGGGCGTGGTGCCCAAGACCTATCTGCCCAATTATCGCGAATATTATGAGAAGCGCTGGTTCGCCTCGGGCTCCGGCCTGCGCGATCTCGATATCACCGTGGCGGGTCAGACGGTGCCCTTCGGCCCGGACCTGCTGTTCGCGGCCGAAGACCTGCGCGATTTCGTCTTCCATATCGAGATTTGCGAGGATTATTGGGCGCCGCAGCCCCCGTCCACCGAAGGAGCGATGGCAGGCGCGCTGGTGCTGTGCAATCTTTCCGCCTCGAACATCGTGATCGGCAAGGGGCGCGAGCGCGAACTGCTCTGCGCCTCGCAAAGCTCGCGGACAATCGCCGCCTATCTCTATTCCGCCTCCGGTCCGGGGGAAAGCACCACCGATCTCGCCTGGGATGGCCAGGGGCTGATCTATGAATTCGGCGAAAAGCTCGCGGCGTCGCAGCGTTTCGAACTCGCGGATGCGATCACCTATGCCGATCTCGATCTCCAGCGGCTGCGGCTGGAGCGGATGCGCGACGGCACCTTCAACGACAACGCGCGCAATGCCGGTCACCCCGAAACCCGCTTTCGGCGCATTGGCTTCGCCCACCAGCCGGATTTCGCCGATCGTGGGCTGATCCGCCCGATCCGGCGCTTCCCCTTCGTGCCCAACACGCCGGCCGCGCTGGAGGAGGATTGCTACGAGGCGTTCAACATCCAGGTAGAGGGGCTGCGCCAGCGCCTCGCCTCGACGAAGAGCAAGGCGCTGATCATCGGCGTGTCCGGCGGGCTCGATTCCACCCATGCGCTGATCGTCGCCGCGAAGGCGATGGACCGGCTCGGGCGGCCCCGCACGGATATCCTCGGCTATACCCTGCCGGGCTTCGCGACGAGCGAGGGGACCAAGTCCAATGCCTGGGCACTGATGCGCGCGATCGGCGTCACCGCGGCGGAGATCGATATCCGTCCCACCGCCCGGCAGATGCTCGCCGATCTCGGCCATCCCTTCGCCGATGGCGAGCCGGTCTATGACGTGACGTTCGAGAATGTGCAGGCGGGCCTGCGCACCGATTATCTGTTCCGTCTCGCCAATCACCACCACGGCTTCGTGCTCGGCACCGGCGATCTGTCGGAACTCGCGCTCGGCTGGTGCACCTATGGCGTCGGCGACCAGATGAGCCATTACGGCGTCAATGCCGGAGTGCCCAAGACGCTGATCCAGTATCTGATCCGCTGGAGCGTGGAGAGCGGCCAGTTCGACGGCGAGGCGGCGACGGTGCTGCTGTCGATCCTCGATACGGAGATTTCACCCGAGCTCGTCCCGGCCGATGCCGACGGCAAGATGCAGAGCACGCAGGACCGGATAGGTCCCTATGAACTTCACGATTTCTTTATCCACCACACCACCCGCTCCGGCCTCCCCCCCTCTAAGGTAGCATTTCTCGCCTGGCACGCATGGAAGGATGCAAAAACGGGTCAGTGGCCGATCGGCTTCCCGTCGGAGGGCCGCAACCACTATGATTTGGCGACGATCGCCAAGTGGCTTGAAACTTTCTTGTTCCGCTTCTTTCAAACCAGTCAGTTCAAGCGATCGGCGCTGCCCAATGGTCCGAAGGTCTCCGGCGCCGCCGCGCTCAGCCCGCGCGGCGACTGGCGCGCACCGTCAGATAGCGTAGCGACGACTTGGATTGAGGAACTGCGCGCTGCCCTACCCTGACGGCTCATCGCCGGCACACCTTCTGGATGTGGTGCAGCAGTTCCTTCGATTCGAACGGCTTGCGCAGGATGGTCACATTGGGTGCGACGGCATCCAGTTTACTGGAATCGGCGAACCCGGTGATCAGGATTACCGGGAGCTCGGGATCGATCGCGGCGACCTGTTCCGCGACTTCGCTGCCACTGAGGCCTGGCATGGCGAAGTCCACCACTAGCGCGCCGTAGCGCTTTGCCCGCACCAGCGCGATTCCGCTTTCGCCATCCGCCGCTTCCGCAACGGTGGCACCCGCCGCACACAGCGTTTCGATCAGCGATCCGCGAACATGATCGTCGTCGTCGACCAGCGCTACCTCTGCCCCGGAAAGATCGACCCGTTCGTCATGCGCGGCATCGTCCTGCACGTCCCGCCGCGGTTCCACCGTCGCGATCGGCAGGACCAGCGTGATCGCCGTTCCACGACCGACATCGCTGTCGATCGTAAGCGTACCGCCGGATTGCCGCATGACGCCGAACGCCATCGACAGGCCCATGCCCGTTCCCTTTCCGACGCCCTTGGTGGAAAAGAAGGGCTCGACGGCGCGGGCCAGCACATCCGGCGTCATGCCGGTCCCCGTGTCGGACACGGTAAGCGCCACATAATCCCCGACGGGCAGATCCGCCGCAACCTTGCCGCTGCGCAGTTCCGCCGAGATCGTCAGCAACCCGCCTTCGGGCATCGCATCGCGGGCGTTGAAAGCGAGATTCAGAATCGCGAGTTCAAGCTGGAGTGCGTCGGTCTGCACGTTCCAGACCGGGTCGATCCGCTCGATCCGCACCCGGCTGAGCGGCGCCACCGCGCGTTCGACCAGCCCGGCCATCCCGCCGACCAGATCCGCCAGTCGCACCGATTTCACGTCAAGTCGCTGCTTGCTGGAAAAGGCGAGCAGCTGTCCGGTGAGCTGCCGTCCACGCTCCACCGCATCCAGCGCGCTGGACGTCCAGCGGATTACGCGATCCGCATCGTCCGGCTTGCGGGCGATCAGTTCCAGATTGCCGGCGATCGCCTGAAGCAGATTGTTGAAGTCATGCGCGATTCCCCCGGTCAGCTGCCCGACGGCCTCCAGCTTCTGCGCCTGCAGCAGCGCGGCTTCCACACTTTCCCGCTGCGCCACTTCGGCCTTCACATCGGCAAGCGCAGCGTCGCGCTGTTCCACCATCGCCGCCAGTTGCGCATTCGCTTCCTTCAGTTTCTCGGAAGACGGCAGTCGGACCAGCCGCGGAAGCAAGGGCCAGAGCAGGATGGCCGTTGCGACCGAGGCGGCCGCCGTGATCAGCTTGACGATCGCTTCAACGCCGTACAGCGGATAGAAGAGCGTGATGATTCCCATCACATGGGTCAGCCCGCAGGCCAGGATGAAGAGGCCGAAGCACCAGAAAATCCAGCCGAAAATAAGATCCTTGCGCCGACGTATTAGTGTGACGAGCGCGATCGGGATGGAAAAGTAGGCAATCGCAATCAGCGTGTCGGCAATGATGTGGGACCACAGCAGCGTCGGCTGCCAGAACAGGCAATAGCCATGCGGAGCGTAGTTTCCACTCCAGAAGGCAGCAAGCACGCGTTCCATCCGACCCCCTGCGGCCGGTCGCCCGGCACAAACCTATACGAGGACTAGCGCATGGAAAGCGAAAGCGGAACTAAGGAAAAAAACCGGACACGCCCGCGAGATCTTCCGGAGAGTTGATGTTCGGAATCGGCTCCGGCCAATCGATTGCCTTCGCACCGATCCGCGCCGCCCACCCCCGCATCGAGGCCTTGGCATCTTCCGCCAGATGCAGGTCGCACGTTGCCGCCCAGTGGGTCGGCCACACGCCCAGGACCGGCAATTGCGCGACATAGGCCGCTTGCTCTTCTGCCGCCAGGAGCGCCAGCAGCGCGTCCGGCAGCACCGGCGTGTCGCAAGGTGCGACCAGCACCGTCGCTGCGCCACGCGCGGTGCCCGCGTGCAACGCGGCGTTCAGGCCAGCAAGCGGCCCTCGTCCCGTTTCGGGGCGATCCAGCACCCCATCGCCATCAATGCGCCCGCATAGGATTACGCTCGAGCAATACCGCGCCAGTTGCGCGGCGACGTGATCGATCAGCGTGCGCCCACCCAAGCGCGCCAGTGCCTTGTCCGACCCGAACCGCTGCGCCCGACCGCCTGCCAGAATGGCACCGATCGGCTTCATGGTACCAGCGCCAGCAGCGCATCGGATCGCACCAGCGCGGCCAGCCGCAAACCGGCGGCGCGAGCGCGCTCCGCTGCCAGCTCGGTGGGCGCGGAGATTGCCGCGAGCATAGGGCATCCGGCCAGCACCGCCTTTTCCACCAGCTCGAACGAGCAGCGCGCACTGATCAGTGCGAAGCCCCCGTCCCAGCCAAGGCCGCCCCGCGCCATCGCGCCAATCAACTTGTCGAAAGCATTGTGCCGCCCGACATCCTCGCGCACCAGCCGGATGCCGCCATCCACCGCGCACAGCGCAGCGGCATGCGCCGCCCCCGTTACCCGGTTTAGCGGCTGGTGTTCGCGAAGCGCCGAGGCCGCCCGGAAGATCGCAGTCGTGGAGGCCTCCGTCGCCTGCTCGATTGGCGGCAAGGGGCGCAACGCGGCCTCCAGGTTCTCGATGCCGCACAAGCCGCAACTGGAATCGGTCGTTCGGTGACGCACACGTTCGATCACTGTAGTAGGATCGGCCAGCGTGACGCGTAGGATCACGCCGCGCTCGGCTTCATGCGTCTCCACGTCTACGGGCGTGCCCAACCGCTCGGCGGCGACGAAACCATAGGCGAAATCGGCCAGATGAGAGGGGGTCGCCATCATCACGGCATAGCCAATCCCGTTGATTTCGATGGCGATTGGCACTTCGGGCACCAACGGGCGTTGAATCCGGGTCTCCGACCCCTCCGGCGTAACGCGATTGAACCACATTTCCATGTGGCCAGAATAGGCGCTCAGTCCCCGAAGGGTATAGGAGAAAGGCAGAGATCAAGGAGCGGCGCGATGGCCCGGGCAAAAGACGGCACGATCCACTATTCAGGGCCAGAAGGTGGCTGGGGCTCGCTGCGCGGCATGGCGCTGGTCGCAGGCGCCGAAAGGCCGAGCCCGGAAGCGCTGTCCACGCTCGCGCGACAGAACAAACCGGGTGGCATGATGTGCACCTCCTGCGCCTGGACCAAGCCGGCCAAGCCGCACATGTTCGAATTTTGCGAGAACGGCGCAAAGGCTACGCTCTGGGATCTTACCACCCGCCGGGCGACACCCGAGTTCTTCGCCCACCATACGCTTAGCGAACTGCGCGGCTGGAGCGACCATGACCTGGAACAGGCCGGCCGGCTCACCAGCCCGATGCGCTACGATCGCGCGACGGACAAATATTTGCCCTGCACCTGGGAAGAGGCGTTCCGCGCCATCGGCCGCAAGCTTCGGGGTATTCCCGCCAAACAGACCATTTTCTACGCCTCCGGAAAGGCAAGCCTAGAGGCAAGCTATGCCTGGGCGCTGTTCGCGCGGCTCTATGGCCACAACAACCTGCCCGACAGCTCCAACATGTGTCACGAAACCACCTCGGTGGCGCTGAAATCGACAATCGGCGCGCCAGTTGGCACCTGCCTGCTCGAAGATTTCGAGCATTGCGACGCGATCTTCTTCTTCGGCCAGAATACCGGGACCAACAGCCCGCGCTTCATCCATACGCTGACGGCGGCGCGCAAACGCGGTGCGAAGATCGTCACCTTCAATCCGATCTATGAAAAGGGCCTGCTCGAGTTCCGCAATCCGCAGAGCACGCAGATGGTGACGGGCGGCAAAACGGAAATTTCGTCCCATTACTATCAGCTCAAGGCTGGTAGCGACATCGCCGCGATGATCGGCATGGCCAAGCACGTTCTCGCTGAGGAAGATCGCCGCGGCGGCGTGCTCGATCACGCCTTTATCGCAGAGCACACCCACGGCTTCGAAGCCTTCGCGGAGAAGGCGCGCACCACCAGCTGGGAAACCATCGAGGCCGAAACAGGCCTTGCCCGGGCTCAGATCATCGAGGCGGCAGACGTCTATATCGGCGCCGAGCGTGCCATCGGCATCTGGGGGATGGGCCTCACCCAGCATCATGGCGGTTACGACAACGTCGCCGGCGTCGTGAACCTGATGCTCCTGCGCGGGAATATCGGCCGACTGGGCGCCGGCGTATCGCCGGTGCGCGGCCATTCGAACGTGCAGGGCCAGCGCACCGTAGGCATATCTGAGAAGCCCGAACTCGTGCCGCTCGATCGGCTCGCCGAACAATATGGCTTCGACCCACCCCGGGACGAAGGCTACACCACGGTCACTGGCTGCGAGGCGATCGTTGCGGGCAAGGTGCGCGCCTTCGTCGGCCTTGGCGGCAATTTTCTGCGCGCCGTTCCCGATCACGGCGTTATGGAAAAGGCTTGGACCAGCATGGACCTAACCGTCCAGATCGCCACCAAACTCAATCGCGGCCAGCTGTTCTGCGGCGAAACCGCCTACCTCCTTCCCTGCCTCGTTCGGTCCGAGCAGGACATCCAGAACGACACGCCGCAGGTCGTGACGATGGAAGACAGCCTCAGCTGCATCCACGGCTCGATCGGTGAGGCCAAGCCGGCCAGTCCGCATCTCAAATCGGAAATGGCGATCGTAGCCGGGCTGGCACAGGCGACGCTCGATCCCAATCCGCGCGTGCCCTGGGCGGAATGGGCGGTGGACTATGCCGCGGTACGCGACGCGATCGAAGCCACCTATCCCGAAATGTTCCGCAACTTCAACCAGCGGCTGTTCACCCCCGGCGGCTTCTTCAAGGGCAACAGCGCCCGCGAGCGAAACTGGAAGACGAAGAGCGGCAAGGCCGATTTCACCGTGCCAGCAGCGCTCAACGCCACCGGCTTTGCGGCAGAAGAGGGCTTGTACCGCCTTATAACTCTGCGCTCCAATGATCAGTTCAACACGACGGTCTATGGCTATTCCGATCGCCTGCGCGGGATCGAAGGCAAACGCGACGTTGTGCTGATCAACCCCGACGAAATGGCGCGCGCTGGGCTACGCGAGGGGCAGCGCGTGGCGCTTGTGGGCGACGCATCGGACGGCGTCGATCGGGTTGTGGAGGGCCTGGAAGTGCTGCCGTTTAACCTTCCAGATAGTTGCCTAGCCGGCTATTATCCCGAGCTGAACCCGCTGATTGCGCTACGCCATCACGACCAGGCTTCCCACACTCCGGCTGCAAAGTCAGTTCCCGTCCGCATCCGCATCTAGCGGGTGCGGCGGAGCCGCGACGAACCTCGCGATTTTTCCGGCTTGCGAAAAAAGATGCGTTGCGACAACGCTGACGGTCAATTGCAGGAGAGGAAGACATGCTTCGCAAAGCCACGCTCAGCGCCCCGTTGTTTGCCATCGCCATCTGCCTGGCCGCCCCGGCATCGGCCCAGCAGGCGCCGGCCGCTCGGCCATGGGCCAATGCGAAGCTCGCGCCCGATGCGCGCGCCAAGCTCGTCCTTGCGCAGATGACCGAGGACGAGAAGCTCACCCTCGTCTTCGGCTACTTCGGTACCGACTTTTCGCCGAAGAACTTCAAGGCCGATCCGCAGGCCCGCCCCGGCTCGGCCGGCTACATCCCCGCCATCCCGCGGCTGGGCATTCCCGCCCAGTGGCAGACCGATGCCGGCGTCGGGGTCGCAACGCAGGGCGGCGCTGAGCGCAAACGCGGTCGTACCTCACTTCCCGCCGGTATTGCCACCGCAGCCACCTGGGATCCCGCTCTTGCTTATAAGGGCGGCGCGATGATCGGGGCAGAGGCGCGCGCTTCGGGCTTCAATGTGCTGCTGGCTGGAGGCGTCAATCTGATGCGGGAGCCGCGCAACGGCCGCAACTTTGAATATGGCGGCGAAGACCCCCTTCTTGCCGGCACTATGGTGGGCGCGCAGATCGCAGGCATCCAGTCGAACCACATCATTTCCACCGTCAAACATTATGCGGTCAACGATCAGGAAACCGATCGTTTCAAGATGAATGCCGTGATCGACCGCGCCGCCGCGCAGATGAGCGACCTGCTCGCCTTCAAATTCGCGATAGAGCGTTCCGATCCAGGCTCGGTGATGTGCGCCTACAACAAGGTCAACGGCATCTATGCCTGCGAGCAGCCCTGGCTACTGACCGACGTGCTGCGCCGTGACTGGGGCTGGAAAGGCTTCGTCATGTCGGATTGGGGCGCCACTCACTCCACCGTTGCCGCCGCGAACGCGGGCCTCGAACAGGAATCGGGCTGGCCGTTCGACGAGCAGCCCTATTTTCGCGAGCCGCTAAAGGCCGCCTTGGCGAAGGGCGAGGTGAGCAAGGCGCGCCTGGACGAAATGGCGCACCGCATCCTCCGTTCGATGTTCGCACACGGGCTGTTCGAACATCCGATCACCGCCGCACCAATGGAGCTACCGCCGGCGATGCTCGCCAGCCATGCAGCCGTCACGCGCGCCGATGCCGAAGCGGGCATCGTGCTGCTGAAGAACGCTGGCAACGTACTGCCGCTCGCTGGGACGGCGCGCCGGATCGTGGTGATTGGCGGCCATGCCGACAAGGGCGTGCTGGCGGGCGGCGGATCCTCGCTGGTCTATCCGGTAGGCGGCAATGCCGTGCCGGGTATCGAGCCGAAGGTCTGGCCAGGCCCGGTGATGTACCACCCCTCCTCCCCCGTCGCGGCGCTGCGCCGCCAACTGCCGGGCGCGACGATCACCTTCCTCGACGGGAAGGATGCCGCCGCCGCGGCTGCGGCGGCCAAGCAGGCGGATATGGCGATCGTCTTCGCCACGCAGTGGGCTGGCGAAGCTTTCGACCCCTCGCTCACGCTCGCCGACAATCAGGACGGCCTGATCGACGCCGTGGCCGCTGCCAATGCCAAGACTGTGGTAGTGCTCGAAACTGGCGGCCCGGTGCTGATGCCTTGGGCCGACAAGACGGCGGCAATCCTGGAAGCGTGGTATCCGGGTACGGCCGGCGGCGAAGCGATCGCCAATGTGCTGACCGGCGAGGTCAATCCCTCTGGCCATCTGCCGGTCAGCTTCCCGCGCAGCCTTTCGCAGCTCGCGAAGCCGAGCACGCCGAACGACGGCGAGACGCGCTATACCGAAGGTGCGGCAATCGGCTACAAATGGTTTGATGCAAAGGGCGACAAGCCACACTTCTCCTTCGGTCATGGCCTGTCCTACACCAGCTTCGCCTATTCCGGGCTGAAGGCAGCGGCGCCCAAGGGCCAGGTGACTGTGAGCTTCACGGTACGCAATAGCGGCAAGCGCGCCGGCGCGGACGTGGCGCAGGTTTATGTCTCTGGCAACGGCTGGGAAGCCCCCAAGCGACTGGGCGCGTTCCAGAAGGTGTCGCTGGCGGCAGGCGCTTCCAAGGCGGTAACCGTGACCGTCGATCCGCGCCTCTTGGCCACATTCGACGAGGCGTCGAACAGCTGGAAGATCGCAGGCGGCACCTACAAGGTCCTGCTCGGCCACTCCGCCGACGAGATCACGGCCACGACATCCGTTCAGGTTCCCGCCCGCACGCTGCCGGCCGGCTGGCGCCCCTGACGCCCTGCTCCGCCCCCCGATGCAGGCTGCGCAGCGAGCTTCGGGGGTGCGGGGCACTATACCAAAGGCACGCGCCGCCCTTCTTGCGCGCTGTGGCGAGCGGCTTCGATCAGCCGCAGACCGGCCAGAGCATCCGCTGCCGGTACCGGCGGCGGCGCGCCGTCGCGGATCGCAGCGACAATGCCAGCATAGAAGCGCCGATAATCGCCCTGGGGTGATGGCACGGTCTCCACGCAGCCGTCCGGCAGGGTAAGGATGCCATACTGCGCCGAATCTTCCCAGCCATGTGCAGGATCGTGCACTGATCCGCCACCCCGCAGCGCCGCTTCCTGCGGATCAAGTCCGAATTTGATGAAACTGCCGCCCCGCCCATGAATCGCGAAACGCGGGCGCGGCGCCGCGATCATCCGTGAACTCGCCAGCACGACGCGTCGCTGGCCATAATGGAAGGTCAGCACGAAATAGTCGTCGACGCTGCCGCCGACGCGTTGGCTGGCCAAGTCGGCGTCCACCGCCTCGGGCATCCCGAATAGCAGTAACATCTGGTCGATCATGTGCGGCCCAAGATCGAGCAACTGTCCAGCCCCGCCCTCCGGCGATTCTTTCCAAGGCTGGGCAAGATCGGGGCGGAAGCGATCCCAATGCGCTTCAAACAACAGGATTTCGCCCAGCCGACTGCTTTCGACCAGCCGCTGCACCGCTAGAAAGTCGCTGTCCCAGCGGCGGTTGTGGAAGGGGCAGAGCAGCCGCTTTTGCGTCTCCGCCAGCGCGATCAGCGAGTCTGCTTGCGCGGCAGACGGCGTCACCGGCTTGTCAACGACCACATGTTTACCCGCCGCCAGCGCAGCCTGTGCCAGCTCAAAATGCGTCGCATTGGGCGTGGAGATCACCACGAGATCGATATCGGGATTGGTGATCAGCGCGGTGGGCGGCACCGCCGGCACGCCGGGGTACGCCGCAGCCACCGCTTCGCCACGCGACGTCCCCACCGCGGCGAGCACCAGCCCCTCCACCGCATCGATCATTGGCGCGTGAAAGGCAGTGCCACCTAGCCCGAAGCCGATCAAGCCCGTTCTGATCATGCAAACTCCTCCATCCGTTGGCCACCGCACCTATTAGGTAAGACCGGAGTTTCAAAGCGGCAGGGGATTCAACGGTAGATCAGGCGCTTCAACCGCTTGAGCGGCGCCTTGAAGCGCTGCGCCGACCGGAGCTTCATCCGCAGATACACTTCGATGCGGTAAAGCCGGCGGTGTAGCCAGGATTTTCGCAGCACGTGATCAAGGGCCGCATGCAGTTCGTTTCGGCCTAGGGCGACTGCCGCGCGTATTAGTTCCTGCACGAATATAACTTCGTTCCTCCCACGCAGTCGTAAACTACGGACAGCCGCGAGCGAATAGCCGCTCCAATCGAAGCTGATCGACTGTTCCCGTGCACCGGCTAGATCCAGCGCCATCATCGTCCGCAGGCATTTCTGGCATCGCGAGCAATTGATCCATGCGCCGCCCTGCACCCCATCTCCACATACTGCCAGCGTCCCCGAACCAACCGGCCCGTGGACGATGCCCAAGATCTTTTCAAACCGTGTGAATTCCGCGCCGAAATGGGTACAGGAGACGCGATCAGAAGAATATTGCGGATCCAGAAGCGGATGCGATCCCCAAGGGATCAGCGCCGTCAGATCGTGCGAGGAACTGATGAACCAGCGATCGACCTGCTTGGAAAGTGAGTGCGCGACGGCAGCCATACATCCGCCGTGCGTTGCGAACGCCCACAAGTCGTGAACGCGGTCATTGCAGGTCATGATGTTGGTCGCCACGAAAATCAGATCGACATCCTGTGCGGCCAATGCACGCCGATAGGACTCGTATAGCGCCAGTTGATGCGGCTCCGGCAAGCCATCCTCGCTATGGATGATCGACAGCGCCAGCAGCCGTCCTGCCTGCTGCTCCTTCAGCCACGTGAGCGTGAAGGTCGCGTCCACGCCACCGGAGAACAGCAATCCGGCGGCGTTGTGCGATGGCGTTGGAGTCTGAGGCAGATACAGGCCAGCGGGGATGGTCTTTCGGATCGGCGGTCTCGGCCGGTCCGCGAAGCCGAACCAGGCCGACAACAGCTTTTGCGCTTCCGCGATGCCGCTCTGCGGGGAAAGGTGGAAAGGCAATCCGGAGACAGCATCGCACAGTGCGGCGAAGATATGAGCACCGTGCGCCATACCTTCTTCGCAGATGTGATGACTGAATTCCTCCGGTACGCTCAGAATGAAGTGCCGGTCTGACGCCTCTGTCCCGACCTTCGTTCGCAACCAATTCCTGCCGCCAGAATCCTGGCAGCGCGCCGAAGCCCTAACTTTCACGCCCCCTCCCCGGTAAGGTTTACAACCTGTTTACCAGGCACCTAGCATGTCTTCAGATTGTGATCTACGGATCTATAGAGTCTCTATTTGGGCCTTCGGACAATGTTGGCAGAGAGCAGCATCAAGAGACCTCGTAACGATTTCATTAATTTTCAGTAGTATACTGAACGAACCGCGACACGGACGATTATTCGGAATGATGTGCAGACGGATCGATTGCAGCGCGAGACGACGACAGACCGCCGGCTTCCCATCGGAAGCTGACTAGACCTTGCGGGCTCGCAGCAGCGGCTCGATCGCCCCGGCCATCGCATCATAGCCTGCTTCGGTCGGGTGCACGCCGTCATAGGCCATGCCGGGCTTCATCGCCCCGGATGGATCGCCAAGCGCTAGAGTATAGTCGACCCACGCATGGCGTTGGGCCTTGGCATAGTCGCGCAGCCAGGCATTGATCGTGCGGATCGGCGGGACAACCTCCAGGCCGGGCCGCCAGGGGAAATGATCGGCCGGTGGCACCGACGCCAGAATTACGTCGATCCCGTTGGCCTTAGCAATCTGCGTCATCATTCGGAAATTGTCGAAAGTCTGCGCGTGCGTCATCTTGCCGGTATTGCCAGCGATGTCGTTTGTACCGGCCATGATGTGCACAAAACGCGGCTTTAGCTGCACCACATCGGCCATCATCCGCAGCACCATTTGCGGCGTCGTCTGACCGCCGATACCACGCCCGACCCGGCCAGGGGTGAAGAAGCCCGGCCGCTTTGACTTCCACCCCTCTGTGATCGAGTCGCCGAGGAAGACGATGTTCACCGTCTCGCCGGCTGAGAGGATGCGGTGATTGTCCTCCGCATAGCGGCTGAGTTCGGGCCAGTCCTCGTGCAACAGACGCTCCTTGCGCTGCTCCCAGCTTTCCTGTGTCTGAGCGTGCGCAACAACGGGAAGCGCAAGTGTTCCGGCCAGCAGCGAACGGCGGTGAAGGTTCATGGTTTCTCTCCTCGGCGGAATGCTTGCAGGGCCTTCCGCCGCCGTCAATGGATCGACGCGCTGCCGCCGATCCGTACGGCCTGGGTACGCCCCGCCGTCACTGCGAAGCCACACAGGACTATGTAGCAAAGCGCCGGCACGATCAACGCAAAGGCATAGCCGTGCAGATCGGCGACCTTACCGACCAGCAACGGCAGCACCGCGCCGCCCACGATCGCCGTGCACAACAAGCCGGAGGTCGCCTCCTCGCTGGCACCCGAACGCTCCAGCGTCAGGGTGAAGATCACCGGGAACATGATCGAATTGAACAATCCGATCGCCAGCGCGACAAACCCGCCGCTGACTCCGCCGACCAGCACGACATAGAGGCACATCGCCGCCGCGATCACCGTGAACAGCGCCAGCAGCTTGTCGGCGCGCACGCGGGTAAGCAGCAGCGATCCGAGCGCGCGACCCACCATCGCGCCGCCCCAATAGAAGGCGACGGCCTTGCCGGCCTCTTGCAGCGATACGCCGGCCACGCCGTCGCTGCCCATCAGCGTCCCCAGCAGCGGCACACCGAACGGCGCGTCGGACTGGCCCCACACGCCGTTGTCGTTAAGAAACAGCGCCATTTGCGTGCCGATCGACACTTCGGCGCCGACATAGAGGAAGATACCAAGCGCACCGAACAGTGCCCAGGGCGAGGAAAAGGCGCTCAGTAGCCCGCCGGTAGCGGCCGGCTTCGGCGCAGCCTGCGTCACGACGCGGCGACTGAGGAAGAAGAATACCGCGAGCGCCGCGATCAAACCGCAGATCCAAAGATAGGCGGTGTCGATACCAGCCAGCGCCTGCGCGCGTACCTCTGGCGTGACGACCGTACCGTCCTTGACCTCGACGCCCTGCAGGAACAGGTGCGCACCCAGCAGCGGGCCGAGAAACGTGCCGAAGGAGTTGAAGGTCTGGCTGAGCACTAGCCGAAAATGGCTCCCCTTAGGATCGCCCAGCGCAGCGGCCAGCGGATTTGCCGCAACCTGCAGCACGGTAATCCCGCTCGCCAGCACGAACAGGCCGAGAAGCACTATCCAGTAGTTGGCAAGATTCGCCGCGACCAGCATCAACAGGCAGCCGGCGACCATCGTGCACAGCGCCAGCAGGATGGAAGGCACCGCCTTCAGCCGGGAAACCAGCGCGGCGGCCGGTAGCGAGACGACGAAATAAGCGAAGAAGAAGGCCGTCGCGCTCGCCTGCGCCTGGAAATTGGTGAGGGTGAAAACACCCTTCACCGCAGCCACCAGCGGATCGACCAGCGAGGTGATGAACCCCCAGGCGAAGAACAGCGTTGTTACCGCGGCAAATGCCAGCGTGGTCTGCGTGGAACGTGCGGAAGCCAAAGCGATCCCCTCCTGCTTGTGGTGCTCCATGTTGACGGCACGAATCCCGACAACGTTGCCAAAAGTCAAGCAGCGGGCGGGTTTTCGCACTCGCATCCGCCCCCAAGCCTCGCCTATAGGAGCAGCTGTTGATACATGAAGCGACGAGTGGAGTATTGTGCGTGGACGAAACGACAAAGCTACGTAGGGGCGGTACGATAAAGCCGGCGATGGCGGCGGCGATCGCACTGGTCAGCGTCGTCGCTTCGCCGGCTGCCGCGCAGTTTCGGTTGATCCCTGCTCCCAAGCCGCAACAGGCAAAGCCGCAGGCTCCAAGCCCCACGCCCTCGGCCACACCGGTATCAACGTCGCAGCCGGCACAGGCTGCTCCGGCTGTCCCCATTCAGCCGCGGCTTATCGCGCCGCTGCCGGTGCTCAGCAGCCGCCAGATGACAGAATTGCGCCAGTTGCTTACGGAAGCCGGCCTGGCACAAGGCTTGCGCCGCATGACGGCGACGGTCACGTTGCCCAACGACAATGACGGGCTGGTGCGTGCCGCACTCGATTATGCCCGCGCGGTGCATGCCGGGCGTCTCGACAGCAGCGACTTCATCAATGACTGGGGCTTGCGCCCCGTACCCGTTGATCCGCTGCCCGGATTCGCCGATGCGGTGAAGCGCGACCGGCTCGGGGCCTGGGTACGATCGCTCCCGCCGCCCTATGCCGGCTATGACGGCCTGGAGAAGGGCCTCGTCACCTACCGCGCAATCCTCACTGCCGGTGGATGGCCCAAAATGGCTACCGGACCAGATCTGGCTAAGGGCGCCACCGGCGCGCGCGTGCGTGCGCTGCGCAAGCGGCTGGCGGTGGAGGACAAGCAGGTCTCCGCCTCGGGCGACATGTTCGACGACAATCTTCAGGAAGCGGTTGTCCGCGCCCAGCGCCGCTACGGGCTGCGCCCCACTGGCGTCGTCTCGACAGGCACGCTGGCGGCGCTGAACGTGCCCGTGGAAGATCGCGTACGACAGATCATGGCAAACATGGAACGCTGGCGCTGGCTGCCGCAGCAACTGCCCGCCAAGCGCATCCAGGTGAACATCGCCGCCGCGGTGATGACGGTGTTCGAAGGCGACAGCCCCGTCGCTTCGATGAAGGCGGTGACGGGCCGGCCGGGCAATGAAACCCCGATGCTGGAATCCCGCATTCATTCGATCGTGCTCAACCCGCCCTGGAACGTGCCGAGCGGGATTGCCGCGAAGGAATTGTGGCCGAAGGGCGAAGCCTATCTCAAGCGTAACGGCTACCGCATTATCGGCACCGGCCCGGATCGGCGCCTGCAGCAGCAGTCCGGCCCGAAGAGTGCGCTTGGCCGCTACAAGTTCGATTTCGACAATCCCTATGCCGTATATCTCCATGACACGCCCGTTCAGGCCGGCTTCTCCAGCTACAGCCGATTGGCCAGCCATGGTTGTGTCCGGCTGGAAAAACCCGGCCCGCTGGCCGAACTGCTGCTTCGCAACGATCCCGCTTGGCAGCCGGAGGCGATCGCCGCGGCCGTGGAAGGCGGCAAGACGCAGCGCGTGCGGCTGGCGGAGGCCGACCAGGTGTCGGTCTTCCTGCTCTATTGGACAGCCTTCGCTGGCGCGGACGGCGCCATGAACTTCCGCGACGATCCCTATGGCTGGGACAAGCTGTTGGCTGACAAGATCGAAGCGCGCGCGGCCGTGAGCGCCGCAACCGCCTCGTAACGTCTCATCGAAAGGAATATCCCATGAAGCTGCGCACTTTCGCGATCCTGGCCGGTGCCTGCCTGATGCTCGCCGCTTGCGGCGATGGAGACGAGTCCACCAGCCCGCCGGACGCCAATGTGACGGAGATCACCGTTCCGGAGACATCGGCTGACATGAATATTTCGACCGAAGAACCGGCCGCGATGCCGACGGAGAACGCGGCACCGGAGCCTCTGCCCACCGCTACGCCGACACCGTTCAGCGATCAGGAGCAGACCGAAGCCGACGCCGCAGCGACCGGCATGACGTCGCGGATAGACCGCGACGCCGAGCGGGATGGCGAAGAAAAGAATCAGTAAGCCGGCGCTGCCGGGTCTGTGTCAGCGCGCGGCCCCGGCGGCCTGCGTCCTATCGCCGATATGGCCGAGCACGAGCCCGAGTTGCTCGGCCGAATAGCCAGCGTCGTGGAAGGCTGCGACTTCCTGCTGCGGCAGTTGCGCGCCCTTGTGCCAGGCAAGCACCGCCAATCGGCGGAGCGCCTCTAGCCGGGGATCGGCGAGCCGCGGGTTGGCGCGTTCACCGCCAAATACCGTTCGGAGCAGCGCAGACCAGCGGCTCGGCGCCTCAAGCGACGACAAGCGATCGCCACGCGCAATCGCGAGAACCTGCCACTCCACATTCGTAAGTTCGGCAGCAGCCCGCTGGATCAGATCGCGGGGCGCGGCAATTGCCTGCCCGCGAAGATGGGAAAGATCCAGATATGCCATGGCCTGCACTCCCTCTACACGACGGATGTCAGGCCCCTTTGGCATGCCCCGATGTCAGGCACCGCCCTGCCGTTCCGCCAGAATGTTCCACCCGGGCTTGCGCAGGTTGCGTTTGGAAAGGCTGTTCCGCAACCAGCGCATTCTATGCACCGGGCCGCTCCGTTGCGCATGTGCACGCCGGCACCTGGCTTCGTTTCGGTATCGTATTTGTAGATCAGCGTTCCGTTACGTCAAGCAAAAATCGTACTGGCTAGTACTCTTTTGATCCAGTGTTTTCGTGGGGGCTGCTCCCGCCCGTCAACATGGGTAAGCAGCCAGCATGGCTCTCGAAACGTTTCCTGCGCATCGCCTTCCCCGCCGCTCGGTGCTCGGGGGCGCCGCTGCCTTGCTCGCGCTGCCCTCTGCCCCCGGGTGGACAAAGAGTGAGGATGCAGCGGTGCGACTGCGCAATTTGCTCGACGATGCGAGAAACAATCTCGCGGCGACACTTGCGGCGTTGCAGAGCATGGACCCGGCACGGCTCGCCCCCTCCGCCAGAATTGATCTGCTCACCGCTCGCGCAGGACTAGCGATCGACATCGAGCTAGCACAACGTTTCCCCCCGGCTCGCCTCGGCAATGATCCGGTCGCGCATGCGTCGAGTATAAGCCGGCTGCCGAACGATGCCGATCGCTATGCCCTGTTGCTGCGGCGGTCGGTTGGCGACGATGCCGATCCTGCCAGACTCCGCCGCCGCTTGCAGACCGAACTGGCGCGCACACTGGCGCGTGCCGATACGCTGTTTAGACGTGTCGGCCGGCGGCATGGCAGCGTCGGCGCGCGCTATTCCGAACTCTGGCGTGATCCCCGCTGGCTCTACACCGACGACGATGCCGGGCGCGATCGCGCCGTCGCCGACATGAACCGCATGCTGGACGCGGCACGCTCCAAATTACGGCGTGGCTTCGGCCCGCTGCCGACCCTGCACCTCTCGGTGCGGGTGCAGCGAATGACGCGCGCAGAGGAAGCCGCTGGCCGGCAAGGCTATCGTGTGCTTCCCGATGGCGCACGGCCGGGCGCCTATGTTGTCGACCTGAAGGACATCCGCCGCCGCCCGCGCTGGACGCTGCCGGCGGTGGTGCATCACGAGCTTGTACCCGGCCACATGGTTCAACTCCCGATGGAGGCAGCGGCCTCGCCTCACCCACTGCGGATCACCTATGCCGCCGCCTTCGCAGAAGGCTGGGCCATCTATGCCGAGCAACTGGCATCGGCGCAGGGAGCCTATCGCGGCGATCCGCTGGGCGAGCTGGGACAATGCCACTGGCGCCTGTTCCGTATCGCTCGGGCCCTCGCTGATCTGGGCCTGCACGTGGAGGGCTGGTCCTCCACCATGGTGCTGAATAACTGGCGCGAATGGATGGGAGAGCCCGCCTATTTCGCACCTTTTGCCACTGATCTGGACCGTATCGTCCGGGAGCCCGCGACGCGCGCGGGCGAAGCCGCAATGTGGCTAGCCATTGAAGATCTGGCACGCAGCCGCTCTGCCATCGCCTTCCACCGCCATGTCCTCGCGCACGGACGCATGCGCACCGATCTGCTCCGCACGACGTTGGGCGCCACCGCGTGATCGGGCGTCCACGGCTACTGCTGTTCGCCTGCGGGGACTTTGCCTTCAACCTCTACTGGCAGGGGCTAATGCTGTTCCTGCTGTTTTACTACACCGATGCGCTCGGACTACCGGTGGAGACGGCGGCAGCCATCTACACCGCCGCGACCGTCTGGGACGGCCTCGTCAACTTCGCGGTCGGCACGCTCGGAGATCGATGGCGGCCACGCGGCGGCTATCGGCGCATGTTGATGCTTGGCGCAGTGCCGCTTGGGCTGGCATGCATCTTGACCTATCTGCCGCCCGTGCTTGACGGACCTGCGGGCGTAGCCCTGATCCTAGGCGGTCACCTGCTGTTCCGCACCGCCTATGCCGCGGTCAACATCCCCTACCTCGCCATGTCGGCGCGGATCAGCAGCGACAGCCGTGATCGCGCGTTCATCGCCGGCGCCCGGATGCTGTTCGGCACGCTGGCCTGGGTTGTGGTGGCCCGCGGAACCATCCCGATCGGCGCCTGGTTCGCCGGCACCGCCGTACCGGCACGCGTCTATCTGGGTGCCGCAGTCGCATTCGCGGCCTTGGGCACGGGGATCCTGCTGATTGTCGGCGCCAGCTATCGTTCCAATGGTGCGCCGGAAACGACGAAGGCCACCCCGCCTTCCATCGGTGCCGCCTTGCGCAGCATCGCCGCTAACCGCGCCTTCGTGACGCTCAATGTGGCGATGATGGCGATGATCGTGGCTACCTCGATCCTCGGCAAATCCGTGCTCTACTACTTCAAATATTTCCTCCACGATGAAGCCGCCGGCCAGGAGGCACTGGGCTGGATGGGAGTAATGAGCGGTTTTGCCGTACCGGTATGGATGCTGCTGCAGCGGCAGATCGGCGGCCGCGCATTATGGTTCGTCGCGGCCGGAGCATGCATCCTTGGCCTTGTGCTGTTCGGGACGCTTCGAATCGGCAGCATCTGGGGGATGCAACTTTATCTGGTCGCGATGCAGGCGGCGATTGTCGGCCTGCATTTCGTCTTCTGGGCAATGCTGCCCAACACAATCGAATATGGCGAACGGACAACTGGGCTGCGCGTGGAGGGCGTCGTGTTTGGCATGGCGGCGCTGCTCCAGCGTATCGCGATCGGCGTCGCCACGCTGATCCTCGGCATCGGCTTCGGCTCCGCCGGCTATGTCGCCAATGCCGAGCAACAGGCCGGCACGCTGGCGGCAATGCGCTGGACGATCGCGGGCGCGCCGCTCGGCTTCTTCCTGCTTTCCTGCGCCGCGATGCTGCTCAATCCCCTCGGCCGCGGTGCTCATGCCCGTCTCCTCCAAATGATGCGAAGATGAACTGGGGCCTACGAGCCGGTTCAGCTTCGTGAAGCGCGGCAAAAGGTACTGCTTTCCTTATTGAAGAGGAGGTGGAGCCATGAAATTGCTTAAGTTATTCGCCCTCGCCAGCCTGGCCGTGACTGGAATTGCCGGCGCCAGCAGCGCCAACGCGCAGGGCTGGGGCGGCCCGCGCTATGAACGGCATCGCTACGACCATCGAGTCGACCGTCACGATCGGTGGGAGCGGCAGCGTCACTGGGACCGCGGCCACCATCGCGGCTGGGATCGTGGCCGCTCCTATGGCTGGAATGGCGGCTATCGCTATAGCGGCCGCCGCGTGTGCTGGACGGAATGGCGGTACGGCCGTCCCGTGCAGATTTGTCGCCGTCGCTGAACGGCTACCGGGTGCCCGCCAAATCCGCTGGCACCCGGTTCACTCCCGCAGCGGCAGTGAGAAGAGGAAGCGCGCGCCGTGTTGCGGCGTGCTTTCGACTGCCAGGTCGCCGCCCATAGCCCGTGCAAGCCGCCGGGCAATGTACAGCCCCAATCCGCTGCCGCCCGGTTCGGCGGGATCCAGTCGCGCGAACTTCTCGAAGATTTTTTCATGGTCGGCCGGCGCGATGCCTTTGCCCTGATCGGCGACGATAACGCACCCGACGCCGCCTTCCCGTGCCAGCGCGACTCGAACGACGCCGTAGGATGGTGAATAGCGCACCGCATTGCCGATCAGGTTGACCAGGACTTGCAACGTCCGCCGAAAATCTCCCGTCACGCGCAGCACCGCCTCCGCGGCCGGCGCGTCGATCGTGACCCCAGTCTGCGATGCGCGCACAGTAAGCAGCGCGGCCGCCCGGCGGGCTAGGGCCGCCAGATCAATCGCGTCTGCCGTCGTTGCGACGGCTGCCTCCTCAGCCACTTGCAAGTCCGCCAGATCCTCGATCATAGCAAGCAGATGCCGCCCGGCGTCGGCGATATCCCCAGCATATCCCGCATAATCCTCTCGAATCGGCCCGCTGTCCTGCTTGTCGATGGCTTCTGCGGCGGCGATGATCCGGGCAAGCGGCGCACGCAGTGCCCGCTCCAGGCGTCTCCCGAAACCCGGTGGGTACGGCACCTGCGGCAGGGCGGCGGTCGCTGCCGCGCGCGTCGCAAGGGCTCCGCCGTCATGCGCATGGGCCGCGCCAACGAACCCGGCGAAGCGTCCCTCGGCATCGCTACGGGGCCGTGCCTCCAGCCGAACCCATTGCGCGGTTCCGCGCAGCTCGGCCAATTGGCCGTCGAAACGGGCCCGTGCGGAAACCGCGGAAAGGATCGGCAACTGCCCGTCCGTGTCCTGCGCGAGCGCGAACAAGCGCGTCAGCGGCTGACCCAGCAGCGCGCGCGGATCCACACCCTCATACGAGCCCACATCGGGAGAAACGAACGTCAGGCGCAGCGACGCGTCTGTCTCCCACAGCAATTCGCCATGGGTCCGCAAGAAGTCGCTCTCTCTGTCCGGATCGTGCGTTGGACGCCACGCCGAGCGGTGCCGCCAGCCGCTCACCTCCAGGCGGACACCGCCGCGATCCGGACCGGCGCGGACCCACAGGTCCAGATCCTCCTCGCCATCAGCCGCGACCACCCCGCGTGCGATGCGGATGCCCAGCCGATGAGAAAGGCTGGCCAGTTCGGCGATACCTGGCACTGCCAGCGGTGCGCCGATCCGCCCCCCCGCGCGGCTGTTCAGCGCCTTCAGCAGGGGTTCGGCGTCGATCAGCCGGCCGGCGGCATCGACGCGCGCGACCGCCAGGGGGCCGGCTTCATCGGCCACCCTCGCCCCATCCTGCCATGGCGCTACGGCGAAGGGCCGCTCGCGCCGCGTGATAGGCGGGGTCCAGCCGCAACGCCGCCAGCACCGCCCATGCCTGGGCATGATCGACCGCGCCGACCGCGTCGACGCAGTCGGCAAGCACGGCGATCGCTCTGTTCGGATCCGCCTCACACAACAGAAACCCGATCTGCGCGATGGTGTCGCGCGGTGCGCCTATGGCGTGCAGCGCCAGCACCAGCCGCTGGGGATGCCGATCGAGCACGAGCGCCCGCGCATCTGCATATCCGATCTGCGCCGCATGGGCGAACAACGCCAGGAACAGCGCCAGCCGACGATCACGTAGCGCTTCGACCAGAAGCTCGGGCACTTCGCGTGGTGCACTGCCGATCGCAGCCGCAAACCGCATCGCTGCGGCGTCTGCTGCCTCGTTCGGGAACGCCTCCGCCGCGGCGATCGCACGGCGCACGGCTGCGCATAATGCTTCGTCTAGAGCGATATCAGCCTCGGCTCCTGCCTGCTCACGCTTCGCGGATGCAACCCACCAAAGCAGCTTGGCATGCAAGTGCAGAGGCGCACGCTGTTGTCCCGTTTCAGGATTTCCTTTGTGATGCCCCGCCAGCAAAAGATCGCGGGCGGCTTCGGCGATCGCCGGCACTGGATGATCGATGAAGCGGTTGATCAGACTGACGCGCGCCGGATCGGCCGACGCATGGTGGGGTAGCGCCTTACCGAGCTGGTCCTGCCGCACTTGGCCGATCAGGGCGTCGGTCAATGTCCAGTCGTTCAGCAGGCCAGCTGCGCGCAGCAGCGGCAGCACTTCACCTGCTCCCGGCGTCGCAAAATCCGATAGCGCGCGCTCCGCGGCCTCCACCCATTCTTCTAGCAGCGCCGTCATGCCGCTGCGGGTGGCTTCATCAAGCCGGAACGCCTCCGGCACCGAAAAGTCCTGAGCGGCGGCAGCCGTGGCAGCGCGCACGCGCCGTTCGGCCGCTGCGGCACGCCCCAGCAGGTCTTCAGCGCCCAGGAAAGAACCATGGCGCGTATCGGCGATGTCGTCCGACATCACGCCAGTCTACCCCAGTCGAATTAAGCGCAGCCTAAGATCGCCGGACTAGGATCGGTGGCGAACCGCCTCGATCGCGGCCGCGAGCGTCGCGACAGCGTAAAGCTGTGCCACAGCCAAGCCGATCAGCGGGAAGCCGGCGATCGCGAACGGTGTGAGGATCAGCAGCTGCGCCGATGCGTTGGCCCACCAGCGGCGGCGCGGGACCGGTACGCGCTCCGCGAGAAGCTGCGCAACCAGTGTGCCCAGGGCGAGCAGCGTGGACGCAGCCGTGCCTAGCCCCACATGCATCCGCCAGCCATTGGCCAAGACCACCAGCGCGAACAGCACGAACACTGCCGCCTCGATCCCGCGGGCACGTGGCTCCTCGCCCCGCAGCGCCGCATGGGCGGCGCCCGTGGCAAGCGCCAGTGCGGCGAGCAGCGCGATGCACACACCAATGCCCTGCCAGCCCGCGAACGTCGCCACGACCGATCCAGCACCCAGAACGCCACCAGCGATCAGCGGCGCCCAGTCCGGGATCTCGCGCGCCATCAGCTGCGGCAGCACATAGCGGGCCGCCCGGCTGAATACCCACCGGTCCGCCCACAAAGTGCGCCGGTCACTGAGGGCGGCGAGCACCGAATCATTGCGCTCGGCCAGTCCTTGCGCGCTCCGTTCGACGGCATGGCCGGCGCGTGCCCATACCGGCGCGAGCGGCACCTGCAACGCGCCCGATTGGGCGGCGACGCGCAGCAGCGCCGACTGGAAGTCATAGTCTTCCGGCATCGTGGCGATCTGGGCGAGGTGCGCCGCCTGGATCCGGGCAATCCCCGCCCAGCAATGGCGCATGTCGAGCCGCTCGATCGCTGCCGGCGATTCCGCGTCGTCAGTGACGAGCAGCGCGTTGTGCGGTTCCGCGGCCATGCGCTCCATCACCGGATCGATGGTAACCAAGCCGTCGGCCAGCACCAGCACATCCGCGTCCCGCAGCACCTTTTCGGCGGCTTCCTCGGCCGATCGGACGATCTCGATGGCAAGCTGCCCCCGGCCCGCCCGCTCGATCGCGGCCAGGAACGCCGGGGTCACGCGACCAGCGGCGACCAGCACCTGTTCGGCACCGATCCCGGCGAGCAGCCGCACCTGATATTCCAGCAGGGTCATGCCGCCGAAGGGCAGGCTGCCGACGAGCGCGCCGGGCCGGTCTAGCGCCTCCTCCACGGCGAAGACGAGGCCGACGAGCGCGCGTGCCTGGGTAACCATGTCGCTCCCCCTCAATAGAGCAGATGCGATTGCCGCATCTCGATCCACGCCGCTTCGTCCGGTGCGGCGAGCGCGTCCAGGTCCCCCGGCGCGGCGCCCGCATCATCCACCCATTGCCGCAGGCCGGGGCCCCCGTTGATCACATCGATCGCCAGCTTGTCGAAGACATACTCATAGGGGAAGTCGCGCCACAACGCGTAGTCCGGCGCCAGCGCCCGGATCGCCTTGAAGCCAAGGGCCTGAACACGCCAGGGACGGAAGGCGGCATGGTCGTAGCCTGGCCCTTCGGCATGAAGGAACACGCCCGAGCAGAGCTGGCCGACATGCTTGTGGAAGGTGGGCTGGAACCACATCGGACGCAGTGTACAGCCGGCCAGCCAGTTCGGCGCCAGCCGGCGCATCTCGGCGATCACCGCCGAAGCGTCGATGTCGGGCGCACCGAACAGTTCCAACGGCCGGGTCGTGCCGCGGCCTTCGGACAGCATCGTTCCTTCCAGCATCACCGTCCCAGCATAGGCACGCGACATGTTCACATTTGCGGCATTCGGACTTGGGTTGATCCAGGGGCGCTCAGGCGGCCAGCCAAAGCCCGGTGCCGCCTCGGGCTGCCAGCCCTGCAGCGCCACCACCCGATAGTCTAGGTCCAGGCCAAAGTGCGCGATGAACCAGTGGCCGAGTTCGCCCAGCGTCATCCCGTGCCGCATCGGCATCGGCCCCGCGCCGACAAAACTCTCCCATCCGGGCAGCAGCGTCAGCCCCTCAACCGGCCGGCCGGCGGGGTTGGGCCGATCTAGCACCCAAACCGCTTTGCCATGCTTCGCTGCGGCTTCGAGGACGTAGAGCAGCGTCGTGACGAAGGTGTAGATTCGGCACCCGACATCCTGCAGGTCGACCAGCATCACGTCGAAGCTGTCCATCGACGCGTCTGTAGGTCTGCGGACCTCGCCATAGAGGCTGAATACTGGCACGCCGTACTGTGGATCGGTGAAGTCGGGCGACTCTATCATATTGTCCTGCAGGTCACCGCGCACGCCGTGCTGCGGTCCGAACACAGCACTGATCCGAACCCCCGCGGCGACCAGTGCATCGAGCGAATGCGTGAGGTCCGCGGTCACGGATGCCGGATGGGCGAGCAGCGCGACGCGCTTTCCCTGAAGCGGCTTGCGCAGGCTGGCATCGGCGAGGAGACGATCGATTCCGAAAAGCATAAGACTCAGCCTGCTGGCGGCACTTCGAGCACAAAGCAATCCGGATCGTGGAAATCCGGGCGATCGCCGCCGTGGCGCAGGGCCCAATAGGATATTGTGCCGTCCTGCTCCTCGATCACCGCGGTCACTCCGCATCGCAACACACCCGCCGGCACGCCCTCCAAGCGCACCGAAAGCAACATCGCCACACTGTCGAACTGGATGGCAGGCGGAACGTCCTGCTCCAGCGGCGCCATGCCCTCTCGCCGACCGGTGAAATGGTAGGCGGCCCATCGGCTGGAGGGGGCAAAGTTGAACTCGCAATAGCTGCCCGCCGCCTCTTGAACGAACAACTCGAAGCAGGTGGAGCGCCACAGTCCGTCGGTCCGCAGCGGTTCTGCAGGAATTGGCAACACCAGCGCTTCCGCCGGAGACTCGACCCGATAGACAATATCCAGTCCGTCGCCGCCTCGCGATACCGCACAGTGGAGACCGGCAACGGCGTGGGGTTGTGCGGCGCGATGCGGCAGCAAACGGATCATCGTCCCTAGCGTAGAATGACAGCGACCGGAAGGAAAGCGTGGCCTCTGCCGCACGGCGCTTGCCTGTGACGCCTTGCCGGCGCAAGCGCCTGCAAGATATTGCAACGATTCGCCAGGGCGGTCCCGCCGTGCATTTTCTCCATACCTTCCACCTCGCCGCCTATCTCGACACGCTGCTCAGCTACACGCTGGCGCTGCTACTGGGCGCGGCGATCGGCGCCGAGCGGCAGTTCCGCCAGCGCACCGCGGGCCTGCGCACCAACGCGCTGGTCGCGCTGGGCGCCTCCGCATTCGTAGACCTTTCTCAGCGCATTGCCGGCGATCTGGAAGCGGTGCGGGTGATCGCCTATGTCGTCTCCGGCATCGGCTTTCTGGGCGCCGGCGTCATCATGAAGGAAGGCATGAACATCCGCGGCCTTAACACTGCGGCAACTCTGTGGTGCTCGGCTGCCGTTGGCGCCTGCGCCGGCAGCGACATGGCAGCGGAGGCCGCCACGCTTGCGGTGTTCGTTATCGCCGGCAACACGCTCCTGCGGCCCGTCGTGAACGCCATCAATCGCGTTCCGCTGTCGGGCGGTCAGGTAGAAGCTACCTATTTCGTGACACTGACCACCGAGCCGGCACGCGTCGACGTCTTGCGCGACCTTTCGACCGATCACCTCGAGCTGATGCGCTATCCCGTCGCGGAGATAGACACCATAGAACGTCCCGATGGGCGTACCGAGATCCGCGCCCGCCTCGTTTCGACCGCCGCCCTCGATGCGGATCTCGACTCGATTATCGTGCATCTTTCAAACCGGCATGACGTTCAGCACGCCAGCTGGGCGCTGCAGAGGCAGGACTGATCGGCGGGGATGACGCGAACGCCGGCATTGGCTATGCGCGGCCCTATCATGACCGAATACACGTCCGATCTGCTCCGTCTGCTGTCCTCCCGCGGCTATATCCACCAGGTTACCGACGCCGGCGCGCTCGACGCGCTTGCCGCCAAGGAGATCGTGCCCGGCTATATCGGTTTCGACCCCACTGCCCCGTCGCTTCACGTCGGCAGCCTGGTGCAGATCATGCTGCTGCGTCGTCTGCAACAGGCTGGCCACAAGCCGATCGTGCTGATGGGCGGCGGCACCGGCAAGGTCGGCGATCCCAGCTTCAAGGACGAAGCTCGCAAGCTGCTGACGATCGATACGATTGCCAGCAACATTGCTTCGATCAAGACTGTGTTCGAGAACTTCCTGACCTTCGGCGACGGCCCCACCGATGCGGTGATGGTCGACAATGCCGATTGGCTCGACAAGCTCGAATATATCCCGTTCCTGCGCGACATCGGCCAGCACTTCTCGATCAACCGGATGCTCAGCTTCGACTCGGTCAAGCTGCGGCTCGATCGCGAACAGTCGCTCAGCTTCCTCGAGTTTAATTACATGATCCTCCAGGCCTATGATTTTCTCGAGCTTTCGCGCCGCTCCGGCTGCCGCCTGCAGATGGGTGGATCGGATCAATGGGGCAACATCGTCAACGGCATCGAGCTGTCGCGCCGCGTCGACGGAACCGACGTGTTCGGCGTCACCACCCCCCTGATCACGACGGCGGACGGCGGCAAGATGGGCAAGACCATGTCCGGCGCGGTGTGGCTCAATCCGGATCAGCTGCCGCATTACGACTATTGGCAGTTCTGGCGGAACACCGACGACCGCGACGTCGGGCGCTTCCTTCGCCTTTTCACCGATCTGCCGCTCGATGAAATCGCACGCCTGGAAGCGTTGGAAGGCGCTGAGATCAATGAGGCGAAGAAGATCCTCGCCAACGAAGCCACCGCCATGTGCCGCGGGCGTGCCGCCGCCGAGAACGCCGCTGAAACCGCGCGCAAGACCTTTGAGGAAGGCCATGCCGGTGATGCGCTACCGACGTTGGCGGTCGCCGGGGAAATCGCGATCGTCGATGCGCTGGTGAGCCTTGGCTTCTGCGCCTCTAAAGGCGAGGCGCGACGGCTGATCAAGGGCGGGGGCGCCAGGATCGATGGCGTGAAGGTGGAAGAAGAAGCAACAATGGTCGCCGTTACGAGGGAGGTACGGCTTTCCGCCGGCAAAAAGCATCATGGCGTTCTCAAACCTGCAACTTAAGCCACTGTTTACCAGCCTTCTTGTGCGCCGGTTCATATACCCGCCGTAATCCGGATCGGTACCTCCAGTACTCGACGAGGGACAAGTGCGTTCAACCGGGGCAACGCCGGCCGCCAGCGACGGCCGGTCGATCAATCGTGATGAAGTGCAGCACCGCGCGCGTGGGGTGGGGGCGGAAGGTAAGGTTATCGTCCTGCTGATCGTCAACATTTCGGAGGACGGGTTGATGGCCCGGTGCGAGGCGCCCCTGGACGCGGGCGACCTGCTGGGCGTGCAGCTGCCGGTGGTGGGCGGGGTCGAGGCGCAGGTGCGCTGGGCGCTCGGCGGACGGATCGGATGCCAGTTCCAACCGCGCATCCCGCCGCAACGCTACGCCGCCGTACTGGCGGCCATGCGAACGTCCGGCACCCCCCGCGCCTGATCTAGAGCGGATTTCGACCGCACTGAATCGGTGAGGGATTCCCAA
>NZ_ALBQ01000028.1 GCF_000282895.1 Sphingomonas sp. ATCC 31555
CTTGGGAATCCCTCACCGATTCAGTGCGGTCGAAATCCGCTCTAAGCCACCGATGCGCGTTACTGGTCGATGACGCGGCTCGCCGGGTGGTGCTTGTCGAGATAGCGTTTGATCAGTCGAACATTGCGGGTGTTGGAGCGGAAGAAGTAATCGGGAATCGCGCCGACGAACGGGATCATGCCCAGCGCCCAGTCGACGCCGATATTGCCGGCCATGCGAGCGATGGTGCGCTTCGGCATGCCCAAATTGCGGGCCTCAAAGGCGAGATAGGCGCCCATCGCAGCCGCCACGCTGGGGCCGACGCCGGGGACGAAATCAAGCAGCACGTCCAGCCCCACCTTGCGGTTCAGGCCGGGGATGGTCAGGCTGCGTTCGAGCAGATGCTCCATCGCCTCGATCCGCTGGCGCACCGCCGCCGCGTCCGTGCCCATCGGCAGGCGATGGATGAAGCTGCCTTCCAATCGTTTCGCGCGCGGCATTGCCTGTTCCTCATTCCTTGCGGAGGTGGTTCAACGGGTGCCAGGCGCGCGCGTTCCCCTGCCAGTCCGACAGGCGCAGCGCGACGATCGACCAGCGCAGCGGCTGGGCGAGCGGGATGAAGGCGACGTCGCTCGCCAGCATCGCATCGGCTTCGGCGATGCGGTGGGTGCGGTTGTACAGATCGGGCGCGTCGCGCGCGGCGGCGATCAGCGTCGCGGTATCCTCCGAACAGGCGCGGCAGGCGGTGGCGAGATACCAGCGGCCGCTGTCATAGGGCGCGACTGCGTCGATCAGTTCCAGGTCGGCACGCGGATCGCCAAGGGCCACGCGCTGCGGCGTGATGCCCGCGCGGATCAGCGCGGCGGCGAGATGGCCCCACAGCAAGGTGGCGCCCGGCCCGGAGGGCAGCGCCAGCGCGATCTCGACCGGCCCGCGATGCACCGCCCGCCATTCGCGAACCCGCTGCGCCGCCAGCGCCTGGCGATCGTCGGGCGGCACCGTCGCCCAAGCGGCGGGCGCTGGTGGCGCCGCCGAATCGAGCTGTGCGGGCAGGATCGTGTCGGTCGGAGTCCAGTTCGGTGCGATCGCCCGCGTCATCCCGGCGCGATCGAACGCCATGGCGATGGCGGCGCGGTTCTGCGGCGTGGCGAGGAAGCCGTCGCGGTGCAGCACCGCCAGCCCGAACAGGCCGATGGCGGGATCGAAGCGGATATTCTCCTGCGCGATCCCCGCATGCCCGACGATCGGCCAGTCGACCACCGTGCCGCCCAGCACCAGATCGGATGCGCCGGCGCGGAACCGGGCGATCGCCGCGGCGGAACGCTCGCCGCGCAGACGGACATGCTCCTCCGGCGCCGGCTTCGCGGCGGGTTCGTCGCCGGGCTGCTCGGCGGGGCGGAGCAGCAGCCCGTCGCGCCGGCCGGGAACGATGCGGAACGGCCCGGAACCGGCGATCCCCCGCCCCCGGAACACCGCCAGTTCGGGCTGCGCGAACAAGTTGAGCAGATCGGGCCGCGGATGCTTCAGCCGCACTTCGATCACCTGCGGCGTCATCTCCACGATCTCATCGATCACGGCGAGATAGGGCGCGAGCCGCTGATTGCCCGCCCGGGCGGCAACGGCGCGGCGCAGCGCGCGCACCACCTCGCCCGCCGTTACCGGCTGACCGTTCGGCCAGTGCGCCTCGCCCAGGCGGAAGATATAGCTGCGGGCATCGTCGAACACGTTCCAGCGTTCCGCCAGCGCCGGTTCGATCTGGCCGTTCGCGTCGTAGCGCACCAGCCCCTGCGCGGTTGCCGCCATCGCCACCGATTGCGCGCCGTCGATCGCCATGCTCGCCGGATCGACGAGCAGGTCCGCGCTGCCGATCGCGCTGACCACCACCGGCGTATCGTCCTTGCGCCGCCCTTCGGGGGCGCAGGCGGCGAGCGCGATCGCGATCAGGGGGAAGAGCGGGCGAACCATCGGACTCCCGAAAAAACGGACGGCCAACCTCTATGGTAGCCGGCACAGGCTGCCAACCCCTGCCATGGGTTCCGCCGGCGCGCTGCAGCCTCTACCGTGGCGGCATGGATCTACGCCGCCTGCGCCGCAACCCGATCGTCTCCGTCGCGCTTGCCGGCGCGCTGCGCGGCTATCTGGCGCTGCGCACGATCGGCTGGTTCGTCACTCGGCCGCAGACGCGCGGAGTGCGCGCCATCGCCGTGACCGATGCGGGCGCAGTGATCCTGATACGCCACAGCTATCTGCCGGGCTGGCATCTGCCCGGCGGCGGGCAGGAACGGGGCGAAAGCGCCGAGGCCGCGCTGCTGCGCGAATTGCGCGAGGAAATCGGCATGGTGGCGCACGGCCGCGTGCGCCTGCTGGGCGAACTCGCCCATCGGCCCAACTACCGGCACGACACAGTCACGCTCGCCGTGGTGGAGGAGGTTCGCTTCGCGTTCCGCCCGTCGCTGGAGATTACCGATGCGGCGGCGTTTGATCCGGAGGCGCTACCGCCGGATACCACCACCGCCACCCGCCGCAGGATCGCCGAATGGCGCGAGGCGAGACCGCCAGCGCCAGACTGGTGACCCTGCAGGCGCGATGGTGCGGACGGCGGGACTCGAACCCGCACGCCCCGAGGGGCAGAAGATTTTAAGTCTCCGGCGTCTACCGGTTCCGCCACGTCCGCGTGGCCGGCAGCCAAGACGCTGCCGGGCACCACGTGTCAAGCACGCATCACACGTTCAGGCGCGCGCGCATCTCTTTGCCCGGCTTGAAATAGGGGACGCGCTTGGCATCCACTTCCACCGATTCGCCGGTCCGCGGATTGCGGCCCACCCGCGCATCGCGGGCACGCGTCGAAAACGCACCAAAGCCGCGCAACTCGACGCGACCATCTTCGCTCAGCCGGCTTACGATATCGTCGAAGAAGACCGAGACGATCTTTTCGACTTCCCGGACCGAAAGGCCCGGATTCTCATCAACCAGCAACTGCACCAACTCAGAACGGATCATCCGCTCCCCTCCCTTGGCGCGCGCGGCCAATCTGGTCGCGCGCGGCTATCCCCAAGGAAACCCTAGCGCTGTTGGCCAATCTTCATCAACCCGAAGATTCACCAATTTTCGATTTTAATTCAAAAAAGAACGGGAAATGGGGGCGGTTGGACCGCCCCCACCCCATCCGATCAGTTGTTCTGACCGCGCGCCTTGAGCGCTTCGCCCAGAATGTCGCCCAGCGAGGCGCCCGAGTCGGACGAGCCATACTGCGCAACTGCCTGCTTCTCTTCGGCAATCTGCATCGCCTTGACCGAGAAGGTCGGCTTCTTGGAACGGTCGAAACCGGTGACCATCGCGTCGAACTTCTGGCCGACCTGGAAACGCTCCGGACGCTGCTCGTCGCGGTCGCGGCCGAGATCGGTGCGCTTGATGAAGCCGGTCGCGCCATCGTCGCCAACCTGCACTTCGAGGCCCGCATCGCGGACTTCGAGAACGGTGACGGTGACGACCTGGTTCTTGCCCAGGCGATCGGCACCACCGGTCGAGCCGGCAGCGGCGACGCCACCACGCTCAAGCTGCTTCATGCCGAGCGAAATGCGCTCCTTGTCCGGCTCCACGGCGAGAACGATCGCGGTGACGGTTTCGCCCTTGCGGTGCAGCGCCAGCGCGTCTTCGCCCGAAATGCCCCACGCGATGTCGGACATGTGGACCATGCCGTCGACGTCGTTGTCCAGGCCGATGAACAGGCCGAACTCGGTCGCGTTCTTGACTTCGCCCTCGACGGTCGAGCCCACCGGATGCTCTTCGGCGAACTTTTCCCACGGGTTCTGCTGGGCCTGCTTGAGGCCGAGCGAGATGCGGCGCTTTTCCTGATCGACCTCGAGGACGACGACTTCGACTTCCTGGCTGGTCGAGACGATCTTGCCCGGGTGGACGTTCTTCTTGGTCCAGCTCATTTCGGAGACGTGAACCAGGCCCTCGATGCCGGCTTCCAGCTCGACGAACGCACCATATTCGGTGATGTTCGTGACGCGGCCCGACAGCTTGGCGCCGACCGGGTACTTCACGCTCGCGCCATCCCACGGATCGCTCTCGAGCTGCTTCATGCCCAGCGAGATGCGCTGCGTGTCACGGTTGATGCGGATGATCTGAACGCGAACGGTGTCGCCGATGTTCAGCACTTCCGACGGATGGTTGACGCGCTTGTAGCTCAGGTCGGTGACGTGCAGCAGGCCATCGATGCCGCCCAGGTCGACGAACGCACCGTAATCGGTGATGTTCTTGACGACGCCGTCGATCACCTGGCCCTCGGCGAGGCTCTGGATCAGGCCCGAACGCTGCTCGGCGCGGGTTTCCTCGAGCACGGCGCGGCGCGACACGACGATGTTGCCGCGCTTGCGGTCCATCTTCAGGATCTGGAAGGGCTGCGGGATGTCCATCAGCGGGGCGACGTCGCGCACCGGACGGATATCGACCTGGCTGCCCGGCAGGAAGGCCACGGCGCCGTTCAGATCGACGGTGAAGCCACCCTTCACGCGGCCGAAGATCACGCCTTCGACGCGGCTGTTCTGGGCGAATTCGCCTTCCAGCTTGTCCCAGGCGGCTTCGCGACGGGCGCGGTCACGGCTGAGCATCGCTTCGCCGTTCGCGTTCTCGACGCGATCGACATAGACTTCGACTTCGTCGCCGACCTTGAGGTCCGCCTTCTGGCCGGGGGCTGCGAATTCGCGCAGCGGCACGCGGCCTTCGGACTTGAGGCCGACGTCGATGACGGCGAGGTCGTTCTCGATGCCGGTGACGGTGCCGATCACGACGCGGCCTTCAAAGCCGTCCGCCTGACCGAAGGTTTCGTCGAGCAGTGCCGCGAAATCGTCGCGGGAGGGGTTTGCCGTAGTGGCCATAAAAAAGTGGTTCCTAACGTTCGTTTTTTCCGGCCAACCGGTTGGATCCGGCGGTCTTGAGGGCCAGAAATGCCGCGGCGGCCGAATGCCGGTCGCGGCATCCTGCGCACGAAGGATCACGGAGAAACAGTTCGCGCCGTAAACGCGAAAAGGGCGCATGGAAGCATGCTTCCATCGCCAACCTCCGGGAGCAACCGCTCGCGGGACGGGCGCGCCATACCCGCATCGGGGCGATTCCGCAAGGCGCGGCATGGGCCCGGAGTCATTTCCGGGGCGTGGCGCACATGGTGGTTTCGCGTTGCTTCTGCTAGATTTTCCTGGTGCTGGAAAGGGGACACCGCATGGCTGTCGCGTTGCATCGTCCGATAACGCTATCCGCCATCCTCCTGGGCGCAGCCCCGATTCTGATCGCATTGGGAGCAGCGCTGGCGGTGCGCAGCCCGCTCGCCGTTGCGCATCCGCTCGCGGCCGGGCTTTTGTTCCTGTGGATTACCAGCGACACCAGCCTGCTCGTCGTGATCGCCCGCGCGGAACGGCGGCGTCCCCCGGTGCGCAAGGTGATCGCGACGCTGGCGGCGGCTGCCCTCGCAGCGCTGTTCGTGCCGCCACCGGCGGTACGCGCGGCCTTGCTCTCCCTGCCCGGCCTTGCCGCGGCGATTGCGGTGCTGGTGGTCGTCCATTTCTGTTGGGGGCTGGCGGCCGCCCGCAGACAATGGCGTGCGGCGTCACAGGCGCGATGGATCGCCGCCGCATCGGAACTGCTGCCGCCCGCGCTGGTGCGCCTCGCCGCCGCCGAACTGCGCCTGCTCCACCTTGTCTTGTTCCGCTGGGGCGCGGCGCCCGACGTGCCGTCAGGGTGCCAGGGCTTCGCCTATCACCGACACCTGACGCCGATGGCCGTAACGCTGCTGGCGTTGCAGGCGATCGAAGTCGCCGTGCACCATCTGCTGCTCGCGCATTGGAGTGCCTTCGCCGCCTATATCCTGTTCGTGCTGAGCGATGTCGGGTTGGTCTACATGATCGGGCTGATCAAATCCTTTCGCCTGCGCCCGGTACTGCTGACCCCGGCAGGCGTGCGCATCCGCACCGGCATCGCGATCGACCGGTTCGCCAGCTATGACAGTATTGCCGCGGTGGAGACGGCGTTCGATTCAACGCTCGTGAAGGACAGGGGCACGCTGAACGCCGGGCTGCTCGCCTGGCCGAACCTGGTGCTGCGGCTCGGCACGCCGATTCCGCGCCGCCCGCTGCTGCGGCCACGCCCGCCGATCACCGCCATCGCCTTCCGGCTCGATGATCCGGAGCCGTTCGTGCGGGCGCTGCGCTGGCGGCTGGAAAACGGGCAGACGTAACGTACAACCCGTCCTTTCCAGCCAGGGAGGGATCAGACCCGCCCGACGACGCTCTCCGGCAGGTCCTTGCCGAACACGCGCTGGTAATATTCCGCCACCTGCGCCCGCTCGGCATCGTCGCACTTGTTGAGGAACGACAGCCGGAAGGCGAAGCCGACATCGCCGAAGATCAGCGCGTTCTGCGCCCAGGTGATCACCGTGCGTGGGCTCATCACCGTCGAGATGTCACCGTTGATGAAGCCGCGGCGGGTCAGCTCGGCCACGCGAACCATGTTCTCCACCGTCTCCTTGCCGCCCGGCTTGTCGTACTCGCCGGACTTGGCAAGCACGATCCGCGCCTCGGTGGCGGCGGGCAGATAGTTGAGCGTGACGACGATGTTCCAGCGGTCCATCTGGCCCTGGTTGATCTGCTGGGTGCCGTGATACAGGCCGCTGGTATCGCCCAGGCCCACCGTGTTGGCGGTGGCGAACAGGCGGAACCAGGGGCTCGGGCGGATCACCCGATTCTGGTCGAGCAGGGTCAGCTTGCCCTCGGTCTCCAGCACGCGCTGGATCACGAACATCACGTCCGGGCGGCCCGCGTCATATTCGTCGAACACCAAAGCCGTCGGGGTCTGCAGCGCCCAGGGCAGCAGGCCTTCGCGGAACTCGGTGATCTGCTGGCCGTCCTTGAGCACGATCGCATCGCGGCCGATCAGGTCGATGCGGCTGATATGCGCGTCGAGGTTGATGCGGATGCACGGCCAGTTGAGCCGCGCCGCCACCTGCTCGATGTGCGAGGATTTGCCGGTGCCGTGATAGCCCTGGATCATCACGCGGCGATTGTGCGCGAAGCCGGCCAGGACCGCGAGGGTGGTGTCCGGATCGAACACATAGGCGGGGTCCAGATCGGGCACGCGCTCGTCCGCCTCGCTGAACGCGGGCACTTCCATGTCGATGTCGATCCCGAACAGGTCGCGCACCTTCACCATCTTGTCGGGCGCGGCGAGGATCGTGGTTTCCCGGCTGTCGGGCTGGGTGTTGGGGATATCGGCCATGGGTCTTAAAATCCTTGAGTCCGTTCGGGGACTAGAGGCTTGTTTGCCGCACTGCAACCGCATGTCCCCAAGGGCGGGTTCAGGCGGCGATCTTCGGCGGCAGCAGGAAAAGATCGGCGAACGCGGCGGCGCGGGCTGCATCGCCCTCCAGCCCGAAGCGCCCTTCGGACAACGCCGCGGCCAGCGGCATGGTGCCGAACAACACCGGCAGAAAATCATTGGGTTCGCCAACGAACACCGCTTCGGCGCCGGCGAGCGTGCCGCGTTCGATGCCGAGCGCGCCGTCCGCGACGGTGGCCAGGTAGCGCTCCTCTCCCAGGCGGAAGCCGATCCGCCCCGCCCATCCTGCGGCCTTGCCGGGCAGCAGCAGCATCCGCAGCGCGAGCATCAGCGACACGCGCGAGAAGGGCTGGGTCGGATCGTGCCGGGGCGATCGCAGGGCCCAGCGCCCCATCGCCAGCACCAATGGCTCCGCTTCATAGCCCCAGGGGGTCAGCGCATAGACCTGTACGCTGGCCGGCGGCGGAAGCTTCTCGCGCACGACGATCCCGTCCGCCTCGAGCCCGGCGAGCCGCTGCGTGAGCACATTGGCGCTGAGCCCGGGCAGCCCGGTGCGGATCTCGCCGAAGCGCCGCGGGCCGAGCAGCAGTTCGCGGACGATGAGCAGCGCCCAACGCTCGCCGAGGAATTCCAGCGCCAGCGCGGTGCCGCAAGCATCTTCGTAGCGGCGCTTGGAGCCTTCAGTTACTTTTTCTAACTTCACAGTTGTTTTTTAGGATCGAACCGGGCACGAATCAAGCAGGCCGCGAATCGAAATCGCGTCGACCGGGAGAGAAGACGATGCCGAACCCCGTGTTCGTAAACCTGCCCGTTGCCGATGTGGCGCGCGCCACTGCTTTTTACGCAGCGATCGGCTGCACCATGGATCAGCGGTTCAGCGGGCCGACCGCCAGCGCGATGGTGTTTTCGGAATCGCTCACCTTCATGCTGCTCCATCACGACTTCTTCCAGAGCTTCACCCCGCGCGCCGTGGCCGATGCCAGCGCGGTGACGGAGGTGCTGATCGCCCTGCCGCTCGACGATCGCGCGGCGGTGGACGCGCTGGTGGAGAAAGCGGCGGGCGCCGGGGGATCGGGCGACATCCGCCCGGTACAGGACATGGGGTTCATGTATGGCCGCAGCTTCACCGATCCGGACGGCCATATCTTCGAGCCGTTCCACATGGACATGGCGGCTGCCGCTGCGGCGATGGCACCGGCCGAACCCGCCTGAGCGGCAAGGGAGAACGGACATGTCGTTCCAGGCCTATCTCGACAACATCCAGGCCAAGACCGGCCGTCGCCCCGACGATTTCCGCCGCCATGCCGTCGAGAAGGGGTGGACGGATGCAGCGGGGCTCCGCGACGGGGTGAAGGCAGGCGCGATCGTCGCCGATCTCGAGGCGGCGTTCGGACTGGGCCATGGCCATGCCATGGCGATCGTCGCGCTGCTCAAGGGCGCCAAGCGCGAAGGCGACGCCTGAACCGAGGAGAACGCGCCATGCCCGTCGACCCCGAAAGCCCGATCGAGATCGTCACCTTCGACTGGGTACCCGATTTCGCCCGCGGCCATGTGCGCGATTTCCGCGTCCGCTGGGCACTGGAGGAAGCAGGAATCGGCTATCGCACCCGCCCGATCAGCGCGGTGCGGCGCCCCGCCGGCCACTTCGCCGACCAGCCCTTCGGCCAGGTGCCAGCCTATCGCGACGGCGCGGTGCGGATGTTCGAATCGGGGGCGATCGTGCTGCATATTGCCGAGCGCTCCGAGGCGCTGCTGCCGCAGGATGAAGCGGCGCGGGCGCGGGCGCTGTGCTGGATGTTCGCCGCGCTGAACAGCATCGAGCCGATGCTGTTCGAATGGGGCAATGTGAACCTCTTCGCCCGCGACGAGGAATGGGCAAAGCTGCGCCGCCCCAGCCTGGTCGCGGCGATCGACAAGCGGCTCGGCCATCTCGCCGACGCGCTGGGCGACCGCGACTATCTGGAGGCGCGCTTCACCGCCGGCGACCTGCTGATGGCATCGGCGCTGCGCGCGCTCGAAGGCAGCACGCTGCTGGACGGCCACCCGACACTCGCCGCCTATCAGCGCCGTTGCCTCGCTCGCCCCGGCTTCCTCGCCGCGATCGGCGCGCAACTGGCGGAGCTCAAGACCGAGATGCCGCACTATGCCTGAAGGAGAAGGATGATGGCCTATATCGATGGTTATGTGCTGCCGGTGCCCGAGGAGAACCGGCAGGCCTATACCGATCTGGCGCAGCGCGCGGCGGACAAGTTCCTGCAACATGGCGCGCTGCGCGTCGTCGAAGCCTGGGCCAAGGATGTGCCCCATGGCGAGACCACCGATTTCTATCGCGCGACGCTGGCCGCGGAGGGCGAGGCGGTGGTGTTCTCCTGGATCACCTGGCCGGACAAGGCGACCCGCGATGCCGGCTGGGAGTTGCTGATGGCCGATCCGGACATGCAGGATTGCGACATGCCGTTCGACGGAAAGCGCATGTTCTGGGGCGGCTTCGAACCGATTGTTGATCGTGGCGAGGGCTGAACGGATAGCAACAAGGAGGGCGACGGAATGACCAACCCGCATGGCAGCTTTCTGTGGTACGAGTTGATGACCCGCGACGCGGCGGCGGCCGCCGCTTTCTACAGCGCGGTGATCGGCTGGGATGTCGGCGAAGCGCCGCCGGGCGGCGTCGACTATCGGATGCTCAACGCTGCCGATGGCCATGCCGGGGGCATGCTCCAGCTCGACGAGGCGATGCTCGCCGCCGGCGCCACCCCGACCTGGCACGGCTATCTGGCGGTCGAGGATGTCGATGCCACCGTCGCCGGCATTGCCGCCGCGGGCGGCACGACGATCGTCGCGCCATGGGATGCGCCGGGCGTCGGCCGGATCGCGATGGTCGCCGATCCGCAGGGCATCGTCTTTTACGTGATGCGCGGCGCAACCGAAGGCGCGACCAGCCCCGCCTTCCAGCACAACAGCGTCGGCCATGTCGGCTGGAACGAGCTGATGGCGCCGGATGCCGAAGGCGCGCTCGGTTTCTATCATCGCCTGTTCGGGCTTACCCGTCTGGGCGGGATGCCGATGGGCGAGATGGGCGAATACAGCTTCATCGGGCCCGAGGGCGGCCAAGCGATCGGCGCGATCATGCGCTGCCCGCCGGGCGCACCCGCCGGCTGGAGCTTCTACTTCCGCGTCGACGATGTGGATGCGGCGAAGGATCGTATCACCGCGGCGGGTGGGACCGTGATCAACGGCCCGATGGACGTGCCCGGCGGCGCGAGGGTGCTGCAGGCGACCGATCCGGAAGGCGCGTTGTTTGGCCTGTTGAGCGGCGGCGAGTGACGGCGCTCGACCTGTTCGGCCACCCCTTTTCGGCCTATACCTGGAAGGTGCTGATCCCGCTCTATGAGAACGGAACCGCCTTCCGCTTCCGCCGGCTGGGCGAGGATCAGCCGGAAAATGGCGCCGCCCTTGCGGCACATTGGCCGCTCGCCCAGTTTCCGCTGCTGCTCGACGATGGCCGGCCGGTGATCGAATCGAGCGTCATCATCGAACATCTCGACCATCGTCACCCTGGCCCGCTGCGCCTGATCCCCGCGGATGCCGACGCCGCGATCGAAGTGCGGATGCTCGATCGCATCTTCGACAATCATGTGATGAACCAGATGCAGCGGGTGGTGAACGATGCGCTCCGCCCGCCCGAGCGGCGGGATCCGCTGGAAGTGGCCGATGCCAAGGCAAGGCTGGAACGCGCCTATGCTTGGCTGGAATCCTGGATGGGTTCGCGCGAATGGGCTGCCGCCGGAGCGTTCACGCTGGCCGATTGCGCCGCCGCACCGGCGCTCTTCTATGCCGATTGGGTGCATCCGATAGCGGCGGAGCACGCGCGGCTGCGCACCTATCGGACGCGGCTGCTCGCCCGTCCGTCGATCGCGAAATGTGTCGACGATGCGCGCCCCTATCGACCGCTGTTTCCCTTGGGCGCGCCCGATCGAGACTGAACTCGATCCTGCGCGCCCATCGCGATCAGGGCGCGACGATATAGTAGATGTTGTAGCCGACGAAGATCGTGAAGATCACGACCAGCACGATCACCGCCACGCTGCCCAGCCCCTTCCGCGCGCGTCGTTCCACGGGTTCGGTATTGCGTTCCATGCTGCGCCCCTCCTGTTCGAGATTGAGGGGGAAAGACGCGCGGGCGGGCAGTTCGTTGCGGCGCGCCCGCCCCGGCGCCGGCCTTATCGCTTCAAGATGTCCAGCGCCGCCGCCGTCATCGCCTCGGTCGCGGTGCCGATCACCGCTTCGGCATCCGGTGCCCATTGGGCGCTGTGAAGCGAGGGCAGCGTTCCCTTGCCGGCCTTCGCGGCTTCCCACTTCGCCTGCGGCACGCCGCCGACCCAGAAGATCGTGCTCTGGATGCTCTGATCGGCCAGCCAGTAGCGGCTGAAATCCTCGCCGCCCATCACGGCCTTGGTTTCCACCACCCGATCCTTGCCGAAGCGGGCGGCAAACAGCCCCTGCAACCGGCCGGCGAGCGGCTGGGTGTTGAAGGTAGCGGGGGTATATTCGTCCTTCACCGTCACCACCGGCATCCGGTCTTCGGGCACGCCCGCCGCGATCGCCTCGCCCCGCGCCACGCGGGCGATGCCGTCGAGCAGCTGCTTGCGCGCCTCGGGCGTGAAGCTGCGCACGGTGAGCAGCATCGTCACGTCGTTGCCGATGATGTTGTGCTTCGATCCGCCATGGATGGCACCCACCGTCACCACCGCCGGCTGCTGCGGATCCATCTCGCGCGACACCAGCGTCTGCAGCGTCGTCACGATCCGCGCGGCGAGGACGATCGGATCCTTGGTGGTGTGCGGATAGGCGCCGTGGCCGCCGACGCCCTTCACCACCACGTCGACCGAATCGACATTGGCCAGCGCATAGCCCGGCGTCACGCCGATCTGCCCGGCCGGCTGGCCGGCGCTGTCGTGAAAGGCGATCGCGTAATCGGGCTTGGGAAAGCGGGTGAACAGGCCGTCGTCCAGCATGTCCTTGGCGCCGCGCCCGCGCTCCTCGGCCGGCTGGGCGATCATCACCAGCGTGCCGTGCCACTGGCCCTTCATCGCCGCCAGGTTGCCCAGCGTGCCCACCCACGTGGCCATGTGGGTATCATGGCCGCAGGCGTGCATCACGCCGCTTTCGATCCCCTCATCGGTCACCGCCCGCACCTTGGAGGCGAAGGGCAGCCCGGTATCCTCGGTCACCGGCAGGCCGTCCATGTCGGCGCGGATCAGCAGCACCGGGCCGGCGCCGTTGCGCAACACCGCGACCACGCCGGTGCCGCCCACCTTCTCCGTCACTTCAAAGCCCGCATCCCGCGCCGCCGCCGCCAGCTTGGCGGCGGTCTTCACTTCATGCAGGCTCAGCTCGGGGTTCGCGTGGAGATCGCGATACAGCGTCATCAGCGACGGCATCGCCTTGGCGGTCGCCTCGCGCACGGGATCCGCGGCAGCGGGCGTGGCCAGGCTCATGGCGCCTGCCAAAAGAAACACTTGGAACATGCGGACCCCTTTTGCAGCATCGAGGGCAGTCTCTCCTGCCCCCGCTTCACTGTCAAACGCCCGCCGGCACCATTTCCACCACGTCCAGCTTCGATTCGAAGCGTGGATACGGCACAACGAACCGCCAGCGGCGCGTCTCGATCTGCTCGCCATAGCCCAGCAGGTCGCGGGCATTGTCGATGCCGTAGCGCAGCGGCGCGCTTTCATCGCCGATTTCCAGCGTACCGATGAAGATCACCCGGGCGGTCGTTTCGGGAAAGATATCGCCTTCGGCGCGCTGCACCCCGCCGCTGACACGGAAATGCCGCACCGGCCCTTCCTGGGTCAGCGCACAGGGTTGCCATTGCCCGATCGTCAGCGGCGACACGGCTGGTCCGTCCCCGCCCAGCTTGTAGGTGCGGCACCGATAGGCGCCCACGGGCGGCATCGCCTCGCCCAGTGCACGATCGGGATCGAACAGCAGGGGATCGGCGTCGATCGCCGCGGCGTTCGCGGCCCGCGCCAGCGGCAACGCCTCGTCCCAGGCATCGCGCCACTTGCGCAGCCGCTCACGATCGACGTCGGTAGCCACCTGGCGCCAGGTGCCGCTGGTATCGATCTGCGACGTCGTCGCCTCTCGATAGACGCCGCATCCGCCCAGCATCGCCGCGAGCGCGGCCGCCGCAACCAGGCTGCGCACGATCATGCCGCGGTCCACCCGCCGTCGATCGAATAGTTGGATCCGGTGATCTGCGCGGCTTCGTCGCGGCACAGGAACACCGCCATCGCCGCCACCTGTTCCGGCAGCACGAACTGCTTGGTCGGCTGCGCATCCAGCAGCACGTCGTTGATCACCTGATCGCGCGTCAGGCCCCGCGCCTTCATCGTATCGGGGATCTGGTTCTCGACGAGCGGCGTCCAGACATAGCCGGGCGAGATGCAGTTCACCGTGATGCCGTGCGTGGCGACTTCCAGCGCGACTGTCTTGGTAAGGCCGGCCAGCCCGTGCTTGGCGGCGACATAGGCGGCCTTGTTCGGGCTCGCCACCAGGCTGTGCGCGCTGGCGGTGGAGATGATCCGCCCCCATTTGCGCGCCTTCATGCCCGGAACCGCCGCCCGCATCAGGTGAAAGGTCGAGCTGAGGTTGATCGCCAGGATCGCGTCCCATTTCTCGATCGGGAATTCGTCGATCGGCGCGACATGCTGGATGCCAGCGTTGGAAATCGCGATGTCCACCGCGCCGAATTCGGCTTCGGCGCGCGCCACCATCGCCGCGATCTGATCGGGCTTGGTCATGTCGGCCGGATCGTACAGGGCCTGCCCGCCACTCGTCTCCGCCAGCGCTGCGCGCTCCTTCTCGATCGCGGCGGCATCGCCAAAGCCGTTGATCATCACGTTCGCGCCTTCGGCGGCGAGCGCCTTGGCATAGGCCAGGCCGATGCCGGAAGTGGACCCGGTGATGATCGCGGACTTGCCCTTGAGGAACATCGGCTGTCTCCTAACGCTTGGTAAGATCGAAGGCGGCGGTTTTGCCGTCGAGGATGTTCTGCGCAACCAGCTGCGAATGGGCCATGGTCTGGGCCACCGCGGCGCGGCCGGCCTCCCAATGCTCGCGCATGGTGCGGGCGGAAAATTCGAAATCGCGCGATCCGCCTTCCCAGGCATTGGCGCGGTGGATCAGCTGGATCACGTTGACCGGATGTTCGGCCACCAGCTCGCGCACCGCCTTCACCTCGGGTGTGTCGGAAAGCTCGGCGGGAAGCGAATCGAGCAGCTGGCGCACCGTCTCGCGCGCTTTGCGCAGCCGCAGCCGCTCGTCCGAAATGGCGCGGGTGCGGCTGGAGAAACGGATTTCCTTCTCGCGCGCAACCACGTCCATGATCGTGCGCGGCAATTCGTTCGCGGCGGGGAACAAATCGACCTGGAAGACGAGCATGCCGGCCTCCTGCCGATCGAGGACATGGGTGAGCGGCGTATTGGAGACCAGTCCGCCATCCCAATACCAGCAACCGTCGATCTCCACCGGCGGCAGCCCGGGAGGCAACGCACCAGATGCCATGATGTGCCGCGCGTCGATCCGTTCGTCGCGGGTGTCGAAATAGCGGAAATTGCCGCTGTGCAGGTTCACCGCCCCCACCGCGAGCCGCACCGGCCCATTGTTCAGCAGGTCCCAGTCGATCAGCCGGTCCAGCGTGTCGCGCAGCGGGCTGGTGTCGTAGAAGCTCAGCGCCTCCTTCGTGCCGGGCGGCGCGAACATCGGCGGCAGGAGCCGTGGGCGGAAAAAGCCAGGCACACCGCCCACCAGCACCATGCCCGCCGCCCATTCATGGCTGATCTCGCGCAGCGTGTCGTTCATCGGCAGCGCGAAATCGGGCAACGCCGCAGTCACCTGGTCCCAGAAGGCGCGGATCGCGCCCAGGCGCTTGTCCGGCGGATTGCCGGCGAACAGCGCCGCATTGATCGCGCCGATCGAAATGCCCGCCACCCAGTCGATCGGAATATCGGCGGCGGCGAGTTCCTCGATCACGCCTCCCTGGAAGCTGCCGAGCGCCCCGCCCCCTTGCAGCACCAACGCCACGGTATCGGGCAGCGGCATGCCGGGGGCGGCATGGCGGCGGCGGTGCGGGCGGGACTCGGCATCGGCCATGCCCGCGATGTGGGCCATCTCATGCTGCGGGGCAATACGAACCTTCCATGTCGTGCATTCGCCATCGTGCAACGCACGCCCGATTGGCGCATTGTAGGCGCGAACCAATAACGGGGAGGCTCGATGCGGCTCGACGATCTGGATCCAACCGACAATGCCCGCGATCTCGGATCGGGCGGCGGGGGCGGCGGCTTTCCGCTGCTGGGACTGCTGCCGCTGTTCCTCGGCCGCGGCATGGGCTGTGGCGGCATCGTGCTGGTCGGCATCATCGCGCTGGTGATGTTCGGCTTGGGCGGCGGCGGCGGCATGCTGGGCACCACCGGCGGCGGCGGCAGCCAGTCACCCACCGCCGGCCAGTCCGGCCAGCAGGTCTGCCGCGTCGACGAGCGCCGGCTGGAGGCCTGCCGCGTGATGCGCAGCACCGATCAGACCTGGGCGGCGATCTTCCGCGAAATGGGCCGCGGCGATTATCGCCCGGCGACGATCAACTTCTTCGCCGGCGGCGCACAGACCGGCTGCGGATCGGCCACTTCGGCGGTCGGCCCCTTCTATTGCCCCAGCGACGATGGCGTCTACCTCGACACCGCCTTTTTCCAGGAGCTGGAATCCCGCTTCGGCGCCAAGGGCGACTTCGCCCGCGATTATGTGATCGCGCATGAAATGGGCCACCACGTCCAGGATCTGCTCGGCACCGCAAGCGAGGTTTCGCAGGCCCAGGCACGCGGCACGAAGGCGGAAGGCAATCGCCTCTCCGTCCGCCTCGAACTCCAGGCCGATTGCTATGCCGGCGTCTGGGCGGCGCGCAATCGTGACCGGCTGGAGCCCGGCGATATCGAGGAAGGCATGACCGCCGCCAACGCGATCGGCGACGATACGCTGCAGCGGAAATCGGGCGGCGGCGTGGTGCCGGACAGCTTCACCCACGGCACCTCCGAGCAGCGCATGGCATGGCTGAAGCGCGGGCTGGAAACCGGCGACCCGCGCCAGTGCGACACGTTCAACGCCGCGCTGTAAGGGTTGTCGCTTGACGCTTCCCCGGGGCCGCTGTCAGGTGGCGGCCCCGGGGGAGGAATAACATGGGTCAGTATGACGATCGCGGTGCGTTCGAATTCTACGGCACCTGGCGCGATTATGCGCCGATCGCCTTTACCAATCTGCTGCTGACGATCGTCACGTTCGGCCTGTACAATTTCTGGGCGCGCACCCGCACCCGCCGCTATCTGTGGAGCCAGACCCGTTTCATCGACGAACGGCTGGAATGGACCGGCACCGGCGGCGAACTGTTCCTCGGCTATATCGTGGTGATGGCGGCGATATTCCTGCCGCTCGCCGGGGTGCAGTTGCTGATGGCGGGTCTGGCGACGCGCGGCAGTCCCGAAGCCATCGCAGCGGCACTATCCCTGTTCTTCCTGCTGTACCTGACCCTGTTCGCGCTGGGCGGTGTCGCGATCTTCCGCGCGCTCCGCTATCGCCTCAGCCGCACCTTCTGGCATGGCATCCGCGGTGGCAGCGACGATCCGGGCTTCCGCTTCGGCCTTTCCTATTTGTGGCGGATGGCGGTGGGCATTCTGGCGCTGGGTCTGCTCGTCCCCTGGGCGCTGGTCAGCCTGTGGAACAAGCGCTGGAACGCGATGAGCTTCGGCCCCTTCGCCTTCGTGTCGCGCGGCACCACCAATGGCCTGATCGGCCGCTACCTGCTGTTTTACCTGATGCCGATCCTGCTGGTGATCGCCGGGATCGCTGCCGTGGTGATGGCCGCGCCTTCGGGCCCCGATCCGCGCGCGCCGGGGCTCGGCTTCGCTCTGTTGTTCGCTGCCTTCTACATCACGTTCTTCGTCCTGCTCGGGCTGATCGCGCTTTCCTTCTACTCCGCCTATTTTCGCAAGGTGGTGGGCGCGCTGTCGCTCGGCGACCTGGAATTCGAATTCACTGCGCGGACCGGCGACTGGCTTAAGCTGATGCTCGGCACGATCGCCCTGGTCGTCTGCACCCTCGGCATCGGATCGATTTTCATCGGCTATCGCAACTGGGCGTTTTTCGTCCGGCACCTGCGGGCCTATGGCACGCTCGATCTCGACCAGTTCACCCAGTCCACCACCCGCGCGCCGGGCCAGGGCGAAGGCCTGTTCGACGCTTTCGACATGGGAGCGTTCTAAGAAGGACGGGAAGGCGGTCTAAAGGGAAGCGCGATGGACGTGTATGTGGGGCATTATGACGGGCAGACCGGCGGACGCCGCGAGCCCCGGCTCGTGCTCGCAGCCCGGGATGGTTGGTTCACGCTGGAAGGCCAGGGTGCGGATCCGGGCCCCTATGCCTTTGCCGATCTCGTCCATCAGGGCCACTCCGCCCGGGAACGCGTGTACGGGTTGAAGGGGCGGCCGGGCTGGCGGATCAGCTTCCTGGAATTTCCTCCGTCCGAAATCGCCGTGCAGTTGCCCAAGGCGTCGCGATACGGCGCGTGGATCGATCATTTCGGCCTCTGGCGATCGGTCGTCGTGCTGGCGGTGATCGCGGTGCTGGTCGTCGCCTTCACGCTCAAGCTGCCGCCGCTGATCGCGCGCCTGATCCCCCAATCGATGGAACAGCGGATGGGCCGGCTGATGGTCGGCAATTTCGGCGCCTATGCCTGTTCCACGCCGCAGGGCGATGCTGCGCTGCGGGCGCTCGGCGAGCGTCTGGGGAAGCAGGGCAATGTCACGATCCGCATCGTCCGTGCGCCGATGATCAACGCGGTCGCCTTTCCGGGCGGCCAGGTGGTGCTGTTCGACGGGCTCATGCAGAGCGCGCAATCGCCCGACGAGGTGGCCGGCGTGCTCAGCCACGAACTGGGCCATGTCGCGCATCGCGACGGCATGGAGTCCCTCATCCGCCAATTCGGTCTGGGCCTGCTGTTCGGCGGCATCGACAGCAACGTCAGCGGCTACAGCCAGGCGCTGCTCAACGCCAACTATTCCCGAAAGGCGGAAATGGGGGCGGACGGCTATGCCATCGGGCATCTGCAGGCGGCCAATATCTCGCCGCACCCCACCGCTGCGCTGTTCGCCCGGCTGGCCAGGCAGGAGGAGCAGCCCGGGGGCGGCGCGCTCATGATCAACTATCTGGGGTCGCATCCGCTGTCCTCGGCGCGCGAGCGGCGCTTTGCCGCCAGCGCTCGGCCGGGTGCCGCCTATACGCCCGCGCTCAACCCGGCCCAATGGCAGGCGCTACGCACCATCTGCGGGACCCGGCAGCAATAGCGCGATCAGGCCAGCGCGAGCAGCTTCCCCGCCAGCACCGTCAGTCCGGACACGGCGATCGCCGCACCGAAGGCGAGCTGCGGGCCGCTGACGAACCGGCGAACCGGGAGGGCGATGGCTTTCTCTACCTGTTTCATGGCACCAATATGGGTGCGCGGGCGATACAAGTCTCACCGGAAATCTGGATGGCTGTGATCGCCTCCATCGCTGGCCCCGCGCGCGCCGAGCGGCTACACCGCGCCGATGCACGCTCCCGATCTCGCCCTTCGCCACAGCCCCGGCGCCTCCCCCACCATCCTGTTCCTGCCCGGCTATCGTTCGGACATGCAGGGATCGAAGGTGCTGGCGCTGGAAGCCTGGGCACAGGCGCGCGGCCAGGCCTTCCTCCGCTTCGATTATGCTGGCTGCGGCGAAAGCCCCGGCGCGTTCGAGGCGCAGACGCTGGCCGGCTGGCGCGACGACGCGCTGGCGATGATCGATTCGGTAATCGAAGGGCCGGTGGTGCTGGTGGGATCGTCGATGGGCGGCTGGATCATGCTGCTGGCGGCGCTGGCGCGACCGGAGCGCGTCGTCGGCATGGTCGGCATCGCCGCCGCGCCCGACTTCACCCGCTGGGGCTTCACCGATGCGGAGAAACAGCAGCTCCAGGCCGCGGGCCGGCTGGAACAGCCCAGCGACTATTCGGACGAACCCATGGTCACCACCCGCGCCTTCTGGGAATCGGGCGAGGCCAACCTGGTGCTGGATGCGCCGATCCCGTTCGACGGCCCCGCCCGCCTGCTCCAGGGGCAGCGCGACGCGGAAGTCCCATGGGAACTTGCCTTGCGCATCGCCGAGACGATCCGTTCAGATCAGGTGCAGACATGCCTGGTCAAGGACGGCGACCATCGGCTGTCGCGCGATGCGGACATCCGCCTGCTGCTTCGCGCCACTGAGGAAGTTCTGACTGCATGCTGCTCCCCCTCCTCCTGCTGATCGCCCAGGACCAGGCATCGGTCGCGCCCAAGGCTGGCCCGGTGCTGCGCGATGCCGAGCGCGCCCGCGCCGCCGCCGAAAAGGCCGCCGCTGCGGCGCCCGCCGGGGAACCACCGCGCTTCACCAAGTGCATGGATCTCGCCACCGGCAACCCGAGTGCCGCGATCGACGATGCGGTGAAGTGGCGCGGCGAGAATGGCGGCATGTTTGCGCGCCAGTGCCTCGCCGTCGCATATGCCAACCAGGCGCGCTGGGAATCCGCCGCCAGCGCGTTTGAAGAGGCCGCCGGCGAGGCGGAGAACGCGCGGGACGGCGCCCGCGCCGCCACCTATTGGACGCAGGCAGGCAATGCCTGGCTCGCCGCCAAGAACCCGGCCAAGGCCCGAGCCGGCTTCAACGCGGCGCTCGCCAGCGGGCAGCTTACCGGGCTGGCGCTGGGCGAGGCCTATCTGGATCGCGCCCGCGCCGCGGTCGCCTCGGGCGAGAATGCCGGCGCCCGCGCCGATATCGATGTCGCGATCGCCAAGGCCGGCGACGATCCGCTCGCCTGGCTGCTGTCCGCCACGCTCGCCCGCCGCATGCACGATCTGCCCCGCGCGCAGAAGGACATCGCGGAGGCGGTGAAGCGCGCCGGCGACGACGCCTCGGTACAGCTGGAGGCCGGCAACATCGCCGCCGCGGCCGGCGACGAGGCCGCCGCGCGCACCGCCTGGAACAAGGTCGTCACCGCCGCGCCGGGCAGTCCCCAGGCCAGTGCCGCCCGCGCCGCGCTGGCGCAGTTCGATCCGCCTCCCGCGCCCTAACCGGGCTGGCACGCACGGGCGACGCTCCCTATCTGGCGGGCAAGATCAATCCAGGGAGCGCCCCGTGAAGTTTCTGCACACCATGATCCGCGTCACCGACCCGGACGCGTCGATCGCCTTTTTCGAGCTGCTGGGCCTGAAGGAAACGCATCGCATCACCAGCGAGAAAGGGCGCTTCACGCTGATCTACCTCGCCGCCGAGGCAGACATCGATCCCGAAACCGGCCGTGGCCGCGCGGAGGTGGAACTGACCCATAACTGGGATCCGGAAACCTATGGCGGCGGCCGCAATTTCGGCCATCTCGCCTTTCAGGTCGACGATATTTACGCCACCTGCCAGAAGCTGCGGGACGCCGGCGTGACGATCAATCGCCCGCCGCGCGACGGCCATATGGCCTTTGTCCGCACGCCCGACGCGATCTCGATCGAACTGCTGCAGAAGGGCACGCTGCCGCCGCAGGAGCCCTGGGCGTCGATGCCCAATACCGGCGAGTGGTAAGCCGATGCCCGCGCTCCAGATCGTCCGCATCCCCGCGCTCAGCGACAACTATGTCTGGCTGGCGCACGATCCCGTCTCGCGCGAGACGATCGTTGTCGATCCCGCCCAGGCGGAGCCGGTGCAGGTGGCGCTCGCCGAGCGCGGCTGGACGCTGACGGCGATCTGGAACACGCATTGGCATCCCGATCACACCGGCGGCAATGCCGGGCTCAAGGCGGCAACGGGCTGTACCGTGATCGCCCCCGCCGCCGAAGCCGCGCGCATCCCCACCGCCGATCGGCTGGTGGGCGAAGGCGACACGGTGGCGATCGGCGCGCATATCGCCGCGGTGCTGGAAGTGCCGGCCCATACCGCCGGCCATATCGCCTATCACTTTGCCGACGACGCGGTGATCTTCGTCGGCGACACGCTGTTCGCGATGGGCTGCGGCCGGCTGTTCGAGGGCACGGCGGACCAGATGTTCGCCAACATGCAGCGCCTCGCCGCGCTGCCGGGCGAAACCCGGGTCTATTGCGCGCACGAATATACGCTGTCGAACGCCCGCTATGCGCTGGTCGCCGAGCCGGACAATGCAGCGATCGCCACCCGCATGGCGGAGGTCGAGCGGCTGCGCGCCGCCGGCGAGGCCACCGTCCCCACCACGATCGCGGCCGAACGCGCGACCAACCCCTTTCTCCGCGCACCGAATGCAGCCATTCTTGCCGAACGGCGGGCAGCGAAGGATAGTTTTGCCGGCTGAGTCGTAGGTATGGCGTACGGCCGCACAGGCCGAGGGAGAGAGAGGATGCGTTTCGCCATCATGTTCGCCGGGCTCGCCCTTGCCGGCTGTGCGCAGAATGCCGAATACAAGGCCGAACGCGATGCCCAGGCGCGCCGCGAACTTGCCAGCGCGCTGGGCGATCGCGTGCCGGGCAAGCAGCAGGATTGCATCAATCCGGGCATGAGCGACGGCCCCCAGATCATCGACACGCGCACGCTGATCTATCGCCAGGGCGGACGGCTGTATCGCAACGATCTCGTCGCCGAATGCCCGTCGCTCGCGCCGCTGACGACGGTGATCGTGGTGATGCGCGGCAGCCAGCTCTGCCGCAACGATCAGTTCAGCGTGCTCACGCCGGGCACCAGCATCCCCAGCGCCCTGTGCCGCCTGGGCAAGTTCACGCCGTACACGCGTCCTGCGGGCTGAGGTGCCACCACGCCCTCGCGAGGCAGGGCAGTCGCAGCGCACCCATTTCGCCGTCATCCCCGCCTGCGCGGGAATGACGGCGTTTCGGAACGGAATCCATCGCATTTGAGCCCATCCTCTCCCTTTCGGGAAAGGATGATCGCTGCTCCTACTGCACCTTCAACTGGCCCAGCGCGAACGCCAGATATTCCGCGCTCTGCTTGTAGCGTTCGAACCGGCCGGACTTGCCGCCATGGCCGGCTTCCATGTTGACCCGGAACACCAGCGGGTTCCGGTCGGTCTTGGTTGCGCGCAGCCTCGCCACCCATTTGGCCGGCTCGTAATATTGCACCTGGCTGTCCCACAGCCCGGTGCCGACATACATCGCCGGATACGCCTGGGCGCTGACATTGTCGTAGGGCGAGTAGCTGAGCATATAGTCGTAATAGCGCTGCTCGGCCGGGTTGCCCCATTCGTCGAACTCGCCGGTGGTCAGCGGAATCGAGCTGTCGAGCATCGTCGTCACCACGTCGACGAAGGGCACCTGCGCAATGATCGCGCCATACTCCTGCGGCGCCATGTTGGCGACCGCGCCCATCAGCAGCCCGCCGGCGCTGCCGCCCATCGCCGCCACTCGGCCCTTGGCGGCATAGCCCTGCTCGACCAGGAAGCGGGTCACGTCGATGAAGTCGGTGAAGCTGTTCTTCTTGTGGAAGATCTTGCCGTCGTCGTACCATTTGCGGCCCATTTCCTGGCCGCCGCGGATATGCGCGATGGCATAGACCATGCCGCGATCGAGCATGCTCGGCAGCATCGGATTGAAGTCCGGATCGGTCGAATAGCCGTAGCTGCCATAGGCGTACTGGAACAGCGCCGCGGTGCCGTCCTTCTTGAAGCTTTTGGCGTGGACCAGGCTCACCGGCACCTTGGTGCCGTCGCGCGCGGTCGCCCAGACGCGTTCGGTAACGTATTTGGTGGCATCATAGCCCGGCACCGGCTGCACTTTCAGCACAGTGCGTTTGCCGGTGGCGGCGTCCACCTCATAGGTCGTGGTCGGCGTCACCAGCGAGCCATAGGTATAGCGCAGCACCGGGCTGGCCGGCTCGGCGTTGGTGCCTAGTTCCATTACATAGGCCGGCTCGTCCGCCTCGACGAAGCTGCTCTTGCCCGCCGGGGTCAGCATCCGCAGCCGCTTGTTGCCGCCCGAGCGCTCCTCGATCGCCAGGAAGCGCGTGAAGGGTTGGAAATTCTCGATGAACACGGTGTCGCTGGTCGGCACCAGATCGGCCCAGGCGGCGCGGCCGGCCGACGCCTTGGCGTCCGGCACCATCATGATCCGGTAGTTGGGCGCCTGCCAGTTGGTGCGGATGATCCAGCGGCCGCCCAGGTGATCGGCATTGTACAGGAAGTCGCGCTCGCGCGGCGCCACGGGCGTGAAGTTCACCGGGTTGGCGGCGGGGGCGCAGCGCTGCTCGTCGCTCACCGTCGAATGGAGCTGGATGCAGATATAGCGCTCGTCGCTGGTCGCGCCGATGCCCATGTAGAAGGTGTCGTCCTTCTCGGTATAGATGAGCCGGTCGGCCGAAGCAGGCGTGCCCAGCACATGCGCCTTCACCCGCGTACCGAGCAGTGTCACCGGATCCTTCTCGACATAGAAGATGGTCTTGCCGTCGGCTGACCAGACCAGCCCGGCCTCGATGTTGGAAACCGTGTCGGCAAGCAGCTTGCCGGTGGCGATGTCCTTCACCTTCAACACATATTGCCGCCGTCCGACCGTGTCCTCCGCCCAGGCGATGCGGCTATTGTCCGGGCTCACTTCCCAGTTGCCGATCTGGAAGAAGCCCTTGCCCTTGGCCATGGCGGGCTGGTCGAACAGCACCTGTTCCGGCGCGGTCATGCTGCCCTTGCGCCGCGCCACGATCGAATAGTCGGCGCCGGCATCGAAGCGGGTGTAATAGAAATAGCCGTGCTTGGCGTAGGGGACGGAGGCATCGTCCTGTTTGATATGGCCGATTATCTCGCGGTACAGCGTGTCGGCCAGCGGCTTCTCGCTCGCCAGCACCGCATCGGCATAGGCGTTCTCGGCCGCGAGATAGGCCAGCATCTCCGGATTCTTCCGCGTATCGTCGCGCAGCCAGTAATAGGGATCGTCGCGCGTCGCGCCGAACGGCGCCTTGACGGTGTAGGGCTTCTTGGCTGCCACTGGCGGCGTCGGCGCGCCCGACTGGGCCAACAGCGGCGCGGCGGCGGCACCGGCCAGCAGCGCGGCGAGAACGAACTTGTGCATACTTCCCCCGGAAATCGAGTCGATGCCGGGGAGCCTGCCAGATCGTCGGGCTAGATGCTACTCAAGCCCCTCCCCTGCGGGGGAGGGGCTTAGTATTTAACATCACAACACGTAGCGGCTCAGATCCGTGTTCCGCGCCACGCTGGCCAGTTGCTTGTCGACATAGGCCGCGTCGATCACCACGGCGCTGCCGCTGCGGTCCTCGGCTTCGAAGCTGACTTCCTCGAGCAGCTTTTCCATCACCGTCTGCAGGCGGCGGGCACCGATATTCTCCACCTCGGCATTCACCTCGGCGGCGATCTTCGCCACCGCGCGGATGCCGTCCTCGGTAAAGTCGATCGAGACGCCCTCGGTGCCGAGCAGCGCGGCATATTGCCGCACCAGGCTCGCCTTGGTGTCGGAGAGGATCGCGACGAAGTCCTCCTCGGTCAGCGCCTTCAGCTCCACCCGGATCGGCAGGCGGCCCTGCAGCTCGGGCAGCAGGTCGCTGGGCTTGGCGACGTGGAACGCGCCGCTCGCGATGAACAGGATATGGTCGGTCTTCATCGGGCCGTACTTGGTGGCGACCGTGGTGCCCTCGATCAGCGGCAGCAGGTCGCGCTGCACGCCCTCGCGGCTCACCGAACCGCCGCGCACGTCGGACACGGCGATCTTGTCGATCTCGTCGAGGAAGACGATCCCGTTCGCTTCCGCATCGGCAAGGGCCACCCGGCTCACCTCGTCCTGGTCGAGGCGCTTGTCGGCCTCTTCCTCGACGAGCTTTTCCCAGGCCGAGCGGACGTTGAGCTTGCGGCGCTTGAGCGGCGTGCCGGTCAGCCCCTTCATCATCTCCGACAGGTTGATCATCTGCGGCGCGCCGCCGGGGATGTCGAACGGCATCTGCGGCGCCTGCTCGACCTCGATCTCGACTTCGGTATTATCCAGCAGCCCCTCGTTGAAGCGCTGCTTGAACGCCTCGCGGGTGGCGGTGCTCGAATCCTTGCCGGTCAGCGCGTCGAGCAGCCGGCCCATCGCCGCTTCCTCGGCCTTGTCCTTCACGGCAGAGCGGCGGCGCTCCTTCTCGAGGCGGATCGCCTCTTCGACGAGATCGCGGGCAATCTGCTCGACGTCGCGGCCGACATAACCGACCTCGGTGAACTTGGTCGCTTCCACCTTCACGAAGGGCGCGTCGGCCAGCTTGGCGAGGCGGCGGCTGATCTCGGTCTTGCCGCAGCCGGTGGGCCCGATCATCAGGATGTTCTTCGGCGTCACCTCGTCGCGGAGGTCGGCGGAGAGCTGCTGCCGGCGCCACCGGTTGCGCAACGCCACGGCGACGGCCTTCTTGGCATCCTTCTGGCCGATGATGTGCGCGTCGAGCGCGGCGACGATCGTCTTGGGGGTGAGGTTCTGGTTCATGTTCTACTCGTTCCCCTTCCGCGTGCCGGAGGGGCTAGGGGTGGGCGCCCGCCATCCGCGAGCGATGTCTTTGGAGGAGAGCGGGCGCCC
>NZ_ALBQ01000029.1 GCF_000282895.1 Sphingomonas sp. ATCC 31555
TAGAGCGTTTTCCGATCAATCTGGATCATATCCGCAGGAACTGAAGTAGTTGGCGCATTCGCTGGGCTGGAAGATGTCGACGAGCGCGCCGATGCGGTTCCACAGGCCGCTGACAGTGCGCTCGCCGGCTTTTCGCAGCATGGCCTTGAGGCGTGCAAAGGCCTTTTCGATCGGGTTGAAGTCAGGGCTGTAGGGCGGGAGGAAGCGCAGCGTTGCGCCTGCCGCCTCGATCCGATGCTGGACCGCCGGTCGCTTGTGGCTCGACAGATTGTCCATGATGACGATGTCGCCGGGGCGCAGTGTGGGCACAAGGACCTGCGCCACATAGGCTTCGAACCAGTCGCCGTTGATCGGGCCGTCGAGCACCATCGGCGCGACCATGCCGGTCATGCGCAGGCCGGCAACCAGCGTGGTGGTTTTGCGATGGCCATGCGGATATCCCATCCGCAGCCGCTCACCCCTGGCGCAGCGGCCATGGCTGCGGGTCATGTTGGTGGCGGTCCAGGTCTCGTCGATGAAGACCAGGTGTTCCGGTTCCAGATCGACCTGGCCGTCGAACCAGTCGCGGCGCTGTTTCAGGATGTCGGGCCGGTCTTGCTCGACAGCATGGCCAGTCTTTTTTTGCGCGTCATGCCTCGACGCGCGAAAAAGCGATGCAGCCCTGCGACGGAGACTGCCAGACCCTTCTTGGCTAAGGCTCGGCGAAGCTCTTCCAGCGAGATGTCCTTGCGGGCCTCCCACAGCGCGAGAATGTCAGCTGCCCGTTCCTCAACCCGACGCGAACGCATGTCTCCGCCTTGCGGCTTGGCGGCAACATTGCCCGTTTCCCGCCGCTGGGCGTGCCAGCGGATCGCGGTCGACGGCGCAACCCCAA
>NZ_ALBQ01000030.1 GCF_000282895.1 Sphingomonas sp. ATCC 31555
GTCGGTGTCGGTGTCGGTGTCGGTGTTGGAGTCGGAGCCGGCGTCGGCGTCGGTGTTGGAGTGGGCGTCGGCGTCGGAGCCGGGGTGGGCGACGGAGCCGGCGTTGGAGTCGGCGTGGGTGCCGGGGTCGGCGTAGGGGTCGGGGTTGGCGCCGGCGTCGGGGTGGGGGTCGGCGTCAGGTCAGGGGCCGGGCTAGGGGCGGGCGCGGCGGGCGAACTGCCGACTCCGCCACCGCCACCGCCACCGCTGCAGGCAGCAACCAGAGCGAGGGCCGAAGCCATGGTGGGCAGCAGGAAAGTGCGCTTCATCCCGAATTCCCGAATACGCGTGCAACAACGCCTCGGGCTATGCAGGTCCCGCCGATAAGTTTTGGTTAACGCGACATTATTTCTAATTCTGCATAGAATGTTTCCAGGCAGTCATGCGCGGTTCAGAGGCACTGGCGGACATTGCACCCATAGCAAGGACGAGGATTTTCGAATGGCGCGGACGAACTGGATCTTGGGCGGAGCGGCGGTGGTGCTGCTCGGCCTGCCCGCCGCGCCAGCCGCCGCGCAGGGCGGACAGGTCGTGACCGCCAGCAGCATTGGCGAACCCGTGGAGGAAGGCGACTATCGCTGGATCGATCGCGCCCAGGCGATGTGGGACGCGGTGGGCGACGCGCCGCCCGATTACCGCTTCCGCTTCGACGGCGGCGAGCCCTGGGCCTGGGAAACGCAGGACGGCTTCTGGGTGGTGGTGGAGGAGCGCGCCGACGGCACCCGCACCTATTTCTTCGCGCCGGGCGAACGGGGGCCGTTTCTGGTGCGCGAGTCTGCGCGTAGCTTCGGCTTCGAGGGCAGCCATGTGGCGGTGATCTATGATGCCGGCGGCATGGTGCTGCCTCGGGCGCAGGGCGCGCGCTTTCTGGACGAAGGCGAGGACCTGTACCGGCGTGGGCGGCGACTCCGCGACGCGCTGGTCGATCGCGAATGGGAGCCGGTGGACACCGGCGGATGGACCGAACTGAACCTTTTCTTCCTGGGCATGGACCAGGGCTGGAATACGGGCTGGCGACGCGTGGAATATGATTCTTTCGCGCGCGCCGAGCAGCAGCGCTGGGCCGCCGAGCGGGCGCGGCGGGCGGCGATGGCCGCGGCGTTCGCGCGCTGGCGCAGCGGCGGGTTCCAAGGGCCGCCACCGCCGGGATATGGCCGCAACTGGGTGCATCGGCCCGGCAGGCCGGGCGCAGCGCCGCGGCCGCCGTTCGGCGGGCAGCCGGGGCTGCCGCCGGGCACCGGCTGGGGCGGACGGCCGGATCGACCAGATCGTCCCGATCGTCCCGATCGTCCGAACCGACCGGATCGCCCTGATAGGCCCAATCGCCCCGACCAGCCCGGAACGCCGCAGCGACCCGCCATGCCCGACGCCGGCACGCCGGACGCCACGCCGCCGGTGGCGCCGGGCAGGCCCGGGTGGCAACGGCCCGAACGGCCCGGCAACTGGCAGGGCGGCCGCCCCGGCTGGCCCGGTGGCGGCCGTCCAGACCGCCCCGGCCGACCCGATCGGCCGGCCTCGCCCTCGCCAGCGCCATCGCCCCCCGCTGTCGAGCGGCCCGAGCCGTCCGCGCCGCGGCGGGGCTGGATGACGCCGAACTGGGTGCGAGATGCGGCGACGCCCCGGCCGTCTGCGCCGGTCGCCCGGCCGGAGCCGCCGCGCGCGGTGGCACCTTCGCCGCCGCCCG
>NZ_ALBQ01000031.1 GCF_000282895.1 Sphingomonas sp. ATCC 31555
TCAGTTCCTGCGGATATGATCCAGATTGATCGGAAAACGCTCTATTGCGTTGCGATCCACCACAGATTGCCAGCCGGATCGCGAAAGCCGCCGCGCAGATCGTCGTCCGCCGCTTTCCGAACCGGCGCCTGCACCGCTTCCGCGCCGGAAGTGATCGCCCGATCGTACACGGCTTGCGCATCGGGGACGTACACATGGATATGAACCTCCGCCGACAGATAGTCGGTTGCGCCGCCGCCGATCATCACGACGCTGTCGTCGATCCGCAGTTCGGCATGCATCAGCGATCCGTCGGGCCGATCGTAGCGGCGGAGGACGGTAGCCTCGAACACCGCTGTCAGGAACGCCATCACCGGTTCCGGCGATCGGCAGATCAGATAGGGGCTGAGGGACGGATAGCTTGCCGGTTTCCAGTCGCCCATATCCGCTCCGCTGCCCAGCGTTCAGGTCCGGGCCGCGATACTAGCCGAAAGTCTGCTGGGCCGGAAGCGTAACCGCGCCTTTACCGCCCCCGCCAGATCTTCAGCGCCGAGTCGTCCGCCGCGCCGCCGGTGCCCGCCTCGCAGCGGCGATAGCGGAAGCGCGTGTCCAGGCAGAGCCACAGCTCGTCCAGCCAGCCTTCGCGCGTCGTCGTCACCCGGATCGCGCCGACCGGTATCGCCCGGTTCTTCGCCGCGAAGGCGCGCTTGAAATCGCCCACAGTGCCGTCGCCGCGCGACAGGGCGTCCATGTCCGGATAGCGGATCGCCTGGTACAGGTTGGTGGCGCGCCGGAAATAGGCCTCCGGCGTCGTCTGCATGCAGGTGCCGTGCTTGGCCCATTCGTGCTGGATCAGCTGTTCGGACGGCGTGGCGCACATCGTCTTGCGGATCAGCGCGGGCGGCAGAATGTCGGTGCGTTTGCAATATTGCGGCCAGCTCTTGCCCCGCCCGTCCGGCCACAGCCCGTGCAGCGTGAAGCCGAAGCGGTTGCCGCTGCCGCACTGGAAGGCGCGCCCTGGCTCGTCGCCATGCGCGCGGCAATAGCCGGGGGACCAGGTGAGCGCGAGCGTGTAGCTGCCGATCGGCATCAGCCGTCGCGGTTCGCGCGCGCTCGGCAGGTCCGGTCGCGGCCGTTCGACCCTGTTCGGCACCACGCACATCTGCGCCTGCGCCAATGCCGCGCCCGGCAGCAATGCCGCAACGATGCCCAGCGCAACCACCATCGCCTTCATGCCGTCGCCCTCCCTCACAATGTCGCGAAATCGAGTCCGATATCGGCAGCCGGCGCCGACTGGGTCAGCCGCCCGACGCTGATATAGGTGACGCCGGTTTCCGCGATCGCGCGGATCGTGTCGAGATTCACGCCGCCCGATGCCTCGGTCGGCACCCGGCCGGCGACCAGCGCCACCGCCTCGCGCAGCATCGGCGGCCCCATATTGTCGAGCAGCAGATGCGTCGCGCCGGCATGCAGCGCCGGTGCGATCTGGTCGATCCGGTCCACCTCCACGATGATCCGCTCGACTCCCGCGGCCACTGCCCGCGCCACCGCCGTCTCCACCGAACCGGCGACGGCGACATGGTTGTCCTTGATCATCGCCGCATCCCACAGGCCCATGCGGTGGTTGGTCGCCCCGCCCATGCGCGTCGCATATTTCTCCAGCACCCGCAGCCCCGGCAGGGTCTTGCGGGTATCGAGCAGCGTCGCGCCGGTGCCGGCAATGGCATCGACATAGCGGCGGGTCAGCGTGGCGATGCCGCTCAGATGCTGCACCGTGTTCAGCGCCGATCGCTCGGCCGTCAGCAGCGCGCGGGCGAGCCCCTGCAGCCGCAGCAGCTCGGTGCCCGGCGCCACCGAATCGCCGTCTGCCACCAGCCGTTCGATGCGCGCATCGGGATCGAGCGCCCGGAAGAACGCCTCGGCCAGGCCCAGGCCCGCGACGGTGATCGGATCGCGGCTGTCCATCACCCCGGCGAAGCGCGCATCGGCGGGGATCACGGCGGCGCAGGTGACGTCGCCGCCTTCGCCCAGATCCTCGGCAAGGGTCGCGCGGACGAACTGGTCGCAATCGAAACGGGGAAGGGCGAAAGACATGGCCACGGCTGTAAAAGCCGGCGCCGCCCGCGTCTATCCGAATGGCACCAGTTCGGGCCGTCCGTCCAGATAGCAGGCGGCGGGATTGGCGAAGCGGAAGCCGCCGGCGGCGAGCCGGATCAGAATCTGACGGGTGTGGAGCAGCGCGGTGCGCGCATCCGCCAGCCGCTGAGCATCGGTGATCGCCGAATCGGCCAGCATCACGCCTCGCTTGCGCCGCACCAGAAAGCCCGATTCGACCATCGCCGCCACCCGGCGGTGCGCGGTCGACGGCGGCAGGCCCAGCGCCCGCGCGATCGCGCCGGTCGATACCGGCCGGCGCAGCGCTTCGGGCGGCACCGGGCTGAATTCGGCATAGGCGATCGATGTCGCGCGATCTTCCATTATCGGGCGGCAATTGGCGCACAGAATGGCATTCGCCATCACCATGTCGGTCCAGCTTTGGTAGCGATGGGCGCTGAATTCGACGCCGGTCAGCAGAATGTCGTGCGCGGCAGCCAGCCCTGACCGCCAGTCATAGGGGCGGTGCGCGCGTGTTTCCGGAAGGGCGAATCCGAACGCGGCCAGGTCTTCGGCCAGCCGCACCAGCGCATCATGGCTGCTACGGAACAGCGCGGCGATCTCCGGCCGCGCCTGCACCGCTTCGGGCACGGTAACGCCCGCGGGGCCGCGCGTGCAGAGCCCCCGGTCGCATAGCGCGTGGATGTGCCGCCGCATCGTTTCGAACGGGCGGGCGAGCGATGCGGCAAGCGCGTTGATGCTGATCGCCTGCGACGCCCGGCGCTCGGCCAGCGCATGGCCCGGCGACGGCATGTCGCTGATCCGCGCGACCACCATGAACACGATCGCGCGATCCAGATCGCCGTCCAGCGCCCGCGCACCGGCGGTGATCATCGAAACCTGCAGTTCTGCGATCAGCCGCGCCATCAGCCCCGCCCGCGGAAGCTGCGGCGGCGCGCCGTTCCAGGAAGCGGCGGACGGGGGAGTGTCCTGCATCAGCGTTCACGGCCCAGAGCGTATCGAGACCTTGGCCGCGCCGCCTCTTGCCGGGGGTCGTGCCAAGGTTTGCATATCGTTTCTACTGCGCATCGAGCCGCGCGTCGACGCCCCCTGGGTTTGCCCGGAGGCTGGGGCACTCCCCCAGCATGCGTCAGGCGGGCAGCGGCCCCAGATCGCCCTTGCCGACGGTGCCGGCGGCCATGTCCAGCATCCGGTCCAGGCTCCGCTTGGCGCGCAGGCGCAGCCCTTCCTCGATCTCGATGCGCGGCGTCAGGTCGCGAAGCGCCAGATACAGCTTCTCCATCGTGTTCAGCGCCATATATGGGCAGATGTTGCAGTTGCAGTTGCCGTCCGCGCCGGGGGCGCCGATGAAGGTCTTCTCCGGCATCGCCTTCTGCATCTGGTGGATGATGTGCGGCTCGGTCGCGACGATCAGCGTATCACCGGGCATCGCCTTGGAGAAATCCAGGATTCCCTTGGTCGATCCGACATAATCGGCATGGTCCAGGATGAAGGGCGGGCATTCGGGGTGCGCGGCGATCGGCGCGCCGGGGTGCTCGGCTTGGAGCTTCAGCAGCTCGGTCTCGCTGAACGCTTCGTGGACGATGCACACGCCCGGCCACAGCAGCAGCTCGCGCCCGGTCTTGCGCTGCAGATAGCCGCCCAGGTTGCGATCGGGGCCGAAGATGATCTTCTGATCGGCCGGGATCTGCGACAGGATCTTCTCGGCCGACGAACTGGTGACGATCACGTCGCTCAGCGCCTTCACCTCGGTCGAGCAGTTGATATAGGTCAGCGCGATGTGATCGGGATGCTTGGCCCGGAAGGCGGCGAACTGGTCGGGCGGGCAGCTGTCTTCCAGGCTGCAGCCGGCGTCCATGTCCGGCAGCACCACGATCTTGTCGGGCGACAGGATCTTGGCGGTCTCCGCCATGAAGCGCACGCCGCAGAATGCGATCACGTCCGCGTCGGTTTCCGCCGCCTTTCGGCTCAGGTCCAGGCTGTCGCCGACGAAATCGGCCAGGTCCTGCAGCTCCGGCTTCTGATAGTAATGGGCCAGGATCACGGCATTGCGTTCCTTGCGCAGCCGCTCGATCTCGGCGCGCAGGTCCAGGCCCGTCAGGCTGCCGCCAATGCCGTTACGCGCGTCCATGCATCCAAACTCCCATTGCGTTGCGGGCGCACATGGCCCGGCTGGTCCCTGCGATCAAGGGCGGCGCGTCCAGGGGCTCGCGTCGGGCGCGCGGTGGTGTAGTATTCGACTGCAACGGATCATCTGGAGAGTAGCGCATGCCCCCCTCAAGCCCTTGGACGCACCACCGCCGCGACGGGATCGCCGACGATATCGATTTCGAGATCAAGGGGCAGGAGCTTCAGTTCGTCGAGATCGAGCTCGATCCGGGCGAAAGCGCCGTCGCCGAAGCTGGCGCGATGGTGTGGAAGGATGCCGCAATCGGCATGACGACGGTGTTCGGCGACGGCAGCGGTGGGCAGGGCGGCGGCTTCATGGACAAGCTGCTCGGCGCCGGCAAGCGCCTCGTCACCGGCGAGAGCCTGTTCACCACCGTGTTCACCCATAATGGCCACGGCAAGGCGCGCGTCGCTTTCGCCTCGCCCACGCCGGGCGCGATCCTGCCGCTGCGACTGTCCGATTATGGCGGCACGCTGATCTGCCAGAAGGATGCGTTCCTCGCCGCGGCCAAGGGCGTGTCGATCGGCATCGCCTTCCAGCGCCGCGTGATGACCGGGCTGTTCGGCGGCGAAGGCTTCATCATGCAGCGGCTGGACGGCGATGGCTGGGTGTTCGTGCAGATGGGCGGCACCGTGGTGGAGCGCGAACTGGCGCCCGGCGAGGAACTGCATGTCGATACCGGCTGCGTTGCCGCACTGACGCCCTCGATCGATTTCGATCTCGTCTCGGTGGGGGGCGTGCGCAGCATGTTCTTCGGCGGCGAGGGCGTGTTCTTCGCCCGCCTGCGCGGGCCTGGCAAGGTGTGGATCCAGTCGCTGCCCTTCGCGCGGCTCGCCGGGCGGATGGCGGCGGCGGCGATGGGCGGTGGCCCCAGCCGTGGCGAAGGATCGGTGCTCGGCGGCCTGGGCGACTTGATCGGTGGCAATCGCTGAGCGTTCGGGGGCTGCGCGCGGCACGCCGGTGCTTGCCACCGCGCGGCTGCGCCTGCGGCCGCGCGAGGTGCGGGATGCCGAGGCGCTGTTCCCCAGTCTGGCCGACGCCGAGCTGATGCACTGGTGGAGCCACGCGCCTCACCGGGATGTCGCCCAAACCCGCACCAGCTTTGCCCGCACCGATCCGGACTGGCGCGTCTGGGCGATCACGTTGGCGGAATCCGACGAAGCGATCGGCTATGTCGCGGTGGGCGAGAAGCGGCAGCGCAACGTCAGCGAACTGGGCTATCTGCTCGCCCGGGTCCATTGGGGGAAGGGGATCGCCGAAGAGGCGCTGACCGCCGTGATCGAGCAGCTGTTCGCTGAGGGCCAGCGGCGGGTTTTTGCGGACACCGATCCGGACAATGTGTATTCGCGCCGGCTGCTCGAACGGCTGGGCTTCCGGCTGGAAGGGGTGCTGCGCGCCGAATGGGAAACCCATATCGGCATCCGCGACACCACGCTCTACGGGCTGTTGAAGGAAGATTGGACATGCCGACCCCGCCCCGCCTGAACGACCCCGCCGAACGCGCCGCCTACAAGGCCGAGCTGAAGCAGATCGCGCGGCCGCTGCGGATGGGCGCGGTGTGGCTGGCGGTGCTCGGCGCGCTGCTTGCGGCGCTCAGGGCCAAGGTTTGGCCGATGCCGGTCGCGGTACCGGCGGCGGTGCTGGCCCTCGCCTTCTTCCTGATGGTGCTCGGCATCACCGTGCGGGTGAAATACCACCAGCGGCGGATGCGGGGGGACCTGTAGGCCGCCGCTGCCGGTGGGGCGGCAGTCGCGCAGCAGCGTTTAGGTCCCCGGATTGGCGGAAGGGCGCGCCGCGACATTGTCTGGCGTCAGATCCAGCCAAACCAAGCGCGCATTGGTGTTCTGGGTACGTACGCGGCTGCTGGCGGTTGGCATAGTCGACCAGTCCCGCACGAACGAGAAGCGCTCGACACGATAACTCACCGCCTCGCCGCTAGCCGGCACGAACGGTGCGTAGCGGCGACGCGGGATGGTGTCCGTCACCTGCTTTACCCACCGCTCGTCGATGCCATCCGTCCGGCGGAGAATCTCATACCCTTCAACCTTGCCCTGCCGCGTCACGGCAATGCGCACGTCCATCCAGTCAGGTTCGATCTTCGCGCCGCTTCCTCCCATCCTGCTCTTGCCATGCTTGTTCAGGATCACCGGCGGCGCATAAAGCAGGAACGGACGATCAAACTGCTGTGGGTCGATGTTTGCGATTGCCGCGTCCAGCGCCGATTCGTCCCGTTCGCCACCGGTATCCCGAGCCCGAAGTATCACCGCTGCCACTCGGAACTTCGCCATGTCCGGCCCCTCGACCGACTCCAGCTTGGTCAGCGCGGCGCGATAGCGCTGCCGATACTCGGGGTTGAAGCTTGCAAGTGCGTTGAGCAGGGCCGCGCGCCGGAGCAGCGCATAGGCGGCAACTTGGGGCAGGCCGGCGCGTTCGGCCTGGCGTTCGACATCCTCGTAGATGTCATAGGCGGCGCGATGGCGGCCCGCTTGCGAGAAACTCTCCGCCAGCGAGGTGCGCTGCAAGAAAACTCTGCGATCTTGTTTGTCCAACCCGGCCTTCAGGCTGTCCAGGGCGTCGATCTGCACGATTCGGCTGACGGCGGGCTGGCCGTTCATTTCGATGAGCCTGCCATAGGCGCGTTGCAGGTCGGAGACGTCGACCGGCAGATCCTGCCGATGGCGCTTGTTGCGATGTACCGAATTCCTCAGCGTTGCGCGGGCGCCATCGAAGTCGCCGGCGATATACTGACTCTCCGCATGCGCCAGCGACGCATCGATATCCTGCTTCGGGTCGCACCCTCGCGCAATGCAGGCCTCAAGCTGCTCGCGGGTCTGTTCCAGCGAGGTTCCTGTTACGACGATTTCCGGGTCTTTCGAGGCATCTTGCGCATGCACCGCCGGTGCAAGAACGAACGCAAACATCAGGGTGGGCAGACGCATACGACTTCTCCCATCAGCAGGCTCATCAACGATGGCCCGCGTTGAAATCTAGAGAATTTCTGCCCTCATGTCCTGCATTTTATTGTTACTATGAGGGTGCAGGAGCAACGGCGACCGCAACTGGGTGTGGACCATCGCCGCTTCAAGCGCGTTCTTGCTCCGTTTTCAGGCGTCGATCACCTCATCGTCGAGCCGAGCCGCATTTTCTTGGATGAAGGCGAAGCGGTGGGCCGGATTATTGCCCATCAGCCGGTCGACCAAGTCCTTCACCCCCGCACGCTCCTCATATTCCTGCGGCAGCGTCACGCGCAGCATGCCGCGCGTCTTGGGATCCATGGTGGTTTCCTTGAGCTGGTTCGGGTTCATCTCGCCCAGGCCCTTGAACCGGCTGACTTCCACCTTCTTGCCCTTGAACGCCGTCTTCTCGATCTCGATCCGGTGCGCGTCGTCGCGGGCGTAGAGGCTCTTCGAGCCCACGGTCAGGCGGTATAGCGGCGGCTGGGCCAAGTAGAGATGCCCCTTGCGCACCAGGTCCGGCATTTCCTGGAAGAAGAAGGTCATCAGCAGCGTCGCGATATGCGCGCCGTCGACGTCCGCGTCGGTCATGATGATGATGCGTTCGTAGCGCAGATGGGCGGCGTCGCAGTCCTTGCGGGTGCCGCAGCCCAGCGCCTGGATCAGGTCGGCGATCTCCTGGTTCGCCAGGATCTTGGCCGAGGTCGCGCTGGCGACGTTGAGGATCTTGCCGCGGATCGGCAGGATCGCCTGGGTCTTGCGGTCGCGTGCCTGCTTGGCCGAGCCGCCCGCCGAATCGCCCTCGACGATGAACAACTCGGTGCCTTCGGGGCTGTCGGCCGAACAGTCGGTCAGCTTGCCGGGCAGGCGCAGCTTGCGGCCGCTCGTCGCCGACTTGCGCTTGACCTCGCGCTCCTGCTTCCGGCGCAGGCGATCGTCCATCCGCTCCAGCACATAGCCGAGCAGCGCCTTGCCGCGCTCCATATTGTCGGTGAGATAATGGTCGAAATGGTCGCGGACCGCCTTTTCGACGAGCGCGGTCGCCTCGGGGCTGGTCAGCCGGTCCTTGGTCTGGCTCTGGAACTGCGGCTCGCGGATGAACACCGAGAGCATGACCTCGGAGCCGGTCACCACGTCGTCGGGGTTGAGGTCCTTGGCCTTCTTGTTGCCGACCAGGTCGGCGAAGCTGCGCAGGCTCCGCACCAGCGCCTGGCGTAGGCCCTGCTCGTGGGTGCCGCCGTCTGGCGTCGGGATGGTGTTGCAGTACCAGCTATAGCTGCCGTCGCTCCACAGCGGCCAGGCGACTGCCCATTCGACGCGGCCCTGCGAATCGGGAAATTCCTGGGTGCCCGCGAAGAAATCCGCGGTGGCGCATTCGCGGCTGCCGACCTGTTCCTTCAGGTGATCGGCAAGGCCGCCGGGGAACTGGAACACCGCTTCCGCCGGCGTGTCGTCGGTGATCAGCGACGGGTCGCACTTCCAGCGGATCTCGACGCCGGCGAACAGATAGGCCTTGGAGCGGGCGAGCTTGTACAGCCGCGCAGGCTTGAACAGCATCTCGCCGAAGATCTCGGGATCGGGGGTGAAGGCAACGCTGGTGCCGCGCCGGTTGGGCGTGCCGCCGATCTTCTCCAGCGGTCCCAGCGTCTGGCCCTGGCTGAAGCGCTGGCGATAGAGCTGCTTGTCCCGCGCCACCTCGACCACCGTGTCCACCGACAGCGCGTTGACCACCGAGATGCCGACGCCGTGCAGGCCGCCCGAGGTGGCATAGGCTTTGCCCGAAAACTTGCCACCCGAGTGGAGCATCGAGAGAATCACCTCGAGCGCCGACTTGTCCGGAAAGCGCGGGTGGGGATCGACCGGCATGCCGCGGCCATTGTCGACGATGGTGATGCGGTTGGGCGCGGCGAGCGTCACCTCGATGCGGTTGGCGTGCCCGGCGACCGCCTCGTCCATCGCATTGTCGAGGATTTCGGCGGCGAGATGGTGGAGCGCGCGCTCGTCGGTGCCGCCGATATACATGCCCGGCCGGCGCCGCACCGGCTCCAGGCCTTCGAGCACCTCGATCGACGAGGCGTCATAGGTGCCGGCGGGGACGGAGGGCGCAGCGAAGAGGTCTTCGGACATGCGGAACGTATAGGGGGTGCGGGCCACACCGCGCAAGGCGGCCTCGGTGCGCGCCATGTTGAGCGGCTGCCTCGATTTCTGTGAACGCGTCTTTGCGTTTCACCTGCGCATCGTTGCAGCTTCATATGCGCAGGCCTGGCGATGCGGTGCACCATGGCGCCGCCGCCACCAAAAGGGAGTTTCCAAATGCTTCGTTCCACCCGGAGCGGCGCGGCGATGGCCGCGTTGCTTAGCGGCGCCGTGCTGCCCGCCGCCGCGCTTGCCCAGACCGAGACCCAGGTTTCGAGCCGCATGTCCACCGGTGCCGCGCCGGTCAGCGCCCAGGCCGATACCCCGATCCAGGCCGAAACCGGCGCCGCGCCGGTGCTCACGCGCGACAACGGCGCGCCAGTGGGCGAGAATCGCCATTCCAAGGCGGCAGGCGATCTCGGCCCGGTGCTGCTCGAGGATTCGCACCTGATCGAGAAGCTGGCCCGCTTCGATCGTGAGCGCACGCCCGAGCGCGTCGTCCATGCTCGCGGCACCGGCGCGCACGGCGTGTTCCGCGCCACCGCCGACATCACTGATCTGACCAAGGCCTCGCTGTTCCAGCCGGGCAAGGAAACCCCGGTGTTCGTGCGCTTTTCCAGCGTGATCCACGGCAAGGACAGCCCGGAATGGCTGCGCGATCCGCGCGGCTTCGCGACGAAATTCTATACCGAACAGGGCAACTGGGATCTGGTGGGCAACAATCTGCCGATCTTCTTCATCCGCGATGCGATGCAGTTCCCGGATATGGTGCATTCGCTGAAGCCCGATCCCGTCACCAACCGTCAGGATCCCAATCGCTTCTTCGATTTCTTCTCGGCCACGCCCGAATCGACCAACATGCTCACCCAGCTCTATTCGAACCTGGGCACCCCGGCCTCGTACCGCACGATGGACGGCAACGGCGTCCACGCCTTCAAGCTGGTGAATGCGAAGGGCGAGACGGTGTTCGCCAAGTTCCGCTGGATCAGCCGCCAGGGCGTTCGCAACCTCACCGCCGCCCAAGCGGGCGCGCAGGCGTTCGATTATCACACCCACGATCTCTACAACGAGATCGCCAAGGGCAATTACCCGAGCTGGGATCTGATGGTGCAGGTGATGCGTGCCGACGATTTCGCCAAGCTCGACTACAACCCGTTCGACGATACCAAGGAATGGCTGGGCGTGCCCTTCCGCAAGATCGGCGAGATGACGCTGAACAAGGTGCCGGACAATTTCTTTGAATGGACCGAACAGTCCGCCTTCGCGCCATCGAACATGGTGCCGGGGATCGAGGCGTCGCCCGATCGCATGCTGCAGGGCCGCCTGTTCAGCTATGCCGATACCCAGCGCTACCGGATCGGCGCCAACGCACTGGCGCTGCCGGTGAACCGCCCGCGCGTGACGGTGGTGAACAACAGCCAGGACGGGCAGCTCAACGCCTCGGGCCGCAGTGCGCGGGTCAACTATTTCCCGGCGGCGCTGGCACCCAAGACCACTCCGGCCGAAGCCGGCGCCTCCACCTATGCCATCGATGCCACGGTCGCGGCCCGGCCGATCGCGAAGACCAACAATTTCGCCCAGGCCGGGCTGTTCTATCGCGCGTTGCCGGCGGCGGAGAAGGCAGACCTGATCAAGAACCTGTCGGGTGATCTTGGCAAGGTCGTTTCGCCGCGCACGCGCACGATCATGGTCAGCTATTTCTACCAGGCCGACAAGGACTATGGCAGCCGGCTCGCCAAGGCGGTGAACGTGCCGATGGCGGAGGTGGAAAAGGCCGTCGCGGAATATCGGGCGGCGCACCCTGAACAGTCCGCCGCCAACTGAGGTCCCCCCGGAGACCCGGGTCGGCACGAGCCGGCCCGGGCTTTCGCGTACCCGGAGGAAGCAATGCCTATCTTTTCACTTCTCCTGGTCGGCGTCGCATTGTTCGCGTCGCCGATCGTCGCGGCCCAGACTGCTGCCCCCGATCTGCCCTCGCCCGAACGCCGGCAGACGCTGTTGTTCGAAGCCGCTCGCGCCGGCCGCGCCGATCTGGTGCCGGCGCTGGTGCAGATGGGCGCAGACCCCAATGCCCGCGATTCGCGCGGTTTCACCCCCGTGATCCTCGCTGCCTATAACGGCCAGGCGGCAGCGCTGGAGGCGCTGATCGCGGCCGGTGCCGATCCGTGCCTCGCCGATGGCGGGCAGGGCAACACCGCGCAGATGGGCGTAGCCTTCAAGGGGGACGACGCGATCGCCGCGCGGCTGCTCAAGGCCGGCTGCGACGTCAATGCCCGCAACAAGGCGGGGCAGACCGCGCTGATGATGGCCGCGCTGTTCGGGCGCGCTGCGCAGGTGGACCTGCTGCTCGCGGCCGGCGCCGATCCGGCCTTGGCCGATGCCACCGGCCGCACCGCCGCCGGTGTCGCCGCCGCCCAGGGCAACACGGCGCTCGCGGCCCGGCTCGAACACCGCTGAATTCGGCGATCCGGATACAGAAAAGGGCCCGTTCCGGTGGGAACGGGCCCTTTTCCATGGGCGTGTGGTTGTGGTGCGGATCAGCGCGCGCGGGGCGTGCCGCCGAACGGCATGGCCGGGGGCGTGCGGCGATCGCGGCGGGGCAGCTGTGCCTGATAGGCGTGGCCGCAATGCTCGACGCAATAGGGGAAGCCCGGGTTCACCTTGTCGCCACAAAAGTGGAAGTCCGGCTCGCCGGGATGGCCGAGCGGCCATTTGCAGATCTTGTCGTTCAGGTCGAGCAGCGTCGCCTTGCCGGCGATCGCGTCGCTGGGTTTGGCGGGCACCAGCCGGCGCGGCGGTGCCGGTGTGCTCGGCGGTGCCTGCTCGCCGGGATTCTGGCGGATGAAGCCGCCGGGGCCGACCGAGCGGAGCACCGGCTGCGGCGTCCGCGGCGTCTCGGCATCGGTAGCGGGGGCGGCTGCAGCCGGGGCGGGCGGCGCGGTGGGCGCCGGTGCCGCCGGGCGGGGGGCCGGGGCGGGCGCTTCGGCCTGGACGCG
>NZ_ALBQ01000032.1 GCF_000282895.1 Sphingomonas sp. ATCC 31555
TGGGAATCCCTCACCGATTCAGTGCGGTCGAAATCCGCTCTAGCCGGTTCCGCGGAGCTTCGCCAGACGGCCGATGCGGCTCACGCCTTCAGGATCCAGCCCTTGCGATCCATCCACCAACCGACTGCCCAGCACAGCATCGTATAGGCAAAGGCGCAGAGCAGCGCGCCAAGCGGGCCCGGTGCTATCGCCTGAAACACGTCGACGCCGGCGGCTTCATAGCTGCTGTCCTTGTCCGATGCGGGAATCAGGTGGAGGATGGTGACGAACAGTTCGGAGAAGAGATAGATCGCCAGGGGATTGCGGCCGAGAATGGTGAAGAAGCGGCTGCCGCGCCTGAAACCGGCCAGCTCGATCAGCGCGATCGTGCCGCTGAGCAGCAGCAGGTCGAACCCGACGGTGAGCAGCACATAGGAGCCGGTCCACAGCTTCTTCGCGATGGGAAACCAGGGCGACCAGGCAAGCCCGGCGAGGACCAGCAGGCCGCCGATCACGGCCATGCGCCGCACGGTGCGGCCAAGGTCGCCGCTCCGCACGATGGCAAAGCCGGCCAGATAGCCGGCGATCACGTTGACGGTGGCAGGCAGCGTGCCGAGCAACCCTTCGGGATCGAAGCCTCCATCCTTCTTGTAGAGATGCCCGGGACCGAGCAGCCACAGATCGATCTGCGTACCGATATTGGCGTATTTGTCGTAGGCCATGCCCGGCGGACTGAAGGCGAGCAGGATCGTCCAGTAGCCGAGCAGCATCGCCATGCCCGCGAGCAGCAGCTGCCGCGGCCGGAGCCAGCGGATCAGCAGGCCCGCCAGCACATAGCAGAGCGCCAGGCGCTGGAGCACGCCCGGCACGCGGGTGAGTGCGAAGGGCTTCCATTCCCAGCCATTCGCCCCCTGCTCGACGAACGGGAACCAGTACATCAAATAGCCGAGCACGAAGATGACCGCGCCGCGCCGGAACAGCTTGGCGAGGTAGGGCCCGGTCGCCACCGGCTTGCGCAGGGCGAAGCTCATCGCATTGCCCATCGCGAACAGGAAGGTGGGGAACACCAGGTCCGCGAGGGTAAAGCCGAACCATTTGGCATGGACCAGCTGCGGATAGGGCTCGGCACCCGGCCCCGAGGTGTTGACCAGGATCATCAGGAAGATCGTGGCACCGCGAAACACGTCCAGCGCGAGAAAGCGCGGCTTCCCCGCGAGGGCGGCGACGGTTTTTGCCTGCGTTTCCGTCATTTGGCGTCGCTTTCCGCGAGGACCGTGCGGGCGAGGGTGAGCGGTGCCGCTGGGCGCGACCTCCGCCACATCCGGCCATCCTTCAGCCAGGCGGCCTGCCAGTCGCGGACAGCCTTCGCCGTGGCGGCTGCGTCGAAGGGCGTGTGCGCGACGGCCGCGGCACGCTGGGCAGCCAGGAACCGCTGCCAACGGGGCCAGTAATAGCCGGCATACAGGCCCTGCCATGCACGCGAGGCATAGTCGGACAAGTGGCCCGTTCCTCCCCAGACGGTGACAATCGCCTTCGCCTGCTCGACGAACGCCGCCTTCTCGGCCGGCGTGTCTCCATAGGCTGCTGCGTCCGCGAGCCAACTGCCTAGCGTTTCCTGCTGGTTCCCGGCGAGTGCGTCGATGCCCTTGGCGAGCCGTTCGGCAGCAGCGGTGGCGCTGTCGCCGGCGGCCAGGTCCCCGGCCTTATAGGCCGCGACGGCGGTCTTGAGACGCTCGTCGAGCTTCAGACTGGCATAGTGGCGGACGAGATCGACCGCGTCATAGGTGTAGAGCGGTTCGCCCGCATAGCCCGGAGCCTGGGTCAGCAGCGCGTCGATACCGGCGCGCAGCGCGGCGGCGTCGCCCGGCGCGGCGGGATAGTTCGCGCCATCGAGGCTGGGGAACTTGAATAGCAGATAGGCGCCGGCCTGCTCGTGCCACCAGCGCGGCGTCCAGTAGCGCGTGGAATAGGCGCCGGCGATCGCCTGTCCCCATGCAGTGACCAGCGCGGGCGAGGTCTTTCCGTAGCGGCTCTTGGTGTAGTCGCCGAGCCAGGCGTCCAGCGGGCGCGCCTTGCCCTCCGCGTCGATTTCGCCCCAGGCGAGATCATAGGCATAGGCATAGGCGATGCTGTTGTTGTGCAGGCCTTCGGGAAACAGGCCGAAGCCGCGCATCCGGCCATGGCCGGGATTGGCGAGGGCGGCGGTCATGTCGCTGCGGTAGAAATTCAGGTCGCCATAGACCGGGTTGCTGCCGCCGTAATTGTGAACATAGCCGTACGCCCAGCCCTTGCCGTAGAAGGCCTTGGTCGCGTTCCAGATGCCGGGATAGCGATCATTGCCGATGTCGAGGATCAGCATGCGCTCGTCCGGCACTTTCGACAGGAAGGCCGCAATCGCGTCCGGCGTCCAGAACGCCTTGTCGGCGCCGAATAGCCAGCCCTGCATCACCCAGGTCGCGTTCGGCGCGGCCGCGGTGATCGAGCGATAGAGGCGCTCGCCATAGGCTGCGAGCCGGGCATCGCGCACCTCCTTCGGGAGAGCGGCGGCGCGGGTGGCGGCGGTGTTGGCGATGGCGTCGCCATAGGTGGCGGCGCGGGCGTCGCTGCCGTCCTCGGCGATCGGCGGCACCATCTCGTTGAAGGCGTCGGCGAGGTAATATTCGCCGGGACCATAGGTCGCCGTGTAGAGTTGCAGGAAGCGCGCGGCGAGCTTGGCGAACAGCGGATCGGAGGGATCGAGCCAATAGGTGCCGGGGAAGCCTTCCCACTGCCGCATCCGGTAGATTTTGGCGTCAGGGTGCGCCTTGGCGAACGCCTCGGGCACATAGCCGGAGAAGGCCGGCAGGATCGGCTTCATGCCCAGCGACCGCATCCGCCCGAGGATCTGGCGCTGCAGGACACGCTTCTTCTCGATCCAGTTGGCCGAGAGCGGCGCGCGATAGCCGGCGATGTTGCCCATGCGTTGCCACGGCAGGAAGGGTGCGGCGGAGAGACCGGCGGCGATCTGTGCGTCGTTCATGCCCTGCTCGCGCCACAGCGCCCGCCAGACATGCTCCTGGCCTTCCATCGCGAGCGGCGTGTCGACGCCGTGCGCTGCCATCCAGTCGATCTCGCGTTCCCAGCGCCCCCAGTTCCACCAGGGCGTGGTGTAGCCATAGGTGCAGGTGTTCAGATAGGTGCGCAGCGAGAAGGAAGAGGCGACGACGCCGCTGTCATAGCCGTCCCGGAGCACCAGCGGGCGGCTGCGCACACCTTCCCAGGAAACGGCCAGGCTACCCTGTGCGCCCAGATATCGGGCGGCGCCGCGCACCAGCGCGACCGGCGAGGAGCCTTCGACGCGCAGACGGCCGGCGGCGGTTCGGGCGCGGAATGTCGGGGTGGCGCCGGGGACCAGCGCCAGATCAATGCGAGCGGTATCCACACCGAGCCGGGTGAGGACGGCACGGGCTGCGGCGGTCGCCGGCTGCGGTGCAGCGGCGGGGGCCAGACGGGCCGGCTGAGCAGCGGCCGGCGCTGCAAGGGCGAGACCGGCCGAAACCGGACCGAGGAAGCGGAGACGGCGGGCGGCGGAATCGGCCAAGGCGAATACTCCAGAAGCACGAAATTGCCCCGGGGGCGGCTGGGTGCCGTCCCCGGGGCCGAGTCTTACATCTTCAGCGTGGCCGACAGGTAGAAGCTACGGCCGTAGAAGCTGCTTTCCTGCCACACGTCGGTGTTGCGGAAATAGGCCTGTTCGCGGCTGTTGTTGAGATTGATCACGCCCGCCGCAAAGCTGAGCCAGCTGTTCGGCGAATAGCCGCCGCTCAGGTCGAACTGGGTGCGGCCGCGCACGGTGTGGCCCTCCCGTGCGAAGAAGCTGTCTGCGCTGTTCTGTTCGTAGCTGCTGCGGTGGTTCACCGAGAGGCGGATGTTGAAGTGTTCGTTCTCCCAATAGGGCGAGACGTTCCACGTCACCTTCGAGAGGTTGCGGATGGTGAAGCCGGTGCCGATCGCCACCTTTTGCGGATAAACGCGCGTCAGGTTGGCGAGGATGCCGAAGCCGTCCACCGGCAGCAGGCGATCGAACGACTGGTTCCAGCTCACTTCGAAGCCCTTCACCTTGATGGTGCTGGGATCGTTGCGGGTTTCGGTGATGTCGTAGATGTTGCCCCGGGCATCGACGCAATCATTGCCCAAGCTGGTCAGCGCCGTGCCGTTGAACGACGACGGGCAGATCAGCGACGAGAAGGTTCCGTTCTTGATCCACTTGTAGAAGCCGTTGATCGCGATCGCGCTCGATCGGGTGAAGTACCATTCGACGCCGAGATCGAGCTGGTCGGCAGTGAGCGGCTTGAGCGATGCCTGCCCCAGATCGACGGTGATCGTGCTGGTGCCCACCGGGAAGGTATTGGGCGAGCTGCTGGTGGTCTGCGCCATGGACGTATTCGAATCCATGATCGGACGGACCAGCACCTTGGCCGCGGCGAAGCGGACCTGCAGCGTGCTGGTCGGCTCCAGTACCAGGTTCAAGCTGGGCAGGAAGTTGTCGTAGCTCTGCTCGATCGCATAGTCACCGATCTTGCGCTGCACTTCGGTGTACCCATCGGTGCGGGGCGCAGTGATATTGCCCTTCACCTTCTGCTTGGTGTGCTCGTAGCGCACGCCGATATTGCCGCGCAGCGTCATGTCGCCAAGCCGGGTGTCGATGCCGGCCATCGCATAGGCCGAAGGCATGAAGCGATCGACATGGTAGCTGGCTTCGGGGGCGGCGATGTCCGGCACGGTGATGCCTGCCGCCGCGAGTGCCTTGTCATAGGCGCCGAGGTCCGGACCGATCCACGCGCCGGGAATGCCCGAATCGCCGTTGAGGAAGCCGCCGACTGCATAGTTGTTGGCGGCCATCGCCGGGAAGATCGGGCTGGAGGGAGCCGGCTGGCGCGACAGCAGCGCGATCATGTCGTGGCGGCTGACGTCGCGGTTGAAGATCTCGTGCCGGTACTTCGCGCCGATGCTGAGCTGGTTGATCGGGCCGAGCGCGACTTCCTTGTACAGGTCCGCCTGTGCCGAGCTTTCGCTCGACGCCATCTTGCGCGTGGCGCCGTTCGGGTATTCGTTGCGGCTGAGCGTTGCCGGCGCATATAGCGCGGGGTTCGACAGATCCGTCCCGACGCTATACTTCACCGACTTCCAGTCGCTGAAGTCGATCGTCGCGGTGGGGATGTTCACGCCCAGGATCGCGGCGGCTTCGCGCTGATAGCTGCTGCCCTTGGTGTAGTTGAGCACTGTGCGTGCCGACCAGCCATTCTCGCCGGTCCATTTTCCCGACAAGGTATAGCCCTGGCTGACGAGATCGCGATCCTCGTGCTGGCGATTGTTCTCCAGCGTGAAATTGGTTGCGGTAGCTTTGGTTGCGACGTCGCCGATGACGTTGCTTGCCGCGATCCGGGCGGTGTTGAAAAGGAACACCTGCTGGTTCACGTCATAGTCGGTGATGTCCTTGGCGTAGATCGCGCTGGCGTCGATCTCGATGCGGTCGCTCGGCCGCCACTGTAGGCCGCCGCTGCCCATCAGGCGCTCGGTTTCGCGATCGATGCGGCGGTAGCGCGGGCGGCGTGGCACATAGGTGGTGGCGCCGGCGATCGTCTGGGTGGCCCAGCGATCCATCCAGAAATAGTCGGCGCGGTCCTTCAGCTTCTGATAGCCTAGGTTGACGTACACGCCGAGCGTGCCGTCCGCGAGCTGGTCGACATAGCTGCCGCTGATCTTCGGCGTGATCCTGCCGCCGGCATATTCGGAGTTCTGGCCCTTCACCGCGAGCACCAGCTGCCGATCCTTATGATCGAGCGGCTTGGTCGTCTGGATGTTCACCGTGCCGGAAAGGCCGCCCGCATCCATGTCTGCGGTGGGTGACTTGATCACCTGGATCGCGTTGGCGAGTTCGGTCTGGATGATGTCGTAGCGGAAGCCGTCGGTGAAGTCGGCGCTCTTGAAGGTCTGGCCATTTACCGTCGTCATCGCATATTGCGGGCCCAGGCCGCGGATGCTGATCGTGGCGCCGCGGCCGTTGATGTTCGACATCTGCACGCCCGAGATGCGCTGGATCGCCTCGGTGATGTTCTCGCTGGGAAACTTGCCGAGATCTTCCGCCGAAATGCCGTCGGTAACGCGCGTGTCGCGGCGCTTGGCGTCGATCGCGTTATCGATCGATGCCCGAATGCCGTTGACGACGATTTCCACGCCTTCCTGCGGCGCGGCTTCAGTGTCCGTCTGAGCTTGTGCGGTGCTGGCAAAACCCAGCGCAGCGACGCATCCCGATGCGAGCCAAAGCGCCCTGACGTGGCGACGCGTGGACGCCGTGACGCTATCCGATTTCTGCATGATAACCCCCAATGCTGGCCTGGTGCCGGATCGTTGCAGTGCGTCGGTGCGCCCTCCCGTGGCACATCTCTTCCGCTCTGCGGACTGGCATTGGTTGCTATCGGTCTTATTATGTCAAGGCCAATTCAATACAAAAACAAAGGGTGGTAATACCTCTTTGCCAGACAGCTGCTGCAATTCCACCGTCAACTCGTTGTCAAAAAAGCGTAAAGGTTGCCGCCCCGACGCCCGACGGGCCGGGGGGCAAATGACGTAGTGAGCAGAAAGGTTCTGTGTTCAGGCCAGACGGGGCGCCAGAATCCGCATCAGCGCTTCGCAACCGGCGGCGTCGCCCGCGTCGAATCGGGCGGGAAGTGGACTGTCCAGGTCCAGCACGCCCAACAAGCGGCCTTGGTGTACAATTGGTACCACCAGTTCCGAACGGCTTGCCGCATCGCAGGCAATGTGGCCGGGGAAGGCGTGCACGTCTTCCACCAGCTGCGTCTCACGCGTCGCCGCGGCCGCGCCGCACACGCCTTTGCCGAACGGAATGCGGATGCATGCGGCCTTCCCCTGGAAAGGCCCTAGAACCAGCTCATCCGCCACATTGCGGTAGAAGCCGGCCCAGTTGAGATCGGGCAGATACTGGCCGATCAGCGCGGAGACGTTCGCCATGTTGGCGATCGGATCGGGCTCGTCGGCGGTCAGCGAATCGAGCGCGGCGGCGAGGTCGCTATAGAGCTCGGCCTTGGTGTCGGCAGTGATGTCGAAGCTGTACATGCCGGCGATGTAGGGGATCCCGGCGCCGTGCGCGAGAGGGGAGGCGTCAGTCGAACGAAACCTTGCCGCGGCCGGCTTTCACCGCTGAACGGCCTTTCTTGGCATCCACCCGCCTCGCTTTGGCGGCCTTGCTCGGCTTGGTCTTGATGCGCCGCGCCTGTCGTTCGTGCGCCTTGTCGATCAGCTCGGACAGGCGCTGGCGCGCATCGGTGCGGTTGGCGTCCTGGGTGCGATACTGGCGCGCGGTGATCAGCAGCTCGCCCGCCGACGTCATCCGCGTCCCGGCCAGTTCCTTCAGCCGTTCATAGGCATAGGGGGACAGGCCCAGCTTGAAGCCGTCGACCCGCAGCTGCACCGCGGTCGCCACCTTGTTGACGTTCTGCCCGCCGGGGCCGGTCGCCGCGAGGAACTTTTCCTCGACGATCGCCTCGTCTGGGATCTCAGCCATGCGAGCGGCCGAAGCCGATATGGTGGAAGCGTGCCGGCAATGGCGCGTCGCCGTGCACGTCGGGCTTGCCGGGGCGGGGCAGGGTGATGGACTGGGCATGCAGCATCAGTGCGGGGCCGCCGCTGCCATAGACGGGATCGCCGACGATGGGGATGCCGATGCCTTCGAGCGCGTGGACGCGAATCTGGTGGGTGCGCCCGGTCTCGGGATAGAATGCGACCAGCGCGCGGCCGTCGTGCACCTCCATCCGCTTCCAGCGGGTGCGGGCGCGTTTGCCTTTCGGATCGTGCGTCATCCGCCAGCCTTCTTCGATCGTCGATACCTTGCCGAGCGGCAGGTCGATCTCGCCGCTTTCGGTTTCGGGCACGCCGTCGAGGATCGCGACATAGCGCTTGGTGACCTGGCCGGCTTCGAAGGCCTGACCGAAGCGCTTCATCGCCTTGGGATTGCGGGCGAGCAGCAGGCAGCCGCTGGTGTCGCGGTCGAGCCGGTGGACGGGGACGGGCAGGCGCTGGAAGCCGAAGGTCAGCTGGTCGAGCAGATCCTCCAGACTCTCGCTGCGGTCGCGCGGGCGATCGACGGGGAGGCCCGCCGGCTTGTCGATGATCAGCGCTTCGCCGTCGATGAAGAGTACCCGGTCCTGGAACATGGGGCGGATATAGCGCGCTTCGCAAAATGCGCGAGCCCGGATGCGAGAAGCCCCTCCCGCGGGCGGGAGGGGCACCCATGGCTTACGCCTTCAGCTTGGCGGCCGTCTCGGCGACGCGGCGGCCCTGGTAGCGGGCGCCTTCCAGCTCGACTGCGCTCGGCTGGCGGCTGCCGTCGCCATCGGCGATGGTGGTGGCGCCATAGGGCGATCCGCCCTTTACTTCGTCCACACCGGCCTGGCCCTGGAAGCCGTAATCGAGCCCCACGATCGTCATGCCGAAGTGCAGCAGGTTGGTGAGAATCGAGAACAGCGTGGTTTCCTGGCCGCCATGCTGCGAGGCCGTGGAGGTAAAGGCCGCGCCGACCTTGCCGTTCAGCTGCCCCTGGAACCAGACGCCGCCGGCCTTGTCCCAAAACGCGGCCATCTGGCTGGCCATGCGGCCGAAGCGGGTGGGGCTGCCGACGATGATGCCGTCATACTGGGCGAGCTGGTTCACATCATCGAGAAGCGGGTGGCTGTCGTCGATGCGGAAGCCGGCGGCCTTGGCCACCTCGGCGGGCGCGGTTTCGGCTACGCGACGGACGTCGACGTCGGCGCCGGCGCTGCGGGCGCCTTCGGCCACCGCTTCGGCCATCTGCGCGATGTGACCATAGGAGGAATAATAAAGAACGAGGATCTTGGTCATGGTTGCGGTCCTTTCTCGGGAAGGGAAGGGAAGGGGCGGGGTCGCCGCCCCCGGGAAGTTCAATCGGCGTCGACCAGGACGATCTCCGCATCTTCGATCGCGGTGATCGTCACCGTCGTGCCACCGGCCAGCGCGGCGCCGTCGCGGGCATCGACGCGATCGCCGTCCAGGGTGATCGCACCGGCCGCCGGCACCAGATAGGCGTGGCGACCCGCACCCACGCTGTGGGTGACGCTTTCGCCCGCCTTGAGTGTCGCGCCCAGCACGCGGGCATCGGCGCGGATCGGCAGCGCATCCTTGTCCTCGGCGAACCCCGAGGCGAGCGTGACGAAGCGACCCGAACGATCGTCCTTGGGAAAGGGTTTCGCGCCCCAGCTCGGTTGGCCGCCGCGTTCGCGCGGGAGGATCCAGATCTGGAAGATCCGGGTGGTCTCCGGTTCCAGATTGTATTCCGCGTGCCGCACGCCGCTGCCCGCGCTCATCACCTGCACGTCGCCGGCTTCGGTGCGGCCCTTGTTGCCCATCGAGTCCTGATGGGTGATCGCGCCCGAGCGGACATAGGTGATGATCTCCATGTCCTGGTGCGGATGCGGCGGGAAACCGGAATTCGGCGCGATTTCATCATCGTTCCAAACCCGGATCACGCCCCAGCCCATGCGCGCGGGATCGTAATAGCTGGCGAAGCTGAAGTGGTGCTTGGCCTTGAGCCAGCCATGATCGGCGCCGCCCAGGCTTTCGAAACTACGTTTGTCGATCATCGCTGATCTCCCTTGGTTGTTGACGCCAAGATAGGCCGGATGATTGTCGCGTAAACGGAAACGTTGGAAACTGATCGTTTCGTGATATGAAGGTCGTCGCGGCGGAGGCGCGACGATGAAGCTACCCGATTTCGAAGCCTGGGCGATGTTCGCGAGCGTGGTGGAACACCGATCGTTCAGCGGTGCGGCGGCGGCGCTCGGCATGTCGAAGGCAACGATTTCCAAGGCAATCACGCGGCTGGAGGAGCGGCTGGGCACCACGCTGTTCCACCGCACGTCCCGCCGGCTGACGCTGACCGACAGCGGCCAGCAGCTTGCCGAACATGCCCAGCGCATCCTGGAAGAAGGGCAATCGGCGGAGGAGGCTGCATTCGAATCGGCCAGCGCGCCTTCCGGCGTTGTTCGGCTCGCCGCACCGCTCACCTTCGGCACGCGGCACCTCGCGACGCTGCTCGCGGAGTTCATGACGGCCAATCCGGGCATCAAGGTGGAACTGACCTTGTCTGACGCGTTCGTCGACATCGTCGGCGAGGGGATCGACGTGGCGCTGCGAATCGCCGAGCTGCCGGACAGCTCGCTACGTGCCCGGCGGCTGGGCCCGATCAGCATTCATGTCGTCGCCGCGCCCGATTATTTCGAGCGGCACGGGCGACCGCAGCATCCGGCGGACCTCGCCCGCCATGCCTGCTTCGTCTACACCAACACCGCGACGCCGGGCGTCTGGCGGTTCCGCAAGGCCGGCGGCGAAGAGGCGGCGGTCCGGGTGGATGGGCCGATGCGCACCGACAATGGGGATGCGATGCTGCCGGCGCTCCGCGCGGGGCTGGGGGTCGCGCGATTGCCGGGCTTCCTGGTGGACGAGGATATAGCCGCTGGCCGGCTGGAGGCGGTATTGACCGATTGGGTATCCGGATCGGTGGGGCTGCACCTCGTTACCCCGCCCGGATCGCGCCGGCCGGTGCGGGTGGAAACGCTGATCGACTTCCTGACGGAGCGGTTGCGCACCCTCTGCGTTCGGGCATCGTGAAGCGGCTGGTTCCCGATGATGCCGACGCGCGGTTCATCCGCCGCGTCCTTATCCTGCTTACCGTCGGCGCGGTGGTGGTGGCGCTGGTGCGCGCTGCCGACCTGCTGATCCTCACCTTTGGCGCCGTGCTCGGCGCGGTGGTGATCCGCGCCATCGCCGATCGCTATATCCAGCTCGGTCTGGCGAGGCGCTGGTCGGTGCCGGGGGCGATGCTGACGGTGCTGGCGGCGATCCTGTTCCTCGTCTGGCTGTTCGCGGTGCAGTTCGGCCCGCAGATCGAAGCGCTGGTCCGCTCGATACCGCAACTGGTGGTGCGCCTGAAGGAATGGGCACAGGGCAGCCCGGTGGCCGCCAAACTCTATGATGCCGCCGAAGCGGCGTTCGCGGGCTCGCGCATCGCGCGCGATGCCAGCGGCTTCGCGCTGGGTTCGTTCGAGTTGTTCCTCAATGCCGTGTTGCTACTGGTCGGCGCGCTGTTCATCGCGGCTGATCCGGGCGTGTATCTGCGCGGGCTGCTGTTGCTGGTGCCCAAGGGGCGCCAGCGCGACGCGGTCGGCGATGCGCTGGCAGATGTCGGCACCACGCTGCGGCTGTGGCTGCGCACGCAGCTGATCCTGATGACCAGCATGGGGCTGCTGGTGGGGTTGGGCCTATGGATCGCTGGTGTGCCCTCACCGGCGGCGCTCGGACTGCTGGCCGGCCTCAGCGAATTCATCCCTTATGTCGGGCCTGCCGCTGCGATGCTGCCCGCGCTGGGTCTTGCGGCTACAGGGGGTAGTGGCGCCCTGATCGGGTGCCTGCTCGTCTTTGCCGGCGTGCGGATCATCCAGACCAATTTCCTGACGCCGGTCGTGCAGAGCCGGGTGATCGCGATTCCGCCGGCGGTGACGCTGTTCTCGATCATCGGTATCGGCTTTGTTTTCGGCCTGTTCGGGCTGTTCTTCTCGGCAGCGCTGCTGGTGGTGATCTTCACGCTGGTGCGGAGCCTGTATCTGCGCGAAGTGCTGGGAGAAGAAATCGACGATCGACAGCCTGCGCCGCCGCCTCCGTCCGAACCCGCACCGTAGATTTCCCGGGGCGCCAGCGGTCCTCAACTTACGAGAAATTAACCTTTCGGCTTCATTGACGTTTAGGTTAATGAATCGTCCAGCGCGTCGGGCATCGGGGCTCCGCCGTGTGGTGTGGACAGGGGAACCGGCAATGCGCGTGCTGCTGATCGAAGACGAACCAAGCACAGCCAAGGCGATCGAGCTGATCCTTACGGGCGAGGGCTTCAACGTCTATACGACCGACCTGGGCGAGGAAGGGCTCGATCTGGCCAAGCTGTATGATTACGATATCATCCTGCTCGACCTGAACCTTCCGGATATGCACGGCTATGACGTGCTCAAGAAGGTCCGCACCGCGCGGGTGCAGACCCCGGTGCTGATCCTTTCCGGCATCAACGAAATGGATTCGAAGGTTCGTTCGTTCGGCTTCGGCGCGGACGATTACGTGACCAAGCCGTTCCACCGCGACGAACTGGTTGCCCGCATCCATGCGGTCGTGCGCCGTTCCAAGGGCCATTCGCAGTCGGTGATCCGCACCGGCAAGCTGGCGGTGAACCTGGACGCCAAGACCGTCGAGGTCGATGGCGCCCGCGTCCACCTGACCGGCAAGGAATATGCGATGCTGGAGCTGCTCTCGCTTCGCAAGGGCACGACGCTCACCAAGGAAATGTTCCTCAACCATCTCTATGGCGGGATGGACGAACCGGAACTGAAGATCATCGACGTGTTCATCTGCAAGCTGCGCAAGAAGCTGAGCATGGCATGCGATGGCGACAATTATATCGAGACCGTCTGGGGCCGCGGCTATGTGCTGCGCGAGCCGGATGAGGCGCTGCAGGCGGATACCCAGGTCGCCTGACCGCGAATTTCACGCAGGCAAATAAAGCCGTCGTCACGCCCCGAGTGACGGCGGTTTTTTTTGTTCGGCATGTGGGCGCACAGGGGACGCTGGACCTGCCATGTTTTGCCAGTGGCGGAGCTTTTGGAATTTGATGGGCTGCTGACGGGGGGCGTTCGGGAGAGCATTCAAGATTGCGGACGTGGTTCAGCTATCTCTCGCGTTCTAGGCTCGCTATGTCCGAGCTCGAACCTGCAGGGGGCGCGGATGTTGACCTTTCTGGCGCTATCAGTCGCCATTCAATCTCATCCCACTTTGAGTGGGCCGGCCAAGTCTCCAGAAAGCGACGCGATGGCTGCTGCAGCTGCGGCGATCATTTCAAAGAATGAGTTGGAAATGCGCGCGAGAATTGCAGCCGAGGTGAGGACAGATCCGGATTTCGACGATTTTCATGGCTTGCGTGGACCTGATCGCTTCACGCTCGAAGCCGCATTACGTGCCATAAAGTCCTGCGATGTAGGATCGGTAATGCGTAGCGATGCGGCCATTCCCACGTACACGGTCAACTGGATATGCCAATACCAGTCTCAAGGGACTGAACGCTCGCGCTACTCCGGAGCGGCGGCAGTGCTAAAATGGCATGAAGGAAGGCCAACGTTGTTCAATTTCAACTTTCAAGGACCTTGGCCGCGCTTACCTAGAGCGCAATAGGAATATCATTCAGGCGCATTGGGCAAGTTGAAGACTGGCGCCCGTTGGGCGTGCGGCAATCGCTCTGAACAAGCAGGATCACGCGTGCCAACCACTCGGCGCAAGCTGAAGGGGCGTCCGCTTGCTGGCAGCGGCGCGGGGTGCGGAATGGCCGACTTTGGGCGCAAGCCGTCGTCTGCCCCTAACGCTGCCGCGCAGCCGCATGGCTTTCCGCCCGCGCCAGCAGCGCCAGCAAGTCTTCGCGGCTGACGTCGAAGGCTTCGCCCGCTTCCGCCAGCGCCGCGTCGACGTCCTCGGGCAGCAGGCCCCGCGCGGGCGGGGCGGGGCGCACCCGGTGCGGATAGCTGTGGCCGGTGACGCGGTGGACCAGCAGTCCTGTGGCGGTCAGCAGCATGGCGTTCAGCCCGACGGGCAGGAACGCGAAGGCATAGCCCTGCGCCAGAACGGCGGGCGCGAGCACGGGGAGCAGCGCGGTGCCGCCGCCGGGCGGGTGCAGGCTGCCGGTGGCAGACATGAGGGCGATGGCCAGGCCCACGGCGACACCGGCCGCCAGCGCGCCATGCCCCAGCCACTGCGCGACCAGCGTGCCGGCCAGCGCGGAAACCACATTGCCGCCGATTACCCGCCAGGGCTGGGCAAGGGGGCTGGAGGGCACTGCGAACACCAGCACCGCCGAAGCGCCGATCGGTGCGGCGAGCAGGATAGCGCTGGCCTGGTCGAAACCCAGCAGCGCCGAGAGCCAGGCGGTGAGGCCGATGCCGATCGCCCCGCCGATTGCGCCGCCGATCCGGTCGCGCCACTGCGCGCCGGCCATTCGCAACCGGAACATCGAAACGCTCCCTACTTCTTCGCCACCCAGGCACGCTGGCCGGCGACCCAGGTTTCCACGACCTTTACGGCCCGCAGTTCGGCGGGCGAGGCGGTCAGCGGGTCGCGGTCGAGGACCAGGAAATCGGCCCAGAGTCCGGGGGCGAGCCGGCCGAACTTGTCTTCACCGAAACCCGCATAGGCGCCGCCGATGGTGAAGCCGGCCCAGGCCTGTTCGCGGCTCAGCTTCTCTTCCGGGCGCCAGCCGCCCGGCGGGTTTCCTTGCGCATCCTCGCGCGTGAACGCCGCCGCCCAGCCGGCCCAGGGATCGGGGCTCTCGACCGGATAGTCCGAACCGAACGCCAGTCGCGAGCCGTCGCGCAGCATCGTCTGCCAGGCATATGCGCCGGCCAGCCGGTCCGGCCCCAGCCGCGCTTCGGCCATCGTCCGGTCGCTCGTCTGGTGGACCGGCTGCATCGAGGCGATCGTGCCGAACTTGGCGAAGCGCGGCAAATCCTTGGGGTCGATGATCTGAGCGTGTTCGATCCGCCAGCGCCGATCGCCCTTGTAGGTTTCGGACAGGATTTCGATCGCATCGAGAACCTGTTGGTTGGCGCGGTCGCCGATCGCGTGGACGGCGAGCTGGAAATTGTCCATCGCGCCGCGCGCCATCAGGTTGAGCAGCTGATCGTCGGTCAGGAAGCCGAGGCCCTTGTTGCCGGGGGCGTCCGCATAATCCGCCTTGAGCCACGCGCCGCGCGATCCCAGCGCGCCATCGGCATAGAGCTTGATGCCGCCCATTCGCAGCCGGTCGTTGTAGAGCCAGGGCGTCGGGCCGGCGCCCGCCACGCGCAGCGCGGTATCCACGCCATGCGCATAGCTCATGATGCGCAGGCGCAGCTGCCCGATATCGGCCATGCCGCGCATCGTTTCCCAATCGTCCACCGTGGTGCCCATGTCCGCCGTAGCGGTGATGCCGAGCGCGAGGAGACGTTCCTGTGCTGCCAGGAAAGCGGCGTTGCGTTCCCGGGGGGTAGACTGGGGGACGACCTTGGCGACCAGCTCGGTCGCGGCGTCGACCAGTACCCCGGTGGGGCGGCCGCTGGCGTCACGCTCGATCCGGCCGCCCGCGGGATCTTTGGTGGCGGCGGTGATGCCGGCGAGTTCCAGCGCCTTGCTGTTCGCCCAGCCGGCATGGCCGTCGACGCGTTCAAGCCAGACCGGGCGGTCGCTCACCGCGCGATCGAGATCGGCGGCGGTGGGGAAACGCCCGAGCTTCCACACTTCCTGGTTCCAGCCGCGGCCGAGAATCCACTTGGCCGGCACGCGCCCGGCCTGGTCGCGGATGCGGGCGAGCGCATCGTCGAGGCTGGTGGTGGCGGAAAGATCGAGCTGAAGCTGCTGGAAGCCGAGGCCCATGAAGTGGCCATGCGCATCGACCATGCCCGGCACGAGCGTCGCGCCCTTCATATCGACGCGCCAGACCAGCCGTTTCGGCCGCTTCTGCCCCTTGGCGATCAGTGCGACGACCTTGCCCCAGGGATCGATCTGCAGCGCCTCGAACCGTACCACGGCACCTTTCGCGTCCAGCGTTATGCCATTGACATTGTCGATGATTCCATCGGCCTGAGCGGCGGGCGCGAACAGCAGGGCGGTGGCGGCGGCGAGCCGCTTGAGGCGGGTGAACATGGGCGAGGGGCATAGGGCCTGTTCCCCCCGCGCGCCAGATGGTCTAGGCGGGAAGACTATGGCTACCAAAGCAGCACCAGCACCCGCTTCGCTCCCCGTTTCCATCGCCGATATTCGGGCGGCGGCGGAGCGAATTTCGGGCGCGGTGGTGCGCACGCCGACGCTGCACAGCCGAACGCTTTCGCAACTGACCGGCGCGAACGTCTATCTGAAGTTCGAGAATCTGCAGTTCACCGCCGCGTACAAGGAACGCGGCGCGCTCAACACGCTGCTGCAGCTGGATGCCGAGGCGCGGGCCAAGGGCGTTATCGCCGCGTCCGCCGGCAACCATGCGCAGGGTCTGGCTTATCACGCGACCCGGCTGGGCATCCCCAGCACGATCGTCATGCCCAAGAACACGCCGATCGTGAAGGTCACCCAGACCGAAGGCCATGGCGCGAATGTCGTCCTGCACGGCGAGACGTTCGACGCCGCCTATGCCCATTCGCGGGAGCTGGAGGCAGAGCGCGGCTTCACCTTCATCCACCCGTTCGACGATCCGCGCGTGATCGCCGGGCAGGGCACCGCGACGCTGGAACTGCTCGAAGACGTGCCGGAGGTCGACACGCTGGTGGTGCCGATCGGCGGCGGCGGGCTGATCTCCGGCGCGGCTGTGGTCGCCAAGGCGCAGAGCCGGCCGGTCGACGTGCTGGGCGTGCAGGCGGAACTGTACCCGTCGATGTACAACCGCATCCACCATACCGAGATGCCCTGCGCCGGCGATACGCTGGCCGAGGGCATCGCGGTGAAATATCCCGGCGGCGTGACGGCGCGAATCGTCGAGGCCTTGGTCGACGACATCGTGCTGGTGGGCGAGCGCCGGCTGGAAGAGGCGGTGAGCCTGCTGCTCCAGATCGAGAAGACCGTGGTCGAGGGGGCGGGCGCCGCCGGTCTCGCGGCGCTGCTCGCCGAGCCGGAGCGGTTCAAGGGCAAGACCGTGGGCACCATCCTGTGCGGCGGCAATATCGATACCCGGCTGCTCGCCAATGTGCTGCTGCGCGACCTCGCCCGTTCGGGTCGCCTCGCGCGGCTGCGGATCCGGCTGCAGGACCGGCCGGGCGCGCTGTTCCACGTCGCGCGGATCTTCCACGAACAGGGCGTCAACATCATCGAGGTATACCACCAGCGCGTGTTCACTTCGCTGCCGGCCAAGGGGCTGATCACTGACATCGAGTGCGAGACGCGCGATCGCAACCATCTCGACCGGCTGATCACCGCGCTGCGTCGGGCGCAGTATGAAGTGAGCATGGTGGAACTGGCCTGAGGCATGGCGGCGGCTGTCCATCGGCAAGGATGGTTAGCGCCGCGCCCGGCCTGTCCCGTTCCGCGCCACTCGGGAAAGCTGCGGAGGCAGGGTTACGATTCTTTGATGGTAAAGCGGCTTTTCATCATGCCGATCCGCCCCCATAGTCGACGAAGAGGGGCCCGGACAGGGAGCGCCCCATTGGAGCAGAGGACGGCCGAGCGGTGACCGCATTATCACGTTTCCCGCGTTTCTTCGTGACGAGCCCGTCCGCCTGCCCGTACATCCCTGGCCGACAGGAACGAAAGATCTTCACCGAGCTTTCCGGCCATAACGCCGGCGAGCTGAACGACGCGCTCAGCCGCATCGGCTTCCGCCGCAGCCAATCGGTGGCCTATCGCCCCAGCTGTGCCGGCTGTTCGGCCTGCGTGTCGGTGCGAGTCGTGGCCGAGGGCTTTCGCCCGAACGCGACGCAGCGCAAGCTGCTGAAGCGCTATGACGACCTGGAAGTGACCGCCTGCAAGCCCTGGGCGACCGAAGAACAATATGCTCTGCTGAAGCGCTATCTCGATGCGCGCCACCCCGGTGGCGGCATGGCGGCGATGGACGAGAACGACTATGCCGACATGGTCGAACAGTCGCCCGTCACCTCCTACGTCATCGAATATCGCGAGCCATCGGTGGATGGCGTGCCCGGCCGCCTGGTCGGCGCCTGCATCACCGATCAGCAGGCGGACGGCCTGTCGATGATCTACAGCTTCTTCGCCACCGAAGAGGATGGTCGCCCGGGCATGGGCACCTTCATCATCATGGATCATATCCGTCGCGCCCGCGCCGCCGGCCTGCCTTACGTCTATCTGGGCTATTGGGTGAAGGGCAGCGCGCGCATGGCTTATAAGACCCGCTATCGCCCGATCGAGATGCTCGGCCCCAATGGCTGGGTGCTGCTGGAAGACGAAGCCACGGCTGCGACGGCGCCGATGCGGGTGCGCGAGCCCGTCTGAGCCCTCAGGCCGGCTGCGGCGCTGCGTGCGCCGCGCGCAGCAGTTCGCCCACCAGCGGGTGCGGAAAGCGCCGTTCCAGCGTGACGGCGTAGAAGCTTTCGGTGATCTGCGGCAGCTGATCGAGCTCGATCAGCATCCCGGATTCGAGTTCGTCGCGCACCACGATCGGCGGCAGCACGGCCAGTCCGGCGCCGGCGCGTGCGAGCAGACGCATCATCGCCATGTCGTCCACCTCTGCCGCGATCTGGGGCCGCACCCCCAAGGCCGCGACCAGCGAATCGAACGCGGTCCGCACCGTGCTTTCGGGCGTGGGCAGAATCACCGGATGCTGCGCGAGCAGGCTGGCCAGATCGCTGCCCGCGCCGCGTGCCGAGGCCCGGCCGATCAGGCTCACCCTCTGTTCGGCCAGTCTTGTCGCGAGATAGGGCGTGATCGAATCGCGGGCCGGCGGCTGGTTCGCCAGCACCACGTCGAGCTGGAGGCTGGCCAGCGCCTGCATCAGTTCCGCCGCGCTGCCGGAGCGCAGCACAAGTTCCACGTCCGCCCGGTGCAGTAGCGGCTCGACAAAGCCGATCTGGAAGTTGCGCGAAAGCGTGGCCAGCGCGCCGACGCGCACCGCCTGCCGCGCGCGGCCGGTCTCGCGGAGTACATCGAGCAATTCGTCGCCGGTCGCGAAAATGGCGTCGGCATGGTCGAGCGCGATCCTGCCCGCCTCGGTGAGCACCAGCCGGCGGCCCTCCCGCTCGAACAGAGGATGCCCCAGGCGATCCTCCAGCTTGCGGATCTGAGTCGACAAAGCGGACTGCGATACCGCCAGCCGCGCAGCCGTGCGGGTGAGATTGCCGTCATGCGCCACCGCCCAGAAGTAGCGAAGATGGTTGTAGTTCAGGTCGCGCATACGTTCTTCTAAACAGAACGATAAGCAACAAACAATGAATTTCATCTGATCGTTCCGCGTCTCTAACGCTCTTCCCACAACGAACGGGAGATGCGGCGTGAACATTTGGTGGTTGGCGAATGCTGGGCCGGTAGCGCTTGCCGCCGCTGCGGCAGCCGCTGTGTGCGGGCGGCAGTTCCGGCCCGGTTGGACGCTGCACATCGCCTCTTGGGCGGCGCTGCTGGCGCTGGTCGCCGCGACGGCGCTTGCCGGCTGGGTGGCGGTGGCAGGTCCGCGCACGATCGCCCCTGCCGGAGCCGAAGCGGTGCTTGCCATGCGGCTGGACGTGGTGAGCGTCACGATGCTCGTGCTGGTCGCCTTCGTCGGTTGGGTGGTGGTGCGGTTCGCCGCCACCTATCTGGATGGTGAGGCGCAACAGGGCCGGTTCACCACTTGGCTGGCGCTGACGCTGGCGAGCGTGATGCTGCTGGTGAGCGCGGGAACTTTGCCGCAGCTCGTCCTGGCATGGATCGCCAGCGGGCAGGGGCTGCGCAGGTTGCTGCTTTTCTATCCGGAGCGGGCCGCCGCCCGGCGCGCGGCGCGCAAGAAGGCGCTGAGCACCGGCTTGGCGGACGTGCTGCTGATAGGGGCGGCTCTGCTGCTCTGGCATGCGACCGGCACCACCGATCTCGCGACGCTGCTCGCCGCCGCGCGTTCGGGCGCCGCGCCGCAGACGATGGCGCTGGCCGCCTGGGCCATTGCGATCGCCGCGATGCTCAAATCGGCCCAGTTCCCGCTGCATGGCTGGCTCACCGAAGTGATGGAAGCGCCGACCCCGGTTTCCGCGCTGCTTCATGCGGGCGTGATCAATGCCGGTGGCTTCCTGCTGATCCGGCTCGCTGATGTGGTGATCGCGGAACCGGCGGCGATGGCGCTGCTCGCGATCCTGGGCGGGTTCACCGCGCTGTTCGGTAGCATGGTTCTGCCGACCCAGCCGGCGGTGAAGACGCAACTCGCCTGGTCCACCGTCGCGCAGATGGGCTTCATGATCATGCAGTGCGGCCTGGGGCTCTTCGCGCTGGCGCTGCTGCATATCGTCGCCCACTCGCTCTACAAAGCACATGCCTTTCTGTCCTCCGGCGGCGCGGTCGAGCGGATCGCGGCTGCCCGGCGGCTGGGGCCGGTGGCGAAGCCGGACTTCCCGGCGGTTGCGCTGGCGATGTTCGGCGCGACCGTCCTGTACGGCACGCTCGCCTTCGGGCTAGGCGCCTGGCAGAAGCCGCCCCAGGCGGTGGCACTGGGTGCCATCCTGGTGTTCGGTGTCGCCTATCTGATCGTCCAGGGAATGAGCCCCGCCGCGCCGCGCGCCTTGCTGCAGCGGACGCTGGGCTTCGCGATCCTCGCCACCTTCGCCTACTTCCTGCTGCATGCAGGCGCGGAGTGGATGACCGCCGGCACGCTTCCGCCGGTGCCCGCGCCGGGGCTGTTCCAATGGCTGCTGATCGTGATCGCGCTGCTCGCGTTCGGGGGAATTGCGGTGGCGCAGGCGATGCTTCCCTTGTGGTGCGATCATCCCGCGGCGCGGCGGCTGCGCGTCCATCTTAGCCACGGTTTCTATCTCAACGCGCTGTTCGATCGGGCGATCGGCAGCCGGCTTTCCGGAAAGGCCTGATCCCATGTATCGTAGCGCCACTGCCGATCCCCAATCCTATGCGCCGCAGCCCAGCTATGTCGGGCTGGTGTTGGAAGCGGCCGAACATGCCGCGCGCGGCATCCCGCCGCTGTGGCCGCTGGCGACCAGCGTCGCGGTGAATCCCTTTCTCGGCCATACCGGCCGCAGCCTCGCCCATGCGGCGGCCTGGCTGGGACGCAGCGCCGGCGCACGAGCGACGATGCCACGCTGCTGGTACCGCGATCGCATCGCCGCCGGCGAGATCACGGAGGCGGACCTGCACCAGGCCTGGCTCGCCACCCCGGCGGCCGAGCGGCCCGCGCCGTTCGAGCAGGTGCTGCTGGCGATCGGCCGCGACTCGCCCGATCCCGTGCCGCACCCGACGCTGGCGGAGGTTGCGGCGACGCTGGGCGGGACCGATTGGCCATCCGTGATCGCCGAGCAAATCGGCGCCTGGGCGGGCAGCTATTTCGATGCCGGTCAGGCGCTGTGGGCGGCGCCGCAAGGGGTGGGCGCCTATTCGGGCTGGCGCGATCAGGCCTGCGTTGACCGCACGCCGGAGGTCTTCGGCCTCGCCGGCTTCCGCGCCTTTGTCGCGCGCACCCCGGCCAGCGCGAGTGACGCAATCGCTGTCAGCGCCGCGCGGCTTGGCCTGCGGGCGGAAGCGGCGGCGCGCTATTTCGAACGGCTACTGATGGGGCTCGGCGGCTGGGCGCAATATGCCCGCTACCGGCGCTGGCAGGCCGAGCTTGCCGGTGAAGCCGACGACACGCTGGTCGATCTGCTGGCCGTGCGGCTGAGCTGGGAAGCGGCGCTGTGGGAGCTTGGCGGCGCGGCGCTCCGCGAGCGTTGGGCGGCGGTGGCGCGCGTCTATGAAGCGCCGCCGCGGCCGGGCGAGGACGCGTGCATCGATGCGATCCTGCAGCACGCGGCCGAGCGGGCGGAACAGCGCAGGCTGGCCGGACGCTTGTCGGCACCGGTGGCGGATGCGGGCAACCGCACGGCGATCGCCCAGATGGCCTTCTGCATCGACGTGCGCTCCGAACCGCTGCGCGCGGCGATCGAGCGCGTTGCGCCCGACATTCAGACGATGGGCTTCGCCGGCTTCTTCGGGCTGGGCACGGCGCATCGCCCGCACGGCGCCTGTTCCGGCGAGGCGCGGCTGCCCGTGCTCCTGCGTCCGGCCGTGACCAGCGACGACGGTGCCGATCCGGCGACCGAGGCGCTCGACCATGCGATCCGCCGCGGCGACCGCGCCTGGGAGCGGTTCAAGCAGGCGGCGGTGTCCTCCTTCGCCTTCGTCGAATCCGCGGGGCTGGCCTATGGCGCCAAGCTGTTGGAGGCGACGCTGGGGCTGGCCAGCAAGGCGGATGCCACCGCCACGCGCCCGCGCTTTCAGCCGCCACTGCCGCCGATGCAGGCGATCGACGCTGCGGAGCGCGTGCTGCGGGCCATGTCTCTGACCAAGGACTTCGCGCCGTTGCTGATCCTCGTCGGCCATGGCGCGGTGGTGACCAACAACCTGCATGCAAGCGCCCTGCAATGCGGTGCGTGCGGCGGCCATGCCGGCGATGTGAACGCGCGGCTGCTCGCCGGCCTGCTGAACGATCCGGTCGTGCGGACCGGGCTGGCCGCGCGGGGTATCGTGATCCCCGCCGAAACGGTGGCGATCGGCGGCCTGCACGACACCACCAGCGATCAGATCCGCCTTTTCGCGGATGAAGCGGGCGATGTGCCGCCTCTCGGCCTGGCAGCGGTGGAACAGGCATTGGCGCGCGCTTCGGTGGAGGCGGCAATCGCACGCGCGACCCGGCTGCCACGGGCCGATGGCGCCCGGCAGATCCTGGCGCGCGGGCGCGACTGGGCACAGGTGCGGCCCGAATGGGGACTCGCGGGATGCAGCGCGTTCCTTGCAGCGCCGCGGGCACGCAGCGCCGGCCGGGCATTGGGAGGGCGCGCGTTCCTGCATGACTATGATTGGCGCGACGATGCCGATCTGTCGGTGCTGGAGTTGATCCTTACCGCGCCGGTGGTGGTGGCGAGCTGGATCAGCCTGCAATATTATGGGTCGAGCGTGGCGCCGGGGGTGTTCGGCGCCGGCAACAAGCTGCTCCACAACGCCGTCGGCGGGATCGGCGTGCTCGAAGGCAATGGCGGAACGCTACGCGGCGGTTTGCCCTGGCAGTCGGTCCATGATGGCGAGCGGCTGGTGCACGATCCCCTGCGCCTGAGCGTGGTGATCGAGGCGCCAACTGCGGCGATCGGCCGGATCCTGGCGCGCCACGATGCGGTGCGTGCGCTGTTCGATCAGCATTGGCTGCACCTGCTGGCGATGGACGAATCGGGGCGGATTGCATGGCGTTACTTCGGCGGCCTGCAATGGCAGCCCTTCGTTGCCGAGGAGGCGTGACGATGAAGATGCGAAGCACGCGGCCGATGCGCATCCACCAGGAGCCCGAGGTCGAGCTGGCAGCAATTGATCGCCGGATCGCCTGGGTGCTGAACCATCCCGGCACCAGCCCATGGTTGAAGGCTGCGCTCGAGGCGGCGCTGGCCGGCGATCCCTTGGTCGTCGCCAACGACGTGGAGATGCTGCGCCACCTGCTGCTTCCGCGCAGCACCGCCCATGCCCTGCTGGTGGCCGAGGCGGCCGAACCGCGTAATAGTATGTAATCGAATATAGTAGATGCGGTAACATATCTGCGCCATTGCGGTGCGGTATGGACCTGATGGCAGCACCCTCTGGTTTCGAGCAGCAGATCAGCCTTCGCCAGCTTCGGTACCTTGTGGCACTCGCTGAGGAAGCGAGCTTCACGCGGGCCGCAGCGCTGGCGGGGGTGAGCCAGCCGTCGTTGTCGCAGGCGATCCGCCAGCTGGAAGACGCGTTGGGCGCCCCGTTGGTGGAGCGCGGCGCGCGTGCGTTCCTGACGCCGCTGGGCCGCGAGGTCGTCGACCGGGCACGGCGGATTTTGCTAGAGGTGCGCGATCTGGGCGAACTTACCGCAGGCGGCGATGCTGCGCTGCTGGGCACGATCCGGCTGGGCGTTACGCCGACGCTGGGCGCCTATCTGCTGCCGCGGCTGGTGGCGCGGCTGCACCAGCAGTTCCACGATCTGCGTGTGCACGTCCGCGAGAATCAGCCGGCATTGCTGGTGGAGGCGCTCAGCGCAGGCAGGCACGACGTGATCCTCGCCCAGTTGCCGCTGCAGGCTCCAGGGGCACATGTCGCCCGGCTGTTCCGCGAACCGCTGCACGTTGCCATGGCCGCAGACCATCCGCTCGCCTCGCGCGAGGCTATCGACCGCGCCGATCTGGCGGGGCAAGACCTTCTGACCCTGCAGCGGGGCTATCGGCTCGCCGAGCAGATCATCGCCATCGCCGAGGAGGCCGGCGCCCGCGTGCGCGACGATTATGAAGGCACCAGCCTCGATGCGATCCGCCAGATGGCGGGGATGGGCATGGGCCTGGCGGTGCTGCCCGAGCTCTACGTCAGGCAGGAGATCCGGCCAGGCGACGACGTGGTGTCGCGGCCGTTTCGCGGCGGCCGCCACTATCGTGAGCTCGGCCTGCTGTGGCGGAGCGGGGTGGCGCGCGCCGCAGCCTATGAGCGGCTGGCGCGCGAACTGGTCGCCTGTGTCGAGGACATAGGCATTTCCTATCGGTAGCATAGCCGATGTGGCATTGTATCAATGGTGCATCGCACACATTTCAGCGTTCCTGAAGGGAGACGTAGCGGCAATGGCGAAACAGAAGATCGGCATGGGGGACGTGCGCGGTTGGCTTGCCGAGGTGATCGGCCCCGATGGGGGGTATCTGCGCCTCGCGATGGTCTATGGTGTGGCGATCAGCCTGCTGTCGCTGGCCACGCCGATTTCGGTGCAGCTGCTGATCAACAGCGTCGCGAAGATCGCGCTGCCCGCGCCGTTGCTGACGCTTTCCGCGCTGCTGTTCGCGCTGCTGCTGCTGGTGGTGGTGCTGAGCGCCCTGCGCGTGCACATCATGGCGCTGTTCGAGCGGAGGATCTTCGCCCGCACGGTGGCGGAAATCACCATCCGCGCCGTGCACGCCCGCAACCCGTTCTTCGCCGATGCGCGCCGCAGCGATCTGTTCAACCGCTACTTTGACCTGATGCTGGTGCAGAAGAGCGTCCCCAGTCTGGTGATCGGCGCCTTCACCATCCTGCTGCAGTCGGTGGTCGGCCTGGTGGTGACCAGTTTCTACCACCCCTTCTTCCTGGCCTTCAACGTCGTCCTGATCGCGCTGGTGCTGCTGATCTGGCAGCTCTGGTCGCCGGGCGCGATCCGTTCGGCCGTGGCGCTGAGCCATGCGAAGCACGAGGCTGCCCGCTGGCTCGAGGGGCTGGGCGGATCCAACGGTTTCTACAAGTCGAGCCGGCACCTCGATTTCGCGATGGACGGATCGGAGACGATGACGGCGGCCTATGTCGACGCGCACCGCCGCCACTTCCGCTTCACCTTCGTCCAGACCTGCGCCTTCCTGCTGCTCTACGCCACCGCCAGCGCGGCGTTGCTGGCGCTGGGCGGCTGGCTGATCCTGCAGAACCAGCTTTCGATCGGCCAGCTCGTCGCCGCGGAGCTGATCCTGTCCGGCGTCTTCTACGGCCTGGGCCAGCTCGGCACCTATCTGGAGGCCTATTACGACATGATCGCCGCGGCCGAGGAGGTATCGCTGCTCTATGCGATCCCGCACGACACCCCCCAGCGCAGCTCCCAGGGCCCCAGCAGCGGGGAGGTGCGGCTGCGCGGCGTCGAATCGGGCGACGTCCGCTTCGACCTGACGATCGCTGCCGGCCGCCAGCTGGTGGCGGTGGGCGCTCCGACGGTCGATCGCCGCCTGGCGATGCTGCTGAAGCGCAACCTGCAGCCGGATCGCGGGCTGGTGATGGTGGGCGGAGTCGATCTGGAGGCGTTCGACGTCTATCGCCTCCGTTCCGACGTCGTCGTGCTCGATCGTCCGACGATCGTCGAGATCCGCATCCGCGAATATCTGGGCCTTGCCGGCGCCGATATCCCCGCAGGCAAGGTGCTGGACGCGCTGTCGCTGGTTGGGCTGGATTCGCGGATCGCGCAATTGCCGGAAGGGCTTGAGACGACGCTCGCCGCCTCCGGCTGGCCCTTCTCGATCGGCGAGCTGATGGCGCTGAAGCTGGCGAACGCGCTGCTGGCCCGCCCGCAGGTGCTGCTGCTCAGCCCGCTCTACGATCTGATGCCGCCCGAACGGTTGAGCGCGGCGCTGGAGGCGCTGCGCGAGGCTGGCACCACCGTGCTGCTGTTCACCGGGCGCCCGGACGCGATCTGCCGCGACGGGTATCTGTGGCTCGGCCACACCCAGCAGGTCCAGTTCGAAACGCTGGAACAACTCAGCGCGGCGCTGCGCGACCAGGAGGAACGCAATGCCCTTCAGGCCTGATCATATTACCCATTTCCCGACGCTGGCGCGGATGCGGCCGCCGCGCATCTCGCGGGTGATTGCCTGGATGATCATGTTCACCGTCGGCGTCGGCGCGGCGGTGATGATCGCGGTACCCTGGGTGCAGACCGCGCCCGGCCAGGGCCAGGTGATCGCGCTGGATCCCCAGGATCGTGCGCAGTCGGTGACGGCGTTCGTGCCGGGCCGGGTGGACCGCTGGTTCGTCACCGACGGGCAGTTGGTGAAGAAGGGCGATCCGATCGCCAAGATTTCGGACAATGATCCCGAGCTGCTGGCGCGCCTGACCAACGAGCGGGACCAGGTGCTGGCCGAGATCGCCTCGGTGGAAAATGCGCGCAGCGTCGCTTCGATCGACGTCAATCGTGCGCGCCAGATGTTCCAGGAAGGCTTGGCCGCCCGGCGCGAATATGAACAGGCGCAGATCCGCGTCGCCGATCAAAGCGCAAAGCTGGCGGATTCGCGGGCCAAGCTGAACCGCATCCAGGTATCGCTGAGCCGCCAGGCCGAGCAGATCGTGCGCGCACCGCGCGATGGCCGCATCCAGAGCCTGAACGCTGCCGCCAGCGCGACGCTGGTGAGCGCGGGGACCGAACTTGCCACGCTGACGCCGGAGGGCAATACCGAGCGCGTCGTCGAACTGATGATCGACGGTCGCGACATCGCGCTGGTGCGTCCCGGCCGCCGTGTGCGGCTGGAATTCGAAGGCTGGCCGGCGATCCAGATCAGCGGCTGGCCCACCGCGGCCTGGGGGCTGTTCGACGGGCGCGTGCGCTCGATCGACCCTGCCGCCATGCCCACGGGCCTGTTCCGCGTCCTGATCGAGCCGATGCCCGGCACCAGGGCGTGGCCGAGCGACCGCTTCGTGCGGCTGGGCGCGAAGACGCGCGGCTGGGTGCAGGGTGAAACGGTTGCGGTCGGCTATGAACTATGGCGCCAGCTGAACGACTTCCCGCTCGAATTCGGCACCGCCGTGAAGAGCGAGGACAAGGGCATGGACGTGTACAAGAAGAAGAGCAAATGATGCTTCGGCTGCTCTCCCTCTGCGCCGTGGCGGTCACGCTTCCGCTATCGGCCGCGGCGCAATCCACGCGTACGTCACCGGCACCGGCACCGGCACCGGCAACGGCTGCCGCGCAGGCACCGCTCACGTTGGACGATGTTCTTCGTTCGTCCGCCCGCAACGCCCCCCAGATCATCGAGGCGCTGGCCAAGCAGCGCCAGGCGGAGGGCAAGGCGCTGAGCGCCGAAGGGGCGTTCGACATCGTCTTCGACGTGGACGCGCAGACGCGGGCGCTCGGCTATTATGACGGCACCGTCGTCGACGCGAAGGTGAGCCGTGCGCTCGATAACAATGGCGGCGGCCTGTACGCCGGCTATCGCGTGTCGCGTGGGCGGTTCCCCATCTATGAGGACAAGGCGTACACCAATCAGCTGGGTGAGCTTAAGGTCGGCGCGATCTTCTCGCTGCTGCGCGATCGGGTCACCGACGAGCGTCGCACCAAGCTGCGGCTGGCGGACCAGGACGTGGACGTTGCCCGGCTGGAGCGCGAGATGGTGGCGATCGGCGTGCAGCGCCGGGCGATGAGCGCCTATCAGGCCTGGGCCGTGGCCGGTCTTCGCCTGAAGGCCTATCGCGATCTCCTGGCGCTCTCCGAGCGGCGTCGCGCGCAGCTGGCCCGGCAGGTGCAGCTGGGCGCGCGGCCGCAGATCCTGATTACCGAAAACGACCAGAACCTGGCGCGCCGCCGCTCGCTGGTGGCGCAGGCCGAACAGAAGCTGGCCGAAACCGCCAACGCGCTGTCCTTCTTCTGGCGCGATGAGAACGGCATGCCGATCGTCCCTGCCACGGATCGATTGCCCGCGACGCTGCCGGAACTGCCCGGTGTCGCGCCGCGGGCTGGGCCGATCCTGCGCCCGGACCTGAAGACCGTGCTGGTGCGGATCGATCAGTCGCTAGCGCGGCTCCAACTGGCCGAAAACGACCTGAAGCCCCGGCTGGATGCCAGGGCAGAGCTGGCGAAAGACGTCGGCGCGCTGGGGCCCGGCGGCGCCTCGCGGACGCCGGCGGAGGCGATCGTGGGCGTGCGTTTCACGGTGCCGCTCGAGCGCCGCGCCGCGCGCGGCCGGATCGTGGAAAGCCGCGCCGAAATCGATGCGCTGCGTACGCGGCAGCGCATGCTGGAGGAGCAGATCGCCATCGAAGTGAAGGGGATCACGATCGGCATCGAAGGCGCCGATCGCGTGGCGGATCTCGCCGCGCAGGAAGCGGAGCTGGCCGGCAAGATGGCGACGGCCGAACAGCGCCGGTTCGACATGGGCGCCAGCGACTTCTTCCTGATCAACCAGCGCGAGGAAAGCGCCACCGATGCACGGCTGCGCGCGCTGGATGCCCGCTATCAGGCGCTGGTCGCCCGGGCCGATCTGGCGGCGGCGACGGCCGATCGCGGGGTGCTGGGGCTGTAATTCAGGCAGCGGGGCCGGGCCCCAGGGAGCTTCCCGACAGCGGACTTGCGGCAAGCTGGGCAGGGCGGTAACCCCACCTATCTTATCCTCTTGAGTTTGCACATGTCCCCAGCGCAGCGCGGCCGTCGTCCTTCCTTGCCTCTCTACGCGGGCCTCGGGCTGCTGCTGGTTGTGCCCTTCGCTGCCGATATGGTGCTGCCGCTCGGCACGGCGACCTGGGCGGGCTATCTGCTGCCGACGGTGATCGCCTATGTGGCGGGGAGGCCCGTGGTGCCGCTGGTGATCGCCGCGATCGCCACGCTGCTCAGCTTCGCGGGTTTCACCCTCGCGCCGCCGGGCGTCGATCCGCAGGTTGTGCTGGTCAATCGGATCCTGGGCGCGTCGATCACCTGGATGTTGGCCGGGATCGGCTTCGCCTTTGTGCGCAACCGGCTGGCGATCCGCCGCGAGGAATGGCTGCAGACGGGGCAGGTGGGGCTGGCGAAGGCGGTGGCGGGCGAGCTGCCGCTCGACCAGTTGGCGACGCAGGCGCTGCGCGCGCTGGCCGAATATAGCGGAGCCCAGGCGGGCGCGCTGTTCGTGCGCGATCCCAGCGGCGAAGGATTCCGGCGCCAGGCGACCTATGCCGTGCCGGCCGATGCGGCGGTGCCCGAATGGATCAAGCCCGGTGACGGGCTGCTCGGCCAGGCGATTGCCGACCGTCGCCGGTTCGTGGTCGATCCCGTGCCGGAGGGGTATCTCTATTATGGTTCGGGCCTGGGCCAGGCGCAGCCGCGCACGTTGCTGATCGGCACCACCGAAGCGGACGGGGAAGTGAACGCCGTGCTCGAGCTCGGCTTTCCCAACGCGGTCGATCCCCAGGTGGAGGCGCTGCTCGATCGTATCGGTCCGCAACTGGGCGTGTCGATCCGCTCCGGCAAATATCGCGCCCGGCTGCGCGCGCTGCTGGAGGAGACGCAGCGCCAGGCCGAAGAGCTGCAGGTGCAGAGCGAGGAGCTGCGCGCCAACAACGATGAGCTCGAAACCCAAAGCCGCAGCCTGCAGGACACGGCAGCGCGGCTGGAAGCCCAGCAGAGCGCGCTGGAGCAGACCAATGCCGAGCTGGAGGCGCAGACTCGCCAGCTGGAGCTGCAGCGCGACGAATTGGCGCGCGCCCAGGCATCGCTGGAGCATCAGGCTGCCGATCTCGAGCAGGCCAGCCGCTACAAATCCGAATTCCTCGCCAATATGAGCCATGAGCTGCGTACGCCGCTCAACTCGCTGCTGATCATGGCACGGCTGCTCGCTGAGAACCGGGCAGGCAATCTCAGCCCCGAACAGGTGCGCCATGCCGAGACGATCGAAACGTCCGGAAACGACCTGCTCACGCTGATCAACGACATTCTCGACATTTCGAAGATCGAGGCGGGCAAGCTGGAACTGCAGCCGCGGCGCATCCGGGTCGCGCCGGTGCTGGACAAGCTGAAGGCGGTATTCGCGCCTTCGGCGGGGGCGAAGGGCCTGGCGCTGCGGATCGAATCGGGGGCGGATGCGCCTGCCGATATCGAGACCGATCCGCAGCGGCTGGAGCAGGTGCTGAAGAACTTCCTGTCGAACGCGATCAAGTTCACCGCGAAGGGTGAAGTGTCGCTCGCCGTCATGCGGCGGCCGGACGGGCGGATCGCCTTCACCGTGCGGGATACGGGGGTCGGCATCCCGGCGGAGCAGCAGCAGGTGATCTTCGAGGCATTCCGCCAGGCGGATGGCACCGTCAGCCGCAAATATGGCGGCACGGGCCTCGGCCTGTCGATTTCGCGCGAACTGGCCCGGCTGCTCGGCGGCGACGTGGCGGTGGAAAGTGCGCCGGGCGAGGGGAGTGTCTTTTCGCTCGTGCTGCCGGAATCCTATGATCCCGCATTGGTGCAGGGAGCCGCGCCCACGCCGCCGCCCCCATCGCCCAAGCCGCAACCGTCAAACCCCAAACCTGCCCGTCGCCGTGACTCCCCGCCCACCGAAGACGATCGCGAGCAGCTGTCCGGTGACAGCCGGGTGATCTTGATCGTGGAAGACGATCCGGTGTTCGCACGGATCCTGTGCGACATCGCGCATGATCTGGGCTTCCAGTGCCTGATAGCGGGGACGGCCGATGAAGGCGCGCTGATGGCGCGGCAATATGCGCCCAACGCTGTCATCCTCGACATGAACCTGCCCGATCACACCGGGCTCTCGGTGCTCGATCGGATCAAGCGCGACGTGCGGACGCGGCACATCCCGGTGCATGTCGTCTCGGTCGACGATGACAGCCGGGCGGCGCTGTCCAGCGGGGCGGTCGGCTATTTGTTCAAGCCGGTGCGGCGCGAACAGCTGGTCGAGATGCTGGAGGGACTCGAAGCCCGGATGTCGCAGCGGATGCGGCGCGTGCTGGTGGTGGAAGACGATGCGCAGCAGGCCGAAAGCGTCAAGCAGCTGCTCGCCTCGCGTGAAGTCGAGACGATCGAGGCGCATTCGGCGGCCGAATGCGTCGCGCGGCTGGGGCAGGACACGTTCGACTGCATGGTGCTGGACCTTAACCTGCCCGATGCCAGCGGGCTGGATCTGCTGGACCGGCTGAGTCACGACGACAGCGTCGGCTTCCCGCCGGTGATCGTCTATACGGGTCGCGATCTGAGCGCCGACGAGGAACTGCGGCTGCGCAAATACTCCAAGTCGATCATCGTCAAGGGCGCCAAGTCGCCCGAGCGGCTGCTCGACGAAGTGACGCTGTTCCTCCACCAGGTCGTCTCGGAGCTCCCGGAACCGCAGCAGCAGCTGATCGCAAAGTCGCTTGGGCGTGATTCCGCGCTGGAGGGCCGATCGATTCTCGTCGTCGAAGACGATATTCGGAACGTTTACGCCCTCACCAGCATTTTCGAGCCCCATGGAGTCAAGGTTCGCATCGCTCGGAACGGTCGAGAGGCGCTGCAGGCGCTCGACGAATCGGCGCGCAAGCTGGCCGACCCTGTCGATCTGGTGCTGATGGACGTGATGATGCCCGAAATGGACGGACTCACCGCCACGCGGGAGATCCGCAAGCAGCCTTGGGGGAAGACGCTGCCGATCATCGCCCTGACGGCGAAGGCGATGGCGCGCGACCAGCAGGATTGCCTGGACGCCGGCGCCAACGACTATCTCGCCAAGCCGCTCGACATCGACAAGCTGCTGAGCCTTGCCCGCGTATGGATGCCGCGTTGATCGAGGAACCGATCCTGCCGCACGAGGAGATTGAACTGGAGCTGCTGCTGGAAGCGGTATGGCGGCAGTATCAATATGACTTTCGCGGCTATTCGCGCAGCTCGCTGTTTCGCCGGCTGGAGCGTGCCTGCCAGCGCTTCGGCTGCGAGGGACTGTCGCAGCTCCAGCACAAGCTGCTTCGTGAACCGGCGGTTTTCGGGGAGCTGATGGGCTTTCTCACCATCCAGGTAAGTGAGATGTTTCGCGATCCCGACTATTTCCGCGCGCTGCGCGAAGCGGTGGTGCCGCATCTGCGTACCTGGCCGTCGTTGAAGGTTTGGATTGCCGGCTGCGCGAACGGCGAGGAGTTCTATTCGCTGGCGATCCTGTTCCGCGAGGAGGGGCTGGAGGATCGGACGATCTTCTACTGCACCGATATCAGCCCGGCAGCGCTGGCCAAGGCCGAAGCCGGCATCTTCGATCTGGACCGCATCCCCCAGTTCACGGAAAACCACCGCCGGTCGGGCGGACGCGGCTCGCTTTCCGACTATTATACGGCCGCCTATGGTGCGGCGGTGTTCGACAAGAGCCTCCGCGCGCGCACCGTTTTCGCCGAGCATAGCCTGGCGACCGACCAGGTCTTTGCCGAGGTGCAGCTGGTTTCGAGCCGCAACGTGCTGATCTATTTCGACCGCGCCCTGCAGGATCGCGCGCTGGGGCTGTTCGGGGCATCGCTGGTGCGGGGCGGCTTTCTCGGGCTGGGCTCGCGTGAGACGCTGCGCTTTTCGGAGCATGCGGACGCCTTCACCGACTTCAACCGCGCGGAGAAGATCTATCGCCGCAACACCAGCGACCTGAAGGTGCTGGCCGATGCGTGAGCTGGTGAAGGTCCTTGCGGTCGATGACGTTTCCGAAAACCTAATCGCCCTCAAAGCACTATTACAACAACAAGGCCTGGAACTGCTGACCGCCAAATCGGGCATGGAAGCGCTCGAGTTGCTGCTGGTGCACGATATCGCGCTGGCGCTGCTCGACGTGCAAATGCCCGGCATGGACGGCTTCGAACTGGCCGAGCTGATGCGGGGTACCGAGCGGACGCGCCGCGTGCCAATTATCTTCCTGACCGCCGTCGCCACCGACGAGCGGCGGCGTTTCCGCGGCTATGAGACGGGCGCCGTCGATTATCTGCTGAAGCCGGTTGATCCGCAGATCGTGCGGAACAAGGTGGAAATTTTTGTCGAGCTGGCGCGCCAGCGGCAGGAAATCGCGCTGCAGCGCGATCGCCATGCCGGGGCGCTCGCGCGGCTGAAGGCTCATCGCGACAACTCCCCCCTCGCCATCGTCGAGTTTGATGCGGAACAGCGCGTAATTGCCTGGTCTGCCGGCGCCGAGCGGATGTTCGGCTGGCGGGCGGCCGAAGTGCTTGGCCTACGCCTTTCCGAGATCGAATGGCTCGACCTGGAACATGCCGCCGGCTTTCGCGCGATGATCGACGGAATGATCGCAGGCGACACTACCCGCGACAAGGCGGTAGTGCGGATGCGCACGGCTGAGGGGGTGACGCTCGACTGCGAATGTTATGGGTCGGCGCTGCTGGGGCCGGACCATCGGCTGCTCTCCGTCAACACCCAGATTCTCAATATCACGGACCGGGTGCGCGCCGAGGAGACGCAGCGGTTGCTGATCGGCGAACTGAACCACCGGGTAAAGAACACGCTGGCATCGGTGCAGGCTATCGCCACGCAGACGCTGCGGCATTCATCGGGCCCTTCGGAATTCGCGCCGACCTTCATTGGTCGCATCCACGCATTGGCGCGCGCTCATTCGCTGCTCAGCAGCACCACTTGGCAGGGTGCGAGCCTGCAGGAACTGGTGGTGGGCCAGGTGCAGACCGGCACCGTCGACGAAGGCCGCTTCGCTACCCAGGGCGCTGATTTGGACCTCGCGCCCGAGCCGGCGCTGCACCTGGCGTTGGTCCTGCATGAGCTAGTGACCAATGCGCATAAATATGGCGCTCTGTCGGTGCCGGAAGGGCGGGTCTCGCTGGAATGGCAGGTGCGCGACGCGATGCTGGAGCTGGACTGGCGCGAGAGCGGAGGGCCTGCTGCCCCGCCGCCGACGCGCCGCGGCTTCGGCACCGCGTTGATCGAGCGGAGTCTGAAGGCGGAGGGGGGCAGCGCGGTGCCGTCGTTCGGCGACGAGGGGGTGCGCTGGCTTCTCAAAATTCCCTATGCTAGCGCAGTTCGTCTGCAGGCCGAGGCGCACCCGCGTCGCGCGGTTGTCACGCCCACCGCACTGGCGCAAGCCATTGCGGCGATCGAAGGCAAGTGCCTGCTGATCGTCGAGGACGAACCGCTGGTTGCGCTTGAGCTTTCGACCATTCTTTCCGAAGCGGGCGGCAAGGTTATCGGCATAGCCGCCACCGCTAACGAAGCCATGGAGGCCATCCGTTCGACTGAGGCGATCGACGCTGTTTTGCTGGACGGCAACCTGCAAGGCGCGCTCGTCGACGAGGTCGCGGCAATGCTGGGCACGCGGTCGATCCCATTCCTGTTCGTCAGCGGATATGGCCGGGATCACCTGCCGGTCGGTGCCGGGGACGTGCCGGTCGTAGAAAAGCCGTTCGACGTTCGCGCGATCTGCACGGCGCTGGCAGGTCTGTTCGATACTGCGCAGGTGACTGCACAAGGCTGAACAGCAGCTCAGGCCGATCCGCGGACAATGAGTTCGGGCTGCATGGCGACGGATCCCACCGTCGCCCCGCTGATTCGAGCGAGCAGCAGTTCCACCATTAGGTCCGCCCCATAGGCTACGTCCTGCCGCACGGTGGTGAGCGGCGGCGAGGTGTGCGCGGCGAGGACGATATCGTCATACCCCACCACCGCCACGTCCGCCGGAATACGCAGCCCCAGATCGGATAAAGCCCGCATCGCGCTCATCGCGACAACGTCCGACGCGGCGAAGATGCCGTCAGGCGCGGGATGCGACTCCAGATAGTCGCGCATTTCGCGATAGGCGTCTTCCACCGTCAGATGCAGCGGCAGGATCGTTTCGGTGACATCGCCCGCCTCCTCCAGAACGGTGTGGAAGCCCCGATAGCGATCCGCGAATTCGGGCACGTCGGGAGAGCCGAGGAAGGCGAGGCGACGGCACCCTCGTTTCAGAAGGTGGCGGGCGACGAGTTCGCCGCCGGTTAAATTGTCCGTACCCACCGTAACCTGTTGCGAGCCCAAGCGCGCGGCCCCCCAGACCACCATCTGCGGATAGCGTTCGGCCGCGCGCTCGATTGCCTCGATCTCGTTCGACTGGCCGATCAGGATGATACCGTCCACCCGGCCGGCGGCGATAATGTCTTCCAGCCAGTCGGGCCCTTCCGGAACGACGCGCGACAACAGAAGATCATAGCTGCGCTTCGCCAGCGCATCGGCCAGTCCTCCAAGCAACCCCATGAAAAAGGGATCGGAAAGCGTCTGATCTCGCTCATGCCCAAGCGGCACGACGACCCCGATGGCGCCGGTGCGCTGCTTGCGAAGCGCACTTGCAGTCTGGTTAAGGCGGAATCCAAGCTCCTTGGCCAAATATAGTATTCGTTCTCGCGTGGCTTTCGCGACGCGCGGGTGATTAGATAGTGCACGGGAAGCGGTAGAAACCGATACGCCCGCTATTTTGGCAAGTTCGACAAGTCCCACCGGCTTCAATTGCGTTGCCCCCGCCTGAACATCCGTTGTCAACGGTGACAGTAGCGGTTTTCGGAAGATTGGAAACCCTTAACTGGGCCCAAAACGTTTGCTACAGCAGCGGTGGCTCCGAAAGTCCGTCCGCACCGGTTTCGATGCGGCCCGCCAGACGGCGGCGAAAGCAGGGTCGGGCGGGGTCGGCCAAGACGACATCGTACCAGCCGGCGCTGGCGGCGAGCGAGAAGCGCTTGCCCCCGCCGGGCCAGCTGCCGCCCGGAAACAAATCGGCATGGCGCGGCCATTCCAGCGTCCAGCCGCGAGGCGCGGTCACGGCGAGCTGCGGACGCAGCGCGCGCCGGGTCTGACGCCAAGTCGCCAACCCAAGGGAATCGCTGTCGCGCCCCACGAAGTGCCGGTGGAACCCGTTGGGTCCGTACAGCCACAGATCATAGGCGCCTTCGGCATCAAGCGCCCATTCGGCCTCCAATGCGCTACCTGCTACCAACGTGTAGCGGCGTGGAGGTCGATCGAGGTGGAGGCGGTCATAGACATGGAGCACCGCCGCAGCGCCTGCGCAGTGCATCTGCAGCCGGATGTGGCCGGCCTCGCCAGGCACATCCTGCACGTCGAGCGCATAGGGCAGCGCGCGCGAAAGGCGCACGCCCGGTTCCTGCCGGGGCAGGCCTGCGGAAGCAGGTGGCGCGGTCGGCTCCGGCTGGCCTTGCAGCGCCGCCGCGCGGCGGGCCGCCGGGCGCGGGTCGGGCAGCATCGGTAGGGCGGCTGTGGCGTTGGACTTGCGGAAGTCGAACGCGCTGGTCAGATCTCCGCATACCGCGCGACGCCAAGGGGAGATGTTCGGTTCGTACACGCCGAAACGTGCTTCGAGGAAGCGCAGGACCGAGCTATGGTCGAACAGCTGCGAATTGACCCAGCCGCCGCGGCTCCAGGGCGAGATGACATAGCAGGGCACACGTGGGCCCAGCCCATAGGCGCGGCCGATCAGCTCCGGCCGTTCCGATCCGGCATCTGCCGCGCTGGGCAGAAGATGATACTCGCCGCCGCAATCCACGAGCGAGGTGCCTGCAAAGCCGTTCGGCGCCTGCGGATCGCGGGACGGGGGGGCGGGGGGCGGCACATGGTCGAAAAAGCCGTCATTCTCATCGAACATCACGAGGAGCACGGTACGCGCCCAGACGGCTGGATCGGCGGTGAGCGCATCAATAACCGTGGCGGTATAGGCTGCACCTTGCGCCGGGCTCGACGGGCCAGGATGCTCACTGCCGGCGGCATCGGCGATAATCCAGGAAACCTGCGGCAGGCGACCGGCGACCACGTCCGCACGCAGGCGATCGAGTCCATGGGTGGTCAGTGCGCGCTGCCGCAATGGCGATTGCGGTGCCGCCTCGCGATAGGCGGCGAATCCGACAAGGGGGTTGTCGGTGAAATTATCCGCCATGTTCTGATAGATTCGCCAGTCGATCCCGGCTGCCTGCAGCCGCTCCGGATAGGTTGTCCAGCGATAGGGTTCCGGCCACCCCCCCTTTTCGGCCAACTCGTCATGCGAGTTGCCGATGGCGGGGCCGCCCTTTGCTCCGGCCGGATCGTTCGTGCCCGTCCACAGAAACAGGCGGTTGGTGTTAGTGCCGGTGTGCACCGAACAATGATAGGCGTCGCAAAGGGTGAAGGCTTCGGCGAGGGCGAACTGGAACGCCAGATCGTCTCGAGCATAGTGGCCCAAGGCGCGCTCCGTCTTCGCCGCCGCCCAGTGCGCCATGCGTCCTTCGTCCCAGGCAGCCTGTGCGTCGGGCCAGCTGTGCGGCGTACCGGCTACGCGCATCAGATCGAACTGCGCCGCGGTGGAAAGGTGGAATGGCGACACCCGCCGGCCATCGCCGGTGCGCTGCACCCAGACGGCATCGCCGCCGGGAAGGGGGATGGGCAGGGGATCACCGAAACCGCGCACCCCCTTCAGCGTGCCGAAATAGTGATCGAAGCTGCGATTTTCCTGCATCAGGATCACCACATGCGCGACATCGGCGATCGTACCGGTGCGTACGTCTGGAGCGATAGCGGCGGCACGGGCGACGCTGGAAAGCGCGGTGGCGGCGCTTGCCTCAACCCCCGTCTTCAGAAATCGCCTGCGCGTCGTTCCGTTCGTCATCCTGCTCTCTACCCGTGGCTGCGCGACAGCGGACTGCGCCGGTTAGGCGACAGCGCGATGACAGGTTGATTGACCGATAATCGGCGCGAAGCTAATTAAAGTTATACAAGATAGCTAATTTGGAGGGTGCTCAATGCGCGGGAACCAATCTGGCGCACGATGCGCGATGCTGCTGGGCAGTGCCGCCGCCACGATGATGGCAGGCAACGCCCTCGCGTCGGGGCGTATGCACAAGCCTGCGGCTGCGCAGGTGCTAGAGGCGCGCTGCGCGAGGCTTGCTGAAGCGGCGCTACGCGGCGCTCCCGTACAGGGGCTTGCGATCAGTGCCGCCCGTTGGCAGCGGGTCCAGGCCGGCGCAGCATCCCAACCGGCGCACTGCCTGATCGAGGGTCATTTCGGGGGGCATGTGGGGGTGATCGGCGGCCCTTATAGCATTGGCTTCCGAATGCGCCTTCCCGCGCAATGGAACCATCGATTCTTGTTTCAAGGCGGCGGGGGCAGCAACGGTGTAATTGGTGATGCCACAGGACCCAACGGGCCGGGCAACCGATCGGCCCTGGAGCGCGGCTATGCGGTTATCGCGCAGGACAGCGGACATGATAATGGCCGCAACGCCGTAGCCGATCATGGCGGAGTGCTGGCGTTCGGCTTCGATCCGCAAGCGCGGCGCAACTATGGCCACGCCAGCCTGAAGCCAACCAACGATCTGGCCCATCATCTGCTGCGCGCCTTTTACGGGCGCGATAGCGTCAACAGCTTCTTCTGGGGCTGTTCGAAGGGGGGGCAGGAGGGGATGGCGTTCGTGCAGCGCTACCCCGAGGCGTTCGACGGCATCGTCGCCGCTGCACCGGGCTTCGCCCTGCCACGCGCGGCGTTGGCCGAGGCTTGGGACACGCAGGCAATCGCATCAATCCTACGCGCCCGGGGCGAAGCGCCGACGCTCGCCGGTCTGAAGATGGCACTGAGCGCGCCATCGCTGGCGTTGGTGCGCGATGTGGTACTGGCGACCTGTGACGCCGACGACGGCGCGGTGGATGGGATGATCACCGCAATTGGCCGATGCACCGCCGAACGCGTGGTGCCGGCGTTGCGCCAGCGTAGCTGCACCGCCGGCGCAAGTGGGCATTGTCTCGACGAACCGATAATCAATGCCTTGGCACGCATCATGGGCGGTGTACGCACCGCTGCGGGGAAGAATCTGTACGCGCCCTTCCCTTGGGATAGCGGCATCGCCGAGCCCGGCTGGCGCGTGTGGAAGGCGGGGCTGGAGAACGGCCCGCCGGCGCTGAACGTGCTGCTGGGAGCCGGCTCACTCGCGTCCGTGTTCACCACGGCGCCCACGCCTCTGCCCGGAGACCCGGAGAAGATGCTCGCCTGGCAACTTAGCTTCGACTTTGAGCGGGACGCGGAGAGGATCAACGCCATCGCCGCGCCGTTCACAACGTCGGCGTGGCAGGACGTGGGGATGCAGGACACCGATCTTTCTCGGTTCCGCGCGCGGGGTGGCAAGCTGATCGTGCCGCACGGGATGAGCGATCCGGTATTTTCCGCTTATGACACCATCCAGTGGTGGAATGCCGTCGATCGTCGAATGGGCGGGCAGGCGGCGCGCTTCGTTCGGGTCTTTCCGGTGCCGGGAATGAACCATTGCGCCGGCGGCCCCGCGACTGACCGCTTCGACAGCTTGGCCGCGCTAGAGCGCTGGGTGATCGAAAACAAGGCGCCCGACAGCATCGCCGCAACCGCAGGGCCGGAGACCCCCTGGCCGGGGCGCAAGCGGCCGCTATGTCCCTATCCCAGCGTAGCGCTACCTACTGGCGGTAGCTTCAGCTGCGGAAGGCTGAAAGCTGAGGGGGGGCGGGTTTAGGGGGAGGGGTAAAGATATCGTCAAGCGCCGCTTCGTGCGCGCCGGTTTCGTAGCCGTGTGCGCTGCGCCATCCCGCGTCGAAGCAGGTGGAGGCGTAGCGGCGTCCATCGTCGCACAGCAGCGTGACGATCGACCCCGCCTGGCCCGCCGCCCGCATCTCCCGGATCAACGCCGCGCATGCCCAGATGTTGGTGCCGGTAGAAACGCCGCAGGGCCGGCCGAGGATGCGGCTGATGCGGAGCGCCGCGGCAAGGCTGGCCGCATCGGGCACCGCGATCATCCGATCGATTACGTCGGGCAGGAAGGAGGGTTCCAGCTGCAGACGGCCGATCCCTTCGACGCAGGAAGGAGCGCCCGCGACTTCGGTGACGGCCCGATCCGCATGGTGGCGGTGGAATACCGATGCCTCGGGATCGGCGACGCACAGCTGGGTCGGCAGCCGGCGATAGCGGATATAGCGGCCGATCGTCGCGGAGGTACCGCCGGTGCCCGCACCGCAGACGATATGACGCGGCACGGGATATTCCTCCTGTGCCATCTGATCGAAGATGGATTGGGCGATGTTGTTGTTGCCGCGCCAGTCGGTCGCGCGCTCGGCATAGGTAAACTGGTCCATGAAATGACCGCCGAGCGCCTGCGCCAGACGCTGCGCCTCGCTTCGCACCGAGCGCGGATCATCGACCTGATGGCAGCTGCCCCCATGGAATTCGATCGCGGCAATCTTTTCGGGCGAGGTGCCCCGCGGCAGCACTGCCACGAAGGGCAGCCCGATCATCCGCGCGAAATAGGATTCGGAGACCGCCGTCGATCCGCTGGAGGCTTCGACAATCGTCGTCGTCGGGCCGATCCAGCCATTGCACAGCGCGTACAGGAACAGCGACCGGCCGAGGCGATGCTTGAGGCTGCCGGTGGGATGGCTTGACTCATCTTTCAAATACAACGTGATGCCCGGCGCGCCCGGCAGCTCGACACGCACCAGATGGGTGTCGGCCGAACGAGTGAATTCCGCATCGATCATGCGGACGGCCTGGTCGACCCAAGCGCGATCGGTTTCAGCGGCAGCGGCGCGAGCGTTGTGATCTAGCATCGCAGGCGCCATAGCGAGGCGGGGACCCGTTCGTCGACTCCGGTCGAACCGGGCAGGCGCGTTTCCGCGCAGACGGCGACGTCAGCGCGCGGCGAGCGACAGGGCGCTGCCCAGCCGGCCTGCGGCCGGTGCGCGGCTTCGCGACGGAACCGCCTCGCGCGACCCGCGCATCAGCCGCACCGCGCCACCGCGCCATTCCAGCACCCCATCGCGCCGCATCGCCTGTAGGGTGCGGTTCACATGCACGCTGGTGAGCCCCAGTGCATCCGCCAGCGTTTCCTGCGTCAGCGGCATGGCGAAGCTATCCGGACCGGCCAGACCGGCGAGCGACAGTCGCTCGTGCATTTCGTACAGCCAGTCGAGGATGCGCTCATAGGCGCTCATGCGACCCAATCGCGCGATCTGTCGCAGCAGATAGGTCTCGGAAAGCGCGGCGCTGATCGCATAGGCTTCCTTCAGCCCTGCGGATGGAGGTGCCGGCGCAGGGCAAAGCAGCGTTTCGCTGAGCGCCGTAATGGTGGTGGCAGCGATCGGCTCGGCATGCGCCGGCTCCGGGATCAAGTCGCCTGGGAGGAGAAAACTGAGAACCTGTCGACGACCGTCGCTGAATAGCCGGGTCCGCCCCAGCCAGCCATCGAGCACCAGAAACTGCCCGCCGATACGCTGGCCCTCAACCACCAGATCGCGCATTGCCGAAATCGTCTGCGGCGCCTCGGCGGCCGTGCGCAGAAGGTTCCGATCTTGATCGGCAAGTTGCGCCAGCGACCCTAGTCGTCGGGAGACGGACGTGTGCGTTGCGGGAAGCGTGCGAGTCAACATAGCTGTCTGGCAACGCGTCGCCGCCCGGAAGGTTCAACGGCAAATTATTGAGTGCAAACGTTATTCCGAGAAAGCACTCGCTGGCAGGCCGAGCGTGCATCGTACGCCGCCCGGCAGCAACGCGAATGTGCACACCGATCCCAGCTGTCTCGGCAAGATATCCTGTATAAACGTCTGGCCAAAACCCTTTCGCCGCGCGTCCAGCGGCGCGAGTATGGGAACAGCCTCCTCGCGCCATGTAAGCGTCAGCCCGTCGCCCTGCAGTGTCCAGCCGATGTGCAACCGCGCGGTGCCGCGAAGAGATCCGAGCATTCCGAACTTGATCGAATTGGTCGTCAATTCGTGCAGCGCCAGGCTGATAAATCTGCCTGTATCGGGGCGCAGGCGGACCGGCGAACCCTCCACGGCGATGTTGGTGGCGTAGCCGAATTCAAAGGCCCGCAGTTCCTCGCGAACCAGTACCTCCAGTTCCAGACCCGAGGTCCAGCGGATCAGCGAATCGCACACTGAAAGCGCGCTCATCCGTCCGCGCAGATGCGCGTCGCGACCATAGGGTTCGTCGTCATTGGCTGCGTCATCGGCTGCCGCCTGCACCAGGTCTTGCAGATAGGTTGCAACGCAAGCCGCCTCATCGGCCGGCAGTGCACCGTGAACAAGCGAAGCGAAATGCTGATCCGTTATTCGCCTGTTCACGCAACACCCGCTCTTCCACTGCATCCAATGCCGTGTAGGGGCGCCGCGTCCCGAAGGCGGGGATCGGGCAGGCGAGACGCGGCTGTGTTGGCATAGCCGTTCTCGCTGCCGTCGGAACGATGGCCAAAGGGTCAGGTGGCCGCCCGTCTCCGCTATTCTGCGGCGACCTGCAGCGCTGCGCCCGCAGTCAGGCGCGTGCCCAGTTCGCGGGCGAACCAGGCGCAGGTGCGCTCCAGTCCCTCTGCCAGCGCCACCTGCGGCGTCCAGCCCAGCACTTCCTGCGCGCGGGCGATATCCGGCTTGCGTCGGCGGGGATCGTCGGTGGGAAGCGGATGATGTTCGATCGACGCATCGGTGCCGGTAAGCGCCGCAATGCGATCGGCAAGTTCGCCGACGGTAATTTCGTAAGGATTTCCGAGGTTTATCGGATCCATTCCACTAATATCGCTATTCATTAGCAGGATAAGGCCGCGCACCAGATCGTCGACATAGCAGAAGCTGCGGGTCTGGCTGCCGTCGCCATATAGGGTCAGCGGCTTGCCCGAAAGCGCCTGCACGATGAGGTTGGATACCACGCGGCCGTCATCGAACAGCATGTGCGGGCCATAGGTGTTGAAAATGCGCGCGACGCGAACCTCGGCTCGGCCGGTGCGGCAGAAATCATACGTCAGCGCCTCCGCGGCGCGCTTGCCCTCGTCATAGCAGGCGCGCGGGCCGGTGCAGCTGACCCACCCGCGATAGCTCTCGCGCTGCGGGTGCATCTCGGGATCGCCATAGACTTCCGAGGTGGAGGTAAGCAGGAAGCGCGCGCCCGCTTCGGACGCGAGCCGCAGCAGGCGATCGGTGCCGACGACATTCGTTAGCATCGTGTGTTCGGGATCCACCTGATATTGCGGCGGCGAGGCGGCGCAGGCGAGATTGTAGACCTGCTTGAAGCGATGCGCTCGCGCCAGGATCGACGCCGGCAACGCCTCGACAATGTCGCCGCGGACGAACTCAAAGCCAGGGCGTCCTTCAAGGGCGTGCAGGTTCGACAGATTCGAGGTCTGCAGATTGTCTAGGCACACCACCTGTTCGCCGCGATCAAGCAGCTCTGCGCACAGATGCGACCCGATAAAGCCCGCGCCCCCGGCGACCAGGATCAGCGACGATTCTTCTTTGTTTTTCATGCGGGCATTCCTCTCCTGGCGCGTGCCGCGGGGCCGCGCTCTCGCTTCTGTCAGATAGGCTTCGAGCTCGGCGGCGCGGTGCGCGGCGTCATGCCCTTCGAACAGCCGCCGGCGTGCCGCCGTACCGATGGCTTCCGCATCGTCATGGAGCGCCGCGATGGCATCTTCCGTGCTGTCGGCCAGCAGGATTTCTTCTCCTGGAGCGAACAGGCTCTCGATGCCGGCCCAGCGATCCGAAAGGATCGGCGTGCCGCATGCCGCCGCTTCGAAAAGGCGCACCGAAGGCGACCAGCCCGCTGCGATCATGTCGGCGCGCGTGACGTTCAGCGTCATTCGAGAGGCGGAATAGAAGCCGGGATGCTCGGCGGGGGGAAGATGTTCGATCCGCTCGACATTGGCCGGCCAGTCGATGTCCGTCGGATATTGCGGGCCGGCAACGGCGAAGCGCTTTTCCGGGCAGCGACGGGCCGGCTCCAGCAGCAGCTTCTCCAGCGTCGGCTGGCGATCGGGACTATAGGTGCCGAGATAGGTGAGATCCCAGCGCTTGGGCACCTCCAATGGGCGATACGCATCGGTATCGACCGAGCAATAAAGCGCGCGGGCGGCCGGGCTACCCAGCTCGCGCTCGATCCTATCGAGGGTGGGGCCGCCGGTGAAGCTCAGATAGACGTCATAGCCGGGGATCAGCGCGGGCTTCAGATAGTCGAATTCCCCACGCGCCAGCTTGGCGAGCGTAACCGGCGTATCGATATCGTAGAAGGCGGTGACGCCTTGCGCCGTGCCCTGCACGAACTCGCCGACCGCCACGCCATCGGGCACATAGGAGCCGACGATCACTGCATCCGCCCCGGCGATCGCCTCGCGCCAGCGGTCCAGGTCCGCCAGCGTCTGATAATATTCGAGCCGGCAAAAATCGGGATCGACCAGATCGCGGTGCGCGCCGGCATACCAGGGCACCTCGCGTTCGAGGAACAGCACATCATGTCCCCGAGCGGCGAAGGCCCGCAGCAGCGCGCGGAAGGTGGTGGCGTGGCCGTTACCCCAGGAGGAGCCGAGGCTGAGGCCGAGGACAATCAGCTTCATGCGGCTTTCCTTTCGCGCGGGCGCTGGGATTTCAGAATCGCATCCACCTGCGCGCCGCGCAGATCGTAGCTATGCTCGGCCAGCACGCGTGTGCGGGCAGCCTCTCCGATCGAGCGGGCGCGCGCCGGCGTGAGCGCGGCGAGATGATCGGCCACGTCCTGTCCATCGCGGGCGACCAACACTTCGCTGTCCGGCTTCAGGAATAGCTCAATACCTTCCCACGCGTCGGTAATCAGGCACGCGGCGGCGCCGGCAGCTTCGAACACGCGGGTTGCGGGCGAGAAGCCGATCGCCGCCATCGAATCGCGCGCGACGTTGAGGACCGCCTGCGGCGTGCAGTTGAAGGCATTGTGGTCCGCCGTGCCGACATGGCCGATGGCGCGGACATTCTGCGGCATCCCCTTGTCGTGCCAGCCATTGCCGCCGAGCAGGAAGCGGCGATCGGGCGCCAGCGATGCAGCCCGCAGGAAGAATTCCTCGATCCGCGCCTCGCGATCGGGCAGCCGATTGGCGAGCAGCGCGAGATCGGCGTCGAAGCGCGAATCGGCGGGGGCGGGGTGGTGCGTCTCCGGATCAAGCGCATTGTACACCGGGATGCACTGGTTCGCGCCCATCGCGGTATAGGCGTTGATCACCGGCGGCCCGCCGCCATAGGTGAGGACGAGATCGATTTCCGGCAGCGCGGCGCGCACCGGATGGCTCGGGTCGGCCCGCATTTCGTCAAGCGTCGCGGCGGCATCGACATCCCAGAAGATGCGCAGCGCGTCGGCGCGGGGAGCGGTGCGGAGCGCTTCGATCAACTCGCGGTCGAACACGCCGACGCCGCTGGCCTTCACCACCACATCGGCCTTATGCGCTTCGGCCAGCACGCTGTGCAGACCCTCATCGGTTGCCGGATAGACGACCACCTTCGCCCAGGCGGGGGGGTCGATATCGCGGTGCTGCTGGCGCTCGAAGGCATCCGGTTCGTAGAAGGTGATGTCGTAGCCACGGGCGGCCAGCGCCTTGAGAATGCCGCGATAATAGGTCGCGGCGCCGTTCCAGTAGGAGGATAGCAGGCTGGATCCGTAGAATGCGATCTTCATGCGGCGTCCTTGGCAAGTTGGGGGCGGGCGAGACCGGCGACGATGGCGAGCAGTTCGTCGACGCGGTGCGCGCAGCTGTGGCGGGTGCGGATCGTCTCAAGGCCATGGGCGACCAGCGAGGCGCGGAGATCGGCATCGTCGCGGAGCGCCGTGAGGTGGCGGGTCATCTCGGCGCCGTCGCGGGCGACGAGATAGTCGGTGCCGGGGCGGAACAGATGCTCGGCATCCTCCCAAGGCGCCGAGACCAGCGGGATGCCGCAGGCCAGCGCCTCGAACACGCGGATGGTCGGGATGCCGGGGAGGATCGTCGCATAATAGCGGCGCGGCACATGCACGGTGGCGAGGTGCCGGGCCAAGATCTCGGGCGCGCGCGCATTGGGCGCCCAGCCATGGTAGCGCGCCCCGTGGCGGGCGAGCATGGCCTTGGCCTCGTCCGGATAGCGCACGCCGTAGATGTCGAGCGGCAGGTCGGCTTGCGCGGCAGGGCGGAAGAGGAACTGCTCCAGCTCCTCGGTCCGCTCGCCGTCGCCCCAGTTTCCGATCCAGACCAGGCCTTCGCGGCGGCCCTCTTCGGCCGGCGGCTGGAAGCGGCGAAGATCGGCGGCCTCGTGCCACACCCAGACGCGATTGCCCCAGCCCCAGCCGCGATAGACCTCGGCTAGGGTGTCGCCAAAGGCGAGCACGCCGTCATAGTCGTTCAGGTCATAAGCCTGCATCGCCGCCGGTTCGCTGACGGCGCGGTGATGGGTATCGTGGAAGAGCAGCGCGAAGCGGCCGCCCATGGCCCGGGCATGACCGATGCGGGCAACCAATTTGGGATCATTCCATTCGTGAACGATCACCAGATCGGCGTCTTCGATCATCTGCGACGGGCTGCACATCGAGGTGTAGGTGCAGGATTCCAGCTCGGGATAGGCGGTACGATAAGGCGCAAGCCCGTCCTCGCCGTGATCGGCCAGCAGGTTGGCGAGGCTCCAGGCGCCCTCCGGCTCCCACACCTTCACCTCATGGCCGCGCGCGATCAGCTCGCTGAGTATGCCGCGCAGGAAATGCGCGTTGCCATGGTTCCAGCATGAGGCGAGCGAATGGGTGAAATAGACGATCTTCATGCCGCGACCTTTCCGGCGGGCGCTCGCTCGCTGAGGAGCTGGCGGTAGAGGATGAGCATGGCGTCGGCCATGCGGGCAGGCGTGTAGCGCAGCGCGCGCTCGGCGGCGGCGTCGCCCAGCTGGCCGCGCAGGGGCAGATCGCCGATCAATTGCTCGATCGCGGCACGATAGGCATCGGCCTCGCACGGGGGGACGAACAGCGCCGCGCCGTCCCACAGCTCGCGGAACACGGGGATGTCGGCCAGCACCAGCGCACAGCCGGCCGCAGCGGCTTCCAGTACGGCGAGCCCGAACGGTTCGAAGCATGCGGCGGACACGAAGATCGGCCGCGCCGCCAGTCGCCGCGCCAGGGCGTCGCTGTCCAGCTGGCCGAGCAGGTGCATGTTCGTCAGCCGCACGGTTTCGCCGTGCGGGCCGCGGGCGGCACCGGCGGCGTGGAAGGGGACAGTGAGCGCGCCGGCTACCTCGTCGAGCAGCTCGGCACCCTTCACCGAATCCCACAGCCGGCCGACCGTGAGCACGCAATCCTGCGCCGGCTGCTGCTTCGGCGTCACCAGCGGCGAGCGGCCATTGTGCACCACGGTGGGCGTTTGCCGCAGACCGTAATGCCGGCCGACGAACCGCGCATAGCCCGCGGAGGGCGCGACGACCCGGTCGGCAGCGTGCAGCCCTTCCTTGGTCAGCGCGCGGTGCCAACGAAAACCCCGGTCGAGCGGCGTACCCGGCCGTGCATGATGCCACCAGGTGGAGACACAGCCATGGGTGACCGCCAGCACCGGCACGCCGGGGGGCGCGGCGGCAGCCAAAGTGGGCATGTTGAGCTGAACCACGTCAACGGCATAGCTGCGAGAGAGGCGACTGATCTCAGCGCCGGCGGCAAGCACCGGGGCGGGGCCGTCACTCAGCCAGTCGAGCGGGAGATCGGTCTCGACGAAGATCGTGCCCGCGATCGCACTGGCCTCCGCTCGCTGCATGTCACTGGGCGGTGGGCCCATCTGCACCAGCACGATTTCGACACCCTGGGCGCTCAATGCAATCGCGAGGTCGATACTATACTGCCACACGCCGCCGATCGTGTCGGTGGTCAGCAGCACGCGCATCCCGGTCACAAGGCCATCGCCTCGGCGGTTTCACGGCGAGGCGCGCGGGGCAAGGTGAGGCCGCGTTCCTCGCCCAGCCAGCGGGCCAGTGCGGTCACGCCATCCTGCCAGTGGGTGGGTGTGCCGAGTTCCAGCGTCTCCCGCGCCTTGCGGGTATCGGCTACGAAGAAGCGCTGATCGCCCGCCCGCCAATCGTCGAAATGCAGGTCGAGCGGGCGCCCGGTGATCGCCGATACATGATCAAGCAGCGTGCGCAGGCTTACTGCATTGGCGGGACCGCCGCCGAGGTTGAACGCCTGGCCCGCGATCCGATCGATCCGCCGCCACGCCGCAAGATACGCATCCACGGCGTCGGACACGTCGAGGATGTCGCGCACCTGGTGGCCGTCACCATAGAGAGTGATCGGCGAGCCTTCGAGTGCGCGAATCAGGAAATGGGCGACCCAGCCCTGATCCTCGGTTCCCATCTGGCGCTGGCCGTAGATGCAGCTCATCCGCAGCACCGCGGCGCGCAGGCCGTAGCTGCGGGCATAATCGAGCACATATTGATCGGCAGCGCCCTTCGAGCATCCATAAGGCGTGTGGAAATCGAGCGGACGGCCTTCGCCGATGCCGTGTGCCCGCACTGCCGGGTCGGTCGGCTGGTAGCCATTCTCGCCGAGATCGAAATCGAGATCGGCCAGATCGCCATAGACCTTGTTGGTCGAGGCGAAGATCACAGCGGGCGGGATTGCCGCCGTTCGAGCGGCTTCGAGCAGCGCGAAGGTGGAGGCGATGTTCACTTCGAAATCGCTGGTGGGATCAGTCAGGCTGGTCGTCACCGCCACCTGCGCCGCGAAGTGGAAGACCGCGCGGGCGGAGCGCACTGCTTCCACCAGCGTGGCTGTCTCGCGAATGTCGGCGATCAGCGGCCGGATGCGGTCGCCGTGGCGCGCTTGCAGCCAGGCAAGGTTGCGCTCCACACCCGGGCGGCGCAGCGCGTCGTAGATCACCACCGTCTCACCCTGCCGCGCGAGCCGATCGGCGAGGTTCGATCCGATGAAGCCGGCGCCGCCGGTAATCAGGATCGGGCGTTCGTCGCCGCCGTTCATGCGACCAGACCCCGCTTTTCGAGCTCTGCCCGCGCCTGGGCCACGCGGTCTTCGGCGGTCTGCTGCTGCACCCAGTCGGCGAGCTCGGCGAGCCCGACTTCGAAATCCTGCCGCGCTTCGAACCCAAGCTTGTCGCGCGCGAGACTGGTGTCGCAGAAACAGTGGCGGATGTCGCCAACGCGGGCCTTTCCGACGATTTCCGGCGCTGCATCGTTGCGACCCATGGCGCGGGCAAGCGCTTCCGCGACTTGGGTTACCGAGCGATCGTCGCCAGATCCGATATTGAAAGTCTGCCCGGCAGCCTGCGGCAACGTCAGCGCCTCGGCGAAGGCGCGGGCGACGTCGCTGACATGCACGAAGTCGCGACGCTGCTCGCCATCCTCGAAGATCATCGGGCGCTGGCCGTTGAGCAGCCGCGAGGCGAAGATCGCCAGCACGCCGGTATACGGGTTCGAGAGCGCCTGGCCGGGACCATAGACGTTGAACAGCCGCAGGCACGTCGTCTCGATGCCATAGGGCGCGCCCATGATGTGGGTGGTGCGTTCCTGCACATATTTGTTGAGCGCGTAGATCGAGGCGAGGCTCGGGCGCTTCCATTCGGGGGTGGCGACCGGTTCGAGCGGGCGGTCCTGGGAATCGAGCGGGTTCCACTGCTGCTGACCGTCGCGGACGATGCCGCGCTCTGCATTCTCGACGAGCGCGCCGTCTGCATCGCGATACAGGCCTTCGCCATAGATGCTCATCGAGGAAGCGGTAACGACGCGGCGTACGGGCTTGTCGATCAGGCGCTCGAACAACACGGCCGTGCCGACATCGTTGGCGGAGGTGTAGCGTTCGACTTCGTACATCGACTGGCCGACGCCAACTTCAGCCGCGAGGTGAATCACGCTGTCCACGCCGTCCAGGGCACGCGCCACTGCATCGCCATCGCGCACATCGGCGCGGATAAGTTCGACTTCCTGATCAAGTGCTTCGGGCCGCTCGCGGTCACCGTGCACCTGTTCCAGCATCGAATCGAGTACACGCACCGTGTGGCCCCGGCGGAGGAGTTCAGCCGAAACCTGACAACCGATGAACCCCGCACCGCCCGTAACGAGCACCTTTTCTGCCATGTCGACGCTTTCCTGCCTTGAAAACTAACCTGAGTAAGTCGTGACAGAGATGTGACTTGCTAGTGGGTCCATCTGTCATCGAAACAAACAGCTTCTTCTTCATCTTGTTCCTCCTGATTGTTACGTAACGACAAAAATACATATCACTGAATATGTGAAGATAATTTAAGTTAAGTGGAACTATTCGGTTTCGGCAGTCGTTACGGAAGCATCTAAGTTGATGCTGATAGGCTGCAAACCTGCTGATGACTGCAAAAGTACATTTGATCCGACACGGCGCGCACGACGATGTCGGCCATGTGCTGAGCGGTCGAAGCGCGCGATCACCGCTTTCCGCTGTGGGGCAGGCGCAGGCGCAGTGGCTTGCCGCCCATTTTGCCCGTGAGGCATCGATTGACGCGATCCACTGCAGCCCGCGTGAACGGACCCGCGCGACGGCGGATATCATCGCTGCGCGCGTCGGTGCCGATGTGCAGGTGGTGGAAGCGCTGGACGAAATCGATTTCGGTGAATGGACCGGTCGCAGCTTCGATACGCTGGAGCAGGATCCAGCCTGGCACGAATGGAACTGCAATCGCGCCGGCGCTCGGCCGCCCCACGGGGAAGGGATGGCGGATGCTACCGCGCGCGCCGTGGGGCATATCGATGCGCTGGTGCGGGGTGGCTGGGGTGGCACGCTCCTCTGTGTCAGCCACTGCGACATCATTCGGGGCGTCGTCGCCCATTATCTCGGGCTGGGCCTTGATCGCCTGCTCGCCTTCGACGTGGATCCCGGATCGGTCAGCACGCTGCTGATCGGCGGCTGGGGTTCGCGCCTGCTCAAGCTCAATGGGGGACAGGAATGAGAAACCTAGCAGCCGCGCGGCCCGCGCCGGCGGAAGACCTGCGCGCGCGCATCGATGCGCTGGGGCCGTGGTTCCAGAACATCCGCATCGATGGAGTGGAGACGGCGCCGGACCATTTCCTCGGCGATTATCCCGCCTTCAAGTTCGCGCGCTTCGCCGGTGCGCTGCCGGAGGATCTGGAAGGGCGCTCGGTCCTCGATATCGGCTGCAATGCGGGCTTCTATTCGTTCGAGATGAAGCGGCGCGGGGCGGGCGAGGTGCTCGGCATCGACAGCGACGAGCGCTATCTGGCGCAGGCGCGCTTCGCGGCCGAGGCGCTCGGCTACGACGATGTCCGCTTCGATAACCGCTCGGTCTATGACGTGGCCGCGCTCGGACGGCGGTTCGACATCGTGATCTTCATGGGCGTGCTCTATCACCTGCGCCATCCCTTGCTGGCGCTGGACCTGATCCGCGAACATGTCGCGGGCGAGTATATGCTGTTCCAGACGATGCAGCAGGGGTCGGACGCGATCGCCGAGGTGCCGGAGGATCATCCCTTCCACATGCCCGGCACCTTCGATCCGCCGCATTATTTCAACGATCCCGGCTATCCCAAGCTGCACTTCATCGAGCGGCAGTTCGCAAACGACTGGACCAACTGGTGGGCACCCAACGCGGCGGCCAGCCAGGCCATGCTGCGCGCGGCAGGCTTCACGATCGAGGCGAACCCGGAGTCCGAAGTCTATTGGTGCCGCGTCGCCGACGTGCCCTATGCGGAATACGGCCCCGCCGCGGTCTATCCGGCCAAGGGAGGCGCCGCATGATCGAAGCGGCGATGCTCTGGAACGAGCCCAACAACAAGTCGCACTGGGATCCCGCGATCGATCCCGATTGGTCGATGTTCGCGGAGCATGTGATCGCGGCCGGGAACGCGATCCGCGCGGTGAACCCCACGCTGCCCCGCGTGCTCGGCGGCATGTCGCCGATCGACCCGCACTGGTTGCGGCGAATGGAAGCGCATGGCGCGCTCGATGCCGTCGACGTGGTGGCCGTGCATGGCTTTCCGCTCGACTGGAACCTGTGGCCGCTCTCCGCCTGGCCGGACAAGATCGCCGAGATCCAGGCCGTCACAGACAAGCCGGTCTGGGTCACCGAGGTGGGCGTCAGCTCGTTCGGCGCCGAGGAAGTACAGGAATTCGGCCTGCGCCGCACTGTAGAGCTGCTGCGTGGGCGTGCCGAGCGCGTCTTCTGGTACTCGCTGTTCGACCTGCCGACCAGCTGGGGCGCCGAGACCCGCCACCGCGAGGCGGAAGGCTCCTCCTATTACCGCCATTTCTACCTCGGCCTGATCCGCGAGGACGGCACGCCGAAGCCTGCGCTCGACGTCTATGCGGAGCATGCCGCCGACGTGGGGCTGATGCAGTGGTTCCATTTCCACGATCCGCGGCTGGACGAGGCGGTGGCGTGGATGAAGCGGCTCGGCACGCGGCGCATCCGCACCGGGCTCAGCTGGGCGGACAGCTTCCGCGAAAATGCGCTCGACTGGTTCGATCGGCAGATGGAAGCGCTGGCGGATTTCGACGTCACCGTCACCTTCTGTTTCACGCCCGAGCATCTCGGCATCGCGCCGCACCACACCAGCCCGGCGCGCGATCCGCAGGCCTTTGCCGATTTCTGCGGCTGGATGATCGATCGCTATGCCGGCACCGCCACCGTGGCGGCGCCCGCCGCGCCCGTGATGCTGGCCACCAGCCAGCCCGAGCTCAACCCTTTGCTGTTCAACCGCGACGAGCGTCTCGCCGCCGAGAGGAGGTCCGCCTGATGCTGTCCCCAGACCGCCATGCCATTAATGTCGCGCTCGTGGGTGTCGGCAATTGTTCCAGCTCGCTCGTCCAGGGAATCGAGCATTACCGCGCGGGTGCCAACGACATGGTCGGGCTGATGCACCCGGAGCTGGGCGGCTATGCCCCCAGCGACATCCGGGTCGTCGCCGCCTGGGATGTGGACAGCCGAAAGGTGGGGCAGGATGTCGCCGAGGCGATCTTCGCCAAGCCCAACTGCACCGCGGTGTTCTGCGAGGAAGTGCGGCACACCGGTGCAAAGGTCCGGATGGGCAAGGTGCTGGACGGCGTCGCCGATCACATGGCTAACTATGCGCCGGAGCGTACCTTCCTGCTCGGGGATGGCGCGGAGCCGAGCAAGGCCGAGGTGGTCCAGGCACTGCGCGATACCAACACGCATGTGCTGATGAACTATCTGCCGGTTGGCTCGCAGGCGGCAACCGAATTCTACGCCGAATGCGCGCTCGAAGCCGGGGTGGCGTTCGTCAACAACATCCCGGTGTTCATCGCCAGCAATCCCGAATGGGCGGCGCGGTTCGAAGCGGCGGGCGTGCCGATCATCGGCGACGACATCAAGGCCCAGCTGGGGGCGACGATTGTCCACCGCGTGCTAACCGACCTGTTCCGCAAGCGCGGCGTCAAGCTGGAGCGGACCTACCAGCTCAACACCGGCGGCAACACCGACTTCCTCAACATGCTCAACCGCACCCGGCTGGCATCGAAGAAGGAATCGAAGACCGAGGCGGTGCAGTCGGTCGCCGAGAGCCGGCTGGAGGACGAGAACATCCATGTCGGCCCCAGCGACTATGTCGCGTGGCAGAACGACAACAAGATCTGCTTCCTGCGCATGGAAGGGCAGATGTTCGGTGGGGTGCCGATGAACCTCGAGCTCCGCCTCTCGGTGGAGGACAGCCCCAACAGCGCGGGCGTGGCGATCGACATGATCCGCTGCGCCAAGCTGGCGCGCGACCGGGGGCTGGCGGGGGCGATCCTTCCGGCCTCGGCATGGTTCTGCAAGCACCCGCCCCAGCAGATGACCGACGATGCTGCATATGAGGCGGTGGAAGCATTCATCGCGGGGAAGTGAGGGTGGCGGGCACCCAAATTCCTCCCCGGAACGGGGAGGAATGGAAGGACTCAGTCGATCCCCTTTTCCTTGCGGCTTTCGTCCAGCGCGTCGAGCACCTGGACGGGTTCCACATCGGCGTGGATTTCCGCGAACTCGGGATCGTCGGCGCGGATGTCGAGCCGGTCGGCAATGCGCTCGACCAGTCCGGCGAGCTTGGTCAGCTCATGCTCGGTGAGCAGGCCGACATGCAGATCGAGGTCGGCGCGGCGGTCCGCGACGGTGGCCATGCGGTTCTGGCTGATCAGCACGAAGGTGGAGAGGAAGATCGCTTCCACCGAGGCGACCATCGCCAGCGCAACGAAGGTGGGATCGAAGCGCGGTACGATCGGCAGCACACCGAGATTGACGGAAATCCAGACTCCGAAGAGGACCAGATGCAGCACCACGAACGTCATCGATCCCGTGAAGCGGGTGATCCGATCCGCCACCTTGTCACTGAGCGGTGCGCGCTCGGCATCCTCGCGCTGCCGCGCCGTGAGGTCTTCGATGTTCTGGCGGAGCGTGGCGCCCATGCCCTGGCGTGGTTCGATCATCGACCCCCAACATCGGGTGAAATCAATTGGTTGCACGGAGAGGGCGCATGATGCGCGCGGCGATCCTCGAAGGGCCGGAGCAGTTCCGGATCGAAACCGCGACGCTGCCCGCGCCCGGCCCGGGCGAGGTGCGCATCCGGCTGGAAGGCTGCGGCGTGTGCGCCTCCAATGTCGAGCCGTGGCAGGGCCAGCCCTGGAGCCAGTTCCCCGGCGAGCCCGGCGGGCTCGGCCATGAGGGCTGGGGCGAGATCGACGTGGTGGGCGAGGGCGTCGAAGGGCTGATGCCGGGCGATCGCGTGGCATCGCTCTCCTTCCGCAGCTTCGCCGACTATGACGTCGCCAAGGCCGACATGGTGGTGAAGCTGCCCGACAGCCTCTCCGGCCAGCCCTTTCCCGGCGAACCCTTGGGCTGCGCGTTCAACATCTTCCGTCGCAGCGACATCCGCGAAGGCCAGACGGTGGCGATCATCGGCATCGGCTTTCTCGGCGCGGTGCTCACCAGGCTGGCCAGCGACGCCGGCGCGCGGGTGATCGCGATCTCGCGGAGGCAGGAGTCGCTCGATCTCGCCCGGCACTATGGCGCGGTCGAGACGATCCCGATGCACGATCACTATGCGATCATCGATGCGGTCAAGGCGCTGACCGAAGAGGCGATGTGCGCGCGGGTGATCGAGGCGGTCGGCAAGCAATGGCCGCTCGATCTGGCCGGGGAACTGGTCGGGTTCGGTGGCAAGCTGGTGGTGGCCGGCTATCACCAGGACGGGCCGCGCCAGGTGAACATGCAGGGCTGGAACTGGAAGGGCATCGACGTGATCAACGCCCATGAGCGCGACCCCGCGGTGCAGATGCAGGGGCTGCGCGAGGCGGTCGACGCGGTGGCGAGCGGGCGGCTGGACCCGTCCCCGCTCTACACGCATCGCTATGCGCTGGAGGAACTCGGCGAGGCGCTGGCGGCGACGCGCGACAAGCCCGAGCATTTCGTCAAGGCGCTGGTCATGTTCCGATGAAGCCCAGGGTAGGATTTCTCGGCACCGGCTGGATCGGTCGCCACCGCATGGAAGCGATGCTCGCCACCGGCGCGATCGAGGCTGCGGCGTTCGCCGATCCCTCGGCGGAATGCGCCGATCAGGCGCGGGCGCTGGCGCCAGACGCGCGGGCGGTCGACGGGCTGGAGGCGATGCTGGGGCTCGGCCTCGACGGCATCGTCATCGCCACGCCCAGCGCGATGCACGCGGAGCAGAGCATTCGCGCACTGGAAGCCGGCGCCGCGGTGTTCTGCCAGAAGCCGGTGGGTCGCACCGCCGCCGAAGTGGACGCGGTGATCGCCGCCGCCCGCACGGCGGACCGGCTCCTGGGCGTTGATCTGTCCTATCGCCATACCGAAGGCATGCGGGCCATCGCGGCGCTGGTGCGGAGCGGGGCGCTCGGCCATGTCTTCGCGGTCGATCTGGTGTTTCACAACGCGTATGGGCCGGACAAGCCATGGTTCTATGACCCCGCACAATCGGGCGGCGGCTGCGTGATTGATCTGGGCGTGCACCTGGTCGACCTCGCGCTGTGGACCTTGGGCTTTCCCGCGGTGGAGGGCGTTACAGCGTCCCTGCGGGCGAAGGGGCAGCCGCTGGGCCACGATCAGGTCGAAGACTATGCCACCGCAGCGTTCCGCGCCGGGGATACCGATGTGCGGCTCGCCTGTTCGTGGCGAGTGCATGCGGGGACCGATGCCGAGATTTCGGCGGTGTTCTACGGCACTGAAGGCGGTGCGGCGCTGCGCAATACGGGCGGCAGCTTCTACGACTTCGTCGCAGAGCGCTTCACCGGCACGTCGAAAGCAGCGCTGGCGAGCCCGCCCGATGCATGGGGCGCCCGCGCCGCTGCCACCTGGGCGGAGCAGTTGGCACGATCATCGCGCTTCGACGTGGAAGCGGAGTATTTCGCCCGTTCCGCCGCCGTGCTGGACCGCATCTACGGACGATAGTCACTAATCCTCCGGTTGCGGAGGCAACACGGGTGGAGCGGGCAGGCGCACCAGAGTCGTGATGCGCTCGGCCGCTCCTAACCTGCGTCAATTTCGGACAAAAATTGCAACCCCTCGCCCTGCCGGTGGTTCTCTCTGCACTTCCTCCCCAGAGTGCAGGAGATTGGATCATGGCCACGCCAAACGAGCCCGAGGTGCGCGACGAGCAGCGCCACCCCGGCTCGACCGAAACCAACCCCGCCGGGACGTCGACGCCAGCGCCCGCGGAGGGCGCCGACGACACGCCCGAACGCATGCCCGGATCGCCCCGAGGCTGAGGCCCGCCAGCAGGAGCACAGACATGGCCGACACGATGAACCGCGCGTCGCAAGACGACGCGCCGCTGAGTACTGCCAACAACGAACGCCAGGCGATCGACGAAGCGACCGATAGCCTGATCGTGCAGCGCGGCGACAGGCTTGTCGCACGCGCCGTTACAATCAATCGGTCCCGCGACGAATGCTATGCCTTCTGGCGCGACTTTTCGAACTTGCCGCCGATCCTGGACAACGTCGTACGGATCGACGTGCTCGACCGCGAGCGCAGCCACTGGGTGGTGAAGGCGCCGGGCGGCGGCACGGTGGAATGGGATTCGCGCATCACCGAGGATCGCGAGGGCGAACTGATCGCCTGGGCTTCCGAAGACGGTGCCGACATCGCCAATAGCGGCCGCATCGAGTTTCGCGACGCCGGCAATCGCGGCACCGTTGTCGTGGCGACGATCAACTATGCGCAGCCCTATGGTACGCTGGGCCGCATCATCTCGCGCATCTTCCAACGCGAACCGAAGATGCAGGCGCAGCGTGACCTGCGGCGCTTCAAGCAGCTGATGGAAACCGGCGAAGTCGCGACATCGTCGCGCACCCACAAGCAACTCGAAGAGGAGCGGAGCTGATGCGCGCACTCACCTGGCACGGCAAGCATGACGTTCGCGTCGACACGGTCGATGATCCCGAAATTCTCAACCCGCGCGACGCGATCATCAAGATCACGTCGACCGCGATCTGCGGCTCCGACCTCCACCTCTATGACGGCTTCATCCCGACGATGATGGCCGGCGACATCCTCGGCCATGAGTTCATGGGCGAGGTGGTGGAAACCGGCGCCAAATCGACCTTGAAGAAGGGGCAGCGCGTGGTGGTGCCGTTCACCATCTCCTGCGGCTCCTGCTATCATTGCGGCAAGCACCAGTACTCCGCCTGCGAGAACGGGCTGCCCGCCGACAACCAGGACCTCGGGCAGGAAATGTACGGCCAGCCGATGGGCGCCTTGTTCGGCTACAGCCACCTCACCGGCGGCCATGCCGGCGGCCAGGCCGAATATGTCCGCGTGCCGTTCAGCGATGTCGGTCCGATCGTGATCCCGGACGGGATCGAGGACGACAAGGTGCTGTTCCTCTCCGATATCCTGCCCACCGGCTGGATGGCGGCGGAAAATGCCGAGATCGAGCCGGGCGATACCGTTGCAGTGTGGGGCTGCGGTCCGGTCGGCCTGTTCGCGGTGCAGTCGGCCTTCCTGATGGGCGCCGAGCGCGTCATCGCGATCGACCATTTCCCGCGTCGCCTCGAACTCGCCCGCCGCTTCGGCGCGGAGACGATCAACTTCGAGGAGACCGACACGGCGGCCGCGCTGTTCGAGATGACCGGTGGCATCGGGCCCGATGCGGTGATCGACAGCGTGGGCCTGGAGGCGCACGGCTTCTTCGTCGACAACGTGCTCGACCAGATCAAGAAGTCGACCTTCCTCGGTACCGATCGCATCCACTCGATCCGCCAGGCGATCCTCGCCTGCCGCAAGGGCGGGCGCGTCTCGATGCCGGCGGTCTATGGCGGCTTCGTCGACAAGTTCCCGCTCGGCGCGCTGATGGAGAAGGGGCTGACGCTGAAGACCGGCCAGACCCATGTCCAGCACTATATGCCTGCGCTGCTCAACGCGATCATGGAAGACAAGATCGATACGACCTTCCTGATCAGCCACACGCTGCCGCTGGAGCAGGCGCCCGAGGGCTACAAGATGTTCCACGACAACCAAAACGAAGTGACCAAGGTCGTGCTGAAGCCCGGCATGGCGCTGGCGGCCGAATAAGGAGGCGCGGAAAATGGCGAACAAATTTGCGATCGTGACCGGTGCCTCAACCGGCATCGGCCTGGAACTCGCGCGGCTCGCGGCGCGCGACGGCTATGACCTGCTGGTGGTAGCCGACACCCCGCTGGTCGACGCCGCCGCCGCGCTGAAGGGCGAGGGCGTCGACGTCCAGTCGGTGGAGACCGACCTTTCCACCATCGAAGGCGTCGACCGGCTGCTGTCGGCAGCTGGCGGGCGGCGGGTCGATCTGCTCTGCGCCAATGCCGGTCACGGCCTGGGCGGCGGCTTCCTCGATCAGGACGTCGCCGAATGGCGACACGTGATCGACACCAACGTTACCGGAACCGTCTATCTGCTGCAGAAAGTGCTGCGGCAGATGCGCGATGCAGGGGAAGGCAAGGTGCTGATCACCGGATCGATCGCGGGCTGGATCCCGGGCAGCTTCCAGGCGGTGTATAACGGCACCAAGGCGTTCGTGGATAATTTCGCCGCAGCGATCCGCAACGAGCTGAAGGACGTGAAGGGCATCACCATCACGACGTTGCTGCCGGGCCCGGTTGAGACCGAGTTCTTCGAGCGCGCCGGCATGATGGACACCAAGGTTGGCCAGAGCGAGAGCAAGTCCGATCCCGCCGATGTCGCCAAGGATGGCTGGACGGCGCTGATGAAGGGGACGGACAACATCGTCTCGGGCATCTCGAACAAGCTGCAGGTGGCCGGCGCCGGCGTGCTGCCGCAATCGGTAACCGCCGAGCAGCACCGCAAGATCGCCGAGCCCGGCAGCGGCGAATAACCAGCATGCATTCCCCTCCCGCTTGCGGGAGGGGGCGCGAGCCATAGGCGCTCGGCGCTACAGCGCCCGGAACCGGAAATCCCGGAACCGCGTCTCGCCCGCGCCCGCCGAATAAAGGGCCGGCCGCAGCATCAGGAAGCCTCCGCGCACATTGTGGTGGTAGCCCGACACTTCCATGCCCCGATCGAACCGCTTCCACGTCGCGCCGTCATCGCCGCTGGTGTGGAAGGAGACGATGTGGCGATCATTGGTCACGCGGATGCGCATCCGCTGCCCGTGCGGGTTGGCCGGGCGGCCGCGCTCCATGCCATATTGGTGCGTGACGAAGCGCTTTTCGTCGAACCCCAGCCCGCAATAAAGCTTATCGTCGTAGAAGAGTAGCAGCCCAGCGGTGGTGCCGGCCCCGAGTTCTACGTCGCACTCGAACTGATAGGCCTGGTCGCCCGCGATCAGCATCAGCGGCGAACTGTCGCTGGGAGCAGTGCCGCGTGCCTTAAGCACCAGCGCACCATCTTCGGCCCGCGCGCGTGCAGCTTCGTCGGGAGCGGGCCGGAAGAAGTTCCATTTACTGCCGAGTTCGAGCCGCTCGAACCTGTCGGACAGCCGCTGTCCATGCGGCACGGCGGGGCCGCCGCGTGGCTTAGGCAGGGGCCGCGAGAGATCGCCGCCCGTCATCCGGAACCACCCATCGGCGGTCCATTCGATTGGATCGAGCAGCGCCTGGCGGCCCAGCGTCCAAAAGCCATTCTCATAGCCGTGATAGACCGACCACCAGCTGCCGTCGGGCGCCTCGACGAGCGAGGCGTGTCCGCGGGACCACCACTTCTCCTCCAGGCGGGAGGTGCGTACCAGTGGATTGGCGGGGCAATTCTCCCACGGACCGTGGATCGAGCGCGATCGCGCGGCAATTACCATGTGGCCGGTCGGCGGACCGGCGGTGCCGCCCACCGCAGTGATCATGTAGAACCAGTCACCGTGGCGATGGATCTTCGGGCCTTCCGGCGAAAAGCCTTCGACCACCCAGTCCTCGGGATAGCGCCAGGGATCGTAGACATGTTCCACGGCGCCGGCGAGCGACAGGCCATCCGGCGCCAGTCGCACCCGATCGCCGCCTGACAGGAACAGCCATCGCGATCCATCCTCGCCCACCGCATGGCAGGGATCGATATGGGCGCGCAGGCCCAGCGAAATGGGGTCGCTCCAGGGGCCGTCGATATGATCGGCCCAGAGCACATAGATGTCGTTCGGCTTGGCCTTGACCGGCACATAGAGGAAGTAGCGGCCGTTATGCTTTTCCAGGCTCACGGCCCAGACCGAGCCGATGTTGCGGGAGAGTGCGGCTTTGCGCGGCGCCCAGTTCACCAGATCGCGCGAGTGCCAGATCGTCAGCCCCGGATAGGAATCGAAGCTGGAAAAGGTCATATAATAATCCGCGCCGTCCTTCAGGATCGCGGGGTCCGGGCGATCGCCGGCGAGCAGCGGGTTAAGGAAGCGGCCGTCGCCCAGATCGGCGATGCGCTGGCCCTCGACGCCGCGGCGCCAGGGAGAAGCCGCTGCCGGCTCGGCGACTGTTCGGGATGCGCCACCCAGCAAGGCACCTCCTGCGGCGGCGCCCAACGCGTCTCTTCGGCTCAGCCGCATCCTCGTCTCCTGTCTTTTCTGTCGGTGATGACACCGGCGGCCTTTTGCTATCCCCTGCCGTCGCAAGGGGCAAGGCGCGGTTGCCAGGCCGATGGCGATGATGGCAAGGCGCACGCAACAGGGGAGAGGATGACGATGAAGCTGCGATCGCTTCTATTCGTGCCCGGCGATCGGCCGGAGCGCTTCGCCAAGGCGGCCGCGAGCGGCGCCGATGCGCTGATCCTCGATTGCGAGGATTCGGTGGTGGCAACGCGCAAGCCTTTCGCGCGCGAGGCGATTGCCGAATGGCTTGCCGCCGGCCCGTCCGTTCCCAGCTATGTCCGGATCAATCCGCTCGGCAGCGATTCTGTGGCAGCGGATCTGGCGGCCGTGCTGCCGCACCGGCCGGCGGGGCTGGTGCTGCCCAAGGCGGAAGGTGCGGCATCGATCGAACGCCTGCTGGCCGCGGCGGGGGAGGCGTGCCCGCCGATCCTGCCCATCGCCACGGAGACGCCGGCGGCGCTGTTCCAGCTGGGCAGCTATGCGGCGGTCACGCGGCATCTTGTCGGGCTGAGCTGGGGTGCCGAGGATCTGCCCGCCGCCATCGGCGCCAGCGCAGCGCGCGAGCCGGACGGGAGCTACACCGCACCCTTCGCGATGGTGCGGGCGCTGGCGCTGTTCGGCGCCCATGCCGCCGGCGTCGCTGCGATCGAGACCGTGTACCCCGACACCGGCGATGCGGATGGGCTAGCAGCCTATGTTGCGCGCGGGCGGCGGGACGGCTTTACGGGCATGCTGGCGATACATCCCAACCAGATCCCGGCGATCAATTCTGGGTTCACCCCGAGCGACTCGGAGATCGCCGCGGCCAAGGCGATCGTGGCAGCCTTCGCGGCGAACCCGGAGGCAGGCGCGCTGAAACTCGACGGTCGGATGATCGATCGGCCGCATCTGGAACAAGCACGCCGGCTATTGGCGCGCGCCGAAGTGTAACCGCATACAGCGACTGGTTTCGGCAGAAAGCCGAGGCATTTTACCTTCGCGATACTCCGTCTGTCAGACAGGTTCGCTGCAGTGCGGCGTAGATTTTATTTCGGGCGCGACGGGTTGAAGTCGAGCAAACCCTGTTACTTTGGCACCACAGTCGCGGCTAAAATCAAACCTGTCTGACAGATTTTGGCTTCCTGCGTTGACAATATTGTTCGAGTTGATAGCGGTAACGCCACGCGAACGCGCCGTGCGGTCGCAATGATCAATGAGCTCCGCCGCAAATATGCGGCGATCGAGGAGGGGAAAATGAACAGTATGAAGCGTTCCGCGCTACTGTCGCGCTCGGCGTCGGTGCTCGCCGTATCTGCATGTTTGCTGATGCCATCGTTTGCGCAGGCACAAGCCGACAACGTTGCCACCGGTGCCGCGGCCACCCAGGAATCGGTTCAGGGCGAAGAAATCGTCGTCACCGGCATCCGCGCCAGCCTTGAGCGCTCGATCGCGATCAAGCGCGAAGCGCCTGGTATCGTCGACGCGATCTCCGCGGAAGATATCGGCAAGTTCCCGGACACCAACTTGGCCGAATCGCTGCAGCGTATTCCCGGCGTCTCGATCAACCGCACCAACGGCGAAGGCTCGCTGGTCACCGTGCGCGGCTTCGGCCCGAATTTCAACATGGTGACGTTGAACGGCCGCCAGCTCGCCGCCGCCAACGTGGCCGTGGTCGGTGGCGACCAGAACTCGGACGGTGCCCAGGGCACCACCCGCTCGTTCGACTTCTCCAACCTCGCGACGGAAGGCGTCCGGACGCTCGAGGTCTATAAGACGGGCCGCGCCGCGGTGCCGTCGGGCGGCATCGGCGCGACCATCAACGTCATCACGCGCCGCCCGCTCGATAACAGCACGTCGGGCTTCAGCGGCAGCCTCGGCGCCAAGGCCGTGTACGACACCAGCGTCGACGGCTGTCTCGATTGCGGTTCGAAGGTGACTCCGGAATTTTCGGGCGTGATGAGCTGGAGCGATCCGGAGCAGCGCTTTGGCGTCAACCTGTTCGGCAGCTATCAGAAGCGCAATTTCACGTCGATTTCGGCAACGTCGAACGACTGGAACATCATCCCGTACAGCACCTTCCTGACCGGCGGTTTCGCACGGAGCGGCGGCGCCTGCACGGGTGCCGCAACGCCGACCTGCACGGTCGTGAAGAACGCGCCGAGCAATCCGAACCAGCTCGTCGCGATCCCGAACGACAGCCGCTATCACTATGCCGAGGGCAGCCGCGAACGCATCAATGGCCAGGCCACGGTGCAGTTCAAGCCGACCGACACGCTGACGCTGACCGCCGACGCGCTGTATGCGCAGAACAAGCAGCGCGAAGAGCGTTCGGACGTGTCGAACTGGTTCAACCGCCCGTTCGACGAAGTCACGTTCGACAGCAACCCGACGGTGGCGACGGCAACCTATCTGCATGAAACCGGTCTGAAGGACGAAGGCTTCGAAGCGCAATCGCGCGCGCAGAAGAGCAAGATCGAGGACTACGGCCTGAATGCCAATTGGGAAATCACGCCGACCCTCACGTTGAACCTCGATGGCCACATCAGCTCGGCGTCGAGCCGGCCGGACAACCCCAATGGCTATAGTTCGACGCTGATGGGCATGGGTGCCAACGTCGTGCAGTCGCACTCGGTGACCTATCTGTCCGGTATCCCGCAGCAGGATATCACCCTGGCACCGGGCACTGCGATCAACCTGAACACCGTCGGTTCGTCGATCGGCCGCACCCGCAGCTCGCTGCAGGACCAGAAGGTCAAGGAAATCCGCGCCGACTTCGGTTGGGATCTCGGCGACGGCAGCCGCTTCGACTTCGGCGGCAACTTCCGCAAGGTCGATACCACGCAGACCTATACCGAGCAGCAGCAGACGCTGGGTGACTGGGGCCTTGCCAACCCGGGCGACGTGCAGCGGCAGGCGCCGGGCGCGCTGCAGGCCTTCTGCCTCGTCTGCAAGTTCGAGCATTACAATCCCGGCTCGGATCCGGAGTCGCAGATCGCCTATCGTGGCAACGCTGCGAACATCTTCTCGGTGATGTCGCCCTTCTATGCCAATCGCGGCAACGCGCTGACCGTCAACAGCCGGGCAGACAACCGCGTCAAGGAAGACATCTGGGCAGCCTATGGCCAGCTTACCTGGAAGGGTGAGATCGGCAACGCACCGGCGCGTCTGGTCGGTGGCCTGCGCTACGAGCACACCAAGTCGCACACCACCTCGCTTACGGCGGTTCCGGCCGGCATCGAGTGGGATTCGGACAACGACTTCACGGTCGTTCTGTCGAACCAGAGCCAGTATCTGAGCGATGGCGGCAGCTACGACAACATCCTGCCGCAGGTCGACTTCCAGGTCGAATTGCAGCGCAACCTGCTGGCACGCGTTTCGTACAGCAAGACGATCGCTCGTCCGAACTACAACAACCTCTACACCTCCGTGACGGTGTTCGGTCCGCCGCGTCCCAGCATCAATGGCGGCATCCCCACGGCCAACACGGGTAACGCTCGCCTGCGTCCGCTGATTTCGGACAATTTCGACGTGTCGCTGGAATGGTACTTCAAGCCGGACAGCTACATCTCGGCGTCGTTCTTCGACAAGCGCGTCCGCAACTTCATCGGCAATGGCCAGTACAACTCGACCCTTTTCGACCTGCGTGATCCTACCTCTGCCGTGGCGGGAAGCCGTTCCGGCGTTGCGCGCGCGGCGTTGCAGGGCATCGGGGCGGATACCAGCGACGAAAACCTCTACGCGCTCACCTCGCTGATCCAGTCGACCGGATCGACGGCAGCGGCACTGTCGCAGTTCAGCGCACAGTACAACGCGCAGACTCGCACGCTCGACCGCGCGTTCCTCCAGACGCTCAACAACGGTCCGCGTATCGTCGCCAATGGCACCGATGCCCTGTGGCAGTTCCAGGTGACGCAGCCGATCAACAACAAGGATGCCGAAATTTACGGCGTCGAAGTTGCCGGCCAGTACTTCCTGGGTTCGACCGGGTTCGGCGTCGCGGCGCAATACACGCTGGTACGCGGCAATGTCGGGTTCAACATCGGTGCCGATCCGTCGCAGGACCAGTTCGCGCTGGTCGGGCTGAGCGATACTGCCAGCGGTACGCTGATCTACGAGAAGAGCGGCATCTCCGCGCGTCTTGCTTATAACTGGCGCGGAAAGACCCTGTCGGGCATCAATCGGCAGAACTCGCGTAACCCCGAGTTCACCGCGCCATTCGGCCAGCTCGACATGAACATCAGCTACGAGATCACGCCGCAGATCGCCATCACGCTCGAAGGCATCAACCTTACCGAAGAGAGCGTGCGGACCTATGCCCGCGACGAGAAGCAGCTTTGGTTCGCGCAGGAACTGGATCGCCGCTTCCTGCTCGGCGCTCGCTTCAAGTTCTGAGCGACGCGAATACCGTAGGAGAGGAAGGGCCGCTGCCATGTGCAGCGGCCCTTTCGCTTGCCCGTTGAGAGGGCGGCGGCTTTCGGCCATGGTCGCCAAACCTGCGTCGGCGCGCCGACCGCACGGGGAAAAGGAATAGAGTTCGCATGACAAGACCGGTCGCACTCGACAATGTGCTGCACCAGGACCTTCGGGTCGCGTTCCGCTACGGTGCTGCGTTCGGCGACGCCGCCAATCAGTTGCTGATCTTCCCCACCGAGTTTGAGGCGGCCCAGCGCGAATTTCCCATACTGTTCCGCGAAGAGCCGCAGGAAGGGCTGCAGGCCGTGGTGCTGACCGGGCTGGATCGCGACGAAAATCTGTTTTTCGATGGGCAGCGTTGGACCAGTCGCTATGTGCCGGCGCTCCAGCAGCGCGGCCCGTTCTCGATCGGAATTCCCGGTGATGGGGCCGATCCGGACGAGGGGCCGACGGTTCATATTGATCTCGACGATCCCCGTGTGGGCGTGGACGATGGGGAGCCGCTGTTCCTCCCCCAGGGCGGTGCGAGCCCGTACCTGGAGCATGTGTCGAAGGTCCTCGGGCGGATTCACGCTGGCCTAGGCGCGGCTGCGCCGGTCTACGCACTGTTCCGTGAGCTCGACCTTCTCGAGGCCAATGCCATTGAAGTGACGCTGCATGGCGGACGGCGCTATGTGATCGAGGGATTCCAGATGTTGTCCCGCGAGCGGCTCGATGCGCTGCCCGTTGCCGATCTCGATCGGCTGCGTCAGGCCGGTCTGCTGGGCCAGGCCTATATGGTGGCCAGTTCGATCGGGAACATCAGCGCGCTGATCGAGCGCAAGAACGCGCAGGCAGCCGATCGGTGAACCGGGTTGCCGCCTCCGCCCCGGCCGTGCAGGTGATCGAAAGCGTAGCGCCGGATGCGATCCCCTATGACGAATTGCTGGCAGGGCAGGCGCCGGTGATCCTAAAGGGCGTCGCCGCCGACTGGCCGCTGGTGCGCGCCGGGCGTGCCTCTGGCGACGCCGCGATGGACCTGCTGAAGCGCTTCGATGCTGGCCGGCCGGTCGTTGCCTTCCGGGGGGCGCCGGAGATTGGCGGCCGGTTCTTCTATACCGAAGACGTGAGCGGCCTGAACTTCAGCGGCCGCCGCGAGCCGCTGTCGGCGCTGCTGGAGGAGATGCGCTCGCAGGTGGATGTGGCAGGCGCGCCCAGCTTCTATGTCGGCTCCACCGATCTCGATACCTATCTGCCCGGCTTACGCGAAGAGAACGACCTCGCACTCAACCATCCGATGTTCGCCGCGCATCCGCCGCTGGCGAGCATCTGGATCGGCAACCGCACGATCGCCAGCTGCCACTACGACATGTCGCACAATCTGGCGGTCTGCGCAGTTGGCCGGCGACGCTTCACACTGTTCCCGCCGGATCAGGTGGCGAACCTGTATCCGGGTCCGCTGGAACCGACGCCGGGCGGCCAGGTCGTAAGCATGGTCGATTTCGCGGCGCCCGATTTCGAGCGCTTCCCCGGATTTCGGGATGCGATGGCGACCGCGCAGGTGGCCGAGATGGAAGCGGGCGACCTGCTTTTTTACCCCGCCATGTGGTGGCACCATGTGGAGGCGCTGGGGCCGTTCAACGTGCTGGTGAACTATTGGTGGAATACCAGCCCCGCCTGGCTGGACACGCCGCAACTGACACTGCTGCACGCACTGCTCAGCCTGCGCGACCGCCCGGCAGCGGAGAAGCGCGCTTGGCAGGCGCTGTTCGACTATTATGTATTCGGCGCGCCGGAGCGGGCGGGCGCGCATCTGCCCCAGGCGGCGCGGGGGCCGCTGGCCCCGATCGACGCGGTGCAGGCACGAAGGCTGCGTGCGCAGCTGCTGAACCGGCTCAACCGCTAGCAATTCCGCCCGACGGCCGGTCGCCGTGCCGCAGCCCTCTATAATGGACGGAGTGGTCCGAGGGGCGAGTTTGGCGTGACACGATTGGCTTTGGTGATGATCGCCCGCAACGAGGCGCGCTGCATCGCGCGCTGCCTCGAAAGCGCGCGCGCCCATGTCGATCGCATGATCGTACTCGACACCGGATCGACCGACGATACCCGCGCCATTGCCGCCGGGTGCGGCGCGCAGGTGCATGATTTCGTCTGGTGCGACGATTTCGCCGCTGCCCGCAACGCCGCGCTCGATTGTTCCGATGCGGACTGGAATCTCATCCTAGACGCCGACGAATGGCTGATCGGCAGCGCCGAGGCGCTCGGGCCGGCAATGCTGTTCCCTGCGGCGACGCCGGCGCCGCGCTTCGTGGGCTGCGTGCGGATCTGCAACGAAACGGTCGAGTCCGAGCCGACCCGCCGCTTCCTTCCACGCATCCTGCCACGAGGCGTGCGCTATTCCGGCCGCATTCACGAGCATCCCGTATCCGATCTGCCCTTCGTGCCGCTGGCGTTGACGATCGGGCATGACGGCTATGTCGCCGCCCAGCTCGCGCGCAAGCAAGGGCGCAACCAGGCGCTGCTGGAACGCGCGCTCGTCGATGCGCCCGGCGATGCCTATCTCTGGTATCAGCTGGGGCGCGAGCAGCTGGTGCGCGGCGACGCAGCCGGCGCTGCGGACTCGCTGCGTACCGCCTATCGCGGCGCCGCGCCCGATGCGCCCTATCGTCATGCGATCGTCGTATCGATGATTCAGGCGCTCAAACAGGCGGAGCGGTTTGAGGAGGCCCTGACGCTGGTCGATGCCGAACAGGCGGCCTGGCTGAACTCGCCCGACTTCTTCTTTGCCGTGGCGGATCTGTATCTGGATTGGGCAAGCCGCAATCCCACCATCGCGTTCGATCAGCTGCTGCCGGTGGCAGAGGGGGCGTGGCTGCGCTGCCTCTCGATCGGCGAACAGCCGCAGCTCGACGGATCGGTGCCGGGCTGTGGCAGCTATCTCGCCGCCGGCAATCTTGCACTGCTGTACCAGGGGCTGGGCATCACCGATAAGGCGGCGGAGTTCGCCGCGCTGGAACAGACGTTGCGCACCGCCGCCTGACGGCTTGCAGAACGGCCTGTCGCACGCGGGCTTGACCAAAGCCGATCCTCCCGACAGTCTTTTGTGCAACCGGTGTCAAAGGCCGGCATGCAGGAGAGGATTGATGTCGTTCACGCCTTCTCGTCGCGCGCTTCTTGGTCAGGCCGGCGCGGGTGCCGTCGCATCGCTGCTGCCGCGCTCGGCGCGTGCCGAGGATGCCGATCCCTGGCTGCGAGCTGCGGCGATCGCCCGCGCCGTGCAGCCGCCGGTGTTTCCGCAGCGCGATTTCGATGTGGTGCAGTTCGGTGCCCGTGGCGATGGCACCACGTTGAACACCCAGGCCATCGCCCGCGCGATCAGCGCCTGTGCGGCGGCCGGCGGTGGTCGCGTGGTCGTGCCCGCGGGACGGTTCCTTACCGGGGCGGTGCACCTGCAATCGAAGGTGAACCTGCATCTCCAGGCGGGGGCGACGCTGCTCTTCTCCACCGATCCCGCTCATTATCCGCTCGTCTTCACGCGGTGGGAGGGGATCGAGTTGATGAACTATTCGCCGCTCGTCTACGCCTATCGCCAGCGCGACATTGCGATCACCGGCCAAGGCACGCTGGACGGGCAGGGCAGCGCCCGCGACTGGTGGTCGTGGAAAGGGCCCTGGGGCGGGACGACCGATCATGGCTGGGGCGACGGCATGCCGGACCAGCGCAAGGCGCGCGCGATCCTGTTCGACATGGCCGAGCGTCGCGTGCCAGTGGAAAAGCGAGTATTCGGCGACGGTGCCTTCCTGCGCCCGGCCTTTGTCCAGCCCTATGACTGCGAGAATGTGTTGATCGAGGGAGTGAAGCTGCGCGGCTCCCCCTTTTGGCAGATCCACCCGGTGCTGTGCCGCAACCTGATCGTCCGCGGGGTCGACGTGATGGGGCATGGGCCGAACAATGATGGCTGCGATCCTGAATCGGTGGACGGCGCACTGATCGAAGGCTGCAGCTTCGACACGGGCGACGATTGCATCGCTATCAACTCGGGCCGCAACGAGGATGGGCGGCGCCTCGCCCGGCCGGCGCAGAACATCCTGATCCGCGATTGCCGGATGCGGCAGGGGCATGGCGGGGTGGTGGTGGGATCGCAGATCTCCGGCGGTGCCCGCTGGGTGTTCGCCGAACGCTGCACGATGGACAGCCCCGATCTGTGGTATGCAATCCGCTTCAAAAACAATGCGTTACGGGGCGGGCTGCTCGAGAATTTCCATTACCGGGATATCGATGTAGGGCAGGTCAGCCGCGCGGCCGTGACGTGCGACTTCAACTATGAGGAAGGTGCCAATGGCCGTTTTGTCCCGCACTTGCGCCATGTGGTGATCGAGCGGCTGCGCGCGAAAAACGCGGTACGTGTTTTGGACAGCCAGGGTCTGCCCGGTGCTCCGGTGACGGACATTCTGTTCCGCGACTGTCGCTTCGACGGCGTTACCGAACCCAGCATCGTTCGCTACACCGAAAGGCTGCGGCTGGAGGATGTGCGCGTGAACGGGGCATTGGTATCCGGGCTTGCATGACGCCGCGGCCGCGCAAGAACGTTGACGCGTGATGTTGACACCGGTATCAAATTGTACCGCGGCGCCGGCATTCTTTGGAGCGGGTCGGCGGAGAGACCTTCACCCGGGAACCGGCATGTCCGGATCCTTCCACCTGGCGTTCCGGCCTGCCTCGGCAGGCCAGAGCGCGCTCGTAATCGCTGCGCGCAAGGCAGACGGCGCGCCCCTGCCAGGCGGCTGTGGCGCGATGGACGACTGACGAAAGGGAAAAGAACATTGTCGGAGCAAGCGACGGCGGAAACCATCGCCCAGGCTTTCGTGGCAGCGCGACGCGCCAAGCAGGGGTTTGCCGATTATCCAGGCGCGATGCCGGCGACGCTGGCGGAGGCTTATGCCATCCAGGCAGAGGCGATAGCGCTGTTCGGTGCGCCCATCGCCGGGTGGAAAGTCGGGCGCGTGCCGGACGGTCTGGTGGAGCGCTATGGCGCGAACCGGCTGGCCGGGCCGATCTTCGCGGGCAGCGTGGTCTGGGCAGACGCAGAGGAGCAGCCGGAAATGCCGGTCTTCCGCAACGGCTTCGGTGCGGCCGAGGCGGAGTATCTTGCGCGGCTGGGGCCGCTGCCGGCCAGCTTTGATCGGGCGTGGACCAACGCCGATGTGCTGCCGTACATCGCGGAGCTGCGCGTCGGCATTGAAATCGCCAGCTCGCCCTTCGCTGGCATCAACGAACACGGCCCGGCCGTAACGGTATCGGACTTCGGAAACAATAACGGCTTGCTGATCGGATACGGTATATCTTCTGAAGAGGATTTCCTAAGCTGGCCGGTATCGCTATCGATCGACGGGGAAGTAGCCGGCACGGGTACGGCGGGGGAATGCTCGACGGGCCGATCGGGGCGGTACGCTTCCTGTTCGAACTGGCGGCCCGGCAGGGTCTGCCGCTGTCGGAAGGGCAGTGGATTTCAACCGGCGCCGTCACCGGCGTCCACCCGGTCCGGCCGGGGGCGAAGGTGGAGGCACGGTTCGGGTCGGGCAGGTGCGTGGAATGCAGGATCGGAATCGCCTGATTCCGGGTACGACCGAATGGGATTGGAGAGGTGATGGCGAATCAAGGCGAAGCCGCGGTGCGGGGTGCCGCGGCACGGGTGGGGCGATATCGCTGGGTGATCTGCGGGCTGCTGTTCGTGGCCACGATCATCAACTATGTCGATCGCCAGATGATCGGCGTGCTCAAGCCGACGCTAATGGCCGACCTGCACTGGACGGAGAAGGACTTCGCCAGCGTCATCATCTGGTTCCAGTTCGCCTATGCCATCGGCTACATCATCTTCGGCAAGGTGGTGGACCAGGTCGGCGCCCGCGTCGGCTACACCATCGCCTTCGTGGTGTGGCAGGTCGCCCATATCTTCCACGGCGCTGCGCATAGCCTGATGCACTTCGCCATCGCGCGCTTTGCGCTGGGGATCGGCGAATCGGGCAACTTCCCAGCGGGCATCAAGGCGGTGACGGAATGGTTTCCGGCCAAGGAACGGGCCTTCGCCATCGGCGTGTTCAACGCAGGCGCCAATATCGGCGCCGTGCTGACTCCGCTCGTCATCCCGTACATGGTGCTGGCTTGGGGCTGGCGCTCTGCCTTTGTCATCACCGGCCTCGTCAGCTTCGTCTGGCTGATCGCCTGGTGGACGCTATATCGCTCCCCGCGCGAACACCCCAAGGTGACCGAAGCCGAACTCGCCTGGATCGAGCAGGACCCCGCCGACAAGGTGCAGAAGCTCGGCTACGGATCGGTCCTCACCAAGCGCGAAACCTGGGCCTATGCGCTCGGCAAGTTCTTCATCGATCCGGTCTGGTGGTTCTTCCTGTTCTGGCTGCCGGGCTATTTGTTCGAGCGGTATCAGCTCGACCTCAAGACCTTCGGCCTGCCGCTGGCCGCGATCTACCTCGTGTCGGACATGGGGAGCGTCGCCGGCGGCTGGCTGTCCTCGCGGCTGATGCGTGCCGGGTACACCGCCAACGTCGCCCGCAAGGTGACGATGCTGGTCTGCGCCTTTGCGGTGTTGCCGGTGCTGTTCGCGGAGTCGCTCAGCAGCGTTTGGATGGCGGTGGGCGTGATCGGCATCGCGACGGCGGCGCATCAGGCCTTCTCGGCGAACCTCTATGCGCTTCCGGCGGACATGTTCCCGCGCGGCGCCGTTGGATCGGTGATCGGCATCGGCGGCACTGTCGGCGCGATCGGCGGCATCCTGATGTCGTTGTACGCGGGTGAAGTGCTCGAGCGGCTCGGCAGCTATTGGCCGTTGTTCGCGGTGGCCGGCAGCGCCTATTTCGTCGCGCTCGCCTGCGTCCATTTCCTGTCGCCGCGGCTTGCCCGCGTCGACATGAGCGCCTGATTTCACTTCCAGTCTACCGGAGTACCCGATGGCCAAGCCGCTGAAGCTCGATCCCGACCGGCTGTTGCCGGCCGAGGACCGCACCCGTGCGATCGCGCGCGAACTCTATGCGCAGGTCGCCGGCCTGCCGATCATCAGCCCGCACGGCCATACCGATCCAACCTGGTTCTCGACCAACGTCAATTGGTCGAACGCGACCGAGTTGCTGCTCTCGCCGGACCATTACATCTACCGAATGCTATATTCGCAGGGCGTGTCGCTTGACGCGCTGTGCGTGCCGAGCAAGGCCGGCATGCCCGCCACCGATCCGCGAGCGGCATGGCGCACCTTTGCCGAACATCTGTATCTGTTCCGCGGCACCCCGTCCGCCATGTGGCTGGGCCATGTGTTCGGCGAGGTGTTCGGGTTCGATGTGGCGCTGGAAGCCGAGACGGCGAATTTCTACTACGACACGATCAACGAGAAGCTGGCGAGCGACGAGTTCCGTCCGCGCGCCCTGTTCGATCGCTTCAACATCGAGTTCCTCGCCACGACCGAGGGTCCGCAGGACGACCTGTCGCCGCACCATGCCATCCAGGAATCGGGATGGGGCGGCCGCGTCGTGACCACCTATCGCCCTGATGCGGTGATCGATGTCGAACATGAGCAGTTCCACGGCGCGCTCAAGATCTTCGCCGGGAAGACCGGCGAGGACGTGTACAGCTGGGACGGCTATCTCGCCGCGCACCGCAGGCGTCGCGCCGATTTCCGTGCCGCTGGAGCCACGGCTACCGACCATGGCCATCCCACGGCGCGCACCGCGAATTTGAGCAGGGCGGAAGCCGAGGCGCTGTTCGCCAGGATCCTGTCGGATGACTGGACCCCAGCCGATGCCGAGCTGTTCCGTGCGCAGATGCTCACCGAGATGGCGGCGATGAGCGTTGAGGACGGGATGGTGATGCAGATCCACCCGGGCAGCTTCCGTAACCACAATGGCGGGCTCTTCGCCAGCCATGGTCGCGACAAGGGCGCCGACATCCCGATGGCGACCGACTATGTCCACGCCCTCAAACCGCTGCTCGATCGCTTCGGCACCTCGAGCGAGTTGTCGATCATTCTCTTCACGCTGGACGAAACGGTCTATGCGCGCGAACTGGCGCCGCTGGCGGGCCATTATCCCTGCTTGAAGCTGGGGCCGGCCTGGTGGTTCCATGACAGCCCCGAGGGCATGCGCCGCTTCCGCGAGCAGGTGACCGAGACGGCGGGCTTCTACAACACGGTGGGCTTTAACGACGATACGCGCGCCTTCCTGTCGATCCCGGCGCGCCACGACGTCGCGCGGCGGATCGATTGCGGCTTCCTGGCGCAGCTGGTGGCCGAGGGGCGGTTGCTCGACTGGGAAGCGGCGGAACTCGCCTTCGAGCTCACGAACGGGCTTGTGCGCCGCGCCTACAAGCTGGATAGGGACTGACAGACACCGGTGGCAAAGGCCACCCGAACCGATGCAACGGAGAGAGACTGATGTTCGACCGGACCTATTACGCCACTCACCCCGACATGATGGAGTGCGTGTCGAACGAGGAATTGCGCGACCGCTATCTGATCTCCGGCCTCTTCCGGGAGGGTGAATGCGTGCTCAACTATACCCATGCCGATCGCTTCGTGATCGGCGGGGTACAGGTGGGCGCCAGCCCGGTGACGCTGCCTGCCCAGACCGAGCCTGCGTCCGCCGCGGGTCATCCGTTCCTGGAGCGGCGCGAACTCGCGATCGTCAATGTCGGTAAGGTCGACGGCACCGTAACTGTCGACGGCGAGAGCTTCACACTGGGCAACAAGGACTGCCTGTACGTGACGATGGGCGCCAAGGACGTAGAGTTCGCCGGCGAGGGCGCGCGCTACTATCTGGCCTCGTGCCCCGCGCACAAGGCGTTCACCACCCGCAAGCTCGGAATCGCCGACGCCAATGCGCTGGAGCGCGGCAGCCTGGAGGAATCGAACGAGCGGACGATCTTCCAGCTCGTTATCCCCGGCGTGTGCGACAGCGCGCAGTTGGTGATGGGCCTCACCGTGCTCAAGCCGGGCAGCGTGTGGAACACCATGCCCCCCCACATCCATGAGCGGCGCAGCGAGATCTACTTCTACTTCGAGCTCGACGATCTGGAGAAGGATCGCGTCATGCACTTCATGGGCGAAGGCGAGGCGACCCGCCACATCGTGATGGCGAACGAGGAAGCCGTGATCAGTCCGCCCTGGTCGATCCACATGGGTGCCGGCACCAAATCCTATGCCTTCATCTGGGCGATGGCCGGCGAGAACCAGGATTATACCGACATGAACGTGCTGGATATCTGCCAGCTGGCGTGACGGCCTGACCCCCCTCCCGCGCGCGGGAGGGGGCTGGGGGGTGGGCCCCCGGCTTCCACGCGCGGTGGGCTTTTTGAAAGTGGGGGCCCACCCCCCGGCCCCCTTTCCGCAGGCGGGAGGGGGAGAGGGATATGCCATGACCAACCCCTTCGATCTTACCGGCCAGGTGGCCGTCATCACCGGCGCCAATACCGGCATCGGCCAGGGCATCGCGCTGGCGCTCGCAGCGGCCGGCGCAGACATCGCCGCCGTCGGCCGCACGCCTGCCGAGGAAACCGTCCGCAAGGTGCGCGAGCTCGGCCGCCGCGCCGAGATTATCTCCGCCGACCTTTCGACCATCGACCCTGTGCAAAGGGTTGTGGACGAAGCTGTGGATAAGCTGGGGAAGATCGACATCCTGGTAAACAATGCCGGGATCATCCGCCGCGCCGACAGCCTCGATTTCACCGAGGAGGATTGGGATGCGGTGGTCGACACCAATCTCAAGTCAGTGTTCTTCCTCTGCCAGGCGGCGGGCAAGTTCATGGTCCGCCGCTTCGGCGAGACCGGCGAACGCGGGCGCATCATCAACATCGCCTCGATGCTGACCTTCCAGGGCGGCATCCGCGTGCCGAGCTACACCGCGTCCAAGTCGGGCATCGGCGGCCTCACCAAGCTGCTGGCGAACGAGTGGGCGGCAAAGGGCGTCAACGTCAACGCGATCGCGCCGGGCTATATCGCCACCAACAACACCGCGGCGCTGCAGGCCGACGAGACCCGCAACCGCCAGATTCTCGAGCGCATTCCGGCCGCGCGCTGGGGCGATCCGGAGGATCTGGGCGGCGCTGCGGTCTTCCTCGCCTCGCGCGCGGCGGACTATGTGCAGGGCCATGTTCTCGCCGTGGATGGAGGCTGGCTGGCACGATGACGTTCGCATTTTTCGGGGAAATGATGCTGCGGCTGTCGCCGCCGGGCCGCGAACTGCTGTTGCAGACGCCGAAGCTCGACGTCGCGATCGCAGGGGCAGAGGCGAATGTGGCAACGGGCCTGGCGTGTCTGGGCCATGACGTCGCGATGATCAGCGCAGTGGCCGCCAATCCGCTGGGCGCCGCCGCGATCGGTGAGTTGCGCCGGCGCGGCGTGGATACGCGCCACGTGGTGGCCGAGGCCGGGCGCATGGGCCTGTATTTCCTCACGCCGGGCGCGGGCCTGCGCGCGTCCGAAATCGTCTATGATCGCGCCCATTCGGTGTTCGCGGACCGGCCTGCCGAGGCGTGGGACTGGGATACGCTGCTCGCCGGCGTAACCCGGCTGCACCTGTCGGGCATCACGCCCGCGCTCGGTCCCAACACCGCCGCTGCCGCCATCGCTGCGGCCGAGGCGGCGAGCGCGCGCGGCATTACGGTCTCGTTCGACGGGAACTATCGCGCCAAGCTGTGGGAAGCGTGGGACAGCGATCCGCGCGGCGTGCTGACCGAACTGATCGGCCACGCCGAAATTCTGTTCGGCAACCACCGCGACATCTCGCTGCTGCTCGGCGGGCATTTCTCGGGCGATGGCGCGGAGCGGCGACGCGAAGCGGCGGAAGCTGCCTTCACGGCTTTCCCGAAACTGAAGCTGATTGCCTCGACCGCACGGCATGTCGATGACGTCGACAGCCACCGCATCGCGGCACGCGTTGACACCCGCGACGGACATCACCAGACCGAGGAACTGCGCGTCAGCGGCATCGTCGATCGGATCGGCGGTGGCGACGCTTTTGCGGCGGGCGTGCTGCACGGCCTGCTGGAGGGCGGCGATGCCCGCGCAATGGCGGAAGCGGGGCTGGCGCTCACCGCGCTCAAGCACTCGCTGCCTGGGGACGCGAGCCTGTTCACCCGCGCTGATCTTGCCGCTTTTGCCGAAGGCGGGCTGGACGTGCGGCGGTGACCAGCCGGCGCGCGGTGCTGGCAGGCGGCCTTGTGCTCACCCTGCCATCGCGCGCTTGGGCGGCCGGCGATCCGGTGGTGGATGCGCCGGCCGGGCGCTTCACCGGCACACGGGAAGGGGGGCTCTCCCGCTTTCTTGGCATTCGCTACGGCCGGGCGGAGCGGTTTCGCGCGCCGTCGGCCGAACCGCGCGGGGCGCAGGTCACCGCGCAGGCGTTCGGGCCGATTTGCCCGCAGCGGGGCCTGAAAGACGAGCCCCAGTCTGAGGACTGTCTGTTCCTCAATCTCTGGACGCCCGGCGCCGAGCGCACAGCGCGGCGGCCGGTGATGGTCTATTTCCATGGCGGCGCCTATTCCAACGGCAGCGTCACCGATCCCCTCAACGACGGGGCAACGCTGGCCCGCAGCGAGGATGTCGTTGTGGTGACGGTCAACCACCGCCTCAACGCCTTCGGCTATCTCTACCTCGCCCGGTTCGATCCACGCTTCCCCGATAGCGGCAACGCCGGCCAGTTGGACCTCATCCTGGCGCTGCGCTGGATCCGCGACAATATCACGGCGTTTGGCGGCGATCCTTCCCGCGTGTTCCTGTTCGGCCAATCGGGCGGCGGCGCGAAGATCGCCACATTGATGGGCATGCCCGCCGCCAAGGGGCTGTTTCACAGCGCCGCGACGATGAGCGGGCAGCAAGTCACCGCGTCGGGGCCGATGAACGCTACGGCGCGGGCGCAGGCCTATCTGGATCGGCTCGGCGGCGGGATCGATGCGGCGGCAACGCTGCCGGCCGAAAAGCTGGTGGAGGCGCAGGATGCGCGCGATCCGATCCTGGGCGGCGGCGTCTATTTTGGGCCGGTGCTCGATATGAAATGGCTGCTGCGCCACCCCTTCTGGCCGGACGCTAATCCGCAGTCGCTCGCGCTGCCGATGATCCTCGGCAACACGCACGACGAAACGCGCGCCTTCATCGATCCGAAGTCGGAACGGGTCCGCACGCTGAGCTGGGACAATCTCGCCGCCCGCATGGGGCCCGAACTCAAGATCGATGTGCTGCCCGAATGGGTGGTTGCCGCGTATCGCGCCCGCTTTCCCTCGGATACGCCGCAGGATCTGTTCTACCGCGCCACCACGGCGGGCCGCAGTTGGCGCGGCCAAGTGATCGAGGCCGATGCCCGCGCCGCGGCCGGTGCCAAGGCGACATGGGTATACCAGCTGGATTTCGCCTCGCCGACCCAGCCGGAACGCGGCGCGCCGCACACCATGGACATCGCGCTCGCCTTCGGCACGCTGGCGGCGCCAGGAGCCTATGCCGGGACCGGGCCAGCCGCCCAGCGGCTCAGCCGGCAGATGATGGCCGCCTTCGCTTCGCTCGCCCGAACCGGCCGGCCGGCCGCGCCCGGGCTTGCTCGTTGGGCGCCCTACACGCTGCCGGACCGGGCGACGATGGTGTTCGATGCGGACAGCCGCATGGCCAACGATCCCCGCCGCTGGGAGCGCGAGCTGTTCGCGCGCATTCCCTATATTCAGCCGGGCAGCTGAACCATGCCGCGGCGGCCGCCGCGTGCGCCTATCGCAATCGATCGCGGCGCCGTATAGCATCGCCCCATGGAGAAGACGGGAAAGCCCACCATCAACGATGTCGCGCGGATCGCCGGCGTCTCGAAGAAAACCGTCAGCCGAGTCATCAACCGATCACCCCTGCTGAACCAAGATACCCGCGCCCGCGTGGAAGCGGTGATCGCGGACCTGGGCTATGTGCCCAATGTGCAGGCACGGGCGCTGGCGCTGCGCCACAATTTCCTGCTGGGGCTGATCCACGACAATCCCAATGCGCAGATGGTGATGAACGTCCAGGCCGGGATCCTGGAGGCGATCCGCGACACCGAATTCGAACTGATCGTCCGCCCGATCGATCGCGGCTCCTCAACCATGCTTGCCGACGTACGCGCCTTTCTGGAGCGGCAGCGGCTCTATGGCGTGCTGATTTTGCCACCGGTGTCTGAAAACGACATGCTGGCGACGCTCTGTGCCGATCTCGGCACCCGCTATGTGCGGATGGGCTCCACCGCGCTCGATACGCCCGAGCATATGGTCGCCTCCAATGACAGTGACGTCGTGGTCGAGGCGATAAATCACCTCATCGCGCTCGGTCATCGCCGCATCGGCCTGATCGCGGGGCCGCACGGCTTCCGCTCGGCGCGCGAGCGGCGCAAGGGCTTCGAACAGGCTCTGGCCGAAGCCGGGATCAAGCTGCCCCGCAGCCTGATCGCCGATGGTACCTATACCTTCGAAAGCGGGTTGGCGGCGGCCGATCGCCTGCTCGATCTTTCACCCCGGCCTACCGCCATCTTCGCGTCGAACGACGAAATGGCGGCCGCCACGCTCCACGCGGCACGGCGCCGGGGCATGAGCGTGCCGGAGGATCTGTCGATCATCGGCTTCGACGATACTGCCATCGCCTCGCATATCTGGCCGCCGATGACGACGGTGCACTGGCCGATCATTTCGATGGGGCGTTCGGCCGCGCTCAAGCTGCTCGGCGACTTTTTTGGAGACGATCAGGGGGTGGAGGAACCCTCGTTGTTTCCCTCCACGCTGATCCACCGCGCCTCGGTCGCGCCGCCGCGCTCCGCCGACTAGGCCCGCATCCGCGATCCGCTGTTGCGCCAAAGTAGCGGAAGCAGAATTTATCGGCTCTAGGGTTATGACACCGGTTGACATAGCGCCGGTTGCTGCAACAAATACACGCCAACAAGCGTGACGTAGCGCTTGCGCCAAGGCGGACGAAGATTCGCCAGGAGCGCGGGAGAGAAAAGTCGCGATTCGCCAGGCTATTCGTCTGCACGGCTAACTGCCGTGTGGCATCGGGCGTTCGCATCATCACTCCCCGAACCTAGGCGCGGCACTTCGGCAGGCGTCCAGACGAACAAGGGGAGGTCGAAATGGCAAATCTCGGAACCGCGAAAGCCCGGCACGGCATGGGCCTGCGGATGGGAGTATCGCTTGGTGCCGTCGGCGTGGCGCTGTGGCTCGGCGCACCTGCGCACGCCCAGGCCCAGGCCGGCAACCCGGTGGCAGCGGCGGATGCCCAGCGCGACGCTAGCATTCAGGAAGAACCGTCGCCGATCGACCCGCAGACCGGCGACGAAATCGTTGTCACCGGTTTCCGTGCGTCGCTGCGCAACGCCCTGAACCTCAAGCGCGCCTCCAACCAGATCGTCGATGCGATCACGGCCGAGGATATCGCCGACTTCCCGGACGCCAACCTCGCGGAATCGATCCAGCGCCTGCCGGGCGTCTCTATCGATCGTGACAATGGCGAAGGCCGCTCGATCACGGTCCGCGGCCTGGGCGGCGACTTCCAGTCGGTGCGGCTGAACGGCGCCGATGCGCAGAATGTCGCCGGCGGCAACCAGTCCGATGCGGGCGCGAACCGCAGCCGCGGCTTCGATTTCAACACCTTCGCTTCCGAACTGTTTGGCGGCGTTAAGATCACGAAGTCCACCGCTGCAGAGAATGATGAAGGCTCGCTCGGCGCGATCATCGATCTCACTACCGGTCGTCCGCTTGCCTATAAGGGCAATCGCTTCGCGCTGGGGGGCGAGGCCGAATATCGCGAGAACGGGAAGACCTGGAATCCGCGTTTCACAGGGCTTGCCTCGGTCAAGCTGACCGACAATTTCGGTGTGCTCGTGTCCGGCGCCTATCAGAAGCAGGAACAGCAGATCGACTCCTATCGCCGCGGCATCGGCGTGTTCGACTATCTGTACCGCAATTCGCAGATCAACGGCGTGACGCCCCCGGTCTATGGCTTTGCGCGGCCCGGCGGCACCGGGGCGACCTTCGGCTCGGATCCTGCCGCCTATGCGAAGCTTTCGCCGACCACCATCATCCCTGGCCTGCCTTCGATCAACCGGCAGCGGCTCTCCTATGAGCGGCTGGGCCTGACCGCCACCGCCCAGTGGCAGCCGACCGAGCGGACGGAAATCATCCTCGACGGTGTCTACTCGAAATATGATCAGGACAGCGAACTTGCCGGCATCACCCCGATCGGCCTCAACCGCAACGGCACCAACACCCGCGTGACCCAGAACACGCTACGCGCGGTGGGCACCACCAACGGCAATGCCGACCGTGTGGCGCTCTATCCCAACTGCGTGCAGAGCGCGATCGTGGATTGCGGACAGCAGCTGAACGGCAGCAGCGTGCTGCCGGGCTATTTCAACAGCTATAATCCGAACAATCTCAGCGCGTATGACTATTACAATAATCCGCGTTCGCCGGGCTATGTAGCGACCAGCAACCAAACCGGGTTCTACACCCAGCTGATCGGACGACCGAACACGGTTGTGCGCGCGGCGAACGTGAATGCGGCGGGGCAGGCCGATTATCTCCAGCTCGATCGCGTCGATTGGCGCAGCTCGATCGACAGCCAGAGCGGCTCGACCGAATTCAAGCAGGCGACGCTCAACCTGCGTCAGGATTTCGGCGATCGGCTGACGATGGAAGGCACGATCGGCTGGTCGAAATCGGTGTTCGACGCGACCGGCTATCTCGCCGAAGTCAACGCGATCGATCGGAATGGGTATGTGTTCGACGAGCGCGATGGCGGCAAGATGCCGGTGTTCAATCCGGGCTTTAACGTCGCCGATCCGAACAGCTGGACGCTGGTGAAGGGCCTTTCCACCATCCGCGTGTTCAAGAACCAGGTTACCAACGAATATCGGGTCGGGCGGCTCAACTTCGCCTTCGAAGCAGTGCCCGAAATGACGCTGCGGTTCGGCGGCACGTACAAGAAGTTCAGCTTCTTCGCCGATCAGCAGCGCCGTGCGCAATCGATCGAGGCACTTAACCCGACACTGGCCGAAGCCAGGCTGAACGTTACCGATCTTGGCAGCGTCTATGGGTTCGGCCAGGGACTGAGCCTGCCCGCCGGTACGCCGACCAGCTTCTTCGCCCCCGATCTGAACAAGTTCGTCAACGCGTTCGGGATCGACTGCAACTGCGTGAACAAATGGGGTGACTTCCGGGTCGTGCCGGACGGGCGCCAGGGCGGCGGCGTGGAAGAGCGGGACGCTTCCGGCTTCTTCCAGGTCGATTATGATCTGACCCTGCTCGGCGGGCCGCTGCGCGGCAATGTCGGCCTCCGGGTGGCCAATACGAAGGTGAAGGGTGCCGGCAATGTCGGCGGTGCGGATGGCATCACCGGCATCCCGGTGGTGGCGAACCACGAATACTGGGATTGGCTGCCCTCCACCAACATCAACTGGGAGGCGCAGCCCGGGCTGCTGATCCGCTTCGCCGCGGCCAAGGTCATGTCGCGCCCGCAGCTCGGCAACCTCACGCCCGGTACGACGGCGTTTTCGAGCACGCTGGCGGTCAACGGCTCGGCGCCCTCGCTCACCGTCGGCAATCCCTATCTCAGCCCGTTCCGCGCGACCAACCTCGATCTCAGCATCGAGAAGTATTTCCGCAACAACGGCCTGATCGCTGTGGCGCTGTTCAAGAAGAATCTCGACAGCTTCCCGCAGCAGCTCGCGGGCGAGGCGCCGCTTTCGACCGTGTTCGAGCCGGCGATCTACAACCAGATCCTGGCATCGATGACCGATCCGTTGCTGCGTGCCTATACCCAGGCGGGCGGAACCTGGGCGGTGCGGCAGTTCAAGGACGCGCCGGGCGGCACGATCAAGGGCATCGAAGTCAATCTGCAGACCGATTTCTGGTTCCTGCCGGCGCCGTTCGACAAGATGGGCGTCACCGCCAACTATACGCATATCGACTCGTCGCTCAGCTATCTGACCGGCACCGCGCTGTCGACGACCCAGGGCGGCGGCGTGGGCACGGCGCAGAACACCTTCGCCGAAGGACCCTTCCTCAACACCTCGCCCGATGCGTTCAACGCCACGCTCTATTACGAGAATTCGGTTTGGTCGCTGCGCTTCTCGGGGGCGTATCGCAAGCGCTTCGTCAACCGCTTCCCGCTGGCGACCGGCACCTGTTCGGTCGGCACCACCACCAATGCTGGCGCGGCGTGCAACTCGCCGGTGCTTGCGGACTTCGGCTTCAACGAAGATCAGTTCAACCTCGACGCAGCCTTCGCGGTCAACCTGACCAAGTTCGCGCGCTTCACGCTGGAAGGACGCAACCTGACCAATCAGGTCCAGTATCGCACGATGTACGCCGCCAATCCGGTGTCCCAGATCTATGGCAGCACCGGCCGTATCATCACCGCCGGCGTGCGGCTGAGCTTCTGATGCGGCAGGCTTCGGCGCTGGCGCTGCTGCTCGCATCGGCGGCGCCTGCGATCGCACAGGAGCGGCCGGTCCCCGCCTTTCCCGGCGCCGAAGGTGCCGGGGCCGCGGCCTTGGGCGGGCGCGGTGGCAAGGTGTTGTTCGTCACCACGCTCGCCGATGCCGGTCCTGGCAGCCTGCGCGCGGCGGTGGAAACGCCCGGGCCGCGCACGATCCTGTTCCGCACGTCCGGCACGATCCGGCTCGCCAAACCGCTGCGGATCCGCGAAGGGCGCGTGACGATCGCCGGCCAGTCCGCGCCGGGCGACGGCATCACTCTGCGCGATCACCCACTGGAGGTGGACGCCGACGATGTGGTGATCCGCTATATCCGCGCACGGCTGGGGGACGAATCGGGCACCGAATCCGATGCGATCTGGATCCATGGCGGGCACCGCATCATCCTCGACCATGTCTCGGCGAGTTGGTCGGTCGACGAGACGCTCTCGGCCTCGGCCAATTACAGCAAGCCCGGTGAGGGCTTCTGGGATCTGACCGTGCAATGGTCGATTATCGCGGAATCGCTGACCCATTCGCTCCACGCCAAGGGCGAGCATGGCTATGGCAGCCTGATCCGAGGCGGGCAGGGGGCGAAGATCAGCTTCCACCACAATCTGTGGGCGAACCACGCCGCGCGCATGCCACGCCCCGGCAATTACAGCGGTCCCGATCAGGACCCGCTCGGCGCCTTTTTCGATTTCCGCTCCAACGTCTTCTACAATTGGGGCAACAACTGGTCCGGCTACAATGCCGACAAGGCGACGCTCGCGCGCTACAATTTCGTCGACAACGCCTATGTCATGGGCCCGCAGTCGCGCAAGCCGATCGCCTTCCATGAAAGCAACACGCTGGCCAGGGCCTGGTTCGCGGGCAACAGCATGAACGGCAGCATCCCCGCCGATCCGTGGAGCTTGGTCGATGGCATCGCGCCGGACGGCTACCGGCTGGCGGAGCCTGTGCCGATGCCCGCGGTCACCCGGCACGCCGCCGCCGACGCCTATGCGCGCGTGCTCGCCGAGGCGGGTGCCTCGAAGGTGCGCGACAGCGTCGATGCGCGGATTGTCGCCGGCGTGCGGGATCGCAGCGGCCGCCAGATCGACAGTCAGCGGGACGTGGGCGGCTGGCCCGAACTGAACAGCCTGCCGGCGCCCCAGGACAGCGACCGGGACGGCATTCCCGATGGCTGGGAAGCCGCGCACGGCCTCAATCCGCACGACCCCAACGACGGCGCGGCGGATCGCAATCGCGACGGCTGGACGAATCTGGAGGAGTGGCTCGCGGAAATGGCCGCAGTACGCGGCTGAGCAGCGACTCAGTACAACAGAACAAAAAAAAGAGGGGCGGCCGCTCATGTGGCCGCCCCTCGTCGCGTCAGAAGCTGCCGCGCAGGCCGATCAGGAACTGCCGGCCGGGCTTGTACTGGGTGAACGTCGCGTTCTCGAACTGGAAGTAGGAACGCAGCGTCGCATTGTTGAAGTTGGCGACGTTGATCGTCAGCTGCGGCGCCTGCTTGACGCCGAAGATCTTGTCGAGATCGAACGCCGAGGAGAAGTCCCAGCTGGTGTAGGTGGTGCCGTACAGCGCCGCCGCCGGGATGCCGTTCTGCGCCGTGCCGCTGTTCTGCGAGCCTTCGCGTGAGGTCACCGCGACGCGAAGCATGATGCCGTTCCGCTCGTAATAGCCGGTGACGTTGTACGTGAACGGAGCGACTCCGAAAGCCGTGGCGGGGCCGTCGCTGGTCTGGTCGACAAGGGTGGCGTTGGCATTGAAGCCGAAGCCGCGGATGCCGAGCTTTTCGGTGAGGAAGTCAAGCGGTTGGACCCACTGGAATTCCAGGCCGTTGATCTTCAGCTTATTCGGCACGTTGACCTGGCTGGTCACCTGTACCTGGGCACTGTTGGGTCCGCCGCGCGAGTTGATCGCGATCTGCTGGGTCGGGTTCAGCGTGTCGTAGGTGATGCCATATTGCGCCAGCGCGGTGAACGGCACCGTGTTGATCGCGGTGTTGGTGAAGCCCTCGATCGATTTGCGGAAGGCGTTGAAGCTGATCACGCCTTCGCGGCCGGTATAGTATTCGAAGCCGAGGTCGATGTTGTTCGACAGATAGGGCGCCAGCGCCGGATTGCCGATGCTCGCCTGATCGGCCGACGGCGCGCCGAAGTTCACGCCCGGCAGCTGCGCCGAAGGATCGGGCCGCGTCATCGTGCGGGAAGCGGCGACGCGGACGACGGCGTTGGCGCTGACGTCATAGGCGATGGTGGCCGCCGGCAGCCATTCGGAATATTCGTTGCGAGTGTCGACGATGTTGACCACGCTCGGATAGCGGCTGCCGTCCGCGATCTGCCCGCCGCTGGCCGTGGCGTTACGCGGATCGGCGAAGCTGACGCGTCCCGAGATCGTCTGGATCGTGTTTACAAAGCGCAGGCCGGCATTGAAGCGCAGCATGTTGCCGCCCAGTTCCTGCTCGCCGTTGATGGTGGCGAAGGCGGACTTGATGACCTCGCGGATCAGGCCGCCATTGGCGCCGGTGTTCGAACCGCCGCTTTCGGGCGTGTTGTCGTGGTAGAAGTCATAGTTGCTTGCCTGACGGAACTTGTCCCAATCCACGGTGACGAAGCCGGCGGGCCCCGGCCGCAGATAGCTTGGGAAGGCGGAGTTCGGGATCAGCGAGCCGCCATAGGTGACGGTGCCGGTCTGGCCGGCAGTGTAGCCGGTGCCATAGCCCGGATAGGTGGGATAGCCGGCCGGCGCTGCACCGGGCGCGTTCAGGCCTTCGCACGGGGGCTGCGAATTCGGGCCGGGCACGAAGATGTTGGGATTGTTGCCGCACACGGCGTTCTGCCAGGCCTGGGTGTTGTCGAAGCCGCGGATCCGGCGCGACACATCGTCGAAGGCGCCGCCGACCTGCAGGTTCAGCGTACGCTCACCCCAGGTAAGGTCGCCCCGCACGCCCTTATTGACGTTGCGGCGCCGCTCGTCCTGCATGTTGACGCGGCTGCCGGCATACCAGCCGAAATTCGCCGGATTGTTGAGATCCAGGCTGCTCTTGATTTCGGGAATGCCGCCGGTGGTGTTGAACGTGACCGTGGCATTCTGGCCCAGCGGCGTGGTGGCGCCGACGGTCGGGCTTTCGCGGTGGAAGGTCGAGCGGGCATAATTGCCCTGCAGGTTCAGCTTCAGCGTATCGGAAATGGTCCATTCGCCGCCGGGGTTGATGCTGAACAGCTCGGTCGTTTCGCGATAAGGACGGTATTCGTTGAAGAACTGAACATTGGCGAAGGTGCCGCTGGTCACGGTGCAGCCCGCGCTGCAATCGGATTTGTCGAACTTCAGGTTGGTTGGGATGAGGGCGCCGTTCCGCACGATCCACGCCACGTTCTCGCGGGTGAGCACGTTCTTCTTATAGCCGTACAGTCCGTCCACATAGAAATGCAGCGTGTCCGACGGGCGCCATTCGGCGCTGGCGATGGCGTTCACGCGATCACGCGGGCCGCGGATGCTGGTGTTGCGGCCCAGGCGCGGCAGCAGGCCGTTGTCGATCTGCTGGATCGTCGCGCCGGGATTGTTGGCGAGCAGGAAGTTGCGGTCTATCACCGTCCCCGCGACGAGCCCGGCGCCCGCGCCGGCGGGCACCACTGCCGGAATCGTCCAGTTGCCGCCGCCGGTGCTGTTGCAGCCCGTAGTGGCGCCGCACTGGGCAGCGGTGAGCGCCGGATTGGTATAACCGATGGTTTCGAAGCCGCGGGTATCGGTGAACAGCCGCTGGGCGGAAACGCCGGCGAGGATGCCGAACGTATCGTTGCGCCAGCTGCCGATCAGCGATCCGCGCACGCCGATCCGGTCCTCCGGCGTCTGGTTCGAACCCTGGATGTTATAGGCAAGGAAAGGGCCGGTGCGGTCGAACGGCCGCGCGGACCGCAGATCGATGTTACCGGCCGCGCCGCCTTCGAGCAGGTTGGCGGTGTAGCTCTTGTTCACGGTCAGCTTGGTGAACAGGTCGGTCGGGAAGAAGCTGAGGTCCACCGAACGATCGGTGCCCTGCGCATCGGTGGCGCCGGAGGAAGCGACCGCGATCGGCGCGCCGTTGAGCGTCACATTGGTGAAGTTCGATCCGAGACCGCGAATGGCGACGTTCACACCTTCGCCGGTCACGTCGCGCACGATCGTGATGCCGGGGATGCGGTTGAACGATTCGGCGATGTTGGTGTCCGGGAACTTGCCGATGTCTTCCGCGAAGATCGAATCGGTGAAGCCGGTGGATTCGCGCTTGGCGTTGGTCGCCTGGGCAAGGCTCTGGCGATAGCCGGTGACGACGATTTCCTGCACCTGGTCCGCCGCCGGGGCGCTCGCCTCTGGCACGCTGGCCGGCGGCGTTGTCTGGGTCTGCGCCTGGGCAGTGGCGGCATAACCGGCGCTCAGCATCGTCGCACAAAGCAGTGCCTTGCGCAGCGACCGGGCGTGAAACGCTGTATTCGTCATGTCAGGGTCCCCTCGGATTGCGGTCGGCGCTTTCGAACGGCCGACAATTTTTTTCGGTCGATGGTTTGGATTCGGGACCGACGTGCGCGACCGAAGATGCACGGGTCCGGTCCCGCGACGCGCCGTGTCGCGGGCTGAAGATATTCGATGCTAGACTCAGTTGGTGGGGGTCAGGGTGGGCTCAGGCCACATCGCAACGAGCCGCGCCAAACGGCCGGAAACGACGAAAAGTTAGTTTCTCCCGCCATCCTATCCTCATCCCACGAGCGCGCCCGCTTTACCGCCGGCGTCATGTTAGCGTTATCTTTCACGCTTTGGCCTGTCGGTCAAATGGATAATGGTAAGGCCATCTGCTTTTTGAAGATTACCAATCTTGATGCTGAAGCGGATATCGTTTGCAGTCACGCCTCGGCAAAAAAGAAGGGGCTGGCGGTCGCCAGCCCCTTGAAGGGCCTCCCGATTCTCGGGGAGGGGGACCGAGATCAGCGAGCCATAAGCGCCGCATAAGGAGGCAGTTCGGCCAGAGTCGCGCCGTTCACCTGTTCGATTGGCGTGCAGTGCGTCACCAGGGCTGCGGGGAGTGCCACGGGCGCTGCCGAGAGGTTGAACGCGCACAGGATCCGCATGTCGCCCAGCGTGCGTGCGAAGACGAGCAGGGCATCATCCGCGTGCAGCACCTCCATCGCGCCTTCCACCAGCGCCGGATGGGTACGGCGCAGCGCGATCAGGCGACGCGTGTGCTGAAGGAGCGAGGTGGGATCGGCCTCCTGCAGGTCCACCGCCAGCGCCCGGTGCTCGGGGCCGAGCGGAAGCCAGGGGCGGGCGGTGCTGAAGCCGATGTTCGGCGCGGCGGCCGCCCACGGCATCGGCGTGCGCGCGCCGTCGCGGCTTAGCGTAAGCGGCCAGTTCGCGATCGCTTCGGGATCCTGCAGGTCCGCGAAGTCGATATCGACCTGGGTCAGGCCCAGTTCCTCGCCATAATAGAGAATTGCATTGCCACGTAGCGTAAGCAGCAACAGCATCTTCATCACGGCGAATGCAGCGCGATGCTCGGGCGCCACCCAGCGCGACAGCGCGCGCGGTGCATCGTGGTTCTCGAACGCCCAGCTTGGCCAGCCAATGCCCGGCGTGTCTGGCCATTCGGCGAGCGCGCGCTGCACCAGCGCGGGCGTCAGGCGGTCGGCGTAGAGGAAGTTGAAGCCATAAGCACTATTGAGCCGCGTCTCGCCGGCGGTGAATTGGTGCATTTCGGCCTCCGGCGCGGGGCCGCCGACTTCGGCGACGGTGAAGCGGCCGGGATAAAGATCGGCCAGCGCGCGCAGTTTCTCGAGCAGCAGCGGAATGTCGGCATGGCTCTGGTTGTAGACATGCTGCTGGAAGTCGAACGGGCGCGTACGGGGCAATCCCGTGTCGGGCGCGGGCGGGTTATCGCGCAACTGCGGATCATGCATCGTGAAGTTGATGGCATCCAGCCGGAAGCCGTCGACGCCGCGATCCAGCCAGAACTTGGCCGTGGCGAGGGTGGCAGCCTGCACCTCCGGATTGTGGAAGTTTAGGTCGGGCTGCTCGCGCAGGAAATTGTGGAGATAATATTGGCCGCGCCGAGCGTCCCAGGTCCAGGCCGGGCCGCCGAACACCGACTGCCAATTGTTGGGCGGGCTGCCATCGGGCTTGGCATCGGCCCAGACATACCAGTCGGCGCGTGCGTTGGTGCGGCTGGTGCGGCTCTCCTGGAACCAGGGATGCTGGTCCGAGCTGTGCGAATAGACCTGGTCGATCAGCACCTTGAGGCCGAGCGCATGGGCGCGGGCGACCAGCGCGTCGAAGTCGGCGAGCGTGCCGAACACGGGATCGACGCCGCAGAAATCGGCGATGTCATAGCCAAAATCTCGCATCGGTGACGTGAAGAAGGGCGAGATCCACACCGCGTCCACGCCCAGCGCCGCGACATGATCGAGCCGCGCGGTGATGCCGGGCAGGTCGCCGATGCCGTCGCCGTTCGAGTCCGCAAAGCTGCGTGGATAGATCTGGTAGATCACCGCGCCGCGCCACCACGGCCGAGTTTCGGTGGAGAGGTCACGCATCGACATTAGGTTCACTTGGAGGCTCCGGCCGCGCAGACGGCGAAGCCGAAGGCGGGAAGGGAAAGGGTGAGGCTGCCGGGGGCAGAGGCGCTGGCAGGGCAGGCACCTGCCAGGGTGCGGAAGGCGGTGGAGCCGGCCTCGACCTGGACGTTGCCCGTCCAGGGCTCAGGGCTGGTGTTGAAGGCGATCACTGTCTCCGCGCCGGTCCTCGGATCGAAGCGTGAGACGGCGAACAGACCCGGCTTGTCGCTGGCGAAACGCGTGACCTGCCGCCCGCGGGTGAGCGCCGGGTGGCTGGTCCGCAGCCGGGCGAGCGTCGCGATCTCGCGAAACAGCGGATGGCCGAGGTTGAAGCTGGGCGTGGCGGTGGTCGCGTCGGTGCCGAGCAGGTGATTGTCGTTGTAGCTGGCCACCTTGCTCCCGAACATGTCCTCGCGCGCGTCCTGGTCGTTGCCGTCGCTGACGAAGCCCTGCTCGTCGCCCGAATAAATGGTCGGCACGCCGCGCAGCAGCAGGAGCATTGCCTGGGCGAGCTCGACCCGCTGGAGCAGTTCGGCCTGGCTGATCTTCGGATTGGCCTGCTTGATGAAGGTGGCGGCGCGGCCCGCGTCATGGTTGCTGACGAAGGTGGGCAGGCGGTGCGCGGTCTTCTCGCCGCCCTCGTACAGCACGTCCGCCGCGAACACCTTTGCGAGGCGATCGGTCCCCTTGCCGCCGGCAACATCGATCACCGCCTGGTTGAAGGCGAAGTCGAGCACTGCGGGGAACTTGTCGACGCGGGTGTGGCGGGCCAGCGCGGCGACTTCTGGATCGGCGACCTCGCCGAAGATGTGGAAGTTAGGGATCCCCTTCGCCTTGGCGCGGGCCAGCATTGCCGGGACGAAGGCCTGCCAAAACTCCGGGTTCACATGCCGCGCGGTGTCGACGCGGAAGCCGTCGATGCCGAAGCGATCGATCCAGCCGCCGAAAATGTCGATCATCCCGGCAACGACACGCGGATGCTCGGTCATCAGGTCGTCTAGGCCGACGAAATCGCCCATGGTCGAGCTCTCGCCCGCAAAGGACGAGTTGCCGCGATTGTGGTAATAGATCGGATCGTTGAGCCAGGCGGGCACCTTCACGTTCCGCTCCGCCTCGGGCACCGCCGGCGTATAGGCATAGTCCGGGCGAGTGAGCCTGGCGAAGTTGGCGGCGCTGTGATCGTCGTCGCCGCTGAAGCCAGGGTTGATGGCCGTGCCGGCGACGCCCCCTTTACGGCTGTAAGGATAGTCGGCGCGGCTGCGATAGCTGCAGTCGCCGCATTCGCGATACTGGATCACGTCCGCCGTGTGGTTCACCACGATGTCCATATAGACCTTGATGCTCCGCTTGTGTGCGGCATCCACCAGCGCCTTGAACTCGGCGTTGGTGCCGAAATGCGGATCGACCTGGGTGAAATCGGTGATCCAATAGCCGTGATAGCCCGCCGATTCCTGCCCCTTCGGCCCCTGCACCGGCTTGTTCTTGAAGATCGGGCCGACCCAGATCGCGGTGGCGCCCAGCGCCTGGATATAGTCGAGCCGCTGGATCGCGCCCTTCAGATCGCCGCCATGATAGAAGCCCTTGGACGCAGGATCGAAACCGGTGACCAGCCGGTCGCCGGTCAGCCCGCCGCGATCATTGGTGGGGTCGCCATTGTCGAAGCGGTCGGGGAGGAGGAAGTAGAGCACCTCGTCCTCGGGCAGCCGGTCGCGATAGGTCTGCGCCATGGCCGGAGTCGCGGCGAGCGCGGCGGCGATCAGGGCGAGGGCGGTGGAACGGATCATGCGGCAATCTCCGCGTCCGCAGCGCCGTGCGCGCGGACGAACTCGCTATGGGGGGCCATCTGCGCGGCCTCGCGCGCATTAAGCTTGGCGATGAGGTCGAGATACTCGGCGATCTGCGCGGCCGGCGGCGCATCGGCGAGCGGGTGATGACCCTCCGCCGCGATGCCCTGGCCGGCGAGCACCTGTAGCCAGGCGACGTCGCTGAACAGATCGCCGTCCTCGCGGTCGATCTCGCCGCTCGCGCGCCACAGCGCGATCTTCTCGGCAAGGCCGTCGGGCAGGGGCGCCTCGCGGCGTTCGCGCCAGAAGGGCTCGTCGCGATCGTTCGCCCAGTAATGCAGGGTCAGGAAGTCGCGGATCCGCTCCATCTCCTGCGCGGCCTGCCGGTTGTAGCGGTTGCGCAGCGGCGCGATCGCGCGGGCGCCCGGCAACAGCGTCAGCACGCGCTCGATCGCCGACTGGATGAGGTGGATGCTCGTCGATTCCAGCGGCTCCAGGAACCCGCTGGCAAGGCCGAGCGCGATGACGTTGCCCGCCCAGCACTGCTCCCGGCGCCCCGCCGTGAAGCGCAGCGGCCGCGGATCGGCGAGCGCGGGCTCGTCCAGTCCGGCTAGCAGCGCCGCGGCGGCCGCATCGTCCGACAGATGCCGGCTCGAATAGACGATGCCGTTGCCCGTGCGGTGCTGCAGCGGAATCCGCCACTGCCAGCCGGCCCCGTGCGCGGTGGCGCGGGTATAGGGGGTGAAATCGCGTGCACGCGCGCTGGGCACCGCCAACGCGCGGTCGCACGGCAGCCAGTGCGACCAGTCGCGATAGCCAACGCCCATCGCCTCGCCGATCAGCCGCGCATGGAAGCCGGTGCAGTCGAGAAACAGGTCGCCTTCGATCCGGCGATCGCCGTCGAGGTGCAGCGCCTGCAGATTGCCGTCCTCCCCCGCCCGCGCGACTGCTTCGATCCGTCCCTCGTGCCGCACCACGCCCCGCGCTTCGGCATAGTCGCGCAGGAAGCGAGCATAGAGACCCGCATCGAAATGGAAGGCATAGGGCATTTCCGGCAGTACGCGGGCGGTGCGGGCGGGCCCACGCTGCATCCGGTTGCCGAGTGCCGCGACATTGTTGAGCGCATAAGCGGCCAGCGGCTCGGCCACGCCCTCGGCCATTCCGCGCAGCCAGGTGTGGCGGAAGGCGAGCAGGCCGTTGTCGCGGCCAACCTCGCCAAAGGCGTGCATGTAGCGCCCGCTTTTGGTCCAGCCGACGAACTCGATCGCCAGCTTGTAGCTCGCCTGGGTGGCGGCGACGAACGCGTCCTCGTCGATGCCCAGGCTGGCGTTGAACATCCGGATCTGCGGAATAGTCGCTTCGCCCACGCCCACCGTGCCGATCGCATCCGATTCGACGAGCGAGACGGTGAAGCCGGCCCCCAGGAACCGGACCAGCGCGGCGGCCGCCATCCATCCGGCGGTGCCGCCGCCGGCGACGACGATGCGATAGGGTGCTGTGGATGCCATGGCCTACCCTTCCGGTGCCGGCAGGTGGCGCCCGGCTCCCTGCGGGGGAACCGGGCGGCCAACCGTCAGAACTTGTACGTGATGCCGAGATAATAGTCCCGGCCGTAGCGCTGATATTCGCGGACCAGGCGCTGGTCGCCGGCCTCGGTGGTGACGAACGGCTGGTCGGTCAGGTTCTTTGCCTGCGCCAGGATCGCGAGGCCCTTCAGCGGACCGGCCTGGAATTCATAGCCGATCTGGGCATCCAGCACCCCTTCCGCCTTGCCGGTGCGGAATTCCGGGTTGGCCGAAAGGCCGGCCAGCTCCGCCAGGAAGCTGTCGCGCCAGCGATAGGTGGCGCGCGCCTGGAAGCCGTTCTTCTCGTAATAGGCAGTGCCGGTGGCGATCCACTTCGATTGGCCGGGCAGCGTCACCGGCTGGGTGGGGTTGCTGCCATAGGTCACGCGGCTGTCGACATAGCTGCCGCTGGCGAACACGCCGAACCCGTCCAGCGCGCTGGTAAAGGTGCTGAACGGCAGCGATGCGGTGGCTTCCACGCCCAGAATGTCGCCTCGGCCGGTATTGTCCGGCGTGGTCACTAGGCCGAACTGCGCGTTCTGCGCCCGTACGATCGCCGCCGCCGCCGGGGGCAGCGCCGACAGCAGCGCCGAGAAGTCGTACAGCGTGCTGTTGTTCGGATCGACGAAGTCGGTGAGGTGCTTGTAGAAGCCGGTCAGCGCCAGATAGCCGCCACCGCGCAGATACTTCTCTACCGAGATGTCGATGTTGGTCGATTGATAGGGGCGAAGGCGGAAATTGCCGCCGTTTGAGCTGAACGGGCTGTTCTGCGGCAAGCTGCCCAGGCCCACCTTGGAAAGATCGATGCTCACCGCCTGGGTGATGCGTTCCTGGTCCAGGCGGGGGCGGACCATCGTCTGCGCCGCACCCAGCTTGACGTAGAAGGCGTCCATCAGTTCCAGGCTGAACGTCGCCGAGGGCAGGAAGTTGGTGTATTTGGTGCTGTCTGCGACCGGTGACGTGGTGACGACGCCGTTCTGCAGCGCGGCGATCGCGCCAGAGGAGCCTTGGTCGGTATGCACCACCTGCAGGCCAAGCGTGCCCTTCAGTGCCTTGCCGCCGACAAGGCCGTCGATCACCAGCTTGGCATAGCCGGTATAGACCTTCTCGGTCACGACGTTGTCGCGCACCAGCGAGTCCGGGCGATTGTCGAACACCGAACGCAGCTGGCTGTACACCTTCAGCGGATCATAGGTCAGCATCTTCGGCACGCCCAGATAGGCCAGCGCCACCGGCTCGCTTAGCACCGCGTCCGCAGGCACCGCGAAGCTGGTCGGCGTGCCGCTGGCGATCGTGCAGTTGGTGCCGGCACCCGGCGGGCACAGGAAGAACGATGTGTAGCGGCTCTGCTTCTCGCGGCGGCTGAAGTTCGCGCCGACTTCCCAGCCCTTCACCACGCTGCCGCTGAACTCGCCGTTGAAGCTGGCGCGCAGCGATTTCAGGTCGTCCTCGAAGTCCGGCCGGTTGAGGAAGCCGGCCTGGACGACGGACTGGGTGCCGTTGAACCCCCAGCCGCGCGGATCGGTCAGCCGGATCACGCTCGTGTTGGTGTAATCCAGCGTCGGCACGATGCTGTAGGTGCCGTTCGCGTTCTGGTTGATCCGGATCGTGTCCTTGGCGCCGGTGGAGTTGTAGCCCGTGCCCGAATAGGTTTCGAGCAGGAAGTCGGTGCGGGTGGCGCGGCTCCAGCTGGCGTCGACGACAAAGTGAACGCTGTCGCTCAGCTTGAAATCGTTGTTCCAGCCCAGCGACAGGTTTTCGGCCTTGCGATCGTTGAAGTCGTTACGCTGGACGGCGACGACGTTGCTCAGCGTGGCGCTGGTGACCAGGCCGTTCTGCACCGTGTAACCGGGCTGAATCACGGCGTTCGATCCCCATTGCGGTGCAATCGGGAATTCGATGCCGCGCAGGCGCTGGGTTTCCTGGAAGTGCGAATAAAGCGCGTCGAAGGTCGAATGGAAGTTATCGCTCGGTTCCCATTCCACCGTGGCGACGCCGCCATAGCGCTTGAGCAGGTTGGACTGCACATAGGGCTTCGCGCCGCCGAGGAAGAGATTGCCGCCGGCGGCGGTCTCGTTCGGGAAGCCCCAGGCGGCATAGCGCTCGATCTGGGTCGGCGTGTTCTGCGCCGAAAGGCCGATCGCGATACCCAGCGTGTCGCCGGCGAACTTGTCGACGAACGTCGCCGACGCACGATAGCCATAGCGGGTGCCGTCGGGGTTGAGCGCCTTCTGCTCGTTCAGCTGGCCACGCGCCGCGACGACGAAGGTGCGCTTCGATTGATCGAGCGGACGAAGCATGCGCAAATCGACCGTGCCGGCGATGCCTGCGGCGATCAGCGACGCATCGGCCGACTTGTAGACGTTGACGTTGCGGAAGAATTCCGACGGATACTGATCATATTCGACGCCGCGATTGTCGCCCACCGTCACCTGCTCGCGGCCGTTCAGCAGCGTGGTGGAGAAATCGGGCCCCAGGCCGCGGATCGACAGGCGCTGGTCGCGGCCTTCCAGCCGCTGCGCGGTGACGCCCGGGATGCGGGCGAGCGAGTCTGCGATCGACACGTCGGGCAGCTTGCCAATGTCCTCGGACGATACCGAATCGACGATCATCGTGTTGTTGCGCTTGATGTTCGCCGAGGATGCGAGCGCCGCGCGGAAGCCGGTGACGACGATCTCGCCGCCGGTGGCGCTATCCTGCGTGTCGCTTGCCGGCATGTCGGCCGGCGGGGTCGCGGCGTCCTGCGCTAGGGCGGCGGCGGTGGTGAAGCTGAAGGCGATCGCGGCGGCGCTGGCGCCAAGCGCGATGCGGGCGGCACGCGGGCCGCGGAAGGTGCGAAGCAACATGTCTCTCCCCAATTCGTCTCTGCTCCGGGCTCTTGATGGCCGGATGGTGCCCGCCCCATGCGGGATGCGCCGGATCTGCGCAGTGCTGCACCTCTTCTTGCAAAACAGGGTATGGAGGCCAGCCGCTCACATACGTATTCAACCGCGAACTGGGCCGGGGAGGCCGGTTTTCCGCCACTGCCGCGATTGACGCGGCCTTGCCGATGCGCCCATGCATAATATGCGATGCGGGGATACGGCCGCACGCGGGGAGGGTTCATGATGGGCATGCAGCGCAAGCCTACTTCGTTCGACATTGCCCAGCTCGCCGGCGTTTCGCAGCCGACCGTCTCGCGGGCGCTGCGCGGCGAGGCGGGGGTCAACCCCGCGACGCGTCTGCGCATTGAGTCCATAGCGAAGCAGTTGAACTACCGTGTCGACAAGGCGGCCTCCAATCTCCGTACCCGCCATTCGCAGACGCTGGCGCTGCTGTTCTTCGAAGATCCGACGTCGGATGATTCGCTGATAAATCCGTTTTTTCACTCGATGCTGGGTTCTATCATTCGCGCTTGTGCCGAACATAATCATGATCTGCTGATTAGCTTTCAGCAGCTCTCCAGTGACTGGCACACCGATTATGAGGATGCTCGCAAGGCCGATGGGCTGATCCTGCTCGGCTATGGCGATTTCGAACTGTACCGCACGCGGCTCGCTGCCCTACGGGATGCCGGCACGCATTTCGTGCGCTGGGGTTCGGTGCTCTCCGAAGATGCGGGGCTCACCGTCGGTTGCGACAATCGTGGCGGCGGTGCGGAGGCGACGCGGCACCTGCTGGCGCTGGGCCGGCGACAAATTGGATTTTTGGGTACGGCCTCCAGCCATTATCCGGAGTTTCACGAGCGCTATCGCGGCCATGCGGAGGCGCTGGCCGCCGCGGGTATCGCGGTTGCGCCCGATCTGCAGATCGATGCGATCACCACCGAGGAATCGGGGGCGGCCGCTGCCCAGGCGCTGCTCGACAGCGGCGCGCAATTCGACGCGGTGCTTGCGGCGAGCGACCTGATCGCGATCGGCGCGATGCGGGCGCTTCAGGCCGCGGGCAAGCGCATTCCAGAGGATGTTTCGGTGATCGGTTTCGACGATATTCCCGCCGCCAGTTCGGCAAGTCCGCCGCTCACCACCGTGATGCAGGATGCGCGGCTGGCCGGTCGTCGCCTGGTGGAAACCCTGATCGGCCGCATCCGCGACACGCCGGTCGGTCCGGCGCTGCTGCCCACCAAGTTGATCGTTCGCAAATCGTGCGGAGCGTGAGGGTGGAGAAGCCGCGTCAGTCCTTTGCTGGGCTTTGGAACATCAGCTTCGGCTTTTTCGGCATCCAGATCGGGTTCGCGCTGCAGAACGCCAACATGAGTCGAATCTTCCAGTCGCTCGGCACGGATCTGGACGATCTGCCCGCGCTCTGGGTGGCGGCGCCGCTCACCGGCCTGTTGGTGCAGCCGGTCATCGGCCATCTCAGCGACCGCACCTGGCTCGGCCGTCTGGGGCGGCGGCGGCCCTATTTCCTCGGCGGGGCCATACTCGCGGCGCTGGCGCTGCTGCTGATGCCGGAAAGCCCGGCTTTGTGGTTCGCTGCGGGCCTGCTCTGGGTGCTCGATGCCTCGCTCAACATCTCGATGGAGCCGTTCCGCGCGTTCGTGGGTGACATGCTGCGCAAGGACCAGCACAGCGCTGGCTATGCGGTGCAGACTGCCTTTATCGGCATGGGCGCGGTGCTGGGATCGATCTTTCCCTGGGCGCTCGAAAAGTTCGGCGTCTCCAATGCGGCGGTTGCGAACGGCCTGCCGGATACGGTGAAGTTCGCCTTCTGGTTCGGTGGAGCGGCGCTGTTTTGTGCTGTCTTGTGGACGGTGCTGACGACGCGCGAATACAGCCCGGCCGAAATGGCTGCGTTCGACGATGCGTCGGCGGTGGAAGCGGGGGCCGCGATGCGGCTGCTTGCGGCGCGCCATCCGGCGGCGGGGATGCCCTGGGTTCTGGGCGGCGCGCTGGTGGTCCTCGCGGTCGCCCGGTTCGCACTGGAGAAGGAAGTCTATCTGCTCGGCGGTCTGCTGATCGCCTATGGCGTCGCGCAGGCGGTGGCGATCCTCCGTGCGCGGACGGACAGGGCGAGCATGCTCGGCCATATCGTCGGCGATTTCGCCGGCATGCCGGTGCTGATGAAGCGGCTGGCGGTGGCGCAGTTCTTCAGCTGGTCCGCGCTGTTCATCATGTGGATCAACACGACGCCGATCGTCGCCGGCACCTTCTATGGCGCGCCCGATCCGACAAGCACCGGCTATCAGCAGGGCGCCAACTGGGTCGACGTGCTGTTCGCTACCTATAACGGCGTTGCGGCGGTGGCCGCGCTCACGCTGTTGCCGCTGCTCTCCGCGCGCATCGGCAAGGCGCGGACGCACCTGGTCGGCCTGGTATGCGGCGCGGCGGGCTTCGCCAGCTTCTTCCTCGTGCGCGATCCGGTGTGGTTGATCGCCAGCGAAATCGGCATCGGCATCGCCTGGGCGTCGATTCTCGCCATGCCGTACGCCATCCTCGCTTCCAGCCTGCCGCAGGCGAAGCTCGGTATCTACATGGGATTGTTCAACATTTTTGTCGTTTTGCCGCAGCTGTTGGTGGCAACGGTAATGGGATCAATCATGAAGCGCCTCTTCCCCCAAGAACCCATCTGGACGATGGCTTTCGCTGCGGGCACGCTGCTGCTTGCGGCAGCGGCGATGCTGCGGGTGGCGGCACTGTCGCGGGATTGAAGCAAGGCTAGGCCGGTCGCCGAACCCACGCTATCGTTCCGCATCCGTTGTGGAATAGCGGATCGAGCGACCTCACAGGGAGAGCAGGGATGATCATCGTCGCGGGCGCAACCGGGGACCTTGGGGGCAGGATCGTTCGCGAACTTGCTGGTCTGGGCGCGCCGGTGTGCTCCCTTGTGCGGGCCGGTACTTCGCCAGAACGGATGGCCGCAATCCAGGGAGAGATCCGCACAGTCGATTTCGACGATGTCAGGGCGACCGCCGCTGCGATGGAAGGCGCCAGCTGTGTCGTATCGGCGCTAAGCGGGCTCGAGCCGGTGGTTCTCGGCGTGCAAGGCCAACTGCTCGATGCTGCAGTACAGGCGGGCGTGCCGCGGCTCATCCCTTCGGACTTCGCCATTGACTTCCGCAAGATTCCGCCGGGGACCAACCGTAATCTCGACCTGCGCGAACGCTTTCGCCGCCGCGCCGAGCAAGCTGACATTCGGCTGACGTCGATCCTGAACGGCGCCTTCATGGATATGCTGACCGGCGTGATGCCGGTGATCCAGCATCGTCTCCGCAGCGTGCTCTACTGGGGCAGCGCCGATCAGCCGATGGACTTCACTACCATCGCGGATACGGCGGCCTTTACGGCGCGCGCCGCCATGGATAACGATAGCCCGCGCTTGCTCAACATCTGCGGTGATCGCGTCACTGCGCGCGACCTTGCCCAAATCGCCGGAACTGTCCGCCAGCAGCCCTATCGGGTTCTGCCCGCCGGAACGATCGGGATGCTGGGGCTGATGATCGGCCTCGCCAAGCGGGTTGCGCCCGGCAAACCCGGAGATCTCTATCCTGCTTGGCAGGGCATGCAATATATGCGGAATCTGTTTGCAGGCGAGGGCATGCTGGACACGCCATTCGACAATGATCGCTATTCCGGTCTCCGCTGGACCCGCGTAGAAGATGTGCTGCGCGAGGACGCTAGATGGGTAGGTAAGCGTTAGCGTCGGGCCGCCAGCTTGTGAAGGAGGTCGTCTCGCGCCTGCGCCACCTGATCCGCTGTCGGTGCGCCCAGCGCACCGCGGGCGGCGGGAGCGATACGGTCGGCGGGATCCCCGTTCAGTTGGAATACCAAATGGTCGAACATGGCGCGCCACGCCATGCGCTGGTCTCCCGGCAGCAGCCGGATCGAAAACAGCGCGTGGAGCAGCGCATCGTGCGGACTAAGCATCGCCTCGGGAGCGGACACCCACCAGTAGTTGGCGAAGAGATTGACAGATTCCAGCGAGTCCACCGCGTGCCACCAGTGGAAAGGAATGTAGATTGCATCACCGGGCGCCAGTTCCGCCACCTGGGCATGACGTGCGGCCTCCGCGAAGCGCGGGAAACGCTCCAGGTCCGGCGCCGCGAGATCGACGAGGCTAATCGGCGTCCCCGCCGGCGTGATCTCCAGCGGCCCCATATACAGGTTGCTCACCTGGTCTGGCGGGAACAGCGTGAACCGCCGCCGGCCGGCGACGACGATGCCGATGTTTTCCATCAGATCGTAATGGGCGGCCACTCGAGCAGCGTTGCCCAACCATAAGCGAGGTAGGGCGGCAGCATCGAGCAGGTCGATCCTGTTCTCTTCCTCAAAACCCGGCAGCAGTTGCGGGGCGGGGATCGATTGAATGGCCATGGCATAGCCCGTTGGCCGATCAACTTCGCGCAGGAGCCGATCGAGGAACGGCGCCAGCGGCGACACGCCCCGTACGAAGTTCATGCCGGTCATCGCTGCGTCGTAGAAGAAGCGCCCTTCGATCGCCGGCTCCCCGACGATCGCATTGACCGGGCGATCATGCGCCTTTTGCTTGCAATAGCGTACCAGCGCCGCGGGCCCCGCCCGCCCGGCTTCCACCGCCGGCCAATGCGCGGCAAGTCCGCGAAATACAATCGGCTGCCCAGCGGGCCGTATCTCGGCGTCGAAACGCGCGCGGTCGATCGGTCCCATTTCCCGCATCGGCTGCGGCGCAGGCAGGAGGGTCACGAGACCCGCCGCAGGGGGGCGGGCTGGCAGCCGAGCTCGCGCAGATAGGCATCCTGTAAAGGCATGGTGTTCGCTGTCTCGTCAATCACTTGCGCGATATGGTTCAGACGCTTGAGTGTCTCCTCGTCCGATAGCAGATCGGCGATGGGATGATAGCCTTGGGGTTCGATGCCCTGGCCGTTCATCACGGCCAGCCAACTCGCCTCGGGGAATAGCTCGTGCTGATCCCGGAAGATGCGGCCGTTCGCGCGGAACATGGCGATCTTCTCGCGCAAGCCGTCGGGTGGCGTCAGGTCGCGGCAGCGGCGCCAGAAGGCGCTGTCGTCGCGTTCGGTGGCCTTGTAGTGCAGGATCAGAAAATCGCGAATGTCGGCATATTCGCGCGCTGTCTCGCGATTGAACCTGTCAATCTCCGCGGCATCGAAGTTCTTGCTGGGGAACAGGGCCATCAGCCGGCCGATCCCCGATTGCACAAGATGGATGCTGGTCGATTCCAGCGGTTCGAGGAACCCGCCGGCCAGCCCGATAGCGACGACATTTCCGATCCAGGCGCGATCACGATGGCCGGCGCGAAAGGCAAGCTGGCGCGGTTCGGCTAGCGGTGGTCCGTCCAGGTGCGCCAGCAGTGTCGCCGCCGCCTCGTCGTCGGAAAGAAAGGCGCCGGCATAGACATAGCCGTTGCCGATGCGGTGCTGCAGCGGAATCCGCCATTGCCACCCCGCCGCCCGAGCGATTGATCGGGTGAGCGGCATCCGATCGCCGCCTAGGGCGCAAGGCACGGCGACGGCCCGGTCGCAGGGCAGCCAGTCGGTCCAGTCCTGAAAGGTCGCACCCATCGCCTGCTCGATCAGCAGTCCTCGAAAGCCCGAGCAATCGATGAATAGATCGCCTGCGATGTCGGTGCCGTCCTCAAGCCGCACTGCAGACACATGCCCGGTATTGGCGTCGCGCAGCACATTGACGATGCGGCCTTCGGTCCGGATTACGCCCAGCGTTTCGGCTAGGTTCCGCAGATAGGTGGCGTAGAGCGCAGCGTCGAACTGAAACGCGTAGCCAAGCTTCGCCAGCGGCGAGTTGGGCAGTTCGGGGCGCGGATGCGTGAAACGGCCCCGCATGCCGGCACTCGCACCGATCGAATAGGCGTCCAGCGGAACCGTTGCGCCCAGAGACCGCGCCTTCAGCCAGAAGTGGTGGAACTCGACGCCCAGCATGTCGAGTCCATAGACGCCGAAGGGATGAACATAGCGATGGCCGATTCGGCGCCAATCGACGAATTCGATACCCAGCTTATAGGTGGCCTGGGTAGCGCGGACGAACTCGGCTTCGTCAATGCCCAACATGGTGTTGAACAGCGCAATGTGGGGGATCGTCGCCTCGCCGACGCCGATCGTCCCGATCTCCGCCGATTCCACGAGCTCGATGCGCATCTCCGGCATTCGTCCGAGCAGTTTGCCGAGCGCCGCCGCAGCCATCCAGCCGGCGGTGCCGCCGCCTACGATAACGACCCGCTGGATAAGGTCCTGTCTCACACCGGCGAGCCTGGCGATGCGAAGGGCGATTCCTGTGCAAAGGAAAAGACCGGCAGGCTTTCCGCCTGCGCAGCCGGCGAGGCGCTCTGCTTGGGCGCGATAGCTGCCAGGAATTCGGCGTGGCTGGGCATTTTCTGGGCGGTCTCCCAATAGCCCTGGCGCATCTGTTCGAGCGCCTGGGCGACGAGATTTTCGTCCAGCGCGTCGGCTGCTGGCTCATGTTCCTCGGGCACGATATGCTGGCCCAGGCAGACGGCGATCCAGCTGGGATTCGCGAACAGCTCCATGCCTTCGCGGAACAGCCGTCCCTTGGTGCGGAACAGCTCAATCTTGCGATTGAGGCTGTCGGGCACGTCCATCGTCCGGCAGCGATCCCAGAAGGGCGTGTCGTTGCGATGCGTCGCTTTGTAGTGAAGGACGATGAAGTCTCGCACGTCCTCGTACAATTCGCGCATCTGGCGATTATATTCGTCCCGCTCGATGGCGGCGAAGCGCTTGTCGGGGAACAGCGCGATCAGCCGGGCAATGCCGCTCTGGATGAAGTGGATGCTGGTCGATTCCAACGGTTCGATAAAACCGCCGGAAAGGCCAAGAGCCACTACATTCTTCCGCCACATCTCCCGTCTCCGGCCGGTGACAAAGCTAATACGGCGTGGTTCGGCCAGCGGCGCGCCCTCCAGCGAGGCGAGTAGTTGCTGCTCGGCAGTATCGTCGTCGAGGAAGTCGCTGGAATAGACCAGTCCGTTGCCAACACGGTGCTGTAGCGGAATGCGCCACTGCCAGCCGGCGTCCCGCGCGGTGGAGCGCGTGAATGGCGTCGGCTCACGCACATTGGCGCACGGCACCGCGACCGCCCGATCGCACGGCAGCCAGTGTCGCCAATCGTCATACCCGGTCTCCAGCGCCTGCTCGATCAGCAGGCCGCGGAAACCCGAGCAGTCGATGAACAGATCGCCCGCCACGCTGCGCCCATCGGCCAGCGTGAGGGATTGAACGAACCCGTCCTCCGGTCGCAGAGTCACATCGGTGATCCTGCCTTCGATCCGATGGATGCCCCGCGCTTCCGAAAGGCGGCGCAGCAACTGCGCGTACAGGCCAGCATCGAAATGAAAGGCATAGAAGAGTTCGCGCACGGGTGTCTGCGCGTTTGCTGCGGGCCGTCCGAACTTCCCCAGCGACGCCGCCACCGCGCTCATTGACCAGGCGGCGATGTCCGCGATGGGCCTGCGCGCACGCTCACGCAGATACAATTGGTGAAAGTGGACGCCCTGCAGATCCTGGGCATAATTTCCAAACGGATGGAAATAGCTGTCGCCGAGCGCGCCCCAATCCACGAACTCAATGCCAAGCTTGAACGTGCCCTTGGTCTCGGCGATGAACGTATTCTCGTCTAGCCCGATCATCGCGTTGAAGTTAAGGATCGGCGGGATTGTCGCTTCACCAACGCCCACGGTCCCGATCTCTTCCGATTCCACCACGGTTACGCGGGTGTAGCCGTTGTTGAGGAAGCGGGAGAACGCGGCTGCGGCCATCCAGCCGGCGGTGCCGCCGCCGACGATCACAACCTCGCGGATACTATGCTCGTTCATGAAGGTGCCTCGATTGCGCGGCCAGCAGGGCGGCGGGGGTGGGTAGGGGCTGGATCGCCCGATCGATGCGGGCACGGAACGCCTGCATGGCGCGTTCGGCTTCGATCGACGACACGGCATCGGCAAGCGGATCCACGCTGCGCGGAAGCACGCCCTGGCCGAACAGTACGGCAAGCCAGCTGTCGCGGTCGAACGTCTCTTCCTCGTAGAAAGGGAGACGGCCCCGCGCGCGGAAAAGCCGCAGGCTGTGCGCGAGCGATTCCGGCAGGGCTGCGCTGGCAATATCACGCCAGAACAGCTCGTCGCGCCGGCTGGTGCAGTAATGCAGCAGCACGAAATCACGCACCCGCCGTGCCTCCGCAAGCGCCTGACGGTTGTATTCGGCAGTCTCCAGCGGGTGCGGCGCACCGGCCGGCAGCATCGCGATCAGCCGGTCGATCGCGCTGTGCGCAAGGTGCAGATTAGCCCAGACGAGCGGCTCGATAACCACCGCCGCGTCTCCGACGGCAATCACATTGCCGCGCCACGGCTCGAGCGTGGCGCCGGCCTCCAACCGGATCGCCAGCGCGTCGTCCTCTGTGTGGGAGGAGGCGAAGACTCGGCCTGTCTGCGTAGGGCTCGTCCAGCGCCATCCCGCTTCTTCGGCGATGATGGTGTCGTTTGGCGCCGGCTCGGCCGTCGGGGCGTCGCTAAGTACCAGACGGTCGCACGGCAGCCAGCGGCGCCAATCCTCGCGCGTCGCGCCCAGCGTACCGTGCAGCAATGCGTCGGGTCCGGTGCAGTCGACGAAGAGGTCGGCGGCAAGCAGGCTGCCGTCGTCCAGCGTCAGCGCCGTGATGCCGCCGTCCGCTCCCGGTATTACGGCCTTCAGCCCGCCAGCATGGATCCGCACGCCGACATGGCGGGCAAACGCCACGATCATCTTCGAATAGCGCTGCAGGTCCAGCGCCAGTCCGAACCCATGATCGGCGAGGACGTCGTCGCCGGTCGGCAGCATCATCCGGCCGGCGCGAGCCATGACGGCTGCGGGCGAAAAGGCTTCGAACGGCGGGACGTCGCCGCGCATCGCGGCACGCGCCCAAAGCAGATGGAACGGTGCGCTGCCCATCGCTTCGCCATGTCGGGCATAGCTATGGATGAAGTCGCCGTCGGGGCCTGACCATCCCAGGAAGCGAGTGCCGAGGCGATAGAAGCTACGGGTCCGCAGAACGGCATCGTCGACGCCGATGCCCAGATCCTCGTGGAAGCCAAGGATGGAAGGTAGGGTGCAGGCTATCCGATCCGCCAGAGCATGCGCGGGCGGATCCAGCGGGAGGATCGCAACGTCGAGCAGCGGCACGTGCCGCTTCAGCGCTGCCGCTGCCGACCAACCGGTGACGCCGCCGCCAACCACCAGCACGCGGCGCGGCGCGCTCATGCCGCTGCCGCCATCGGGCAATAGCGGTCGATATAGCGCAGATGCTCGGGCACCCGATCCACCGCGGCGGCAATCTCGCCCTGCAGCGCCCGCATGCCGCGCATCAGCACGTCGGCATCGGGCACGTCGGCGCGCGGGTCATAGCCCTGGGGCAGGATTCCCTGGCCAACATAGACGGCGACCCAGCTCGCATCCAGGAACACGCCTTCGCGATACTTCACAACCCGGCCCGCGCGACGGAACAGTTCGATCTTTTCCGCCAAGCTATCCGGTACCTCCATGGTCCGGACATAGTTCCAGAAGTCTGTGTCGGTGCGCGTGGTCGCGTGATAGTGCAGGATCAGGAAGTCGCGGATGCGATCGTATTCAAGGTCGATCAGCCGATTGAATTCGTCGCGTTCAACGTCGCTGTCGGCATTGTCGGGGAACAACTCGATCAGCGCGGTGATCGCCTGCTGTACCAGGTAGATGCTGGTCGATTCGAGCGGCTCCAAAAATCCGCTGGCCAGTCCGATTGCCACGCAATTCTTCACCCAGCTGCGCCGCCGGCGCCCGGCGCGGAAACGCAGGATGCGCGGATCGGCGAGCGGCGCACCTTCCACAGCGCCGGTAAGCGCGCGCGCTGCCTCGTCGTCTGAGGTAAAGGCGCTGGCATAGACATAGCCGTTGCCGGTGCGATGTTGCAGCGGGATGCGCCAGCGCCACCCCGCGGGCATTGCGATCGCACTGGTATAAGGCGTGACGGATGTGGTGGTTCGGCACGGCATCGCCACGGCCCGATCCGCCGGTAGCCAGTGGTTCCAGTCCTCGAACGGCTCCGCCAATGCCTCGCCGAGCAGCAACGACCGGAAGCCGGAGCAGTCAACGAATAGGTCGCCTTCGATCCGCTCCCCATTGTCCAGCCGCACCGCTGTAATCGTGCCGCGCTCGCCGTCGCGCACCACTTCCACCACCTTGCCTTCGGTGCGGCGCGCGCCGAGCCCCTCGGCGATTGCGCGAAGATAGGGGGCAAATAGCAGCGCGTCGAACTGATAGGCATAACCGTAGGTGGAGGTCAGCCGGTCCGGATCCTCGCTCGGCAGGTCAAACCGATTGGCCCTCGCAAGCATGCAGGCGTAGGAAAACACCTCGAAGGGTGGCAGTTCTGCTCCCGCGAGCCGCAACCGCGTCCAATAATGATGGAAATCGACTTCGCCTTTGCCCCGGCCGAACGTGCCGAACGGGTGGACATAGCTATCGCCGATCCTCCCCCAGTTACGGAATTCGATACCCAATTTGAACGTACCGCGCGTCCAAGCCATGAAGTCCGCCTCGCGGATGCCCAGCTTTTCCACGAAGCCGCGAATGTGCGGCAAGGTGGCCTCGCCAACCCCGATGACGCCGATCGTTTCCGATTCGATCAGGTGCAGCGATACGCGTTTGGGCAAAAGGCGCGCGAGCGCCGCGGCGGTCATCCAGCCTGACGTTCCCCCTCCTACGATCACGACCCGTATCGGCTTCGCCCCGCCCATCGGCGACCTCTCCCTCGCGCCTGTCTCCGCTCCGTTTCCAGCAATTTGCGCCGCGCTGTCAAACCCCTTGAGTCCGGCAGGTTTCTTGCTGCGCTGCAACAAAGTTGCATCGGTGCAACACTCTTTGCGGAAACGTACCAGACAATGTTAGCGGTCCCATTGCAAAGCATATGTCAATCTGGTCTATTTCTGACAACATTGTCGTGACCGGAGAGTCACATAACGAGGAGGGGATACATGCGATACCCGTCGCATTCGCGCATCCGTGACATATCGAAGTTAGCTGCTTTCCTGCGTGGCGCGTCAGCCACCGCGATTTGCGTTGCGGGCATGATGGGATCCGCCCATGCGCAAACCACGCCTGTCGATCAGCAGGTCCCCTCCGATCAGGCGCAAACCCCTGCGGACGAAATCGTCGTCACCGGCATCCGCGCCAGCCTTGCCACGGCACAGTCGATCAAGCGCAATTCCGATACGGTGGTGGATGCCATCACCTCGCAAGACATAGGCGCACTGCCCGATCGTTCGGTCACCGAAGCGCTTCAGCGCGTGCCGGGCGTGTCGATCAACCGGTTCGCCGGTTCGAACGATCCGGATCACTTCTCGGTCGAAGGGTCAGGCGTCGCGGTGCGCGGCCTTACTTTCGTTCGGTCTGAATTCAACGGCCGCACGGCGTTCGCGGCCGGCGTGGGGGGGCAGGCGCTGAACTTCGCCGACGTGCCGGCCGAACTGCTCGGCTCGGTCATCGTTGCGAAGAACACCACCGCCGACATGATCGAGGGCGGCCTTGCGGGTACGGTTAACCTCAACACACGCAAGCCTTTCGACCGGGCCGGTCTGCACGCGGCGCTCAGCCTGGAAGCCAATTATGGCGACATGCGCAAGAAGTGGACGCCGACGATCTCGGGTCTGATCTCGAATACCTGGGATACGGGCATCGGCCGCTTCGGCGTGCTCGCCAGCGGTGCCTTCTCGCAGATCAAGAGCCGGTCGGACGGCATTCAGGTCGCGAACTATCAGACGCGCGACAACACGCTCGTCAACGCGGCGAACACCGATGGTACGTTGGTGTGCCGCAACCCGCTTCCCGGCACGACCGACACCACCACGCTGCCCGCGGCAGGCGCGGCTTGCGGCACGGCCAGCGGCCCGGGTGCGGACGGGTTCGCCGACTATGCGGCTCTGCGCGTTGCGCCATCGGGCGGCCAGTTCCGTACGCAGGAATTCAACCGCAAGCGTGACGGCATGTCGTTGTCTGCCCAGTTCGAATCGATTGATCGGCGGACTTTGCTTACGGCCGAATATGTCCGGTCGCACACCACGCAACAGTGGAGCGAGTACACGTTCGAAACCGCGCCTGACCTTGCCGAGTACACCACCTATCCGCTGGGCTGTCTCCAGAACTCGGACGGCCCGTTGACGCGCCCTGCCGATGGCAGCGAAGGTGCCGCCACATCGCGCGCCCAGTGCCCGGTAGGCCAGTTCCGCGATTTCGCATATGACAGCAATGGGCTGTTCCAGTCGGGCTATATCGTCAACACCAGCAATGCATGGCGCGGCGATCCGGCGACGTCGCCCTATGTTCCGATCGGCGGTCTGCAGCAGTCGTTGGCCCGTCGCCAGTCGCGCGAAGAAACGACCAACCAGGATTGGAGCCTGCGGTTGCGGACGGAACTGACCGACCGCCTGACGCTCATGCTCGATGGGCAGGTCGCCAAGTCGCGGCGCGAGCATCTTGATTTTTCAGTATTCGGGTCGAGCTTCGCCGACCAGGAACTCGACATCACGGGCGCGATCCCGAAGGTGACGCCGCACAAGCCGCAATATCTTGGTTACAACTGGTCGACGCCGGGTGCTGCTCTGGCGAACGCGACCGAGGCACAGTACTTCACGGATCCTCGGTTCCAGTTCTGGCGTGCAGCCATGGACCATCTGGAAGACAGCTCCGGCACTCAATATGCCTTCCAGGGCGACGTCGAATACAAGTTCGACGAGGATTCTTTCCTTCGTCGCGTAAAGTTTGGTGCTCGCTATCAGGATCGGAACCAGACGGTGCGTTTCTCGACGTACAACTGGGGTATGCTCAGCGAGACGTGGTCTGGTTCGCGTCCGGTCAATTTCTCGGACACGCCTGCGAGCATGTCGACCCGCTACAACTTCCCGAACTTCTTCCGTGGCCAGACCACGGCTCCGCCCGGCGCCTTCTATTATGCCGGCGACATGATCGGGAATTATGCCGGCGCGGTGAAAGACTTCCAGTCCATCCAAGCCATCGCTACCGGACTGGGCGCCTCGCCGAGCTGGCTGCCACTCGCCGGCCGTGCTCGCGCCGTGGCGGGAACGGCGTACCTGCCGTCTGAGATTCAGCCGGTCACGCAGCTGGATAGCGCGGCATACGGCATGGCCAGCTTTGGCTCGGACACGCTGTTCGGCCGTATCCGCTTCTCGGGCAATATCGGCTTGCGCTGGGTGCGCACCAATATCCGCTCGGAAGGCAGGATCGGTGTCCCCAGCCAGGCTGAACTGAACATCGCTGAGACCTTTGACGAGCGCTGCGAAGCGACGGTTCCGCCGAACGCGCCCCCGGGCACGCCGCCGCAGCGGCCGGGTGGCGTCTGTACCCTCGGCCCATCGGGCTATGCCGAACTGCAGCGCTTCGCTGGAGCGGGCTTCGACACCTATAACGCGGCGAAGACCAGCTATAGCTACTTCCTGCCGAGCCTAAACCTCAAGTTCGGCCTGTCGGATGCACTGTTGCTGCGCCTCGCAGGGTCGAAGGTGCTGACGCGCCCGGACAATGCGAACATCCGCAACTTCCTCACTGTTGGTCTGGGCACTAGCGGTGAACTCACGGCAACCACCGGCAATCCGTTCCTGCGACCGGCGACGGCGTGGCAGTTCGACGCCAGCCTCGAATGGTATTTCGCGCGGGTCGGCTCGCTGACGCTCAACGGCTTCTACAAGGCCATTGACGGGTTCTTCTATCAGGAAGTCACCAATCGCACGCTCACCAGCAACGGCGTGACGAAGAACGTCTTCGTCCGCGGTCCGGCGAACTACGAGGGCACGGGCAAGATCAAGGGCTTCGAAGTCGCCTACCAGCAGACCTATGATTTCCTGCCCGGCGTGCTGGGTGGATTGGGTGTGTCGGCGAACTACACGTACATCGACAGTTCGGGCCTGCCCAACAGCTTCCTGAACGGCGGCTCGCCGTCGAACGTCTCGACGATCACCCCATCGGGCAATCTGCCGCTGGAACAGCTCTCGAAGCACAATGTGAACGCTGCGGTGTTCTACGAACGATCGGGCATCTCGGTGCGTGCGGCGTACAACTGGCGCTCGCGCTTCCTGCTCACCGCTTCGGACGTGATCTTCCCGTATTTCTCGATCTTCAACGAACCGGTCGGGATGCTGGACGCGTCGCTGTTCGTGAACGTCACGAAGGACATCAAGGTGGGTGTCCAGGGCGTGAACCTGACGAACACCGTGACGCGGACAACCCAGGCATACACTGGCGACCCGAAGGATCTCGCACCGCGGTCATACTTCATGAACGATCGCCGGTACTCGATCATCCTGCGCGGAAATTTCTGAGCGCGGATTGCTTGGAAGGTAAATCTGCACGGGCTCCGGCGAGTACTCGCCGGAGCCCCTTTTTTATGCCGGACGGAAGGTGTCTTGTCGGCGCAAGGCGCAACGAAAGACGACCGGGATCCGGCGTGTGCCGGGAACGATAACCTCGCACGCGTGTGGTTCCCGCCACTGCGCCTTGCGTCGATAATAGAGCGGATTTCGACCGCACTGAATCGGTGAGGGATTCCCAAG
>NZ_ALBQ01000033.1 GCF_000282895.1 Sphingomonas sp. ATCC 31555
GCGGGAGGGGAGCGAAAGTGGCGAGCATCTCGCTTCCGTTCAGGCGCTCGCTTCCGCCGAACAGGAAGCGGCCTGCTCCGTCCAGCGCGGCGGCGGCTGGCGGCCCGGTGCGCGCTGGGCGCGGGCCGCCCGCGACGCCGCGATCGCCGCGCTCCCGCCGCACCAGCGGCCGCCGATGCGCGAGCTCGGCCGGCGCAGCGAAGCGGCGGACCATGCCTTCAAGCGGATGCGGCCCGACGAGGGCGGGGCGATGGCGGGGGTGGTTCGGCTGGCGCCAGCGGCGCGCGCTGCTGGGGCTGCGCCTGCCCCACAACCGTCATCCCGGCGAAAGCCGGGATCCATTCGCCTGGCGGTTTCGGCGCCTTCTTCGACGGAGAAGGTAATGGATCCCGGCTTTCGCCGGGATGACAAAGGGGGCGGGGGGGCTCCCCGAATCCTCTCCCGCCGCACCGGCAGCCGCAGCGAAGTCGCCGCGGCCTGCCCTGCCGCAATGACCGCGGGCATCCGCATCGGCATGGCGCTCACCCAGGCGCGCGCGCTGGTGCCGGAGCTCCGTGTCGACCCCGCCGATCCGGAAGGCGACCGCGCCGATCTTGAACGGCTGGCGCACAGCCTCGCCCGGCGCTGGTCGCCGAGCGTCACCATGGCCAGCGAGGACCTGCTGTTCCTCGACCTGACCGGTGTCGCCCATCTCCATGGCGGTGAGGCGCGGATGCTGCGCCGGCTGCATGCGCTGCTCGCTCGGCTGGGATTCGCCGCGAAGATTGCCGTTGCCGACACCCCCGGCGCCGCCTGGGCCTTCGCGCGCTTCCGGCCGGAAACGCTGCTCCTATGCCCGACCGGTGAGCATGGTGCCTGGCTCGCCCCGCTGCCGGTCGAGGCGCTGCGGCTGGAGGGCGATGCGCTCGACCTGCTCCACCGGCTCGGCGTCGACAGCATCGGCCAGCTCGCCGCGCTTCCCCGCGCGCCGTTGGTCCGCCGCTTCGGTACCACAATCGCCGCGCGGCTCGACCAGGCGCTGGGCCGTATTCCCGAACCGGTCGCCCCGGTCACCCCGCCCGAGCCGATCGCCGTCACCCAGCGCTTCGCCGAGCCGATCGCCACCCCCGAGGCGATCGCGCACTGGCTGGGCGACCTCGTCCGCCGCCTCGCCGAAGCGCTGGCGGAAGCCGGGCAGGGCGCGCGCCGAATCGGGCTGGTCGCCGACCGGGTCGACGGCGTGCCGCAGCGGATCGGCATCGGCCTCGCCCGCGCCAGCCGCGATCCCGCGCATCTGCTCCGCCTGCTCGCCCGCCGCATCGACAGCATCGAACCCGGCTATGGCCTCGATGCGATGACGCTGCATTTGCTGCGCAGCGAACCGCTGGGCGCGCTGCCGGTCGACGAGCGGCTGGATGCCGAGACGGTGCCCGATCTCGCGCCGCTGATCGACACGCTGGCGACGCGGATCGGCATGGCGCGGCTGTGGCGGATGCGGCCGGTGGAAAGCGATGTGCCCGAACGCTCGGCCGCCGCCCTCCCGCCGCTCGATCCGCCCGAGCGCGAAGCCCCGCCGCTCAAGGCCGACGATGTCCGCCAGCTCGATCGGCACGCTCCGCTGCCGCCCTGGCACCCCGAATGGCCCCGCCCGATCCGCCTGCTCCGCCGCCCCGAGCGGCTCGACCATGTCGTCGCGGCCCTCCCCGACCAGCCGCCGCGCCGCTTCACCTGGCGGGGCGAGCGGCACGAGGTGGTCCGCGCCGACGGGCCCGAGCGTATCCATGGCGAATGGTGGAAGCGCGCGGTGGAGACCCATGCCACGCGCGACTATTTCCGCGTCGAGGACGAGCGCGGCCGCCGCTACTGGCTGTTCCGCCAGGGCGATGGCGAGCGCCAAGTGACCGGCGATCTCAGCTGGTACCTGCACGGCCTGTTCGGGTGACGGCCATGTACAGCGAACTCCAGGTCACCAGCCATTATTCCTTCCTGCGCGGCGCCTCCGCGCCTTCCGAGCTGTTCGAGACGGCGGCGGCGTACGGCATGCCCGCGCTCGGCATTACCGATCACAACAGCGTCGGCGGGATCGTGCGCGGGCTGGTCGCGGCGGAAGAGACCGGCGTGCGGCTGGTCACCGGCTGCCGGCTGGACCTGACCGACGGCAGCGGCGTGCTGGTCTGGCCCGAGGATCTCGCCGCCTGGTCGCGGCTCACCCGGCTGCTCAGCATCGGCAAGGCGCGGGCGGATGCGCAGCATGGCGAGAAGGGGCAGTGCTTCCTCCATTGGGAGGATGTCGCGGGGCATGCCGACGGCCTCGTCGCCGCGCTGGTGCCCGGCATGGCGGATAGCGGCGACCCGGCGGCGCTGCGCTGGATGGCGGACGTGTTCGGGGATCGCGGCCATGTCACGCTCACCCGCCATCGCCGGCCGCAGGAGGCGGTGCGGCTGCACGGGCTGGCAGAGGCAGCCGTCGCGCATGGCCTGACCCCGCTCGCCACCGGCGACGTGCTCTACCACCATCCCGACCGGCGGATGCTGCACGACGTGATGACCGCGATCCGCCATACCACGACGGTCGACGATCTCGGCTTCCGCCGCGCCCGCAGTGCGGATCGGCACTTGAAGCCTCCGCACGAAATGGCGCGCCGCTTCGCCGCCTGGCCCGAGGCGCTGCAGGCGGTGGAGGCGGTGGTCGAGCGCTGCGCCTTCAATCCACGCGAGCTCGGCAGGCTCTATCGCTACCCCGACGAAGTGGTGATGTCCGGCCGCAGCCCGCAGGCGGCGCTGGCCAAGCTCGCCCGCGATGCGCTCGCCGCCAAGTTCCCGGAAGGGCCGCCGATCGAATATGCCGAGCTGCTCGAGAAGGAACTGGGGCTGGTCGAGAAATGCGGCTACGCGCCCTATTTCCTCACCGTCCATTCGATCGTCCGCTTCGCCCGCGCGCAGGAGATCCTGTGCCAGGGGCGGGGGAGTGCGGCCAATTCGCTGATCTGCTTCCTGCTCGGCGTCACCTCGATCGACCCGGTGGTGCATAAGCTGCTGTTCGAGCGGTTCATCTCCGAGGATCGCGACGAGCCCCCCGATATCGACGTCGATTTCGAGCATGAGCGGCGCGAGGAAGTGATCCAGTGGATCTACGAGACCTATGGCGCGCGCCACGCCGCACTCACCGCCGTGGTCAGTCGCTATCGCACAAGGGGGGCGGTGCGCGAGGTCGGCAAGGCGCTGGGGCTGTCTGAGGACGTGACCGCCGGGCTCGCGGGGCAGGTCTGGGGCTGGTCCAACGAAGGGGTGAGCGAGGCCGATGCCGCGGCGCTCAACCTCGATGCCAGCGAGCCGCGGCTGGCGCTGACGCTCGATCTCGCCCGCCAGCTGATCGGCACGCCCCGGCACCGTTCGCAGCACCCCGGCGGCTTCGTGCTGGCCCAGGCCAATCTCGACGAGATCGTGCCGATCGAGCCGGCGGCGATGGTCGACCGGCGGGTGATCGAATGGGAGAAGGACGATATCGAGACGCTCGGCCTGATGAAGGTCGACATTCTCGGGCTCGGCATGCTCGGCTGCATGCGGCGCGCGTTCGATCTGCTGGAGCAGCACAAGGGCGTGAAGCTGACGCTCGCTTCGGATGCGATGCAGGAGGATGATCCGGCCACCTTCGCGATGATTCAGAAGGCCGACACGCTCGGCACCTTCCAGATCGAGAGCCGGGCGCAGATGTCGATGCTGCCGCGGTTGAAGCCCAAGGAATTCTACGACCTCGTCATCCAGGTCGCGATCGTCCGGCCGGGGCCGATCCAGGGCGACATGGTGCATCCCTATCTGCGGCGGCGCGAGGGCAAGGAGGAGGTGGAATATCCCAGCGAGGAGCTGAAGGACGTGCTGGAGAAGACCTTCGGCGTGCCGCTGTTCCAGGAACAGGCGATGAAGGTCGCGATCGTCGGCGCGGGCTTCAAACCGGCCGAGGCCGATGCGCTGCGGCGGGCGATGGCGACGTTCAAGTCGACCGGCGGGGTCACGCACTTCAAGGAGAAGATGATCAGCGGGATGCTGAAGAAGGGCTACACGCAGGATTTCGCCGAACGCACCTTCAAGCAGATCGAGGGCTTCGGCAGCTATGGCTTTCCCGAGAGCCACGCGGCCAGCTTTGCCAAGATCGCCTATGCGTCGAGCTGGATGAAGTGCCACCATCCCGACATCTTCTGCGCGGCGCTGCTCAACGCCCAGCCGATGGGGTTCTATGCCCCGGCGCAGATCGTCCGCGACGCGCGCGAGCATGGGGTCGAGGTGCGCGCGGTATGCGTCAACGACAGCGACTGGGATACGCGGGTTCTAAGATCCTCCCCGGAACGGGGAGGGGGACCATGGGCGCCAGCCCATGGTGGAGGGGCCGCCGCGACACGCGGCGGTGAGCCCGAACGGCGCCGCACCACCGCGCCTGCGGCGCGGCCCCTCCACCCCTCGCCTTCGGCGAGCGGTCCCCCTCCCCGTTCCGGGGAGGAATTGCTTCCCCTCCGCCTCGGCATGCGGGTGGTGCAGGGCCTGTCCGCGCGCGATGCCGATGCGATTCTTGCCGCCCGCGCCGAGCGCCTCTTCACCTCGATCGAGGACGTCTGGCGCCGCGCCCGCGTCTCCCCCGCGGCACTGGAGAAGCTTGCGCGTGCCGATGGCTTCCGCTGCTTCGGCCAGGATCGCCGCCAGGCGCTCTGGGCGATCAAGGCGCTCGACCAGGCGCCGCTGCCGCTGTTCGCCGGGATCGAAGGCCCGATCCAGGCCGCCGAGCCCGCGGTGACGCTGACCCCGCTCACCGCCGGGCGCGAAGTGGTCGAGGATTACCGCGCCACCCAGCTGAGCCTGCGCGCGCACCCGCTCCATTTCCTGCGCGGCACGCTCGCGGCGCGGCGCATTCGGCCGTGCGGCGACCTCAAGACGCTCAAGGACGGCGCGCGGGTGGAGGTGGCCGGCATCGTGCTCGTCCGCCAGAAGCCGGGCAGCGCCAAGAGCATCTTCCTCACGCTGGAGGACGAGACCGGCATCGCCAACGCCATCGTCTGGCCGGCGCGCTTCGCGCTCTACCGCCCGATCATCCTCGCCGCGCCGATGATCGCGGTCCGCGGCCGCCTCCAGCGCGAAGGCGAGGTGCTGCACCTGATCGCCGAGACGATCACCGACCTTACCGACCTGCTGCGCAGCGTCGGCGCGATCGACCTGCCGCGCATGACGATGCCGGGCGATGGCGCGACGCATGGCGGCACGATCGATTCGCGTGATCGCAAGATCACTCGGTCGAGCGACCCTGCGCACGCCTATCCGAAGCAGCGAACGCCCGAGAGCTGGCCGTCTCGCCGCGAGGACATCATCCCGATCAAGTCGCACGATTTCCACTGATGGCTATGGTGCGACACCGACTGTTCTTCGCCTTCCCCATCGCAGCTGGCGTGCGCGATGCCATGGCGAGTCACCGTGACGGTCTGGGAGGGGCCAAGAGTATCGTTTCAGACGATCGCCTCCATATGACGCTGGCGATCACTGACGACTATCCGCAACTTTCGTGTCCTCAGGTCGACACGATGCTCGCGCTCGGATCGCATCTGGCCGCATCCCCTGTCCCGCTCCGCTTAGATCAGCTTTCCGGCGGTCCGGGCTCCGTCGCGCTTCGTCCATCCAAGCGCATCAAGGCGCTAACCGAGCTCACCGGCACGTTAAGCCACTGGATGACCGCTGCCGGACTGCTGCGACCCAGGTGGCGCTGCCATCCACACGTCACCCTGCTGTATCGCGCAGGTGAGGCTTTCACGCGCGCTGTCCACCCGATCTGCTGGATTACTACCGACGTCGTGCTGATCCACAGCATCGTCGGCGCGCACCGGCATATCGTGCTGGGCCGCTGGCCGCTGATCGAGCGGCAGGGG
>NZ_ALBQ01000034.1 GCF_000282895.1 Sphingomonas sp. ATCC 31555
CCCCGCCCGCGGCCTGGGGAGCCGGTCAGAATGTCGTCCACTCGTCGGCGTCGGCCATCTGCCTCACCGGCACCGCCGACACCTTCGCCCGTCGCTGGCCGGCGCCCATGCTGGCGATGGTGCTGGCGCGCGCGGCTGCGGCGGTCTTGCTCGAACCGATGCTGAAGCGCTGCGCCTGATCGGCCAGCGTCGTCACTTCCGAATTGAGCGTCCGCGCCGCGGCGGAGGTTTCCTCCACCATCGCCGCATTCTGCTGGGTGGCGGTGTCCATGGCGGAAATCGCCGCCGAGATCTGCGTCACCGCCGAGGCCTGGGCCTGGTTGTCGGTCGCGATGCTGCTCAGCAGCGAATGCACCTCACCCACATCGCCGCTGATATTGGCCAGGGCGCCATCGACCCGCTGCACCATGCTCACCGCTGCGCCGATATCGTTCTGCGTCGCGGTCAGCTGGTCGCGGGCGCGGCCGGCCTCTTCCTCGGCGCGCATCGCCAGCGCGGAGACCAGATCGGCGACCACCGCGAAGCCGCGGCCCGCCTCGCCCGCACGGCCCGCCTCGACGGCGGCGTTCATCGCAAGCACCCGCGTCTGGAAGGCGATCTTGTCCAGCCCCTCGATCACGCTGTCGATGCCCTTGGCGCTGTCTGCCACGCGGGTCATTGCCTGCACCGCCTCGTCGGCGATCGAGCGGCCGCCGGAGACGGTGGAGATGGCGCCGTCTGCACGATCCAGCGTGCTGGTGGCGGCCATCGCGGTCGCCTTCAACCGGTGGTCCATCTGGGCGATCGCGGCGGAGGTCTCCTCCAGGCTGGCGGCGTTGCCTTCGGTCCGCCGGGCCAAATCTTCGCTGGCCTGGGCGATCTCGCTCGATCCGGTGCGGATTGCGGCGGCGGATTCGATCACCGATCCGATCAGCTCGCGCAGATTGGCGATCGCCTCGTTGAAGTTCTGGCGCAGCGCCGCATAGGCCGGCGGAAACGCCTCGGTGATGCTCGCGGTCAGATCGCCATGCGAAACCTTGTCGAGGTTCTGCGAGATCGTCGCGGTGACGAAATTCTGCTCCTCCACCGCCTTGGCCGCTTCGGCATCGGCGATCTGCTTCTGGCGGGCGTTCTCGCGGAAGACGAGCACCGCCTTCGCCATCTCGCCCACTTCGTCGCCGCGGTCGGCGGCGGGCACGTCGACCTTGGTGTCGCCATCGGCCAGCCGCGTCATCGTCCGGGTCATGCCCGCCAGCGGCCGCACGATCGCGCCCGAGAGCAGCCATGCCATCATCCCCGCGATCAGCGTGGCGATCACGCCGCCCACCACCACGGCCAGCATCGCGCCGTTCTTTGCGGCCGCCATTTCGGCGCGCTGTTCGCTGATCTTCTGCTGCTGTGCCGCGGCGATCTCGGCGGTCAGCGCGCGCACCTTGGGCAGCTGCTTCATGCCCGAGATTTCCTGCGCCCGCCCCCGCGTGGCCGGGTTGCGCGCCAGCTTGATCAGCTCGGCAAAGCGGCGGTCGTTCAGGTCCGCCACTTCGGCGCGCAGCGCCCGCAGCCGTTCCAGCTGTTCGGGCAGCTTGGTCGCGCTTTCGAACGCGCTCGAAGCCTTTTCGAAAGCCTTCATATTCTCGGCATATTCGCCGAGCAGTTCCTCGCGCCCCAGCATGGCGAAGCCGCGCAGCGCGTTTTCCTGCTGGATGATCGCGGCCAGCATCGCCTCGCCCTGCTGAGCGACATGGATGCTGTTCACATTGGCGTCGGACACGGCGGCCAGCCGGCTCAGGCTCAGATAGGTGTAGCTGCCCGAGGCGATCACCACCAGGATCACCGCGGCAAAAGCGGCCATCAGTTTCCCAGACAATCGCAGATTACGTATCGCTGACATGCAAGGACCCTCTCGTCAGTCGGAGTTCAAAAAACGAATTGCGCGCGCAGCACCAACGTCGTGCCACGATCGGTGCGTGCGGCGGTGCCGCCCGGCAGGCTGGCGGGGTTCAGCCGCCAGGCAGAAGTATTGGCCATCACCCGCATCAGGCTGCTCAGATACCAGTTGACGCCGGCGGTCAGCGTGGAGCCGGTGCCCCGCGTGCCGGGCGTGCGGACGATGAGTTCCTGGTAGCGCGCGGTGAGTTCCACCGGACCGCGGCCTCCCTGGAACACCGATCGCTTCACCACCGGACGCCCGATGCCGCCGGTCGCGGCCGCATAGGGCAATCGCGCGCGCCGCGGGTGCGGGTGGTATCGACGATCATCTGCCCCAGCGGGCGAAAGCTGGTGCCGCCATCGGCAGAGACCAGCACCGGCGAGCCGTTGCGCCACTGGATCGGCGGTAAACGCTGCGCCTGCACGACCACGCCCCCCGGCGCACCCGACGCCTCGGCAGCCGCAGACGTCGGCGCGGGCGCAGACGCGGGGACGGACACGGACGCAGGCGCGACGGCCGGCAAGCCAGGCGCCGCGCCGCCCCCACCGGCGCTCGAGGAATCGGAGATGCTGGACACCGGCCCGCTGACAAGCAGCAGGCCGGCACACAATTGCGCAAGACCCATTTCTATATCGTTCCCGAACGCGGGCTGAGCCCCTTGCCCAGAGAACCGACACGCCTTGGACATATTCTAGAGGAGGATTGGTGCAAACGTTCGGTTTCGGCGGGGATATGTAATAGTACGGAACAATCGTAATGACTTAGTTCGCATTGTTCGATTCCGCCGCTGGCATGGCGCGCGGCACCTGTCTGTGTTCTTTCCCAGAGAGGGAGCAGGACCGCCGCCGCAGGCAGTGGAGGGGCAACCCCGCCGCGGGAACGGACAATCAGATCATGCGGACGGAGATCAGGCTGCCGTATCGCAAGGCTTGGTGATCTGGTGATGCCCGAGCCAAAGGTCGTGCCCGGCTATCCCAATCGCTTCCTGCCGCGCGACAAGGCGCCGGGGAAGTAGCTGAAAAAGCGCACGCTGACCAACCTCTACAACGCCTGCCCGCAACGGCTGGCAAATGCGTAGGCCGCGTTCGATGCAGCGGTCGCCTACGCCTATGCCGGGGGCGAGGACTGGCGCGCCGGGCGGCTGGACGGGGACGAAATCTTCGCTCGCCTGGTCGCACTCAACCAGGAACGGACGGCGCCGCAATCAGGTTGAACCGATTGCACGGTCGCCCTCTCGCAAAATAACCGGCAATGCCGCACCACTCGCAAGTGGGCCCCTGCGGCATTGCCGGAGCAGCGACGCGCCGCGTCCGGCGCGTCGCTGCTATCCCTCGTCCCGTCGCTTCCGCCGTTCCAGCTTGTCGAGTTCGCGCTCCAGCCGGGCGAGCGCCTGCCCGCGGTCGCAGCGGGGCAGTGGGTGGTGGGTGGGGCGCAGGCCGGCTTCGATGTGCGGGCGGCGGGATCGCAGCAGCAGCACCCCCTCCTGTGGAGTCATCCGTTCCAGCGGCTCGGGCATGTCGGCAATGTCCTGCCAGTCCTCCAGCGGCGCGCCGTCGGGCGCGAGCGAGTCGATCGCGTGGGCGAGCAGCGCCAGTTCCAGCCGGTCATAGCCTTCCTGCAGCGCCATGCGCATCGCGGCGGCGAAGGCGGGGGAGTTCTGGCGGCGGGTATAGATGGCGTTATAGCCGACGCCAGCCGCCTGAGCGGAGAGCCGCACATTGGCCGTGGCGGCGAGGTGCGCGAGGAAGCGGCGCTCGCCGTCCACGGTCAGCGCGCCCTTGGGGCTTCGCCGCACCTGGATTCGCCGCCCGCGCGATCCGCGCACGCTATATTCGCCGCCCCTGGTCACGGTGGGGTCGTCGCCCGCCGGTGCCCCTGCCCGCCCGGCGGCGAGCTGCGCCTGGCCATAGGCGAGGGCCGCATCCCATTCGGCGGCGAAATCTGGGTTGCGGGCGCGGCGCTTCTGGAAGGTCTTGCGCGTCAGCCCCACCGCCTCGGCAGCCAGCGTCACATTGGCGGTGCGGCGCAGCGCCTGCAGGAACCGCCGGTTCTCCCGCGCCCGATCGTTCGTCGTGCCCCGCATCGCGCTGCCCCCGCCTGCTGCCCATGTCGGCGCGAAGATGGCTGTTCCTTTTTTGTTCTTCAAGACCCTCAACCCTCCCGCAGGCCGAGAGACGTCGACCCCGCACCCTGTGGGCGAGGAAAGAGCCCCATTGCGCGAGCGATGGGAGGGTGAGGGTGAGCCCATCATTGCCCTGCCCCTCTCCCGCGCCCGCCCTCTCGACCATTGACTCCCCTGCCGAATCCGCTATGTGCGCGCTTCCTCTTTCGGGAGGAATCCGTCCGAGACAGCGAGCGACCGGAATCTGCCGGTCTTGATCTCTCGCCTAGACGGGGAACGATTTTTCCGATGCGGCCCGCCCTTGTGCGGGTGCTGCGTTCGGGTCACGCCCAGGGATTTCCCCGGCCGCTGACGATCCACCCCCTCGGACATTTGAGAGCCTGGCCCGCTTTGGCGGGTCGTAACCGGGGCTCCCTGTCGCAGGGGAGCCTCATGTATGAGGAAACCGGCATGGATCGTTCCCAGAAGGCCGACGCCGTTGCCGAGCTGAACCGCACTTTCAACGAGGTCGGCGTGGTGGTCATCACCCGCAACCTCGGGATGACCGTCAAGCAGTCGACGGACCTCCGCAACAAGATGCGCGAAGCCGGTGCGAGCTACAAGGTCTCGAAGAACAAGCTCGCCAAGATCGCTGCCCAGGGCACCGATTATGCGGTGCTCGCGGATCTGCTGACGGGTCCGACGGCGCTCGCCACTTCCGTGGATCCCGTGGCTGCGGCCAAGGTGGTCGCGGACTTCGCCAAGACGAACGACAAGATCGAGATCGTCGGCGGGGCCATGGGCGGGCTGCTGCTGGATGCCGCCGGCGTTCAGGCACTGGCCTCGCTGCCGTCGCTGGACGAGCTGCGCGGCAAGCTCGTGGGGCTCATCGTGGCGCCCGCGACCAAGCTCGCCACGATCGCCCAGGCGCCCGCGGCGCAGATCGCGCGCGTGCTTGCAGCGTACAGCGAGAAGGAAGCTGCCTGACACCTTGTCGGCAGTTGCGACTTTTATCCCGAACTTTTGATTTAACTGGAGTGTATCATGGCTGACCTTAACGCAATCGTCGAACAGCTTTCCGCGCTGACCGTTCTCGAAGCAGCCGAGCTGTCGAAGCTGCTCGAAGAGAAGTGGGGCGTCTCGGCCGCCGCTGCCGTCGCCGTTGCTGGCCCGGCCGCTGGTGGCGCCGCTGCCCCGGCCGCTGAAGAGAAGACCGAATTCGACGTGATCCTCACCGGCGACGGTGGCAAGAAGATCAACGTCATCAAGGAAGTCCGCGCCATCACCAACCTCGGCCTCACTGAAGCCAAGGCCCTGGTCGAAGGCGCTCCGAAGCCGGTCAAGGAAGGCGTGTCCAAGGACGAAGCCGAGAAGATCAAGAAGCAGCTTGAAGAAGCCGGCGCGACCGTCGAGGTCAAGTAAGGCTTCTGCGCCGGCCTTCAAGGCTTGCGAAACGGAAAGGCGGCTCGGGAACGAGCCGCCTTTTTGCGTGACCGGTGCCGACCTGTTGAAGCCGTTACTGTCGCTGGCGTACCCTTCGCTCCGCCTCCGCGCGGATGCGGGCATTTCTCGCACGCTCCAGACGCTCGCGGTCGACCGCTTCGCGCTCCTGGCGCTCCTGCTCGCTCTGTTCGCGATCCTCGCGCGCCATACGCTCAGCAATGCGCAGCCGGATCGCTTCCAATTCGGGTGACGCATCTTCCACCGCATTGTTCGTGCGAAGCAAGTCGTGCTTGTTCACCCGCTCCGTCGCGGCGATGCGATCGGACCAGTGCCGCGGGCGCTCGCGGGGCTTGCTGCGGGCAAGGTGTGCTCGCCGCAGCGCCGCACGATAGACATGAAACATCCGCGCCGAATGCACGCCCGTGAACAGCGCCGCGAGGACGCCCGCAGTGATGTAGACCGTGCTGCCGGGCTGCGGTGCTTCAAGGACGATCAGCACCATCAGGTAGCTGAGCAGCATCATCAGCGCGCAATACGCGCCGAATTCGACGGACAGCAGAAGATATCGACGAACGGATTCAGAGTTCATGGTACGCAAGCCCCCGCGACTGGCGCAAAAAGCCGCAGAGGCGCGCTGCTCGCCCATTTCGCACCTGCTTCATCAACGAAAATCGTTAGGAAATGCTTAGCGGCAACCCCGCCCCGCTACCGAAAAATGCGTCGAGATTCTTCTTCCTCGATAGCTTCCCGCGCCATCCGATCGGCGATGCGCAAGCGAATCGCCTCCAGCGACATGCTGGGATCGATCTCGAAATCCGGATCTTCGGAGTCGGGATCTTCACCGAGCGCAATCCGCTTCGCCCGATATTCCCTCTCGACCGCCTCAAGCTCTTCGAGCAGCTTCACCCGAGCCGGATCGCCGCCCTGCGCCTCCAGCCGCTCAGCCGCAATTCGTTCGGACCAGCGCAGCGTCCGCCGTTCCTCAGCCGACACCTCCGGAAGCGGCTCGGGTGCGGGCTCCAGCGACAGGCCTGCCGCGCTCAGCCGCTTCCGCCACCGCCGATAGCGGCTGTACATCCGCAGCGCATATACGCCCGTGAAGATCGCCATGGCAATGCAGGTATTAATGTACCACTTCGCATTTGCCTGCGGAGCATATTCGACCAGCGTGTACATCGCCGCACCAAGTACCGTCATGAAAACGAAATAGGTGAGGAATTCGATCGCTTCGTAGAAGTATCTTCGGATCGTAGCGATGTTCATGGCCCTGCTCCACGGCAAGCTGGCAGCTCCGCAAAACTGCCATCGAGCCCCAAACGACGCCGTCTCCGGCTTCGCTGCCACTCAACATCATCAGACTTAACGAATTATGCAGACACCAAGGTTATCGCTTCGGGAATTATACTGATCTCGTGCGCGATACACGCGATCGGCGTTTATTGAATGCGCCGAAAACATGTGAGGTGGGCGCCGAGCCGCTGCCCACCCCCGCACGTCGTTTCGGTTAGAACCTGCCGGTTAGCTGAACACCGTAAAAGCGCGGTTCGGCAGGAATATAGGTGGGGTTATTGAAGCCCCCGCCAGTGTTGCCGGCATCGAGCAGGTACCGCTCGTTAGTGGCATTGCGGACATAGCCCGCAACTTCATACCGTCCTTCGGCGAAGCTGAGCCCCGCCCGCACGTTCACCAGCGTTACCTTGTCCTGCGAGATCGCCTCCCGGTTAGGGATTTCGAAGAAGATTTTGCTGCGATAGGTAACGCTCGGCGTTGCGAACAGGCGCACCCCGTTGGCCACCGGCGCATCGACGGTGAAGCCCGCCGCCCATTGCAGCCGCGGCTGCAGGCGGAAGCGGTTGCCCGCATAGATGCCGTTCGACCGGTCCTTGTCGACGCCGCCATCGATGAAGCCGGCATTGCCGAACAGCGTCAGCCAATTAGTCGGGCGTAGTTGGCCCTCGGCCTCGAAACCCAAGTTGCTGGCGGTGCCGGCGCTTTCGGTAACGGTGGAACCTACCGGACGGCCAGAGGGATCGTTGGCTTCGGTAACGGTACGGTTGATCTGGAAGTTCTTGTACTTCTGATAATAGACGCCGAGCGAGCCGGTAAACATGCTGCGGGCCAGCTTCACACCGCCTTCATAGTTCCACACCGTCTCTTCCGGGATCACCGACAGCGAGGTCGCGCCCTGGTTCACCGTGGGAGACCGCCGCCCCTTGGATACGGTGGCGTACAGATTCACCGCGTCGGTCAAGCGATACAGGACGTTGAAGCGCGGCAGAAAGGCCTGGAAGCTGTCCTGCGCCCAGAGCGTGCCGTTGGTAGTCGCCTGCCCGGGGATGAGCGCCGCCCCACTCAGCAGCGATCGCGGCGCTATCGAAACGAAGCCCGACTTGCGCTGTTCGATTAGCGCTCGAATGCCCGCCGTCAGTTCAAGGCGCTGGGTCGGCATCCAGGTTGCTTCGCCGAACATCGAATATTGATCATTGATGCCCTTGTTGGTGAAGATGGAGCGGTAGGGGATTTGCGTCAATGCGCCGCGCGTGAGCAGCGGGGTGGCTTGTGCGGCGGTAACCACGCCAGTGGAAGAGACGCAGCCCAGCGCGGGGATCACGTTCGACGCGCACTGGATGTAGATGCCCTCCTCGGTCGAGAACGGCACTTCCTGACGGCTGTTCTCGTGAAACACGTTCCAGCCGAAGCTGGTGCGGACATGATCGTCGGAATAGGCGAAGCGGCCTTCGTGGCTGATCTGCGAGCCATAGGCGCCCTCGGCGAATTCGAGCCACCAGGCAGCCGATCCGTCCGCGTCGAAAATCTCGAGCGAGTTGAACGCTCGATACCCGTTGACGGTCGTGAAACTCCAGCCCTCGCCAAAGTCATAGCTGGCGGTCAGATTGACGTCGTACACGTCGCGCGTCAGCCCGAGCTTGTCGGCGCCCAGCGCCGTTGCCGAGAAAGGCGAGCCGGAAAGATTGGCCGCCCCGAACGGATCGGCCGGCCCGGCAGACGTGGCGAAGCGCCGCGAGATGAACGGCGTGCCGCTATTGCGCTGCCGGTCATAGGTGCCGATCAGGTCGATGGCCAGCGCATCGTCCGGCGTGTAGCGCAGCGACGCGCGCAGGCCGAGCTGGTTCTGCGCGTACAGATCGTCCTGCGTCGGGGACAGGTTCTCCACATAACCATCGCGCTTCTTCCACTCGCCGGCGACGCGCGCAGCGATCACGTCATTGCCGATGTTGAGGTGGCCGCTCACTAGATAGGCGTTGTAGTTGCCATAGCCGGCAGTCAGCTGGCCGGACACGCCGGCCTTCGGCCGCGCGGAGAGGATGCTGACGGCGCCGATCGTCGATGCGGTGCCGAACAGCGTCGCCTGTGGCCCCTTCACCACTTCGATCCGGTCGACGTCATAGATCGCCTGATATGCGCCACGCGAGCGCGAGATATCGATGCCGTTATAGTAGAGCGTAACGCGCGCCGCCTGCTGCGCCGATCCGCTGTCCGATGTGATGCCGCGGATCACGATGCCGGGATTGTTGGCGCTCTGCTCCTGGATGTTAAGGCCGGGCACATAGTTCGAAAGCTCATCAAGATCGCTGACGCCGATCCGGCGCATTTGCTCCTGCGTCACGGCGGTGATCGTGATCGGCACCTCGCTGAGCTTCTGCTCGACCTTCTGCGCCGTAACGATGATGTCCCCACCCGGCCCCTCGCCCTGCGCCGCGTCCTGCGCCTGTACCGCCGTGGCCGAGACGGTCGCGAGCAACGCGGCAAGCAGACCCGATTTCTTGTAGTTCATAATGCCTCCCTTGTTCGGAAGGCCGGTTGGCGGGAGATTGTTAAGGCTTCACTGCACCCCGACGACAGAATTGTTTCCACCCAGTAATCGCTTGGCCACTACCCCCGCTTCCTGACGCCACGCCCTTTGACATCCCCTTCCCCGGCGCCTATATCCCCGCCCTGGCCCTTCGATCGGGAAATGGTACGCCGTCGCGCAGCGCACCGAACGTATGGATCGGAATGGCCATTAGACGCCATGAAGCTGCCGAATCCCGAAGATCGGGGGTCGCGCAGCCTTTTGGCGTCGCTTTGCACGTCCTGGCTCCCGGACAGGGGCAGCGAGTTTACGGCTGACGAGGCAACACACACCTATGGCTACCAAGGCAATCGAGGGCGGCACGCTGAAGCGCCGCATCCGCAAGGTGTTCGGCGACATCCACGAAGTGGTGCAGATGCCGAACCTGATCGAGGTTCAGCGCGAATCCTACGAACAGTTCCTGCGGTCGGACCCCTCGATCGGCTATGTCTCCGGCCTCGAGAAGACGCTCCGCAGCGTGTTCCCGATCCGCGACTTCGCCGGCACCGCCGAACTCGACTTCGTGACCTACGAGCTCGAGGATCCGAAGTTCGACGTGGACGAGTGCCGCCAGCGCGGCATCACCTATGCGGCGCCGATGCGCGTTACCCTACGCCTCATCGTGTTCGAGGTCGATCCCGATACGGAAGCCCGGTCGGTGCTCGATATCAAGGAGCAGGACGTGTACATGGGCGACATGCCGCTCATGACTGAGAACGGCACGTTTTTCATCAACGGCACCGAGCGCGTCATCGTCAGCCAGATGCACCGTTCGCCGGGCGTGCTGTTCGACCATGACCGCGGCAAGACCCATGCTTCGGGCAAGTATCTGTTCGCCGCGCGCGTGATCCCGTATCGCGGTTCGTGGCTGGACTTCGAGTTCGACGCCAAGGACATTGTCAACGTCCGCATCGACCGCAAGCGCAAGCTGCCGGTCACCAGCCTGCTATACGCGCTCGGCCTGAACAGCGAAGACATCCTCAACCAGTTCTACAACCGCGTGACCTATGTCCGCGGCCCGAACGGCTGGCAGATCCCCTTCCAGGCCGAGAACTGGCGCGGCCAGAAGCCGATGTTCGACATCGTCGATGCCGCATCGGGCGAAGTCGTGTTCCCCGCCGGGCAGAAGATCAGCCCGCGCGCGGCGAACAAGGCGGCGAAGGACGGCCTCGCCACGCTGCTGATCCCGACCGAGGAAGTCTTCGGCCGCTACAGCGCCTATGACCTGATCAACGAGCAGACCGGCGAGATCTACATCGAAGCCGGCGACGAAGTGTCGGCCGAGAATCTCGAGAAGCTCGACAAGGCCGGCATCGATCGGCTCGAACTGCTCGACATCGATCACATCACCACCGGTCCGTGGATCCGCAACACGCTAAAGGTGGACAAGGCCGAGGAGCGCGAGCAGGCGCTGGCCGACATCTACCGCGTGATGCGTCCTGGCGAACCGCCGACGCTAGAGACCGCGGAATCGCTGTTTGCCGGCCTGTTCTTCGATCCGGAGCGCTATGATCTCTCGGCCGTGGGCCGCGTTAAGCTCAACATGCGCCTGGGCCTCGACACGCCGGACACCGTGACCACGCTGCGCACCGAGGACATTCTCGAAGTCGTCAAGACGCTCGTGAACCTTAAGGACGGCAAGGGCGAAGTCGACGACATCGACAATCTCGGCAACCGTCGCGTTCGTTCGGTGGGCGAGTTGCTCGAGAACCAGTACCGCGTCGGCCTGCTCCGCATGGAGCGCGCCGTGAAGGAGCGCATGTCGTCGGTCGACGTGTCGACGGTGATGCCGAACGACCTGATCAACGCCAAGCCCGCCGTCGCCGCGGTGCGCGAATTCTTCGGTTCGTCGCAGCTGTCGCAGTTCATGGATCAGACCAACCCGCTTTCCGAAGTGACACACAAGCGCCGCGTTTCGGCGCTCGGGCCGGGTGGTCTGACGCGTGAGCGCGCAGGCTTCGAAGTCCGCGACGTTCACCCGACCCATTATGGCCGTATCTGCCCGATCGAAACGCCGGAAGGCCCGAACATCGGTCTGATCAACAGCCTCGCGACCTTCAGCCGCGTCAACAAGTACGGCTTCATCGAAACGCCGTACCGCAAGATCATCGACGGCAAGGTGACGAACGACGTCGTCTATCTGTCGGCGATGGAAGAGCAGAAGCACACGATCGCACAGGCATCGGCCGAGCTCGATGAAACCGGTGCGTTCGTCGACGATCTCGTCTCGGCCCGCCAGGGCGGCGAATTCCTGATGGCGCTGCGCGATCAGGTGACGCTGATGGACGTATCGCCAAAGCAGCTCGTTTCGGTCGCCGCGTCGCTGATCCCCTTCCTCGAGAAGGACGACGCAAACCGCGCGCTGATGGGCTCGAACATGCAGCGTCAGGCCGTGCCGCTGGTGAAGGCGGAAGCGCCGTTCGTCGGCACCGGCATGGAAGCGACCGTGGCCCGCGATTCCGGGGCCGCGATCGCCGCCAAGCGTTCGGGCGTGGTAGACCAGGTCGACGCGACCCGTATCGTCGTCCGCGCGACGGGTGACGTGGACGCCAGCGAGAGCGGCGTCGACATCTACACGCTGATGAAGTTCCAGCGCTCGAACCAGTCGACCTGCATCAACCAGCGTCCGCTGGTGAAGGTTGGCGACATCGTGCAGGCCGGCGACGTGATCGCCGACGGCCCCTCGACCGAGTTCGGCGAGCTGGCGCTGGGCCGCAACGTGCTCGTCGCGTTCATGCCGTGGAACGGTTACAACTACGAGGACTCGATCCTGATCAACGAGCGCATCGTGAAGGACGACGTGTTCACGTCGATCCACATCGATGAGTTCGAGGTGATGGCGCGCGACACGAAGCTCGGGCCGGAAGACATCACCCGCGACATCCCGAACGTCGGCGAGGAAGCGCTGCGCAACCTCGACGAAGCAGGCATCGTCTATGTCGGCGCCGAAGTGGAGCCGGGCGACATCCTGGTCGGCAAGATCACCCCGAAGGGCGAAAGCCCGATGACGCCGGAAGAAAAGCTCCTCCGCGCCATCTTCGGCGAAAAGGCCAGCGACGTGCGCGACACGTCGCTGCGTCTGCCGCCGGGTGTTTCGGGCACGATCGTCGACGTCCGCGTGTTCAACCGTCATGGCATCGACAAGGACGAGCGCGCCCTGGCGATCGAACGCGAGGAAATCGAGCGCCTGCGCAAGGATGCCGACGACGAACGCAACATTCTCAACCGCGCGACCTGGTCGCGCCTACGCGAGATGCTGCTGGGTCAGGTCGCCACCGGCGCGCCGAAGGGCCTGAAGAAGGGCGTCACGATCGACGAGGAGTTGCTGGACAGCGTCGACCGCCACGAGTGGTGGAAGTTCGCCGTTCAGGACGACGCGATGCAGGGCAACCTGGAAGCGGTGAAGGGCCAGTATGACGAGGCCGTGAAGCGCATCAAGGACAAGTTCGAAGACCGCCGCGAGAAGCTGGAGCGGGGCGACGAGCTGCCGCCGGGCGTGCTGAAGATGGTCAAGGTGTTCGTCGCAGTGAAGCGCAAGCTGCAGCCGGGCGACAAGATGGCCGGCCGCCACGGCAACAAGGGCATCATCAGCCGCATCCTGCCGCAGGAAGACATGCCGTTCCTGGAGGACGGTACGCCGGTCGACTTCGTGCTCAACCCGCTGGGCGTGCCGAGCCGCATGAACGTCGGGCAGATCTTCGAGACCCATCTAGGCTGGGCCGCGCGCGGTCTGGGCCGGAAGATCGGCGATGCGCTCGATGCATGGCGTGCAGCCAACCCCAACCCGCAGGCCGGCGAAGCGCCGGAAGCGGTCAAGGAGCTGCTCGGCACGGTCTATGGCGACAACTACAAGGACGAGTTGAACCGCCGCTCGACCGAGCAGCTGGTCGACCTGGCGCAGAACGTCCGCTCGGGCGTGCCGATGGCCACCCCGGTGTTCGACGGCGCCGTGGAAGCCGACGTTTCGGCGATGCTGCGGATGGCGGGCCTGGACGAATCCGGCCAGGTGACGCTGTTCGACGGCCGTACGGGCGAGGCGTTCGATCGCAAGGTGACGGTGGGGTACAAGTACGTGCTCAAGCTGCACCACTTGGTCGACGACAAGATCCACGCGCGTTCGATCGGGCCGTACAGCCTCGTCACCCAGCAGCCGCTGGGCGGTAAGGCGCAGTTCGGCGGCCAGCGCTTCGGTGAAATGGAAGTGTGGGCGCTCCAGGCCTATGGCGCGGCGTATACGCTCCAGGAAATGCTGACGGTGAAGTCGGACGACGTGGTCGGCCGCACCAAGGTCTACGAAGCGATCGTCAAGGGCGACGACACCTTCGAGGCCGGCATTCCGGAGAGCTTCAACGTGCTCGTCAAGGAAATGCGCTCGCTGGGCCTGAACGTCGAGTTGAAGACGGCCGAACTCGGCTTCGACGACGACGGCGTGCAGATCGCAGCGGAGTAAGGAACCGGCGCCCCACCTTCCTTCGGGCAAGTGGGGCCGCCAGTCACCTGCCGCCGAAAAGACATCCCCTCCCCTAGCCCCTCCCGTTCGCGGGAGGGCGATGGAGTGAAGAAATGAACGAACTGACGAACTTCGCGAACCCGCTCGCCAAGCCGGAAACCTTTGACCAGATCCAGATCGGGATCGCGTCGCCGGACCGTATCCGCAGCTGGTCGTTCGGCGAAATCAAGAAGCCCGAGACGATCAACTACCGCACGTTCAAGCCCGAGCGTGACGGCCTGTTCTGCGCGCGCATCTTCGGTCCGATTAAGGATTACGAATGCCTGTGCGGCAAGTACAAGCGCATGAAGTACAAGGGCATCGTCTGCGAAAAGTGCGGCGTGGAAGTGACCGTATCGAAGGTCCGCCGCGAGCGCATGGGCCATATCGAACTGGCTGCCCCGGTCGCGCACATCTGGTTCCTGAAGTCGCTGCCAAGCCGCATCGGCCTGCTGCTCGACATGCAGCTGAAGCAGCTCGAGCGCGTGCTGTACTTCGAGAGCTACATCGTCACCGAGCCGGGCCTCACCCCGCTCGAGAAGTTCCAGCTCCTCACCGAGGACGAACTGCTCGACGCGCAGGATGAGTATGGCGAAGACGCCTTCTCCGCCGGTATCGGCGCGGAAGCGGTCAAGATCATGCTCATGGATCTCGACCTCGAGGGCGAACGCAAGGAACTGCTGGAAGAACTGGCAGTCACTAAGTCGGAGCTGAAGCCCAAGAAGATCATCAAGCGCCTGAAGGTCGTCGAGAGCTTCATCGAATCCGGCAACCGCCCGGAATGGATGATCCTGGACGTCGTGCCGGTGATCCCGCCCGAGCTGCGCCCGCTGGTGCCGCTGGACGGCGGCCGCTTCGCGACATCGGATCTGAACGATCTGTATCGTCGCGTGATCAACCGTAACAACCGCCTCAAGCGGCTGATGGAGCTGCGCGCGCCGGACATCATCGTCCGCAACGAAAAGCGCATGCTGCAGGAAGCCGTCGACGCGCTGTTCGACAACGGTCGCCGCGGCCGCACCATCACCGGTGCCAACAAGCGTCCGCTCAAGTCGCTGTCCGACATGCTCAAGGGCAAGCAGGGCCGCTTCCGTCAGAACCTGCTCGGCAAGCGCGTCGACTATTCGGGCCGTTCGGTCATCGTGACCGGTCCGGAACTCAAGCTGCACCAGTGCGGCTTGCCGAAGAAGATGGCGCTCGAGCTGTTCAAGCCGTTCATCTATGCCCGTCTCGATGCCAAGGGTCTGTCCATGACCCTGAAGCAGGCGAAGAAGTGGGTCGAGAAGGAGCGCAAGGAAGTCTGGGACATCCTGGACGAAGTGATCCGCGAGCACCCGGTTCTGCTGAACCGCGCGCCGACGCTCCACCGTCTGGGCATCCAGGCGTTCGAGCCGGTGCTGATCGAAGGCAAGGCGATCCAGCTGCACCCGCTGGTCTGCTCGGCGTTCAACGCAGACTTCGATGGTGACCAGATGGCCGTCCACGTTCCGCTGAGCCTTGAGGCGCAGCTGGAAGCGCGCGTGCTGATGATGTCCACCAACAACATCCTGTCCCCCGCCAACGGCAAGCCGATCATCGTGCCGTCGCAGGACATGGTCCTCGGTCTCTACTACATCACGATGGAGAAGGAGAACGAGCCGGGTCAGGGTATGCTGCTCGCCGACATGGCCGAAGTGCACCAGGCACTGAACGCCGGAGCGGTGACGCTGCACACCAAGATCACCAGCCGCGTGCCGCAGACCGACGAAAACGGCCAGACCTACCTGAAGCGCTATCAGACCACGCCGGGCCGCATGCTGCTCGGCGAGTGCCTGCCGAAGAGCCACAAGGTGCCGTTCGACGTCGTCAATCGCCTGCTCACGAAGAAGGACGTGGGCGACGTGATCGACGAGGTCTATCGTCACACTGGCCAGAAAGAGACCGTGCTGTTCGCCGACGCGATCATGAGCCTCGGCTTCCGCCACGCATTCAAGGCCGGTATCTCGTTCGGCAAGGACGACATGATCATTCCGGACGCGAAGGTGGGCCTGGTCGACGAGACCCGCGCGCTCGTGAAGGATTATGAGCAGCAGTATCAGGACGGTCTGATCACGCAGCAGGAAAAGTACAACAAGGTGATCGACGCCTGGAGCCGTTGCGGCGACCAGGTAGCCGCGGCGATGATGGACGAGATCAAGTCGGTTAAGTTCGACGAGACGACCGGCCGTCAGATGCCCGACAACGCCATCTACATGATGGCCCACTCGGGTGCCCGTGGTTCGGCGGCGCAGATCAAGCAGCTCGCCGGCATGCGCGGCCTGATGGCCAAGCCGTCGGGCGAGATCATCGAAACGCCGATCATCTCGAACTTCAAGGAAGGTCTGACCGTTCTTGAATACTTCAACTCGACCCACGGCGCCCGTAAGGGCCTCGCGGACACCGCGTTGAAGACGGCGAACTCGGGGTACCTGACCCGTCGTCTGGTCGACGTGTCGCAGGATTGCGTCGTCATGGAAGACGATTGCGGTACCGAGCGCGCGCTTGAGATGAAGGCGATCGTGCAGGGCGGTTCGGTCATCGCGTCGCTCGGCGAGCGCATCCTGGGCCGCACCACGGCCGAGGATATCGTCGATGCGAAGACGGGCCAGGTGGCGATCCCGATCGGCACCCTGCTCGACGAGCCGATGATCGCGCAGATCGAAGCGCTCAGCGTGCCGGCGGTGAAGATCCGCAGCCCGCTGGTCTGCGAAGCCAAGCTCGGCGTGTGCGCCAAGTGCTACGGGCGCGATCTCGCCCGCGGTACCCCGGTGAACATCGGCGAAGCAGTAGGCGTCATCGCGGCGCAGTCGATCGGCGAGCCGGGCACGCAGCTGACGATGCGTACCTTCCACATCGGCGGCGCCGCGCAGCTCAACGAGCAGTCGAACCTCGAAGCGCCGGTGGACGGCAAGGCCGAGTTCCGCGACCTGCGCCTGATCGAAGATCAGCGCGGCCGCCGCGTGGTGCTCAGCCGCTCGGGCGAAATCGCGATCATGGACATGGATGGCCGCGAGCTGGCCGTGCACAAGATCCCGTACGGTGCCTATGTGATGTTCGACGACGGCCACTTGGTCAGCGCCGGCGATCGCATGGCGGAATGGGATCCGTTCACCATGCCGGTGATCACCGAAACCGGTGGTGTCGTGAAGTATCAGGACGTCATCGAAGGCAAGACCATGACCGAGCAGGTCGACGAAGCGACGGGTATCGCCCAGCGCGTCGTCACCGAATATCGCGGTGCGGGTAAGAAGGAGGACCTGCGTCCTCGCCTGACCCTCACCGGCGAAGCTGCCGCCGAAGCCGCCCGCTACATGCTGGCGCCGGGCGCGGTGATCTCGGTCGAGGACGGTGCCACGGTGCAGGGTGGTGACGTTCTGGCCCGTGTGGCCCGCGAATCCGCCAAGACCCGCGACATCACCGGCGGTCTGCCGCGCGTCGCCGAGCTGTTCGAAGCGCGTAAGCCCAAGGAAAATGCCATCATCGCGAAGGTCTCGGGTCGCGTGGTGTTCGGCAAGGACTATAAGGCCAAGCGCAAGATCGGCATCCAGCCCGAGGATGGCGGCGAGGTCGTGGAGTATCTGGTCCCGAAGTCGAAGGTAATCGACGTTCAGGAAGGCGACTACGTCAAGCGTGGCGACAACCTGATCGGCGGTTCGCCGGATCCGCACGACATTCTGGAAGTGCTCGGCATCGAGCCGCTGGCCGAATATCTGGTGAGCGAAATCCAGGAAGTCTATCGACTGCAGGGCGTGAAGATCAACGACAAGCACATCGAGGTGATCGTTCGCCAGATGCTGCAGAAGGTCGAGATCACCGACGGCGGCGACACCACGCTGCTGGCGGGCGAGCAGGTCGATCGCGACGAGATGGACGAGCACAACGCGAAGCTCCAGCCGGGCCAGCAGCCCGCGATGGGCAAGCCGATCCTGCTCGGCATCACCAAGGCGTCGCTGCAGACCCGCAGCTTCATCTCGGCCGCGTCGTTCCAGGAGACCACCCGCGTGCTCACCGAAGCGGCCGTCCAGGGCAAGATGGACACGCTGCAGGGCCTGAAGGAGAATGTGATCGTCGGCCGGCTCATCCCCGCCGGTACCGGTGCGGGCATGAACCGTCTGCGCGTTGCCGCCTCCTCGCGCGATGCGGCGCTCCGCGTCGCCCAGCGCCGGATGCAGGAAGTGTCGCTGATTGCCCCAGCAAGTGCGGCCGAAGAGCATGCCGCCGAGCTGGCCCGCAGCCCGCGGGATGCGGGCGGCACCGGCAGCGATCCGCTGGCGGAAGTGGCGCCTTCAGGCCACGGCACCGACGCGGATGCCGGCGAATACCTGAACGAGGCGGAGTGATCTCCCCCGTTCGGGGGCTCGCCGCCTGACCGGACGTACCAAGAAAAGAGCCACCGCCCGGCATCCCGGGCGGTGGTTTTTTTTGCGCTTATGCCGAAGCTCCGTGGCGGGCCCGCCGTGCCTTCCGGTGCTGCAGGCAAAGGCAAGGATGCCCTTTTGATGTTATCTGGCAGCGGCGCGGAGCTTGGCGAACAGGTCCGTGAAGGTCAGGCGGGTATCGATCGTGCGATAAACCCGCATCGGCCGACCTTTCGGATCGGGCCTATAGCTCCCGTCTTTCCCTAGCATGGGCGTGGGACGGATGACATAGAGGCTGGAAGCGCTGTCCGGCTCGTAGGGGGTCTGCAGCGCGGTTAGCGTCACCAGCGGACTGTCGCCCAAAATATAGGTTTCACCAAGCCGATCGGGGAAGCGCGCGCGCACTCGCTGCAACGCGTCGAGCAGATAGGCCCCCGCCGGACCACCTGAGGCCAGTTCGGCCTCCAGTTCGGCCATGCCGATAGTCAGTTGGCGATAGGCGTTGCGCGGCACCTGCCAGATCGTCACGTCACTGGCGTTGAACAGCGTTTCCACCGCAGCCGCATCGATGGTCAAGTTATACTCGGCGTCGGTCCGCGCGGGCAACTCGGGATTGAGATCGGGCCATTCCGATCCGCCGATCCAGATCAGCGTTATCCGCCGCCCGATCTCCGGGGCGATGCGCACCGCTTCGGCCAGTTCCGTAAGCCCTGCCCCGGCACAGTAATAGAGCGGCAGATTGGTATCGGTGCGCAGCGCTTCGGCAAGAATGCGATCGACTGCGGGCGTGCGCTGCGGCGGGGCGCCATGCGCCGGCGCCGTATTCCGCCCGGCGAGGATCGGCGGGACGGGCACCCCCAACAGCCCCGCCAGCGAGCGGGCAGCTTCGGCGGCATTGTCCGCCTGGCGAGCCGAGCCGTCCATAAAGTCGCCGACATGGATATGCGATCCGATCACCAGTGGGATCGTCACTGATGGCGAAAGCAGGTGATGGGCAAGCTGGAACAGCCCGTCCGGATCGCCCGAATAGTCGTTGTCGAGGATTACGCGGGCGCGGGGCGGCTGGGCTGCCCGGACCGGCGGCGCGAGCGTGATTAAGGCCAGTCCTGCAGCGCCAGCCAGCACCGCGCGCCGGCCGGGTTTCGGCTCGATCATCTGTTCCTCTCCCTCAATCGAATGGCACGATGCAATCGCCCAGCCGTTCCGCCTCGCTGTGGTCGTGTGTCACCAGCAAGATAGGCAGGCGCAGTTGATCCCGCAGGCGTTCCAGCAGCGCAAGGATTTCCTCACGCCGAGCCCGATCAAGCGAGGCGAGCGGCTCGTCCAGCAACAAGAAGTCGGGATCGGACAGCAGGGCGCGGCCGATCGAAACGCGCTTCGCCTCGCCGCCGGAAAGGGTGCGCGGCCAGCGATCGAGTAGCGGCGCGATGCCGAGCAGGCCGATCACATCGCCCACATCCGCCGCAGCGCCCTTCCGCCATGCATAGAGCAGGTTGGCGCGCACCCGCAGGTGCGGGAACAGCCGCGCATCCTGGAACACATAGCCCGCGCGCCGCGCCTCTGGCGGCAGGTCTATCCCGGTAGATCCGTCGAACAGCGTCCGCTCGGCAACGCGGATATGCCCCGCGTCTGGCCGCAGCAATCCGGCAACCATGTTCAGCACGCTCGTCTTGCCGGCGCCGGAAGGGCCGAACAATACCGTCACGCCCGCACCGGGCGCGATGCGGCAGGCGACGTCCGCATCGCCGATCCGTCGCCGGACGTCGATGTCAAAGGACATGGGTGCCCCGCCCCGTGCGCCGCGCCACCAGTTCGGAGGCGACCAGCGCAGCGAAGGCGATCGCCACCGAAATGCCGGCAAGCCGCAACACCTGCCCCTCCCCGCCCGGCGCCTGCAACGCGGCATATATGGCGAGCGGCAGCGTCTGCGTCTGGCCCGGAACATTGGACACGAAGGTGATCGTCGCACCGAACTCGCCCAGCGCCCTGGCAAACCCCAGCACCACTCCTGCGATCACGCCGGGAAGCGCCAGCGGCACGGTGATCGTGGCGAAAACCCGTAACGGCGATGCGCCCAGGCTCCGCGCGGCCTGTTCGAGCCGCCGATCGACGCCCTCCAGCGACAGCCGGATCGCTCGGACCATCAGCGGTAGTGCCATAAGCGCCGCGGCAATGGCGGCGCCGCTCCAGTGGAACAACACGGTCGCACCGAACCAGCGCGCCAGCAGGCCGCCGATCGGGCCCGCCGGCGCGAAGGCCAGCAGCAGCAGCCATCCGGTCACCACCGGCGGCACCACCAGCGGCAGGTGCACCAGCGCGTCGAGCAGCAGCTTGCCCGGAAAGCGCGTGCGCGCGAGCAGCCACGCGAGCCCGAACGCCACCGGCAGCACCGCGAGAACCGCCACCCCGCCTACCTTTAGCGACAGCGCAACGATGCTCCACTCGGCGGGCGTCATCATTGCGGCGTGAAGCCATAGCGGGCGAAGATTGCCTTGCCCGCGGGGCTGAGAAGGAACTGGCGGAACGGTTCCGCGTCGAGGCTGGCCGCGCCGGCCAGCCGTGCCACGGGATATTGAATGGCCGGATGGCTATTCTCCGGAAAACTGCCCACCACCCGCACCCGGGCGGAAGCGCGAGCATCGGTCGCGTAGACGATGCCGAACGGCGCCCCTCCGCGTTCCACCATTGCCAGCGCCGCACGCACATTTTCCGCTCGCGCCAATCGTGGCGCAATCCGCTCCCACGCCCCGATCGCCTGCAACGCGGCCTTCCCGTATATGCCGGCCGGCACGACATCCGGATCGGCCATAGCCAGCCTTTCGCCGCCAAGCGCCTCGAGCAGCGGTGCCGCGTTGTTCAACGGGACGCTCCGTCGGTCAGCGGCTGCGGCGACGAGAACCAGCCGGTTCCCCAGCAGCACTGCCCGCGATCCGGGCGCCAGCCGCCCCGCTCTTTCCACCGTATCCATCCAGGGCAGGTCGGCGGAAACGAATAGATCCGCCGGCGCGCCCGCGACGATCTGCCGCGCCAGCGAGGACGAGGCCGCAAAGGACAACACCGGGCGCGGATGGCCCAGGGCCGCCCAGGCATCGGCGGCGGCCGTCATCGATTCCTGCAGGCTCGCAGGCGCGAGTACCAATGGCGGTTGCGGCGCCGAGCAGCCGGACAGGGCCAGCGACATCACGACAAACGTCCCGATCAGCGCGCGGCGGCTTAGGGGCTGGATCGGGCGAGACATTGTCGGCGGTACCTGTTGCAGCGGAAGCCACGGGGTTCGCGGCTTGCCGCGAGAGTGTCAAGCGCTGGCCTGGAACGGACCGAGTGCAACGGAAAAGGGCCGGCGGATTGCCCCCGGCCGGCCCCTCCCCTGTTATCCCAAGGCCCTGGCGAGCCTTGGAACATCTGCGCCGTGCGGAGCCCGCCCGAAGGCCCGCACTGGCATTCAGGCGGCGCGCACCGCCATGGTTATCCCACCGCGGCGGCGCAGCGCCGCACCGGCGAATCCGAAACCGAACAGGATCGTCACCCAGCTCATCGGCTCCGGCACGGCCGTCACCGAACGATAGATGGCGGTGGAGTCGATCGTGTAATTGGTATTCGCCAGCACATCGAGGTTGAGGTTCCAGCCGATAGCATCGAACGCCGCCAGATCGGTGGAAGTAATCACTCCCATCTCGCCATAGCAGAAGGTCGGATCCATCACGCCGATCTGGTTATAACCATCGCAGCCGCCGGCGTTGCTCGGCGTGTCCTTGAAATGCGACGCCTGGCGGCCGTCGCCATTATACGCGCCCGTCGACATCAGCGAGCGATTGTTGAACTGCGTGAGGCCGCCGTCCAGCGAGAAATAAGAGGCCGTGCCCACCGACCAGTCGAGCACCGGGCCGCTGCCGGGCGCGACATTGCGCGGATCGCTGCTGTAGCGGAACAGGTCGAGCACCGATCCCGCCGACTGATTGTTCCAGTTGATGCTATTGCCAGTCGTGGCGTTCGGGCCGACGCCCGAATACTGATCGTACAGATCCACGCCGCTGGTGAAGCCCAGCGCATGGCCGATCTCGTGGATGGCGACGCCGATGAAGTCCATCTGGTTGGCGGAAATGCCGTTCATCGGATTGAAGTCGAACGCGAAGGCCGAGCTGAAGGTGATGTTCGCATCTGCCCCGCTCAGGCCGGTATAGCCCAGCGCCTTTAGATTGGCCGATGTCACCGACAGGCGGGCATTGTTGGTGCCAATCGATGTGTCATATTGCGAGGAATTGAGGTTGATACCCAGATTGCCGTTCAACGGCGCGTTGCGCACCATCGAAATGCCACGGATGGGGCCGAACAACGGATCGTTAAAGGTGGTTTGCGACAGCACCGGCAGCACGGCGGACAGATCCAGCGCCGAATTGCCGACATCCCCCAGCGCCCCGATTACGTCCTCGGTCGCCACGCCATAGCGGGTGCTGGCGGTCGATCCGATCACGCCTTCGCGCAGGGCGCTGTAGCCCACGCCGAGATTCACGGTGACGTTGGTGGAGATCACGCTTTCCCAGTAGGCAGCCGCGATCTTGAACCCGAGTTCCGCCTGGCTCCCGGTGACGCCGCCATTGTCGATGAGGTTGATCTTAAGCTGCGCCTGCGCCGGCACGGCAAATGCGGCGCCGCCCAACACGGCGCTCGCCATCAGAATCCGCAAGACCTTACGTAATGCCATGAATTCCCCCACTTTTCAGCAGACCGAGCTGTCGGCCTTCATGAGAGAATTAACGGTTTATTACGCGTTAACGTCAAGAGCGACAGAAAACGGGACACATATTTAGAAAAAAATGAGCAAAAATGTCACACATTGAAACGTTCGCGGCACGATCGTGTTAGAGGCACGATCGTGCCGCGTGCCCTCAGAAGCCGAGTGACGCCGCGATCCGTACGCCATTGTCGTCGTTCCGGCTACCGATCGTTCCAGCATAGCCGGCACTTAGCCGCACCCGCTCCGTTGGCGCCCAGACGAGGTCCAGCGTGCCAGTGGCAGCGTCGCGAGACAGCGGCGTACCGGAAACCGAGAAGACGGGGCCGGCATCGAACTGCACCGTAGCGTTCGGTGCAGCGCCCTCGATTCGCCGAACCCACGCGCCGGTGCCGCGGACCGAGAAGCCCCGCGCCATGGGCGTTTCCACGCGAATGCCACCGCGGGCGAAGGTGAAGCTCTGCAACTGCGCCGTCCCACGCAACGCCGCCGCCCCGCCCTTCTCCGCAAAGCCTACGCCATGCAGCCGGTAATGGGCCATGCCGACGAATGGCGACACCGTGCCCCCGGCCAGTGCGAACGGGCGCTGCACCTCCGCAAAGCCGTGCAGCGTGGTCGTATCGTAGTCCGCCCGTAGCGAGTCGCGGAACGAGGCAATCGCGACCACGCGATCGGTTCGGTTACGGGTCCAGCCATAGCCGATGCCGGCTCGCACATCGAACGGCCCCGCCTGCACGCCAGCGGCGGCGAGCAGGTGGACGGTGCGCGCCTGCGCGTCGCGTGCCAAGCCGCTCATACGCAGCTTGGTACGGGTATAGCCCGCCGCGATGCCGGCACGCACGGTGCCGAAGCTGCGATCGATACCGCCAACGCCGCCGATCGTTGAACGTCGCGTTGCCATTGCCTCGACGTCGCCGTCATTGGTGCCGGCGCCGCTGACATAGTTGCCCCAAACACCATATCGTCCATCGGACCCTCGCAGGTGCGCCTCCACCGCATTCTGCACCTGCTGCGCATCTTGCACGGTAACCGCGCCGAGCGATCCATAGACCTGTCCAGACAGCGCATCGAGGCCTGCTCGGGTTGCGCCGTCATCCGCTAGTGTCGTAATCGCGCTATACGCCGCATTTGCGGTGCCGAGCGCGCCCAGGCCGCTCGCGGTCGCCCGCTGGTTGCCCGTCCCCGCGATGCGAACCAGCCCGACACGGCTGCGTACCACATCCGCGAACAGGCGATCGGCGGCATAGGCAAGCCGCAGTTCAGTATTGCCTGCCACTTGGTCCACCGTAGCATAGGTGCCGGTAAGTCCGCCGGCTGCGGTCAGCAGTGTATAGCGCATGCCAATCCCGCCGCGCGTACCCGCAAGCTGCAGGCGCGCACCCGGCGCGATCGCCGCAGCGCCGCCTACCGCGATCAGGTCAGACGCTCCGTTGGCAGCGATCGTCGCGAGATAAGTGCTGCCCTGCCCTTGGAAGAAGGCACCCGTTACGGTCAGCGTGCCGACATTTGGAGCCGTGGCGGTCGCGCCGGCCGCCGGCACCGCCAGCACCGTGGCGCCACCGCTGCCACCGGGCGAGACGACACCGCCTGCAGCCAGCGAAAGCGCCGCCACGCGACCAGTGCCGGTGAAGCTGCCACTGGCAATCGACAACGCGAACGCCGCATCGCCATCAAACGCCAAGCTGCCTCCCAGGATGCGCACCGTGCCGCTAAAGCCGGGCTGCGCAGCCAGCGCCACGCTCCCGGTACCGGACTTTGCGAGGATACCCGTACCGCTTAACGTCCCTTCGAACCGGCCGTCGAAATTCTGGTCGATCTGCAGGGTACCGTCGGTACGGATGGCGCCCAACAGCTTGTTGGTGTCGCCGATCAAGGTGGCGCCCGCCGCGATAGCCGTCCCCTCGCTGAAATTGGCGGGCGTTGCCAGCGTCCAGCTGCCGACCTCCACGACCAGTCGCTCGAAGTCTACCGCGCCGCTGAAGGTGCCGCCGTTCGGACCGCTCAATACGACCGTATCGGTGCCTTGCCAGCCGTTGATCAGGCCGCTCACGCCCGTCTTCATCCCGCGCTGCACGAACACGTCGTCGCCATAGCTGAAGTAGATGTTGCCCGTGACGGTACCGCCATCGGAGACAAAGCGGTTTCCATCACCGAACAAGGATTCGCCCAGCCACACGTCGCCGGTGATGCTGCCGCGATTGACGATATCCGCATTGGCACCATAGACCGCCACGCCGGCGCCTTTAATGGTGCCGGTCGCCTCGTTGACCAGGATGCTTCGGCTGCTCAGTTCGACTGCGCTCCCCTTGCGGCTTTCCAGAATACCGCTGTTGGTAACGCTGCCACCACCTTGCAACGACGTGTAGAATGCCGTGCCGTCGACGATGATCTGCCCGCTGTTGACCAGTGTCTGGACATATCCTCCATCGACCGCCTTGCCGGCATCGCCGATGATCGAGCCGGTGTTGATCAGCGTCGTCGCCCCACCAATGGCGGTGCCGTTGCTCGCCATGCGGATGGTGCCGCTGTTGGTGACACTCGTGCCGCCGCAGATCGCGGTCGCGCCATAGTTGTTCACGCTGGCCGCTGCGGTGATCGTCCCGGCGTTCTCGAAGTTCGCGCCGCCGGCGGCGACGCCGCACGATCCGTTGCTGTTCCAATAGGGATAGTCGTTGCCCAGAGCAGTTGCCGTGATCGTCCCGCGACTGATCACGGTCAAGCCGGTGTTGGCACCCGTTCCGTAGGCTCCGCCGTTCGTCAACAAGCCTTCGACGGTTGCGCCGGTCAGGTCGATAGCCGGACCGCTGCCTACAGTGATGTCGGCGCGCACATCTACAGTGCCGGTGCCGACCAGCCCCAAGCGCTGGCCAAGTGCCGCCTCGGAAAGAGTGAGCTTCGCCCCGTTCTGCACTTCATAGGCCGTCCGTTCGAATCCGGTATGCGCAGCAGTGACCGTGGTCGTGTCAGCGTCTACAAGGTAGCGGATGGTGTCGATTCCGTCTCCGGCATCGATTCCGCCCGTTACCCCAGCCAGCGGACGCGATGTGGCGGCGTCCAACCGGACGACCACCAGGTCGTCCCCAGAACCAAGGGATAGCGCGCCATTCACGCTGCCCCCGGCATCGATGAACACATCCGCAGAAGTACTATAGCTCTGGCTGTTGAAACGGACGTCGCCATTGATCGTCCCGGCGTTGCGCACGGTAGCCTGGCTTCCGTTGCGCGCATCGATGCCGATGACGCCGCCAATCACCCCGTCTGCGAGATTGTCGATCGTGCCACCGCTGTTGACGGTGATACCTGCCGTACCGCCAGTGATGGTTCCGCTGTTGCTCAAGCGCGCGCCGCTGATGCTGACGCCGCTCGTGGTGCCGGTGATCGTTCCGCTGTTCCGCGATGCACCGACCGAGCTAACGCTGTACCCAGCCTCCAGCACCGCGCCAATGCCTGCGCTGGCGCCGATCGTGCCCGTGTTGATCAGCGGGACGTAGCTTGCGCGCACGCCCGAGGTCCGTCCGCGGATGGTGCCGTTGTTGGTGAGCGAGACCGCATCCCCCGAAACCGAGGAAGCGTAGTTGGACATGTCTACGCCGGCATAGCTGCCTTCGATCAACCCGCTGTTGGTAAACGATCCGGAATAGATGATCGCCGCCGCGTAGTAAGAGGCCTCCGAACGCAGCGTACCGCGATTCTCCACGTCCAGGCGCTGCTGGTATGCACCGTAGTTGGTCATGAGCGCCGCCGCATAGGCGTTGGCGCCGACCGACATTGATGCTTCGTTGACCAGCACGCCGGTTCCGCTCGCGGTGAGCCCAGCGAGACCACTAAAATCGGCCGCAACCGTAATCTGCGCGCCCTGCCCCACTTCGACCCCGAGCCGCCCGACGTTGCTCGGCAGCCCCGCGCGCGTGAGCGTTCCATTTCCATCCACCGCGAGTTGCAGCTGGTTGTTGCCCGCGCCTAGGTCGACGGTGCCGGTTATGCTGTCGATCCTTCCCGTCGCTACATCATAATGCGCGCTCAGCGTATCATCGCTTGCGCCGAGCAGCACATCGCCCTGGATCGTCCCTTTGCGGGTGTCGACTGTACTTGCGAACACGCCGCTCGTAGCCACAACGGAGCCGACGATCGCCCCCTGGTTGGACAGCGAAATTGCACTCCCGGAACGGATCGCAACCACGCCCCCGCTGGCGATCACGCCCGTCGCTGCGTTCGAAAGGCTGAGATAGCCGGTCGATGCCAGGGCGGCACCGCTGCCAACATTGCGAATCGTGCCGCTGTTGTTGCCGTAGATGCCGTCGGCGGAAACCGCCTCAGCGGAGCTGTTGGACTGAATCGTACCGCTGTTCGTCAACGTCACTGCGGTGCCGGTCACCCCCACTGCGGCAGCACTGCCGCCATCAATCATCCCTCGATTGTCGACATTGGTAACTCGCCCGGCAATGCCGCCGATCACGCCGCTGGAACGATTGACCACGCCCGAGATGTACGCACCGGAAGTAGCCACGATTGCAGCGCCGGACGACGCCGTGACGGTTCCGGCATTGTCAACCGAGCCATAGGCGCTGCCGCTCGTCGAACTTCTGGCAAACTGGATGCCGGTGCTGCCGGTGACGCTGGCACCTTCGCTTACGGTGATCGTGCTGCTGCTACTCGTATAGCTAGGCACCAGCGTGCCCGGCGCCGGCCAGGGCCACACTGGTACGCTTGCGCCGGCATAAGGATCGAACGGGATGTAGACGAGATCGCCGCCCCGGACGAGCACGCCCGTCTTGGTCCCGCCATCCACCGAACCCTTGACCGCAATGTTCGTGGAAAGGGCCGAATTTACCACCGCCGCATCGCTGCCTGCGCCGATCGTCGCGCCTTGAGCGATCGTCACCTGCTGCTGAAATGTCGAAACATTAAGGCCGCCAGCCACCATGCCGGTGCACGTCGTCGTTGTCTGGCCGTTTGTCGTGGTTGTGCACTGCGCCGCCGCCGGATGCGCAAGCCCAACCACCAGCGCAGCCATGCTTGCGCTCATGCAAAAACGAACGGAGCGTCGCTGCACACGCAGCAACGGACGCAGAATACCGGCCATCTCTTGTAGTCCCCCATTTCGCGCAAGAACTTGCGCATTCGCGCCTATGTCGCAGAAAAATGGGGGTGTCTACTTTCAGAATGACCGCGCAACAGCAACACCTCGCCTTCCGGTCGGCTTCCGTATAAACACCTATACTCCTGTTTATACAAGATAAATCGCCCGCGCCATGCCCCGCGAGGCAGCCATTGTTTCTATAACGAAAGCATCTCTCGCTACTCCAGACACGAGCAGGGTGACCCGTGAACAGTCGAACTGTCCTTCTAAGCCTGATTGCCACCAGCGCACTTGCGACACCGGCACTGGCGCAGTCCAATGCCGACGCGCAGAGCAAGGAAACTCAAGAACAAGTTCGCCCAGTCGAAGAAAAGGAAGTCTTCTCCACTGGCGTGGCCAAGGGACGCGATCGCTTGGATAGCGCCACCTCCACAAGCTCCCTCAAGGGCATTGAGGCACAGAAGTTGGGCCCAGTCGGCCTCGCCGACATCCTGCGTACCATGGCGGGCATCCGGGTGGAGAACGGCATCAGCGAAGGCAACAACAACTATACCGTGCGCGGCCTGCCGATCGGATCGGGCGGCTCCAAATATGTCCAAATTGAGGAAGACGGCCTGCCCGTCGTCGAATTCAACGACATCTTCAACATGGCCGGCGACTCCTTCGTCCGCGCCGACTTCACGATCGCCCAGATCGAAACGATCCGCGGCGGCTCCGCCTCCACCTTCGCGACCGGGTCGCCCGGCGGCCTGATCAACCTCATCTCCAAAACGGGCGACGTCGAGGGCGGCTCGATCCAGATGACGGCGGGCCTCGATTACGACCTGAAGCGCATTGACTTCGATTATGGCGCCAAGCTCAGCGACAGCCTGCGCTTCCATGTCGGCGGCTTTTATCGGGTCGGCGAAGGCCCGCGCGCTACCGGCATGACATCGTTCAAGGGCGGCCAACTCAAGCTGAACGTCACAAAGCAGTTCTCCAACGGCTATATTAGGGCCTATGCCAAGCTGCTCGACGATCGCGCGCCCAGCTATGCCACCTATCCGGTGACGATCACCGGCACCAACGACAAGCCGGTGATCGGTAACATCGCCGGGTTCGACATTCTGAAGGACACGATGTTCTCACCGAACGTCAGCGCGATGATCACGCTCGACGGCAACAACCAGCCGGCGCGCTATCCGGTAAAGAACGGCCAAAACCCCCAGTCCAAGTCGTTGGGCCTGGAAGCGCAGTTCGATCTCGGCGGCTGGACGCTCACGAACAGGATGCGCTACGCTGACACCTCGGGCGAGTTCCTGCGCGGTTTCCCGAGCACGGTCGCCCCGATGGCGACGCTTGCCGCTTCGCTGGCAGGCGCGGGTGCGACCGCCACCTACGCGACCGGCCCGAACGCCGGCAAGGCGGTGCCGGGGAGTGCGAATGGGAATGGTCTGCTGGCCAACTTTTTCGTCAACACCTACAACTTGCGCAACGGCAACCATTTCGCCAACGACTTCCGCGGAACACGCGTGTGGAAGGTCGGTCAGGGCGATCTGACGGTCACCGGCGGCCTCTATGTCGCGTCGCAGACGATCGCGGTCGAGGCGCTACAGATCTCGATGGTTACCGATGTCGTCGGCGGCGGCCAGGGCTCGCTTGTCAACCTCACCAGCGCCGCCGGCGTCGCCCAGACGCAGGACGGCATCTACGCTTATAGCCGCAACGGACCGCGCCTGCGCCGCTCGTTCGACGTCGACTACAGCTTCTTCGCGCCCTATGCCTCGGTGAACTACCATATCGGCAAGATCGCGATCGGCGGCAGCCTGCGCTACGATACCGGCAGCGCCCGCGGCTGGATGGTCGGGGCCGATCTCGGCGACGGTCGCAACGGTACGGTCAGCTACGACATGAACGGCGATGGCCGGATCAGCGCGCCCGAAACCCGCGTCTCGGCCCTGCCGCTCGGGCGCCCGGCACCGGTGAACTACAACTTCAAATATCTCAGCTATTCGGCCGGCATCAACTATCGCGCCGCCGAGCCGCTCGCCTTCTTCGCCCGCTACAGCCGAGGCGGCCGCGCGAATGCGGACAAGATCCTGTTCACCAGCGCGATCGACAACGGCACCGGCAAGCTGACCGCCTCCGAACACGGCTTCGACATCGTCCGCCAGCTCGAAGGCGGGCTGAAGTTCCGCAAGAACGGCATCACGCTGAACGCGACGAGCTTCCTGGCTTATGCCGACGATCACAACCAGCTGAACGCGACGGCGACCTGGACCTACCGCACTTACCGCACCTACGGCCTCGAACTGGAAGGCGGCATCCGTCGCGGTCCGTTCAGCATGGTCGCGGGCGCGACCTACACCAAGGCAAAGATCACCGAGGACAAGATCGATCCGACGCTCACCGGCAAGGAACCGCGCCACCAGCCGGCCTGGACGCTGCAGGCGACGCCGCAGGTCGACACCAAATATGCAACCATCGGCGCCAGCGTGGTGACGATCACCAGCAGCTATGCGCAGGACGTGAACCAGCTCAAGATGCCCGGCTTCACCACCGTCGGCGGCTTCGTGATCCTGCATCCCACCAAGGCCATCGATGTCGCGCTGACCGGTACCAACCTGTTCAACGCCAAGGGCTTCCTAGACATCAGCCAGAGCACGATGCCGACAACCGGCATCGGCTGGGCACGATCGGTGCAGGGACGCACGCTGGCCGCCTCGGTGCGCTTCAACTTCTGATCGCACACACCTGTCGAACCCCAGGACGCCGGTCGCGGACCTTCCCGCGGCCGGCGTTTTCCATGTTGTTCGTGACGGTAGCGAAAATAACCACCCTAATGTACAGGTCGACTCCTACGCCAATCAGTAACATTATCTCCTCAGAAAATGGTTAGACAGAGTTTGTACGCCGGCATGCGTATGCCCGACGTCCAGCAGCTTCATCTGATCTTTTTCGGCATGGAAGCTTGTGCGTTATTTTGCACCAACAACGCGCTGGTCCCGGGATCCTGTGTTCTGAGCGTACCACCCGGCAAGATCAGAGCGATCCTAGGAGAGTTTCTGATGGAAACCGCAGTCGTAACTCCGTTCCAATATTCGCTCATCTACAACGCCTTCTCGTTTACGTTCGCCACCATGGCAGCGACCACCGTATTTCTGTGGTTCGGCCGATCACAGGTGTCGGCCGCGTACAGGAATGCCGTGACGATATCTGGCCTGGTCACCGCGATTGCGGCCTATCATTATCTTCGGATCTTCGAGAGCTGGGAATCGGCCTATCACTATGTCGATGGCGTGGTATCTGCCACTGGCGTCGCCTTCAACGATGCCTATCGATATGTCGATTGGCTGCTCACCGTTCCGCTGCTGCTGATCGAGCTGGTGCTGGTGATGCGGCTCACTCGCGAGGAAACGGTGCAGAAATGCTGGCGGCTGGGCCTGGCGGCGGCGCTGATGATCGTGCTCGGCTATCCCGGCGAAATCGCCAGCGACATCCCCACGCGAGCGCTATGGGGTACGCTTTCGGCAATTCCGTTCCTCTACATCGTCTGGGAACTGTTCAGCGGCCTTGGCAAGTCGATCGAGCGCCAACCGGAATCGGTGCGGGGCCTGGTGAAGCAGGCGCGCCTGCTCACCTTCGCCTCCTGGGGTTTCTACCCGATCGTCTATATGGCGCCCTATGCGAACCTTGCCGGGCCGGACGTGGAGACCGTGATCCAGGTCGGCTACACCATCGCCGATCTGGTCGCGAAGGCGGGCGTGGGCCTGCTGATCTTCGCGATCGCATCGCGCAAGTCGGAAGTTGAAGGACACGGCGTCCCGCACGCCGCCTGAACCGGCCAGTGGCCCGTATACCCCCCCTCCCGCGGGCCATGGCCCAAGGCACCGTCCGATCCTCCGCCCTTGCGCAGGATCGGGCGGTGCCCGGCCTTTTCTGGGGCGCGGCGATGCTGATCTGCCTGCTGCGGCCGCTCGGCCTGGACTGGCACGCGCCCTGGGCGACGCAGGCAGGCATGCTGCTGATGCTCGCCGGCGGTCTGCCGCATGGCGGCCATGACCTGATGGTTGCGCGCACGCTCTGGCGCATGCAGGGCCCGACGCTCGCGCTGTTCCTTGCGTGCTACGTGGCCGCCGCCGCCACGATGGCGCTGGCCTGGTGGGCCATGCCGCTGGCGGCGATGCTCGGCTTTCTCGCGCTCGCGGCCTGGCATTTCTCCGAAGACTGGGACCTGCCGCAGGACAGCCTGCTCCGCACCGCCGCAGGGCTGGCGCCGATCGCGGCGGCCGTGCTGGGCCAGCCGGAGCGGGTGTCGCAGCTGTTCGTAGCGATGACCGATCCGGCAACCGGCCGGCTCGCCGTAGCGCTGGTGACGCTGGTGTCACCCGTCGCGCTGCTCGTTGCCGCCGTCGCCATCACATTGGCGTGGCAGGGCGGATCGCGCCGCTGGGCCGCCGCGCAAGCAGCCGCGCTTGCGCTGCTGGCGCTCGCCCCGCCCACGCTCGCCTTCCCCACCTATTTCGCCCTGCTCCATTCGCGCCGCCATGTCGTGGCGATCCTCGACGAATTCGGCGCAGGCGGCCGCTCCTTCTCGCATCCCCGACTGGCCGCCGTGCTGCTTGCGCTACTGGCTTGCACCGGCTGGGCATTGTTCAGCCCGCGCTTCATCGATCTGGCGCGCGGGATTGATCCCGCACTAGCCTTTCAGCTACTGTCCGTCGTGGCCGTGCCACACCTGATCTTTGACGCGATGGGCACGCTTTTCCGTCGACCGGTAGCCGCAGCGCCGCGCCCGGCATAAAAAGCCACATGACGAACCGCGACTCCCTGCCCGCCCCGCGCCCGGGCCTACCCGGCGCGCATGCCACGCTCCGCATCGGCGACACCGTTGCGCTCGAAGCGCAGATCACCACCACCGGCCTGCTCGCCGTTGCAGCCATCGTCACGGCGTCGCTGTTGGGCTCCGCCGCGATCGTATTGGCAGCACGACGTATCAAGACGCGCTAAACGCCCGTTCCTGCGCATGCGCGGACCGGGAGCGTCCATTGCTTTTCCTCCCGGGCGCGAAGGCGTGGAGAGGCCGCGCTGTAGGCGCCGCGCGCACTCGACCGTCGGAGCACCGCCGCGTGCACGGCGGCCCTGCCACCATGTGCTACGCACATGGTCCCCTTTACCGAGACGGGGAGGAATTTGCGCGACGCTGCCCGTTCAGGGAGCGTTGCGGCCTTACCAGGTTTACTGCCTTGCCGGGCCGAGATCCGTGCCCGCTTACTCCTCGCCCATCCGGAGGGCAGCGATGAACGCCTCCTGCGGGATCTGCACGCTGCCATATTCGCGCATCCGCTTCTTGCCTTCCTTCTGCTTTTCCAGAAGCTTGCGCTTGCGGCTGATGTCGCCGCCATAGCATTTGGCGGTGACGTCCTTGCGCAGCGCGGCGATCGTCTCGCGGGCGATCACCTTGCCGCCGATCGCCGCCTGGATCGGAATCTTGAACAGATGGCGCGGGATCAGGTCCTTCAGGCGCTCGCACATGCCGCGGCCGCGGCTCTCGGCGGTCGAGCGGTGGACGATCATGCTCAACGCGTCGACCGGCTCGTTGTTGACGAGGATGCTCATCTTGACGAGGTCGCCCTCGCGGTGGCCAATCTGCTCATAGTCGAAGCTCGCGTAGCCGCGGCTGATCGACTTGAGGCGATCGTAGAAGTCGAACACCACTTCGTTGAGCGGCAGCTCATACGTCACCTGGGCGCGACCGCCGACATAGGTGAGGTTCTTCTGGATGCCGCGGCGATCCTGGCAGAGCTTGAGGATGGGGCCGAGATATTCGTCAGGCACATAGATCACCGCCTGGATCCAGGGCTCCTCGATTTCCTCGATCCGGTTGGGATCGGGCATGTCGGCGGGGTTGTGGAGCTCGATCTCCTGCGCCACCGCCTCGCCCGCCGCCTTGGTCAGGCGCATCTTGTACACCACGCTGGGCGCGGTGGTGATGAGATCGAGGTCATACTCGCGCATCAGCCGCTCCTGGATGATCTCCAGGTGCAAGAGGCCGAGGAAGCCGCAGCGGAAGCCGAAGCCGAGCGCGGCCGAGGTCTCCATCTCGAAGCTGAACGACGCGTCGTTGAGGCGCAGCTTGGAGATGCTTTCGCGCAGCTTCTCGAAGTCCGCCGCGTCGACCGGGAACAAGCCGCAGAATACCACCGGCTGGACTTCCTTGAAGCCCGGCAGCGCTTCCAGGGCGGGCTTCTTGGCGTCGGTCAGCGTATCGCCGACGCGCGCCTGGGCCACTTCCTTGATCTGCGCGGTGATGAAGCCGATCTCGCCCGGGCCGAGATCGGGCAGCTGCTCGATCTTGGGGCGGAAGGCGCCGACGCGGTCGACCAGATGGGTCGTTCCGGTCTGCATGAACTTGACTTGCTGGCCCTTCCGGATCGAGCCGTCGATCACGCGAACGAGAATGACGACGCCGAGATACGGATCGTACCAGCTATCGACCAGCATTGCCTTGAGCGGCGCCTCGGGATCGCCCTTAGGCGCAGGAATTCGCTCGACGATCGCGTCGAGGATCTCGTCGATGCCGATGCCGCTCTTGGCGCTGGCGAGCACGGCGTTGGAGGCGTCGAGGCCGATCACGTCCTCAATCTCGGTGCGGACCTTTTCGGGCTCGGCCGAGGGCAGGTCGATCTTGTTGATCACGGGGATGATCTCGTGGTCGTGCTCGATCGACTGGTAGACATTGGCGAGCGTCTGCGCCTCCACGCCCTGGGCGGCGTCGACGACGAGCAGCGCGCCTTCGCATGCGGCGAGGCTGCGGCTCACCTCGTAGGCGAAGTCGACATGGCCCGGCGTGTCCATCAGGTTGAGGACATGGCCCTTCCATTCCAGGCGCACGGTCTGCGCCTTGATGGTGATCCCGCGTTCCTTCTCGATGTCCATGTTATCAAGGACTTGCTCGGACATCTCGCGGGCGGTGAGGCCGCCGGTGCGCTGGATCAACCGATCGGCAAGCGTAGACTTGCCATGGTCGATATGCGCGATGATCGAGAAGTTGCGGATCTTGGTGATGTCGGTTGCCATGATTCCGCGCGCGTTAGCAGCTTGGCGGGAAAAGCCAAAGTACCCGATTGTACGGCATCGCTAGGCCGGGGCGATCCATTCTGTTACGGACGCGGGCGGGGGGCGGTCTTTCCCACATCGGACCGCCTGGTTGTACAGGGAGGTTTCAGTACGATGATGAAGCAGTTGCTCGGCGCCGCCGGGGCGATGGCATTGTGCGTGGGCGCCGCGCCCGCGCTTGCCCAGAGCAAGCCGACCAAGACGCAGCGCACCCAGGAGCAGGCCGTGCAGGACGTGCCGCGCTGTGCGCGCAAGCTCGGCACGCTCTCCATCGTCGACGGGGACGATCCCCGCGGCTGGACGCAATATTCGCTGGCGCCGCCGCAGAAGCTGCTCAAGGTGCTGGTCCAGCGTTCGGGCTGCTTCAATCTCGTCGATCGCGGCTCGGGCCTGCAGGCGGCGGAGAAGGAGCGCAACATCGGCGGCAATCTGGGCCTGCAGCGCGGCTCGAACGTCGGCCAGGGCCAGATCAAGGCGGCCGATTACGTGCTCGTCGCCGAAGTGCAGGCGGCGAACCGCAATGCCGGCGGCAACGCTTTCGGTGCGGCGGGCGCCGTGGTCGGCGGGCCGATCGGCGGGCTGCTGGGCGGTCTCAAGTCGCGCAAGATGGAAGCGAACACCGTCCTTTCGCTCACCAATGTCCGCACGACGGAGACGGTCGCGACCGAGGAAGGTTATGCCTCGAAGAACAGCGTCTCCTGGGGTGCCGGCGGCGGCGTGGGCTTCATCGGCGGCGGGCTCGGCGCGGTGGGCGGCGGATATGACAACACCGATATCGGCCGGATCGTGACGTTGGCGTTCATCGATGCCTATGCGAAGATGGTCGACGGCCTCGGCCTGCTGCGCCCCGGCGACGAGGGCACGGCGCAGGCGGCACCGGCCAAGACCTTCACCGCCCAGGCGCCGGTGGCGATGCGCACCACCGCCGCCGCTTCCGGCAAGGTGATCCGCACATTGCCCGTCGGTGCGATCGTCTATCCCACCGGCAACAAGAATGGCCTGTGGTGGGAAGTGGCCGACGAGAACGACAATGTCGGCTGGGTGCTGAACACCAAGCTCGCACCTTCGAACTGAGGTTCGGAGCCGGCAAAAGAAAGGGCCGTCGCAAGAATGTTGCGACGGCCCTTTTTTCTCTCCTCCCTCCGCAGGGAGGACGGACAGGATCCGCTTAGTTGAACTTGCCGCTCAGCGACACGCCGAACACGCGCGGTTCGTTGAGCACGGCAGCGCGATAATTCTCGATCACGCCCTTCAGGTTCTTCTCCCCGGTGATGTTGCGAACGAACCCGGCGATCTCCCAGGCATCGTTCGGCGCGGTGTAGCCGATCTTCAGGCCGCCTTCGAAGTTGCCGTTCGCGGTGAACTCCTTCGTCTCGTAGAGCACGAAATTGGTGTAGCCCTGCACGTTCCAGTCGGTGGCGACGAACAGCTTCCCGCCGATGTCCATCGGGATGTCGTAGCGCGCATTGACGTTGAAGTTATACTCCGGCGCGTTCGGCAGCGGGTTGCCGTCGATCTTCGCCAGGAAGGCGGGGGCGCCGAACAGCGTGATCTGCCGAACCGGGTCCAGCACGGTGCAGGTCAGGCGACCGGCAAAGGCGCAGGTCTGCACTTCCACCTTGCTGTCGTCGATCTCGCTGTGCAGCAGGCTCAGGCCCATCTGCAGCGACAGGTTGCGCGTCGGCCGCCAGTCCAGCTCGGCTTCGGCGCCATAGGCCTTGGCCTTGTTCGCGTTCAGCAGAACACCGTTGCCGTTGGCATCGTTGCCGTTCAGCTGGATGTCGTCGAGCGTGTAGTAGAAGCCGGAAAGGTTGAAGCGCACGGTGCGATCAAGCTGCGTCTTGATGCCCGCTTCCCACGACAGGATCTTCTCGGAGTTGGCGGTGGTGAAATCCGAATTGAACACCGCCGAGCGTCCCTGGATCGTCGGTCCGCGGAAGCCCTTGGCCACGCGGGCGTAGACGCTGACGTCCGGGCTCACTGCATAGCGTGCGCTCAGGTCCCAGCTCGGCTGGGTATCCGACAGCCGCACATGGCGACGGCCGGGATAGGTGACGGCACCCGCCGCGGTGTCCGCCGTCTTGAGCAGGTCCGTGGTCTTCGTGTCCTCGGTCACGCGGCCGCCGGCAGTGAGGGTCAGCTTCGGCGTGAGATCATAGCTCGCCTGGCCGAACACCGCCCAGCTCGTGTTCACGTTGTGCAGACGAACCCAATTGTTCGGGTTCCGGGCGGCACCGCTCAAGAAGTATGCGCGCTGATAGAATTCGGTGATGTCGCGCGTATCGAAATACATGGCGCCGACCTGCCACTTCAGCGGCCCCTCGCCGCTGCTTGCCAGGCGCAGTTCCTCGCTCCACTGGTCCAGCCCGCGCACCCGGCCCATGGACTCACCGAAGCCGGCATTGCCGAAATCGGCAGCAGCGCCGCCGTCCGTGTCTCCACGGCTGTACCCCGAAAGCGTTTCATAGCCGGTGATCGAAGTGAGCGTCACGCCCGCCAGATCCCAGTTCACATGGAGCGATCCGCCCGCGGTGTTATAGTCTTGCGGATTATCGGCGCCCTCGTCCCAGCGCGCACGCGTAAACTGCACGCCGTTGATCTTGTTGGAACCCAGGTTGAGCGCCCCGCGGCGGAACACGGTGGCGGTGCCGTCATACCAGCGGGCATGGCCCGAGGCGAGGATGGACAGGGTTTCAGTGGGCGTTGCCAGCAGTTGCAGGCGCACGTCGCGCTCGTTGAAGCCCCCGGCGGCGTTCTTCTTCGGTGTGACCGTTCCGTCCGCGCTCGGGCCCGCATAGCTGTTGTCGATGTAATTGTCGCGGTGCTGATAGAGCCCGGAAATGCGGAAGGCCAGCTTGTCCTGAATGATCGGCCCGCCAACGCCGGCGTCGATATTGACGCTGTTGAAGCTGCCGTAGCTCGCCGTCGCGCGGCCCTGATAGGTTTGCGACGGGCGCACCGTGTCGAACTTGATGATGCCCGCCGTGGTATTGCGGCCGAACAGCGATCCCTGCGGCCCCCGGAGCACTTCGATCTGGTTCACGTCGAACACCGGGTTCGACTTCAGCACCACATGTTCCAGCACGATATCGTCATGGATGATCGAAACCGGCTGCGATGCGCCGAGATAGAAATCAACGTTGCCCAAGCCGCGGATATAGAAGCGCGGGAAGATGCGGCCGGTTGAGGACTCGACATAGAGGCCGGGCACCTTGCCGGACAGCGCGAGCAGCGTGTCATCGCCCGACGCGGTATACTCACGAGCCAGCCCTGCGGGGATCACGGCCACCGATAGCGGCACATTCTGCTGGTTTTCCGGACGACGCTCCGCCGTCACGACGATCTCGTTCAGCCCCGACTCGTCGTCGGCCTGCTGAGCCATTGCAGCGTTGGAGGCCAGCAGCGCGCCGAAGGCGGCGCCGATCAGCATGCTGCGCTTGCTGCGCGCATAGTAATGCATGGATTTTCCCCGAATGGATGTTTGTTGCTTTGCTTGTGACGGCAGCCGAGTGCGATCCGCCTGCACGGGCGTTCGCAAGGTATTGAATTCCAGTCCCCCATTTGCCGTCGGGGGGCGCGTTAGGCCGCGATTGTGAACTTCGCGTGACCGAAAGCGGGCGTGTTTCCGCAGCGCGAAAGCTGCACCTTCCTAGCCGCGCGCGCTCTCGATCGCCGCCACGGCGGCGGCGAAGCGCGCCTCGCCCTCGCCTTGCACCAGCGCCCAACGGACACCGCGGCGCTCCAGCTCGGCGCGCGAGAGATCGAAGAACCGGCGGCGTAGCGCCGGCGTCCCGAACAGGCGCGTGCCATCGGCAACCCAAGGCAGATCGATGTCGAACAACAGGTACAGATCCGCCGTGCTTTGCCAGGCATCGAACCAGGGGTCGCGCGCGCCGAACAGCATTTCCGCCCACACCGCCGTCATCAGCGGATCGGTATCTAGGATCACCGGATCGGCACCGGTGGCGAGCATCATCCGCGTTCCCGCGTCATGCGTTCTGGCGATCTCCACCAGATCCGCCATGGTGAAGTCGGTACCGCGCGCTTCGGCATATTCACGGCCATATTCGTCAAGCAGCGCGCCGCCATAGTGCGCGACCAGTCGCGGAGCGATCGTCGTCTTGCCGGTGCTTTCGGGGCCATGGAGGCAAATCGTGCGGGGTATCATAAGCGCGCTTTTTTCCAGTCAACGGCACCCCACAGCGACAGCGCCAGGAAAAGTCCATACAGCCCCGCGGTCAGCCACAATTCTTTCACGGCGAACAGCGGAATGGCGAGCAGGTCCACCAGTATCCACAGCAGCCAGCATTCCCACACCCGGCGCGACTGGAGCAGTTGGGCAGCGATGCTCAGCACGGCAATCGCGCCGTCCCACCAGGGATAATCGGCATCCGTAGTCGCCGCCATCACCGCCCCCCAGACCAGCACCGCAAGCGCCGCGCCCCCGCTCCAGGCCACGCGTGCGCGGCTGCTCAGCCATACCACCGGCACCACGCCGCCGTGCTTTGCGTTTCGCCAGTTCCACCAGCCATACAGGTTCACGGCGATGTAGAAGAGCTGGAGCAGCGCGTCGCTGTAGAGGCGTTGCTGGAAGAAAACCCAGGCATAAAGCGCGACCATCGCCAGGGCGAAGGGGTAGTTCCACAGGCTGCGCCGAACGACGAGCGTGACATTGGCAACGCCCAGCAGGGCGGCGGCGGCTTCGATGGGGTTCACTGCGGACGCGCATATCGGCGGGCCGCGCAAGGGTCGATAGGCGCGCGACTAGCGCCCCGCCAAAAAAATCTACCGCTGTCCGAATTCCCTGCGTCGAGGCGCTTGACGGCTGGCCATAGCCGCCCTTATAGGCGCGCCTCCAAGCTCAAGCCGGTCTGCTCCCGAAAGCATTGTAGACCGGACTCCGTCGGGGAGTAGCTCAGCCTGGTAGAGCACTGTCTTCGGGAGGCAGGGGCCGGAGGTTCGAATCCTCTCTCCCCGACCATTTTCTTGATTTGCCGATTTGGATACCGGCGGCCAAGCCAGCCCGGCGTCAGCGCCACGCCCGTACGCCGAGGATCAGCACTCCGCCGCACAGCGTCATCCCCCCCAACACCGCCAGGATCGGGCCGAAATCATGCGGTGTCGCGAAGGTCCAGGTGAGTGCGGCGCCAATCAGCGATGGCGTCGTGTTGGTCAGGTTGAACAAGCCGAGGTCGCGGCCACGGTGGCGGGGATCGGGCAAGAGCTGCAAGGCCAGGCCGGCGTGAAGCGCGACGAACACCGAGGATCCCGCGGTATACAGGATGAACGCCGCGGCCGCGGTCCATCGGTCGTCCGCCGCCGCCATCGCGAACAGCCCCGCCGCCGCGAGCCCGGCGGCCCCCAGCAACACCCATCGCCGCCGCTGCGGCCGATCGGCCATGCTCCCGAGCAGGAGCGCGATCGGCATCGGCACAAGGAACGCGATCGTGAAGACTCGGCCGATCCAACCCGGCAATGCGGCATGCTCGCGAAGCGGCACCACCGTCTCAAAATAATAGAGAAGGTATAGCTGCGTGACGACGGCGGCGACCTGAATCAGCAGACGCGATCCGCTCGCCACCAGGAAATCGCGGCGGGGCGGACGCACGGGCGCAGGTTCGGCGGCCGTCGCCGCCAGCGTGCCTGGCCGCATCAACAGCATCGGCAGGATGCATAACAGCGCCACTGCCAGGATCACCGTGAGTTGCGCCCCTTCAGTGAGCGCCGTGGTGCCGACAAGTACCGCCGATAGCGCCGATGCGGCGGGCTGGCCCATTGTCAGCAGACCTCCCGCGATGCCGCGCTTTGCATCGGGAATCTCCTCCGCCAAAATGGCCATCATCGGCGCCAGCACCGCATTCACCGCCAGCTGAAACACGACGACGGCTGCCAGCAAGGCGATCGGCGTCGCAGCCAGGGCCACCGCCACATAGCTTGCCCCGACCGCCGCGATACCCGCCCCCATCCAGCGCCGCCGCCCATGTCCCGCGCGCTGAGATCGGTCGCTCAACCAGCCGAAGAGAATGTTGGCGCCACCGGCAGCGATCGCCCCGGCCACCGCGATCAGCGAGAGCAGCTCGATCCGGCCGGCCTGGCTGATCGCCTCCACCTTGATCGGCAGCAACAGGCTGAGCAGCGGAAGATAGGCGATCACCCCGCCGGCATATGCAAGCGCGAAAATGGCGAGCACGGACCGGCTCCAGCGTTGCGCCACGGCGGAGGTGAACGGTGCGGGATCTGGCATGCCCCCTCCCTGCCCGCGATCGGTCGTCCCGGCAACGGCTGCCCGAGCAAACCTTCCTTGCGGCGTTGGCGCGAGCGCGCGGCAGGCCAAGACCATAAATCGAATGAACGTTCACAAGGTAGCGTTATCAAGGCGTCAGCCATCTTGACAGCCTTGTCGGGTTCGGCAAGTGAACGTTCTCAAGCGCGCGTACAGAACCGCGCCGGACTCATTAGGGGAGGTTTCCATGCGCAGCGCTCGTGCTCGCCTGCTTTCGAAATTCGCCATCGGCGTATCCACCGCCGCACTCGCCATGCCGGCCGCCGCGCTGGCCCAGGATGCGGCTGCGACCATGGGCAATCCGGGTCCGGCACAGGCCGAACCCCAGGCGGCTCCAGACGATCAGGCACCTGCCGAAGGCGAGATCGTCGTCACCGGCATCCGCGCGTCGCTGCGCCAGTCGATCGACCTGAAGCGCAACGCCCAGGGCGTGATCGACGCGATCAGCGCCGAAGACATGGGCAAGTTCCCCGATACGAACCTCGCTGAGTCGCTACAGCGCATCACCGGCGTGTCGATCGATCGGTCGAACGGCGAAGGCCAGTTCGTCACCGTGCGCGGCTTCGGCCCGGAATATAATCTCGTGACGCTGAACGGTCGTCAGATGCCGACCTCGACGATCGGCGACGGCAACAGCGCGCCGGGATCGCGCTCCTTCGATTTCGCCAATCTTGCCTCCGAAGGCGTGGCGGCGCTGGAAGTGTACAAGTCGGGTCGCGCGACGGTGGCGTCTGGCGGCATAGGTTCGACCATCAACATCCGCACCCCGCGGCCGCTGGACAAGCCCGGTCTGCGCGGCTCGCTGTCCGCCCGCGGCGTGATCGACACCTCGCAGAACGGCAAGAACGACATCACGCCCGAAGTGTCGGGCATCTTCTCGAACACCTTCCTGGACGACCGCGTCGGCATCCTCGTCACCGGCGCCTATCAACGCCGCAACTTCAGCGCGAACCAGGCGAATGTGGGCTGGCGCGACGGCTATCTCGGATCGGAGAACAATTGGGGCTCGCTCGCCCAGCAGGGCGATCCGCGCTACGCCAACATCACGAACCGCCCCGATGCCACCGATGTATATCAGGTGCCGCAGAATGCGAGCTACAACATCGTCAACGGCCGGCGCGAGCGCATCAATGGCCAGGCGGTGCTGCAATTCCGCCCGGTCGACACGCTGACGGCGACGATCGACTACACCTATTCGCAGAACACGTTCGAAGTTCGCGATAATAATGTCGGCATCTGGTACAACCACAACGACACCTCGAGCGCGTGGACCGATGGTCCCGTGGCAGGTCCGGTGTTCTACACCGAACGCTTCACCGCGGCAGAGACGAAGGACCTCTCCTATTCGGCCTCCCAAACCTCTGCGCGCAGCGTGAACAAGTCGCTCGGCGGCAATCTGACGTGGCAGGCACCGGGCGGCGTCACCGTTTCGATCGACGCCCACCACTCGACCGCCGAGTCCAAGCCCGACAACCCATATGGCAACAGCAACTCGGTGGGCGCCGCGGTGTTCGGCGTGCAAAGCCAGACGATCAATTTCGACAAGAAGTTTCCGATCATCTCGTACGCGATGCAGCCCGGCATCGATCCGATGAATCCTGCGAACATCGTCCCCACGGGGAGTGCGTTCCGCAATTCCTATTTCCGGGACGAGATCAACCAGGTCCAGCTACGCGGCCATTATGATCATGGAGACGGCTTCTTCGACAGCCTGGATCTCGGCTTTGACTATACCGACAACAAGGTGCGGTCGGCCTATAGCGTACTGCAGAACGATACCTGGGGCGGCACTGGCGGCGACAGCCCGGCACAGCGCGCGGCGGCAGCGGCGCTGATCCCGGACAGCCTGTTCCGCCAGATCAGCATTCCGGACAAATTCTCCGGCATCACCGGCGCCGACGATCCGGCGATCGCCAAGTCCTTCTTCGGCTTCGACGTGCCGGCGATGGTCTCGCTGCTCGACAAGGCCTATAATATCTGCGGCGGCAACGGTCAGTGCCTGATTCCGTACAACACCGACTCCCGCATCCGCGAAAAGACCGTCGCGCCCTACGCCCAGTTCAACGGCAAGCTCGACCTGTTCTCGCGTCCCGCCCACTTCATCGTGGGTCTGCGCTATGAGAACACAGACGTGTCGGCGTCTGCGCTGGTACCGACGCCGGTAGGCGCGCGGCAGAATTCGCAGAACGAATTCAACATCCTGTTCTCGGGCAGCGGCTTCACGACGTTCAAGGGAAGCTATGAAAACTGGTTGCCCTCGGTCGACTTCGACTTCCAGCCGATTGAAAACGTCAAGCTGCGCGCGTCGTACAGCCACACCATCACACGCGCCGATTATGGCAGCCTGCAGGGCGGCCGTCGCCTCGACCAGCTGTTCCGGATCGGCGGCGGCACCGGCGGCGTGGGCAACCCCAATCTCATTCCGTACAAATCGAAGAACATCGATCTGTCGGCGGAATGGTATTACAAGTCCGACAGCTATCTGTCCGTAGGCTTCTTCCACAAGGACGTGTCGAACTATATCGGCCAGACGCAGATCAACACCACCGTCCCCGGCGTCACCTCTCCCGTCAGCACGTTCAATGGCGTCACGCGCTATGGGCCGCGCTACCAGGCGGCGATCAACGCGCTGGGTGCGAATGCCACCTTCGCGCAAGTGCGCGACTATATCGCCGCCAACTATCCGGGCGGCGTGGTCAACGGCACCATCGTGGCGCAGCCGGACGATCCGCTGGTGAATTTCATCGTCAGCACGCCGTTCAACAGCGATCAGACCGCGTCGGTCGACGGCTTCGAATTCGCCATCCAGCACAATTTCTGGGACACCGGCTTCGGCACGATCCTCAACTACACGATCGTCAACGGCAATCGCGACTATGACAACACGCTCCCCGCCAGCGTGTCGCAGTTCGCCATTACCGGCCTGTCGGACAGTGCGAACGCGGTGCTGTTCTACGACAAGTTCGGGATTCAGGCGCGTGCTGCGTACAACTGGCGCAAGGGCTATCTGGCAGGTGCGGGCATCAACCCGGTCTATATCAACACCTATGGCCAGCTCGATGCGAGCGCCAGCTATGCGGTGACCAAGAGCGTCGCGATCTTCGCCGAAGCGATCAACCTGCTGGGCGAAAACCGGAGCGGCCATCTGCGTTCGGACCGCAACGTGACGTTCGTCACCAAGCAGGATGCACGCTATTCGGCCGGTGTGCGCTTCACCTTCTAACCTCCCCCCCGGGAAGGCCAGCTTCTCCTTGCGGAAAAGCTGGCCTTTCCAGCGGCTCGCCGATTATCGTGCCGCCGATGCGATTACCGTGTGCCGGGAAGGCATTTGGGGCAGAACCGGGATTCGGATGAGCGGTGGATAGGGCAATCAGCCATGTCGTGATCGTGGGCGGCGGCACTGCGGGCTGGCTGTCCGCTTGTCGCATCGCTGCTGCGACGGCCGGCGCAATAGCAGTGACATTGATCGAATCCCCCGATGTGGCGACAATCGGTGTGGGGGAAGGGACCTGGCCTACGATCCGCCGAACCCTGGAGCGGATCGGCATCTCCGAGACCGAGCTGCTTCTCGCGTGTGACGGTTCGTTCAAACAGGGGACGCGGTTTGATGGCTGGGCGACCGGCGCGGCCGACGAGCGCTATTATCACCCCTTCGTCCCGCCGCTCGAACTCGACCCCGCCGACCTTCCGGGCGGTCGCCCCTATGCTGTGGCCGCCTGCCCCCAGCCGCAGGTGTGCGCCGCCGATCTCGCACCGCGGCAGCGGGCGATGCCCGACTATGCCGGCGCGCTGAATTATGCCTATCACCTCGACGCGGCCAAGCTGGCAGTGCTTCTCACCCGCCAGGCGACCACGCGGCTGGGCGTACGGCATGTGCGCGATCATGTCCTCAGTGTCGAACGTGCCGAACACGGCAGCATCGCGGCGGTGCAGACCCGAGAGACCGGTAGGATCGCAGGCGACCTGTTTCTGGATTGCACCGGCCAGTCGGCGCTGCTGATCGGCGACACACTCGCCGTCGACGTGGTCGATGCCTCCGCCACCTTGTTCAACGATCGCGCTTTGGCCGTGCAGTTGCCCGTCGCCCCGGACAGCCCGATCGCGTCGCAGACCGTGGCGACGGCACATGCCGCCGGCTGGATCTGGGACATCGGACTGCCGAGCCGGCGGGGGATAGGGTGCGTCTATGCCTCGGCGTTCATGGACGAGGCAGCGGCCACGGCGGTGCTGGCCGACTATTGCCGCGCGTTCTTGCCGGAGATGCCTGCACCGCGCGCACTGCGCTTCCGTTCAAGCTATCGGGCACGCCCGTGGGAGGCGAATTGCCTCGCGATCGGCCAGTCGGCGGGGTTCATGGAGCCGCTGGAGGCCTCTGCGATCGTGATGATCGAGCTGTCGCTGGATGCGTTGCTCGAAGACTTCCCCGTTGATCCCGCGCTGATGCCGATACAGGCGCGCCGCTTCAATGCGCTCGCCTGCTATCGGTGGGAACGCATTGTCGAGTTCCTGAAGCTCCATTATGTGCTCAGCCGCCGCGAAGAACCCTATTGGCGCGCGCACCGCGCCGCCGCGACGATGCCCGAGCGCCTGGTCGAGGCGCTACAGCTATGGCGATACCGGGCACCCTCCGCATTGGATCTGCCGATGCAGGATGAGCTGTTTCCTGCAGCAAGCTATCGCTACATCCTGTGGGGCATGGGCTTCCCCTTCCCCCAACCCTCTCCCGTGCAACGGCCGGTGCGTCCCGACCTGCCGAACCAGTTGCGGCAGCTCGACCAGCGCAGCCGTGCGCTTGCCGCGAGCCTGCCAACCAATCGTGCCTATCTCGACGCCCTGCGCGGCGAGCGACCACCCTTTCTGGAAAGATGCGCGTCATGACCCGCCATGCCATCCTCACCGCTGAAGCGCATCGTGACCTGCGCATCCTGGAGCAGCGTGACGCCGCGCTGGGTGATGCGCAGATGTGCTGCATCACGGTACCAACCGAGTTTCGCGAGGTGCAGGCCGAATATCCGATCCTGTTCCGCCTCAACGAGGAGCGCGATCGGTTCCATGCCTTCGCCATGTTCGGCTTCGAGAGTGGCGAAAACCTGTTCCTGGCGGATGGCCGCTGGGACGCGCGCTACCGGCCGCTGGCGATGGACATCCAGCCTTTCCTGATCGGGGGCGGCCCGGATGAGGATGGCGAAAAACAGGTGCATGTTGACTTGGACTCGCCGCGCATCGCCCGAGGCGGTGAAGGGATACGCGTTTTCGATCCGCACGGACAGCCGACGCCCTATCTTGAACGCATCGCCGAGCAGCTGGGCGCGCTAGATCATGGTTACCGCGAGGCGGGAGCCTTTTTCGCCGCTCTTCAGCGCTACGAACTGCTCGAACCATTCACGCTGGAGGTCACGCTGGCGGACGGTTCTACCAACCGCCTGGTTGGTTTCCACATCATTGACGAAGATCGCCTGGCGTCACTCGACGGAGCCGTGCTGAGCGAGTTGAACGCCGCCGGGCACCTGCTGCCTATCTACATGGCAATCGCGTCGCTCGCGAATTTCAGCGCCCTGATCGCCCGGCGCAACCAGCCGACCGTTTATGGCTGAAGCCGATCCGAACGGGCTGCTAGCCTCGCTTCCGCCGGTGCCCGAAGTGACGGTCGCCGATGCGGCCGCGCTGGACGCCATGCTGCGCACGGCCGAGCACCCGTTCGTCGTGCGCGGACTCGCTGACGATTGGCCGCTGGTCGACGCCGGCCGCCGCTCCGCCGCTGCTGCACAAGACTATCTTCTTGCCCATCATCGTGATCGCCCCTTCCCGGTTTCGGTCACGGCGCCGAACAGCGACGGGCGGCTGTTTTACGACGACGCAATGGCGATGAACTTCCGGATGATGGAGGCGAAGCTCCCGGAAATCTTCGCGCGCATCACCGAATTCGCCGAGCTACCCGATGCGCCCTCCATCTATCTCGCCTCCATCGACGCGATGGCCTATTTTCGGGGTCTGCACGAAGCCAATCACATCGATCTGGGCACGCGCGATCTGATCACCAGCCTTTGGATCGGCACCCGTACGCGCATCGCCGCGCACAACGACGTGCCCCACAATCTTGCGGTTTGCGCGGTCGGCCGCCGCCGCTTTACGCTGTTCCCGCGCGAACAGTTCCGCAACCTGTATCTCGGTCCGGTGGACAACACTCCCGCCGGGCGCGCAATCAGCATGGTCGATTTCCATGCGCCGGATCTCGACCGCTTCCCCCGCTTCGCCGAGGCGCTGGCGAGTGCGCAGGTCGCCGATCTCCAAGCGGGCGACGCCGTATATATCCCGGCACTGTGGTGGCACCATGTCGAGGGTACCGAAAAGTTCAACGTGCTGGTCAATTACTGGTGGCGCGACGCACCCCGATGGATGGGCCAGCCACAAGAGGCCTTGAACCACGCGATGATGGCGATCCGCGACTTGCCCGCAGACCAGAAGGCACATTGGCGCGACATGTTCGATCACTACGTCTTTGCCAATGACGAGAGCGTCGTCGCCCATATTCCGGAGGGCGGCCGCGGCATCCTCGATCCGATGACGCCGACGCTGGCGGCCCGCCTGCGCGGGTTCCTTATGAAGGCGCTCAGCCGATGAGGGCACCGCGCCGGATCGTCATTGCCGGCGGCGGCACCGCGGGCTGGATGGCCGCCGCGGCGCTGGCGCGCACGCTGGGCCGCGCCGTCAGTGTCACCCTGGTGGAGTCGGACGCGATCGGCACGATCGGGGTCGGCGAATCCACTATCCCGCCGATCATCACCTTCAACCGCCTGCTGGGCATCAACGAAGCCGAGTTCATGGCCGCCACCCAGGCGACGTTCAAGCTCGGCATCCAGTTCGACGGATGGAAGGGCCCGCAGGACAGCTATTTCCATTCGTTCGGCCTGACCGGCAAGGATCACTGGGCGGCCGGCTTCCAGCATTTCTGGCTGGACGGACGGACCCGGGGCAACGACGCTCCCTATGACGATTATTGCCTGGAACTGGTGGCCGCGCGCGAAGGCCGCTTCGCGCATCTGCCGGATGACCGGATGAACTATGCCTATCAGCTGGATTCGACCTTGTACGGTCGGTTCTTGCGTCGCATGGCCGAAGGCGACGGAGCCGTTCGCATCGAGGGGCGCATCGAACGGGTAGAACTCGACGGGAAAAGCGGCGACATCGCCGCACTTGTGCTGGACGACGGGCAGCGGATCGAGGGCGACCTGTTCATCGATTGCACCGGCTTCCGCGCGCTGCTGATCGAACGCGCGCTACATGTCGGGTTTGACGACTGGAGCCATTACCTACCGTGCGACGCCGCCGTCGCCGTGCAGACCGAAAGCGTGCGCCCGCCCGTGCCCTTTACGCGCGCCATCGCGCATGAGTCCGGCTGGCAATGGCGCATTCCGCTCCAGCACCGCGCCGGCAACGGCATCGTCTATTGCAGCCGCTACCTTGATCATGACGTCGCGCGGGAGAGGCTGCTCGCAAACGTCGAAGGCACGGTGCTTACCGAACCCAACATGCTGCGCTTCACCACCGGCGCTCGGCGCAAGCAATGGCATCGCAACTGCATCGCGATCGGCCTTTCCGGCGGGTTCCTGGAGCCGCTGGAATCGACCAGCATTCACCTGATCCAGCGCGCCATCCTGCGCCTGATCCGCCTGCTCCCCGGCGACCCCGTCAGCCCGCACGACATTGCCGAGTTCAACGATCAGCAGATGACGGACATGCTGCAGATCCGCGACTTCCTGATCCTGCACTATAAGGTCACCGAACGTCGCGACACTCCCTTTTGGCGGCAATGCGCGGACATGGAGATACCCGAAAGCCTGGCACACAAGATCGCTCTGTTCCGCGAAACAGCCCGCGTCTTTCGCCGCAACGACGAACTATTCGCCGAGAACAGCTGGGTGCAGGTGATGCTGGGCCAGGGCATCGTGCCGGAAAGCTACCATCCGATCACCGCCCGCCTTTCCGACGGCGAGCTTGCCCAACTGCTGTCGAGCGTGCGCCAGAACGTGGCGACGACGGTGCGCGGCCTGCCGCCCCATGCGGACTATGTCGCGCGCTTCTGCGGCGCGGTGGCCTGACGCCGATGCCGCCCCGCCGTCGTCAGTCCGTCACCATCCGGCATGTCGCGGCTGATGCCGGCGTGTCGCTGCAGACCGTCAGCCGGGTGATCAACAAGGAACCCAATGTTCGCCCCGAAATGATGGAGCGGGTGCAGGCGTCGATCCTCAAGCTTGGCTATGTTCCCTCCATTGCCGCGCAGCGCATGGGGGGATCGCGCTCTTATCTGATCGTCGCGCTGAACGATCGCGAGCGGACGATCGACGGGTGGCGGAGTCGGGAAGGCACCGACTGGGTGGATCAGATGCTGCTCGGGGGCATGCTGACCTGCGCCGAATATGGCTATCGCCTGATCGTCGAGCTGGTCGACACGCACAGCGACCATATTGAACGCGAATTGCTCGGCGCGATCGCAGCGTTGCAGCCGGACGGGGTGATCCTGACGCCGCCGCATTCCGAGAACCCGCTGATCACCCGCTTGCTGGAGGCGCATGGGATCAGCTTTGCGCGGATCGGATCGCTGAAGCCCGGCAGCGGTTTTCCGATATCGATCGATGATGAGGGCGCGGCACGGCTCGCCACGGAGCATCTGACCGCCTTGGGCCATCGCCACATCGGCTTCATCGCCGGGCCGGATGACTATGAACTTAGCGGCCTGCGGGTCGCCGGCTGGCGCGCGTCGATGGCGGCGGCGGGGCTGGCATGCGAGGGATTGCTGGCACAGGGGGATTTCACGTTCGCATCGGGTCGTGCGGCGGCGATCGCCTTGCTGAGCCGAATCCCGCGGCCCACCGCGATCGTCGCCAGCAACGATCAAATGGCGCTGGCGACGCTGGAACTCGCGCATGAGCGGGGGCTGGACGTGCCGGGCGATCTTTCGCTTGTCAGCTTCGACGATACGCCGATCGTGCGCTTCGTCCGGCCGCCGCTCACCGCCATCGTCCAGCCGATTGCCGATGTGACGGCACGCGCGGTCGAACTGTTGATCGCCGAACAATCCGGCCGCCCCGTGCCCGATGGCCCTTTCATCACCCCCGCCAGCCTTGTCGTCCGCCAGTCCACCGGTCCCATACTGCCCGACCACACGCCCTGATCCGGGCGCAGCTTGCCCTGCGCACTTGCACATCCCTTCATCTTGGCGCACCTAATCGGCCATCGGGGAAAGTGCGGTGAATGGGGGTGTAAGGCGATGATCTCGCACGCACAGCGTTCTTCGCTGGCGATTTTCGGTTTCGCGCTGGCTCTGGCGGCGGCAGCGGCGGTGCTGCTGTTCGCCAGTTTCGGGCCGCTCGAATTGCTGGCACCAGTGCCGACAAATGCGCCTGCCGAGCGTCCCGCAGATCCTGCGGCCCTGTTGCCGATCGACGCGTTTCTCCCGCAACAAAAGCTCGATCTCGCGCCGGACGTGGCCCGCGCTCGCAACCATGCCTTGCCCTTCTACCGCGGCTTCAGCCCGCCCGCTCCGCCCTTCGATGCCGCCTGGCTACCGCCCGCCGAACTGGAGCGGGAAACCGATTGCCTGGCAGCCGCCATCTACTACGAAGCCGCGACAGAGCCGGTGGCGGGCCAGCGGGCAGTTGCGCAGGTGGTGCTCAATCGCGTGCGGCACCCACGCTTTCCCAAGCGAATCTGCGATGTGGTGTATCAGGGCGCCGAGCGCCGCACTGGCTGCCAGTTCACCTTTACCTGCGATGGTTCGCTCGCCCGCGCGCCGGTGCCGCGGCGCTGGTTGATTGCCAGGGCCATCGCCAATGCAGCGCTGCACGGCGCGGTTTCCGCGCCCGTCGGCCAATCGACGCATTATCATGCGTCCTATGTCTTTGCCCGATGGGCGCCCGAGTTGCGCAAGATTGCGATGATCGGCACGCACATCTTCTACGCCCCGCATCAGGCCTATGGGGGGTTCATCTTCGGCGCACCGCGTCCTGCCGAACCTCTGCCGCCGGTGTTGCCGGCAATCATGGGATCATTGCCGGTCGATACCGCCGCAGCCGCACCGCCAGCAAAAACGGACCCGCCGGTCGAAAAACAGGCCTCGGCGCAAGTTACGGCAGCGACGGCGCCCATGCCCCTGCCCACCCCCACCGCCTCGCCGAAGCCGTCGCCGGCTCCGGCATTTCCGCTGCAACGCAGCACGCGGCGCCTTCCCCTCCCCGGTCAGGACTGAGTTTCGTTCTGGCACCGCGCGCCGCCAGCGGCGTCGCCAACGGCCTTGGGAAAGCAAAGGTTTATTACTGTTTACAAACGAAATTGATAAAGAGCGATCTTCGCAAGAATCTACTTTTTATTAACTCTCGTTTTTACTATCATTGCTCTGCAACATGATTCGAGGTGTTTCGCCGGGGGCTTGGCGAGAGGGGGGAAACCGTGTACCTGTCGAAAACGGTTCAAGCGCCGATGGAAGGTCATCAGGCGACATCCACGCAGATCGCGATCCGTATCGCAGACATCATCGTCTCGATCGTAGCGCTGGTTATACTTTCTCCTCTGCTGCTTTTTCTGGCAGCAGCGGTGTTTATCAGCGATCCTGGTCCGATTTTGTTTGCGCATCGTCGTATCGGGATGGGCGGCATCTATTTTCGCTGCTTCAAGTTCCGCACCATGGTGGTGAATGCGGAAACCAGGCTGGCGGAGCTTCTGGAAATAGACCCCGAAGCGCGCGCCGAATGGATGATGAACCACAAGTTGCGAAACGATCCGCGCGTCACGCCGCTGGGCCGCTTCCTGCGAAAGAGCAGCCTCGATGAACTGCCGCAGTTCGCCAACGTGCTGATCGGCACGATGAGTGTGGTCGGCCCGCGCCCGATCGTGACTTCGGAAATCGCGCGCTATGGTCGATACTTCGCCGCCTACTGCAGCGTGAAGCCTGGAATCACAGGCCTTTGGCAGGTCAGCGGGCGCAACGACACCAGCTATTGTCGTCGCGTAGCGTTAGATCTGCTGTACCTTCGCCGCCGCAGCTTGACCTTCAATTTGCGCATCATGCTTCTCACGATCCCCGCAGTGTTTCTCGCGAGCGGCTCGTGCTGATGCTGCGCTGCGTCTGAGCCTGCGCCATGCGTGTCGCCATCATCCATTACTGGCTCGTCGCCATGCGCGGCGGCGAGCGCGTGCTTGAACAGATCCTGGATCTGTATCCACAGGCAGATATCTTCACCCACGTTTATGATCCGACGCGGATGTCGGCGAAGATCCGTGAACGTAAGGTCACGACCACCTTTATCGGCCGCCTGCCCTTCGCGAAGGAGCAGTATCAGAAATATCTGCCGCTGATGCCGCACGCGCTCGAACTGCTCGATCTCAGCGCCTATGATCTGGTGATCAGTTGCGAGGCGGGCCCAGCCAAGGGCGTGATCACGCGGCCGGATGCCCTGCACGTCACCTATTGCCATTCGCCGATGCGGTACATCTGGGACCAATATGGCCAGTATCGCGACGCCGGCGGCCTGCTGACGCGCTGGACGATGCCGCTGCTGGCGCCGGGACTGCGCCGCTGGGACATGGTCAGTGCCTCGCGCAGCGATGCGATCATGACGAACAGTCATTTCGTGCGAAAGCGCGTGGCGAAATTCTGGGGTCGCGAAGCGAGCGTGGTCTACCCGCCGATCGACGCCAGCTTGTTTGCCCCAGCTGAGCCCGAAGACGCCTATCTCTGGGCAGGCCAGCTCGTACCGTACAAACGACCCGATCTCGCGGTGGAGGCTTTCCGCCGCAACGGCCTCCCGCTCCACATCGTCGGGGACGGCCCGATGCGCGCGCAGCTGCAGCGGATCGCCTCCCCGAACATCCGCTTCACCGAACGGCTCGACTTCGATGCGCTGCGCAAGGCCTATGCGACGGCCCGCGCGCTCGTCTTCACCGCCGAGGAAGACTTCGGCATGATCCCTGTGGAAGTGCAGGCAAGCGGCCGGCCGGTACTCGCCTATGGCCGGGGCGGCGCGCTTGAAACCGTGGTGGAAGGCCGGACGGGGCTCTTCTATCGTGAACAGACCGCCGCCGCGCTCGAAGCGGCGGTGGCGACCTTGGAGGATTGGCTGCCGCGGTTCGATCCTGCCGACGCCGTGGCGCAAGCGGCGCGGTTCAGCGTTGCCAATTTTCGTGCCGGCTTCCTGGCCACCGTCGCCCGCGCGCATCAGCAGCTGAACCAGAGCCCCGTACCTGCGGCATCGCTGGAAGCCGCCGCATGAGCGCACCCGGTCGATCGGCGGGCTTCGGGACCCCCTTTCCGTCCCGGCCCGGAGACATGACCGTCGAGTTTCGCGCGCCGCCCTCGGCGGAACGCGGCAGGCAAGCGGCAGCGATCGTCATCGCTTTCCTGGTTATCGGGCAGCTGGCGTTTCATGGCGCTAATACCGCCGGCTATGGCGCCATGGCCGCGATGGCCGATCTCTGCTTCGCCTTCACGGTCTTCGCCTTCGGGCGGATCGATGCGTTGTTCTGGCGGCGAACGACCCTGCCGCTCCTGTTCCTCGCAGCAGCGGCTGCCTGGGCGGCATTGCCGATGGCGCCCGCCGTGCGCGCGGCATTCGCCATTCCAGATCGCGTCGCGCCGGACCTGTTCGACGGCGCCATGCTCTCGCTGCTCTCGCACATCGCGCTGTTTCTCGCCGCCGCCGCGCTCGGCTATCGCCGTCATGCCGTGCGGCGAACGATTGCCTGGCTGGTTGTCGCCGGTGGCGCCTATGTCGTCGCCCTGCTCATTCTGCGCGAATCCGGTGCGCTGGCAGAACTGGGATTTCTGACGACCAAGGGGCAGGTACGGTTCGCCGCGACTATCGGGAACTGGAACGCGGCCGGCGCCGCTTTGGGAATGATTGCGCTTCTCGCTGCGGGCACGGCTGGCGACCGGCTGGAGGCGCTGTGGCTCGGGCGTCGGGTAATCGGAATGGGCTATTCCGTGGCGTTCAGCATGATGGTGGTGCTTTGCGCGGCGGTGCTATGCGCACAGACGCAGTCGCGCCTTTCCACCGGACTGACGATCGCGGCATTGCTTGTGCTGCTGTTCGCGGCGCTCAGCCGCAATGGCGATCACTGGCCCCGCACCGCGCGCGTGGTGGCCCTGGTCACGATCGGGATCGGCTTTGTCGCGGTGCTCGGCATGCTTGCCGGCCCCGCGATCCTGGGGCGTACCGGCCTGATCGCCGACGATTTGGACGGCCGGATGCAGGTGCTTGGCTATTATGGCGCGGCTTCTATGCAGGCGCCGATCTGGGGTCATGGGCTGGGGGGCTTTGTCGAATGGAACCAGCAGCATCTGGGCCCCGCCAACGTCGCCGACTATTGGATGTTCGGCGCGGCCCATAATGTGGTGCTGCAACTGGCGATCGAAGCCGGTTGGCCTTGCGTGGTGCTCCTTGGCCTGGGTCTTGTCATCCCGGCCGCGACGATCGTTCGCGTCGCCTGGCGGACCGAAATCGATCTGCCGGCGCTTTCCGCCTTGCTTGCCCTGGCGCTGGTGGCCGGCGCCGCGATGCTGGACATCGCGCTGAATGTGCCCGCCATCGCGGCGCTTGCCGCGCTGTTATTCGGTCTGTGCTGGGGCCGTGCGCTCCGCACCGCCGTCCCGCCGCGCCGCAGCGAGGCGTAGCTGAAAGCCGACGGCGGCCGGGCTGTCTCCCAGGATCGCTTCGATCTGCCGCCGCAGCCCGCCGTCCATCCGCGTCAGCAGCACCGCCTCTTCCAGCATGCTCGCGCGGGTCTTCGCGTCCAGTTGCTGCCAGTGGCGTACCCCGAAGGCGACGCGCCACAGCCCCTCGTACGGCAAGAACCGGCCGCCGGCATAGCTCGCGGCGAACGCGGTGAGCGCCTTCTGCTGTTGCCCTGGAAGCAGCATCGCCTGATACGCCTCCGCAACCCGCAACGATGGCCACACGGGTCGGGCAGATTGCGCCTGCGCAAGAAAGCCACCGGCGTTGGACAGAGCCAGCGCGCGATAGGCGCCATCCTGCGACGCCGCCGCCGACCGGCTCCAGGCTGCCGCTAGCGCGAGCGCCAGGCGCGGCGGTACAGGCTTGGTCGCATCGTCATAGCGCGCCGCCAGCTGCTCCGCCGCGTCCAGATCGGCGGCAAGCGCCCGTGCCGCACGATCGATCTGCCAGGCCTCTATCGCGACCGGCGCGCCCCGCAGCGTCGCAGCGGCGATCGCGCCGGCGAGCAGTATCGCCGGCCAGCGCGGCGCAGCGTTGCGTCGGCCGGCCGCGGTCGCGCGTCGCGATGCAGCCGCTGAGCGTTCAGTTCTGGTAATAGTTGCCATAGCGATGCGAATAATAGAGCGCGCCCATCGCCTCCGCGCGGCGATCCACCATGGTCATCACCACACCGCCCACATGCGTCCCGTCCTGCTCCACGCCGGCGAGGCAAGTGTCGATCGCCGCAACCGACGTGGCGTTCCACTTCACCAGCAACAGCGCGGTGTCTGCAAGCGCCACGAGTGCGCGCGCATCGGCAACGCCGAGCAGTGGCGGTGTATCGAGCACGACATAGTCATAGTCCCGGCGCACTGCGGCGAGCAGGGCATCCATTTCCGGCCCATGGAACAGGTCGACCGGCGTGAACGAGGCGCGAGCAACCGGCAAGAGCGTGAGCTGATCGACCACATCGGGCATCAGCGCTTCCGACAGCGAGCACCGCCCTTCCAGTAGCTCGACCAGCCCGTTCGCGATCGGCGTTTCGATCGTGGACAGCAAGCTCGCCCGGCGGACGTCGCAATCGATCAGCAGCACGCGGTCGCCGCTCATCGCCATCACGCGTGCGAGCGACAGCGCCGTCGTGGTCTTTCCTTCGGCCGGCAGCGTCGAGGTGATGGCGATTACCTTCGGGCGCACGCCCTCCTTCGCCTGCAGGGCACGCCGGATCGTGCGGAAGCTTTCGGCATAGGCGGAGGCAGGCTTCTCGACGAGCGATGTCGCAGGCGACACGCGCGCGCCGCCAAAGCCCCAGCGGCGGCGGCCGAGATCGGGCACCGAGGCGAGGAACGGCAGCCCCAGCAACAGCTCGACATCCTCGGGCGTACGGACGCGCGACTGGGTGCCTTCCGCCACCAATACGCCGCCAAAGCCGACCAGCAGCCCTACCAGCAGCCCGGCCGCGAGCATCGCCTTCTTGTTGGGGAAGCTCGGGCTGGCGGAAACCGTCGCGCGCTCGATGATCCGGGCCTGCGCCTGACTATCGTCGATGCGCTTGGCCTGGTTGTTCTGCTGATTGGCTTGCGACAGCCGTTCATAGGCGGCGCGCTTGGCCGCCGCCTCACGCTCGAGGCTGTCCGCCTGCACCGAGGCGCGGTTGTTTTGCGAGATCTCGCCCCGCAGCGCACTCAGCTGGCTTCGCAGGCTGGTGACGCGCGCGTCCGCCGCCCGCGATGCCGCGCGGAGGCCTTCGATGATCCGCGCCTGCTCCTGGCGGATCTGCTGGTCCAGCGCCTGAATGCGATCGTTAGCGCCGATCACCTGCGGATGCTTGGCGCCGTAGCGGGAATTGGCGACCGCCCACTCCTTTTCGGCCTCGCTGCGCTGGCGACGCAGATCGGCGATCACCGTCGAACCGAGTACCGCGCCCACCGCATCGCTGCTGCCCCCGCTCGACTGGCGTTCGGCCACGGCAAGATCGGATCGCGCGCTGGCGGCCTGCGCCTCGGCCGTGGCGAGTTGCCCCGCGAGCGGCGCTACCTGCTGGTCGCTCACGGTACCGCCGCCGCCTTCGACGATGCCGGTCTGCGCGCGGTACTGCGCAACCTTGCTTTCCGCCTCGCGCACTTCATTGCCGAGTTCGCTCAGCCGCTGACCCAAAGACGCGGACTGTTGCGACGCGGTTTCGACAATCGTTTCGACGCTGCGGCTGATATAGGCATTGGCGAGGGCATTGGCGACCTTCGCGGCCTTTACCGGGTCCTCCGAGCTGAAGCCGACCTGGACGACATAGCTCTTGCCCTGACGCGCTACAGAGAGCCGGTCGAGCACCTTGCTCGTCGCATGTTCCACCAGCGCCGCTTCGTTCGCCGTGCCGCCGGCGCGCTGCCGCTTCTGCCAGGCGGGCGACAGAAATTCCGAGTCGTACTGGAGGCCGAGTTCGCGCACCACCGCGCGCGCGGTATCGCGTGAGCCGATGCTTGCGACTTCGGTTTCGATGATCGACTGGTCCAGCGGCGTATCGGCCCGGGCATCGAAATCGAGCGGCGATGCGCTGCGCGGCACGATGCGCAGGCGGGTGGTGGAAGAATAGAGCGGCGTGAGCAAGGCCGAGACCACGGCCGCGCCCACCATCGCGATCAGCACCGCGCCGACCAGGATCGGCAATCGCCGACGCAGCGCGTCGCCGACGCCCGAAAGCGTGATCGGCTTGCGGCCGATGTGCCGCGCCTGATCGAAGCGGCTTTCGATACGCACCGGTGGCAGGGGGGTTACGCTGTTCATTACGCCTCGATCTGGTTCACGGCGCCGTCAGCGCTGGAAGACAATGGAAATCAGCCCGCGATTCTCAGTGTAGGCATTGGCCACCGCATTCGAGGTGCGCGAGTCATGGGAGAAGGAAAATGCCAGCCCGATCGTACGATTCAGGAAATAGCGCGCCCCGGCGCCGGCCCGCCAGATCTTTACATCCGGCACCGTCGCGCCGGTGCCCTGATAGGTATCCACTTCGTAGCCAGCCTGGCCGTAGAGGAGCAGGTTGCGCAGCAGCTCATGGTCGGCCCGCACGCTGCCGGAGGTGGCGAAGAAGCCGCTGGTATCCTGGAACGACGCATCCTCCACGGTACGGCGCACCGTTGCCGTGATGGTGGTGAGCGGGCTCGCGAAATACTGCACGCGCCCTTCCGCGGCCCAGCCGGAAATGTCGGGATAGATCGATGCCGTGTAGTTCCGGCGGACATAGCCGGCGGAAATGGCGCCGCGGATCAGCGAACTCACGTCGAAGCTGGCGCCCAGCAACGCACGCACCTGATCCGAGGTACGGTTGGGAACCCCCACCGACAGCGGCACGCGATAGTCGCTCTTTTCATATCCCAGCTGCACGAACACCGACGTGTCGGCAGAAACCGATATTTCGCCGCGGCCTGCCCCACGATAGACGTCGCGATTTCGACTTGCCTGGTCCAGCACTGTGCCACCGAAAGTGCGCACATCGCTGAACGTGAAGCCGTTGTAATCGAACGAAAGCTGGCCGCGCGCCTTGCCGCCGGTAAAGCTGGCCGTGGCACCTGCCTCGTTTTGGCGATATTGGATCGGCTCGGAAGCGGTCAGCGGTACGGCCGCGGAGGTGCGGGGTTCCACCAGCCGGGATGCGCGGAATCGCCCCGCGAACGAAACGCTGGACGTGGCGTCGAGACGCCCGTTCGCACCCGCGAACCAGGTATTTTCGTCACGCTGCGTCTCCGAAAAATAGCGACGGCCGGCATAGCCTGCGCTCAAGTCCAGCGCATAAGTGGTGGCGTTGGTCGACAAGGAAGCGCGCGGCGCCACCGTGACATAGCCATCCCCGGTGCGCGGCGACCGGATCGCGTAAACGTTGTCGGAGAAGCCGAGTTCGGTATCGACGCGCGGAAAGAGCGTGAAACTGCCGAGCTGCAAGCCCAGAGCCTCATATTCCGGCCGGGCGCGATCAAGCACCGACTCGTTCCGACCGCGATCGAACTGCAGCGGAAGATCGGGCGCAACCAGGCTTTCCCCGACATTCTGCGCCTGCGCCTGCGTAGCGCAAGCGAGGCCCAGCACGGACACTATGATTGAATGATAGCCACGCACAATAGTCCCCCCAAATTCTACGCCAGCAACCGCTTAGGGTGCCACGTAATCCGACGTGCCACCGCCGACGGCCACATTGGGTCCCTGATCCGCCTGCTGATCCGCGACACTGCCGGTCGCGCCGGTGCCTTCATTCTGGCACCGCGAAACCGTGGTCGACAGGTTGCGAAGGGCAGCACGCGCCGTGTTGGACAGATCGCCCTGCAGCACTGTGTTCAATGCCTTGGTCGTCGCACCGCAGCCTGCATTGGCCTGATCCAGAACGAACGCCAGCTGCGCCTCCAATGCGCCGACACGGGCGTCGTCCGGCTTGCCTTCCAGCGCTGCGCGGATCGCCTGCACCACCGCGTCTGCTTGCTGGTCCTCGTCGACCGGTGCAGGCGCAGGCGTCTGCGTCGCCTCTCCCGTCTGCGTCGCCGCAGGGTTTGCAATCGACAGCGATCCCGCCGCAAGAACGATGAATACTCCGCGCACCGGAACTCCCCCTTCTCGTTTCCTCTGAAATCAGAGGTATTTAATCTCCAAACGCATCCATTCGCACATTCAGCGTCATCGACTGAGCCCGATTTTCAGGATCAGAAGAATCGCTCTCCAATACGTACGGTATCACCCGGAGATACACGAACAGAAGCATCAAGGCGAATCCTCTGTTCTTTGTCATCTCCCGCCCTCCGCAGGAAGACGTGCTTACGATCAGCCCTGTAGCTGAAACCTTCCGCCGTCGCCACCGCGTTTAGAACTGTCAACCCAGAGGAATATGGATATTGTCCAGGTTTTTTTACTTCCCCGAGGATATAGTAGGGACGAAAGGTGAGAACATCGATGCTGACTTTCGGCTCGCGAATATATCCATCGGCCAACTTGGTCCGAATATCTTCCGCTACCTGGCTGGCGGTCCTGCCTTGTGCCGGAACATTGCCGATCAGCGACATCGACACAGAGCCGTTTGCATTCACAAGATATTCGCCCGAAAGCGACGGCTCGTCATAGACGATGACGCGAACCTTGTCGGCAACGCCCAGATGATAATCCTGGTCCGCCGACACCGCAGAAGCGGCAGGCGCGGCTTCCTGTGCAAATGCAGCACCATTCAACGCCAGTAACAAGAACATGATGGTTAGAAGACGCTTCACCTCGTCATCCTCCTTGTCACCTTCTTATCAAGAAACCGAATATTAAGCAATGCATTACTGCACCGTAACGGGAATTGCGCAGGAAGAACGCGGTCGGATCGTGGTTACCACGGGCAAATGATCCGATCCGTTTGCAGGCCCGCGATGGACCGCAACAACCTGCCAGCGGGGACCCAAAAACAGGTGGTCCAAGGGCAAAAATGGTTGCACTGCAACATCGTGCAGGCGGGCGGGCCACGTCACGCGCAATTGCGTCACGCGCCGCATCGGCGCCCATTCAGCCTCCAGCCGCCGCATGCCGAACTGCCAGGCAGGCAGGTTGAAATCGCCAGCGATCAGCATCTGTTCTCGCGGAAGATGAGCAATTTCGGCGCGCAGCCGTGCCAGATTGCGACGCTGCCCCGCATAGGGCCACGGGCGGGCGAGATGGATGCCTATCACGTCCAGATCGCCGCAGCTGGTTTCGAGACGGGCCCAGGCGGCGGACAAGGCGCGCCGGTTCTCGGGGTCGCCCTGCGCGAGGCTGCGAGCAGCGCGAATCGGCAGTCGCGAAAGAATCCAGGTGGAGCAACGCCCCCCCGGCGCACAGTTCACCCGCCCGGCAAAGTGCGGGAGCAGCGATTGCAGCAACGCCGACTGCCAGCCCACCTCGGCGAGCACCACGATGTCGGGCCGCTGCGCCAGGATCCAGCGCGCGGCCTGCTGCGGGACGGGATTGTGCTTCCAGGCGTTGAACTGCACGATTCGCAGATCGCGGACCGGATCCTCTGTCATCGCTTGGGGGGCAGCGGCCAGGCCTGGCAACAGCGTGACCGCGGCATAACCGACGCCCAGCGTCGCAATGCCCAAGGCCGCGCGCCGGTGCCGCGCTGCCAGGCAAAGCGCAGCCCCCAGCGCCAGCAGCGGCCATGCCGGGGCGACGATGTTGGCGGCATCCCCTGGCTCCCACACTGTGCCGAGCAGGCCGAAGCCGATTCCCAGCCCGGCCAGAGACGCCAGAACAAGTCCGAAACCCTGGCGCAACCTTTCGCCCACGCCAGGGCGCGGCGCAGCACCGACCGCTTGCAGTCTGAACATCGGCTAGTCCTCCACGGAGGGATCTGAGGGGAATGTTAAGCGTTCCGTAACGATTGCTCTGGCAGAAGGACAGCATGGCGAAGCTGCAGGAAAATCGAAACGGCGAAACGCCGTCGTCGGCGCCCCGGGCGCCCATCTGGTCGTCGGCCCAGGCGCCGGGCTTTGTGCCCTCGCCGGTCCATGGCTTTCAGGCGCGGATTGCCGCGGCCTGTCTGGACGAGGCACCGGACGATCACGCGCGCTGGCCCGGTGCGGTACGCCTGGCGCTGCTCGGCGGCGGCGTCGCACTTTCCTGGTGGATCGCAATCCAGTTCGCCCGCGCGATCTTGTGATCCCCTTAAGTCGATTACCTTAACGTAAAAGTTAACCACCTCGTTAAACCTCAAATAAGCACGTCCTCCATTACTCCGCTGCCACATCAGGCGGAGTATGCAGGATGCGTAAGCGTAGCGCGGCAGCGTGTATTGCCGCTCTTTTGATGTGGCCGTACTTGGCTTCGGCACAAGAATATCGATTTGTTCCTACGGCCAGCACAACGGATGCTCCACGCGGGTTCGTCGCATTGTGCCAAGCGGACGGTGCACTGTGCCGCATGCTCGGCGGTCTTCCGGGGTATGGCGAGAGTCAGACCGGTCGCGCCGTTGCCGCGACCGCGAGCATCGCGCTCACTCTTCCCCAACACGCCGCGATCGATGCCGGTAGCGATTCCTCCAAGCTGCTCGCCAGCGTCAACCGCTTGGTCAACAGCCGCGTCCGTCAACGCACCGATCTTGCCGCGTTCGGCGAAGGCGAGCTGTGGCGCCGCAGCGGCATCGGGCGGGGGGCCGTGGGCGACTGCGAGGATCTCGCGATCGAAAAGCGGCTGCAGCTGATCGACGCGGGCTATCCCGCCGATCGACTGTTCTTCGCAGTCGTCTATCGCCGTGGACTGGGCCTGCATACGCTGCTGCTAGCCCGCACAGACGATGGCGACATGGTGCTGGACAGCCGCTCGCCTTATGTTCGGCCCTGGCACGAAGCCGGCTATGACTGGATCAGCGCGCAGGCGCCAGGCGAAGCCGGCCGGTGGCAGACGGTGGTGGTCCCCTCCCGTCGATCCTGATCCAGCCGCCGAGGCTTGATCGGCAGATCGATTTCGCCGAGCAGTGCCGTGGATTTGGATCGAGGAAAGGCAGGGCATGTCGAAGGCGACGCGCGCCACGCGCATGCTGGAAGCGGCGAATATCCCGTTCAGCGTCCACAGCTACGATTATGATCCCGATGCCGACCAGATTGGGATGCAGGCGGCGGAGGCGCTGGGCGAGCCGCCAGCGCGGGTGTTGAAGACGCTGATGGCGCTGGCCGACGGCAAGCCGGTGCTCGCCATCGTACCGTCCGATCGCCAAGTGGCGATGAAGCGGCTCGCAACCGCACTGGACGCGAAATCGGCCGAGATGATGAAGCCTGCTGAGGCGGAGCGGATCTCCGGTTACAAAGTCGGCGGGATCAGCCCGTTTGGGCAGAGGCGGTCTTGCCCGGTAGTGATCGAGCAGGATGCGCTGACGGAGCCTCATGTATACGTCAACGGCGGGCAGCGCGGCCTTCAAGTGCGGCTGACGCCCGGCGACGCCGCCCGGCTGCTCGCGGCAAGAGTGGCGGCGATCACCGTCTGAAACGCAACATCGGAAGACGAACGCTGCCGTCGCGATCCCCACGGCCATTTAACTATGGCCACCATACTTCTACTATGCTTCTCGCGGTCGTGTTGCGCTTAACTTCAAAGGTATTGAGCGGCATAGAGATTTAAGGCGCCCGCAACGATCATGTGCATACGCAGCATCCTCCGCACTACGCTGATGCTCGATAGAAGGCATGTGCGCCTCGCGCCCCGCAGATCACTCTTCGTCGCGGCGATTGCATCCTGGTCCGGACTTGCGGCGACGCCTGCGGACCTATCGTTAGCGCAATCCAGCGAGCGGATTGCGGTGGAAAATTCCGACAACGAGATCGTAGTCACCGGGATTAGCGGCATCGTAGTGAATGGGCGAGCCCGCCGGTGTCGCCCCGTCGCCGGGGATCCCCTCGATGCTGTGGACCTGCGCTCGGGCTACGACACGGACCCCCACTCAGGGCTGCAGGTGGCCAAATACATGGCCATCATCCCCGACGGCCCATCGGGGTACATTGCCGCTCCCAATGCCGAGCAGATCACCGGTCCCGCCTTCTGGCAGCGCATCGGCGTCGGGATGGATCAGTATGTCTTTCGCGCACCATCGAACAATAGGCCGATGTGCGTCGGCGGGAGCGGCGGCATCGACAGGTTTGCCGGCTTCCGGCGTATCGTCCACGCCACCCCCTATCGAGGGCACCGTCTGCGGTTCACCGCATGGGTCGCCACCGGAGGAGCGCAGCAGGTCAGCTTCTGGCTGGCCGCCGGAACTCAATGGCACCAGCAACGCGGTCAATTGAAAGCGCGAAGGACCGAAACCAATCGATTGTTGAACGGCGGCAACACCAACGCCGTACCTTTCGGGGGAAACCACGGTTGGACGCCGGTTCTGATCGAGACCGGCCCAATTCACAAGGATGCCGATCACATCAGCTATGGTTTCGATCTGCAGGGTTCGGGCGATGTCTGGGTTTACGAGCCCAAGCTGGAAATCGTCGCCAATGGGCTCGACCCGCGCACGGGTAACATTATCATGATCGGACGGAACCAGTAGCTGAAAGCCTGCTCCCGACGAACCTTCGGTAGTTCAAATCAAGATGCGTCCGCTGCCATTGATAGACATCGCGGCTGGTTGCGCATTCTTCCACCTAGAGCGTCTTCACCCGCGGTGAATTGCTTCAGAGCGGCCGCGCGTGCTTGGCCGCTTCGCGCAGCAATTCGGTGACGTGTTCCAGCATCGATGGCCGCCCCTTCGGCCCCTTCACCACGGTGGCGTTGATATAGGCATGGACCTTCGCGCGCAGCCGGGCCTCGGCACGAAGCCGCATCCAGTCGCCTGCCCTTGTCCCTCCGACCGCCCCGCCGAGCGGCAGCGTTGTCGCCGCGCCTCGCATGATGCCGGAGAGCGCGGCGCCGCCCGCGGCGGCCCAGTCGCCCAGTTCCTCCATCATGTCGCGCATCAGGTTCGTGTCGATGGGCTGCGGTCGCCAGTGTAGCGGATAGAAGGCGATCGGCTGCAAGGTCCGGTCCGCCTCCTCGATCACTCGCCGTGCCAGCGGATCGACGACCCGGCGCACCACCGGCGCAATCCGAGTGGCAACGAAGCGCGTCTGCTCGATCAGGCCATCCTGCCAATCCGCTTGGGAAAGCTCGGTATCCAGCGCCTCGACCAAGTCCGCCGCGGCCTGTTGCAGCACCGCCCGCGCCAGCGCCACATGCGTGTCGCGCCAACGGCGGATCTCTCCCCGGCCGAACAGGCGCATCAGGACCAAGGTTGCGGCTCCAGCAGGTTCATGCCGGCGACCTGACCAGAAACGGCGGGTAATCTCAACCGTTCACCGCGCGCCAAAGGCTGGCACGCCCGGCGGTACGGCGGCATTGCGCCAGCGCTCCACGGCCACGACTTCCATCTTTCCTCCCTCGTTCCGCCGCCGCTGGATCAGCGTTGCTTCCTGCTGCCGGGTCGATCCGATCGTGGCGCCGGTTCGCACCCAGAAGCTGTTCGATTTGAACGAGGTGCCCCAGGGCAAGGTGACGTGCTGATCGTTCAGGTCCTTCAGGGTCAGGTAGCCCTGGCGCGCGCGGATGGCGACGAGGCGGCTGGCGATCAGCGGATCCTTGAACAGGATGCGCATCAATTCGGGCTCGGCGGCATTCAGGTTGATCGCGGTGATGCCGGGCAGCGCCGTCACCACCCGTTCCAGCTGATCGGCCATCTTCGGCGCGATGCCTGCAAGCCGGAGCGGACGCAGATCGGTCACCGGCCCCTGCAGCCGGACATATTGGATCGCGGCCACCACCTGCTCGGGCGGCATGCCGATGTCGTTGGCGATTTCCTGGAGCAACACCACCGCCCCCGCCTCACCGGTGCGAACCGAATTGATGTTGAACCGTCCCTCGGCATCCGCGATCGCGAGATCGAACGTGCCCCCTTCGATCGGCGCGGCGTTCTCGGCAAGCTTCGCCCAGGGCTCGCCGCGATGATCAACGTCGCCGGCCGTTTCCGCATCGCGCCGTAGCGCCACCAGCGCGGAAAGCTCGCCCCCGCGAACGATCGCCTGCGCCCGCGCCGCCTCGCGCATGCGCAGCCCGCGGTCGAGCGCAAGTTCCTCGCGATTGACCATCAGCAGCACCAGCCCGCTGGCGATCGCGACGAACATCAGCACGTTGACCAGGATCATCCCAGCTTGGTCGTCGCCGCGCACCTTGGGGGCGTTCACTGCGGAGCCTCTTGCGCGCGCGTCGGCAACGTCACCACCCGGTGAAGCCTCACCGGAGCGCCACTCGGCCCTGCCGCCTGCAGGTCCAGCGCGATCGCCCGCGGCCAGCGCTGCTTGGCTTCCTCGCTGTCGTCCACCGGCCACCGGTCGCGCCATGCGCCATCCCAGAATTGCCACCGCGCGGTCACAACGCCCGGCAATAAAAGTTGCGGTGCGGGCGCCACCCGCACCAGCCCCCCCCCAGCTACAGCATATTGTACCCGTGCGGTGACGCCGCCGGTACCCGGCGCGGTGCGCAGGAACGACAACGCGTCCCCCCCGCCGGTTACTGGGCCACTGGCAAGTTGATCGAGATCGCTCGTCAGCACGAACATTGTCCGCTGCAGCGCGGCCAGCCGATCCAGCCGCGCCTCGGTTCGCCCGTTCACGCGCAGGATGCCGTCCACCAGCGCCAGGCCTGCCGCCGCAATCAACGCGAACAGCCCCAGCGAAATCATCAGCTCGATCAACGTGAAGCCGGCCTCGCCGGCTTCGCGGCGCTGATTCACGATCCCGAACTCACCGCCACGCTGGCATAGCCGTCACGCGAGGCGACTACGATCGCGAAATCCCGCGCTACCGAGCCGTCGGTGCGGAACCGCACCGGACCCGTGACGCCGTGAAAACCGCGGGCATCGACCAGGCCGGCCATGTTCAGGGCATTGGCCTCGCGCAGCTTGTTGGCGACACCCGCCGCGTCATAGGCGAGTGCGGTGATCGTACCCGGATCGCCGCCGTTCCGGGCTTCGAACGCCTGCGCGAACGACGCGAACCCGCCGGGATCGGGACAGGCGAGCCAAGCGCCGTCCAGTGCTTCCAGTGCCTCCGGCCGGCTATCCAGCCCTTGGATCGTGCCCAGCAGTTGCACGCCGCTGCCCCGCAGCGCCCGTGCCGCGGCCAGGACTCCCTCGCCGCTGCCGGGCAACAGCACGGCATCGGGCGAATCGCCAGCGGCCGGCAGCGGCTCGTCCGGCGTGACCTGCAGCACCCGCAGCCGCAGCCCGATCTCCTGCTCCATCCGGCCCGCCGCAAGGCTAGCGGCAGCGCACCAAGGCGAGCCATCGTCGATCATTACCACCGATCGCACCCCGCGGGTGCGCGCGTAGCGGAGCACCGCACTCGTCACCTGGGCAGCGGTGATGCCGAATATCCACACGCCCGGCTGGCGCAGCACCGAATCGTTGCTGAACGCAATGACTGGCACTCGGTTCGCCACGGTGCTCCCCACCGCCGGAAGTTCCGCCGCGGTCAGCGGGCCCAGAATCATCGCCGGGTGACGCCGCAGCGCTTCGCCGGCGGCGCGGGCGGCCCCCTCTGCCGTGCCGCCGGTATCGAAACTCAGCACGAAATCGGCGTTTTCCGCGAGCAAGGCCGCTTGGCGCATGCTACGGCCGAGTTCCGCTCGCGGTCCGGTGAGCGGCAGCACCAGGGCGATGGGGCGCTTGTCCTTCTTCTCGCCCGCCCACGCGAACGAAGGAAGCGAGACCGATGCCGCGGATAGGACGAGGCCCGAGGGCAGCAACCGCAGCAGGGACCGACGGTCCATTGCCGACTCCGGATTCAGCGAATGAGGCACGTCGGCGTCTTATCGTCTTCGCGGGCCTCGGCATAGGGGCCTATGCCCTCGCCATGCTCGTAACCGCACCGGCGAGCCTGCTCGTCCGAAACGCGCCGTGGCGCACGGGCGTCGCCGGCACGATCTGGAACGGCGAAGTAGGCATCGCAGGCGGCAGCCGATTTACCTGGCAGATGGCGCCGCTGCGTTCGCTGACGAGCCTGGCGTTCGCTGCCGACTGGAAGGCGACAGGGCCGGATACCGATCTCGGCGGCCGGCTGCTGGTGCATGCCGGCGGGCGCACCGTGCTGGATCATGTCAGCGGCGCCGCGGACGCGAGCCTGCTCCAGGCGATCCAACCGGATCTGCCTTTCACCTGCGACTTGGTCATGCAGGTGGAAATGGCGCGGATCGCTGTCGGCGGCGGCACGCAGATGCTCGACGGCAAGGTCACGACTGATCCGGGCAGTTGCAGCCCCAAGAGCGGCGGCGCGGCAACAGCGGTGCCCGCCCTGCTGCTTACCGCCGAACATGTTGGCCCGCGCACGACGATCCGGCTGGCGCCGTCCACGCAGCGCCGGCAGGTGCTGCTCGATGCCGTCCTCAGCGAAGACGGTGCGCTCGATCTGGGCGTGAGCCGTGACGGCGCGACGGCCCTGCCGTTTCTTGGGGTACCCGGCGGTCTTCGGATCCAGGGGCAGCTGTGAACTGAAAGCCTTAAAGGCGATTCCCCGCCGAAGAGCGCCTTTACACGCCCACCAGATTGTTGAGGTTGATGATCGGCAGCAGGATCGCCAGCACCATCAGCAGCACCAGGCCGCCCATCACCAGCAGCACCAGCGGCTCGACCAGAGCGACAAGCGTCGCCACCAGCGCGTCCAGCTCGCGCTCCAGTTCGCCCGAGGCGCGCCCGAGCGCGGGGGCGAGCTTGCCCGAACTTTCGCCGGAGGCGACGATCGCAACCAGCATCGACGGGAAAACGTCCGCTTCCTGCATCGCCGCGCGCAAGCTGATGCCTTCGCGCACCCGCGCCGCCACACCAAACGCCTTTTCGCGCACGAAGTGGTTGGGCGTAACCGCCGCAGCGGCATGCAGCGCCTCGACCAGGGGCACCGCGCTACCCACCAACGTGGCCAGGCTGCCGGCAAATCGAGCGGCGTTCATCTGGCGGCTGAATCGGCGGAACGGCCGGCGCTCGGCGAAAAACCGGTGCACGCGCAGACGGTTGGCCGGCACCCGCAGCCACCGCCCTAAGGCGATGAAGCCAACGCCGATGGCGATCAGCAGGTAGAGCCCGAAGGCCTGCAGGAATGCGCTGATCGCGATCAATGCGCGAGTGAGTAACGGCAGATCGGCACCGCGCGAGACGAACACTTTCACGATGTCCGGCACGACATAGACCATCAGCAGCACCATCATTCCGACGGAGACCAGTGCGAGCAGCGCCGGATAGAGCAATGCGAGTTGCAGCTTCTGGCCATTGGCCTGGCGATTTTCGACGAACTCGGCGAGGTGGTTGAGCACGTCGGTCAGCCGCCCGGACGCCTCTCCCGCCGCAACCGAGGCGCGGTAGAATTCGGGGAAGGCCTTGGGATGCTGCGCCAGCGCGGCGGCGAAGCTGCGCCCGTCCAGGATGGCGCCGCGCACGTCGAGCAGCAACGAGCTTACCGCCGGCTGCTCCGACTGGTTGGCGACAAGGCGCAGCGCCTCCTCGATCGCGATGTCCGAGCCGACCAGCGTCGAGATCTGCCGGGTGACGGTGGCGAGCGCGCGGGCGCTCACCCCGCTGCGGCCGAAGCGCGGCAGGGTGATCGACCCGATTGAGCGCCCGCGCTCAGCGGCAGGTTCAACCGAGAGCGGCAGCAGCGCCTGCTCGCGCAGCAGCGCGCGGGCGGCGGCGGGGCTGGACGCCTCGATCACGCCGCGCTTGGCGGCACCGCTGCGATCGGCCGCGCGATAGGCGAAAGCGGGCATTCAGATCCTCCCCTGTCGAACGCCGCAGCGTGCGCTCCCCTCCCGCTTGCGGGAGGGG
>NZ_ALBQ01000035.1 GCF_000282895.1 Sphingomonas sp. ATCC 31555
CCGGCGGCCTGAAGGACCAGCCGATCGCGCCCGCCCCTTCGCCGCCCCATTCGCGCCCGATCGCGCGCCGCGCGGTGCTCGCCGGCGGCGCGGCGGTGATCGTCGCCGCCGGCACCGCGCTCGGCTGGCGCGAGGCGACCGCGGGCGTGCACGAGACGGCGGTGGGCGAACAGCGGCGGCTGGTGCTGGAAGACGGGACCCGCGTGATGCTGGATACCGCCACGCGCATCCGCTTCCGCGCCGGCGGCGCGGCGCGGTCGCTATGGCTGAGCGCGGGCCGTGTCGATCTCGCCATCGCTTCCGATCCCCGCCCCTTCCTGGTCGACACCGGCGCGCGCCGCGTGGTGGCCGAGGGCGGCCGGCTGGACGTGCGCCGCGACGGCGACCGGGTGGCGCTGACCGCCGTCGACGGCAGCGCGCGGGTGGAAACCGGCGGCGCGCCGATGGCGCTCGCCCAGGGCAGCCGCATCGCCATGGAGGCGGGGCGTCCCGATCGGCTGGACCGACCCGAGCTGGAGGATCTGATCGCCTGGCAGAGCGGCAGGCTGGTGTTCCGCGACGAGACGCTGGCGCGCGCGATCGCCGAGATGAACCGCTACAGCCGCCGCCCGCTCGTCGCCGCCGATGCCGCGACCGGGCAGCTGCGGCTGAGCGGCATGTACCGCGTCGGCGACACCGAAGCCTTTGCCCGCTCGCTTGCCATCCTGCTGCCGGTACGCGTGGAGGCCGACGCCGCCGCCATCCGCATCCGCGCCCGCGGCTGAATTTTTTTCGCCCCCGGGGGTGGGGAAAATCGCTGCGCGTTCGTCGAGGGGGCGGGCGCTCGCAGGGAGCGCGAAACGGGGGTTACGCATGACGAAGTGGAAGCGCCGGCTTTGCCGGTCGGCGGCGGTTGCGCTGGTTCTTTCGACGCTGGTCGCGGCAGGGACCGCCGATGCGCAGGCCGCCGCCCGACGCGCGCGCATCGCGGTCGCCGCGCAGCCGATGGCGAGCGCGCTGGAGCAGGTGGCGCGACAGAGCGGCACCGACATCCTGTTCACCCGCGATGCCGTCGCCCGGATCGACGCGCCGGCGCTGCGCGGCGACTATGACGCCGAGACCGCGGTGCGGCGCCTGATCGCCGGCAAGCCGCTGAGCGTGACGCGCGACGCCGGCGGCACGCTGATCGTCCGCCCTCAGTCGGCGGCGGCCCAGCAAACGCCCCCGGCCACCAGCAGTGAAGCGCCGGCCGAAGAGAATATCGTCGTCACCGGCCGCTTTTCCGATGGCGTCGATCGCGCGCTGGATCTGAAGCGCAAGGCGGATTCGATCTCCGATGCGGTGGTCGCCGCCGATATCGGCAAGCTGCCCGCGGTGAACGTCGCCGAAGCGCTGCAGCGCGTGCCGGGCGTGACGATCGTGCGCGAACAGGGCGAAGGCCAGTTCATCAGCGTGCGCGGCCTGGGCCCCAATTTCCAGGCAGTGACGTTCGACGGCATGCCGCTGGCCTACAACGAAAATATCCGCAATTCCGGCCAGTCGGGCCGCCAGTTCCGCCTTCAGGTGCTGCCCTCCGCGCTGATCGACAGCATCGTCGTGGTGAAGACGCCGACCGCCGATCTGGTGGAAAACGGCATCGGCTCCACCGTCGACATCCGCCTGCTCGATCCGCTCGATCGCGGGTCCTTCCTCGCCGTCAGCGCCTTTGGCGGCTATGAGCAGCGCACCGACAAGGTGAACCCCAACGGATCGATCGCCGCCGGATGGCGCAACGCCGATCAGACGTTCGGCGTGCTCGGCGGCATCTCCTATACCCGCCGCGAGACGCAGTTCGATCGCCTGCGCAACGGCTGGTCCGATGCGACGATCACCGGGCTGGGCACCGTGCGCGTGCCGGGCGACGTCCAGCCCTATCTCGAGCTCGAGGATCGCGAACGGCTGAGCGCGGTGGCCGGCGTGCAGTGGCGCCCCAGCCCGGTGGTGGAGTTCGACGTCGACGCGCTCTATTCGCGCTTCACCAACGAAACCTTCGAACGCCGGCTGACCTATTACATCCCCAGCCAGATCTCACGGCTCGACCTGTCGACCGCGGTGGTCGAGGACGGGCGGCTGGTCGCCGGCACCATTCGCGGCGCGCGCATCCGCAACTACAGCGAATATCTCGATCAGCGGCACGAGAATCTGCAGATCAACGCCACTACCCGGCTGACGCTGGGCGAATGGAAGATCGAGCCGCGCTTCAGCTTCGCCCGCGCACTGAGCGACCTGACCACGCCGATCCAGCGCGTGCAATATACCACCGCCAGCGGCCGGGGCGGCAACCTGACCTTCGATTTCCGCAACGACGTGCTCCGCGACGGGCGGGTGAACGCGCTCTACACCGATCTGGATCTCACCAACCCGGCGGCATTCAATTTCGACAGCTTCTCGGTGCGGCCGATCAACTCGAAGGACCAGGACAAGACCGCGATTCTCAACGTCTCGCGCAGCATGAACGCCGATATCGGCGGCTTCACGCTCACCGGCATCCGCTTCGGCGGCCAGTATTCGGACCGGTTCCGCGATTATCGCCGCCGCGATCGCGCCACCACCGCGCTGCGCCCCGGCCTCACCCGCACGGCGGCCTTCCTGCAATATCCGGTGCCAGGCAACGCCTTCGACCAGTCGATCGGGCGCTTCCAGCCCTGGACCAACGTCGATTGGCAGCTGTTCAACGATTCCTATGTGCTCACCGGGGAATATGACGGCGTGCGCCCCAGCGCCGACGATCTGGCGCCCAATGCCGCGGATCTGCAGAATTCCTATCGCGTCGGCGAAGACGTGATGGCCGGCTATGCGCGGGTGGATTTCGAAACCAGCTTCGGCGCGCTGCCGGTGACCGGCAATTTCGGCCTGCGCTATGTGCGCACCGACACCGATGTGCGCGGCACCACCGTCACGCCGGTGCGCGGCAGCAACGGGCGGGTGACCACCACGGTCACGCCGGTGTTGACCGAGGCGCGCTACGCCGAATGGCTGCCGAGCGCCAACGCCACGATCGCGGTGCAGGACAATATTCAGCTGCGCCTGGGCGTGGGCCGCACGATGACGCGGCCGTCGCTGTCGGAACTGCGCAATTCGATCAACACCAACAGCGCGACCGTCACCGCCATCTTCAACGAAGGCGCGGCGGCGCTGGCCGATCCGGCGCTGAACCTCACCGCATCGGCCGGCAATCCTAATCTGCGCCCCTATACGTCGTGGAATTTCGACGTGTCGTTCGAATGGTATTTCGACAAGTTCGGCGCCTTCACCGCCGCCGCCTTCTACAAGGACGTGCACGATTACATCGCGTCGGACTTCGAGACCCGCACGCTTGCCTTCGCCGTCGCCAACGGCACGACGCTGCCGGTGGACATCCAGGTCGCCACGCCTGCCAATGTCGGCAATGCGGCGATCTCCGGCATCGAGCTCGGCTATACCAAGAAGCTTCCCTTCGGCCTGGGCATCACCGCCACGGCAACCTTCGCCACGTCGAAGCTGGAGCTGAACCGCACCGGCGTGGGCGTGCAGGCGGCCGGCATCCAGGGCGTTTCGGACGCAAGCTATTCGATCACCCCCTTCTTCGAAGCGGGGCCGTTCGAAATCAACGTCAGCTACACCTATCGCAGCAAGTACCTGACCGATGCCGGCGCGCTCGTCACCTCGCTGCCGACGGTGGAGGAGAATGTCGCCTATTATCAGAACGGCTTCGGCATCATCGACTTGGGTACCAGTTACAAGATCCGGCCGAATATCGAAGCCTTTGGGCAGGTGGTGAACCTGCTGGACCAGCGCCAGACCTCGTTTGCGGGCACGCGCGACCAGTTCAGCGAGATTCACACTTTCGGCCGCACGATCAACTTCGGCGTCCGCGCGAAGTTCTGATCCGGCTGGCCAAACGCATCGGGGGCGGCGGCACCGCCGCTCCCGATCGCGCTGCCGCGTGGAACCGGGCGGAACGCGGCGCGTTGATAGCGCCCTTACACTGCCCCATAATCCCGGTTGGTGGATTATTGATAGTGACTCGCAGGTGCAAATAATCTATCGAGCCCCCGACACAAAAAGGGGGCGCGGCAAGGAATGCATCGAATCAAGGGGTTGTTGGCGGGGGTTGCGTTGCTCGGCGGAACGGTTCCGGCCTGGGCGAAGGACGGGGTGGCGAACGATCCGGATCCCGCCGAAACACAGCAGCAGCAACGCGACGACATTATCGTCGTCGGCAAGAGCTATGGCCGGGAAGTCGGCAAGACGATCACGCCGCTCGCGGAAATTCCCAACACCATCACGGTGATCGATCGCGAGCAGTTCGAGGCGCAGAACCTGTTCAGCCTCGAAGACGCGATGACCGCCACCAACGGCATCACGGTGACCGGCGTCGGCAGCGAGGATCCCTCGTTCGTCTCGCGCGGCTTCACGATCAACAATTATCTGGTCGATGGCGTGCCGACGCTGGCGTTCGCCTTCCCCGCGGTGGTGCCGGACCTGTTCTTCTACGACCGGCTGGAGGTGCTGCGCGGGCCGGCGGGCCTGTTCAGCGGATCGGGCAATCCGGCAGGCAGCATCAACCTCGTTCGCAAGCGGCCGCTGGATACGTTCAAGATCCAGGCGTCGGCCGGCTATGGCAGCTACAACAATGTTCGCGGCGAGCTGGACGTCTCGGCGCCGATCAGCGGCGGCGTGCGGGTGCGCGGCGGCGCGATGGTGCAGGATCAGGACCAGTTCTTCGATACCGCGCATCGCTTCCGTCTGGCGGGCTATGGCGTGCTGGCGGTCGATATAGGCGCGGACACGACCTTCACCGTCGGCGGCAATTATGATCGCTACGAGCCGGCGATCCAGAGCGGCCTGCCCGGCTATGCCGGCGGCCCGGACGGCAGCGAGGGCCGGCTACTCGACGTGCCGCGGTCGACCTATCTGGGCGCGGACTGGAATCGCTTCCGTTCGGATAGCTGGACGGCTTTTGCCGATCTGACGCACCGGATCAGCGATCGCTGGACGCTGCGCGCAAGCGGCCTGTACAGCGACGTCGATCGGATCGACGTCTACAGCTATATCGGCGCCCAGGCGATCACCACGCCGGCCAACACCGCCGGCACGCCCAATAACGGGCTGACCAGCCACATCGCCTATCGCGGTGACAGCTTCGCCTCCACCGCCGCGTTCGACGTCAACGGCATCGGCAGCTTCCCGCTGTTCGGCCGCGACCAGACGCTGATCCTGGGCACCGATTACCAGGCGCAGGATTATACGAGCTATTACACGCGCCTTTCCAACTATGCGCGGATCAACGTGTTCGCTCCGGTTTCCCCGGCAGAGCCGCCGCTCAACCCCTATGGTCCGTCGCCGCTCTATCCGGTGCAGGGATCGGGCGCGAACTGCGCCGGGCTGACGGTGGCGACGGCAAACTGCGTCGCGCAGGTCTATGGCGCGACCAGCACGCGCGTGGAGCAATATGGCCTATACGGCCAGCTGCGCCTTTCCCCGGTCGAAGGGCTGACGATCACCGGCGGCGGCCGGATGACCTGGTGGGAAAGCAACAGCCAGGTGCTGCTGCCCCGTCCGGGCATCCGCACCAGCCAGGGTATCGAGGGCCGCTTCACGCCCTATGCCGGCATCGTCTGGGATGCGACCGCCGCGCTGAACTTCTATATCAGCTATGCCGACAGCTTCACGCCCCAGGCTGCGCCGAGCGGGCGCAGCAAGCCCGACGGTTCGGACGTGCTGCCGCTGATGGGCAGGCAATTCGAAGGCGGCACCAAATGGTCGCTGATGCAGGATCGGCTGCTGCTCTCGCTGGCCGCCTATCAGATCGAACAGACCAACCGGCTGTTCAACGATCCCGACGATGCCACCGTCTATCTGCAGATCGGCAAGGTCCGTTCACGCGGCGTGGAAGCCGAGATCGCCGGCGAGATCCTGCCCGGCTGGCGCATCAACGGCGGCTACACCTTTACCAAGACCAAATATCTGGAAGACGCCAACGCCGCCTTCGAAGGCATCCCGCTGATGCCGATCACGCCCGAGCATATGGTGAAGCTGTTCACCAACTATGCGCCGGCGGAGGGCCGGCTGCGGGGGTTCAGCCTGGGCGGCGGCGTCACCTGGTTCGATAAAACCTATGGCGGCAACCCGTCCTACATCAACCCGGCGAACAACCAGCGCGTGCTTTCCACGATCGTGCGCCAGGGCAGCTATGCCGTGCTCGATCTGCGCGCGGGCTACAGGCTGAACGATCGGGTCTCGCTGTCCGTCAACGCCAACAACGTGCTTGATCGCAGCTATTATGCCCGCATCGCGGCAACCAGCCGTGGCAATTATTACGGCAGCCCGCGCACGGTGTTCGCGACGCTGCGGATCGCCGTGCCATGAGCGGGGCCCACCTCGGCACGCCGTGGCGACGGCGCGGCGACATGGTGCTGCGCGTGATCGCCGCGATCCCGCTCGGCTATGCGGTGGGGAGCCTGTGGGCGGTTGCCCTTGCGCGGATCCTGCCGGGTCCGCGCGCCGAGGCGACGATTGCGGCGACGCTCGCCGCACTGGCGATCTGCGCAGCGGCGGCGATGTGGGCGTTCGCGGCGCGCAGCGGCTGGCGCGCCTTCTGGACGCTGATCCTCGCCGGCACCGTGCCGGCGGCGATCGGCTGGGCTTCGATCGCAACGACAGGGCGGCTATGAACAAGGGCTTTCGCCAGTCGCAGGCGTTCCTCCACACCTGGTCCGGGCTCCTGCTCGGCTGGGTGCTGTTCCTGGTGTTCGTGGCAGGCACGATCGCCTTCTACCGCGAGGGGCTGAACCGCTGGATGCGGCCCGAACTGGCCCGCGTCGAACAGCCGGCCCAGGTGCTGGCGGGCGCACAGCGCTTCCTGCAGCACAAGGCGCCGCACGCGAAGAGCTGGTTCATCGCGATGCCGACGGCGTCGGCGCCGGGCGCGCAGGTCTTCTGGGTACCCAAGCCCAGGCCGGGCGAGCCGCCGCGGCGCCGCGGCCGGCGCGACAACCAGGCGGTGATCGGCGCGGCCGGCGAGCCGGTGGTGGCGCGCGCGACGCGCGGCGGCGACTTCTTCTACCGCTTCCATTTCGATCTCCACTATATGCCGGTGCTGTGGGCCCGCTGGATCGTCGGCTTCGCGACGATGATGATGCTGGTCGCGATCCTCAGCGGCATCGTGACGCACAAGAAGATCTTCAAGGATTTCTTCATGCTGCGGCGAGGCAAGGGGCAGCGCTCCTGGCTTGACGGGCACAATGCCACCGCCGTGCTCGGCCTGCCCTTCCACCTGATGATCACCTATACCGGGCTGGTCACGCTGATGGCGATGCTGATGCCCTGGGCGGTGGTGGCCAATTATGCCGATGGCAGCCGGTTCACCAACGCGGTGTTCCCCGAACCGCACGAAAGCGCGGCCGCGGATCGCCCCGCTCCGCTGGTCGACCTCGCCGCGATCACGCGCGACGCCGAGCGCCGGCTGGGCGCGCCGGTAGGCTATATCGAAGTGACTCATCCCGGCGATGCCGCCGCGCGCGTGCTGATCAGCCAGAGCCCGGCATCGATGCTGTCGTCGCGCACGCCGCGCCTTGCCTATGCCGGGACGACCGGCGCGCTGGTCTGGCAATCGCCGGTGCCGGGCGCGGCAATGGTGACGGCGGGGGCGATGATCGGCCTGCACGCCGGCCGCTTCGCCGATGGCTGGGTGCGCGCGCTTTACTTCCTCTGCGGCGTCGCCGGATCGGTGATGGTCGCGAGCGGCATGGTGCTGTGGACGGTCAAGCGGCGCGAGAAGCTGCCGGATCCGGCGCGCCCCTATTTCGGCTTTCGCCTGGTCGAGCGGCTGAACGTGGCGGTGATCGGCGGCTTTCCGCTCGGCATCGCCTGCATGTTCTGGGCAAACCGGCTGCTGCCGCTGCAGATGGCCGGACGGGCGGAATGGGAGATCCACTGTCTGTTCCTCGCCTGGGCCGCCGCCGGGCTGCTGGCGGTGCTCCGCCGTCCCGCGCAGGTCTGGCCCGCGCTGTTCGCCGCGACCGGCGGCATGCTGATCGCACTGCCCGCCTACAACCTCGTGGCAACGTCCGCCGGGCTGGCGGCGACGCTCGGCCGCGACGGGGTGCTGGCGGGGATCGATCTGGCGCTGCTGCTGTTCGGCCTCGCCTATCTCGCGCTGGCGGCGCGCGTGGCACGGCACCGTCCGGCCGCGCGGCGGCTCCGCGCGGATCGGGCACCCGCGAGCGCATCCACCCCGGCATGGGAGCCCGCCGAATGAGCCTGCTCGCCCTGCTGCTCGCGCTGTCCGGCTTCGCGTTGTTCGCGCTGGCGACGCACGATCTTCACCAACGTTGGCTCGGCACCCGCCCGCCGCGCCGCCGCCAGCGACGGCTGCGGCGCGCGGCCTGGGCGGCGCTGCTGCTGGCGCTGCCGCCCTGCCTTGCCGCGCGCGGGCTGGTGTTCGGGCCGGTGCTGTGGTCCGGCATGGTGATGTTTGCCGCGGCGGTGGTATTCTTGAGTGTCAATTTCTGGCCGCGCGGCGCGGCGGAGATGGTAAGGAAGAGGAACAGGCGATGAAGTTCTACGCGATGATCGCGCTGCTGTGCGCAGGGATTGCCGGCAATGCGCAGGCGCACGAAGTGTGGATCGAGCGCGACGCCGCCGGTCCCGCTCGCATCTATCTGGGCGAACCCGGCGAACCGCTGCCGGCGGGCGGCGACCCCGAATTCGCGCAGCTCAAGGCGCCGCGGCTGCTCGGCGATGCCCAGCCGGCGCTGGTGCGCAAGGCCGGCTTCCTCGAAGCGCAGGTCCCCGCCGGCGATGTGCGCGCCTGGGACGACAATGTCTTCGCACCCTGGGGCGAAGCGGGGAAGAAGGAGGGCGTGGTCTACTATGCCCGCGCCGGCCGCGCCGAGGCCGCCGCACGGCTGCCGTTCGAAATCGTGCCGGTTGCCGCCAATGCCAATCGCTTCCGCCTGGTGCGCGACGGCAAGCCGCTGCCCGCCACCAAGGTGACGGTAATCACGCCCGACAAATGGTCCAAGGCGTTCACCACCGATGCCGCCGGCGAAGTGACGGTCGCGATCCGCGAAAAGGGCCGCTACCTGCTCTCCGCCGCGACCAAGGAAGACGGCGCGGCGACGCTGCCCGGCGGGGCGGTGACGGCGGTGCATCACATCACCACCACCAGCTTCACCGCCGAGTAACCGCCGCCGCTTTCCCGGCTATGGCCGGGCGGGGAGCGGCGACAGCGTAAAGCTGTCGATGTCGAGATAGCCCCCGCCCGGCGCCGGATTGTAGCAGGACAGCGCGAACTGCTGGCCCTGGAAGGTGCCGGTCTGCCAGTCGAACGCCAGCGGGAAACTGCCGCCGACGTCCGTCCAGTTGCGGCCGTCGAGGCTGTAGCCGACTCGGCCGGTGGCGTGCACGAAATCGGTGTCGGTGCGCAGCCACAGCCGGTCGCCGCGGATCGGAATCGCCGCCTCGCGCACCGTGACGCGCGGCCCCTGCAGCGTGTCCTCGGTCACGCGCATCGTCAGCGCGCGCGCCCCGCCCGCCTGCCCAAGCACCGCCAGCTGCGCCGAAAACTTGCCGAAGGTACCGAAGCCGCAGACATCGCCGGGGCGGATGCCGCTGATATCGAGCGCCACCACGCCGCGCCCCGCCGGCCCCTGCGCCTTCTGCGTCAGCGTGTTGCGCGCATGCCAGATCTGGTCCGCCACCGTCGCGTGCAGGCGCAGCATGCCCGCTCGTTCGGTGAGCGACCAGCGGCTGTCATCGGGATTGTGGTTCCATTGCCATTGCAGGCCCAGGCGCCGCCCGGAGAAGTCGTCGGACGTCGCCGGCTCGGAAAAAGGCTGGCCCTGGATCGGCTTGCGGGCGCGATCGGGCACGCGGCCCGGCGCTTCGGGCGTGCCCCAGATCGGCCAGTCGTCCACCCAGTGGATCGGGCTGATATTGGTCATCCGGCCGATCGCCCCGGCATCGACCATGACGAAGCCGAACCAGGCGCCATTGGCGAGCTGCACGATCGCGCCCTGATGGCCGCCGGTCTTTTCGCGCGTGCTGATCGATGGGCGGGTCTCCCACGGGCCAGTCAGGGCGCGGGCGCGCGAGATCGTCATCCCCAGCCGGTTCGGAATCGCGGTGAACAGATAATACCAGCCGTTCCGCTTCAGCAGGTGCGAGCCTTCGGCACCCTTGTTGTAATGCACCACCTGGGCACGTTCCACCGCGGTATAGTCGTCATTGAGCGTCAGCAGCGTGGTGGTGCCGTCGGTGCCGATCGAGGTCATCACATAGCCGCGGCCATCGTCGTCGAAGAACAGCGCGGGATCGAACGCCTCGCGATCGAGCACCGAATAGGCCCAGGGGCCGGTGATGCTGTCGGCGCGATAGATCCGCGTCTTCTGCCCCACCGGCGTGATCGCCATATAGAATCGCCCGCGATGGTGGCGCAGGCTGGCGGCGTAGAAGCCGTGGCGATAGTCGCCGCCATCCTTCAGATCGTATTTCGGATTGCCGTCCAGCTTCGGCACGACATGCGTGGTCAGGCGCCAGTTCACCAGATCGCGCGACTGAAGGATGGTCACGGCCGGCGCGTTCACGAAACTGGTGGTGACGAAATAGAAGGTATCGCCCACCCGAATGATGTCGGGATCGGGATAATCGGCGAAGAGGATGGGATTGCGATAGGTGTCGTCGCCCTGGTCGGCGCGCCACACCTGCGCCCCGGCCGCGCTCCATGGCAGGGCCAGCGCCGCCAGCGCAGCCGCGGCCATCGCCTTGCAACCCTTCCGCATCCGTCTCTCCCCTGCCGCCCGGCAACTCGTGGCAGCGCAGACTTGGAACAATCGACCGGGAAAAGAAAGACTTCGCGGCAGCAGTGACGATCGGTTCGGCGCCGGGCAAGTTCCAAACAAACGGTAAAGATGCGCAGCGGTGGCTGCCGAACTATCGGTTTGTAACATAGTGTTATCTGCACAACAATATGCTGCACCTAAGGACATGCCATGATCGCTGGCTTCGAAATTGCAGACGATAAGGCCATGTAATCGGGTGCTTTAGATCACCGATGCGCCGCCGGGCTACGTAGTTACCGAAATAACGAATCTTCAAGATTGCGATGGCATGAGGATAGCCGAGAGGCAACTGACCGGGATCTGCAAATGAATGATCGTTACTTGAAGCTTTCTGTCCACGCGTCGGTGGCGACCCTTGCGCTGTGCATGCTCGCCGCACCCGCCGCTGCCCAGGAGGCGGAACCGCAGACCGCGTGGGAAGCCAGCCGCACCGTCGACGACGATGACATCGTCACCACCGGCGTGGCCCGCGGCCGTGACCGACTGAACAGCCCCACCTCGACCAGCTCGATCAAGGAGAACGACATCGTTCGCCTGGCGCCGCGCTCGCTCGCGGAACTGTTCCGCTACATCCCCGGCATCCGGGTGGAGGCTTCCGCCGGCGAATCGCAGAACAACTACACCGTGCGCGGCCTGCCGATGGTCAACGGCGCCAGCAAGTACATCCAGTTGCAGGAAGACGGCCTGCCGGTGATGGAGTTCGGCGATCTGATGCGCCTGACCCCCGATCTGTTCATCCGTGCCGACTTCAATGTCGGGCAGGTGGAATCGATCCGCGGCGGATCGGCTTCCACCTTCGCCTCCAACGCGCCGGGCGGCGTCATCAACCTGATTTCCAAGACCGGCGAAGTGCAGGGGGGATCGGTGATGGCGACGGTGGGCGTCGACTTTGAAAGCTATCGCACCGACTTCGATTATGGCAGCCAGCTGGGCGGCGGCTGGCGCTTTCACATCGGCGGCTTCTATCGCGAAGGCGAAGGGCCGCGCGACAGCGGCATGAACGCATTTCGTGGCGGCCAGGTAAAGCTGAACGTCACCAAGCAGTTCGACGGCGGCTATATCCGCGTTTACGGCAAGCTGCTCGACGATACGACGCCGGCCTATGTCGGCATGCCGATGCTCGTCACCGGCACCAACGACGATCCTTCCTATGCCGATCCGCAGGGCCTGAGCAGCCGCACCAATTCACTGCTTTCGCCCAACCTGCCGCTCTCCGCGACGCTGCGCGCGTCCGGCGACGTACGTCGCCGCGCGCTGAACGACGGCGTCGACGCGAAGGCCAAGGCGATCGGCTTCGAAGGCCAGTTCAACCTGGGCGAATGGACGATCACCGAGCGCTTCCGCTACGCGCACCAGTCGGTTGCCAACACCACGATGGTGGTGTCCTCGGCAGCGCCGGCGGCGCAGTTCGCCACGCGCTTCGGCGGCGCGGGCGCCACGTTCAGCTATGCCGCCGGGCCGCGCACGGGCCAGGCCTTCAACGCCGCGGGCGGCAACGGCCTGGCCGTCCTGTCCTTCTTCTCGGACATGTACGCGCCAGACGTGAGCAACATGACCAACGACCTGCGCGTGAGCCGCGTATGGTCGGTCGGCGGCGGCAGCCTTACCACCACGGCCGGGCTCTATCGCTCCAGCCAGCAATATGATTCGGAAATCGGCTTCGCCACCTTCTTCCAGGATGCGGTGGGCGACGGCCAGTCGGTTGCGCTGAACCTGCGCAACGCCGCCGGGGCGCTCGTCACCCAGGAAGGCTATCGCAACTATGGCGGACCGGGTTCGCCGGGCAATTCCAAATACACCAACCTGACCTATCAGACGACGGCACCCTTTGCCTCGATCAACTTCGCCAAGGGCAAGATCGCGGTGGGCGCCTCGGTGCGCTGGGACAATAGCCGCGCGCGCGGCAACATCATGAACGACAGCGGCGTCCGCACGTTCGACATCAACGCCGACGGCACGATTTCGGCACCCGAACGGCTGGTGGCGGCACCGACGATGGGTGCGACCTATCCGGTCAACTACCGCCATGATTACCTGTCCTATTCGGCCAGCGTGAACTATCGCATGGCGGAATCCTTCGCCATCTTCGCGCGCTACAGCCTGGGTGGCCGCGCGGGGGCGGACAAGATCCTGTTCACACCGGCGGTGAGCACCGTCACCGGCGCGCTGGTCAATCCGGCGGCGGGCGACGACAGCGTGCGCCAGGCGGAAATCGGGCTGAAGTATCGCCACAACGGCCTCGTGCTGAACCTCACCGGCTTCCACGCGCTGACCGACGACACCAACTCGCAGATCGCCACCAATCCGGCGACCGGCCTGCTGGAACTGAGCGCGGTGACGCGTGCCTACAAGGCCTATGGTCTGGAGTTCGAAGGGGGCTTCCGGCGCGGGCCGTTCAGCGTCATGGCGCACGCCACCTATACCGAGGCCGAGATCCGGCGCGCGGAAAATGCGGCGCTGGTGGGCAACACACCGCGCAACCAGCCCAAGCTGATCTACGGCCTGACGCCGCAGTTCGATACCGATCGCTTCACGATCGGCGCGGCGTTCATCGGCACCACCGCCAGCTTCACGCAGGACGTGAACCAGCTGCGGATGCCGGGCTACACCACCGTCGGCCTGTTCGCGCAGGTCCGCCCCGCGGACAAGTTCGAACTGTCGATGAACGCCAGCAACCTGCTGAACACGCGCGCGATCACCGGCATTTCGGAAGGCACGCTGCCGACATCGGGCGTAGTGCTGACGCGGCCGCTATATGGCCGCACCATTTCTGCGTCGGCGCGCGTCTTCTTCTGATCCCCTTGGGGACGCCGCAGGCGCAGAGAAAGGGCCGGGATCGCTCCCGGCCCTTTTTGCATGCGCGGCGATCAGAACTCGGCGCGCACCCCGAACAGGAAGGTGCGGCCGTAATAGTTGATCTCGCCGGAGCGATTGGGATCGGGCCCGTGCAGAGCCCGCGCCTAGGCGATGGCGACGGACCTTCGAAGCGCAGGTAAGGCTTCGCTCCGTACAGCGTGTCCGACCCTGTCCATGGGCCTTTCCACCAGAAGGAAGGCCGCCGCCGATACCGCCACGACAATGACGACCGCGAAGGGCGCTACCGCCAGCGACGCTGCTATGCCGAGATCGGTGAAGGCAACGGAGAGCACGATGCCGTGCAGGAGGTAGATACCGAAAGAACATTCCCCGAGCGCGCGCGCCGCCTTCAGCGTCAACACGCCACCGAACGCGTTTCCGCAGGCGACGCAGGCGAAAAAGAAGGCGAAGGCCGGCAGGCTTAAACCATAGGGACTTCGTGTCGTCACGACGGCAAAAGCTAGCAAAGCGACGGCGAGGACCGCGGCGCCAGGCGTACGAAGCTTCCGTGCTATCGCGTCACGGCTCTTGATTTCATACGCCAGCATCCCGCCGCCGAAAAGCGGCCAGTATATTGCCGATTGGACATGGCGCTGGAGCAGGAAGCCCAGCAAAATGAGAATTATAGGCAAGGCCAGGGTAGGCACCTTCACACGTTGCAGCCCCCAGGCAGCCGATCCCAGCACAGGAACCATCACGGCGTAAAACAGCCACTCCTGCCATAACGACCACAGAACATAGGCGTTGATGCGCCCAGCCTCAGCATAGCCGAGGATAGGCACTTCTTGGTGCGCCGTTATCCAGTGCACCGCAGCGAGCAGCAGTTGCGACAGCTTCAAGCTCGGATGAACCCGCAGTATCACCAGCCCGACGATCAGGACGAAGGAGACCGTGACGAGTGGGAGTATGCGGAAGATGCGGCCCACCATCATCTTCGCCCATTTGAACAGCGTAAGGTTCAAAATCGTTCGGTAGAACAGATAGCCCGTGATCATGAAGAACAGGCCGACGGCGCCTGTGCCCAACAGGCTTGCCAGCGCCATATCCGGCTCCCGCCATCCCACAACCGAAAAGCGGCTCCAGACATAGACGTGATGACACAGGACACTCACGGCAAGGAAGCCACGCAATCCGTCCAGACTCTCTACCCGATTATGGGACGGCAATGGAAAACCCAATCGGACTAACCATTTACCGCACATTAAACCCACCAGCATCGTCATGCTGGTAAAGAAAATCACCGCCCCCATAAGCCCCCCTTCGGTGCCGATAGCACAAATCAAGGAGGAAAAGCCAGTAGAGCTCCAGACGGGCTACAATCACGTTCGGTTCATCGTGCCACCTCGATTAGCAGTCAAATCTGCACAGCTTGACGGCGGACCACGTTGCCCGCGGCGTTTCTGCCGCCGATTGCCGCGCGACCTTCACGACGGCCGGCAGCCGTCATCCCCCCTTTGCCAGCCGGAGCAGCAGCGCCTGCAACGTCCGCCGCTCCTCCGCCGATAGCGGGGCGAGGAGCGGCGCTTCGGAGTCGCGCAGGCAGGCGATCATCGCCGGCAGCTGCGCCTCGCCTTCACCCGTCAGGTGCAACGCGTTGCTGCGCAGGTTGCGCCCCGGCCGGCGCTCGACCAGCCCGCGCTCGGCGAGCAGGTTGACCAGCTTCATCGCGCTGGCGCGGTTGATCGACAGGCAGCGCGCCAGCGTCGACTGGTCCAGGCCCGGCCGGGCGCGGATCAGCGCCAGCGCCGTCACCTTCGCCGGCGAGATGCCGAACGGCGCCAGCGCCGCATGCGCCGCCTCCATCAGCGGCAGCCGGGCCATCTGGAGCTGGTAGCCGGTGAGGCTCGCAAGCGCCTCCTGCTGAGGGTCGCGTCGTGTCATCTTGCCCTGTTGGTATGCCTGGGATACATTTCACGCAATTGGAAGGTTCGGGTCCGTGCGACTCGGGCCCGGTTTAGGAGAGAGGTCTTGGAACACAAGTTCAAGCTGCTGATCAACGGTGCCCTGGTAGACGGCGCGAGCACCTTCGACGTGATCAACCCGGCCACCGCCCAGCCCTTCGCCCGCTGCCCCAAGGCCGATCCGGAGCTGCTCGACGCCGCGGTCGCCGCCGCCAAGGCCGCCTTCCCCGCCTGGGCCGCCACGCCGATCGAGGCGCGCGCTGCGCTGGTCGATGCGGTGGCCGCGCGGCTGCAGGAGCGCGCCGGCGAATTCGCGCATCTGCTCACCACAGAACAGGGCAAGCCGCTCGATCAGGCGATGGGCGAAGTGATGGGCACGGTGTTCACGCTGCGCGCCTTTGCCCAGATGCGCCCCGAAAAGAAGGTGCTGCACGACGAGGGCGGCAACAAGGTGATCGAGCATCGCACGCCGCTGGGCGTCGTCGCCGCGATCACGCCGTGGAACTTCCCGATCATCCTCGCCGCCAACAAGATCGGCCCGGCGCTCGTCACCGGCAACACCATGGTGCTGAAGCCCGCGCCGACCACGCCGCTCACCACGCTGCTGCTGGGCGAGATCTTCGCCGAGCTGCTGCCGCCCGGCGTCGTCAACATCCTGTGCGACCAGAACGATCTGGGCGGCATGCTCACCGCGCATCCCGATGTCGCCAAGGTCGCGTTCACCGGCTCCACCGCCACCGGCAAGAAGGTGATGGCCAGCGCCGCCGACGGCATGAAGCGCGTCACGCTGGAGCTGGGCGGCAACGATGCGGCGATCGTGCTCGACGATGTCGAACCCGCGGTTGCGGCAAAGAAGGTGTTTCAGGGCGCGATGTACAATGCCGGGCAGATCTGCGTGGCGGTGAAGCGCGCCTATGTGCCCGAAGCCATGTACGATGCCTTCTGCGACGAGATTGCCGAGCTGGCCCGCAACACCGTGGTCGATGACGGCGCGAAACAGGGCGCCAAGGTCGGCCCCATCCAGAACGCGATGCAGTTCGAAAAGGTGAAGGCGCTGATCGACGATGCCCGGCAACGCGGCACTGTGCTGGCGGGCGGCGCGCCGCTCGATCGCCCCGGCTATTTCATCCCGCCGACGATCGTCCGCGATCTCGACGACGATGCCCCGCTGGTCCGCGAGGAACAGTTCGGCCCGGTGCTGCCGGTGCTGAAATACAGCGATATCGACGATGTGATCGCCCGCGCCAACGCCTCCGAATACGGCCTGGGCGGCACGGTATGGGGCCGCGACGTCGCTCGCGCGACCGAAGTGGCGATGCGGATCGACACCGGCACCGTTTGGGTGAACCAGCATCTCGCCATCGATCCCAACATCCCCTTCCGCGGATCGAAACAGTCCGGCATCGGCGGTGAGCTGGGCCAGGCCGGGCTGCACGAATATACCCAGGCGCATATCGTCAACGCCGTGGAGCTGGAGCCGGCCGCCTGAGCGCGGTCGAAACCTTCTCCACCCAGGCGGTGCCGCCCCAGCGGCGGCACCTGTTCTGGCGGGAGATCGTCGCGGAGGCCTTTCCGGGCATGACCGCGATCGCGCCCGAGGGCATTCGCGCCGATCTCGCGCGATGGCGGCTGGGGCCGGTGGGCCTGGCCCGCGCCCGCAGCGGCCGGGCACAGGTGCGCCGCGCCGGCAATCGTGACGGCCATACCCTGCTGCTCCACCTCCAACGGCGCGGCCGGCTGACGATGCTGCACGGCGACGCCGCCATTTCGGGGAGCATGGGCGACATCCTGATCGCCGATGACAGCCGCCCCTATGCGATCGACATTTCCGACGGCAACGAATGCCTGATCCTCCAGGTGCCGGCGGCGCTGATGGGCGACGGCATCGGCATCGGCGCGCTGCACGGCCGGCTGCTGCCGGGGCAGGATCCGCATGTCGCCTTCCTCAACCATATGCTGCTCGGGCTGTGGGACCAGCGGGCGATGCTCGGCGAGGTGGACGAAGGCGTGGGCGAGTTGCTGGTCGATGCCACGCGGCTGGTGTGCCGCCGTGAGCGCGGCCCTGCCGCCGCATCGGGCGGCGAGACGCCCGTTGCCTATGCGCTGCGGCACCTCGCCGATCCCGATCTGGGCACGGCAAGCCTGTGCGCCGCCACCGGCCTCACCCCGCGCGCGATCCAGAAGGCATTCCTGCGCGAAACCGGGCGCACGCCTACCGCCTTCGTCACCGAACGCCGGCTGGACCGCGCCGCCGAGCTGCTGCTGGCCGAACCCGGCCGCAGCGTGACCGATATCGCCTTCGCGCTGGGCTTCAACGATGCCGCCTTCTTCACCCGCTGCTTCCGCCGCTATTTCGGCAAGACGCCGCGCGAATGGCGGTGCGGCGGCAGCTGAAGGGCGCCGCGAAGACCCTGCAGCCCGCTATGGCGCGCGCCCGTTGTCATCTCCGATGGCGTCGGACGCATCGCCAGCGGCGCGCTTTCCCACATTCTCGATGACTTCGTTCCTGCGCGGGTCGTGGAGAAACGCAAACGCCATGCCCAGCGAAAGCGCGATCCCCGCCATGCGCCGGTTTCGCCGGATCGACCTCTTCGCTGCCCAGATCGACGCCGGAAGAAGCAGGGCGAACAGCAGCGCCACGCCTGGGGCGAGGATCCATTCCATGCCGCGTTCAACGCAACAGCGGCAGCAGACCACCGGCAAGTCCAAGCAGGACAAGCACGCCGATCGCCAGCGGCAGGCGGTTGTTCCCGCGCAGCCTGGTCACGTAGCGCGAAAGGAGCGCATCGTCGCGGTGCCCGGTGAACGCCCATGCCAGCAGGAACAGCCACAGCATGAACGACAACAGGCTCAGGGGCGTCAGCCGATAGATCAGCCGTCGCTCGGGATGCTGCCTGATCAGGGCAATCGCCGCTGGTGCGGCAAGGAAAAGCAGCAGCCCGACGATCAGCGCTATCGCAAGGCCATATGCTTCCGGCAATCTTGCCTCCTATGTGGGATCATGGTCTGAACGGATTCAGGAACAGGCTTTCGACCGGCATCTCGAAGAACGCGGCGAGCTTGTAGGCCAGGGGTAGCGAGGGGTCGTATTTATCGGCCTCCACCGCGTTGATGGTCTGACGCGAAACGTCCATGCGATCCGCCAGTTCGGCCTGGCTCAAGCCCTTCGCCAGGCGGGCGTCGCGCAGGCAGTTCTTCATGACGCCTGCGAACGATGGGCAAACCACCAGATCAGACGCGAAATGCCATAGCCTCCGCATTGCAGCAGCCACACCAGCGCGGCACCGGCGAACCATGGGCTGCGAACGCCCGTGCCGATCGCGAGCAACACCAGCGCCAGGCCGCCGCCAAAGGAACCGCCCCAGTACCAGCTGAACAGATGGCCGTCCCGCTGCATGTAATCGAGCATCCGCCACCATGGCAGTGCCACCAGAAATGCGGCGGCAAGGACCAGCGCGGCGAGCCCGCCGGCGATTGCGATCGGCAGATGCAGCGGCAAGATGGCGATCACGAGCCCGGCGACCACAGACCCCAGCATCATGACGGCGGCGGCAACTCCGATTTTGCGCTGGCGGGCCGAAACAGCCATTCGATTCCTTCCTTCGATGTAAAAGAAGTTAGACATCGCCTGCCAGATGTCAAACTTTTTGGACATCGCGGATACGGACGACGCCGGAAGGGCGGAAAGCTCCTCCCAAGTTCGCATCCGTCCTGATCGCGGTTCGCGCCCGTCCAAGAAGCGGGCCGCATGCTCCGCTATCCTCTTCGGTGAAGCGCCAAAAAGGCGCACCGTTTCGGGAGAGGATAATGCGGTATCGTTTCGCCACGGCCCTGCTTGCATCTGCGGCATGGGCATCGCCCGCCTTCGCGCAATCGGCCGAGCCCCAGCCTGCCGGCCCGGCGGCGCAGCAGCCCCAGGAAAGCAGCGGCATCGTCGACATCGTCGTCACCGCGCAGAAACGCGCCGAAAGCGTGCAGGACGTGCCGATCGCCATCTCCGCCTTCGGCACCGAGGCCTTGCAGGAGCGCGCCGTGGGCAGCGTCTCGCAGCTCTCGGCGCTGGCGCCCAACGTCAATCTCGATGCCGGCACGCCCTTTTCGGGATCGCCCGCCGTGCTGTCCGCCTATATTCGCGGCATCGGCTCGGACGATTTCGCCTTCAATATCGATCCCGGCGTCGGCCTCTATCTCGACGGCGTGTATCTGGCCCGCACCGTCGGCGCGAACCAGGATCTGATGGACGTCGCCCGTGTCGAGGTGCTCAAGGGTCCCCAGGGCACGCTGTTCGGGCGCAACACGATCGGCGGTGCGATCTCGATCGTCACGCGCGATCCGGGTGACAAGTTCGCGGCGCAAGGCGATGTGACCACCGGCAGCTACAATCTGCTCCAGGTGCGCGCGTCGATGGACATGCCGATCGCCCAAGGGTTGGGCGCGATCGTCAGCTTCGGCGTGAAATCGCGCGACGGCTTCCTGCAGCGCATCCCTTACCCCGATCAGCGGGTGAACAACACGCCGTCCTACACCGCCTTTTCCGCCGCCGGCTATGACTCGGCCGAGCGCGAGGGCGGCAACGACAATTGGAACCTGCGCGGCAAGCTGAAATGGGATCGCGGCGGCCCGCTCAAGCTCACAGTCTCGGCCGATTACAGCCGCGACAAGGGCACCAGCGCCAACAAGCTGATCGCCACCGCCGAAACCGTGCCGGGCAATTTCGCCGGCACCGCCAATCTGCCCGGCACCGCCTTCGATCCTACCGGCACCACCGGCTTCCTGTTCGCCGGGCTGTACAATTTCTGCATCGGCTCCACCCCGGCGCAGATCGCCGCGCGCAGCGCCCAGGCGCTGTGCGGCACCTCGGGCACGCAGTTCAACCCGCGCTTCCAGGTGCCGAGCTATGCCAGCGTCAATGTCGACGGCAATCCGGCCAACGATCGCCTGCCCTGGGACAGCCGCTATCTGATCGCCGATCCCGACAGGAGCTATGCCACCGGCAACAGCTTTTCGGACCTGCGCAACTGGGGCCTGTCGGGCGTGATCGATTATGAGCTGAGCCCCGATATCGCGCTCAAGTCGATCACCGCCTATCGCCAGCTCGATTGGCGCGCGGGCCTCGATGCGGATGGCTCGCCGCTCAACTTCCTCCAGCTCAGCTTCACCATGCGCCAGTGGCAGGTCAGCCAGGAACTGCAGCTGCTCGGCAAGGCGCTGGACGACAAGCTCAACTATGTGCTCGGCGGCTATTACTTCAAGGAAGCCGGCAACCTGCACGATTTCGTCACCTTCGCCGAGGGCCAGGTGCAGGTGGACGGGCCGAACCGGCTGGAGACGGAAAATTACGCCGCGTTCGGCCAGATCGATTATCGTCCGATCGACCTGATCGGCATCACCATCGGCGGCCGCTACACCAGCGAGAAGAAGCGCTTCGAAGGCGGGCAGCAGGAACTGAACGGCTTCAACTACAAGCTGTTCGGCTGTGCGGATGCCAATGGCAACATCCGGCCGAACGGGGCCTTCCCGCTGGCTCCGGTGCCGTGCCAGGCGGGGCTGGGCTATCCCGATCCGAGCAATCCGGTGCGCGTCTATGTGCCGGGGATGAACCGCAAGAGCTTCAGCGATTTCTCGCCGAAGTTCGGGCTGCAGATCCACCCGAACGACGACGTGATGCTGTATGGCAGCTGGTCGCGCGGGTACAAGACCGGCGGCTGGACGACGCGACTGACCAATCCGCAGGGCAATGTCGCGCCCGATTTCAACGAGGAAACCGCGACGACCTGGGAAGTGGGCGTGAAATCGACGCTGTTCGATCGCAAGCTGCAGCTGAACGCCGCCGCCTTCAGCACCGACTATAAGGACATCCAGCTCAACATCCAGATCGGCACCTCGCCCACCATCGCCAATGCCGGCGATGCGCGGATCCGCGGGTTCGAGCTGGAGGCGATCGCCGCGCCGGTGCGCGGGCTGACGCTGAACGGCTCGCTCGGCTATATCGATGCCACCTATACGCGGGTCTCCGCAGCGGCGGCGGCGGTGGGCGGTCCCAGCGTGTTCCAGGCGGGCACCGTGGTCGGCGCGCCGCTGCCCAAGACCCCGAACTGGAAGCTGAACTTCAGCCCGCGCTACGAAACCCGGATCGGCAATGGCGCGACGCTCGTCTTCCTCGCCGACTGGAGCCATGCCAGCAGCGTATGGAACGATACCCAGCGCAGCTTCCTGCTCCGGCGCCAGGCGATCGATCTGGTCAATGCCAGCGTCAGCTATCAGGAACCCGAGGGCCGCTGGACGCTGGCGGTGGGCGGCACCAACCTGACCGACACGCGCTACCTCACCTCGGGCGGCGCCAACATCTCGGCCGGTACCTTCTTCGGCACCTATAGCCGCCCGCGCGAATGGTATGCGCGCCTCGGCTTCAAGTTCTGACGGGAGCACGGACATGCAGATACAGGCGGCCGTGACCGAACGGGCCGGCAGCGGCTTCCGGATCGAGACGCTGCGGATCGATCCGCCGGGCGGCGATCAGGTGCTGGTGCGGATCGTCGCGTGCGGCGTGTGCCACACCGACATGGTGATGCGCGACGGGGCGCTGCCGGTGCCCTTTCCCGCGGTGTTCGGGCACGAAGGCGCCGGCGTGGTGGAGGCGGTGGGGCCGGCGGCGACCGGCCTCGCCGCCGGCGATCGGGTGCTGCTCAGCTTCGACAGCTGCGGCGCCTGCCCCGCCTGCCACGATCACCAGCCCGGCTATTGCCCCGAATTCTTTCCCCGCAACTTCCTGGGCGCGCTCGCCCCGGACCAGGGCGGGCTATGGCGCGGCGCAGACCGGATCGGCAGCAACATCTTCGGCCAATCGGCCTTTGCCAGCCATGCGCTGGCGCACCGGCGCAACGTGGTGAAGGTGGATGCCGATCTGCCGCTGCACCTGCTGGCGCCGCTGGGCTGCGGCATCCAGACCGGGGCGGGCACGGTGCTGGAGACGCTGGACGTGCGGCCAGGCCAGGCGATCGCCATCCTCGGCGCGGGCGCGGTGGGGCTGGCGGCAGTGATGGCGGCGGCGATCGCGGGGGCCACCCGCATCGCGCTGCTCGATCGCCACCGCCACCGCCTCGATCTCGGCCTGGAACTAGGCGCGACCGCAACGGCCACCGATCTCGCCGCGCTGGCTGGCCCGTTCGACCAAATCGTCGATACCACCGGCGTGCCCGCGCTGCTCGGGCCCGCCGTGGATCTGCTCGCCGGGCGCGGCACGCTGGCGCTGGTCGGCGCCTATCCGTCCGAACCCAGGCTGGCGGTGGACGCCTCCGCGATCATGAGCATGGGGCGGCGCATCATCGGCGTGGTCGAAGGCGGGATCGATCCGCAGCGCTTCGTGCCGCGGCTGATCGGCTATTATCGCGAAGGCCGGCTGCCGATGGAGAAGCTGGTGTGCACCTATCCCTTCGCGGCGATCGACCGGGCGGTGCACGATTCCGAAACCGGCGCGGTGATCAAGCCGGTGCTACTGATGGAGGCGGCGGCATGACGGTGGCGCCGCTGCGGCCCGACGCGGCCGGCTTTCTGGGCTATATGGCGGAAACCGGCGCGCCGCCGCTGGCCGCGCTGACGGCGGAATCCGCGCGGATGCTGATGCGCACCAATGTCGAGCTGGCCGATCTGCCGCCGGTGCCGCTCGCCCGCATCGCGGACCTCGCCCTGCCCGGCCCGGCCGGCGCCCTGCCTGCCCGCCTGTACGATCGCCGGGCGGCGCGGACGGCAAGCCCGCTGGTGCTGTTCTTCCACGGCGGCGGCTTCGCCATTGGCGACCTGTCGACGCACCACCCCTTCTGCACCTGGTTCGCCGATGCGGTCGATCTGCCGCTGCTCGCCATCGACTATCGCCTCGCCCCCGAACATCCCTTCCCCGCCGCGCCCGACGATGCCGAGGCGGCGGCGCGCTGGGCGGCAACCTCGCCCGCCGAACTGGGCTTTACCGTCACCGGGCTGATCCCGTGCGGCGACAGCGCGGGCGGCAACCTCGCCATCGTCACCGCCCAGCAGCTGGGCCTGCGCGCCGCGGCGGTGCCGGTGCTGGCGCAATGGGTCTTCTATCCCTTCGTCGGCGGCGGCACCGACTGGCCTTCGGTGCAGCGTTTCGGCAACGGCTTCTTCATCACCGCTGAGGACATGGCGTGGTTCGATCGCCAGGTGGCCGCGCCGGCCGAAGACCCGCGCTATCATTGCATCCGGGGGCCGATCCCCGCCGCCCCGCTGCTGATGCTGGCCGCCTCGCACGACGTGCTGCGCGATCCCGGCCACGCCTATGCCAATCGCGTCGCGGCGGCGGGCACGCCGGTCCGGCGGATGGAAGCGGCGGGCATGGTGCACGGCTTCGTCAACCTGCGCCGCGCCCTGCCCTCCGCGCAGGAAGATTGCGCCGACTTCGTCGCAGCGGCGCGGGCGATGCTGGACTGACAAGGGTCGATGCCGGCCGGGCCGCTGCAGTTCATCGCAGCCACACCGCGTGCCGCTTGCGCTTGGCGGCGCGCGCGATATGCCGGAGATCGTTGTTTTCAGGATCGATCTCATGAAGCGTCGGAACCGGGTACGCGCCTCCAGCAGCAGCAGCGCGTGGTCGCTTCTGGGCTTTTTCGTCGGCCTCGCCTTTTTCCTGGGCAGCGGGCTGATCGCGGTGCTCAACGTGCAGAGCCTGCGCGAAAGCGATGCGGCGATCCGGCGCAGCCACGGGGTGCTGATCGCGCTGGATACGCTGCTGTCCAGCGTGCAGGATGCCGAAACCGGCCAGCGCGGCTATCTGCTCACCGGGTCACGCGCCTATCTGGAGCCCTATAGCGCCGCGACCAACCTGTTGCCGCCCCGGCTGAAGGCGGTGAGCGATCGTATCGGCGACAATGAAACGCAACAGGCCAATCTGGTCCAGCTGCGCCACCATATCGACATGAAGCTGGCCGAGCTGCGCGAAAGCATCGAGGTGCGCCGCGATCAGGGTTTGAGCGCCGCGCTCGCCATCGTCGCCACCGATCGCGGCAAGGCGACGATGGATGCGATCCGCGCCCAGCTGTCGGCGATGATGCAGGAAGAAGTCCGCATCCGCCGGCTGCGGCTGGAGGAAATGGCCACCGCCTCGCGGACGGCGATCGCCAGCGCGGTGGTGTCCAGCCTGATCGGCGCCGGGCTGACGCTGCTGATGTTCCCGCTGTTCCGCCGCAATGCACGGGCACGGGCGCGCGAGGCGTGGATCCAGGCCGGCCAGCTGGGCCTTTCGGCGGCGGTGCGCGGCGACAAGACGACCGAGGAGATCGGCGCCGCGGTGCTGCGTTATCTCGCCGACTATCTGGGGTTCGAGGCGGGCGCGCTGTTCAAGAAGGAAGACGGCCGCTTCCACCGCATCGCCACGCTGGGCGTTCCGGCCGACGCCGCCCTGCCTCAGGGCTTCGCCCCGCACGACGGGCTGCTCGGCCGCGTGGCGGCGGAGGGCGAGGCGATGCTGCTCGACGATGTGCCCGAAGGCTATCTCACCATCGGTTCGGGCTTCGGGCAGGATCGGCCGCGCCACCTGATGATCGTGCCCGCCAAGGCGGACGATCGTGTCAATGCCGTGCTGGAGCTGGGCTTTTTCCACCCGGTGGACGATGCGGCGTTGGAGCTGCTCGACCGCGCCTCGCCCGGCATCGGCGTGGCGCTGCGCTCCGCCCGCTTTCGCGCACAGCTGCAAGCGGCGCTGGAACATAGCCGCCGCCAGGCCGCCGAGCTGCAGACCCAGAGCGAGGAGCTGCAGGTCAACAACGAGGAGCTGGAGGAACAGAGCCGCGCGCTGCGCGAATCCCAGGCGATGCTGGAACAGCAGCAGGTCGAATTGGAACAGACCAACAGCCAGCTCGAGGAACAGGCCCAGGCACTGGAAAACCAGCGCGATGCGCTCGAACGGGGCAGCGCCCAGCTGCTGGCCAAGACGCGCGAGCTGGAACAGGCCAGCCAGTACAAGAGCGACTTCCTCGCCAATATGAGCCACGAGCTGCGCACGCCGCTCAATTCGCTGCTGATCCTTTCCAAGCTGCTGGGCGACAATGCTCCCGCCAATCTGACGCCGGAGCAGGTCAAGTTCGCCCGCACGATCGAATCGTCCGGCAACGATCTGCTCACGCTCATCAACGACATTCTCGATCTTTCCAAGATCGAGGCGGGCCATGTCGATGTCCGCGCCGAGCCGGTGAGCCTGCCCCGGCTCGCCAACGATCTGCGCCAGCTGTTCCAGCCGGTGGCGGAGCAGCGCGCGCTGGGGTTCGAGATCGTGCTCGAGGAAGGCGCCGCGCGCGGCATCGAGACCGATCGGCTGCGGTTGGAACAGATTCTGAAGAACCTGCTCTCCAATGCCCTGAAATTCACCGAAAAGGGATCGGTGCGGCTGCGCGTGCGGGCGGTGGCGGGGGATCGCCTGGCGTTCGCGGTGGAAGATACCGGGATCGGCGTTACCGAAGAGCAGCAGCGCCGCATCTTCGAGGCATTCCACCAGGCGGACGGCACGATCAACCGGCGCTATGGCGGCACCGGGCTGGGCCTATCGATCTCGCGGGAACTGGCCCGGCTGCTCGGCGGCAGCATCGCGCTGGAAAGCCGGCCCGGCGAAGGCAGCACCTTCACCCTCACCTTGCCCGCCCGCTATGATCCGGCCGCCGTCGCGCCGCGCGAGGCCGGGGCCATCGCGGCGGCGCCGCCTGCCGCCGCCTCCGCCCCCCTCGCCTCCGCCGCATCGCCCCGGCCGGCCGCCGGCTGGTCGCTGGAGGACGATCGCGAGCGGCTGGCTCCGGGCGCGCGCCAGCTGTTGGTGATCGAGGACGATCCGGTGTTCGCCTCGATCGTGTGCGATCTGTCGCGCGAACTCGGTTTCCAGTGCCTGATCGCGAGCAGCGCCGACGAGGCGATGCGGCTCGCCCGCCAGTATCGCCCGAGCGCGGTGGTGCTCGATCTGGGGCTGCCCGACCAGTCCGGCCTGACCGTACTCGATCGGCTGAAGCAGGATTCGGAGACGCGCCACATCCCGATCCACGTCATCTCCGCCGCCGATCAGAGCCAGACGGCGCTGTCGCTCGGCGCGGTCGGCTATCATGTGAAGCCGATCCGGCGCGAACAGCTGGCCGATGTGCTGGAAGGCCTGCAGGCGCGCACCGCCACCCGGATGCGCCGGGTGCTGATCGTCGAGGACGATCCCGTCCAGCGCGACGCGGTGGCGCGGCTGCTCCAGTCCGACGATGTCGAGACGATCGGCGTCGGCACCGCGGTCGAGTGCCTGGAGCGGCTGCGCACCGAGACGTTCGACTGCATGGTGCTCGATCTCTCGCTGCCCGATGCCTCCGGTCATTCGCTGCTCGAAACGCTGAGCGCGGAGGAGGGCGCGCACGGCTTCCCGCCGGTGATCGTCTATACCGGGCGCGAGCTTACCGCCGATGACGAGCAGCAATTGCGGCGCCATTCCAGCTCGATCATCATCAAGGGCGCGAAATCGCCCGAACGGCTGCTCGACGAAGTGTCGCTGTTCCTCCACCAGGTGGTGTCCGAACTGCCGAGCGCGCAGCAGGCGATGATCCTCAACGCCCGCCGCCGCGACGCGGTGCTGGAAGGGCGCCGGGTGATGATCGTCGAAGACGATATCCGGAACGTCTACTCGCTCACCAGCGTCTTGGAACCACGCGGCGTGGAAGTGCGCATCGCCCGCAACGGGCAGGAGGCGCTGGACGCGCTGGCGGCGGCCGCCGCCGATCCGGAAGATGGAATCGATCTGGTGCTGATGGACGTGATGATGCCGGTGATGGACGGGCTGAGCGCGACGCGGGCGATCCGCGGCGACGGCCGCTGGGCCAAGCTGCCGATCATCATGCTGACGGCCAAGGCGATGCCGGACGACCAGGAACGCTGCATCGAAGCCGGTGCCAACGACTATATGGCCAAGCCGATCGACGTCGACAAACTGCTCTCGCTGGTGCGGGTATGGATGCCGCGATGACCGACGACGACGAACCCAGCGTCGAAGACATCGAGATCGAGCTGCTGCTCGAAGCCCTGTACCGGCGCTATCATTACGATTTCCGGCACTATGCCCGCGCATCGATCAAGCGGCGGCTGTTCCAGGCGCGCGACCGGCTCGGGGCCGGCAGCATCTCCGGTCTGCAGGAACAGGTGCTGCGCGATCCCGATGCGCTGGCGCCGCTGCTCAACTATCTCACCGTGCAGGTGAGCGAGATGTTCCGCGACCCCAGCTATTTCCGCGCGCTGCGCGAAAAGGTGGTGCCGCATCTGCGCACCTATCCCTCGCTGAAGATCTGGGTGGCGGGGTGCAGCAACGGCGAGGAACTCTATTCGCTGGCGATCCTGTTCCGTGAGGAGGGGCTGGAGCAGCGCACCATCTTCTATGCCACCGACATCAACCCGAAGGCGCTGCGCGCCGCCGAAGCGGGCGTCTATCCGCTGTCGCAGATTCGCAAGTTCACCGAAAACCACCAGAAGTCCGGCGCGCGTACTTCGCTGTCGGACTATTACACCGCCGATTATGATCGCGCGATCTTCGACAGCAGCCTGCGCGCCAATGTCGTGTTTTCCGATCACAGTCTGGCGACCGATTCGGTGTTCGCCGAAATGCACCTGATCTCCTGCCGCAACGTGCTGATCTATTTCGATCGCGCGTTGCAGGATCGTGCCGTCGGCCTGTTCGATTCGTCGCTGGTGCGGCGCGGCTTTCTGGGGCTGGGACGCAAGGAGAGCCTGCGCTTCTCCGCCCATGCGGCCGCGTTCGAGGATCTCGTCCGAGACGAGAAGCTCTACCAGCGGCGGGACCGATGAGCGCGGCGGCGCCGCGCCCCGCTGCGGTGGCGATCGGCGGATCGGCCGGGGCGATCCAGGCGCTGCTGCGCATCCTGCCGGCGCTGCCCGCCGGTTTCCCGCTCCCGATCCTGATCGTGTTGCACGTGCCGCCCGATCAGGATCACGGCCTGGTCGGCCTGTTCGAAGGGCGCTGCCGGCTGCGCGTGTGCGAAGCGGAGGACAAAATGGTGCCGGCGCCGGGCAGCATCACCTTCGCACCGGCCAATTACCATCTGCTGGTCGAAGGCGATGGCAGCCTGGCGCTGTCCGCCGACGATCCGGTCAACCATAGCCGCCCGTCGATCGACCTGCTGCTGGAAAGCGCGGCCGATGCGTTTCGCCGGCGGCTCGTCGCCATCCTGCTGACCGGCGCGAACCAGGATGGGGCGGCGGGGATGCAGGCGGTGGCGGCGGCGGGCGGCACGGTGATCGTACAGGATCCGGCGACCGCGCAGGTGGGCACGATGCCGGCGGCGGCGCTGGCGCTGTGCCCCGGTGCGCGCGTGCTGGGGCTCGACGGCATCGCTGCCTATCTGGCAGGGCTATCATGATGGCCGACCACCCCGCACCCCCCGTCCGCTTCCTCCTGGTCGACGATCTCGACGAGAACCTGGTCGCGCTGGAAGCCCTGCTGCGCCGCGACGGCCTCGAATGCCTGAAGGCGCGATCGGGCGAGGAGGCGCTGGAGATGCTGCTGGTGCACGATGTCGCGCTGGTGCTGCTCGACGTGCAGATGCCGGGCATGGACGGCTTCGAACTGGCCGAAATCCTGCGCGGCAATCCGCGGACGATGCACTTTCCGATAATCTTCCTCACCGCCGGCGATCCAGACGCCCACCGCCGATTCCGCGGCTATGAGGCGGGGGCGGTCGATTTCCTGCAGAAGCCGATCGATGCGGAGATCCTGCGATCGAAAAGCGCGGTGTTCTTCGATCTGCACCGCCAGCGCCAGCAGCTCACCGCCCAGCGCGACGAGCTGCAGCGGCTTACGCGCGACCTGCAGGCGGCCGATCGCCGCAAGGACGCCTTTCTCGCGATGCTGGGGCACGAGCTGCGCAATCCGATCATGGCGTTCGGCGCCGGCGTGCACCTGCTCCGCCGCGGCGGCACCGACGAAGCCACCGACGCGATCCTGGAGCGGCTGGACCGGCAGGTGCACCAGATGGCACGGCTGATCGAGGACCTGCTGGATGTGGCGCGGATCGATCAGGGCAAGATCACGCTGCGCGTCGCGCGGATGCGGCTTGCCGACGCGCTGGCCTTCGCGGTGGAAACGAGCAGTCCCAAGATCGCGGCGCGCGGCCATCATCTGACGCTGGACCTGCCGCAGACTCCGCTGTGGATCGACGGCGACCATGCCCGCATCGCCCAGATTGTCAGCAACCTTTTGAACAACGCCGCCAAGTACACGCCGGAGGGCGGCACGATCCGGCTTTCGGCGCGCGACGCCGGCGAAGCGGTGGAGATCCGCGTCGCGGACAACGGCATCGGCATCCCGCCGGAAATGCACGCAGCTATTTTCGACCTATTCGCTCAGGTGCCGATGGGCGCGGACAAAGAAGGGCTGGGCATCGGCCTTGCGCTGGTGCGCCAGCTGGTCGCGCTGCACGGGGGCACGATCGCACTCGAGGAAAGCGTGGTGGGCCAGGGCTCGACCTTCCTGATCCGCCTGCCCCCCGCCGAGACACCGGCGGGCGGA
>NZ_ALBQ01000036.1 GCF_000282895.1 Sphingomonas sp. ATCC 31555
CACAGACGGCGGACTGCGTCCGCCGCCCCTCCACCAGCCTGCGGCTGGTCCCCCTCCCCGTGCCGGGGAGGAGTGTATGGTCCCGCCGTCAGGCGGTGGTAGGGTGAGGGTGACTCTGCATCTTACCTCACTCACCCTCACCCTTCCGCGGCCTTGCGGCCGCTCCCTCCCTCTCCCGCAGGCGGGAGAGGGAAGGCATGCATCACCGGTTTAACTTCTCGCCCTTCTCCGCCTTCTCGCGGAGCAGCGGGGCGACCTCGAAGCCGTATTTCTCGAGGCCCTCGACGATCTTTTTAAGACCCTCGCTGTCGGCCCAGAGCATCGGCCCGCCGCGGTACGGGGGCCAGCCATAGCCATAGACCCACACCACATCGATGTCGCTCGCCCGCTGGGCCATGCCCTCGGCGAGGATCAGCGCGCCTTCGTTGACCATGGTGTAGAGCGTGCGGACGACGATCTCTTCCTCGGTGATCTCGTGGCTCGGCACGTTCAGCTTGCCGCGCCATTCCTCGATCAGCTCGGCGACGCGCGGGCTGTTCGAGGGCTGGCGCTTCTCGTCATAATCGTAGAAGCCCGCTCCCTTCTTCTGGCCCCAGCGGCCTTCGGCGGCGAGCGCATCGCGGATATTCTCGATGCGATTGGGATCGCGGTGCCAGCCGATGTCGACGCCCGCCAGATCGGCCATCTGGAACGGCCCCATCGGCATGCCGAAGGCGACATGGACCTTGTCGATCTGCTCGGGCGTGGCGCCTTCGAGCAGCATCTTGGTGGCTTCCACCTGGCGCGGCATCAGCATGCGGTTGCCGATAAAGCCGTAGCAGACGCCCGCGATCACCGCGACCTTCTTGATCTTCTTGGCTAGCGCCATCGCGGTCGCCAGCACGTCGTCGGCGGTCTTGGCGCCGCGGACGATCTCGAGCAGCTTCATCACATTGGCCGGCGAGAAGAAGTGCAGTCCCACCACGTCCTGCGGGCGGCTGGTGGCGGCGGCGATCTCGTCGATGTTGAGATAGCTGGTGTTGCTAGCGAGGATCGCGCCCGGCTTGGCGATCTTGTCGAGCCGGCCGAACACGTCCTTCTTCACGTCCATGCTCTCATAGACGGCCTCGATGATCAGGTCGCATTCGGCGAGATCGTCGAAGTTGAGCGTGGGCTTCAAGAGCCCCATCGCCTTCTCGACCTGCTCGGCGGTCATCCGGCCCTTGGCGGCGGTCGCCTCATAATTCTTGCGCATGACGCCGGTGCCGCGGTCGAGCGCGTCCTGCGCCATCTCGACGATGGTCACCGGCACGCCCGCCGACAGGAAGTTCATGCTGATCCCGCCGCCCATTGTGCCGGCGCCGATCACGCCGACGCGGCGAATGTCGCGCAGCTGGATGTCGTCGGCGATGCCGTCGATCTTGGCGGCCTTGCGCTCGGCGAAGAAGATGTGGCGCAGCGCGGCGGACTGCTGGCCCATGATCAGCTTCATGAAGCCCATCCGCTCGGCCTGGACGCCCTCGGCATAGGGCTTGCCGGCGGTCTGCTCGATGATGTCGATGATCGTGTTCGGCGCGTCGAGCCCGCGGAAGCGTTTAGCGTTGGTCGCGCGGAACTTGGCGAAGGTCTCCGCATCGACGGTGACCGGGCGCTCGCTGGAGCGCGAGACCGGCTGGCCGATCACCTCGTTCGCGAAGGCGACGGCATCGGCGAGCAGGCTTTCCTCACCGGCAAGGCGGTCGACGAGGCCCGCCTCCTTGGCCTGGGTGGCCGAGATCGGATCGCCCTTGGTCGCCATCTCCAATGCGACTTCGACGCCGGCGACGCGCGGCATGCGCTGGGTGCCGCCCGCGCCGGGGAGAATGCCCAGCTTCACCTCAGGCAGGCCGAACTTCGCCGAGGGCACAGCGATGCGATAGTGCGACGCCAACGCCACCTCGCAGCCGCCGCCGAGCGCGGTGCCGTGGACGGCCGCGATCACCGGCTTGTCGAGCGCCTCGATCTGGTCGACCAGCACCGGCAGCGACGGCTCTGCCATCGCCTTGCCGAACTCGGTGATGTCGGCGCCCGCGAAGAAGGTCTTGCCGGCGCAGGTGATGACGACCGCCTGAATGCTGTCGTCAGCCTTGGCTTCCTCGATGCCGGCCTGCAGCCCCTGCCTCACCGCCGCGCCGAGCGCGTTCACCGGCGGATTGTCGGAGGAGAGGATCAGGACATTGCCCTGACGGCTGGTGGTAATCACGGACATGTGGTCGAACTCCCTAGTTCGCAATTCCGGCCGCGGCCGGGATGGGGTGGGCAGCGCTCATCGGGTGAGCGCCGAGTAAATCAGCGTCTTCAGCTCGCGCCGGATCGGGTAGAGCATCGACGGGGAAAACTGCGTCATGAATACCATCGACAGCCGCTCGACGGGATCGACGAAGAAGGCGGTGGAGAACATGCCGCCCCAGTAGAACTCGCCGACAGAGCCCGGGATCATGGTCTTGGCGACGTCCAGGTTGATCGCGAAGCCCAGGCCGAAGCCGACTCCGGCATTGGTCGTCTCGCTGAACAGCCCGCGCGACAGGCTGGCGAGGTCGCGGCTGCCCGGCAGGTGATTGAGTGTCATCAGCTGCACCGTCTTGGGCGAGACCAGCCGCACGCCGTCCAGTTCGCCGCCGTTCAGCATCAGCGTGTTGAACCGGTGATAGTCGAGCGCGGTCGACACCAGCCCGCCGCCGCCCGAGAGCAGTCGGGGAAAGCGCGACCAGGCCGAGGCTTCGCCGCGATCGTAGAGCACCCGGCCTTCGCCTTCCTTCATTGTCCAGCAATCGGCGAGGCGATGGACCTTGTCCTCGGGCACCTGGAAGAAGGTATCGTGCATCCCCAGCGGCGCGAAGATCCGCTCGGCGAAGAAGCGGTCGAGGGTCATGCCCGAAAGCCGTTCGACCACCGCGCCCAGCACGTCGGTGGCAACCGAATAGGTCCAGGCCTCACCCGGCGAAAATTCCAACGGCAGCGTGCCCAGCGTCGAGATGAACTGGTCGAGCGTCAGGTTGCCGTGCCAGCTCTCGATCCGCCCGGCGCGATACGCAGCGTCCACCGGCGTGCGCTCCTGGAACCCGTAGGTCAGCCCAGCGGTATGCCGCAGCAGGTCGACCATCCGCATCGGCTGGGCGGTCGGGGTAGTGACGAAGGGTTCGCCATTTCCGCCGCCGGCATAGACGCCGACGCCCTTCAGCTCAGGCAGCACGTGGTGGACCGGGGTGTCGAGCGCGACCAGGCCTTCCTCCAGCAGCAGCATGAAGGCGAGGCTGGTGATCGGTTTGGTCATCGAGGCGATGCGAAACAGCGTCGTTTCGTCGACCGGTGCGCCGCCCTGGCGCGCCGCGCCCTGATGCGAGAAATGCGCGATCCGCCCGTCGCGCGCGAGCAGCAACTGCGCGTGCGGCAGCTTGCCCGAATCGAGATAGCGCGCCTTCACAAAGGCATCGATCCGCGCCAGCCGTGCGGGGTCGAAGCCTAGGGTGATCGGATCGTCGACGTGCATTGCGATGGGCATACCTCTCGTTCGAATCCGGTTCAATGCACCTTCTGTAGGATGCCTGCTTTCTATTGCCTTGAGCGCGCTGCAAATCAACACTAACGTGCAGCTTGGTTGGTGTTCGCGCCAAACCCAAAGTTCAGAATTCGATGGAGAGAGCTGCCTTGACCCTCGAACCGATCGCGCCGCTGCCCGCCGGCTGGCCCAAATTCCCGCTTGATGCTGTGAACGCGATGCTCACGGCGCCCGGCGCCAAATTCGAAATGGCGGAAGTCGAGATTCGCGGCGTTCCCACCCGTGTGTGGAAGAATGCGCCGCCCAGTGCTGCGATCCTCGCTCGGCTGTCGCGGCTGTGGGGCGATCGCCCGTTCACCATCTATCAGGACGAACGGATCAGCTACGAAGCCAATTATCGTGCGATCTGCCACCTTGCCGGATGGATGCAGGCCCGCGGCGTGCAGAAAGGCGACCGTGTCGCGCTGGCGATGCGCAACCTGCCCGAATGGCCGACGATCTTCTTCGCGGCGGTAAGCATCGGTGCGATCCTGGTACCGCTCAACGCCTGGTGGACGGGCGGCGAGCTCGAATACGGCCTGAAGGATTCGGGCGCCAAGCTGCTCTTTGTCGATGGCGAACGGCATGAACGGCTGAAACCCTGCTATCCGCTGCTGCCCGATCTGGAGCAGGTGGTGGTCAGCCGCGCCTGCGGGCCGATCGAAGGGGACGGTATCGCACTTGATTCGATCCTGGGGCCCTGCAAGGCATGGGCCGAGCTGGCCGACATCGCCTTCCCCGAAGTGCCGATCGCGCCCGACGACGACGTGACGCTGTTCTATACCAGCGGCACCACCGGCAATCCCAAGGGCGCGCTCGGCACGCATCGCAACCTGATGACGAACATCCTTTCGTCAGGCTATTCCGCCGCCCGGGCGATGCTGCGACGGGGCGAAGTGCCGCCGGAGGTGCCCGCCTACAAGGTCGGACTGCTGGTGATCCCGCTGTTCCACGTCACTGCGTGCAGTGCCGGGCTGATGGCGCTGATCGCAGCGGGCGGCACCGTGGTGTTCATGCGGCGCTGGGATCCGATCGAGGCAATGGAGATCATCCAGCGCGAAAAAGTGAACCAGACTGGCGGCGTGCCCACCATCGCCTGGCAGCTGCTCGAGCATCCCGAGCGGCACAGTTACGATCTGTCGAGCCTGGAAACCATCTCCTATGGCGGCGCCCCTTCGGCACCCGAGCTGGTGAAGCGCATCTACGAGGAGTTCGGCGCGCTGCCGGGCAACGGATGGGGGATGACCGAGACCATGGCGACGGTCACCCATCACACCGGCGAGGAATATCTGGCGCGGCCGACCAGCGCCGGACCGCCGATGCCGGTCGCCGAACTCAAGATCATGGATGTGGAAGGCACGCGCGAACTGCCCGTCGGCGAGGTGGGCGAGCTTTGGGCCAAGGGACCGATGGTCGTGAAGGGCTATTGGAACAAGCCCGAGGCGACGGCGGAGACCTTCCGCGACGGGTGGGTACGCACCGGCGATCTCGCCCGGCTCGACGAGGAAGGATTCCTCTATGTCGTCGATCGTGCCAAGGACATCATCATCCGCGGTGGCGAGAACATCTATTCGTCGGAGGTGGAGGACGTGCTCTATGCCCATCCAGCGGTGACGGACGCAGCGCTGATCGGCATCCCGCATCGCTCGCTGGGCGAGGAGCCGGCCGCCGTGGTCCATCTCGCGCCGGGCATGACCGCGACCGAGGCCGAACTCCAGCAATGGGTCGCCGCCAGGATCGCCGCGTTCAAGGTGCCGGTAGCGATCCGCTTCTCGAAGGAGACGCTGCCCCGCAACGCCAATGGCAAGATCCTGAAGAAGGAACTCCGTGCGCTGTTCGTGGACGAGGCCGCCGCCTGATCGGGCGAGCGGCTTCACCTGCGGCCGGGGCACGACGCCAAACCTCTTGCCCGAAGCGACGGACGAATGGTAGCGCTACCGAGAAGCAGCAGAAGCTGCACCGGACCATGACGAGAGGATAGGCTGTTGCGTCTTTCACTTAAACTTCCGACGGCTGCGGCCGCCATCGCGCTCCTTGCCGGCTGTTCCACCGGCGGTCCGGCGCAGAATGATGCCGCGTCGAATGCCTCGGTGCCGGCGAACGCGACGGAAGAGGCTCGCAGCCCGGACGGCAAGCGCTACCTCGCCCAGCCGCTGGTGAAGGACCTCTATTTCGCCGATCCTTCCGCGCACGTGTTCGACGGCAAGATCTATGTCTATCCCAGCCATGACGTCGACATGGGCATCCCCGACGACGATCTCGGCAGCCAATATGCGATGCACGACTATCAGGTGCTGAGCATGGACCGCCCCGGCGGCCCGGTGACGGTGCATCCCGTCGCGCTCGACCTGAAGCAGGTGCCCTGGGCGTCCGAAAAGGCCTGGGCGCCCGACGCGGCGTTCAAGAACGGGACCTATTATCTCTATTTCCCCGCCAAAGATAAGCAGGGCGTGTTCCGGATCGGCGTCGCCACGTCGACCTCGCCGGTCGGCCCGTTCAAGGCCGAGCCGCAGCCGATCCAGGGCACCTACTCGATGGACCCGGCGGTCTTCACCGACGACGATGGCCAGAGCTATCTCTACCTCGGCGGCATCTGGGGTGGCCAGCTGCAGCGCTGGGCGACCGGCAAGTACGATCCCAATGCCGGCGACACCGACCTCAAGAAGGACGACCAGCCCGCACTCTCCGGCAAGGTCGCACGCCTCGCGCCCGACATGAAGAGCCTCGCCGAGCCGCTCCGCGACGCGGTGATCGTCGACGAGAAGGGCAAGCCGATCCTGGGCGGCGACCATGACCGGCGCTTCTTCGAGGCGGCTTGGACGTTCAAGCGGGGCGGAAAATATTATTATATGTACTCGACCGGGGACACGCACTTCCTCGCCTATGCGATCGGCGACAGTCCCTATGGCCCGTTCAAATATACCGGTCGCATCCTGGAGCCGGTCCAGGGCTGGACGAGCCACGGCTCGGTCTTCGAATTCCAGGGCAAATGGTATCTGGCGTACCACGACACGCAGCTCACGAATAAGAACCACCTCCGCTCGGCCAAGATCACCGAACTGACCTTCCGTCCGGACGGCACGATCGAGACGCTGAAGCCGTTCAAGGACTGAGGCGGTTTCGCAACGCCCTGCCGGTTCGCGGCCCCGCAAGGGGCCGCGTTTCGCGTGGCCGTAGAGCCGCCGCGCCGGGGGTGGCGACCCTGTGAAGTTTAGGAAGTTTAGGCGTACGCGTATTCTGGCGCGTTTCGGGACGGGCCGCCGAAGCGATGCGAAGTTTAGGAAGTTTAGGCGCGCGGGCGTTTTGTGATCGTCTTGCAACGGATCGCCGACGAGATCGCAAAGTTTAGGAAGTTTAGGCGTGCGGACATTTCCGCGTGTCCCGCGAACGGCCGCCGGGGACGCTAAGTTTAGGAAGTTTAGGATCGTGCAAGTTTGGCGTGGCTTGCCTGCCGAGTTGCAGGTCGAGGCCACGAAGCGTATCGCTTCGCGCGCAGGAGGACATTACCGAACGCGATCAAAGAGCGGGCGCCTAGGACGACGCTCCGGTACATATGAGGAACAGCGCCGCGAATGCAAGTCGATGGCGGCGGGGTTCCACGCTGCCCGCCGCATCATCGATGCGCCGGCGCTCTATCAGCGGATGTGAGGTGCGACGTCCATGGCCGGCGCGGCCTGATGGGGAGGGGACCGACGTCCCGTCCTCAAGCGCCTTGCCAGCGGAGCCAAACGATCAGGGCGCGCAGCGCAGGGCTGACACGGCGATCGGGATAATATAGCTGGCAGCCCGGATAGGGCGTGCAATATGGCGCGAGCACCTGCACCAGCCGGCCGTCCGAAATCTCATCGGCCACGTCATGTTCCATCATATAGCCGAGACCCGCGCCTGCGCGTGTTGCCGCCGCGGCCAGCACCTCGTCGTTGACGATCAACTGTCCTGGCACCCGCGCCTTGATCTCGCGGCCATCGACGCTGAATTCCCAAGGCAGCAGCCCGCCTCCGCCCAGCAGGCGATAATTCACACAGACATGATCCGCGAGATCGTCCGGCGTTTGCGGGAGATCGCGGCGCGCGAAATAGTCCGGCGTTCCCACCACCACGGTGCGCAGGGGTGGCCCGACGGGTATTGCGATCATGTCGCGCTGAACGGTTTCGCCGAGCCGGATGCCGGCATCGAAGCCGCCAGCGACCAGATCGATCAGGCGATCTTCGACGATGACCTCGACGGACACGTCGGGATGGTCGAGCAGGAAGCCCGGCAGGCGCGGCGCCAGGATGGTGCGCGCGGCATAGCCGAAGGTGGTGAGCCGTATGGTGCCGGACGGCGCATCGCGCCAGTCGGCGAGTGCGGCCAGCCCGTTCGCGACCTGCGACAGGGCGGGATCGATCGATCGCAGGAGCAGTTCGCCAGCGGCAGTCGCCGCAACGGATCGCGTCGTTCTGGCCAGCAGGCGCACGCCGAGCCGCGTCTCCAGCGCCTTCATCGCATGACTGAGCGCAGATGGCGAAAGGCCGAGCTCTGCCGCCGCGCGCGTGAAGCTGCGCGCCCGCGCTACGGTCGCGAATGCCGCCAGATCATCGAGGTCGCCGCGCCGCATTGCTGCACGATGCTCACAAGTCCTTGTGGTCCGCAATGGCTAATCGACCGCCGGCTTCGGCCCTATTTGCCATATCGAACAAGGAGATGCGGACCATGAACCTTACCCAGTATCGCACGCTCGGCCGATCCGGCCTGATCGTCAGCCCGCTGGCGCTCGGCACGATGACCTTCGGCGCCGGCCGCTGGGGCGCCGACGCGGCGACCTCACGCCGCATCTTCGACGCCTATGTGGAAGCAGGGGGCAATTTCCTGGACACGGCCGATGTTTATTCGGGCGGCGAGAGCGAAACGATGCTGGGGCGCTTCCTGCGCGACAGCGGCCGGCGCGACCGGATGGTGGTCGCGACCAAATCGGGCTTCGCGCGGGCGGAGGGCAATCCGCTCGCCGCGGGCAATTCGGCGCGCAACATTCGCGACGGGCTGGAAGGATCGCTTCGGCGGCTGGGGACCGATCGGATCGACCTGTACTGGACGCACGTGTGGGATCGCACGACCCCGCCGGAGGAAGTCCTGCGCGCGCTTACCGACGCTGTCCGGCGGGGAGATATCCTCTATTACGGCTTCTCCAACGCACCGGCATGGTACACGGCGCAGATCGCGACGCTGGCGCGCGCCCATGGTCTGCCCGAGCCGGTCGGCCTGCAATATAGCTATTCGCTTATCGACCGGGGCGTGGAGCTGGGCGTTCTGCCGGCCGGGCAGGCGCTCGGCATGGGGCTGGTGGCATGGAGTCCGCTCGGCTTCGGCATGCTGAGCGGCAAATATGGTCGCGAAAAGCTTGCGGACTTCGGTCCTGCCGGCAGCGTGCCGAACAAGGGCGGCGAAACGTCCACGGCCGGCAGCGACGGGCGCCTGAACGGCGACAATCCCTATGGTGGCATGCTGTTCACCGAAGCGAACTTCCACATCGTCGATGAACTGCGCGCCGTCGCCGGCGAGCTCGCCAGGCCGCTGGCGCAAGTCGCATTGGCCTGGGTCACGTCGAGGCCGGGCGTGTCGTCCGTGCTGATGGGGGCAAGCCGGCCCGAGCAGGTGACGGAAAACGCGGCCTCGCTCGACATTGCGTTCACGTCTGAGCAGCTCGCACGACTGGATGCGGCGGGGCTGCCACCGGCCCCCAATCCCTACTTCCTCTTTCAGATGCCGCGAGAGCAGATCTTTGGCGGCAGCCATGTACGGGCATGGACCGACTCACGCGCGTGAGGCGCCACCAGCCCGCTTGAACGTCCGCCTGCGTGCCGGCGGCCGCCAGAGCGCGGCCCGCGCTGGGGCGCGCCAATGATACCGCTCGGCATAACTGCGGCGAAGCTGCCACACCCGTTGCCGCAATGTTGCCGTGGCAGGGCCTTTGATTGCCCCGACAGGCGCTCGCTTCTAGAGTGTTCCGGAAGGGATATGGCGTGGACCAGCGGACGGGCATGATCGGCGGCGAGGGCGAACGGGCAGGGACGCCGGACGACCTGTTCGCGATGGAAGAATCCGCGGAGGGCGAAGGCGGGCAGGTTGATCTCCGCCGCGACCGGCTGGTGGCGGCGTTGGTGCTGATCGCCGGTATGGGGCTGGTGCTGGCGCTGCCCTTCGCGTTGCAGGCGGGCGCGCGCTTCTTTCTGCCGCTCACCGCCTCGCTTGTGATTGCGATCGCGCTGGTGCCGTTGCTCGAATGGATGGAACGCCATCGGATGCCGGCACCGATCGCTGCGTTCTTGTGCGTGCTGCTGTTCCTGGCGGCGGCGAACATCGCGCTCGCTTCGATCGTCGTCCCGGCGTGGCAATGGGTGCGGCGCCTGCCGGAGAGCATTCCGCAGATCCAGCATAATCTGGAGCCGCTGATTCGCTTCTATTCGAATCTCGAGCGCTTCGTGAACAAGACGCTCAACAACTTCGCCTCGGCGCCGGTGCGTCAGCCGGTGGCGGTGCCCACCCAACCGCCGACCTCGCTGATGGATCTGTTCACCACCTCGGCGCCGTCGGCGCTGATCGAGATGTTCTTCGCGATCCTCGTCATCTACTTCTTTCTCTCCGGGTGGACGCGGTTGCGGCGGCGCGCGATCACCAGCCGCGCCAGCTTCGGCGGCGCGATGGCGACGGCGCGGGTGATCCAGGATGTCGTGGACGATACCTCTGCCTATCTCGGCACGATCACGCTGATCAATTTCACCCTGGGCCTGATCGTCGCGGGCGCCCTGTGGCTGATGGGCATGCCGACACCGCTGATGTGGGGCGGCATCGTCGCCTTGCTCAACTATATTCCCTATATCGGCCCGGTGATCGCGGCGGTGCTGCTCGCGGTGGGCGGGCTGATGACCTATCCCGAGATCGGCTGGGCATTGGTGCCGCCGGCCATCATGGTCGGTGCGCATCTGATCGAAGCGAATGTGGTGACTCCCCTGATCGTCGGGCACCGGCTGACGATCAACCCGATCATGATCCTCATCTCGCTCAGCTTCTGGGGGTGGGTGTGGGGCACCACCGGCGCGTTGCTCGCGGTGCCTTTGCTCATCATCATCCAGACGGTGCTGAACGCCGCCGGCAAGCCCGATATCGCCGGTTTCCTGTTCGAACACGGCACGCTGGTGCGCGATCCTGCGCAAGTTCGGCGCCGTCGTCGTGCGGACCCCGATCAATCCGGTTGACAGCCCTTTTTGGCGCGGCTAGGTGCCGCCTCCTCGCTTGGCTCAAGCGGGTGTAGCTCAGTTGGTTAGAGCGCCGGCCTGTCACGCCGGAGGTCGCGGGTTCGAGCCCCGTCACTCGCGCCACTCGCCATGCGGGATCCCAGATGGAATCCGGCGGCGTTTGGCCGTCCAAGATTTCCTCGCTTGGAAGCAAGCGGGTGTAGCTCAGTTGGTTAGAGCGCCGGCCTGTCACGCCGGAGGTCGCGGGTTCGAGCCCCGTCACTCGCGCCATGCGGCGCAAATTCTCTCCCGAAGCAAATGCAGGGCCTTTCCAGCCCTTTGGCGTTGTCGCTAAGCAGGCGGGATGCTCCGTTCGTCCAGCCGCTCCGCTGCGCTGCTTGCGCTCCTTCTTTCCGCCACCGCCACCGCGCCTGCCGCCGCGCAGATGGCAGTCGATTCGGCGCGAATCGAACAGTCCGTCCGCACGCTGGCCTCGGACGCGTTCGAAGGGCGGGCACCCGGTACGCGGGGCGAGGACCGCACGCTGGGCTATCTCGTCGCACGATTCGAGGCGCTGGGGCTCGAACCGGGCGGGCCGGACGGGCAGTGGCTGCAGAAGGTGCCGCTGCTGCACACCCGTCTGGGCATGCCGCGGGCGCTGCAGTTCGATGCACCGGGCGGCGCGATGCCGCTCGAACAAGCGCGCGATCTCTACGTCTCGACGATTCGGCCCGCCGATGTCGCCAAGATCGCCGGCGCGCCGGTGGTGTTCGTCGGCTATGGCGTCTCCGCGCCGGAACGGCAGTGGGACGACTTCAAAGGCGCCGACCTGAAGGGCAAGGTCGCGGTGTTCCTCGTCAACGATCCCGACTTCTCGGCCGAAAAGGGAGACGCCGTGGCCGGCAAATTCGGCGGGCGGACGATGACCTATTATGGCCGCTGGACCTACAAATTCGAGGAAGCCGCCCGGCGCGGCGCGATCGGCGCGCTGATCGTCCACGACACCGCAGGCGCGGGCTATGGCTGGAATGTCGTAATCAGCAGCGGCGGCGAGAATTACGACATCGTCCGCAAGCCCGAGGAGGTGACCAGCGTCGCGCTGCAGGGCTGGCTGGAGGGCGGGGCGGCAACGCGGCTGTTCGCCGCCGCCGGGCTGGATCTGGCCAAGCTGCGGATCGAGGCGCGCAAGGCGAGCTTCCGCCCGGTGCCTCTGGAGGGCGTGCGCTTCACCGCCGACGTGCCGGTGACGGCGGAGCAGGTGGACAGCTACAATGTCCTGGCGAAGATCCCCGGCAGCGAACGGCCCGATGAAGCGGTGATGTTCGGTGCGCACTGGGATGCGTACGGCGTCGGCAAGCCCGATGCCAAGGGTCGCATCTATCGCGCCGGCGCCAATGACGATGCGCTGGGCATCGCCGGGCTGCTGGAGATTGCCCGCGCCATGAAGGCGGGGCCGGCGCCGAAGCGCAGCGTCGTCTTCGCCGCCTGGACGGCGGAGGAGCGGGGGCTGCTCGGCTCGCTCTATTATGCCCAGCATCCGGTGGTGCCGATGGCGAAGACCGTCGCCAACCTGACGCTCGATATCCTCCAGACCGCAGGGCCGGCCAAGGATGTGGTGCTGGTCGGCAAGGGACAGAACACGCTGGAGGACGACATGGCGCGCGTCGCCGCGACGCAAGGCCGCCGCGTGACGCCCGAAGGGCTGCCCGAGCGCGGCCTGTTCTATCGGGCCGACCATTTCTCTTTCGCCAAGCAGGGCGTGCCGACGCTGCTGCTGATGGGCATCGCCGGCGCCTCTGACCTCAAGCAGGGCGGCACGGCGGCGGGGCAGGCGTGGATCGATGCCTATACCGGTCAATGCTATCATCAGGCCTGCGATGCCTGGGGGCCGGACTGGAATCTCGCCGGGGCGGTGCAGGACATCGATCTGCTCGGCACGATCGGAGCGGAACTGGCGAACGGGTCCGCCTGGCCGACGTGGAAGGCGGGATCGGAGTTCAAGGCGGCGCGCGAGCGGAGCCTTCAGGGGAAGTGAGGCCTCAACCCCGCCAGCGCCCCGTTTCCATCCAGCGAAGCAGCGGCTTGAGCGGCAGGATCCAGACGATGCCGAGCACGACATAGACAATTGCCTGCGCCAGCACCGGCAGCGCGCCGATCTGGCCGGAGAAGCTGGCGACGAGCACCACCCACACCAGGATCAGCGCGATGATGGCGAGCGCCCCCGCCGGTTTGCGCCAGCTTGGCTTCATGGTTCGCGGTGCCAGCGCATGCCCTGCTCGGTCACGATCGCATGCAGCGGAACATCCCACGGATCGGCGGGGATCGCCGGCACTTCCTGGACCGACCAGGCCACGCCCACCCGCCACGCCGCCTCGAAGCGGGCAAAGGCGCGGTCATAATGCCCTGCGCCCTGGCCGAGCCGGTTGAACCGCGGATCGAATCCGACGAGCGGCGTCAGCATGACGTCGGGGGCGACTTCCGCGCTCGATGCGTCGGGTTGGCGCAGACCGAACGGCCCCGCCACCAGCGGCGCGCCCATTTCCCAGGCGAGGAAGCGGATCGGGGCCACCCGGTCGATCACATGCGGCAACGCGAGCCGGCAGCCGCGCTCGGCCGCCGCGGCCGCGAGCTGGGTAGGGTCTGCCTCGCTGCCCACAGGGCAATAGGTGGCGACGATCAGACCGGGCGTCAGCCGTTCGACGAATGGCGCGGGCGCGAGAATCGCCGTGACGGATTCGGCCGCGAAGCGATCCCGATCGGCACGGAGCCGGGCACGAAGAGCTCGCTTGTCGAGGATCATGGGTGTGGCGGGACCACCCTTGGCCGTTGGCCCGAATATCCACCGACGCACAGAACGTCAGGTGGGAACCATGTGTTGCAGACCAGGATCTGCACAGGGACAGCTCCCATGGATGAAGATTATAGCCTCAGGGATAATTGCTAAGGCTCGCACCTGGCAGTACCCGCCAACCCCTATTTAGGCGTTCGGCCCGGCTTCCTCAAGGGCTAATGCCACGGCTTCCAATCGATCGGCGATCCGCTCCAGCAGCAGGGGCGATGCGTCTTGCACCGGGCGGGTCTCCGCCTCGTCCAGCGCGTCCGCCAGGATCAGCACCAGGTAAAGCAGCGTCCGTTCGCTGCCCAGCCCACCGGCGGCGCGATGTGCCGTCTCGGCATGACGGGCGATCCGCGCCTCGATGTGGCGCAGATGCGGCTCGTCTTCCTCGCGCGCGGAAACGGAATAGGTACGACCGGCGATCTGGAGCGTGATTTCCGCCATCAGTCGGCACCCAGTGCGGCGTCGGCGTCAGCATCGGCGCCCGCTTCGGGCTCGGCTTCGTTTTCGCGGGCGATCAGTTCGTCGAGGTCGGCGATCGCCGTTTCGATCCGCCCACGCAATCGCGCATGCCGGCGCTCCAGCTGGGCCGCGGCATAGGCGCGCTTGGCGGCGGCGGCTTCGATACGCGCCAGCGCTCGCTCGATCCGGTCTGCTACAAGGTCGGACATCATCAAATCGGATAGCATGGATCGCCGCGTCCACAACCCTGCCATTCGCAGCCTATCGCAGGGGTGCGGCGGGCGAACGGTTGACGTGGGGCGTCGGCGCTTCCAAAGGCGTCCGCGACGAGACGGGGAGTATCACGTGACAGCATCCTTCGCCGATTGCGCCAATGCCATCCGCGCACTTTCCATGGACGCGGTTGAGGCCGCAAATTCGGGGCACCCCGGCATGCCGATGGGCATGGCCGACGTCGCGACGGTCCTGTTCCAGCGCTATTTGAAGTTCGATCCCGCCGATCCCTATTGGCCCGATCGCGATCGCTTCGTGCTGTCGGCCGGCCATGGCTCGATGCTGCTCTATTCGCTGCTGCACCTCACCGGCTATGCCCGCCCGACGCTGGAGGATATCAAGAACTTCCGCCAGGTCGGCAGCCCCTGCGCCGGCCATCCGGAGAATTTCGAACTGGCGGGCGTCGAATGCACCACCGGCCCGCTGGGCCAGGGCCTGGCGATGGCCGTGGGCATGGCGATCGCCGAGCGGCACCTGAACGCCACCTTCGGCGACGATCTCGTCGACCACCGCACCTGGGTGATCGCCGGCGACGGCTGCCTGATGGAAGGCATCAACCACGAAGCGATCGGCATCGCCGGGCACCTCAAGCTCAACCGCCTGATCGTGCTGTGGGACGACAACAAGATCACGATCGACGGTGCGGTCTCGCTGTCGTCGGTCGAGGATATCCCCGCGCGCTACCGCGCCACCGGCTGGAACGTGCTCGAATGCGACGGCCATGACGAGGCGGACATCACCCGCGCGCTCGACGCCGCCATCGCCAGCGACAAGCCGGTGCTGGTCCAGTGCCGCACCGTGATCGGCAAGGGCGCGCCGAACAAGGAAGGCACGTCGAAGGTCCATGGTTCGCCGCTGGGCAAGGACGAAGTCGCTGCCGCCCGCGCCGCGCTCGGCTGGAACCACCCGGCGTTTGAAATCCCCGGCGAGATCCGCGACGCCTGGATTGCCGCCGGTACCCGTGGCGCCGCGCCGCACGCCGCCTGGAAGGAGCGTTTGGCCGCGCATCCGGATCGGCTTGGCTGGGAACGCCGTGGCGATGTGCAGCCGAACCTGCTCCAGCCGCACATCCAGCAACTGATCGCCAACCCGCAGAAGGTCGCGACCCGCAAGGCGTCCGAACTGGCGCTGGAAGCGGTCAATGCGATCCTCGACGAGACGATCGGCGGCTCGGCCGACCTCACCGGCTCGAACAACACGCTGACCAAGGGACTCCAGCGGCTCGACGCCGACAATTATGGCGGCCGCTACCTCAACTACGGCATCCGCGAATTCGGCATGGCTGCCGCGATGAACGGCATGGCGTTGCATGGCGGCGTGATCCCCTATGGCGGCACCTTCCTGGTCTTCGCCGATTATGCCCGCGCGGCGATCCGCCTCTCGGCGCTTCAGCACGCTCGCGTCGTCTATGTGATGACGCATGACTCGATCGGCCTCGGCGAGGATGGCCCGACCCACCAGCCGATCGAGCATCTGATGAGCCTGCGCATGATCCCGAACCTCGACGTGTGGCGCCCGTGCGACGTCGTGGAGACGGCGGAAGCCTGGGAAGCCGCGCTCGCCAAAACCGATGGCCCCGCGCTGATCGCGCTCAGCCGCCAGAACCTGCCGCAGCTTCGCAGCGAAGCGGCCGAGAACCGCTCGGCGCGCGGCGCCTATGCGCTGCTGGAGGCGGAAGCGCCCCGCAAGGTGGTGCTGCTCGCCACCGGTTCGGAAGTGGAAGTAGCGGTTGCGGTGCGCGAGGCGCTGGAAGCCGAGGGCATCGGCGCAGATGTCGTTTCGGTCCCCTGCTTCGAACGCTTCGAGGCGCAGGACGCGGCCTATAAGCGCGACATCCTGCCGGCGGACGCGCTCAAGGTCTCGATCGAGGCCGGCGCCACCTTCGGATGGGAGCGCTATACCGGTACCGACGGCCTGCGCTTCGGCGTGGATAGCTTCGGTGCTTCGGGCCCCTATCTACGGCTCTACGAACATTTCGGTCTCACTGCGGGCGCTATCGTGCCGCAGATCCTCGCTAAGCTGAACGGAGAACAGGCATGACGAAGGTTGCGATCAACGGTTTCGGACGGATCGGCCGTCTGGTGGCACGCGCGATCCTCGAGCGCCCGGAAAGCGGCCTTGAGCTCGTGACGATCAACGATCTGGCGGATGCCAAGTCGAACGCCTGGCTGTTCTCGCGGGACAGCATCCACGGCAAGTATCCGGGCACCGTCGAAGCCGACGGCAACGACATCGTCGTCGATGGCAAGCGCATCAAGGTGACCGCCGAGCGTGATCCGGCGAACCTGCCCCACGCAGAAAACGGCGTCGACATCGTTCTCGAATGCACCGGCTTCTTCACCGATCGCGCATCGGCCCAGAAGCACATCGACGCAGGCGCCAAGAAGGTGCTGATCTCGGCACCCGGCAAGAATGTCGACCTCACCGTCGTCTATGGCGTGAACCACGACAAGCTGACCGCCGAACACACGATCGTCTCGAACGCGTCGTGCACCACCAACTGCCTGGCGCCGGTCGCCAAGGTCCTCAACGACGCGATCGGCATCGAGCGCGGCCTGATGACCACGGTCCATGCCTATACCAACGATCAGAAGATCCTCGACCAGATCCACCCGGATATGCGCCGTGCGCGCGCTGCCGCGATGTCGATCATCCCGACCACGACGGGCGCCGCCCGCGCGGTGGGCGAAGTGCTGCCGGAGCTCAAGGGCAAGCTCGATGGTTCGGCCGTTCGCGTGCCGGTGCCGGACGGCAGCCTGGTCGACCTGACCTTCCAGCCGAAGCGCGACACGACCGTCGAGGAAGTGAACGCAGTGCTGAAGGCAGCCTCGGAGAGCGGCCCGCTCAAGGGCGTGCTGGTCTACACCGCCGATCCGATCGTCTCGGCCGACATCGTGCACACGCCCGCTTCGTCGACCGTCGACAGCCTGGAAACCGCAGTGATCGACGGCAAGCTGGTCCGCGTGGTCAGCTGGTACGACAATGAATGGGGCTTCTCGAACCGCATGATCGACACCGCAACCGCGATGGCGAAGCTCTGATCTAAATGCCCCCGTCTAGGCGGGGGCACTTCGGAAATTCCCCTCCCGCTTGCGGGAGGGGCTAGGGGAGGGGAGGACGGTTGCACGGCCGATCGGCCCGCGTTGCAACCCC
>NZ_ALBQ01000037.1 GCF_000282895.1 Sphingomonas sp. ATCC 31555
CACTCAACCCTATCTCGGTCTATTCTTTTGATTTATAAGGGATTTTGCCGATTTCGGCCTATTGGTTAAAAAATGAGCTGATTTAACAAAAATTTAACGCGAATTTTAACAAAATATTAACGCTTACAATTTAGGTGGCACTTTTCGGGGAAATGTGCGCGGAACCCCTATTTGTTTATTTTTCTAAATACATTCAAATATGTATCCGCTCATGAATTAATTCTTAGAAAAACTCATCGAGCATCAAATGAAACTGCAATTTATTCATATCAGGATTATCAATACCATATTTTTGAAAAAGCCGTTTCTGTAATGAAGGAGAAAACTCACCGAGGCAGTTCCATAGGATGGCAAGATCCTGGTATCGGTCTGCGATTCCGACTCGTCCAACATCAATACAACCTATTAATTTCCCCTCGTCAAAAATAAGGTTATCAAGTGAGAAATCACCATGAGTGACGACTGAATCCGGTGAGAATGGCAAAAGTTTATGCATTTCTTTCCAGACTTGTTCAACAGGCCAGCCATTACGCTCGTCATCAAAATCACTCGCATCAACCAAACCGTTATTCATTCGTGATTGCGCCTGAGCGAGACGAAATACGCGATCGCTGTTAAAAGGACAATTACAAACAGGAATCGAATGCAACCGGCGCAGGAACACTGCCAGCGCATCAACAATATTTTCACCTGAATCAGGATATTCTTCTAATACCTGGAATGCTGTTTTCCCGGGGATCGCAGTGGTGAGTAACCATGCATCATCAGGAGTACGGATAAAATGCTTGATGGTCGGAAGAGGCATAAATTCCGTCAGCCAGTTTAGTCTGACCATCTCATCTGTAACATCATTGGCAACGCTACCTTTGCCATGTTTCAGAAACAACTCTGGCGCATCGGGCTTCCCATACAATCGATAGATTGTCGCACCTGATTGCCCGACATTATCGCGAGCCCATTTATACCCATATAAATCAGCATCCATGTTGGAATTTAATCGCGGCCTAGAGCAAGACGTTTCCCGTTGAATATGGCTCATAACACCCCTTGTATTACTGTTTATGTAAGCAGACAGTTTTATTGTTCATGACCAAAATCCCTTAACGTGAGTTTTCGTTCCACTGAGCGTCAGACCCCGTAGAAAAGATCAAAGGATCTTCTTGAGATCCTTTTTTTCTGCGCGTAATCTGCTGCTTGCAAACAAAAAAACCACCGCTACCAGCGGTGGTTTGTTTGCCGGATCAAGAGCTACCAACTCTTTTTCCGAAGGTAACTGGCTTCAGCAGAGCGCAGATACCAAATACTGTCCTTCTAGTGTAGCCGTAGTTAGGCCACCACTTCAAGAACTCTGTAGCACCGCCTACATACCTCGCTCTGCTAATCCTGTTACCAGTGGCTGCTGCCAGTGGCGATAAGTCGTGTCTTACCGGGTTGGACTCAAGACGATAGTTACCGGATAAGGCGCAGCGGTCGGGCTGAACGGGGGGTTCGTGCACACAGCCCAGCTTGGAGCGAACGACCTACACCGAACTGAGATACCTACAGCGTGAGCTATGAGAAAGCGCCACGCTTCCCGAAGGGAGAAAGGCGGACAGGTATCCGGTAAGCGGCAGGGTCGGAACAGGAGAGCGCACGAGGGAGCTTCCAGGGGGAAACGCCTGGTATCTTTATAGTCCTGTCGGGTTTCGCCACCTCTGACTTGAGCGTCGATTTTTGTGATGCTCGTCAGGGGGGCGGAGCCTATGGAAAAACGCCAGCAACGCGGCCTTTTTACGGTTCCTGGCCTTTTGCTGGCCTTTTGCTCACATGTTCTTTCCTGCGTTATCCCCTGATTCTGTGGATAACCGTATTACCGCCTTTGAGTGAGCTGATACCGCTCGCCGCAGCCGAACGACCGAGCGCAGCGAGTCAGTGAGCGAGGAAGCGGAAGAGCGCCTGATGCGGTATTTTCTCCTTACGCATCTGTGCGGTATTTCACACCGCAATGGTGCACTCTCAGTACAATCTGCTCTGATGCCGCATAGTTAAGCCAGTATACACTCCGCTATCGCTACGTGACTGGGTCATGGCTGCGCCCCGACACCCGCCAACACCCGCTGACGCGCCCTGACGGGCTTGTCTGCTCCCGGCATCCGCTTACAGACAAGCTGTGACCGTCTCCGGGAGCTGCATGTGTCAGAGGTTTTCACCGTCATCACCGAAACGCGCGAGGCAGCTGCGGTAAAGCTCATCAGCGTGGTCGTGAAGCGATTCACAGATGTCTGCCTGTTCATCCGCGTCCAGCTCGTTGAGTTTCTCCAGAAGCGTTAATGTCTGGCTTCTGATAAAGCGGGCCATGTTAAGGGCGGTTTTTTCCTGTTTGGTCACTGATGCCTCCGTGTAAGGGGGATTTCTGTTCATGGGGGTAATGATACCGATGAAACGAGAGAGGATGCTCACGATACGGGTTACTGATGATGAACATGCCCGGTTACTGGAACGTTGTGAGGGTAAACAACTGGCGGTATGGATGCGGCGGGACCAGAGAAAAATCACTCAGGGTCAATGCCAGCGCTTCGTTAATACAGATGTAGGTGTTCCACAGGGTAGCCAGCAGCATCCTGCGATGCAGATCCGGAACATAATGGTGCAGGGCGCTGACTTCCGCGTTTCCAGACTTTACGAAACACGGAAACCGAAGACCATTCATGTTGTTGCTCAGGTCGCAGACGTTTTGCAGCAGCAGTCGCTTCACGTTCGCTCGCGTATCGGTGATTCATTCTGCTAACCAGTAAGGCAACCCCGCCAGCCTAGCCGGGTCCTCAACGACAGGAGCACGATCATGCGCACCCGTGGGGCCGCCATGCCGGCGATAATGGCCTGCTTCTCGCCGAAACGTTTGGTGGCGGGACCAGTGACGAAGGCTTGAGCGAGGGCGTGCAAGATTCCGAATACCGCAAGCGACAGGCCGATCATCGTCGCGCTCCAGCGAAAGCGGTCCTCGCCGAAAATGACCCAGAGCGCTGCCGGCACCTGTCCTACGAGTTGCATGATAAAGAAGACAGTCATAAGTGCGGCGACGATAGTCATGCCCCGCGCCCACCGGAAGGAGCTGACTGGGTTGAAGGCTCTCAAGGGCATCGGTCGAGATCCCGGTGCCTAATGAGTGAGCTAACTTACATTAATTGCGTTGCGCTCACTGCCCGCTTTCCAGTCGGGAAACCTGTCGTGCCAGCTGCA
>NZ_ALBQ01000038.1 GCF_000282895.1 Sphingomonas sp. ATCC 31555
CTGGAACACCCCCGCCCGCCAAGATCAAAACTCCCCTCCCCCAGCCCCTCCCGCGAGCGGGAGGGGAGCGCATAAAGAGGGGCCGGGTAGAGGCTTTTACCCCTCCATTGCCTCGAGTTCCTTGCCCTTGGTTTCCTTGATGAACTTCAGGACGAGGAAGAAGCTGACCGCCGCGCAGACGGCGTAGAAGGTGTAGCTGGCGGCCAGGCCGAGCTTGGAAGCCATCACCGGGAAGCTCTGCGCGATCAGATAATTGGCGAACCACTGCGCGAAGCCGCACACGGCCAGCGCCGAGCCGCGGATCTGGTTCGGGAACATCTCGCCGAGCATCACCCACATCACTGGGCCCCAGCTGACGTTGAAGAAGATCACGTAGAGATTGGCGGCGATCACCGCGAGCTTGCCAAGATCGGGCGAGAGCACCAGCTTGCCCGCCGGATCCAGCGTGCCCTGGCCGAAGGCATAGACCAGAACGAACAGCGTGACGGCCATGCCCGCCGAACCGATCAGCAGCAGCGGCTTGCGGCCGATCTTGTCGACCAGTCCGATAGTGACGAGGCACGCCGCGATCGAGACCGCGCCCGAGACGATGTTGATCAGCAGCGAATCCGCTTCGGTGAAGCCGGCCAGCTGCCACAGCGTCGAGCCGTAATAGAAGATCACGTTGATGCCGACGAGCTGCTGGAACACCGCGATCACGAGGCCGGCCCACAGGATCGGACGGATGCCGCCGGTGCGCGGATCGATCAGGTCGCGGAAGCTCGGGCGGTGATCGACGGTGAAGCTGGCGCGAATCTCTTCCAGCTTGGTGCGGGCGGTGGCCGGGCCGAACAGGTCGGTCAGCACCTTGCTCGCCTGGTCCATATGGCCCTTGGCGACCAGGTAGCGCGGGCTTTCTGGAATGAAGAACAGCGCTACCAGGAACACGGCGGCGGGAATCGCCTGCATCAGGTACATCCAGCGCCATGCTTCCAGGCCGGCCCAAAAGATGTTGGTCGAGGCACCGGCGGCGGCCGCAAGATAATAGTTGACCACGAACGCGGCGGTGAGGCCGGAGATGATCATGATCTGCTGCACCGTCGTCATCCGGCCGCGAATGTTCGCGGGGGCGACTTCGGAGATATAGGCGGGCGACAGCACCGAAGCGGCGCCGACCGCGATCCCGCCGGCGATCCGGGCGACGACGAAGACGCCGTGAAGATGCGCGAAGCCCTGGGCCAGCGCACCGATCAGGAAGATGAAGGCCGCGATCCGCATCACGTTGCGACGACCGATCGCGTCCGCCAGCGTACCGGCGAAGAACGCGCCGATGAAGCAACCGATCAGCAGCGAGCCGACCGTGAAGCCCAAGCCGGCTTCGTCCAGCTGGAACGCGGCCTGCAGGCCCGGCTGCGTGCCGTTTACGGCACCGCTGTCATATCCGAAAAGCAATCCGCCGATCGTGGCAACGGCCACGATGGCGCCGATCAGGCCGATATTGGCCCGCTCCGCCGTCTGGTTCATCCAATCCCTCTCCTCGTCACCCCGGAAATGTGAGGCGATTTGTTAGCGGTAACGCTGGCCTGTGCAACCAGGAAAAGCAAGCCTGCTCGTCCCGATGCGCAACTTTCTGCCAGCCAACCGCTATCGCCGGGGTGGCGGGGCGCAGGATTCGCGCACGATCAGCTGATGCGCAAGCACTTGTTCGGCATGATCGGTGCGGATGTCGGCGCGCAGCTCTTCCAACAGCATCGTCAGCGCCGCCTCGGCCATCGCCGCGATCGGTTGGCGTACGGTGGTCAGTTCGGGCCACATCGTGGTGGCGAGCGCGGTATCGTCGAATCCGACCACGCTCAGATCCTGCGGCACGTGGAGGCCACGGCGATGCGCCACACCCACAGCGGCGGCGGCCATATCGTCGTTGCTCGCGAAGATCGCCGTCGGCGGATGGGCCAGGTCGAGCAGCCGCTCGCTCGCCACGATGCCCGATCGGAAGGTGAAATACCCCTGCTCCACCGGCATCGCCGCTAGATCCAGCCCCGCTTCCTCGATCGCCGCGCAAAAGCCGCGATAGCGCTCTGCGCTGGAGGTCTGGTTCGGATTGCCGCGAATGAAGCCGATGCGGCGATGGCCCATGTCGAGCAGATGCCGAGTCATCGCGCAAGCCGCCGCGAAATCGTCGATGCGCACGTTCAGGCTGCCCTCGGGCGGCAGGCCCATCGCCACCGAAACCCAGGGGATACCCGCCGCTTCCAGCTCGTCGCGCACTGCGCCGGCTTCCGACAGCGGCGGCGGCAGGATCACGCCCTGCACATGGGTTTGTACGAAGCCGCGCGTCGCTTCCGCCTGCTCCTCCGGCCGTTCGCCCTCGCAGGCTTCCAGCACCAGGTGGCAGCCCGCACGCCGGGCAGCGGCCAGGGCGCCGATCAGGAACTGCGAAAGATAGGCAGCGGAAGGATTGGAATAGAGCAGCCCGATCTGCGTCGCTTCCCCTGCGGCCAGGCTGCGCGCGGCGCTGTTCGGAGAGTAATTGAGCTTGGCGATCGCGGCCAGCACCGCTTCGCGAGTCGCCTCGCGCACGTTGGTGCCGCCGTTGACGACGCGCGACACGGTCATGGCGGATACGCCCGCTTCGCGCGCTACGTCCTGCACGGTGATGCTTCCCCGGCTGCGCCGGCTAGGTTTGGTCATCCCCCCTCCTGCACAAACGCATAAGTTCGCGCTACCACGATTGCAATCGTTCGCGAACGACCGCGCGCCCGGTTGACCGGTGTCGCAGCCGCACTTTATAGCTGATAGCGCTACCATCATGGCAACAGGCGACGGAAACATCGTCGCCGGCCTTCAGGGAGAGGAACATGCGCTCACTTCGTCGCTTCGCCGCGATCGCCATCGCCGCGAGCGCCCTGACGCCCTTCGTCGCGTCACAGCCCGCCTCCGCGCAGACCCAGGCCGCCCGGGCCGAAAAGCCGCTCTACAAGGATGCCAGCCAGCCGACCGAGGCGCGGGTGAACGACCTGCTCGCCCGCATGACGCTGGAGGAAAAGGTTCAGCAGCTCGTGGCCTTGTGGCTGAACAAGGGATCGATCCAGGACACCAAGGGCGAGTTCGATGCGGCCAAGGCCAGCGCGAATTTCCCCAACGGCCTGGGCATGATCTCGCGCCCCTATGACCGTCGCGGCGTGACGGCCAGCGAATCGACCGCAGCCGGCGCCAATGCGGGCGACGTCAATCGCAGCCCGGAAGAAACCGCGCGCTACGTCTATGCGGCACAGAAATGGGCGGTGGAGAAAACCCGCCTCGGCATCCCGATGCTCATGCACGAGGAAGCGCTGCACGGCCTGGTCGCGCCGGGCGCCACCAGCTTCCCGCAGTCGATCGGCCTCGCCAGCAGCTTCAACCCCAAGCTGGTCGAACAGATCTTCTCCATGGCGGCGAAGGAAGCGCGCGCGCGCGGGGCAAATCTGGTGCTGGCGCCGGTGGTGGACGTCGCCCGCGATCCGCGCTGGGGCCGGATCGAAGAGACCTATGGCGAGGATCCGTACCTTGTCACCCAGATGGGGCTGGCGGCAATCCGCGGCTTTCAGGGCAGCACGCTGCCGCTCAAGTCCGATAAGGTGTTCATCACCCTCAAGCACATGACCGGCCATGGCCAGCCGGAGAACGGCACCAACATCGGTCCCGCCTCGCTTGGCGAGCGCACCCTGCGCGAGAATTTCTTCCCGCCGTTCGAAGCGGCGGTGAAGACGCTGCCGGTGATGTCGGTGATGGCCAGCTATAACGAAATCGACGGCATACCCAGCCATGCCAACAAATGGCTGCTGACCGACGTGCTGCGCGGCGAATGGGGTTTCCAGGGCGCGGTCGTCAGCGATTACTTCGCCATTCGCGAATTGATGACTCGCCACCACATGTACAAGGATCCGAAGGACGCCGCGCTCCGCGCGATCGACGCGGGAGTCGATGTCGAGACGCCGGATGGCGAAGCCTATGCCAACCTCGTCGCGCTGGTGAAGGAAGGGCGGCTGAGCCAGGGCGCGATCGACAATGCCGTCCGCCGCGTACTCCGCATGAAATTCGAAGGCGGGCTGTTCGAGAACCCCTATCCCGAAGTCAAGCTCGCCGCCGCCCGCACCAACACGCCGGAAGCCGTCGCGCTCGCCCGTCAGGCGGCGCGCGAATCGATCGTGCTGCTCAAGAACGCGCAGGGCCTGCTGCCGCTGGACGCCAAGGGCATCAAGCGCATGGCGGTGATCGGAACCCACGCCAAGGATACGCCGATCGGCGGCTATTCGGACGTGCCGAACCACGTCGTCAGCGTGCTCGAAGGCATGCAGAACGAAGCCAAGGGCAAGTTTGCCGTCGATTTCGCCGAAGGCGTGCGCATCACCGATCACCGCGTCTGGTCGAAGGACGAAGTGAAACTGGTGCCGGATTCGGTGAACGATCAGCTGCGTGCGCAGGCGCTCGAAACCGCCAAGAACGCCGATGTCGTCGTGCTCGTGCTCGGTGGCAATGAAGCGATCAGCCGGGAAGCCTGGGCCGACGAGCATCTGGGCGATAGCGAGACGCTTGATCTGCCGGGGCCGCAGGATCAGCTCGCCAAGGAGCTTTTCGCGCTGGGCAAGCCGGTGGTCGTCATCCTGCTCAACGGCCGCCCCTATGCGGTCAATCATCTGGCCGAAAAGGCACCGGCGCTGATCGAGGGCTGGTATCTGGGCGAGCAGACCGGCACCGCGCTCGCCGATGTCGTGTTCGGCCGCTACAATCCCGGCGGCAAGCTGCCCGTGTCGATTGCCCGCAACGTCGGCCAGCTGCCGATCTACTACAACAAGAAGCCGAGCGCGCGGCGCGGCTATCTGTTCGGCGACACCACGCCGCTCTACCCGTTCGGCTATGGTCTCAGCTACACGACCTTCGACATCTCGGCGCCACGCCTGGGTGCGCCGGTGATTGGCATCGCTGACAAGGCCATGGTCGAAGTGGACGTGACCAACACCGGAAAGGTCGCCGGCGACGAAGTCGTGCAGCTCTACGTTCGCGACGATCTCGCATCGGTCACCCGGCCGCTGCTGGAACTCAAGCGGTTCGAACGCGTGACCCTGAAGCCCGGCGAGCGCCGCACGGTGCGCTTCGAACTCACGCCCGACGATCTCGCTCTGTGGAACAGCGAGATGAAGCGTGTGGTGGAACCCGGCACCTTCACCCTTTCGGCCGGCCCAAACTCGGCGACGCTGAAGAGCGCCACGCTCACCGTTCGATGACATGGCGGGGGCGGCACCG
>NZ_ALBQ01000039.1 GCF_000282895.1 Sphingomonas sp. ATCC 31555
GGGCAGCGGCGGCATGGGCGGCGACGGCATGGGCGGCATGCGCCAGTAATTCCTCGCATCGGGCGCGCGGACCCATGGGCCAGGCCATGGACGGACCCGCCCGCCCGCGGCTACAGCAACGCCCATGCCCGCAACCCCCGCCTGGCCGCCGCAATCCGCCCCCCGCCTGTTCGTCGAAGGCCCGCTCGAGCCCGGCCCGCGCCGGATCGACGGCCCCCAGGCGCATTATCTGGGCCAGGTGATGCGGATGAAGCCCGGCGAGGCAGTGAAGCTGTTCGACAATGCCAGCGGCGAATGGCTGGGCATCGTCCGCGACACCGGCAAGCGCGAGCTGATGCTGGAGGTGACCGAACAGCTGCGCGGCCAGGAGCCGGTGCCCGACCTGTGGCTGTGCGCCGCGCCGATCAAGAAGGGCCGGATCGACTGGGTGGCCGAGAAGGCCTGCGAGCTGGGCGTGGCGCGGCTGGTGCCGGTGCTCACCCGCCGCACGGTAATCGACCGTCTCAACCTGGATCGCCTGCGTGCCCATATGATCGAGGCCGCCGAGCAATGCGGGCGTACCGCCCTGCCCGAGCTGGTCGAGCCGGTGAAGCTCCCCGCGCTGCTCCGCGACTGGCCGACGGAGCGCGCGCTGTTCTTCGCCGACGAGACCGGCGGGGTGCCCGCGCTCGGGGCGATGCGCGCCCATCCAGGCCCCGCCGCGATCCTCGTCGGTCCCGAGGGCGGATTTGACACGGAGGAACGCGAATCGATCCGCGCCGTTCCGCAAGCCATCGGCATCGCGCTCGGGCCACGCATCCTGCGCGCCGAAACGGCGGCGGCGGCGGCGGTGAGCCTATGGATGGGCGCGGCCGGCGACTGGTAACCGAACGGTACAAAAATCCGCTGGCGTCGTTTCGCCGGCACCGCTAAGGGCGCGAAAATGAGCACCAAGACCGTTTCGACCAAGACCGCGGCGGTCATCGAGGATCGCGCCCAGCTGGTGGAATATTTCGTGCACGGCGAGAAGCCGGCGGAGCGCTGGCGCATCGGCACCGAGCACGAGAAGTTCGTCTATTGGATGGACGGCAGCCACCGCGCGCCCAGCTATGAAGAGCGCGGCGGCATCCATGCGCTGCTGATCGGCCTCACCGAATTCGGCTGGAAGCCGATCTACGAGGGCGAGCATGTCATCGCCCTGTCCGGCCCCGACGGCGCGATCAGCCTGGAGCCCGCCGGCCAGTTTGAGCTTTCCGGCGCGCCGCTGGAAAACCTGCACGACACTTGCGCCGAAACCGGCCGCCACCTCCGCCAAGTGAAGGCGGTCGGCGATCGGCTCGGCATCGGCTTCCTCGGCATGGGCATGTGGCCGGACAAGACCCGCGCCGAGCTGCCGATCATGCCCAAGGGCCGCTACGAGATCATGCTGCGCCACATGCCGCGCGTGGGCAGCCTCGGGCTCGACATGATGCTGCGCACCTGCACGATCCAGGTGAACCTGGACTATGCCAGCGAAGCCGACATGGCGAAGAAGTTCCGCGTCGGCCTGGCGCTGCAGCCGCTGGCGACCGCGCTGTTCGCCAACTCGCCCTTCACCGAGGGCAGGCCCAACGGCTATCTCTCCTACCGCAGCCATATCTGGTCCGACACCGATCCGGCGCGCACCGGCATGCTGCCCTTCGTGTTCGAGGACGGCTTCGGCTATGAGCGCTATGCCGACTATGCGCTCGATGTGCCGATGTACTTCGTCTACCGCGACGGCAAATATATCGACGCGGCCGGCCTCAGCTTCCGCGACTTCCTGAAGGGCGAGCTGTCGGTCCTGCCCGGCGAGCTGCCGACCATGGACGACTGGGCCGACCATCTCTCCACCGCCTTCCCCGAAGTGCGGATGAAGCAGTTCCTCGAGATGCGCGGCGCCGATGGCGGCCCCTGGGGCCGCATTTGCGCGCTGCCGGCGCTCTGGGTTGGCCTGCTCTACGATTCGGGCGCGCTCGATGCCGCCTGGGATCTGGTGAAGGGCTGGTCGATGGAAGGCCGCGAGGCGCTGCGCAGCGCGGTGCCGAAGCTGGCGTTGGATGCCCCCCTCCCCGGCGGCGGCAAGCTGGCGGACATCGCTGGGGAAGTGCTGGAGATCGCCGGTGCGGGGCTCAAGGCGCGTGCCCGGCTCAACGGCTCGGGCGACAACGAATCCGGCTTCCTCGATCCGCTGCGCGAGATCGTGCGGACCGGCAAGGTGCCGGCGCAGGTGCTGCTCGATCGCTACCATGGCGACTGGCAGGGAGATATCACGCGCGTCTATGGCGAGGCGAAGTTCTGACGACTTGATCCTCCCCCGGAGGGGGAGGGGGACCAGCCGCAGGCTGGTGGAGGGGTAGGTCGCCGCATGCTCCACGCCCCTAAATCCGCCCAAAAGCGCGCAGCCAAACTTCGGCGCGCGATGAGCCTGCCGGAAGTGCTGCTATGGCAGGAACTGCGCATGCGGCCGGAGGCGCTGCGCTTTCGGCGGCAACATCCCGCCGGTCCGTATGTACTCGATTTCTTCTGCGCGCGGCACAAGCTGGCTGTCGAAGTCGATGGCGAGGCACATGCGCGCGGCGATCGTCCGGCGCGGGATGTCGTGCGGGATGCATGGCTGCGGGCGCAGGGCGTGCGGGTACTGCGGATCGCGGCGGCGGAGGTTCTGGCGGACGTGGAGGCGGTGGTGCTGCACATCGGCCGGGTCGCCCGTGGGGAGTACCCCTCCACCGGCTTCGCCGGTCCCCCTCCCCCTCCGGGGGAGGATTAAGGGCGGGCCCGGTCCCTCCGAAGGGAAGGATTGAGTGGGGGTGGCGAGTTATCCACCACCCCCAATACGCTCAGACCGTCGGCTTGCCGTCCACGCGTGCCGGCACGCCGGCACCGTCGCGCAGTTCGGCCGGGAGCAGGGCTTCCGGCAGGTCCTGGTAGGACACCGGGCGCAGGAAGCGGTCGATCGCCAGTGTGCCCACCGAGGTGCTGCGGCCGTCCGAGGTCGACGGGAACGGCCCGCCATGGACCATCGCGTCGGTAACTTCGACGCCGGTCGGCCAGCCATTCGCCAGGATGCGGCCGGCCAGACGCTCGAGCGACGGCAGCAGATCCTGCGCGATCGCGATGTCGGCATCGTCCATGTGCAGCGTGGTGGTGAGCTGGCCTTCGAGCAGCGACACCACCTTCTTCAGCTCCTCGGTATCGGCGCAGCGCACCAGCAGCGAGGTCGCGCCGAAGATTTCCTCGGCATGGCTCGGATCGGCGATGAAGTCCGCCCCCTTCATCGTGAACAGCGCAGCCCGGCCACAGGTCGGGCCCTGCGCTTCGACGCCCTGGGCAAGCTGCTGCACGGTCGAGACGCCGGCGAGCTTGGCCACGCCGGTCTCATAGGCCTTGTGGATGTTCGGGGTGAGCATCACCTGCGCCGCCGCGCCCAGCATCGCTTCGCTGGCGGCCGCCAGGAACCGCTCGAGCGCCGGGCCTTCCAGCGCAAGCACCAGGCCGGGGTTGGTGCAGAACTGGCCGGCACCCATCGTCACCGAGGCGACATAGCCCTTGCCCAGCGCCTCGGCGCGGGCTTCCAGCGCCGCCGGCAGCAGGAAGACGGGGTTGATGCTGCTCATTTCGGCATAGACGGGGATCGGCACCGGGCGGCTCTGCGCGATGCGGACCAGCGCCAAGCCACCGCCACGCGAGCCGGTAAAGCCCACCGCCTTGATGCGCGGATCGCTGACCAGCGCGCTGCCCAGTTCGTTCGACGTGCCGCTGACCATCGAGAACACGCCTTCGGGCATGCCGGTCTTTTCCACCGCGCGCGCGATCGCGGTCGCGACCAGCTCGGCCGTGCCCGGATGCGCCGGATGGCCCTTCACCACCACCGGGCAACCGGCGGCAAGCGCCGAGGCGGTGTCACCGCCCGCAGTCGAGAAGGCGAGCGGGAAGTTCGACGCGCCGAACACCGCGACCGGGCCCAGCGGCACCATGCGCAGGCGCAGGTCCGGCTTGGGCAGCGGCGCACGATCGGGGATCGCATGGTCGATGCGGACGCGCAGATAATCGCCCAGGCGCAGTTCCTTGGCGAACAGGCGCAGCTGGCCGGCGGTGCGACCGCGCTCGCCCTGAAGGCGGGGCTGCGGCAGGCCGCTTTCCTGCATCGCGCGCTCGACGAGTTCGTCGCCCAACGCCTCGATCTCCTCGGCGATGGCTTCGAGGAACTTGGCACGCTCTTCGCGCGGCAAGCTCGAATAGGGCAGGAACGCAGCCTCGGCAGCGGCGCAGGCGGCGTCCACATCTTCGAGCGTCGCGACGCTGAAGCTGGGTTCGATCTCGCTGCCGGTGGCGGCGGCAACGGCGCGGAAGCCGGCGTCGCGGGCGACGCGCTTCGATGCGATGAACAATTCTCCGGTCAGCGCCATGTTGAGCTCTCTCCGATGATCCAGGATGATTCTAATAAAAGGGCGTTAGCGGTAACACCCGCTGTGCGCGACTTAGGAGCCGCGCGCGCGCCGTTCAACCACGGAGTGACGAAACGGTCAATTGTCGGAGTAAGCCGTGCTGACCCGAACATGCATTCGTTCGCTTGTGCAGCAGGAAATATCACGTTACAACATCTCACACCATTGCCGGATCGCGGCATCCGCGCGGCACTGCGTCCTTGGGTGCGCCCTGTTCCTGGCCGGCACCTGCACCAATCACGGGGGAGTTCACATTGCGCCTTTCTGTTCGTACCGGTTCGCTCGCCGGAGCCCTGCCCGCCGCCATCCTGCTTTCGTGTGCACCGGCCTTCGCGCAGTCCGAGGAAGAAATGCGGGGCGAGCGTGAGCGCGGCGAGATAACGGTAACCGGGGTGGACCAATCCTATCGCGGCAATTTCACGCTGCGCGAGATACCGCAGTCGATCGCGGTGATCGACGAGCAGACGCTGCAGGAGCAGAATGTCACCCGGCTCACCGATGCGCTGGACCTGAACGCATCGGTCGCCCGCCAGAACACGCTGGGCGGATTGTGGGACGCCTTTGCGATCCGGGGCTTTGCCGGCGACGAGAATCTGCCGAGCGGCTATCTGGTCAACGGGTTCAACGCGGGGCGCGGGTTCAGCGGGCAGCGCGACGTTGCCGGGATCGAGCGGATCGAAGTGCTGAAGGGCCCGGCGGCGGCGCTGCTGGGGCGCGGCGAGCCGGGCGGTACGATCAACCTCGTCACCAAACAGGCGCAGCTGGGGCGCAGCTTCGGTTCGGCCGGGCTGCAATATGGCAGCTTCAACCGCTTCCGCGCCGAAGGCGACGCCAATCTGGCGCTGACGCAGGGAATCACCGCGCGGCTGATCGGCTATGCCGAGGACGGCGACACCTTCCGCGACACCGTGCACCAGAAGCGCTGGGGATTCCTGCCGTCGTTCGGCGTCGCGCTGGGCGATGCGACGCGAGTGACCTATGATTTCGAATGGACGCGGGTGGAAACGCCGTTCGATCGCGGCATCGTGGTGCTGAACGGCGATTTCAACACCGTGCCGCGCTCGCGCTTCCTCGGCGAGCCGGGCGACGGCGACAACATCGCACGCGCCACCGGCCACCAGCTGCGCGTGCAGCATCAATTCAGCGATCGCTGGAGCCTCAATGTAGGCGCCAGCCACCGCGACACGCTGCTTACCGGTTTCTCCTCCGATGCCGAGCTGGTCGCCTCGCGCCAGAAGCTGTTCCGCGACGGCCGCTCGCTGTCGCGGCAGCGCCGCAGCCGGGTGTACGACGCCGAACAGACGGTGGTCCGCGCCGAGCTTGCGGGCGATTTCGACACCGGCGCGCTGCGCCACCGCGTGCTGATCGGGGCGGACCATGACCGGTTCCTGTACGATCAGGTGTTCACCCGCTTCCGCCCGCCGGCACTCTCGTCCGCGCCCAGCGACCAGGCCGGCTATGTGATCGACATTCTCAACCCCGTATACGGCCGGTTCCCGCTGCCGACGCCGGCCGTGAACACCGACCGCCGCGACCTTCAGCGCGCCACCGGCGCCTATCTGCAGGACCAGATCAGCCTGACCGAGCGGCTGCAGATCCGCTTGGGCGGGCGCTACGACCACCTGCTGCTGCAGACCGACAACGATCTGACGCGCGTCACCAGCAGGCGGACGCGCGAGCGGTTCAGCCCGCAGGCCGGCATCGTTTACCGCCTGAGCGATCCGCTGAGCCTCTATGCCAGCTATGGCGAAGGCTATCGCGCCAATGTCGGCACCGACGCGGCGGGCGTGATCTTCGAGCCGGAGACCACGCGCTCGATCGAGGCCGGCGTCAAGCTGGCGGCCTTTGGCGGGCGGCTGACCGGCACGGTCGCGGTGTTCGAGATGCACAAGCGCAACGTGCTGGCCAGCGACACCAACAATCCGGGCTTCTCGGTGGCGATCGGCAAGGCGCGCAGCCGCGGCGTGGAAGTGGACCTGACCGGCAAGCTGCCCGGCGAGGTCGAATTGCTGCTCAGCTACGCCTATGTCGACGCCGAGGCGCGCTCGAGCGTGCTCGATCCCAATTTCTCGTTTCAAATCCGGCCGGGCGACCGGCTGATCAACATTCCCGACCACAACCTGAACGTGCAGCTGGCGCGCGACGTGACCATCGCGGGGCTGAAGGCGCGGTTCGGCGGTGGCGTGCAATATATCGGCGATCGCGCGGGCGAGACGGGCACGCGCTTCACCCTGCCCGCCCACACGCTGGCCCGCGCGTTCGGCGAAGTGGCACTGACCGAGCGGCTGCAGCTGTTCGGCACGGTATCCAACCTGTTCGATGAACATTGGTATGCGAACAGCTATAGCCCGTTATGGGTGCAGCCGGGCGCGCCGCGGACCGCCACGATCGGGCTGCGCGCGCGCTTCTGACGCGCCCGGACATCAGCTGGATGAAAGAGACGATGCCCCGCTTCACGCTTCGCCGCGCCGCGACGATCCTCGCCACCCTGCTCGCCGGGCACGCCGTGCCCGCACCGGCGCAGGACGTGCTCGACCTGCCGCCGGCATTGCCCTGGTCCGGAAAGAGCGAGGCGCTGGTCGCCGCGCCGGGGGATCCCTGGATCACCCCGGCCGAGGCGGCGGGGTTCCGGACGACACCCCGCTACGGCGAGGTGCGCGCCTGGCTGGAACGGCTCGACGCCGCTTCGCCGCTGATCACGCTCGCCAGCTTCGGGCGCACTGGCGAAGGCCGCGACATGCTCTATGTCCGCGCAAGCAAGGGCGGCGCGGCCAAGCCGGTGGTGCTGATCCAGGGCGGCATCCATCCCGGCGAGATCGACGGCAAGGATGCCGGGCTGATGCTGCTGCGCGACATCGCGCTGCGCGGCAAGGACGACCTGCTCGACCGCGTCGATCTGGTCTTCGTGCCGATCTACAATATCGACGGGCACGAGCAGCGGAGCCCGTGGAACTTCGTGCATCTGCGCGGCCCGGCCGAGAAAGGACGCGACGCCAACGCCCGCAACATCGATCTCAACCGCGATTACGGCAAGGTCGATGCGCCGGAGACGCGCGCGATGATCGGGCTGATCCGGCAGCTCGATCCGATCCTGTATGTCGACTGCCATGTCAGCGAAGGCTTCGACATGCAGTATGACATCACCTTCACCTATGCCGGCTGGGGCAAATACGCCCGGCACCGCGCCACCGCCGACTGGCTGGAGCAGCGCTTCGGCCCGGCGGTGGCGGCGGCGCTGAGCAAGGCGGGGCACACCCCCACCATCTACCCCAGCCCGATCGACACGCGGGCGCCCGAAAAGGGCATCCGCTACAGTCCCGAAGGCCCGCGCTATTCGACCGGCTATGGCGACTTCATCGGCATGCCGACGGTGCTGGTCGAGAACCACATGCTGAAGCCCTATCGCCAGCGCGTGCTCGGCACCTATGTGCTGATGGAAGCCGCACTGCGCATCGCGGCGAGCGACACGGCGCGGATCGCCGAGGCCAAGGCCCGCGACCGCGCCAGCCGTCCGGCCGAATTGCTCACCCGCTGGACGCCCGCCGAAACGCCGATCGGCTGGATCGAGCAGTTCAAGGGCGTCGCGTTCGAATGGTATTCCTCCCCCGCATCGGGGCGGATGGAGCAGCGCTGGACGGGCAAGCCGATCCACTTCCGCATGCCGATCATCGGCCAGCGGCCGACCGAGACGGTGCGGCTACCCAAGGCGTGGTGGATTCCGCCCGAACAGGCGGAGGTGATCGATCGGCTGCGGGTGCACGGCATCGCCTTCGAGACGATCGCCGCGCCGCGCACGCTGACCGTGGATCGCGTGCGGCTGATCGACCCGAAGCTCAAGCAGCCGATCGAAGGGCGCGTGCCGATCACCGCCGGCTTCGTCCATGGCGACGTGGAGGAGGTGATGCCCGCCGGCAGCGTGCGCGTTCCCGCCGATCAACCGCTGGGCCTGCTCGCCGCCGCGTTGCTCGAACCCGAAAGCCAGGATTCCTTCCTGGCCTGGGGCTTCTTCCCCGAGATGCTCGGGCCTCCGCCGAGCACCGACGCCTTCATCCTCGCCGCGCTCGGCGAGCGGCTGTTGGCGACCGATCCGGCGATCAAAGCCGCATTCGAGGCGAAGCTGCGTGACGAGCCCCGCTTCGCGGCGGACGGGGACGCGCGGCTCGCCTGGCTGCATGCCCAGGCCGGACCTGGCCATCCGTTCGTGCTGCGCTATCCGATCGCACGCGAGTTGCGCTGAGAAGCAGGCGGAAGCGGACCCCGCTTGCAAAACCAGTGCGGGGCTGGAATGACCCTGGCTGCAGGAGGGGCAGCATGGCGGGGATCAGCATCAAGCCGGCACGATCGGGCGTACGCACAGCGCGCGCCGTGCCGCAGACGCGCGTCCGCCGTTCCTGCCTTTCCTGATCCAAGCAGGACATTTCCGTTGATGCGCATCCTTGCCCCGGCGACCGTGCCGGCATTCCTGCTGCTGGCCTCGGCAGCGCCCGTACCCGCTCCGCAGCATTCCCCTGCCCCGCAGGATCACACCGCCGATGTCGATCCCTTTGTCGGCGTGGACGGCGGCGGGGTCGCGGGCGGCAATACCGTGCCGGGCGCCGGCGTGCCGTTCGGGTTCGTCTCGCTGAGCCCGGACACCACCAACGGCGACACCAACGGCTATGATTCGCACAGCCCGATCCTGGGATTCAGCTACACCCATGTCAGCGGCACCGGCGGATCGGCCAAGTACGGCAATTTTCGCGTCACCCCGATCAGCGGCCCGCTGCGCGTCGCGCATCTCCACTACGACCGCGAGGGCGAGGCCGCGTCCCCCGGCTATTACCGGGTCGGCCTGGCCAGCGCGGAAAGCGGCACCACCCAAGTCGAGCTGACCGCCTCGCGCCTCGCCGGTTTCCAGCGCTTCACCTTCCCGGCCGGGGCGCCCGCCCATGTCGTGCTGGACGCCAGTTCGGTGATCGCGATGCGGGGATCCGGCCAGCGGACGCGCAAGGCGCATGTCCGGCTGATCGACGACCACAGCATGGCCGGCTGGACCGAAGTGGAAGGCGGGTGGAACCCGGTTCCGTACAAGCTCTATTTCTACGCGACCTTCGATCGCCCCGCCCGCGCGTTCGGTGCCTGGAAGGCGAAGCAGGGCGCGATGGAGACGCTGCCCGGCGCCGTCACGGCGGAGGGTGGCACCCAGACCAAGGCACCGGCCGATCGCCAGGGCCTGATGATCGAATATGACAGCCGCATGGAGTTCGCCAACCGGCTGGGCACCTATTTCACCTTCGATCCCGCCCAGGGCCGCGACGTGCGCATGAAGCTGGCGGTCTCGTTCCTGAGCGAGGACAAGGCCCGCGCCAACCTCGCCGCCGAACTGCCCGATTGGGATTTCGACGCCGCCGCCGCGCGCGCAAAGACGCAGTGGAACGCGGCACTCTCGAAAATCGCCGTCACCGGCGGCAGCGAGGAACAGCGGCGCATCTTCTACACCGCGCTCTACCGCGCCCACACCATGCCGCACGACCTGACCGGCGAAAACGCCTGGTGGCAGTCGAGCGAGCCGCATTATGAGGATTTCTACACGCTGTGGGACACATTCCGCACCGTGCATCCGCTGCTCACGCTGATCCAGCCCGATCGCCAGCGCGCCATGATCCGATCGCTGATCGACACTTATCGCCACACCGGCTGGATGCCCGATGCGCGGATCGCCGGCGGCAACGGCATGACCCAGGGCGGATCGAACGGAGACGTGGTGATCGCCGACGCGGTGGTGAAGGGCCTGGGCGGCTTCGATGTCGAGCTCGCCTATCAGGCGCTCAAGAAGAACGCCGAGGTGGAGAGCGACGCACCGTTCCTGCAGGGCCGGGTGCTGCAGGATTACAAGGCGCTCGGCTATGTCTCGATCACTCAGCCGCGTTCCGCCTCGCGCACGCTGGAATATGCCTATGACGATTTCGCGATCGGCGCGGTTGCGAGCCAGTTGGGCAAGGCCGAGGAGGCGAAACGCTATCGCGCCCGCGCCGGCAACTGGCGCAACCTGTGGGACGACCGGATCGGCTGCATCCGGCCGCGCTACCCCGACGGCACCTGGCTGGAAAATTATCGCTGCACCTACGAATATCCCGATCGATCGACGCCGTGGTGGGAAGCGCCCTTCTACGAAGGCAATGCGCTGCAATTCTCCACCTATGTGCCGCACGACGTCGCCGGGCTGATCGCCAAGACCGGCGGCGATCGCGGCTTCGTCACCTGGCTGGATCGGCTGTTCGACGGCCATTATTCGCAGGGCAACGAGCCCGATCTGCTCGCCCCGTTCCTCTACATCCATGCCGGACGCCCGGATCGCACCGTGGAGATCGTCCGCGACCTGATGGGCAAGCACTATCGCCTGAGCCGCACCGGCCTACCCGGCAACGACGATGCCGGCGCGATGTCGAGCTGGTATGTGTGGAACGCGATGGGGCTCTATCCCAATGCCGGCCAGCCCTATTACTATATCGGCGCACCGATCTTCGAAACGAGCCGGATCGCGCTGGAACGCGGCCGGTTCTTCACCATCCGCGCCACCGGCACCTCGCCGGAGAACCGCTATGTCACTGCCGCGCGGCTGAACGGCAAGGCGATCGACCGCGCCTGGATCCGCCATGCCGAACTGGCGGCCGGCGGCACGCTCGAACTCGAGATGGGGTCGGCTCCGCGCGGCTGGGCCACCCGCTTCACCGCGCCGCCGGACGGCTATCGCCGGTGAGGTGACGCGCTAGCGCTTGCCTGCGCGCCGCATGGGCATCGCGTCGATCGTCTCTTCGAGAATGGCGGCGGGGATGGGCCGCGTCTGCCGCAGCTTCACGCCGCCATCCTTGCCGATCAGCACCACGCCGAAGGCGGCGGAGGACAGGCCGTAGCGCTGCCGCAGCGCGGCCGGCGCATCGCTTGCGCCCAGCACCCGATCACCGACGATTTCCACCACCGCAAGGTCGCGTTCCACCGCGCCCGCCTTCCAGCCGGCGACGATACGGCGCTGCTCGGCGCGCGCGGGGTCGTTCGCCTGTGGCGCGCTGACCAGCAGGACCCGCTTCTGCCACTGCATCGCGGCGACGCTGGTGGAGGCGGCTGCGATCAGCGAGGCGGTCATGAGCAGCTTCCCCAAGATCATGCGCCTCCAACGCGCGGACCGTTCCGGCGTTTCCGTTAGCCGAACGGATGGCGCAGGCGACGGAAGAGTCCGCGCTTCGCCGTCGCCTCGAACATCTCGGAGGGGCTTTCGGGATCCAGCACCTCATTGTCCGCCAGCCAGCCCTCGACCGCGTTGAGATCGGGAACTTCGTACGGACGAAGCGAGCGCCCCGGCCCGCGCAGCGCCTCGATGGCGGCGATCAGCGATCCCTGCGCATCGATCTGCGCCGCCACGCGCGCGGCGGGCAGGCCCAGATGCTCCGCGATCAGGCCGTCGCGGATCGCGCGGATGGCCTCGGCGCCTTCGTCCCCGGCATCGATGGTGATGTCGCATTCGGTATCCAGGCCCATCGAACGATTGTTCATGTTCGCCGATCCGATGCGCAACGTGCGGCCGTCGACGATCATCACCTTGGCATGCACGTAGATCGCCACGCCCTTGGCCGTGTAGGGATGATAGAGGCGGAAACGATCATGGACATCGCGCTGCTTCAGCGCCGCGACAAGGCGCGCGCGCGCCGTGTCCATCGCGATCGGCTCCAGCCAGCCCTGGGCGTGCTCCGGGTTGACGATCACGATCTCCGGGCCATCGGCTTCCGCCAGCCTGGCGGCGATCGCCTCGGCAATGCGCCGCGACGCGAAATACTGGCTCTCGGCGTAGATCGAGACCTTCGCCGACGCGATCTGCTCGAGGAACAGCGCCTCGATCTCGCGCACTTCGGGGTAATCGGGCAGTTCCGGCGAGGTTCGCGCGATGCCAACCTCGACCTGCCGGAACGCGGTGGCGAGGCCTTTCGGCCAGCAGTCCGTCGTCTCGGCGACCGGGGGGAGCGCATGCCCGCCCGCCCGCTGCCAGCGATCGCGCGCGAGTTCCCCCAGCGCCGCCGCGACGGGCCCCTGCAGGGCCGTGGTCGCATCGTGCCAGGGCATATAGGGCTTGCCGCTGGGCGCGGCGCGGCGCGGTTCGACGTCGCGATGCCGGCGCGTGTCCCAGCGGCCGCTCGTCATGTCGATGCCGCCGCAAAAGGCGAGACAATCGTCGATCACGACGATCTTCTGATGGTGCGAGGCGCCCACCGGGTGCGCGCTGTCCAGCTTCGTATGGATGCGCGGATGCCGCATCCACCGCGCCAGCGTGAAGATGGTGGAACCGCGGGTCAGCGTCTTCAGCGCCCCCACGTCCCAGCGCAGCAGGAAGATCTCCAGGTCCGGGTTGCGCTCGACCAGCCAGTAGATGAAATCGCCCACCTTGGCGGGCTCGCCTTCCTCGCGCTTCGAATCGGTCAGCGCGATGCGCGCATCGAAGTCCCAGCCGATCAGCATGATCCGACGCCGCGCCTTCAGCATCGCAAGCCGAGCGTTCTTGAAATAGCTATCGGCATCGATGAGGACGCTCATCCGGGTCGCCCGCTCGACGCGCCAGAATGCCTTGCCGTTCAAGCTCACCCGATACTCCCTGGGTTGATGACGCGTTCGTGCCGGAGCGCTAACCGGGAGAAACCCCAATGGACAGGAAGATTTCCATCGCTGCGACGAGCCGATCGAGCGGGGTTGCCGGGGAGGACAGGGCTGCTTCAGCGCGACCGGGCGGTCGTGATGGCGGAGACGGAGGGATTCGAACCCTCGGTACGAGTAATCCCCGTACGGCGGTTTAGCAAACCGCTGGTTTCAGCCACTCACCCACGTCTCCGGAAGCGCCGAGGCGAGCCCTATAACGAGACCGTCGCCGGCAATCAACGGGATTAACCGCCCGAACGCGAAATCGACTCGTCTGGGCTTCCATTCATTGCCGCGACAGGCCCGCGCCCCTAGGATGCGCGGAGGTGCAGCGGGTTTGGTAGGGTTGATGATGCGATTGGGTAGGTTCACGGTTCTAGCAGCGGCGGCGGCGTTCGCGCTCGGCATTACGCCTGCAGCGGCGCAGATGACGACGATCGATCCCAATACCGCGATCGATTCGGACCTGAATTCGCCGCCCCCGACTAGCCCACCGCCCGCGCAGGATCAGCAATCCTATCCGCCGGCCGGCGATCCGCCGCCTGCCGTGCCGGCACCGGCGGCGCCCGCCGCGCCGGTTCCCGCCGATCCCGCCGCGACCACCGCGCGCCAGGCCGCTACCGACACGTTCGAGCGGGACGATCTGCTCGCCGCCGCCGAGGGCGTGTTCGGCAAGGGCGCGTCGGGCCTTGCCAAGCTGATCGAAGACATTCTGAAAGATCAGGGAAAGCCGAACGCCTATATCGCGGGCAACGAAGCCTCCGGCGCGATCGGCGTCGGCCTGCGCTATGGCAAGGGCGAGATGTTCCACAAGGTGGAAGGCCAGCGCCCGGTCTATTGGACCGGCCCGTCGATCGGCTTCGATCTCGGCGGCGACGCCAACAAAGTGTTCGTGCTGGTCTACAATCTCTACGACACGCAGGAGCTGTACAAGCGCTACCCGCAGGGCGAAGGCCATGCCTATCTGGTCGGCGGCTTCTCCGCCTCGTATCTCCGCCGCGGCGACGTGGTGCTGATCCCGGTGCGGCTGGGCGTGGGCTGGCGGCTGGGGGTCAATGCCGGTTACATGAAGTTCAGCGAAAAGCAGCGCTGGCTGCCCTTCTGATCGCAGGCGGGGGGGGCCGCAGCCCCGCCCCGTCCCCTCAGCCGAACGCGACTGCCTCGAACCGCACCGGCTCGCCGATCGCCTGGTTCGCCAGTTCGGCTTCCCACATCACCCGATTGCCGCGGATGATCGTGCCGACCGGCCGGCCTGTCAGCTCCATGCCGGTGAACGGCGACCAGCCGCAGCGCGACGCAAGCCAGCTTTCCTCCACCGTCCAGCGGGCCTTCAGGTCCACCACGGTGAAGTCGGCATCATAGCCGGGCACGATCCTCCCCTTGCCGACGATGCCGAAGATGCGCTGCGGGCCGGCGCTGGTCAGATCGATCAGCCGCTGCAGCGTCAGCCGGCCTTGCGCGACATGGTTGAGCATCAGCGGCAGCAGCGTCTGCACGCCGGGCATGCCGCTGGGGCTGTCCGGATAGGCCTTTGCCTTTTCCTCGCGGGTATGCGGCGCGTGATCCGAACCGAGCACGTCGGGCACGCCCTGGCGCAGCCAGTGCCACAGCCCGTCACGATGCGCGCCGGAACGGATCGGCGGGTTCATCTGCGCGAAGGTGCCGATGCTCGGATAGGCCTCTTCGCCCGCCAGCGTCAGGTGCTGGGGCGTGACTTCGCACGTCGCGATGTCCTTGTGCTGGCCCAGCAGCTCCAGCTCGGCGGGCGTGGTGACGTGGAGCACATGGATCCGCCGCCGCGCTTCACGAGCCAGCCGAAGGATGCGCCTGGTGGCCAGGATCGCGCTTTCGTCGTCGCGCCATACCGGGTGCGAGGAAGGATCGCCGGGGACGCGCTCGCCCAGGCGTTCCTGCATGCGGAACTCGTCCTCGGCATGGATCGCCACGCGGCGATGGCCCGAGGCCAGCACGCGCGCGAGATTGGCGTCGTCCGATACCAGCAGGTCGCCGGTCGAGGCGCCCATGAAGATCTTCACGCCGGCCGTGCCCGGCAGCCGCTCCAGCTCGGCCAGATGCTCGGCGTTGTTGTTGGTGGCGCCGACATAAAAGGCATGGTCGCACCACATGCGGTGGTGCGCGCGGTTCAGCTTGTCGGCTACCGCCGCCGCGCTATCGGTATTCGGCTTGGTGTTCGGCATTTCGAAAACCGCGGTGACGCCGCCCAGCACGGCGGAGCGGCTGCCGCTCTCCAGGTCTTCCTTCACTTCCAGCCCCGGTTCGCGGAAATGCACCTGGCTGTCGATCACGCCCGGCAGCACGTCCAGCCCGGTGCAGTCTATCGTCTCGCCCGCATCGCCGACATCCCCGATCGCGACGATCTTGCCGCCGGAGACCCCGACATCGACTTCTGCAGGTCCGCTGGGAAGGTGCACGCGGCCGCCGCGCAGCTTGAGTTCGACATTCGCCATGGCTTTGCCTCTTTCGTGAGCGTTGGCGGCGTCCTACCTGTTCGGCATGGACGATACCAGCACCTGGCTCGACGATCGCGCGCTGCTCCGCCTCACCGGCGACGATGTTCGCGGATTTCTGCAGGGCCTGCTGACGCAGGACCTCGCCCGCGTCACGCCCGATACGCCGCAATGGGCGGGGCTGCTCACGCCGCAGGGCAAGGCATTGTTCGACTTCCTGCTCTGGGCGGACGGCGATGCGATCCTGATCGACTGCGACGCCACCGTGCAGGAGTCGCTTGTCCGCCGGCTGAGCATGTACCGGCTCCGCCGGGCCATCAGCATCGAGCCGATCGATGCCGGTGTCCACTGGTCGCTCGCACCGCGCGCGCGCGCCGTGGCGGATCCCCGCCTCGCGGCGCTCGGCTATCGGTGGCTCGCGCCCGTGTCGGGAGGCAGCGCCAGCGCCGCCTGGCAGGCGCACCGGCTCGCCCAGGGCGTGACCGAAGGGCCGGCCGAGCTGGGCAGCGACAAGACCTTGTGGCTGGAATGCAATGCCCAGGAACTGAACGGCGTCAGCTTCACCAAAGGCTGCTATGTCGGCCAGGAGAACACCGCGCGCATGCACTATCGCGCCAAGGTGAACCGCCGGCTGGTCGTTGCTCCGCTCGGCGAACCGGGCGACCGCACCCGCGCCAGCTATCCCGCGCTCGGCAAGATGGTCGAGCTGCGCCGGGTCGAATCGCTCGGCGACGCGCTCGTCCCAGATTGGCTTGCGGCAGCGCTGGCAGTCGAAGCCTGAGCGCCGGTCAGCGCAATCGCTTCTGCAGGAAGAAGCGCTGGTGGCCGGGGGGAAACGCATCGAGCGTGCCGAACAGCTCGAAGCCCAGCTTTTCGTAGAAGCCGCGCGCCTGGAACGAGAAGGTATCGAGCCAGATGCCGACACAGCCATGTTCGCGGGCGATCGCCTCGGCGCGCTGCATCAGCGCAGTGCCGTAATCGCTGCCGCGATGCGCCTCCGGTACCGCCAGATATTCGACGAACATCCAGTCATAGGCGCATTTGCCCCATAGTCCGCCGACATGGTTTCCGGCCTCGTCGGTCAGCAGAACGGCCACGGGCGCGGACCGGGGCTCGCCCGCCTTTGCGATATTATAAGACCGCAACGGATCGAGCACCGCCATGCGGTGCTGGTCGGTCGGCGTGTCGGGAACGGTCAGGTGCAGCGTCATCGCTGCCACGCTGCGGTAAACGCCAAGCTTTCACAACCGCTGCAGCAACTGGCGTCACGTTGCGGTTCGCACAAAAAGAAAGGGAGGCCGGTTACCCGGCCTCCCCTGCTTGCGTCCATCCCTCGCGGGTTGGCAGCTCTTACATGCCCGAACCCGGACCGTAGGTGATTTCCACGCGACGGTTCTGCAGTTCGCGGACACCGTCGGCAGTCTCGACGCGCGGGCGGCTTTCGCCGAACGCTTCGGTCGAGATCACGCCAGCCGGGATGCCCTTGCCGGTCATGTAAGCGCGGACCGAGTCGGCACGACGCTGCGACAGACCGACGTTGTAGCTCGCCGCACCCGAACGGTCGGCGTGGCCAGCCAGCATCACCTGGGTGTTGCTGCAATCCGCATAGTTGCTGATCGCATTGTCCAGGATGCTCGCGGCTTCCGGCGTGACGTCCGACTTATCCCAGTCGAAGAACACGATGTACGGCCCAGGCGTGCAGACCTTGGGTTCCGGCGCCGGGGGCGGCGGAGGCGGCGGGGCCGGCTCGGCGACGGGCGGCGGCGGCGGGGGCGGCGGAGCCGGCTCAGCGACGGGCTCAGGCGCACCGAAGTTGAACGTCAAGCCTGCGAGCAGGCTGTGCGACCGGTAACGGCCGCTCCACTGGTTGCCACCGATGTCGACGAGCTTCACGTCCGGCGCGTTGAAGAAGCGATACTTCAGCGACACGTCGATCGAGCGGGTCACCGGCGCGCGGACGCCGGCAATGGCCTGCCATGCAAACACGGTGTCGGAGTCGTTGACGGTATCGGCCGGACCGGAGAGACGCAGACGGTCCTTGATGCGGGCGACACCCGCACCACCGCCGACAAAGCCCTGCAGGCCCGTGTCCTCACCGAAGTCGAACATGCCGTTGACCATGAACGACAGGGCCGAGGTGTTGCCGCTCGCCTGCTCATAGGCGCCAGCCGGCGTCGTCGACGCAGCGCCACTCGCCAAGCGAATGGCCGTCGGGATGGAAGTGCGAGCGCTGTCGACGCGAGCGCGGCGATAGCTTACTTCGGCTTCTGCACGGAACGGGCCGAAGTCGTAGCCGACATTCCCGCCCACGTCATAGCCGACATGGTTGTTCTGCGTGACAGCGTCCTTGCTGCTGCCAGCATCAAAGTGGATGTCTTCAACCAACATCGCACCGCCTTCGACACCCACGTACCACGCGTCGTCGCGGGCCAAGGCGGGCGTGCTCAGCGCGGTCGTGGCAAGTGCCAAAGTGACGGCAAGCTTCCGCATTATAATCCCCTTTCATGGTCGTCCTTACGGACAGCCCAAACTCACTACTCAAACCAAAGTTTCGGTGCAAGCGCACAAATCTGCGGACTGTTGCATGATCGTCACAGCTTATCCAGCATCGATTAAACCGTGTACGCGCAACGCGTCCAGCACCGCAGAGATGGTTCTACGCGCTTCCTGGTCAACCGTTACCCCGCCGTTCGGTTCCGCGATTCCCGGCTGCATTTCGCCAACTACCTGACGTCCTTGGATAAAAACTTTTCCATAGGTCCTATCCTGGTACCATTGCCCTGCGACGAACTGCGCGGGAGACTGAGTTTCCGCGATCCAGATGCGCAAACCCTCCCGCGGCGCAACAAAGCGCCATCCGGCCGCGGTCCAGCCGGCCAGACAGCCGGCGCGTCCCTCCCACGCGCCGCTCGGTGCCGGGCCGATCAGCCAGCATTGCCCCGGCTCCGGCGCGGCGGGCGGGACGTCGATCGGTCCCGATTCCACCACAGTGTGGCTGAGCAGATCAAGCCGCACCAGCGCTTCGTTGTGGAACATCTCCTTCTGCGCTTGTCCCGGCTCCAGCAACGGCAAGTCGAAGCGGGCAGTGGAAGCGGTCGTCATTGCAGGTCTCCCGAACTGGAAAGCAGAAGCGTCGCCGCGGCGGAACGGCCATGCGTACCGATCTGCCGGACGCGCACCGTCAGCGGATAGTGCAGCCCGGCCATGGCGATCGTCGCGCTCGCAGCCGCGCTGACGAGCGTCTGGATCGCACCGCCGGACTCGATCTCGATCGCATAGGCTTCGCTCTGTTCGCCGATCGGGATATCCACGCCGTCCTGCCAGGCGCCGCCGGTGCGGCTCCGCCGCGTCCAGCGCAGCAGCAGGTCGGTGCCTTGCCGCGTGGCGCACAGCTGCACGGGCGCGGGCGGCAGCAGCGAGATGCCCGAAACCTGCGCGACAAGCGGCGCGACATCGCCCAAGTCGGCGACGCCTTGCGCCAGAAGTTGCACGCGCCCGCCGATCGCGACATCCAGCTCCAGCAATTTGATCGTATCGCGCGCCAGCAGCACAAAATGGTCACCGGGATCCTGCCGACCGATCGCACCCTCGGTTCCCCGCCGCCCGCGCCACAGGCGCGACAGGCGCCACCGCCGTGCACCGATCGGTTCGGCCCGGCCGAACTGCAACAGTTCCTCCCCCAGCATCGCCAGATTGGCGCCCGCGTCCATCGCCCTGTCGTCGGCATTGGCCAGCAACATCGCGTCGTTCGCCAGGTCGACGATCACGACGCTGGCGGTATCTGCCAGCGCGGCCGGCGATGCGCCGGGCGGCTGAACGATCGTGCCGAGCACCGCGGGATAGGCGGTGCCCCCGGCCGGTTCCCAGGTCCGGCCGTCGTCCCTGCTGTAGGAAAGCGTCGCCCGGCGCCATCCGGCCGTCGTTCCCGCCGCCGCCAGCGCGAGGCGCGGTCGCGTTGCCGGGCTGTCGTCCAACGGCGGCAGCTCGAAGCAGTAGGCGATCGTGGCACCCTGGCGCGCGTCCGGCGCGTCCACCGCACGGCCCGGGCTGGCGCCACTGGCGCGCGGCGCCTGCGCGATCCGCACGCACTCCAAGCGCACGATCATGCGGTCAAGCGTCCAGCGGTCGACCCGCCACTGCCCCGCCACGCCCTCTATCGTGATCCGCGCGCCCGGGCGGACGGCCAGCGCGTCCCAACTCAGGCTGATCGTGCGCCGCTCGCGGCCGATGTCGGCGCGCAACAGCGCGGCGGCGGCAATCGTCTTGGCCGCGTCCGCATCCAGCACCGCGGGCAGTTCGATCCGCGCCTCGCGATCGCCGGCGCCGTCGCGGCACGCCTGCTGCATCCCCGCCTGATAGTCGCGGGCGACATCATAATAGCCGACGCACACCCGGCGCGGCGCGCTCGCGGCGGCAGCGATCGCCCGAGCGCCCAGCCCGGGCCCGCTCGCGCCGCGCGCCATCCCCATGTCCGGCCAGCGATCGGCGGTGCCCGGCCCTGCGATCAGGCGCAGCATCGCCGGATCGCTGCGCAGCCAGCCGCCGCTCGCCGCCAGGATGGTCTCCAGCACGGAACCGATCGTCGCTCCCTGCGCCGAAAAGCCGGTGACCGGCAGCCCCAGCGTCTCGCCGTCAACGCCGTCCGCCAGGCTGGCGGCGATCGCACCCAGCGGTACCGGCGCCGGATCGGCAACCACTTCGAAGCTCAGTTGCGGGATCCGGTTGCCGAACTCCGCCAGCTCGAGATCCTCGAACACGGCATAGGCGATGCCGCGATGCGCCGGCGCCATCGCCGCGCCTTCCACCGATGCGATCAGCGGATCGACGGCCTGGTCCTCGTCGCCCCGATGGAGGCGGAAGCCGGTGCGCACCTTGAAGTCGCCGGCCGCGCCGCGCAGCAGCTTGCCGTCCGCCCAGATCCGCTCGACGCGCAGGATCGGCCGCGCCGAAAGCGCTACGGCGAACGAAGCGGTATAGCTGTACACCGTCGTCGCGCCCCGCCCCTTGCCGCCGCCTTCGCTCGCGCGATGCTCGATCAGGTCGGTCGCCCAGACTATCGATCCCGCCACCCGCAGCCTGCCGAACAGCTTCGGGATCTGCGTGCCATAGCTCGACGTCTGCACCCGCAGGTCGGCCAGCCGCGCCCCTTCGCGGGTGCCCGGCCGCAGCAGCTGGCGGTCGATCGTGTTGCCGATCAGCCCGCCCAGCCCCGCCCCCAGCGGCCCGCCGATCAGGCCGCCGGCGATGGTCAATACCATCGTCGCCATCATTCCTCTCCTTGCAGAAAGCGCCAGCAGCTAAGGATCGGCCAGGGCGGCGCGCCCGGGCGTTCAACGACGCGGCGCAGCACCGCATCGGCGTGCACGATGCTCTCTTCGCCCGCGATCGCCAGGTGGAGCTGCCCCGGTCCGCTCCGCAGCAACAGCACGTCGCCCGGCATGGCATCCTCCACCGGCATCAGTCCCGCGCGCTGCAACGCCCCGGCGGCCAGCGCGCCATCGCCGGTGCGCAGCGCATAATCGTCGGGAGTTGCCGCCCGCATCCCCTGCGCCCGCAGCGCCAGCGCCACCAGCCCCACGCAGTCGAGCCCGGTCGCCGGGTCACGCCCGTGCAGCCGGAAGCGCGCGCCGATCGCTGCCCGCGCCTCCGCAAGCCCGCTCGCCCCGCTCATCCGCCGGGATACCGGGTCAGCAGGTCGGTGCCGGGCAGATAGGGCTCGCCGCGAAAATTCGCCGCGTTGCCGAAGCGCGCCGCGCAGGTCTCGATCCGCCCGTCGCACCCCTGGATCAGCTCGACCAGCGCCCCCGTGCCGTCGAACCGCGGCGGCAGGCGCAGCGTCACCGTCGTCCCGTCCGATGCGGCGATACCGTCGGCCAGCCCGCCATTGGCGCCGCCGAACCAGCGCAGCCGCCCCCCGCCATAGGCATTGGCTTCGGGCTCGGCGGCATCGAGCGTCAGCACGACGTCGTCGGCCGCCACAACCCGCGCGAACCGCCGCCGCCCGGCCAGGTCCATCCCGCAGCGCGCATCGCCCAGAGTCGCGCGGCAATCGGGCGAGGTCGCCTCCACCACCGGCGCCTCGAACGCAGCGGTCGCCCCACGCAGCTCGGCGGTCAGCGCGCCGTCGCGCGTCTCGATCGCGCCCAGCACGCCCTCGCCCAGCGAGATCGTCTCCCCCGGCGCGGTCCAGTCGGTCGCGAAGATCGCCACCCGCGCGCCGTCCCAGCGCCCGGCCAGCAGGTCCTCCTCGCGGATCGCGTCGCTGGCGAGTACGCCGCGCACGTCCATCGCATCCGCCTCAAGCGAGGCGCTGCGCTCGATCGCGCTCGGCGTCATCCCCGGTGCGGCGCGATAGAGCAGCCCGTCGATCCACAGGTCGCGGTCGTGCGCGGTCAGGCCGATCGTCACGCCGTCACGCCGCTCGATCCGCCAGCACAGCGTGACCGTGGTGAGCGCTCCCTCCAGCCAGGTCATTCGCGTATCTCCACCAGCGGCACCAATGCTGCCGCGCCCGCCAGGAAGGTCGCCCGGCTCACCCGCAGCTGGTCCTCCGCGAAGCGCACCGGCACGTCGAACAGGAAGGAGGCGCTCACCCGCACGCCCGCCGCCGGCGCCGCGTCCAGCGTCACCACCCCGCCCTCGCCCAGCGAGAAGGCCGCGGTCGCCACCCCGTCCAGCCGCACCGAAACCGTCCCTGCCACTGGCCGGGTGATCCGCCGCACGCTCGCGCCGTACCGCTTCACCAGCGGGAACCGCGCTTCCACGCCATCGCCGGTGCCGATCGTGACATCCCGCCCTTCGAAATCGAACGGATCGCGCAGGCGAAAACCCCGCGCCGGCCCCATCCTCGCCCGGAAAAAGCCGAGCAGTTCGGCGATGTCGGCTTCGGATCGCACGCCCGGCCCCACATCATAGCGGGTGCGCGCTTCCGCCCATTCCGCGTTGCGCCGCTCGGCCCCGCCCGCGCTGGTCACGATCGCGGTGGAAACTTCCGGCGCCACCTCCGCCTCGCGCCCCAGCGCGAGGGGAAAGGACACATCGTCGAAGGGCGTCATCGCCGCCTCCTGGTCGAAATGGATGAAGCCGTCGCGCAGCACCTGGGGCAGCGCCCATACATAGGTCGCCGCCACCCCGCGCCTGCGCCCGCGCGCCGCCGCCTCGGCGATGCCGCGCCACTGGTCCTTGTCCTCGCGCCGCAGCACGAAGCCGGCGAGATAATGCTGCCGGGCCGCGGGATAGCCCAGCCGGCTCTCCGCCGCCGCCACCGCCCGTTCGGAGGCGGCGGCATTCCCCGCGGCCGCCCAGTCATAATCCTCGAGCTGCAGCACATCGAACGCCGGCGACGCCCAGCCGATCGGCAGGTTCGCCCGCTTCGCTTCCGGCATTGCCGGATCGAGCACCGTCGGCAGATAGGCGAGCAGCAGCACCTCCGCGCCGGGCGCCCGTGCCTTCACCGCATCGCGCAAGGCGAACGTGGACGCCGCCAGCAGCGCCCCCGCCGCATCCAGCACCATCGGATCCACCGGCTCCCGCAGGTTCTGCGGCGCGGGATCGCCCAGCGCCGCCCTGGCTGCGGCGTCGTGAATGCACAGCCGTCCATCGGCCATCACCCACCACCAGGGTTCGCCGATCTGGAACCGCACTGCCAGGCCCGCATCTTCCGCGATCCCCACAAACGCCAGTGCCACCGCACGCAGATAGGCCATCGCCCCGCCATGCGCGGGGGAGAGGAGCGTCGAAGGCGGGCTCCATCCGGTCTGTGCCGGGCTGCCATCCGCCGCCCGCTGCTTCCAGTCGCCCCAGCAATGCTGGTCGAGCAGCTCGTAGCTCAGCGACCAGATCACCCCCAGCCCCAGCGCCTTGGCCCGCCGCGCGAAATCGCGGTGCCACGCCGCGCAGGGGCCCGCGAGCACGCCGCCCGCGAGGCTCGCGTAAAGGCCGTCGCCGTGCGCCTCGAGCCGGAAATAATGGCTCATGCCCACGTAATGGAGAATGTCGCCGCGATAGCCGAGGTGCAGGATATTACGCAGCAGCCGCGCCGGCGTCAGGTTGTAGCCATCGTCATAGCCTGTCGCGATGCGCAGGCCATGTTCGGGCACCACCGCCGCGCCGATCGGCAGCACCGATCCCGGCCCGTCACAAGCGATGCCGGTCAGCTCCACCCATGCCTCCACCGGCGCGGCCAGCGGTGCCGCATCGCCCTCGGCATAGCCCGGCGGCACCAGCGATACGAACATTCGGTCGATATCGCCCGCCCATACCGGGTCGGCCTCGCCCGGCAGCAGGAAGCCGCCTGCCACCGTGGCGAAGTCGATCGCCACCACGGCATCCTCGGCCGTGCCCTGGGCATAGTTCCACAGCCGCACATACCAGCTGCGCGGCGTGCCGGTCGCGTCGCGCCCCTCGATCGTCAGCACGGGGCCGTGCACCGCATCCAGCGGGATCACGCCCGACGACCGCCAGCGGAATCGCAGCCGGCACGCCCTAAAGTCGCGGCGCGTCGCATAGGCGAGCAGCGGGTGATCCCACCGGTCCTCCGCCGCCCAGATCAGCCCGGCCAGGTCGCTGCACCGGTAAAAGGTCAGGTCGACGCGCAGGGCATCCGCCGCCGTCGTCACTACGCTGGCCAACATCGGGCGCGGGAAATCGACCGTCCAGAACACCGGATCGAATCGCTTCACCACGTCTTCGGCCTGGCCGCGCCGCTGCTCGGCAAGCCACCAGCCCATCAGTCGAGCCCCGCCAGCGCCGATCGCACGGCACGCGCCACCTGACGACTCGATTGCGCCAGCGCTTGCGGGGCCTCACCGGCCGCCGCGTTGACGGTGATCGCCACCCGCACCGCGCGCGCGCCGCCCTGCACCGTCGGCGCCACCTGCCCCGCGCTGGTCGGCACGAACAGTTCCGGCCCGCGCTCGCCCACCCAATAAGGGCGGCCAGGGCTCACCGGCCCGCCCGTCGCGCGGCCCGGCAGGCCCGGCAGGCCCAGCAGCCCGCCCAGCAGCGAGACCAGCCCGCTGCTGCGTCCGCCGATGCCCAGCGACGGGATGGCGATGCCGATCGCGGCCCGCGCGATCTCGTCCATCGCCCGCACCGCCACGCTGCGCAGATCGTCAAAGCCGATCCGGCCGGTCCGCGCCGCCCGCAGCAACGTGGTCTCCAGCGAGCGACCCGCCCGATCCACGCCGGCCTCGAACGGGCCTTCCAGCGATCCGCGCATCGCCTCCACGTCGCGCGCGAAGCCGGCGGTATCGGCACGCACCGATACCACTAGCCTTTCGATTTCCTCATCCATCGGGAAACTGCTCCTGCAATCGCGCCAGCAGGTCGGGAGTCAGCGGTTCGCCCGCTTCCCCGGCCGCCGCGCGGATCAGCGCCGCCAGCTCGGCCGGCGTTGCGCGCCAAAAGGCGTCGGGAGACCAGCCGAACGCCAGTCCCGTCATGCCCGCCAGCTGCGCCGCCCGCTCCGAAAAGCACGTCATCGCCCGGCCAGGATCTGGCCGATCAGCGTCTTTAGCGCCGGGGTGGCCGCAGCCAGCCCGGCCGCCACCACCGCCTCCGAAAAGGCATCGCGCGTCAGCGCCTCGGGTGCGTCGTGCCGGCAATGCCAGAACAGCGCCACCAACTCACCCAGCGCCAGCCGCCCGGCGGCGGCCCGCTCCACCAGGGCGAACAGCGGCCCCACTTCGGCTTCGGCGGCCACCAGCGCCTCGAAGCTCGGCCGCAGCACCAGCGCCGCGCCCCCTACGCGCAGCATCGCCTCGCCGCGCGCCGCATTGGCCGTGCCCCTCATGCGCTCACCACCGGGCCGGAGCTTTCCAGCGCCAGCGTGTAGCTGCGCTCGCCGTTGAAATCGCCGGCATAGTCCAGCCGCGTCACCAGGAAGCGCCCGGTCATCGTCTCGCCGCTCTCGAAGCTCAGCCGATACTCGTCGAGCACACCGGCCAGCGCATTTGCCTTCAGCCGTGTCTCGGCCGCCGATCCGGTGAACACCCCCGCACCCGATACGCTCACCGATCGCACGCCTGCGCCGGACAGCAATTCGCGCCATCCGCCGGAATCCTTGCTGGTGATCGCCACCGCTTCGCCGTTCACCGAAAGCTGCGTCGTGCGCAGCCCCGCCACGGTGGCATAGACCACCGGCACCGCGCCGTTGCCGATCTTCAGCAGAAACGCACTTCCCTTCTCCGCCGCCATCGTCATCTCCTGTTCGTAAAAATCCGCCCCGGTACGGGGAGGGTTTTGGGGCACAGCCTTCACCCCGCGCGCAGCATCCGCACCCGAAACTCGATCACCGCCGTCACCCGGCTGTCGCCCTCGGCCACCACGCGGCTGCGCAGCAGCACCAGGCTGGCGATCCGCCAGCCATCGCCGATCGCCGGGGGCAGCGCCGCGAGCGCGGTCTCCACCGCTCCCGCCAGCGTGCGTAGCCGCTGGCGCCCGGCGCCGTTGTCGCGCACCTGCACGCTCAGCCGGCCCTCCCGGCCCGGCTGGTCCTTGGTGCTCCAGTCGATCAGCACCGGATCCTCGATCAGCAGATACGGCCGCGGCGTGCGTCCGGGATCGGCATCGAACACGCCGTTCACCGTGCCGGCGATCGATGGATGGGCCAGCAGCGCCGTGCGCAGGGCGCCGGTGATCGCGTCCTGCGGCGTCATCGCAACAGCCCTCCCACCCAGCGCAGCGACGGCTCCGCCAGCCACCGCCGCCACAATCCGCGCCCACGCAGCGTCACTTCCGCAGCGCCGGCATCCACCTCGATCCCCGGTGCGGCCTCGCGCACCCGTTCGGCTACCCGCATCGCCGCCTCGGTAGCGGCGGCCCGGCCGATCGCTTCGCCCCGGGCGTTCAATCGACCGAACATGCCGTTCGCCTTCCGATGCCCAGCTGCACGCGCCGCCAGGGGCGCCAGAACGCCACCACCGCCGCCGGCGGGGCCGCGCTGATCGCCCGCCCCTCCAGTTGGTGCGCGGCCAGCAGCACTATGCCGTGCGCCAGGGGCGGCGGCACGTCCGCCCAACCGGTCGCCGCGCCCGCGACGAACCGCACCCGCACGCGGGCCGCGCCATGGGGTGCGGCGATGCGCACCCAGCCTTCGCCCCGCGCGTCGATGTCGATGGCATAGGCTTCGATCGGCAATGCCGCCGCGCTGCCGTCGTTCGCCAGCGCCGCCACGCTGGTGATCGCCGTCACCGGCCCCTGCGGCAGTCGCTGCCATTGGCCCGATCGCGCCAGCATCGCCTGCCATTCGCGCGCGATCCAGGCGATGCCGGTAAAGGCCTCGCCCAGCGCCAGCGCGGTGCGTGCCGCCGCGTCGATCGCCGCGTCCTCGCTGCTGCCTTCGATGCGCAGATATGCCTTGATCGTGCCGCGCGCGGCTTCGATCGCCGCCGCCGGAAAGGGCGGTGCGTCCATGGTCCTGTCTCCTGCTGTTGCCGGGGGCTATTCGGGGTCTTGGGGTGGTGGCACGGAGTCGGGGTCCTCGCGCGCAAGCTGCCGCCCGGGTCCGGGGTCATAGGGCGTCTCGCCGTCCCACTCGATGCGATTGACCACCACGTCTGCCTCGATCACGCGATAGACCGCCATCGCTTCCTCCTCAGCCGAAATACCAGGTCAGGCGCAGCTCGCCGCGCCCGCCATTGCCGCCCGCGCCCGACGCGAAGCCGCTGTCGCACGCGCCGCCGCCGCCACCGCCGCCGCCCGGATCGCCACCCGCGCCGCCGGCCGTGCCGGCACCGCTGTTCTGGCCGGAAGCGCCACCGCCACCGCCGCCGCCACCGATCTGCACCAGCGGATTCGCTGCGCCGCCACCGGCACCGCCCGTCCCGCCGGTGCCGCTCGCGCTGTTCGTGCCGCTATGGGTGGATCCGGCGCCGCCGCTCGATGCCGCGCGGATCGCGTTCGCCGCATCCAGGCTGCCGCCCGCCCCGCCCCCGCCGGTGATGCCAGCCGCGCCCTGTGCCGCGGCGCCGGCGGGTATCGATGCGCTGCCCGCGCCCGCCGCGCCGAAGGTGCCGCTTGGGGCCGCGCCGCCAGCGGCACCGGCGGTATAGCCGCCCACCCCGCCGGCGCCGCCAGCCGCGCTCACCAGGGTGCCGAGCAGCGTGGTACCGCCCGTGCCGCCGGTAACCCCACCGGATCCGGTGCGGCTCGCACCGCCGCCGCCGCCGGCGCCGATCGTCACGCTTTCCGCGGCGCCATGGGCGGCGGCGGGCAGCGTCAGCGCATGCACGGCGCCGCCCGCGCCGCCACCGCCGCCGGTCCGGACCGTTGCGGTGGCGCCAGAGCAGCCTGATCCGCCGCCGCCACCGCCGCCCACCGCCAGCACGTCGAACGCAGTGGCCAGCGGCGGCCGGCTGCTCGTGCCCGAACTGACGAAGCTCGCGCGCAGCGGCGCGATGCCCCAGCGCAGCGGCACCCAGCCGGCACCCGTCCAGTACACCGCCGCCCAGTCATGCTGCGCCGAAAGCCAGGCGATGTCGGTACTGCCGTCGCGCAGCGTCACGCGGTTGGCCGATGCGTCACCCTTGCGGACGTGCAGCTGGTCGCCCGCGCTCAGGCCGCTGCCACCGGGCAGGGTGAAGATCACCCCGCCCGACGCCGCATCGCCTACGAACAGCCGACCCAACTCCGCCGCCGCAACGGCGTGGTTCGCCGTCTTGACGACGACAGACAGGCTGTTGCGTCCGGCATACAGCTCGTCGAAATTCGCGTTCGCCTTGATCCAGGCGGCGCGCTCGGTATCGCCGGTGCCGTCATTGGCGGCGGCACCCACGTTGATGGTCTGTCTGGCCACGCTTAGCTCCTGTCGATGGTGCGCAGGGTCGAATCCACCGTGCTCGTGGTGCGGTCGACGCGGGTGGAGGGTGCCGTCGGCGGGCCTGCGCGCCTGCGCGCCGCCGCCGGGATGGAAAGCGAAAGCCCGTCCATCAATAGAGCGCCAGCATGTCGGCCGCGCTGGTGCCCGTCGCCCGCACGAACTGCGCGCGCAGCGGCAGGATGCTGCCGCTCGCCACGTTCTTCCACACCGTATCCGCGCCGCCGTTCACGCCGCGCAGTGTGATCGTCCCACCGGTGCCGACATAAAGGCCCTTGGGGATGTCGGGCAGCGGCACCGTGTCGCTCGGCACCACCGCCACCGCCCTTGTCGCCGGCGCCGCCACCTGGTCGGCGCTGTTCGCGAACTGGTCTGCCATGCTCGCTCTCCCGGCTCAGTTGGCGGAAAATTTCAGAAGCTTGATCGCCTCCGAATTGCTCACCATGCCGCCCAGCCGCTTGCTCGCGTAGAAATGGACGAACGGCTTGTTCGAATAGGGGTCGCGCAGCAGCTGCGTCTCGCCGCGCTCAGCGATCAGATAGCCGGCCTGAAAATTGCCGAACGCGATGGCAAGGCTGTTCGCGGCGATGTCCGGCATGTCCTCGGCCTCCACCACCGGATAGCCGAGCAGCGTCGCCGGCTGCCCCGCGGCCAGGCCCGGCTGCCACAGCATCTGGCCCTCGCTGGTTTTGAACTTCCGGATCCGCGCCAGCGTCGCCGAATTCATCACCCAGCTCGCGCCCTGGCGATAAGGTGCGCGCAGCGCCTGGACGAGGTCGATCAGCTTCTCCTCCGGATTGGCAGCGAAGGCGCCCGCCGCGCCCATCGCAAGATATTGCAGCGTGCCGAACGGGCGTGCCGAGTCCCCCGCGCTCGAGGTCGTCGACGCCAGGAACCCCTTGGGCCGGTTGACGCCGCTGCCGTTCACGAACGCCGCGCCCTCTGCGACGGCGAACTCGCGCGCGATCTCGTCGGCCAGCCACGCCTCCACGTCGAACATCGCGTCGTCCAGCATCGCCTGGCTTGCCGCCGGATTGGCATAAAGCTCGCCGAACGGCGGGGCGACTTCGTTGAAGGTCGGCGTCGCCGTCATCGGCCGCGCGGCCGTTTCCGCCGCCCAGCCGCTGTCGAAGCCGCCGCTCGCCACCAGCTTGCGGTATCCGCTCGTCCCCACCTTCACCACATTGGCGATCGCGCGCAGCGGCGAGATCGCCTTCAGCGTCGCGTCGATCCGAGCATCGATCTCGCGCGGCACCGCAACGCCGCCCTCGGCCCCGCTGGCGCCCGACAGCGCCTTGGTCTCCACGCCGCCGCGTACATAGCCGTCGAACGCCATGCTCGTCGCCGGCCGGCCGCCCGCCAGCATCGGCCGCACCGGCGGCAGCGCCGCCTGTTCGAAGCTCGTTTCCAGTTCGTCCATGTTCGTCTCCCACGTGAAAGCCCCGCGCGAACCGCTGTCCGCCCGGCAACTCGTTCCAACATCCCGAAAAAGTTCAGCCGACCGCGTGCACTCGCGCCAGCGGCTGCATCGGCTCCGCCACCAGGCTCACTTCGATCAGCTGAAGCGCGGTCAGCTCGCGCACGCGCCCCGCCCGCGCCGCCTGCACGCGATAGCCGAACGAAAGCCCCGCCACCGCGCCCTTTGCCACCAGCGACGCCAGCCGCGGATCCTCCACCCGGCCGATCACCCGCAGGCCGCGCGCATCCTCGCCGATCGCCTCGATTCTGCCGACCGGCGCGCCGCGATGCTGCCATAGCAGCGGCACTGCCCGCACCGGCCCGAACGCGCCCCGCCGCACCACGTCCCCGCCGCGGTCCACCGCATCGAACACCGCGGCATAGCCGGCGAAGCGCACGCTCATTTCAGCCAGCCGGGAAAGCCCAGCCGCATCGCCAGCGCCACCAGCACCAGCGCCGCCACCATCCGGCCCACCCATTGCATCACCGCCTTGATCATCGACTTCTTGGCGTCGCGCCACGCGCTCAGCAGCTCGCGCAGCTCGGTCATGTCCTTGGCCGCGCCGCCATCCTCCAGGCCCAGCCGGGCCAGCGCCCGGCCTGCGCCCATGTCTCCCGCTTCCTCGGCGATCGCACGCAGCGTCGCCAGTTCGGCACCTTCGCTCTCGGCCTGCTCGATCAGCTGGGCCAACATCGTCCCATCGGTCATGACAACCCCACCAGTTTGCGTTTCTCGTCGTCGCTCAGGAAATCGGCCGCGCTCACCTGCTGCCACAGCCGCTGGCGGTCCTCGGCCAGCGCCGGCACCCGGTCCACGTCCACGGCCAGCCGCGCCTCGGGGAACCAGGGCGCCAGCCCGCGAGACAGGCCGCCGAGCAGATGCTCGGCCATCGGCAGGATCGCCTGCCGCCACAGCGCCCGGTTGGCCTCGCGGTAATTGGCATAGGCGGTGTCGCCCGGCAGCCCGAGCAGCATCGGCGGCACGCCGAACGCCAGCGCGATCTCGCGCGCCGCCGCCGCCTTCAGTCCCACGAAATCCATGTCGGCGGGCGTCAGGCTCATCGCCTGCCATTTCAGCCCGCCTTCCAGCAGCATCGGCCGCCCGGCATTGGCGGCGCCGGCAAACCCCGCCTCCATCTCGTCCTTCAGCCGCGCGAACTGGTCCGGGGCCAGCGCCGATCCGTCGCCGGGGTCGTAGACCAGGGCCCCGCTCGGTCGCGCCGCATTGTCGAGCAGCGCCTTGTTCCACCGCGTCGCCGCATTGTGGATCGCGATCGCGCCCGCCGCCGCGTCCAGGCAGCCCAGCCCATAATGATCGTCGGCGGGGTGGAAGGCGCGCAGATGCACGATCTGCGGCTGCCCGCCATCCTCCGCCGCCAGCCGCGTCACATGCTCGCCGACGCGGTAGCGATAGGCGATCGGCCAGCCGCCCGCGTCGGGCTCCACGCTCACTCGCTCGGGTCGCAGCGCATACAAGGCGCGCAGCCGTCCCTCGCCGTCGGTCAGCAGCTGTACATAGCCGTTGCCGTGCAGCAGCAGTTGCGCCGCCAGCGTCTCCAGCAGCCGCTGCCCGCCCGATGGCGCCGAAACCAGCGCCACCAGCTCGGGGTCGGCGTTCGCCAGCGGGGCCCCGCCCACGCCTTCCGCCACCAGCCGCACCGCCCGCTGCGCCACCGGATTGTGGCAATAGCCGTCGCGCAGCTGCGCTTCATAGCTGCGCGGCCAGTCGCCGAAGCTGCCCCAGCCGCCCCGCGCCAGCGCCGGCCGCTGGCCTTCACGCGCGGCCTTCCGCCCGAACCACTTCATCGTGCCAACTCCGCCGGCCGCAGCCGGCCGTCCTGATCCAGATCGTGCGCCCAATATGCGGCGATCAGGCCCGTCCGGATCCCGTCCCAGAACCCGCCGATCAGCGTCGCGGGCGGAAAGGCACGCTCCACCATCGCCTGCACTTCGGCGGCATCCAGCGCGCCATCGCCATTGCGATCCTGCGCCGCCACCATCACGGCGCCCATCGGCAGCCGGCTCTGCGCGTCCAGGGCGCACGCCGCCGTCAGCAGGGCGAGCAGCCCTGCAGCCATGCATCTCCGCATTGGATATCTCCCGCTGTTACATTCCTACCCGGCACGGGAAGGGGGACCATCTGCGAATGCAAATGGTCGAGGGGGCCGCCGCGGCACGCGGCGGGTTCCCCCGCTATCGTTCAGCCCCGTGCCTGACGGCGCAGCCCCTCCACCATGCGGCCAGGCCACGCGGTCCCCCTCCACGGGCCGGGAAGGATTTTAGGGCTGTAAGGTCCCCGTCACACCACCCGTATCGCAGCCCTCCCGCGCCGGCCCAGCAGCAACTCATGCACCGCCCACACCAGCGCGTCGGCGCGGTCGGGCGAGCGGCCCGGCCCCTGATAGCCTCCGGCCACCTGGAACCCGGCCATCTCTTCCTCCAGCGCCGGGAACACGCCCGCTTGCCACAGCGCGCCTTTCTCGTAGAGCAGCGCCACCGGCTCGGCACGGACGACCTTGCCTCGGCTGGCATGCACCAGTCGGATCGGCAGGTCCGTGTCGGCAGCCTTCAACACGCTTTCCACCATCGTGCCGCCCTGGTTCTTCTCGGCCACCACGCATTCCGCCTCGAACCGCCGGGCGCAGTCCGCCACCGCCGCTGCCCAGCCTTCGGGGCTCAGCCCGGCGACGCTGGCATCGGCCAGCACATAGCCTTGCTTGTCCGCGCCCAGCCCCACCGCAACGATGCCGCATGCATCGCCCTCGCTGCCTGCCGGCGGATCCACTCCCACCACCACGCGCACCAGCGGCACCGCGGCCTCCCGCCGCTGCCGTTCGATCAGCGCACGCGGCCACAGCGCGCCCGCCACATCGTCGATCATCTCGCCGTCCAGCTCCTGCCGCCCGAGCCGCGTGCCGGCATATGCCTGCACCATCGCCTCGACGAAGCTGCGCGGCAGATGGATATTGTCGCGGGTCCGCCCCCGCGTTTCGTGCAGGCCGGGCGGCCCGATCGCGAGCAGCCGTCGCATCAGCTTCACCGGCCGCGGCGTCGTCGTCACCACCACGCGCGGCTGTGCGCCGCGGCGCATCCCCATCATCAGATTGTCCCAGGCGGCGTCGGCGCAGCCTGCCGACCATTTCGCCAGCTCGTCCGCCCACGCGAAGTCATGCTCGGGTCCGCGCAGCTTTTCCGGCGCCTCGGCCGAATACACGAGCGCGCGTGCGCCCGATCCGAACACGAGTTCGCCTGCTGTGGCGCGCCAGTCGAGCGTCTCGCCCTCCAGCCCCACCGCGAGCAGCCCCGATGGCCCCTCCACCATCACCCGCCGCGCATCCTCCAGCGTCGCGCCGATCAGCGCGATCCGCGCGCCCGGCACGTCGCGCGCCATCTGGCTCACCCATTCGGCGCCCGCCCGCGTCTTGCCGAAGCCCCGTCCGGCACGGATCAGCCAGATCCGCCAGTCGCCGTCGGGCCAGAACTGGCCGTCATGCGCCCAGCGCCCCCACCATTCGTTGAACGCGCGTAGCTCGGTTTCTGACATGCGCTCCAGCATCCGGTCGCGCTCCTTGCGCGGCAGCAGCGCAAGCCGCTCCACCGGGTTCCTCACCTGCCCTGCTCCGCCTTCAGCCGTTTCTCCAGCGCGTCCAGTCGCTTGGACAGCGCCGCCTCCGCCTCCGCGCGGCTCATGCGCTGGATTTCGCCCACCCGCCGCTTGCGTCGGCCCTCCACCGTCGGCCGGTGGGCGCGGAGCAGCGTGAGCGCCAGCTCGGCGTCGAACGGCGTCTCGGGTGCGTCGCCGCCACCGAATTCGACATCGTTCACCCCTGCGCCGGCGGCGCGCAGCAGCCGTTCCTCCAGGCGGTCATAGCCCATGAGCAGCGCGTCGCGCCACAAGCCGGCGAACTCCGGATCGCGACGGCGAAGCTGGTAGACGCCCGCCTTCGACATGCCTGCCTCCGCGCAGGCAATATGGACGTTGCAGGTCACCGCCAGCGTGTCGAGGAAGCGCTGCCGCTTCTCGCTCGTCCAGCCGATTTCCTTCACCCGGCGTATCTGCCGCCGTCGCTGGTTGCCTGCCGCAATCGTCAGTCCCACCCGCTTTCTCCCAAGACGCGAACGGGCCGCCGCGCCAGCGCGCCTGGCCCGTTCCAGCAGAGCCGCACCCCGCGACTCGCACTTCTTCAGCGTTCCTGTTTTGTGCCATATCAGCGTGACGATGTCAAGAGAAATAACCCATATGGTTATCTCATCCGTAGTTTCACGGGGGCCGGCATGCGCTTGGTTTTCACGATTTGGTGATGCCTTTCCGGCTACTTAACCAGCCCTGCGGTGCCGTGGCGCCCGGTGGGAGGATGTCGGAAAAATGTCGAAGTCCGCGTTGCTTGTCTCAGCCGCCGTCATGGCCGTTCTCGCCGCGCCCGCCGGTGCCCAGGATCTGCGCGGGTCGGCCGCCGACGCGAAGGACGCCGCCGAAGCGCCGCCGCCCAACAGCGCGGATATCGTCGTCACCGCCACCCGTCGTTCCGAACGGCTGTCGAACGTGCCGATCGCCGTCTCCGCATTCAGCCAGCTGGCGCTGCAGAATTCCGGCGCCACGGATATCCGTCAGATGACGCAGCTCGCGCCGTCGCTGCTGGTCTCCTCCACCGGCTCCGAAGCCAATGCCGCCGCGCGCATTCGCGGCATCGGCACAGTGGGCGACAATCCCGGCCTCGAAAGCTCGGTCGCGGTGTTCATCGACGGCATCTATCGCAGCCGCACCGGCTCCGGCCTCAACGATCTCGGCGAGATCGAACGCATCGAAGTGCTGCGCGGCCCACAGGGCACGCTGTCCGGCCGCAACTCCTCGGCGGGCGCGATCAGCATCTACACCAAGCTGCCCGAGTTCCAGTTCGGTGGCTTTGGCGAAGTGAGCTACGGCAATTACAATGCCGTGCGCCTGTCGGGCGCGCTCACCGGCCCGATCGTCAGCGAAGCCATCGCCTTCCGCCTCGACGGCGTCTATTCGAAGCGCGACGGCTTCCTGCGCGATGTCGTCAACAACACCGATTACAACGATCGCAACCGCGTCTTCGTGCGCGGCCAGCTGCTGTTCAAGGTCAATCCCGATCTCGCGATCCGGCTGATCGCCGATTACACGCGGCGCGACGAGAAATGCTGCGGCGCCGCCTATGTCGATACCGCAGAAAAGCTCGATGCCACGCCCGGCACCCCCGGCGATTTCGCGACCAACCCCGCTGGCAACCGCGTCACCGCCATCCTGCGCAGCATGGGCGGCGTGCTGCCCAGCGAAGGCGATCCCTATAACCGGCGGATCGCATTCACGCCCGGCCGGGCCTATTCGAACCTCACCACCGATTACGGCATTTCGTCGCGCGTCCGCTGGAACATCGGCGACACGCAGCTCACCTCGCTCACCGCCTATCGCGAGTACAAGTCGGGCGGCGCGGCGGACATCGATTATGGCAATCTCGATCTCGTCTATCGGCCGAACGACGGCAACAGCTATCGCCAGTTCCACACCTTCACGCACGAAAGCCGCTTCTCGGGCACGATCTTCGGCGACAAGCTCGATTGGCTGGTCGGCGGCTATTATGCGCACGAAAAGCTGCAGGTGGCGGATAATCTGCGCTTCGGCGCGCAATATGGCGCCTTCGCCGCGTGCCGGATGGTCGCCACGCTCAACCCGGCGGCGGCGCTGCGCGATCCCAGCCGCCCCGGCTGCCTCAGCGCGCTCGGCCGCGCCGCGCTTACCCCGGCGGTCGGCCCGCAGATCATCGGCGGCATCGATCGGCTGAGCACGCTCAACGATCGCGGCAGCGTGCGCGATCTCTACGATCAGACCAGCAACAACTGGGCGCTGTTCACGCACAACATCTACCGCTTTACCGATCGCTTCAACGTCACCCTGGGGCTCCGCTACACCCGCGAAGCCAAGTCGCTTGCCGCCGGTTTCAACAACAACAACACCATCTGCCCGGCGCAGCAGGCGGCGCTGGCGCCGCTGTTGCGCAGCACGAACGCCACGCTCCAGTCGCTCGCGGGTGCGCTGGTCACGCTCAGCTGCACCGGCAATTCCAGCTCGGCGATTACCGGCCTCGCCCTGAACGATCGGCTGAAGGAAGGCCAGCTGACCGGCACCGGCGTCCTCTCCTGGAAGGTCAACGACGACACGCTGGTCTATGGCTCCTATGCGCGCGGCTACAAGGCGGGCGGCTATAATCTCGATCGCTCGGATCTCACCGCCACCGTGTTCGGCACGCCCGTGGCGGGCGATGTGCGCAACCTGCGCTTCGATCCCGAAACCGTGAACGCCTATGAGCTCGGCCTGAAATACAGCGCGCACAAGCTCACCGCCAATGTCGCGCTCTATCGCTCCGAATTCACCAATTTCCAGCTGAACACCTTCAACGGCACCAATTTCATCGTCCAGAATATCGGCGGCTGCAGCACGTCGCTGAACGGCACCGATCGCGACAATTCCTCCACCACCGGCGCCTGCACCGGCAAGGTCGGCAAGGGCGTGGTGACGCAGGGCGTCGAACTCGAAGTCGGCCTCACGCCCACGCATGATTTCAGCGTCAATCTCGGCTACACGCTGGCCGACGCGAAATACCGGCGCGATCTGGTGGGCAGCAAGGCGGGCGAGCCGCTCAACGCCGCGCTGTTCCTGCTGTCGGGCAGCCAGATGTCGAACGCGCCGCGCCACACCGTGACCAGCGCGGTCACCTGGACGCCGGCGCTCGGCGGATCGGGGCTTACCGGGCTGCTCTATGTCGATGGCCGCCTGACCAGCGACTATAACACCGGATCGGATCTGTTCGCGGAGAAGCTGCAGGACGGCTTCTTCCTGATGAACGCCCGCATCGGCGTGCGCGGCAAGGACGAGCGCTGGGCGCTCGAACTGTGGGCGCAGAACCTGCTCGATACCAACTATCAGCAGGTTGCGTTCAACCTGCCCTTCCAGGGCGCGGGCAGCCGGTCGCAGGTCCAGGCCTTCGGCGCGCCTGCCTTTGCCACCGCCAACACGCTGTTCGGCTCCTTCCTCGCCGAGCCGCGCACCTACGGCCTCACCCTGCGCTCGCGCTTCTAGGCCGCGGACGGGCGGCTTCGGTAGGACAGGAATCGCGATCCCGATCGTTCAGCGTTGCGATCGCGGCACCCGAAACCTGCCGTTGGTTCCTCTCCGAAGGCAGAGGTTGGGACTTAGCTGTCATCCGCAATGGCTGAAACGATCATCAAAGCTCACGGGCGGCGAGGATATCGACGATCGGTCAGCCAGCCTTCATTAGAGGCGTGCTGGTTTGGTGCCGCACCGTTCGGTATCCTCGTGAAATGAACCTAGGCCAACTCGACGCCGCGATACGAGCGGGAGCTATCAGCACCATTTTGCTGCTGGCTTGGCTCCTGCTTTGCCAGCGCCGAAGGGTCGGCTTGCCAGCCGCTCTGTTCCCTCCGTTGGCGCTTTGTCTGGCCGGGTTCGTCATCAGCAATACGCCGATCGCCGCGCTCGCCCCGGCCGGTATCGTCGGCACCGTCGCTCACACCGCGAGCGGTTTCACCGTCATCTTCTTATGGTGGTTTTGCCTGTCGTGCTTCGACAGCCGTTTCAGGTTGAGAGGCGGCGTACTGGGCATCGGCCTCGCCTGGGCGGCCATTGCGGCGCTGGACCGCGGACTGCTCGGTGACGTATTTGCGGGTAAGGGGCTGTCCCTCCTGCTCGTGCCGCTGGGCTTTGCGATCATCGGCCACATGGTCTGGAGGCTTCTGGCCGAACGGCAGGGCGATCTGATCGAGCAACGCCACCACGCCCGGATCCTGGTCGCGGCCCTGCTCGGCGGAATGCTGTTCATCGACTTGGCGGCCGACGCGCTATTTGGCTTTGCCTGGCGGCCCCTTGCGTTCGCCCTGACGCAAAACGCAATGATTTTTGCCTTCGGGCTATGGCTATCAGGCAAACTGCTCGACGTTCGTGCCGACATCCTGACCTTCGGCGTCAGGGAAGAAAGGCGGACATCGGCCGAGGCTTTACCTTTGGCGGTTCCCCGCCGTAGCGACGGACTGCACTGCCGGCTGTCCGTCCTGATGGACACCGAGAAGGTGTTCCTCGATCCCCAACTGACCTTCGCGACTTTCGCAGACCGCATGGGAGCGCCGGAGCGTACCGTGCGGACCCTGATCAATCACGAGCTGGGCTACGATCATTTCCGTACCTTCCTGAACCATTATCGGGTCGCGGAGGCGCGTCGGTTGCTCAGCGATCCGAGCCGGACCGACAAACTCATCACCATCGCTTTCGACAGCGGTTTCGCATCGCTCGCCAGCTTCAACCGTGCGTTCCTTGCGATCGAGGGGTGCGCCCCTAGCGATTATCGCCGTCAGAACCAACCAGGCGGCACAAACCTGGCAAATGCCGGTATCTGAGGAGCGAAATGCCGGCTTCTGAGAAGGCGGATCGTCGCGGCGGAGATAGCATGCCTCCTTTCACAGTATAAGGGCGCGCGGGTGAACGGACTGATGGGCTTGGGGGGAGTGCTGGTAATCCTCCTCGTTCTGGGAACGATGATGGGGTGCGTCGATCGACGACGCTTCTCGCCCCGCTGGCTGCTGATCGCGGCACTGCTGGTCGCGGTCAACGATGCGCTTCTTACCCGCTTTTACGGATTCCTGCCCGATCTGATCGGCGGCGACTGGAACTGGCAGGGCAAGCTCCTGGCCTTGGCCGCCACCCTCGCCATTGCCGCACTGCCGGCGTTCGGTTTTCACCGGGTCGGCTTCACTACGGCACAGGCACCTGGCAGCCTGAAGGCCGCGGTACCGGTCGCGATGCTCTACTGCGCCGTCTTCGTTGTCATTGCCATGGCGTTTCCCGGCGGCCGGTCCAGCGGCGAAGAGATCGCCTTCCAATTGATCATGCCGGGTTTGGAGGAGGAGCCGTTCTACCGGGGCATTCTGCTGTTCGCACTCGACCGGGCTTTCACCGGCAGGAAACGTCTCCTCGGCGTCGATTGGGGATGGGGCGCCGTGCTGTCATGTGTCCTGTTCGGGATCGCGCATGCCTTCGGCTTCTCTCATGGCAGCTTCTCCTTCGATCCTATCACGATGGCGCTGACGGCAATCCCGTCGTTCATCGCCATCTGGCTTCGCCTGCGGACGGGAAGTCTGTTCTTGCCGGTCCTACTGCACAATTTTGGCAACTCGTTCTCGCTCCTCGCCTGATGCGTTTTCCCGGAACGCCACGTCGAAGGTAGGAAACGGAACCGCCACGGGTTCTCTACCGGAAGTGTCGAGAAACCATGAGGATCGATGGAGCCGAAGCTCCTGGGGGACACACGTAGATTGCCATCAGCACTGCCGATAATCGCTTTCGGCATGTGCGGTCTTTCCCGCTACCGAACGGGAATGGCGTATGCTGGTCGAATGCCGCCGGGAGCGATGTGCTTTGGGACTTTGCTGTCGTTCCACTGTCACTTGTCGCACGTCGGCTATCGTCAGAAGCCGACGTTCAACTTTCGCCCGACCGGCACCTCGGAACGTCAGAAGCTGGGCCGGGAGCCGACAGACCGTTTTCGGGAGTGATGTCGGGAATAGCCGCTATTTCAGCCGACAGACTCTCCATCGATCGTGGAACAAACGTCAGCGGTACCGATACAATCGAACCCGATAGACCTTCCGGTCGGCGGCATCCCCGGAAAACAGGCGCAGCGACTGACCTTGACCGGTTTCATCGCCGTTGAGGCGCCGGCCGGTCACCATCCGGCCGTCCCTCAAAAGCTGTTCGTCGATACTCTCGATCCCGACGATCGGCGCGCCGGGGCGATCGGTAGTGAAGCTAAGCTGCGAATCGCCGCTGCCAACGACGATGAACTCGTCTGCCGCTGTCTGCATGAACATCGCGGCGATGCGGCTCATCTGATCGACATCTCCCTTGGGGCCGCCCGCCCGGCTCATATTCACGATGTAGTCGCCAATCCGACCGCGACCAGCGCGTTGTGCGCCGCCTTCCATGATGACGGTCGTGATCTGGCCGTCCGCCTGTTTCTGAAGGATCATCGGAGCAAGGGGCGCAAGTTGTCCATAGAGCGCGGCCATGGCCGGATCTCCGTCGCCTGCGGCGCTAAGCCCGATGCTGGCGTCGCCCTGAAGTACGACGCCCTGACCATCAATTCCAAATGGCGAGAAGCCAATCGCCTTAAGCGTGCCGTAGCTGAAAAGTGCGTTGGCCGCACCGGCTGCCCCGCCCCGCGCCTCCGGGACGAGCAACGGATTGTCGCGACGGGCATATTGTGACGACCAGTTTACGTAATCCTCGAAATAGATATCGGGGGCTAGAAAATCCAGCGATGGCGCGCCGGCCTTGTAGACGTCGATCGCGAAGGGCAGCGGTCCGCCAGAATTATACTGTCCGGGCTCGTAGTTCGGCCGGATAAGCGCAGCGTTGGTGAACATCGGCAGCGCATGTTCCGCCTTCCCGGCGGCGGTCACTTTTTCGATGAAGGTTGCATAGGCCCAGGACATGAAAAGCGAATCCGTCATGCTGGTATCGCCGAATACCTCCTGCCAAGTTCCGGTCGTATGTGCGCCTGCGGCTTCCCAGGCGGTTCGAAGCTCCGGATGCAGCCTCGTGCGGCGTTCGGTGAGGTGGCGCATCAACGCATCGGGCACCTGGCCCTTGAAGGCTGCTTCGGCTGCAGGGGAATGATCGCGCGATTCCGGGATGATGCCGACTTCGTTCTCGACCTGCATCATCAGCACCGTGTGCTGTGTGCCGTCGACCTTGCGGATATGGCGCATGAGCTGAGCAAAGGCGCGGGCATCGGCGTCACGCGAGGTTGCTGAAAAGGGCGATAGCCGCTCGGTCCCTCGGCCATCGCTGGCCTGTACGCGGGGGAAGCGTTCTTGATCACGCTTCACCCATGCAGGGACGTAGCTGGAATAAGTATTCTTCCATGCGCCGAACCACAGGATGACGATGCGCAAGTCATTTTCGCGCGCGCCCTTTAGCAGCCCGTCGACATTGCTGAAGTCGAATCGGCCCTCCTCCGGCTCAATCGTTTCCCAGGCAACGGGAACAAGAACGGTATTAAGGTTCATCGACTTCAGCTTGGGCCAGATCGGCGCCATGAAGGCCAAATCGCTGCTGCTGGAGTTCCGCGTCTCACCGCCCAGCACCAGATAGGGTTTGCCGTCAACGATGAGCTGCGTCGCTTCGCCCCGCCGCTCCAGATGAGGTGCGGCCGAGGACTGTGCCTGTGCGATCGCCGCGCATGGAGTTGTCAGGCCGGTTACGATCAAGGCAAGTGCGGTAAACAGGCTACGCATTCGGTCCCCCTCCGGCTGGCGCACGCTGGATTTTTCGACATCCTAACGGCTTGTTGCTGCTGATAAGGCAATTTCGAAAAGAAGATTGGCACGACAAAGTTCTTAAACACCACGCCACCCTAGATCGGCAACCGGCCTGACCGGCGCGGGCTACATTTTCGAGCATGAATACGCCTGCCACCTTCTTGTACGCGTGAACGGGCGTAATCAGCTCTGGGCAAAATTGCAGGGTTTATATGCTTGCTATGAAGCCCAGTTGCCGTGCTGAGCGGCCTGCAGTTCATTGGTGTGTCGCAGAATCGAATTCGTGCGCCCCACTGCATCCCTGGACTGGCCGAGAGAGCCAAGACGCACGTTCCCGATCGCCGCGCTCAGGCGCAACCTCGTTTGTCGCTTTAGATGCGCGGGCCGGATCGAGGACGATCGCGATGACTATGACCAGCTTCAGTTGGCGCTGACAGCGGCGGCCGTCTAATGGGAGCCGACGGCCAACGTTGGCCATTCGCGGCTGCCCTCGCTGATAGATGAACGAATGTCGGCTTTCACGCGGTCGCTTCAATCAATGAAACGACCGAGTATGGGGCGCAAAGCCGACCGGCCAATTTGCGCTACCCGAATGGCGGGTTTCAGACAAAGCCGGCGTTCGCATCAGCGACGCTGAATGTCTTGAGCCGGTCGATTGTGTTGAAAAACTCCGTGAGCGGCTGACCGACAGCGATGGAGTGCAACATGAATTCGCACGGACCACCTGACCAATTATCAAACTACAACTGGCGAGCTATTTTAGCATCGATATTTCAGTGCTGACCACCATGATCGGCCCGCGAAGAGTTTTTCAACACAATCGGTCGCCTGCTGCCGCAGAACGTTCACCCGCCGCTCGTCACCGCCCACTCGCGGTAAGCGTTGACTGCAGTCCTCGGCAACGCGCGCCGTGTTCCGGTGCCGAGGGCCGGCACCGGGACGACGCTCCTTCAGTCTTGCCGGCGCAGGAAGACGGTGACGCGGGCCTCGCCTTGGGGCCCCGGAACGGCGCGCAGATCCGTTGCCACGATCTTGAATCCGGCCCCCGCGAGCCGCTCGCGCAAGGCGTCGCTTCGAACCCCGGCCTTGGCGCGCTTCACCGCGCCGGGCGGCACACTGCCCTCGACGCGGCACAACGTCGCGGCACATTGGACTGCGTTCGATTGAACGCCGTCGACCAGCGCGAAAAGCGCCCAGACCCGCAGCTCGGACGGTGCCGCCCACTCGGTGTCGCGCGCCTCTGCGGCGAAGCGGGCCTGATAGGGTGCGAGCGGGGATGCAGCCTGCGCGGACGCTGCCGGCGGTCGCGGCGGAGAAGCGATCTGCGTAGCGACAAAGGCTAGGGCAGCAACGGCGGTGATGACGAACATGATAATGAAGCTCCTCGGCCCCCGGCGAGCCACCATGACCGCGCCGGGCGCCTGCGGTTCTGCGTCGGCCAAACCATGCCCCGGAACCTCCATTTCCTTGTCCCAATTTTCTTGGGCGGCAAGGCGGCGGGCAAGCTCGCGGCTGCTGGCGGCGCCCGTCTTGCGGCGCGCCTCGCGCAGTCGCTCGTTGACGGCATGGATGGAGAGATTCATCGCCGCTGCGATGGATTTCGTGGTGTGGCCCTTGGCCAACAGCGCGAGCACCTGGCGTTCGGCCGGACTCAAGCGCGGCAACGGGTCCGGGGACGACGACATGGCACAGGTATCGCCGCCGATCGCGCCCGCGACAAGACGCAAGGTTGCGCGCTCCGCGAACGGTCAAATCCGGTCGGCAAGTGTCGCACGACGGGCCGGCGTAACAACAGCGATGCTTATCTGTGTCCCGAACGCGGTCAGGTCCGCGCCCCCGCGTTCCGCCGGTCAGGCGGGTCGCCCTGGGTTTACGCCCTAGCGGGTGCCGGCGACAAGCGCGGCCCAGGCGCTGCGTTCCGCGTCGCGCACCCGCAGCGTCTCCACCGCGCCCAGCGTGCCGCCGGCAAGGTCGACGTCGATCGCCAATTCGGCCTCGAACGTGGCGTTGCCGCTCAGCATCACGCAACGATCCTGCTCCGCCTGGCCGCGTACCATGCCGCCGCGGTTGAACACCGCGACCGGGGTGGCGAACGGCACGCGCCCGGTCAGCGCCGCGCTCAGCACCGATGCGGCCATCGCGCTGCCGCAGCTGTCGGTCAGGCCCACGCCGCGCTCGAAGGTGCGCACGAACAGGCTGGTCGGCCCCCGCTGCTCGACGAACGAGACGTTCGCGCGCGCCGGGATCAGCGCCGGCCGACTTTCGCACCAGCGGCCCAGCGCCACCAGTTCCGCCTCGTCCACCTGGTCGACAAAGGTCACCAGATGCGGGTTCGGCATCGCCACCGCCGTGAAGCGGCGCGGATTGGGCAGGCCGTGGATCGGCGCATCGATCACCTGCTCGGCCGCGCCGATCAGCCCCACATCGGCGGCGCGCGTCGAATTCGGCCCCACCAGCGTGCGGATCGTCGTCACGCCGGCGGCGATATCGGCGTCGCGGGCGGCCGTCGCAGTGCTGGTCTTCAGCTTCACCTGCGCGGTGTCGATCCCCAGCACCTCGAAGCCCAGCCGCGCGGTGCACCGCAGGCCGTTGAGGCAGGTCTCGGCCTCGGACCCGTCCGAATTCCACATGCGCATGCCGAAGCGGTGGCCGTCGTCGCCCGGCACCAGCGCCAGCAGCCCGTCGCCGCCCACCGGCCCGGCGCGGTCGGCGAGCAGGCGGGCGAGCGTCGCCCAGTCGGCGTCGGACAGCGCCAGCGCGCGGGCGTCGATCAGCGGGAAGTCGTTTCCCGAACCATGGCATTTGATGAAGGCGATGCGCATGGCCGACCCTCTAGGCCGTGGGCAGCGCTTTGGCTATGCCGCGCGCACTTCGCCGCCGCCCATCGCTGCCACCTGCGCCCGATCGCGCGCGATGATCGTCGCGAAGCTCGGCCGCGCATGGATCGCCTCGACATAGGCCGCGGTCCGCGGATAGCGGGAGGCATCGACGCACACGCCGATGCACCCCAGCGTCGCCAGCGGGCTCGCCACCGAGATGTCGGCCAGGGTGAAGCGGTCCTCCACCAGGAAGCCGCTGTCCGGAATCGTCCGCTCCAGATAGTCGAGCAGCGGCGGCAGCTGCTCCTTCTCGGCCTGGTCGGCGGCGTCGTGATCGCAGGGGATATGCATCACCCGCGGCTTGACGAACCGGTTGCCAAAAATCGCCCCGCCGGCCGCCATCATCAAAGTATCGGCCATCTCGTCGAACCAGATCGTGCGGGCGCGCGCCTGCGGCTCCAGCGGGATCAGGTTGGGCTCGGGGAACTTGGCCTCGAGATAGGTCACGATCGCGGTGGAATCGGCGATGGTAAAGTCGCCGTCGCGAAAACCAGGCATCTTTCCGAACGGGCTCGCGGCGCGGAAATCGGGGTCAGGGCTGCCCGGCCCGGCGAACTTCAGCTGCAATTCCAGTCCCTTTTCCGCACCGAACACCATGCACTTGCGCACGTAAGGCGACAGGGTTGAACCATAGACAATCATCGGCATTCCTCCCCTTAATACCCCGCAGCATAGCCCAAATTGCGCCGCGTCGCGCCCCCGAAGCGCGACATTGTCGCGGCGGCGTGCCAAGCTGGTGCCGATGATCGGTTCGCTTCTCCTGCTTGTCGCCTGTGCCGGCGCGTTCGGCTTTCTCCTGCTCCAGGCCCGGATCGGCCAGCTGGAGCGCACCGTGCAGGCGATGGAGGAGGAACTCGCCCGCTTGCACGATCGCACCCAGTCGGCGCCGATCCCCCGCCCGCCGGCCACCGTCACCGCCACCACAAGGTCCGGGCCGGTCCCGCCCGCGATTCCCGAACCCGCGTTGCGCAGCGAACCGCAGCCGGAACCGCTGCCAGAGCCCGAGTCGCGCTTTGCGCTTCCGCGACTCAGCTTCGAATCGCTGGTGGGTGGTCGGCTGCCGATCTGGATTGGCGGCGTCGCGCTGGTGCTCGCGGGCTTTTTCCTGGTCCGCTATTCGATCGAACAGGGTCTGCTTGGCCCCGCCGCGCGCACCACGATCGCCGCGCTGTTCGGCATCGCGCTGGTCGCAGCCAGCGAGGCAGTGCGGCGGTTGCCGGCGACGCGCGACGATCCCCGGCTGGGCCAGGCCCTTGCCGGTGCGGGCATCGCCAGCCTCTATGGCACGCTCTACATGGCTGCCGCGCTCTATCATCTGATTGCGCCGCTTTCCGCCTTCGTCCTCGTCCTGTTGGTCACGCTGGGGGCGATGGCGCTGTCGCTCCGCCATGGCCCGCCTACCGCAGTGATGGCACTGGTGGGCGGCTTCCTCGCGCCGCTGGTCGCCGGGTTCGATGCCGCCGGCGTCGGTCCGCTGCTGGTGTATCTCGGCCTGTTCGTGGCGGCGCTGTTCGGGCTGGCGGTCCATCGCGGCTGGGGCTGGCTGGCCTTTGCCGCGAGCTTCGCCGGTCTGGCCTGGGCACAGTTTCTGATCGCGGTACTCGATGGCAGCGGCAATCTCTCGGCGGTCGGCGGCTTCACCATGCTGCTCGCCGGCGGCGCCAGCGCTGCGCTGCCCGTAGCGGGGATCCGCAGCCGCTGGCTCCGCCTGGCGCCGCTGCTCGCCGGATTGCTTCAACTGGTGGTGATCGCGCCGGGGCTGGAATTCAGCGCGCTTGCCTGGAGCTTCTATCTGGTGCTCGCCGCGGCGGCGCTCGCCCTTGCCTGGCGCGACGCGACCTATCTGGCCGGTGCGCTGGCCAGCCTGGTGCTGTTGCTCGCGCTCGAGGGGCTCGCGCTGCTTGCCCCCGCGACTAGCCCCACCCCGCTGGCAGCCATCGTCGCCACGCTGTTGTTCGGTGGCACCGGCCAATGGCTGGCGCGGCGCAGCCGGGAGTGGCTGCTGGTGGCGCTGCTCGGCACCGGCGGACCGCTGCTTGTGGCGCATCTCTTCGCCGCTGCCTTGTTGCCGGGCTGGGGCTGGGGACTGCTCGAAGCCGCCGCAGCCGCGGCCTGCGCCCGCCTCGCTGTGCCGCTGCGTACCGAAGCGGACAGCCGCGCGCTGATCGCCACCACGCTCGCTACCGCGCTGCTCGCCACCGTCGCCCTCGCGCAATTCGTGCCGAACAACTGGGTTGCCGTGCCGCTCGCGGCGGCACTGCTGCTGCTCGGCATCTGGGCGCGGCAGAACACGGTGCCGTCGCTCTTCGTGCTGCCGGTGCTGCCGCTGGTCGCCGCACTCGTCGCCGCCGCGCCGCAACTGTTCGGGCTGGCCGGGCTGGTGTTCGAAACGACAACCGGCACCCGGATTGCCTATCCGCTGCTGCCGCCGTTCGCCGATCTGCTGCGCACCCTTGCCCTGCCGATAGCCGCCGCGATCGTGCTGCTTGGTGACCCGCGCCAGTTCGGTGCCGCCCGGAGATTGGCCGCGCCGCTGGCCGCAGGGCTGGGCCTGATGCTGCTCTATGCGCTCGCCAAGCAGCCGCTCGCCATCGCCACGCCCGAACGCTTCCTCGCCTGGGGCTTTGTCGAACGGGCGCTGATCACGCAGGTCTGTCTTGCCGCCGGATGGGCGCTTGCACGCGCCGGCCGCCTGCCAACGCTCAGCCGCGCGCTGCTGCTGCTCGGCCTCGCCCGCATCGTGCTGTTCGACGCGCTGATGGTCAATCCGGCGTTCGTGGCGCAGTGGAGCGGCCCGCTGCCGCTGGTGCATCTCGCCCTTGCTGCCTTCTGGTGCTGGACGCTGCCCCACTCGCGCTGGCGGATTGCCGCCGCCTTGCTCACCCTCGCCGCCGCGCTCGTCGCGATCCGCCAATGGACACATGGGCCCATTCTCACCGGGCCGATCAGCACCTTTGAGAATGGCGGCTATTCGGCGGCGTTGCTCGGCGTCGCACTGGCCTGGCTGGTCCGCGGCATCACCGCCGCGCGCCATGATTTGCGCATTGCCGGCCTCGTGCTGCTCACCTGCGCCACCTTCAAGGTGTTCCTGGTCGATGCCGCCGCGCTGGACGGGCTGCTGCGCATCCTTTCCTTCCTGGGGCTCGGCGTGGCGCTGATCGCGATCGGCTGGGCCTATAGCCGGTTCCTTGCCCGCCCCGCCGCCACGCCGTCGTCCGATCCCGGCAGACCATAATGGTCCGCCACCCGGTCGAGCGCGAGGCACAGCACCAGCTTGCCCGCCCGGCTGGGCCAGCCAAGCGCCTGTTCCGCCTCGCGCAGACCTTCGCCGGCGCACACCACGCGCCATAGCACGTCCGCCAGCCCCCGCCCTGCCGCCGCGATCGCCACGTCGAAGCGGCGCTTGGCGGCAATCTGCGCCAGGGTCGGGTCCATCGGTGCCGGTGCGCTTCGCCTTCCGTCAGAGCGCGGTGCCGGATCCCAGCACATCGTCACCCGCGGACCCAGCGCCGCCCGCTCATAATCGGCGCGCAGCCGCTCGCCCGCTTCGAACTGGCGCGCATCGACATGGCCGCGTGCGCGCAGCCAGCGCAGCGGTGACTCGGCCAGGTTCACCGTGACCCGCCGTCGCGCACGGCTCTGCACGTCCACGTTCAGCACCTGCTCCACTCGATCCTGCATCGCGTGATCTCCTTTCGTTCCGAGTCGCACCCTCTTGCCATCGCGGCGCATCTGTAGGAAAGGAGAAAACCGATTTGGTTAGGAGTGGGCGATGATCACTGCCATTCGCGAAGTGCGCCGCGCCAAGGGACTGACGCTCGACGATGTCGCGCAGCGCTGCGTGCCGCCGACGACGGCGCAGACGATCGGCCGGCTCGAAACCGGTACGCGCACCGTATCGGTGGCATGGCTCAACCGCATCGCTGCGGCGCTGGACGTCGATGCCGCCGATCTCGTTCAGCTGCCCGAGCGGCCCGACATCCCGGTCGCCGCGCTGCTCGAAGCCGATGGCGCGCACGCACCCCGCCGCCCTAGCACGCTGGTGCCACCGCGCCCTGAAGCGGGAACGGTCGCGATCGCGGTGGAGGCGAGTATCGGCGAATATCGCGCCGGCGACGCGATCTGGTGCGAACGGCTTGCGCCGCCAGACTTCGGCCGTGCTCTCAATCGCGACGTGCTGGTGCCGCGCCCTGCCGGGCGGTTCCTGTTCGGTCGGCTGATCGGACGCGACGGCGATCGGCTGCAGCTGCTGCCGCCGGGCGCGGGCGGGCGCCAACAGGTGGTGGCGGATCCCGCCTGGATCGCCGTCGCCGTACGGCTGGTACGCGCGCTATAGGCATTGTTACGCCCTTGCCCGGCGGCGCAGTTGGGCGCAAAATACTTCGTACTGGAGGGACATAGACCATGAAGAAACTGGCACTCATCACGTCCGCAGCGATCCTCGCGGCGGCCACCCCCGCGTTGGCCGACGAATGGGATTTCATGCTGATCAACAGCACCGGCAAGGCCATCGACAAGATCGAAGTCGCGCCGACAGGCAGCACCGCCTGGGTCGAAAACAAGTTCGACGCCGAACTGAACAAGAACGGCAAGGTCAAGGCCGGCGGCAAGACGACGGTGCATTTCGACAAGGCGGCGTCCGCCTGCAAGTTCGATGTGCGGGGCACGTTCGAAGACAAGACCAGCGCGGTCTGGTCGAACATCAACCTGTGCGACAACAGCTATGTCACGTTGGCCTTCACGGGCGACAAGCCGACGTTCAAGGCGAACTGATCCGCCGCGGCGGGCGCCCGCGGGTGCCCGCCCCACGCGACGCAGGAGTTCGCGGCCTCACGATATCAATGTGAGAAATGGTGGGCGGTGACGGGCTCGAACCGCCGACCCTCTCGGTGTAAACGAGATGCTCTACCAACTGAGCTAACCGCCCGCAGACCGCCACGAGCGATTGCGTTGAACGCCGATGCCAAAGCTCGGCGCGAAGGGCAAGACCCTCATGCCAAATTCAGTCCCGCCCGCTTCACTGCGCCTGCATAGCGGAGCATGCCGTCGCGGGCGCGCTGGGTGAGCCCGATATAGGCGCGGCGGCGATCGTTGGTATCGGCCCGACGCTCGAACAGCCCCGCTTCGTTCATCGTGCCGATCCAGCGCAACGCGGTGGTGGGCGGCACGGCAGCAGCGATGCACAGGCTGGAAACCGATACCTGGCGGTGCTCCAGTTCGGCGGCAAACAGGTCCAGCAGCATGTCCCAGGCAGGATCGGCGAACAGCTCGCCTTCGAAGAAGTCGGCCCGCATCCGGCGTGCCCGGATCACCCGGCGGATCTCCTGCGGGCTCGGCAGGAGCGCATCGTCGCTGCGAAAGGCGAGGCTGTCGTTGCGCACCATCGCGGGCTCATCGCTCATTTCCGCACGCGTCAGCCGCGCCAGCGAATCCGCGATTCGCGCCACTTCCTCCTGGAACCGCCGCATTCGCAGCGCATCGGTGTCGCGCGCGCTGTCGTGCAGGCGCGCCGCTCCCTGCTGGCGCGCGAACAGGGCGCTGCCCAGCCGATCGGCATCGCTGGGCGCGCATTGCAGCGCCGCCTCGGGCGGCAACAGCGCGGCCGCGAGATCGATCTGGTCGTCCGCCACCGTGGCGATCAGCGGAAGGCGCCGCTCCTCCGCCAGCCCGCCCAGCCGCGCGAGCAGCGGTTCGGCCAGCGAAAGCGGCAGGCCGGCTGCCTCTAGCAGGACGATCTGCACACCGTCGGTCAGATGCGGCTCCACCAGCGCGGCGGCCGCGTCGATCGGCGTGCGGGTGCGGTATCCGGCCTGGCGGGCGGCCCGGCACGCCGCAACGCTCTCGGGCCCCTGCGCGGCGACGATCAGCGCCACTTCGGACGGAAGATCATATCGGACGGGCATGTCGCCATCGGCGTAAGCAATGTCGTGCATAACCCCCTCCAAGTTCGGCGTCTGTTCCCCATCCTTGCCGCAAAGGTCCGAAATGGCGGAGAAGGAGTTCCTCCATTTCGGATCGACCATCCCCGCCGCGGGCGCGTTCCCTCCGTTTCGGAGCAGCCGACGCGCCGTGTGCGCTATTCGAGCGCCTTCACGATCTCCTCAACCATCTTCTTGGCATCCGCCAGCAGCATCATCGTGTTATCGCGATAGAACAACTCATTGTCGACACCGGCATAGCCCACACCGCCCATGCTGCGCTTGATGAACAGCACGGTCTTCGCCTTCTCAACGTCCAGAACTGGCATGCCGTAGATCGGCGAGGACTTGTCGGTCTTGGCGGCGGGATTGGTCACGTCATTGGCGCCGATAACGAAGGCGACGTCGGTCTGGGCGAATTCCGAGTTGATGTCTTCCAGCTCGAACACGTCGTCATAAGGCACATTGGCTTCGGCCAGCAGCACGTTCATGTGCCCCGGCATGCGCCCGGCAACCGGGTGAATCGCATATTTCACCCGCACGCCATGCGCCTTCAGCTTGTCGCCCATTTCGCGCAGTGCATGCTGGGCCTGCGCCACCGCCATGCCATAGCCCGGAACGATGATCACCTGCTCGGCCTGGCTCATCAGGAAAGCGGCATCATCGGCCGAGCCGCGCTTCCACGGCCGGTCGATTGCGGCCGCGCCGCCCGCGCCGCCGCCGGCATCGCCGCCAAAGCCCCCGGCGATGACGCTGATGAAGCTGCGGTTCATCGCGCGGCACATGATGTAGCTCAGGATCGCGCCCGAACTGCCGACCAGCGCGCCGGTGACGATCATCGCGGTGTTGTGCAGCGTGAAGCCCATCGCCGCCGCCGCCCAGCCCGAATAGCTGTTCAGCATCGACACCACGACAGGCATGTCCGCACCGCCGATCGGCACGATCAGCAGGAAGCCGATCACGAAGCTCAGCACGGTGATGGTCCAGAAGATCCAGGGCGCCTGGTCCTGCGTGAAATAGCCGACCAGACCCAGGATGCCGGCGAGCAGCGCCAGGTTGATCACGTGGCGGCCCGGCAGCAGGATCGGCTTGCCGCCCATGTTGCCGTTCAGCTTCAGGAACGCGATCACCGATCCAGAAAAGGTGATCGCGCCGATCGCCACGCCCAGCCCCATCTCGACGCGACTTACGCTGAGGATCTCGCCGTCTGCGCCCAGAATCCCGAACGCGCCGGGATTGAGGAACGCCGCCGCGGCGACCAGCACGGCGGCCAGGCCCACCAGCGAGTGGAACGCGGCGACCAGCTGCGGCATCGCCGTCATCGCGATCCGCCGCGCCGTGACGATGCCGATCGCGGCGCCGATCCCGATCGCCAACAGCAGTTCGATCATTGTCAGCATGTCCAGCACCGGCGTGCCGAAATTCTCGCAGATCGCACCCGTCGGACATGGCGGAGCGATCCACGGGATGTGCGTTACCAGCGTGGTGACGACCGCAATCGTCATCCCGATCATGCCCAGCCGGTTGCCGCGCTGGCTCGACGACGGGCTGGAAAGGCCACGCAGCGCCAGGATGAAGCATACTCCCGCCACCAGATAGGCCAGCGACGCCCATGGATTGCTTGCCAGATGTTCCATGCTCAGCATTCCCCCAGGCGGCGCATCAACGCGCCTTTTTCTTGTACATGGCGAGCATCCGCGCCGTCACCGCGAACCCGCCGAAGATGTTGATGCTGGCCAGCACCACCGCGAGCAGGCCCAGCCATTTGGAGGTCGCTCCGCCCGCGCCGATCCCGCTTGCCGCGCTGGCGATCAGCGCACCGACGATAATGACCGAAGAAATGGCGTTGGTCACCGCCATCAGCGGCGTGTGTAGTGCCGGCGTCACCGACCACACCACATAATAGCCGACGAAACACGCCAGCACGAAGATCGACAGGATCGAGATGAAGTCCATAGTTACTCCTGATCCGCGCGCATCGGCGCCGAAAGATCCTTCCCGGCACGGGGAAGGGGACCAGCCGCAGGCTGATGGAGGGGGAGCCCGGCAAAGGACGCGATCGGGGACGCTACTGCGTCCGTGTCCTGCAAAATCTCCGCCGCATCGATACGCACAACATGATATCCATTATCCGCAAGAAACCGATCCTTGCGGCGGTCGTGCGCAACCACCACGGGCACCGCATGCACCTGACCATCGACTTCGATTACCAGCCGGCGCGCCAACGCGACTTCCGGCCGGATTGCCCGCTGCACTCCCCCTCCACCGCGCTTCGCGCGGTCCCCCTCCCCGTGCCGGGGAGGATCAGGGAGCGCAACCGGTGTCACGACAACAACCTCTCGTGCACCACCTTGCCGCCCTGCGTCACGCGGACGGCACTGCCGATCTCGTCGTCCAGCACCGGCTTGCCCGCATCCTTGTCCCAGAACGCAGACAGAAAGTTGAACAGGTTGCGCGCGAACAGCGCGGAGGCATCGGTCGCCAGCCGGCTGGGAACGTTGCGATGGCCGATGATCTTCACACCGTGTCGTTCGACGATTTCGCCCGGCACTGCGCCTTCCACATTGCCGCCTTGCTCCACCGCCAGGTCGACGATCACGCTGCCCGGCTTCATGCTGGCCACCTGCGCGTCGCTGATCAGTCGCGGCGCGGGGCGCCCCGGGATCAGCGCGGTCGTGATCACGATATCCTGCTTGGCGATGTGCGCGGAGACGAGTTCGGCCTGCGCCGCCTTGTATTCGTCGCTCATCTCGGTGGCATAGCCGCCGGTGCCTTCGCCTTCGATGCCCTTCACATTCTCCACGAAGATCGGCTTCGCGCCAAGCGACAGGATCTGCTCTTTGGTCGCGGCGCGCACGTCGGTCGCGGAAACCTGCGCGCCCAGCCGCCGTGCGGTGGCGATCGCCTGCAGCCCCGCCACGCCCACACCCATCACGAACAGCTTGGCGGCGCTCACCGTGCCCGCAGCCGTCATCATCATCGGGAAGGCGCGGTCAAATTCGGCCGCCGCGTCCAGCACCGCCTTGTAGCCGGCAAGGTTCGATTGCGACGACAGGATATCCATCGATTGCGCCCGCGTGATGCGCGGCATGAATTCCATCGAAAGCGCTTCGAGCCCCAGCGCGGCGTAGCGATCGAGTCGCGCCCGCTCGCCGAACGGGTTCAGCCCGGCAACCAGCCACGCGCCCTGCTTCAGGCCCGCCAGGCTGTCCGGATCGGGGCCCTGCACGGCCAGCACGATATCGGCGTTTGCGAGCACCTCCGCCCGCGATCCCAGCGTCGCGCCGGCGTCGCGATAGGCCTGGTCACTATAGGATGCGGCTATTCCCGCGCCGCTTTCGATTGCCACGTTCGCTTGTAAGCCGATGAACTTCTTCACCGTTTCCGGGGTAGCCGCAACCCGCCGCTCAGCAAACGCGGCCTCTTTCAATACAGCGATCTTCACGTCAATGTGCGATCAGGAAGACGACAAAGGCGGCAATCAGCACGACGATGACCGTTCCCCATTTCATCAATGCAGTGAAACCGTGGAAGGTATCGAGATGCGTTTGGACCTCGCCAGCGTTTTCGCCCGTTTCCGCCATGGATCAGCTTCCTCTCCAAAGGTGCCCCATGCCTTATACCGCTGCGTCGCGCGCCCTCAACCCCGCCGGCCCAAGAACTGGTTCGTGCAGGCTTAAGCCGAACTTTACGCATCTGTACTAGAGATGCGGCTCGAAACGGGACAATTGGGACTGGAGTCGGCATGACGCGCAACGGACAGCGCCTTCTGTTGCTGATCGATTCGGAACCGGCGCAGCGGCGTCTGGTGGCGGCGATCGCATCGCGCCGCAGCTGGCGGACGCTGTTCGCCGACGACGCCGGCTCGGCGCTGTCGACGCTGGCGACCGCCGAGGGCATGGCGGTAGATGCGATCATCCTCGATCATTCGGGTTCCGATGCGGATGCTTCGGCGCTGATCGGCGATCTGCGGGCACGCCGCCCGTCCTTGCCGATCCTCGTCCTGGCAGCCAATGGCTCGGTCGCCGCGGCGGTTGCGGCCATGCGCGCGGGGGCCAGCGATTTCCTGGTCAAGCCGATCGCCTCCGAACGCCTGCTCGCGGCGCTGGAAGCGGCGCTCGGCGGCAGCAGCGCCGGCGAGCTCCGGCCGCTGACCGAAAAGCTCACCGCCAATCTCGGCTTCGGCGGCATCGTCGGCTCGGCGCCGCAGTTCCGCGCCGCGCTGGCGATCGCAGCGAAGGCGGCTCGCGCCCGCGTCCCGGTGCTGATCGAAGGCGAAAGCGGCGTCGGCAAGCACGTGGTCGCCGAAGCGATCCACAGCGCCTCGCCGCGCAGCCGCAAGGAACTGGTCTGCGTCAATTGTGGTGCGATCACCGCCAATCTCGTCGAATCGGAGCTGTTCGGGCACGAGGAAGGCGCCTTTACCGGTGCGTTCGAGCGCAAGATCGGCCGCTTCGTCGATGCCGATGGCAGCACCATCTTCCTGGACGAAGTCAACGAAATGCCGCTGGAGGCGCAGGTAAAGCTGCTGCGCGTGCTGCAGACCGGCGAGATCCAGCCGCTCGGCGCCCGGCATCCGCGCGAAGTGGATGTGCGTATCGTCGCCGCCAGCAACGTGCCGCTGCTCGCCGAAGTCGAAGCAGGCCGCTTCCGCGAAGATCTCTATTATCGGCTGAACGTCGTGCAGGTCACCATCCCGCCGCTGCGCGAGCGCGCCGGCGACATCCCGGCGCTCGTTCGGCATCTGCTCGGTCGCATCGCCGAACAGCCGGGGCTGCGCGCGCTCGGGATCAGCGAAGACGCGCTGCAGTTGCTCAGCAGCTATGATTGGCCGGGCAATGTCCGCCAGCTGCAAAATGCATTGTTCCGCGCGGCCGTGCTCTGCGACGAAGACGGGCTGACGCAGGAGGATTTCCCGCAAATCGCCCAGCTCACCCGCGGTCGTTCGGCCACGCCCGGCCCGATGGGAGCGGCCGCCGCGGCCGCGGCCGGCATCACGCTGTTCCGGCCCGACGGCAATCTGCGCCCGCTCGACGAGATCGAGGCGGATGTGATCCGGCTGGCGATCGGCCATTATCGCGGCCGGATGACCGAGGTCGCCCGCCGCCTCGGCATCGGTCGCTCAACGCTGTACCGAAAGCTCGGCGAGCTGGGGATCGATCAGACCGCAGCGTGAGGCGCGGTGAGCGCGGCATCCTGCATGCCGCGCCACACCCGCAGCGCCTGGACGCTCTCGAACACGTCGTGGACACGCAGCAGCTGCACGCCCAGCGCGGCCCCCTTCAACGCCAGCGCGAGCGATCCGCCCAGCCGCTGTTCGGCGGGCGCGTCGTTGGCGAGCGCGCCGACCACCCGCTTGCGGCTCGCGCCCAGCAGGATCGGGCAGCCGATCCCGTGGAACAGCGCCAAGCCGTTCATCAGCGCGAGATTGTCCGCCAGCGACTTGCCGAAGCCGATGCCGGGATCGATGACGATCTTCGCCCGGTCGACGCCGGCGGCAACCACGGCCTCGACGCGCGCCTCCAGCCAGTCATAGACCTCGATCAGCACGTCGGCATAGCCGCCCGTCCCCTTGGCGCCGTGCTTGGGGTCGGCGGCGTGCATCAGCACGACGGGGCAGCCCGCGCGCGCGACCACCTCCAGTGCACGATCGTCGTAGAGCAGCGCGGACACGTCGTTGACGACATGCGCGCCCGCAGCGAGCGCCGCCTCCATGACCGCCGCCTTGCGGGTGTCGATCGAGATCGCCGCGCCGCTCGCTGCCAGCCGCTCGATCACCGGCACGACGCGCGCAATCTCGTCGCCTTCCCACACCGTTTCCGCGCCCGGCCGGGTGGATTCGCCGCCCACGTCGAGGATCGCCGCGCCGGCAATGCTCATGTCGACACCCGACTGCGCGGCAGCGGCCGGGTCGCCCAGATGCTTGCCGCCGTCGGAGAAGCTGTCGGGCGTCATGTTGAGGATCGCCATCACTTGCGGCTGATCGAAGCGCAGGGTGCGGGTGCCGAGGGTCAGCGGCGGGCGGGGCGCGGTGATGCGCGCGGCGATGGAGGCGAGGCGGGGATCGGCCTCGGCATCGGAGATGGAGACGGCGCGCTGAAGAACCCGCTTACCGTTCTCCACTGCGATCAGTTCATAGCCGGAGAACCAGCAAAGCCCGCCCGCCAGCCGCGCGACCTCGCCATCGCGCCCGACGGGCGTGTCGACGAACTGGATCGGGCGGAGGTAGAGGCGCGCGGCGGACGGAAGGTTGAGCATTCGGTCGTGCTACCGGCGCAACGCTCGCAATAAAAGCGCAACCCTCTAAGCCTTCGCTCCCGTCCCGCTTGCGGGAGGGGTCGGGGTAGGGGCGGGCGGGACGCAGGCTACGCCGGTGAAGAAAGAACCTCCACGTCGCACCCTCCCCTAGCCCCTCCCGCAAGAGGGAGGGGCATTTGACGGCAGGCGCTTACGGCTGCGTCGCGAGCAGATAGGTCTGGCGAAGCGCGTCGATCGGCTTGAGGCCGCCCTGATCCTCGTAATGCCAGAAGGTCCAGCCGTTGCAGCTCGGCGCGCCCTGCAGCGTCGCACCCAGCTTGTGGATCGACCCCGCCTGCCCGTCGCAGCTCAGCGAGCCGTCCGCGCCCACCACCGCGCGCCAGCGGCCCTTCACGTCGCTCAGCACGGTGCCGGGTACGAAATAGCCATTTTCGACCAGCTGGCCGAACGCCACGCGCGGGGCGGCCTTGGGAGCCTGCATCGTCTGCAGCGCGCTCTCGTCGAGCGGCAGCGCGGCGGCGATGCGCTCCAGCGCCGCTTCCACGTACACGCCCTCGCGATCGATGCCGATCCAGCGCCGGCCGAGGCGCTTGGCCACCGCGCCGGTGGTGCCGGTGCCGAAGAACGGATCGAGCACCACGTCGCCCGGCTTGGTGCAGGACAGCAGCACGCGGTACAGCAGCGCCTCCGGCTTTTGCGTCGGGTGGACCTTGTGACCGTTCTTCTTCAGCCGCTCTTGCCCGCTGCAGATCGGGAATTCCCAGTCGCTGCGCATCTGCAGCTCGTCGTTGAGCGTCTTCATCGAGCGATAGTTGAAGGTGTAGCGCGACTTCTCGCCCTTCGACGCCCAGATCAGCGTTTCGTGCGCGTTGGTGAACCGCGTGCCCTTGAAGTTGGGCATCGGGTTGGCCTTGCGCCAGATGATGTCGTTGAGGATCCAGAAGCCCAGATCCTGGATCGCCGAGCCCACCTTGAAGATGTTGTGGTAGCTGCCGATCACCCAGATCGTGCCATCGTCCTTCAGGATGCGCCGCGCCTGCGCCAGCCATTCGCGGGTGAACTTGTCATAGGCAGCGAGGCTGTCGAACTTGTCCCACTCGTCCGTCACCGCGTCGACATGGCTGCCGTCGGGACGGTTGAGATCGCCGCCCAGCTGCAGATTGTACGGCGGATCGGCGAAGATCATGTCGATCGACTTGTCGGGCAGCCCGCGCATCGCCTCGATGCAGTCCTGGCGCAGGATCGTGTCCAGCGGCAGCACGGCCGGCGCCTGCTTCGCGACGCGCGCACCCGCCCGTTTGACCTTCTCCAGCACGCCCATGAATCATTGCCCCTTCGCTCAAAAGGCACCCCTATTCGGGGCCGAGCGACTCCTCCGTCAAGAGGGGGGATCGCCGGGTGGTGACCCGAAGCAGGTAGTTGGCGCGGCGGAACATTTCGGCACCCGCCATATCTTGAGTCAAGAAGTTATCCACAGGCCCAAGCGCTGGTGGGTGTGGCCGAAAAGACTCAGTTCCGGTTTCGTGAAAATTTTCCCGCCCTGTGGATAAGCTGGAACGTTCCGCCAACGATTCAACCGATCGCGATGGCCTCACCGCCGCCCGCGACGCTTGCCGCGAGCCGCGCACGGGCCTGCGTGAACAGTCCCAGTTCGTAGAGCGCCTGCGCCTCGCGCCCCAGCCATTCGGCCTCGTCGCCGAATCGGAGGCGCGCCGCGACGCACAGCGCCACGCGCACTTCACACGAGGTGCCCGCCGCCTGCATCGCCCTGCGCAGCGCCTTGCGACTGGGCCGCGGCCCCAGCATGTCGGAGGGCAGGCGCAGCGACAATGCCCGCTCCCGCCAGGGTTCGATCTCGCCCAGATCGGCGAATGCGCTCGCCAGCGCCGGATCGCGCAGCGTTTCCAGAAAGGCGATGTGCAGCGGATGCATCGGGTCGGTCAGCGCCGCACCGTCGTCGAAGCGGAAGCGGATCGCCCCCAGCCCGCGCGATTCGGCATAGCGAACCATCGCCGCCATTTCGTGGAAGCTCGCCGGCCCGACGATCGCCTCGCGCAGCAGTTCGGCCAGGACGGGATCATAGCGCGTCACGGGCTGGAACCCGCCGGCCGCCCCTCCCATGATGCTGCCCATATATGCCATGCCCGCTCCTCCCGCTGCTATCCTTCCATTGTAGGACGGCGGCGAAAGCGCAGGGCGCACTAGGCAAAATTTGCCGGGTTATTCCGCCGCGATCGGCCCGAAATCGAGATGTGCCTGCGCGACCGGCGCAAAGCTGCGGCGATGGTGCGGTGTCGGGCCCAGCGCGCGCAGCGCCTCCTGGTGGGCCTTGCCGCCATAGCCCTTGTTCGATGCCCAGCCATAGCCGGGGAACTGCGCATCGAGTTCCACCATCATGCAGTCGCGCCGATGCTTGGCGACGATCGAGGCCGCCGCAATCGACAGGCACAGCGCATCGCCGCTCACCACCGCCTCGCTGCGATGATCCCATTTCGGGCAGCGATTGCCGTCGACCAGCACGAAGGCGGGCGGGAAGCCGAGGGACTCTACCGCGCGCGTCATCGCCAGCATCGTCGCCCACAGGATGTTCAGCCGGTCGATCTCCTCGACGCTGGCGATCCCCACCCCCACCTTCGCGCAGGCGAGCAGTTCCTCGCACAGCCGCGCGCGCTTGGCGGCCGTCAGCGCCTTGGAATCGTTGATGCCCTCGGGAATGCAGTCCGGGTCCAGCACCACCGCGGCGGCCACCACCGGTCCGGCCAGCGGACCGCGCCCGGCCTCGTCCACTCCGGCTACCGGGCCGGCGTGGCGCTGGAAATAGCGGGTTTCGTAGGAAAGGTCAGGCATCGTCCTCGATCCGCCATGGCGGAAAGCGGCGCATTTCGCCAGCCTGATATAGCCGGATCTGGTTGCCGGCAGGATCTCGCAACCGCGCCTCGCGCCAGCCCCATTTCTCGTCCTTGGGCTCCTGTTCGAAGCGGAAGCCCTGCTGCTGGAGATAGGCGACGGTCACGTCGAGGTCGCCGCATTCGAAATAGACCACCGGCGCGGTGTACGCCTCGTCGGTCGCGATCGAGAAGGTCGCGCCGCCCTCGGTCTCGAAGCGCGCATAGCGGGGGCTGGCGCGCACCACCTGCCGCAGCCCGAGCAGCCGATAGAAGCGCTCGCTCGCCACCAGATCCTGCGCCGGCACCGTCACTTGGTTCAGCATCGGCTCGAAGAAGCTCATGTTGAGGTCGAGCCGCACCGCCTGCTGCGCCATCGGCCCGTGTCCCCGCCCCAGCCCCTCGGCCTCGCGCATCGCGATTCGCACGAAGCGCCGCGCCCGGCTCACCGCCTCGGGCAGGTCCCATTCGCAGGCGAGGCCGCAGGCGATGGCGGAGGCCAGCGTGCAGCCGGTGCCATGGTCGTTCTCGCTGTCGATCTTCGGATCGCGCCACTCGATCCGCGGCGGGTCCTCCGGATTGAACGAATAGAGGGTGTCGACCACTTCCGGCCCCGCGCCATGCCCGCCCTTCACCAGCACCGCGCAGCGATGCGCCGCCACGATCTCCTGCGGATCGCGGCCCAGCGCCTCCAGCTCGGGCAGGTTGGGCGTCACCACGGTCGCCCGGTCCATCAGCCGCTCGAACGCGGCGACGGTCGCGTCGTCGGCCAGCCGGGCGCCGCTCGTCGCCACCATCACGGGATCGAACACCACCGGCACGCCGGGCAGTTCGTCCAGCCGCTCGGCCACTGCCAGCGCGGTGCGGGCCGAACCGATCATGCCGATCTTCACCGCATCCACGCCGATGTCGCGCACCACCGAATCGATCTGCGCCAGCACCATGTCGGTCGGCACGGCATGCACCGCCTGCACGCCCACCGTATTCTGCGCGGTGATCGCGGTGATCGCGGTCATCGCGTGGCCACCCAGCATGGTCACGGTCTTGATGTCGGCCTGGATCCCGGCGCCCCCGCCGGAATCCGAGCCTGCGATGATCAGCACGCGTGCGCCCATGCCCTTACCCCTTGTGCTTCCGCTCGGTGGATGCCGGATGCCGCTTTAGCGCATCGCCGACCCGCGCGGGACGATCGAGCAGTTCGCCGCCGCAATTGGGGCAGCGCTCGTCGAGTTCGTCGGCGCATTCGGCGCAGAAGGTGCATTCGAACGAGCAGATGAACGCGCCGCCGGCATCGGCCGGCAGGTCGGTGCCGCAGCGTTCGCAATCGGGCCGCATGTCCAGCATCAGGCTGCCGCCTCGCGCACCGCGTCGCAGATCCGGTCGACCACCGCTTCCACCTGCCCGCGATCATCGCCTTCGGCCATGACCCGGATCACCGGTTCGGTGCCGGAGGCGCGGATCACCAGCCGGCCGCGCCCCTTCAGCTCGACTTCTGCCCCTGCAATCACCTCCTGCACGCGCGCATCCTCCAGCGGCTTGCCGCCGGCGAAGCGGACGTTCTTGAGGAGCTGCGGCAATGGCTCGAACCGGCGCAGCACTTCGCTGGCCGGCGCACCCGCGCGGACGATCTCGGCCAGCACCTGCAGCGCCGCGACAAGCCCGTCGCCGGTGGTGGCATAGTCGGAGAGGATGATATGCCCGCTCTGCTCGCCGCCGACATTATAGCCGGAGCCGCGCATCTTCTCGAGCACATAGCGGTCGCCCACCTTGGTGCGCACCAGCCCCAGGCCCTGCGCGGCGAGGTGCCGCTCGAGCCCCAGGTTCGACATGACGGTGGCCACCAGCCCGCCACCGGCAAGCTTACCCTGCCGCGCCCAGCCGGTGGCGATCAGCGCCATCAGTTGGTCGCCGTCGATCACCGTGCCGGTCTCGTCGACCACGATCAGCCGGTCGGCATCGCCGTCGAGCGCGATACCCAGCGCCGCCCCCGATCCCACCACCGTTTCGCACAGCACCTGCGGCGCGGTGGAGCCGACGCCGTCATTGATGTTCTTGCCGTTGGGGGAAACACCGATCGAGACGACTTCCGCGCCCAGTTCCCAAAGCGCCGCGGGCGCCACCTGATACGCCGCGCCGTTGGCGCAATCGACCACCACTTTCAGCCCGTCCAGCGTCAGTTCGGACGGAAAGGTCGATTTGGCGAAGTGGATATAGCGGCCCCGCGCATCCTCCACGCGCCGCGCCCGGCCGATGGCGGCGGAAGGCGCCAGCGCCACATCGCCCTCGATCAGCCCTTCGATCGCCTCCTCGTCGGCATCGGAGAGCTTGTAGCCATCGGGCCCGAACAGCTTGATGCCGTTGTCGAAATACGGGTTGTGGCTCGCCGAGATCATCACGCCCAGATCGGCGCGCATCGAATGGGTCAGCATCGCCACCGCCGGCGTCGGCATCGGGCCGACCAGCACCACGTCCATGCCGACGCTGGTGAAACCCGCGACCATCGCATTTTCCAGCATATAGCCGGACAGTCGCGTATCCTTGCCGATCACCACCCGGTGGCGGTGATCGCCGCGGCGGAAATGGGCGCCGGCGGCCATGCCCACCTTCATCGCCATCGCCGCCGTCATCGGGGACAGGTTGGTCGCCCCGCGGATGCCGTCGGTGCCGAAATATTTTCTTGCCATGCTGCTCGTTCTCGCGCCCTTGTCGCGTTGTGTGCGTGCTGTGATAGCGGCGAAAATCTCAAAGGGCGAGCATGTCGCAACCAACCCGTATTCTTCTTTCCCTGCTGGCCGGGCTCGCGATCGGCGCCACATTGTCGGCCTATTCGCCGCAGACCGGCCTTGCCGTCGCCGGCTGGGCACAGCCGGTGGGCCAGGCCTGGCTCAACGGCCTGCAGATGACGATCGTGCCGCTGGTGGTCGCGCTGCTGATCACCGGCGTCACCGCCACGGCAGAGGCCGCCGCCGCCGGCCGCCTCGCCGGGCGGGCGATCGCGCTCTATGTCGTGCTGCTGTTCTGCTCCGCGCTGGTCGCCGCGGTGCTGACGCCGCTGTTCCTCCAGATCGCGCCGCTGCCGCAGGAATCCGCTGCCAGCCTCCGCGCGGCGCTGAGCGGCGCGGAAAAGATCGGGCCGGTGCCCCCGCTCGGCGAGTTCCTGGCGGCGATCATCCCGGCCAACATCGTCAAGGCGGCGGCGGAAAACGCGTTTCTTTCGCTGATCATCTTCTCGCTGGTCTTCGCCTTCGCGATCACCCGGGTAAGCACGGAATCGCGCACGCTGCTCACCAACTTCTTCATCGCAGTGCGCGACGTGATGCTGGTGGTGATCGATTGGGTGCTCTGGATCGGCCCCATCGGCGTGTTCGCGCTGGCGCTGGTGGTCGGCGCCAAGGCGGGCACCGGCGCATTCGGCGCGCTGCTCCACTACATCCTGATCGTCGCCAGCGTCGGCCTGGTCATCACGCTGCTCGCCTATCCGGCGGCGGTGCTCGGCGGGCGCATCGGCCTCGGGCGCTATATCCGCGCCGCGCTGCCCAGCCAGGCGGTGGCGATCAGCACCCAATCGTCGCTTGCGACGCTGCCGGTGATGGTCGAAAGCGCCGAGGAAGTGGGTGTGCCGGTGGCCGTCTCCGGCGTCACCATGCCGCTGGCGGTGGCGATCTTCCGCGCGACCGGCCCGGCGATGAACTTCGCCGTGGCGATCTATGTCGCCACCTGGTTCGGCGTGCCGCTGTCCGTCCCCACGCTGCTCGTCGGCGCGGTGGTCGCGATGCTCACGTCGCTCGGCTCGGTCAGCCTGCCCGGCACGGTCAGCTATGTCAGCGCCATCTCCCCTGTCGCCGCGACGATCGGCGCGCCGATCACGCCGCTGGGCCTGCTGGTCGCGGTGGAAACCCTGCCGGACATCATGCGCACCGTCGGCAACGTCACCTGGGATCTGGCGACGACGATCTGGCTGTCGCGCAAGGCCGAGGCACCGGTGTCCGCACCGGCCGAATAGCGGCCGAGAGTTCGCCAGGAACCCGGCCCCGCGCTCCTGCGAGAGCAGGAATGCGGCGCTGCCGAGTCAGCCCAATGAAGGAGCGGGTCTGCTGCAGCGCGCCGAATGGCGAAATGTGGTGGGAGGCTGCCGTTCAGCTAGAACGGCAATTGCAATTTTACGGATGATACTCCTCGATCGCTCTGCCGCCTTCGGTTACGCTTTTCATATCTATGACTAGCAGAAAGTCGTTATTAGGGCCGTCCGTCAATATGTAGCCGTCTACTACTGCTTTAAACCCAACAGGCCGGCTGCGTTTCTCAGAATATTCCTTTAATCTAGTGAAAATAGCAGGAGGGTTTATGTCTCCGAGTGAGTATAAATTGAAATATCTTCCACCGCACGAATCTATTTTAACTTTCGTGCCGACGGCTCCAAATATGACACCTGATACTGGTAGTTCGCGTATGCGCTTTCCGAACTGACAGGACTCGATAGGATTTGCGCTGCACCCGCCAAGTAACCCGACCAGCAACACCGTCAAAGTTGAATACCGCACCCTCCTCGTCACGCCTAATCCTTCAACCATTTTCGTCCGGGTGCCAAACGGTTCACCTGCCTAGCAGTTAATGCTGAAGATGATGCAACAAGGTTCGAATGACCGCAACTGGGGCGTTAGCTGCCGCGCCATCTGTCTCCGCGCGGCTGCCGCCGGGCAACCGCGCGGGCCTAGCCTATTTGAGCAGCACCAGTTCCTCGGCCATGCTCGGGTGCAGCGCCACGGTGGCGTCGAACGCGTCCTTGGTCAGTCCCGCCTTCACCGCCACGGCGGCGGCCTGCAAAATCTCCGGCGCATCCGGACCGATCATGTGCAGGCCCACCACCTTGCCGGTCACGCCGTCGCAGATCATCTTGTACAGCGCGCGCTCGTGCCGACCGGCAAGGACGTTCTTCATCGCCCGGAAGTCCGAGGTATAGACCTTCACCGAGCCCAGCTTGTTGCGCGCTTCGCCTTCCGTCATCCCCACCGCGGCGATCGGCGGGTGGCTGAACACCGCGCTCGGGATGCAGTGATAGTCGACCCGGTGCGGCTTGCCGCCGAACAGCGTGTCGGCGAAGGCCTGGCCCTCGCGGATCGCCACCGGCGTCAGCTGGACGCGATTGGTCACGTCGCCCACCGCATAGATGCTGTCGACGGTGCTGCGATTGTCCGCATCCACCTTCACCGCGCCCTTGTCGTCCAGTTCGACGCCCAGCGCCTCCAGCCCCAGCCCCTTGCTGTTGGGCACGCGGCCGGTGGCGAACAGCACGCAATCGACGTCCATCGGATCATGGCCGCTCATCGAGACGCGCAACGAACCGTCCGCCTGCTTCTCGATCTTTTCGAATTCGGCGAAGAAGCGGAAATCGATGCCCTTGGTCATCGAAATCTGGAGCAGCCGGTCGCGTACCTGCATGTCATAGCCGCGCAGGATCACGTCGCTGCGGTTGACCAGCGTCACCTTCGATCCGAACTCGTTGAAGATGCCTGCGAATTCGTTGGCGATATAGCCACCGCCGGCGATCAGCACGCGCTTCGGCAGCGTCTCTAGATGGAAGACCTCGTTAGAGGTGATGCCATATTCGCTGCCGGGGAAACTCGGCACATGGGGGTGCGCGCCGGTGGCGATCAGGATCGTCTTGGCGCGCACCGTGCGGCCGCTCGCCAGCGTCACCTCCTGCGGTCCGGTAACGGTAGCGCGCTCGTGCAGGATCTCGACGCCGTTATTCTCCAGCCCCTGGGTGTAAAGGCCGTTCAGCCGGTCCACGTCCGCCAGCACATTGTCGCGCAGCGTCGGCCAGTCGAAACGGCAATCGGGCACGTCCCAGCCGAAGCGGCGCGCATCTTTCAGGTCCTCGGCGAAATGGGCGCCGAAGATCAGCAGCTTCTTCGGCACGCAACCGCGGATCACGCAGGTACCGCCGACGCGATACTCCTCCGCCACCGCCACCTTGGCACCATAGGCCGCCGACATCCGCGACGCGCGTACACCGCCCGAACCTGCGCCGATCACGAACAGGTCGAAGTCAAAGTCGGGCATGGGTCACTCCGGAGGTGCGCCGGCGGGAAAGGCCGGGAAAAAGGGGTCGAACGAAAGATAGGGCGCGGCAGCCGAAAACAAGGGCCGCCGTCCCCGGCCGTCACCGCTTGCGGACGAACTCCGCGCGCAGGACCAGGCCCTTGATGCCGTCGAACTTGCAGTCGATCTCCTGCGCGTCGCCGGTCAGGCGGATCGACTTGATCAGCGTGCCGCGCTTCAGCGTCTGGCCGGCGCCCTTCACGGTCAGGTCCTTGATCAGCGTCACCTGGTCGCCGTCCTGCAGCAGGTTGCCCACCGAATCGCGCACTTCCACCATGTCTGCCGCATCGGCCTTGGCCGCGGCCTCGGCGGCGGGGATCCACTCCCCGCTCGCCTCGTCATAGACATATTCGTCTTCGCCGCCGCTCACGCGCCGAACGCCCGCTGGATCAGGTCGTTGGTCGAAGGATCGAAGTCGAGCCCGCCCTTGTCGGCGGCCTTTGCCATTTCCTTACCCAGCTCAACGCCGAACTGGTCAAACGGATTGATGCCGAGCAGCACGGCGTTCACGAAGGTGCGGTGCTCGTAATAGGCGATCAGCGCGCCCAGCGTGCGCGGATCGAGGCTGTCGAGCAGCAGCGTCGAGCTCGGCCGGTCGCCCGGATAGGCACGCGCCGGATCCTCATGCCCCTTGCCCGCCATCAGCGCGGCACCCTGGGCGAACATGTTGAGCAGCAGCTGGCGGTGATGCCCCTCGGCCAGCGCATCGCCCGCCTCGATCACGCCGACGAACTCGACCGGCACCAGCCGCGTGCCCTGGTGGAGCAGCTGGAACACCGCATGCTGCGCATCGGTGCCGACACCGCCCCACGTGATCGCCGCCGTGGGCCAGGTCACCAGCTCGCCCTCGGCCGTGACGCGCTTGCCGTTCGATTCCATCTCCAGCTGCTGGAGATAGCTGGGCAGCAGTTTCAGCCGCTCGTCATAGGCAAACGTCGCGCGCGTCTCGCAGCCGCGCGCCTGGCTGTAATAGAGGTCCGCGAAGGCGGCGAGCGCCGGGGCGTTCCGCGTCAGCTCGGTCAGGCGGAAATGGCGGTCCATCTCGGCCGCACCTTCGAGCAGCTCCTCGAACGCATCCCAGCCCAGCGCTAGCGCCGCCGGGAAACCGATCGACGACCAGAGCGAATAACGCCCGCCAACGCTCTCGAAGAAGGGCAGCACCCGCGTCTCGTCGACGCCCCATTCCACTGCCTTGTCGGGCGACGCGGTCAGCGCGACCACCTGGCCATAGGGATCCTCGACCCCGCCCTCGACCATCCAGGAAAGCGCGCTCTGCGCGTTGAGCATGGTCTCGGTCGTGGTGAACGTCTTGCTGGCGATCACCAGCAGCGTCGCCTGCGGATCGAACGCATCCATCGCGTTTTCCAGCGCCACGCCGTCGACATTGGAGACGATCGCCACGTCATACCGGTCCATGTCGCGGCCCAGCGCGTCGACCAGCAGGTCCGGCCCCAGCGCGGAGCCGCCGATGCCGATGTGCAGGATATGGCGGATCGGCCCCAGCGCCTCAGCCTCGATCGCATCGATCAGCGCGCGCATCCTCGCATGCTGGCTGCGGGCCCGCGCGACGCTATCGGGGGCGCCTTCATAACGCTCGGCGGTGTGCTCGGCGGCGCGGCCTTCGGTGACGTTCACCACCTCGCCGGCGAACAGCGCGTCGCGCTTCGCGGTGAAGTCCATCTGGTCGGCAAGGCTGGCGAAGGCGGCCAGCGCTTCCGCCGTCAGGTGTGTCTTCGACCAGTCGAAATGGATGCCGGCGACGTCCAGGCTCAGCCGCGACAGCCGGTCGGCGTCGGCGGCGAACAGGTCGGTGAGCTTCGCAGCGGGAAGGGATCGGATCGGCGTCCAGTCGGGCAAGGCCATGTTCATCTCCTTGGTGGCAGCGTCCCCCTATCGTCCCGCACCGGCCCATTCCAGCCTCATTCCACCGCTTGACCTCCCCGCCGCGCCCTAGCAGAGCAGTGCCCATGGAAACGCCCCCCGCCACCGAAACCGGCGCGCCGAGCCCTGCGCCCGCGCAAGCGCCTGCCGCCAAACCGGAAAAGCCGAAATCGGAATGGCGCGATCTGGCGACCTTCCTGCTCAAGCTGGCGCTGATCGTATTCATCGTGCGCAGCTTCATCTTTTCGCCGTTCAGCATCCCCAGCGAATCGATGCTGCCGCGGCTGCTGATCGGCGACTATTTGTTCATCACCAAATGGAACTACGGCTATTCGAAGCATTCGCTGCCGTGGAGCCTGCCGCTGATCCCGGGCCGCATCTTCCCCGGCACGCCGGCGCGCGGCGACGTGGTGGTGTTCAAGGCGCCGAACCATAATGGCGAAGACTGGATCAAGCGCGTCATCGGCCTGCCCGGCGATACGATCGAAATGGTGGACGGTCAGGTGATCCTGAACGGCAAGCCGGTGCCGAAGCAGCGCATCGCCGATTTCGTGCTGCCGATCTCGCCCAACTATCCGGTGGCCAGCGCCGCGACCCAGGGGCGCGGCTGCGCGCCATCGATGGTGCAGCAGGAAGCCGATGGCCACCTCGTCTGCCGAATGCCGCGCTTCCGCGAGACACTGCCGGGCGGCAAGAGCTACAATGTGCTCGATCTGGCGATGCTGGATCAGGATAATACCCAGGTCTTCACCGTGCCCGCCGGCCATGTCTTCCTGATGGGCGACAACCGCGACAATTCCACCGACAGCCGCTTCCCGCAGCCGCCTTATGGCAGCGGCATCGGCTTCGTGCCGATCGAGAATATCGAAGGCAAGGCGGTGGTGAACTTCTGGTCCACCGATGGCAGCGCCAATTGGTTCCTGCCCTGGACCTGGGTGTCCGCCGCGCGCTGGAGCCGGATCGGAGAAGGCTTCTGAGCGCGCAGGGATTGGGCGGCTGGGTCGAACGGACCTTCGGCCGCCCGGCACAGGATCTTGCCGCTTTCGAACGTGCGCTTACCCATGGCAGCCAGGCCGCCGGCAATTATCAGCGGCTGGAATTTCTCGGCGATCGGGTGCTTGGCCTGATCGTCGCCGAATGGCTGTTCGAACGCTTTCCGGACGAACCCGAAGGCGCGCTTTCGCGGCGCCTCAACGCGCTCGTCACCGGCCCGGTCTGCGCCGATGTTGCCCGCGAACTCGGCGTGGTGCCGTTCCTCCGCCTCGGCAAGCAGGCGCGCGACGACGGCGCGGCGGACAGCGACAATGTGCTGGGCGACGTGATGGAGGCGCTGATCGGCGCCTTTTACCGTGAAGCCGGGCTCGATGCGGTGCGCGGCTTCGTCCGCGGCGCCTGGGGCGAGCGGATCGATGCCCATGCCAAGGCGCCGAAGCACCCGAAGTCGGCGCTGCAGGAATGGGCAGCCGCCCGCAACCGCCGCCCGCCCGAATATGAGGTGGTCGATCGCTCGGGGCCGAACCACGCGCCACGGTTTACGGTGAAGGTTTCGGTCGGCAAGCTTGCCGAAGCCTCGGCCGAAGGCAGCAACAAGCAGGAAGCCGAAACCGCCGCCGCCGCCGCGCTGCTGGCGAAGCTGGGCGGCTGATTTCCTTGCGCCCCTCCTTCTGGAAGGAGGGTTGTGGGTGAAGGAATTCCAGAACGCAGCCTGGTCTCGGTGAGGCCCCGCCCCACCCCACCTCCTGAAGGGGAGGGGCTCAGTAGTACGCCACCCCTCGCCCCCACCCCCATTCCCCTCTACAACCGGAACCCATGACCGAACCCACATCCCAATCCTGCGGCGTCGTCGCGATCGTCGGCGCACCCAATGCCGGCAAGTCCACGCTGGTCAATGCGCTGGTCGGCCAGAAGGTGGCGATCGTCAGCCCCAAGGCGCAGACGACGCGCGCCCGGCTGATGGGCATCGCGATCGAAGGCGACGCCCAGCTCCTGCTCGTCGACACGCCCGGCATCTTCACCCCCGAACGTCGGCTGGATCGCGCGATGGTCGCCGCCGCCTGGGAAGGCGCGGAGGGCGCGGACCTGATCGCGCTCGTCGTGGATGCCAAGGGCGGCATCGGCCCGAAGGTCCACGCCATCCTCAAGAGCCTGCAGGGCCGCCCCGAGCGCAAGGTACTGATCCTGAACAAGGTCGACATTGCTGACAAGCCGCGCCTGCTGGGCCATGCGGCCAAGCTCAACGAAACGATGGCGTTCGATGAAACCTATTTCGTCTCCGCCCAGACGGGCGACGGCCTGCCCGAGCTCAAGGCGGCGCTCGCCGGGGCGATGCCCGCCGGTCCATGGCACTTCCCGGAAGACCAGGTGTCCGACGCCACCGAACGGATGATCGCCGCCGAAGTGACCCGCGAACAGCTCTACCTCCAGCTTCATGCCGAACTGCCCTATGCCAGCGCGGTGGAGACCGAGAAGTATAGCGAGCGCCAGGACGGATCGGTCGAGATCCACCAGCAGATCCTCGTTGCCCGCGACACCCAGCGCGCGATCGTGCTCGGCAAGGGCGGCGCCCGCATCAAGGAAATCGGCGCTCGCGCCCGGGCGGAGCTGTCGCGGATCATGGGCGTGCCGGTGCACCTGTATCTGCACGTCAAGGTCAACCCGAAATGGGAAGAAGATCGCAGCCTTTACCGCGAGATCGGGCTCGACTGGGTCGATTGATCGGCGTTCCGTCGCGGGCCGGCTTGGTGTAGGCACGCCCGCGATGTTCCGCCGTCCCCTGCTCGCTTCGCTGCTCCTCGGCTTCGTCTCCGCCACCGGCTTCGCGCCGTTGGAATGGTGGCCGCTGACCCTGTTGTGCTTCGCCGGCCTGTTCGCGCTGGTGTTTCGCGCGCCCGGCCTGCGGGGCGCGCTGTCGCGCGGGTGGCTGTTCGGGCTTGGCCATTTCACGCTCGGCAACAACTGGATCCAGCACGCCTTCGACTTTCAGGACAAGATGCCGCCGGCGCTCGGCTATGGCGCGGTGGTGCTGCTGGCGGTGTATCTCGCCCTCTATCCTGCCTTGGCGATGGGCGCGGCCTGGATCTTCGCGCGCCGGGTGAAGGCCCGCTCGGGCTGGGTCGAACCCGATCTCGGCTATGTCCTTGCCGCCGCCGCCGCCTGGATCGTCACCGAATGGCTGCGCGGGGTGCTGTTCACCGGCTATCCTTGGAACCCCCTGGGCGTCGTCTGGGTGCCGGTGCCGGGGGTACGCAACCTCGCCGCATGGATCGGCACCTATGCGCTGTCCGGCGTTACGGTCGCGGCGGCGGGCACGCTTTACCTGGCAACGCAGCGCCAATATCGGGCGCCCGGCGTCGTTGCCGTCGCGCTGCTCGCCCTGAACCTCGGCTGGTCGGATCGCTGCGATCGCATGCCCTGTATCAGCACGGCGAGCGGCATGCAGGTGGTGATTGTCCAGCCGAATATCGGCCAGGACGCCGTCAGCCGCCCCGATTATGCCGAGTATCTGCTCAACCGGATGATCGCGCTCAGCGGCAGGCCCGGCCCGCAGCCGCGCTTGGTCGTCTGGCCGGAAGGCATGGTCGATTACTTCGTCGAGGATGGCTATCCGCCGCAATGGTACCGTCAGGATCCGCGCCTCGTTCGTGCGCGCATCGCCGCGGTGCTCGGCCCGGGCGATCGCGCGCTGATCGGCGGTACCGCCGTCCATTTCGATCGCAGCGATACGGTTGCGGGCATCGGCAATTCGGTCTGGTCGATCGATGCCGACGGAATGCTCGGCAGCCGGTACGACAAGGCGCATCTGGTGCCCTATGGCGAATATCTCCCGATGCGGACGCTGCTCGCGCCGCTGGGGCTCGCCCGGCTGGTGATGGGCGATATCGATTATGTGCCCGGCCCCGGCCCCCGGGCGCTGGCCCTGCCCGGCTTCGGCAATGCCGGCATCCAGATCTGCTACGAGATCGTCTTTTCCGGCCAAGTGGTCGACGAAGCGCACAGGCCGGACTTCCTGTTCAATCCCTCGAACGACGCATGGTTCGGCCGCTGGGGCCCGCCGCAACATCTGGCCCAGGCCCGGCTGCGCGCGATCGAGGAAGGCCTGCCGATCCTGCGCTCCACCCCCACCGGCATCTCGGCGCTGATCGACGGCCATGGCCGGCTGCTCGGTACCGTCCCGCCGGGCCAGGCCGGCGCGGTCCGTCTGCCGCTGCCTCGCCCGCTGCCGCCGACGCTCTTTTCGAAGGTCGGCAACTGGATGGTGCTGCTCGTCGCCGCGCTTGCGGGATTGTTCGCGATTGCCATTCGGCGATGGGCTCGTTAGGGAGTTGATATAAGGAAAGCTTTATATGGGCATGGCAACGGCCCGGCAGTCCTTCCCTAACCGAGGAATTTTCATGCGTTCCAACTATCTCTTCACGTCTGAGTCCGTCTCCGAAGGCCATCCCGACAAGGTCGCCGACCAGATTTCCGACTCGATCGTCGACCTGTTCCTGTCCAAGGATCCCGAAGCCCGCATCGCTTGCGAGACGCTGACCACCACCCAGCTCGTGGTGCTTGCCGGCGAAATCCGCTGCAAGGGCGTGTACGAGAACGGTGCCTGGGCCCCGGGCGCGCAGGAAGAGATCGAGAAGACCGTCCGCGAGACGGTGAAGCGCATCGGCTATGAGCAGTCGGGCTTCCACTGGCAGACTTTCCGTTTCGAGAACAACCTGCACGGCCAGTCGGCGCACATCGCGCAGGGCGTGGACGCCAGCGGCAACAAGGACGAAGGCGCCGGCGACCAGGGCATCATGTTCGGTTTCGCCTGCGACGAGACCCCGGACCTGATGCCGGCGACGCTCTACTACAGCCACAAGATCCTCGAGCGCATGGCCGCCGACCGCCATTCGGGCGCAGCGCCGTTCCTCGAGCCCGACGCCAAGAGCCAGGTCACGCTGCGCTTCGAAAACGGCAAGCCGGTTGCAGCCACCGCCATCGTCGTCTCGACCCAGCACGCGCCGGGCTATGACGCGGGCGAGAAGGAAGCCGAGCTCCACGCCTATGTGAAGAAGGTCGTTGCCGACCTGCTCCCGGCCGAGCTGCTGTCGGACGCGACCGAGTACCATATCAACCCGACCGGCTCGTTCGAAATCGGCGGCCCGGACGGTGACGCAGGCCTCACCGGCCGCAAGATCATCGTCGACACCTATGGCGGCGCTTCGCCCCATGGCGGCGGCGCGTTCAGCGGCAAGGATCCGACCAAGGTCGATCGTTCGGCGGCGTACATCACCCGCTATCTGGCGAAGAACATCGTCGCCGCCGGCCTCGCCACGCGCTGCACGATCCAGCTCGCCTACGCCATCGGCGTGTCGAAGCCGCTGTCGCTTTATGTCGACACCCACGGCACCGGCACCGTCGGCGACGACAAGATCGAGCAGGCGATCCAGGGCATCGAGAAGCTGGGCGGCCTCACCCCGCGCGGCATCCGCACCCATCTCGGCCTCAACAAGCCGATCTATCAGCCGACCGCTGCGTACGGTCACTTCGGCCGCAAGCCCGAGGGTGACTTCTTCCCCTGGGAGCGCACCGATCTGGTCGAGGATCTGAAGGCCGCACTCGCCGCCTGATCGATCGTCGCTCGAACGCGAAGAGCCCCGCCGGCACCCGCCGCGGGGCTTTTTCGTGTCCGGTGCACACCGGGTCCGTAACGCTCCCTATAAGACTCGTCGGGACCGCCGATGGTTAACGCGGTCGAATGGGAGCATTGAATGGTTCTCGATCAGGAGGACTTGCAGCCGGCCGCCCGGCGCGGCCTGCACATCGCCTTCCGCCCGATCTACGATGTCGCGGCAGGGCGCGTCTTCGCCTATGAGGCCATGCTGCGCGGCCCCGAGGGCGAGGACGGCGACGAGGTTTTCGCGCAACTGCCGCGCGTGCATCACGCCGAACTCGATCGCCGCGTCGCGCTCGCCTCGATCTATCTGGCAATGACCGCCGGGCTGGACGAAGACAATGCCCGGCTGCTGATCCCGATCCACGCCGCCGCCGCCGCAGTGCCGGGTGCATCGCTCGCCGCCGCCAGCGATGCGGGTCGCCGCGCGGGCCTGCCCACCGAACGGATGATCTTCGCGGTGCACGGCTATGGCGATATTCCCGGCCAGCAGCTTGCCGATCTGGTTGAAGGCAATCGCCGCGCCGGCAGCCTCACCGCCTTTGTCGGCCTCGGCCATGATCCGGTGGGGTTCAACCCGTGCGTACGCTACCGCCCGGAAATGGTGCGGCTCGATCGCGAGCTGGTCGCCGGCATCGACAATAGCTGGTCGCGCCGCTTGATGCTGGAGGAACTCACCCCCAAGCTGCGCGATCACGGGATGCGCGTGATCGCCGACGGTGTGGAAAGCGACTCCGCCCTGCGCCGCCTGCGCGGCTATGGCATCTTCTACGTGCAGGGCGATCTGGTGGCGCCGCCGCTCGCCGGCATGCTTCCCCCGTCGCGCATCACCCGTCCCACCGCCAACGCATGATCGCCGTGCTTCCTGCCGCGGACCGGCAGGAAGCACGCGCCGCTCAGCGCGTCGGCACCGGCTCGGCGCCGCTATAGTCGTAGAAGCCGCGCTTGGTCTTTCGGCCGTACCATCCCGCCTCGACATATTTCACCAGCAACGGCGCCGGGCGGAACTTGGGATCGCCGGTGCCTTCGAACAGCACGCGGGTGATCTCGAGGCAGGTATCCAGCCCGATGAAGTCCGCCAGCGTGAACGGCCCCATCGGGTGGTTCAGCCCCAGCTGGCACGCCGCATCGATGTCGGGGATCGTCGCCACGCCCTCGCCCAGCGCGAAGCACGCCTCGTTGAGCATCGGCATCAGCACGCGGTTGACGATGAAGCCCGGGGCATCATTGGCATGGACGATCCGCTTGCCCAGCGATTGGCCGAACGCCTCCACCGCCGCCACCGTGGCATCGCTGGTGGCCAGGCCGCGGATCAGCTCGATCAGGCCCATCACCGGCACCGGATTGAAGAAATGCACGCCCATGAATCGCGCCGCATCGGGCGCCGCCTGCGCCAGCCGCGTGATCGGGATGGACGAGGTGTTGCTCGCCAGGATTGCATCCGCGCCCAGCGCCTTGCCAACCGTTTCGAAGATCTGGCGCTTGATCGCCTCCCGCTCGGTCGCCGCTTCGATCACCAGGTAGCACGGCGCCATCGCGGCAAGCTCGCCCACCGGCGTGATCCGGTCCAGCGCCGCCTCGGCATCGGCGGCGGAGATCTTCTCCTTCTCCACCGCGCGGTGCAGCTGCTTGCCGATGCCCGCCTTGCCGGCTTCGGCACGCGCCTGATCGACGTCTGACAACAGTACCTGATAGCCCGCCTGCGCGGCCACCTGGGCAATGCCCGCCCCCATCTGGCCCGCACCGATCACGCCCACCGTCTTCATGTCCGTCTCCTGCAAATCCTGTTGCCGCCCTACTACGCAAGCGGGCGGGGCTCGGCTAGCATCTGCGGCATGTTCCTGCCTGCCCTTGCCCTCGCCCTCGCCGCCTCCGCTCCCGGCCCGATCAAGACCTTCACCGACTGGGCGGTAGCCTGCGACAATGTCCGCCGCTGCGAGATGACGTCGCTCGAGCCGGTGGACGGCGCGACCGAAATCGACGGCACGGCCTTGTCCGTTACGCGCGAGGCGGGCCCCACCGGCGCGGTCGTCGTCACGCTCTCGCTGCCGGATACCGGCGACGGCGCGCGCCCCCTCGCCGTCGACGGCAAGCGCGTTGCCACCGGCCGAGCGGAGAAGGGCGCGCTGCGGTTCACCGGCGCGGAAGCCCTGCGCATCGCCGCCGCGCTGGCCGAAGGCCGCCGCGCCGGGGTCGAGGGCAGGGGCGGCAACGTCTCGCTTGCCGGCGCTGCCGCCGCACTGCGCTTCATCGATGCGCAACAGGGCCGGGCTGGCGGGGTCACCGCGCTGGTCGCGCGCGGAACGAAGCCGGCCACCGCCGTGCCTGCACCGCCGCCTTTGCCGGTGATCCGGGCAGTCTCTCCCGGCCGCCACGCCGCGCCGCTGTCGCGGGCGCAGCTCGCCACGCTAAACCGGATCAGCGGCTGTGCGGAAAACTATATGCCCGACTTTCCGCAGCCGGAAGCGGAGACCGGCGCGCTCGGCGGTGGCGCCACGCTGGTGCTGCTGCCCTGCGGCGCCGGCGCCTACAACCAGTCGAGCACGGTCTATGTGCTACGGGGCGGCAAGCCGGCGCTCGCACGGTTCACCGCCGCCGGCGCCGTGATGGACGAAACGCTGGTCAACGCGAGCTGGGATGCGCGCACCGGCACGCTCTCCAGCTACGCCAAGGGGCGCGGGCTCGGCGATTGCGGCGAAGCAGCGGACTATGTGTGGGACGGCACCCGCTTCCGCGCCACCGCGCTCCACCGGATGGACGATTGCCGCGGCTCGACCAACTGGCTGACCGTCTGGCGCGCCGCCGTCCGGCGCTGATTCGGCCTATTCCTCGCCTTCGCGCGGCTCGCCCTCGGTGCGACGGCGGCGATCGGCGGCCGGGTCGCCCGGCACGGGAATGCGCACGTTGCGCGGGATCGCGTCGCGCGCCTCGCCCTCCGGCACCAGCTCGCGCACGCGATCGAGATCGAGCTGCACGCCTTCCTCGTCCACCCGTACGCCCGCATCGTCGAGCGCGCCTTCCAGGTCGAAACCGTTCTCGTCGATCACATTCTCCGGCTCGGAGGGCGGTGGCGGCGGCAGCGTCAGGCCCAGTGCGCGGACCATGAAGTCGCGCCAGATATGCGCGGGCAGGCCGCCGCCCGCCGCGCCCGCCACCGGGCTGTTGTCGTCATTGCCGATCCACACGCCGACGACGAGATCGCCCGCCCAGCCGACGAACAGCGCGTCGCGCCCGTCCTGCGTCGTGCCGGTCTTGCCGAATGCCGGCACCGGCAGCGCCGCCGCCCGGCCGGTGCCCGATTGCACCACCGTTTCCAGCATCGAGCGGAGATCGTCGAGCAACCGTTCATCGAACCGGCTCGGCCCGCCCAGCCGGCGCGCCAGCCAGTCGTCGGCCGATTCCTCTTCGTCCAGCCCGCGCGGCCGCACAGGGTAGCTGCCGTTCGCCACCGCCGCATAGGCCGCCGTCAATTCCAGCAGCGATCCGGTCGAGGTCCCCAGCGCGATCGAGGCGTCGTCGCCGATCGGCGTCGAAATGCCCAGGTCGCGGGCCGCCTGCGTCACCCGGCCCACGCCCAGTTTCTGGATCAGGCGCGCGGCGACCACGTTGCTCGACTTGGCCATGGCCTGGCGCAATGTGATCCGCCCGGCATAGCGGCCGTCGCTGTTGCTGGGCTTCCACTCGCCGATCTGCACCGGCTCGTCGTCCACCATCGTGTCCGGCGTCATTCCCGAACGCAGCGCCGCCAGGTAGACGAACAGCTTGAACGCGGAGCCCGGCTGGCGTCGCGCCTGCGTTGCGCGGTTGAACGGGCTGGCGGCATAGTTGCGGCCGCCGACCATCGCCACGATACGCCCGTCCGGCCGCATCGCCACCAGCGCCACCTGCGCCTTGCCCAGGCCCGATGCCTTGATCACCCGCTCGGCGGCGTTTTGCAGCCGGGTGTCGAGCGTCGTCGTCACCGTCTGCTCGGTGGCGACGCCGCCGGCGCGATCGCGCGCCTCGGGCAGCACCCAGTCGGCGAAATAGGTGCCGCTCGGCAGCTGTTCCTCACGGTCCCGTACGCGCAGCACCGCCGGCCGCACCCGCCGCGCTTCGGCCGGCGTGATGAAGCCGGCTTCTTCCATGGCCCCGATCACCAGCCGCTGCCGCTCGCGCGCGCCGCTCAGATTGCCGGTCGGCGCCAGCCGGCTCGGCGCCTTCACCAGGCCCGCGAGCAGGCTCGCCTGGCTCAGCGTCAGCCGTTCCGGGCTGGTCGAAAAATAATGCTCCGCGGCGGCGCGCAGGCCGTAGACATTGTCGCCGAAATAGACGTTCGACAGATAGCGCGAGAGGATCTCGTCCTTGGTCAGCCAGCCTTCCAGCCAGAAGGCGATCAGCACTTCCTGCGCCTTGCGCCCGAAGGTGCGGCGCGAATTGAGGAAGGCGTTCTTGGCCAGCTGCTGCGTGATCGTGCTGCCGCCCTGCGAACCGCCGTCCGAGCTCAGATTGTGATAGAAGGCGCGGGCGATGCCGCGCGGGTCGACGCCCCAATGGCCATAGAAGCGCCGGTCCTCGATCGCGATGAACGCCTGCGCCACATGCGGCGGCAGCTTCGCCACGTCGACCGGGGCCGCGATCACTGCGCCGCGCCGGGCGATGGGCGTGCCATCGGCGGCTAGCAGCGTGATCGAAGGCGGCGCGGGCGGCCGCAGCGATTTGGAAAGCGGCGCGGTGATCGCCAGCCAGGCGACCGCGGCGATGAACAGCAGGATGCAGACGGCCAGGCCGCGGACGATCCACCGGCCCCAGCGGATCCGGCGACGGCCGGACGCGCCGGGCGGCAGCTCGTCGCCGCCGTCGAAACCGCCGCCTCCGCCATATCCCGGTCGCAATGGCTCTGCCGCTGCGGCAGTTTCGCCCGCTCCCATGCCGGGGCGCCAGATCGGCTCGCGCTTGTCGCGCCGTCCCTGCGGCCGCCAGCCTTGAGGTTGCGCCACATCGTCGTCGGCGCCATCGCGCCGCAACGGGAATCGACTATCGGGGATACCGGGCTCGCGCGCCATCCGCCCGCTTTAGCCGAGTATCTGTGTTATCGCAATAACACACGTAGTATTTGGCGGGGTACCGGGCATTTTCCGTCTACCCGAAGGCGCGGAGGACGCGAGACAGGCCTCGTCAGCGAACAGCGCGGAAACGAAGCAGGCGGAGTCTGCATTATAGGCAAACCGCCTCTGCGTTCTCTGCGCCTCTGCGCGAAAGAAACGTCTTCGTGCCTTTTCGCTTTCACGGAAAAAAACAGATGCCGCTCGGCCAGCCGCTCAGGCCTCCAGCTCGATGTCCCAGTAGAGCCAGTCGCGCCAGGTTTCGTGCAGATGGTTGGGGGGGAAGCGCCGGCCATGTTCCTGGAGCTGCCAGCTCGTCGGCCGGATCGGCTGGATGTGGAGCGGCATGCCGGCCTGGAGGGGAGTGCGGCCGCCCTTTTTCAGGTTGCAGGGGGCGCAGGCGGTGGCGACATTTTCCCAGGTGGTGCGCCCGCCCTGGGCGCGGGGAATGACGTGGTCGAAGGTGAGGTCCCGGTGCGATCCGCAATATTGGCAGGCGAACTTGTCGCGAAGGAACAGATTGAACCGGGTGAAGGCGGGGAATTGCGAAGGTCGAACATATTGTTTGAGCGCGATGACCGAAGGAAGCTTCAGCCTCGCGCTGGGACTTCGGACCTCCCGCTCGTAATAGGAGACGACGTCCACACGGTCGAGAAAGATCGCCTTGATCGCCGTCTGCCAGGGCCACACGCTCAGCGGATAATAGCTCAGCGGCGTATAGTCGGCGTTGAGCACGAGCGCCGGGCACCCATCGGGATGGCGTATAAGATCGGGATGGTACATGCGGTCCCTCACCCTCGATTTCGGTGCCTCGCCTCTTGCGCAGAAGCGTGACGTCCGCATGACAGCATATGCCGCGACTCGCGGTCAAGAGCCACATTCATGATTATCCACACCCGTTTCGCGCCCAGCCCCACCGGTCGACTGCACCTCGGCCACGCCTTTTCCGCGCTTCAGGCACATGATTTCGCGCGGGCGCAGGCGGGTCGTTTCACGCTGCGTATCGAGGATATCGACGGCACCCGCTCGCGCCCCGAACATGTCGCGGCGATCCTGGCCGATCTCGCCTGGCTGGGGCTGGCATGGGACGAACCGCCGGTCTTCCAGTCGCAGCGCCTGCCTCTCTACCAGGCGGCGCTCGAGCGGCTGCGCGCCATGGGCCTGCTCTATCCCTGTTTCTGCACCCGCGCGGATATCGCGGCGAGTCTCTCCGCGCCGCACGGCCCCGAAGGCGCGCTATATCCCGGAACCTGCCGCGGCCTCGCCGCGCCCGATCTGGCGCGCCCGCACAGCTGGCGGCTGGACATGGCCGCCGCCGTTGCCCGCACCGGCCCGCTCGTCTGGCACGATGCCGTGGCCGGCGCGGTCGCCGCCGATCCGCTGCGCCATGGCGACGTGATCCTGGCCCGCAAGGATGCGCCGGCCAGCTATCATCTCGCCGTGACGGTCGATGATGCCGCGCAGGGCATCAGCCATGTCGTGCGCGGCACGGACCTGTTCGCCGCCACCCATGTCCACCGCCTGCTGCAGGCGCTGCTCGATCTGCCGACGCCCGAGTATCGCCACCACGCGCTGCTCGCCGGCCCGGACGGCACCCGCCTCGCCAAGCGGCACGGCGCGCCCACGCTCGAATCACTGCGGCTGGCGGGCGAGGACGGCGCGGCGCTCGCCGACCGACTGCGCAAAGGGGAAGTACCGGTTGGCTTCACGGCAATACAGGCGTAGGTTGCCGGCATGTGGCTTCTTGCGATCCTGTTCATTGCGGCGATCCTCACGACGCTGTTCTTCCTCATCAAGGGGCTGGTCACGATGGCCGGCACCACCAGTCAGGATCTGGAAGGCACCGGCCCCAGCGAACGCGCGATCCGATCGAACAAGCTGATGCAGAAGCGCATCCTGTTTCAGGCGGTGGCGATCGGGCTTGCCGCGCTGATCCTGCTGATCGCCTCCGCCAAGAGCTGAGCGCCGACCGCAGGGGCGGGCGTCATTGCTCCGGCGTCTTCGCGGGATTGATGAAAATCTCTTCGATGGCGAGGCCGAACAGGTCGGCGATCTTGAAGGCGAGCGGCAGCGAAGGGTCGTAGCGACCCGTCTCGATTGCGTTAACGCTCTGGCGCGACACCTCCAGCCGCTCGGCCAGGTCCTGCTGGCTCCACGCCCGCTCGGCGCGCAGCGCGCGGAGGCGGTTGTTCATGCCACGTCTCCCATGCGGTCGCGCCAGGCGAGCACGCATTGCGCCAGGCCCCAGCTGCCGCACCACAGCGGGAACGCCCAGAATACGTCGATCTGGCCGATCGCCCGGTAGATCTGCAGGAAGCCGAGCACTGCCGAGATCGCCAGCACCACCGCGATTCCGAACAGCATCGCCGTGACGATCCGCTGGCGCAGATATTCGTCCGTCTCCTCGTGGACATAGCAGCCGATCACGACGAGCAGCACGACGATCGCCAGCGCCGGCACCAGCGCAATCGCGATCAGCGCCGCGCCCTTGGGTTGGAGCAGGGCGACAGCAACGCTCGCCCCCATCACCGCGACGACATAGCCGATCATCGTCGGCACGAAGCGCTTCAGATAGCGCTGGGCAGCGGGTGTCTGCGAAACCATGCAAAGCCTCCTTACGGGTTGACAAGGAAACTTTACGTCAACCACGCTTTACATGTCAAGCGAGGTTTACATGGGCACTCCCGGCATGGGGAGGAATTCACTTGGCGAGCCGCGCCACCATCTCTTCGGCGAGCAGGCTGAGCGTATCATCCCGCGCGCCCATCACGACGATGCGGTCGCCCGGCCGCGCCTGCGCCACCAGATGCGCCGCCGCCGCCGCGCGATCGGGGATGTGCACTGCCTGCGCGCCCGTCGCCGCCACCGCCGCGACGATATCGGCGCTGGTCACTTCGCGCGTCACCGTGCCGCCCTGATAGACCGGGTCCGGCAGCACCAGCACGTCCTCACGCCCCAGCTTGGTCGCGAACATCGCAACCAGCTCGCGCCGCATTACCTTGAGCGGACCATAGCCGTGCGGCTGGAACAGAAGCAGCAGCCGCCCCGGAAAGGCGTGCAGCGTATCGAGCGTCGCGGCGATCTTGTCCGGGTTGTGCCCGAAATCGTCGATGACGGACACGCCGCCCGCCTCGCCGACCAGCTCGAAGCGCCGCCGCAGCCCGGTGAAGCCCTCGACGGCCTTACACGCATCCTCCAGTGATACCCCCGCCGCCGTCGCTGCACCGATCGCCGCCAGCGCGTTGGCGACATTGTGCCGCCCCGGCACCTGCAGCCGCACCCGTCGCACCGTCTCGCCCGTCGCCAGATCGAACGAAACCGCGAACGCCTCGGGCGCCAGGTTCCGCGCCGTCAGGTCCGCCTCGCCCTCCACCGCGAAGGTCAGCGTCCGCCCCCGGTCCAGCCCCGCCGCCAGTGCGGCGCTCTCGGCATCGCCGACATTGACCACCGTCGTCGCCGCCTTGCCCGCAAAGGCGCCGAACAACAGCCGCAATTCCTCCAGCGACTTATGGTCGAGGCTGACATTGTTGAGCACCGCGATCCGCGGCCAGTAATTGGCGATCGATCCGTCGCTCTCGTCCACCTCGCTGACAAAGGCGTCGCCCGCCCCCACCAGCGCACTGGCGAACGGCGCATCCGGCCCCGCGAAATTCTTCATCACCGCGCCGTTCATCACCGTGGGATCGCGCCCGCAGGCGTGGAGGATCCAGCCGATCATGCCGGTCACCGTCGACTTGCCGCTGGTCCCCGCCACCCCGATCGGCAGCGCCGCCGCGTTGAACAGGCTCGCCAGCAGTTCGGCCCGCGACATCCGCGCACAGCCCAGTTCGGCCGCGCGCACCATGTCCGGCACGCTCGGCTCGATCGCGGCGGAGGCGACCACCACCTGCTCGGCCGATTGGATCCCGCTGCCATCCTGCGGGAACAGCGCCACGCCCTTGGCCTTCAGCCAGTCGAACTTGGCGGGCAGCCGCCCGCTGTCGAGGCTGCGGTCCGATCCCGATACCTGGGTCCCCCGGCCGGCGAGGATCATCGCCAGCGGCATCATCCCCGAACCGCCGATCCCTACGAAGAAGGTTGCTTTGCCATGCTGCATCGGCACGCTATCGGCAATTCGAGGAGACCATACAAGCATATGCGGATCGGAGTCGTCGCGCCGGCGCGGCCAGTTACCCGGGAATCGTCAGCGCGGATGGCCGCCTTCATGGCGCTCACCTATCCCGAACACGAAATCGTGTTCCACCCGCAATGCTATCTGTCGGCGGGCCATTTCGCCGGCACCGATGCCGAGCGTGCGGCGGCGTTCCTGGAAGTCGCCAACGATCCGACGATCGACGCCATCTGGTTCGCGCGCGGCGGCTATGGATCGAACCGCATCCTCGACGCGGTGATGCCGCACCTGGGCGAGGCGGCGCGGCGCAAGACCTATATGGGCTTTTCCGACATGGGGTTCGTGCTGGGCGCGCTCTACGCCCGCGGCATCGGCCACCCGGTCCATGCCTCGATGGCGAGCAGCATCGGCACGAACGATCCGGGCCGCGATACCGGCTGGGCGCTCGGCTGGCTGATCGAGCGCGATCGCCGCGGCCTCGATCCCGCGCTGGCCGACGGCCGCCCCGCTGCCGCCTTCAACCTCTCGATCCTCACCGCGCTGATCGGCAGCAAATATCTGCCCGACCTCACCGATCATGTGCTGATGATCGAGGAAGTCGACGAGCCGCTCTACCGGATCGACCGGATGCTGTTCAACATGGCCCATGCCGAACAGCTCAAGGGCATTGCCGGCATCCGCCTCGGCGCGGTGACTGCGATCGCCGAGAACGACCCGCCCTTCGGCGAGACGATCGACGAGATGATCCTGCGCTGGTGCCGCGAGATGGAGGTGCCCTATCTCGGCCGCTGCGCGATCGGGCATGTCTCGACCAATCGCGTCGTGCCGTTCGGCGTCGCATGAGCCCCGATCCGCACGCCCTGCGCGAACGCCACGGCGCCGTAGCGCTGCTCGCCCACCCCTCGCCGATCGGGCGGCTGGAACGGCTGGAGGCGGCGCTCGGCACGGCGGTACGGATCTATGTGAAGCGCGACGACGTGGCCGGCATCGGCGGCGGCGGCAACAAGCTGCGCAAGCTCGAATTCCTGCTCGGCGACGCGATCGCGCAGGGCTGCGACACCTTTGTCACCACCGGCGGGCTGCAATCGAACCATGCCCGGCTGAGCGCGGCGGCGGCGGCACGGATGGGCCTCGCCTGCGAGTTGGTGTTGGCCGATGTCGTCCCGCGCCACGACGCCGACTATCGCGGCAACGGCAATTTGCTGCTCGACGCGATCTTCGGCGCGACCGTCCACCGCGTCCCCGGCGACACCGATCGGCCCGCCCTCCTGCACGCCCGCGCCGAGGCGCTGCGGGCGGCGGGCGGCAAGGCCTATGTGGTCGGCGCGGGCGGGTCGTCGCCGGTCGGCGCGCTCGGCTATGTCGCCTGCGCCTGGGAGATCCTCGCGCAAGAGGCGGCGCTGGGCGAGCGCTTCGCCCGCATCGTCGTCCCCAATGGCAGCGCCGGCACCCATGCGGGCCTCGCCGCCGGCATGGCGGCGGCGGGGGAGGACGCGGCGCGCGTCCAGTCCTACGCCGTCCTCGCCACCCCCGAGGCCGCCCATGCCGACACGCTGGCGCTGGCCCAGACGACGCTCGCCGCCAACGCCCTGCCGGGCAGCGTGACGGCGGAAGAGGTGGTGATCAACGGCAGCCAGCGGGGCGAAGGCTATGGCATCCCCACGCCGGCGATGCGCGAAGCGGTGGAACTGCTCGCCCGCACCGAGGGCCTGCTGCTCGACCCCGTCTACAGCGGCAAGGCGTTCGCCGGGCTGCTCGCGGCGATCCGCGGCGGCGCATTCCAGCCGGGCGAGGCGGTGCTGTACGTCATGACCGGCGGCGTGCCGGGGTTGTTTGCGTATCGGGAGGTGTTTGGGGGCCATGGGTCAGAGCCGCAACCGTAGTGCGCCTCGCTCTGCCCGTGCATGCAAGTCAGCCTTGGGCGCTACGCGCAGCAGGCTTTAGCCATGCTCTAAGCAGCAGCGTGAACCCCAGAAAAAAACAGCCGATAGCGATCCAGCCAGCGCTGAACGGCAGGTCTGCAACGCAGTAATCCAAACAGTTTTGGCCCGGAGCTTGAACCCCGAAAAAGCTGCTGAAGCTCGACCAGCTTCCCATAACCGCGGCGTAGATGTAGGCGCGAACAATTCCTGCTTGCACGAGCCACGCGATGGCAGAAGCCCCGAAGAGCAAGATCGCAGCTAGTAGTCGGCCGTCCCTGCTCACGCTTCACTCCGATGCCGTTGCGCTTCGCTAGCGATACGTCATATCAAATCTATACAGTCTTGGTGAAGGACGCTTCGAGCGCATTCTTCCAAGATCGTCGGCACCCCACAGCGCAGCTTACGCTGAGCCCCCCAGCACCCGCCCCACCCGCACCAGCGCGCCATCGGGATCCGACACCGCGAACTCGTACGTTCCCCACGGCATCGCATGCGGCGTGCCCGGCTGGAGGATCGCCTCGCGCACCCGCGCCGCCACCGCGTCGACATCCTCGACATAGAGGTACAGCCCGAAGGGATTGTCCGGCGCCTGGGGCGTGTTCGCCTCGTGCCGCAGGTGCAGGTGCCAGCCGCGGTCGTCCGCGAGGATGCGGTAGTGGCCATAGTCGCCGGTCACCTCCAGCCCCAGCCGGCGGTAGAATTCGGTGCTCGCGTCGAGGTCGCGACAGGGCAGGATGGCGGCGATGTGGTGGGTGGGGTCCATCCCCGCAGGCTATCCTCGCCGATCGGTCTGCGCCACTTGAAACGGCTTGTATTGGGGGCGTCCCTCACCCGCCTCACCGCCTGCCGCGACGGCCTCCCTCCCTCTCCCACAAGGAGAAGAGCGAGGTAGGGCGCATCTGCTCCCTCTCCCCCTTGCGGGAGAGGGAGGGAGCCGCGAAGCGGCGGAAGGGTTAGGGGGATGGCCGCGAGCCCGTCGACGCGGCTCGCCTCTTGCCGAACCCATGGGCGCTCCCAATCTTGCCCGAAACGGCGCAACGCCGACGCTCTTTGACCGCGCGAGACCCCAACCCGTCGCTAACGCGCCCGCACGCGCGAGCGCCTAAACTTCCTAAACTTCGTCCGGGTCGCACAAGCCGCCGCGCGCGTGAACTTCCTAAACTTCGCCCGGCCGCACAAACCGCCGCGCGCCTAAACTTCCTAAACTTCGCCAAGGCCGCACAAACCGCCGAACGCCTAAACTTCCTAAACTTAAGCGCCGATCAGCCCCGCCACATAGTCGGCATGGTCGGGCATGGTTTCCGCCGCCCGCGCCATCGCATCGGCGAGCTTGGCGAGGTGCGCCCGCCCGTCGATGCCCCGCGCCGCCAGCAGCGCGTCGCGTCCCGTCGGCCAGTTGCCTTGCCCGATATGCACCGCCAGCCACGAGGGCGCTGCGAACAGGTCGAATTCGCGTGCGACCAGCCGGCCGGTGCTGCGGAAATGGTCGATCTTCCATTGCAGCGTGTCCGGCACCGCCATCGTCGCGCAATAGCGCCACAAGGGCGAATCTTCCCGCTCGGTCAGCTTGTAGTGCAGGATCAGAAAGTCGCGGATCCGCTCGAACTCGGCGATCGAGATGCGGTTGAACTCGTCGATCAGCAGCGGATCCATGTCGCGCGTCGGGAACAGCGCGAGCAGTTTGGAAATGCCGGCCTGGATCAGGTGCAGGCTGGTCGATTCCAGCGGCTCCAGGAACCCGCTCGAAAGCCCGATGGCGACGACATTGTGGCTCCAGAAGCGCTGGCGGTGGCCGGTGGTGAAGCGCAGCGTCCGGGGCTCGGCCAGCGGCGCGCCGTCCAGATTGGCGAGCAGGATCGCCGTCGCCTCGTCCTCGCCCATGAAGGCGCTGCAATGGACATGGCCGTTGCCGGTGCGGTGCTGCAGCGGGATGCGCCATTGCCACCCCGCCGCCCGCGCCGTCGATCGAGTATAGGGCGTGAAGGCGCCGCGCTCGCACGGCACTGCCACCGCTCGGTCGCAGGGCAGCCAGTGGCGCCAGTCGATATAGCCCGTGCCCAGCACCTCCTCGATCAACAGGCCGCGAAAGCCCGAGCAGTCGACGAACAGGTCTGCCGCGATACGCCGGCCGTCCTGCAGCCGCACCGCGGTAAGGTCGCCGCGCTCGCCGTCCCGATCCGCGCCGGCGATTTCCGCATCGATCCGCGCCACGCCGCGCGCCTCGGCATAGTCGCGCAGCAACGCGGCATAGAGCCCGGCATCGAAGTGATAGGCATAGTCGAAGGTGGAGCCCACGCTGCGCGGATCGGCGAGCGGCGGGGCGAACTTGCCTCGTTTCGCCGCTGCCCAGGCCATCGACAAGTCGTCGAGCGCCGGGGCGCCGCCCTTGTCGCGGGCGTCGAGCCAGTATTGGTGGAGCGGCACCAGGTCGAAGTCGCGGCCGAACGGGCCGAATGGGTGGAAATAGCGTGTGCCGATCCGCCCCCAGTCGACGAATTCGATCCCCAGCTTGAACGATCCGCGGGTGCGGCGGACGAACTCGGCCTCGTCGATTCCGAGCGTGCGGTTGAACAGGCGGATCGGCGGGATCGTCGCCTCGCCCACGCCGACGGTGCCGATCGCGCTCGATTCCACCAGCGTGATCGCCACGCTGCTCCCCAGCGCATTGGCCAGCGCCGCGGCCGTCATCCACCCCGCCGATCCGCCGCCGGCGATGCAGATCGAACGAATGCGGCGGTCCTCGCTCATGCCGTCATCCTATCCCATCGCGGCGCGGCGGCGTAGGGGGTACCGCCGCGCCGGCTCCGGGAGGAGCGCTCAGAAGCGATAGCCGGCGGAGATCGACACGGTCCGGCCCACGCCAACGCGGTTGGTGGCCGCGTAGGGCACGCCGTACAGTTGGCCGAGCGACTGCAGTTCGGCGACGCTGCCCTGGTCCAGCCGGCCGGCCTGGTCCCAGGCGTTGAACAGGTTGTTGGCGTTGAGGGACACTTCCAGCCGGTCGACCGGCCGCACCCGAACAAACGCGCTGACGACGTTCGAGCCCTTCTGCTTCAGGCGGTTATCATCCTGCGGATAGCTGTCGGTCTGGCCGATCAGGGTGAATCCGATCGCCGCCAGCCCGAAGTCGTAGGTAGGCGCGATGGTGTACATCAGGTCCGGCGTCGCCCGCGGCGTCTTGCCGGCATTGCCGCTGATCAGATCCTCGGCGATACGCGAATGGGTGTAGACTATATTGGCCAGCAGCGAGAAGCCGCCATTGGTATATTGCGACTCCAGCTCGATACCCCAGGTCTTGTACTTCTGGAATGTTTGGCGCTGGGTGGTCAGGTCGAAATTATACTCGGTGGCCTGGCTGCGGAAGCCAGTGACGAACACGCCGTAGTTGCCGCCCGCCAGCCGGCCGCGCTGCTTGATGCCCAGTTCCTGCTGCGTCACCGGGTTCACCACCACGGCCTCGCCCAGCGTCGTCAGTTGGCCGGTCGAGGTGAAGGCGCCGGCAAAGTCCGAAACCACCCGGTCCGCATTGGCACGGTTGCCGCGCGAGACGCGGACGAACGCGCTGGTGCTGGAGGTGAACCGGTAGTTCCCGCCGAACGACCAGCTGGTGTAATCGATCTTGTAGTCGATCGGCTGCGCCGCGGCGAAGTTGGTCAGATACACATTCTGCTCGGCCACGCTCAGCCGGCCGTCGCCGTTGATGTCGCGGCTGGTGCGCGCGCCGGTGGGATAGAAGGTGCCGCCGCCCTTCATGTTGTCGAACCGCACGCTGCCGTCGAGGTCGAGCGCATCGTCGGCATAGTTGAGCGAAAGATAGGGCGCGTCGGTGGTGTAGTGCAGGTCGTACTGCCGGCTCGTGCCGCCCCATTGGTTGTTGTAGCCGGTCAGCCCGGCGTCGGTCAGCCGGGTGCCGTCGGCGCTCAGCAGGTCGATCAGTGCCCCGCCCGGCACCGCCTCGGTCAGGCTGCCGTTCCAGTGCCAGTTCATCGCGATCTGCTGGCGCGAATGATACCAGCCCGCCCGCGCCGTCACCTGGCCGGTGCCCAGCCCGAACTTGCCGGTCACGCCCAGATCGTTGGCCCAATGATCCATGCCGGTCATGTCGGTATAGAGGTTGGGGTTCTGGTTGACGACGACCGATCCGGCCACCGTCTGCCCGGCACGCGGGCCGTTGGCGTAAACGGCGCGCGTCGCGGTGTAGGTCCGCCCCCCGGCGGCGATGCTGTACGCCCCGGCACCGCTCGTCAGGCCGGTGACGTTGGTGAGGCTGCCCAGGAACGGCGCGGAGAAGGTGCCGCTGTTCCAGCTATAGGCGAACTTGTTGTCGACCTCGAACGCACCAGTGCCCCAATGCAACTGCGCACCGATGCTGCGCGACTTCACATGGATGCCGTCCGCATTGTCGCCCTGCTTCGTCGATCCATCGGGGTTGACCGTGGTGAAGGTGCGGTTGAGGTTGGAGAAATTGGTGTCGGACCGTGCATCGAAGCCGGGCAGCGCGCGATAGCCGGTGATCTTGTTCCCCTCCACCAGCACCTGCATGGGGGACGCGGTATAGGTCGGGGCGCGATCATCCAGCGCCTTGAACGAAAGCCGCAGATAGCCGCGATCGGCATCGAAGCTCTGCGTGATGTTGCCCTTGATCTGATAACCTTCCAGCGCGCGGTACGGCAGGTCGCGCGGGCCCTCGCCGGTGCGATAAAAGCCACCGATATTGGCCTTCAGCGTGGAATTGATCGGGCCGCCGACATTGAAGTCCAACCGGCTTTCATTGTAGCCAAGCCCGGTGGTCGCGCGGATTTCGCCGCCTGCGGTATCCCCCGTCTTCGACACATAGTTGATCACCGCACCCGGCGCCTGGCTGGCGAAGGTGGAAGCGGAACCGCCGCGAATCGCTTGCACCCGGTCCACGGTCAGGTCGTAGCGCGTCCAATAGTCATTGTTGCCGAAGGCGATGTCGCCGAACTCGACGACCGGCAGGCCGTCTTCCTGCAGCTGGACATATTTCGAGCCGCCGGACGCCAGCGGCAGGCCGCGCACGGTGATGTTCGAATTGCCGCCCGGCCCCGCCGTCGATTCGGCGCGGATGCCAGGGATCAAGCGAAAGACTTCGGCTTCGGAACGCGGCGCCAGATTCTGCACCGACTCGGCGGAAAGATCGGTCACCGAGACCGAGCTCTGCATCTTGCTGCGGCTGGTGGGGACTGCGGTCACGACGATCTCGTCCAGAAAGCCTGCCTGCGTCGCCGCCTCCGGCGGCGCACCATCCTGCGGGGCAGCATCCTGCGCGGAAGCAGCGCCCGCACTTGCCATCAGCCAGGCAACGGCGTGCAGCGAAACCAGCGGACGCGAACGGAACTGTGCCATCAACTCTCTCCCAATCGGCTTGGCGGACCCTCTTGACGGGAGCCCTTGGCATCATTCCATACTCGCAATTACAATCGATTGCAATGGCTGCTGCAATCGTTTGTTTATCGGGAGACTTGCCCAACCTCCTCGCACAAGCCACTGAGGTGTTTCTGTGACAGACCAAGCCGCCCCACCACGCCGTCCCGTACGGACCCTCGCGGACCTCGCGCAGCTGGCGGGAGTGTCGACCGGCACCGTTTCTCGGGCGCTGGCCGACAAGTCACTGGTGAACCCCGAAACCCGCCAGCGCATCCAGGCGCTCGCCGCCGAGCACGGCTTTCGTCCCAACCAGATGGCGCGCCGATTACGGACCCAGAAGACCGGCGTGATCGGTATCGTCGTACCGCTAGGCCATGAGCGGCGGCAGCATCTTTCCGATCCGTTTTTCATGACAATGCTGGGCCACCTCGCCGATGCGCTGACGGAGAACGGCTATGACGTGATGCTCTCGCGGATCATTCCCGACGCCGCGGATTGGCTGGAGCGTATTGTCGACTCGGGCATGCTCGATGGTGTCTTGCTGATCGGCCAGTCGGACCAGATGGCGGCGATCGAGCGGGTTGCACAGCGCTATCGCCCGCTCATCGCTTGGGGCACCAGCGCGCCGGGACAGATCCACTGCGCGGTCGGCACCGAAAACGTCGTGGGCGGGCGCCTCGCTGGCGAGCATCTGATCGCGCGCGGCGTGCGGCGGATCGCGTTTCTGGGCGAATTGCGCGCCCCGGAAATCCGCCAACGCTATGCTGGCATCTGCGCCGCCGCCGAGGCCGCGGGCATGCCGGCACCGCTGCAGCTGGATACCCATCTGGCGTCCGACATGATGGAACAGGAAATCGCCGGCCACATGGCGCGGCACCTGGATCGCATCGACGGCATCGCTGCGGGATCCGATGTTATCGCAATGACGACGCTGCGTGTTTTGGCCGATCAGGGGATGGCCGTGCCCGGCGACGTGCCCGTGGTAGGCTATGACGATCTGCCGCTGGCGCTGCAGACGGTGCCGCGCCTCACCACGGTCAAGCAGGATATTGCCGGCGGCGCAAAAGCAATGGTGGAAGCACTGTTCGCCCGGATCGAGGGGCAAGACAGCGCCTCGGTAGTGATGCAGCCCGAGCTGGTGGTCCGCGACTCGGCGTGATCAGCGTCGGATTGTCACCCGATCGCCAGCGAAGTCGAGGGTGAAGAACGGCGCCGGCACGCCGCCGAAGTGCCGCCGCCGCCCTTCGGCGCTCGCTAGCGTCACCGCACCGTTCGTATCGAGCCCCGGATAGTCCACGAAGCTCAGCACCTCGCCTTCGCCCGTTACCCACCAGCAATAAGCCTGGGTGGGCCGTTCGGCCGGATTGCCCGCAACCAGCCCGGTGCCGTTCACCGGTCGCCACGGACCCCGCATCGATTCCGCCACCATCGCATACAGCCCGGTGGGCGCGGCGATGTCCGCCGCAAACCGGCGCGCCTGCGTGCTCCAGAACAGATAGTACTTGCCGCCACGGTGCACGATGTGCGGGCGCTCCAGCTCGCTGTTGACGCCGATTGCCGACAGCAGCGGCGGTTGCAGCTGCCATGCCCCATCTCGCCGCTGCGCTATGCCGATCACCCCGCTCACCGGTGTCTCGGCCCAACCCGCATTGGCGGTGAACAGCACATAATCGGCGCCGTCAGCCGGGTCGCGGAAATACCCCGGGTCTCTGAAGCCCTTGATGCCATGCGGCGCCGCCACGGCTTCATCGGCCACGGCATAGACTGCACCGTCCGCTGCCACGATCTCCTCGGGCGCGCTCCACCCCTCTAGCCGCGGCGTTCCGCCGTCGACCAGAAAGCGGCCGCGCGACACGAAGAGCCGCTGCTCAAAGGTGATTGCCTGCCCATATCGGCCGGCAGCAGTGAAGTAGTGCGTCAGCGTTTTCCCATCCGCCTCCAGCACCGCCGAGCCGGACCATTCACGAGCACCGGGGGTGAAGCCGGGGGCAAAGACCGGGCCGTGCGCGCGCCAGCCATCAGCATCGTGGCTGGTCAGCCAGATCCGGGCGGCATCGTGTCGCCCCTCCGGGTCGTCCAGCCTGGGCGCGGCGAGAAAGAACCACCAGCTGCGCCCGCCGCGCCGCACGGTGCTGCCGTCCGGATGCGCAATCTGCCACATGTCCCACACGTCATGGTCGGGCACCAGCGGAGCGCCGCCCGGTGCCAGCACCGGCAGCGCCGCATCGCGCTGAGCGGGAATGCCGGCAACCGCTTCCCGGGTCCATGCGGCGCAGGGTTCGGGGGCTAGGGCGAGATGGTGCACGAGAAACCTCTTGTCTAACATAGCGGGGATTGGAGCAAGGTGCGCGGCTCAGGCCGGTCTGCGATCGCGGGCGCTCCATACCGCCAGGGCTGCCAGGAACATCAGCACGCCGCACAGGCTGAGGACATTGCGGGCATCCCCGCCCAGCAGCGAGCCATAGAAAATCGGCACCGTCACCGTGAACAACAGCATCGGGATCACGATCATCATGTTGAAAATGCCCATATAGACGCCGGTACGTTCGGGCGGGATGGATCCGGCGAGGATCACATAGGGATTGCCCATCATGCTGGCCCAGCCGAGCCCCAGACCAATCGCCGGCGCGAACAGCCAAGCCTTGGCGGTAACATGGGGCAGCCACAACATGCCAATGCCGGCGCAGACCAGGCACAAGGCATGCAGCCGCGCCGCGCCGATCCGCCGCGCAACCGGCACCATTGCAAACGCCGCAACGAACGCCACGGCATTGTAGAAGGCCGCGAGCTCACCATTGGTAAGCACCGCTTCGCGAAATCCCGACGAGGTGGAATCGCCGGTACCGTACACCGATCGCGCCACTGCGAGAATGACGTACGTCCAGTACGCCATCATCGCATACCATTGGAAAAGGCTCATCAGCGCCAGCTTGCGCATGGCGACCGGCATATGGAGAATGGCGTCCCCGATCTCGCGCAGCGTCGCCACAACCGACTTGGGCTGCGCGGCGATATGCGCGCGCTCGGCGGGCGTAAGCGGCAGTTCGGGCACGCGCAGCACCGACCACAGGATGGTGCCGAACGAAAGCGCCGCGCCGACCATGAATGCGACTCGCGCCGTGTAGGGAATGTTGTGCGAATCCACCCAGTCGCGGTTCATGCCCGCCCAGACCAGCAGCGATGGCGTGAGGAACGCCAGCATCTGCGCCAATCCGGTGAATGCGCTCTGCGTCAGGAACCCCAGCCCATGCTGTTTGGGATCGAGTCGATCCGACACATAGGCGCGATACGGCTCCATGGTGATGTTGTTGCCGGCATCGAGGATCCACAACATCGATACAGCCATTAAGATCGAACTGCTGAGCGGCATGAAGAACAGGCCGAGCGCACATAGCACGGCGCCGGTAAGGAAATAGGGCGTGCGGCGGCCCCAGCGGCTATCTGTACAGTCGCTCATCGCACCGATGATCGGCTGAACGAGCAGACCAGTCATCGGCCCAGCGAGCTGGAGCAGCGGCAGCGACGCCTCCGAAGCACCGAGATAGGAATAAATCGGCGCCATGTTGCCCTGCTGCAGCCCGAAGCTGAATTGCAGACCCAGAAATCCGAGGTTCATTTCCAGAATACGCCACAAGGGCAAATGCGGTTTTCCGCTTAGGTTCGTCATCGCCCTCTCCCGCCGGCCCTTCGCCTGGTCCTCCCGGCCACTATGGAACGATTCCCAGTTCCGGGCAACAATCGATTGCACAAGGAAGTTGGGGCAAACGAATGCGAGCGCTGCGGCCCTGTGGTGGTGCCGTTTTCGCAACGCTTGCCTATATCGCCCCCGCGCGGGCATAAGCCGCGCTCCGTTTCACACCCAAGAAGAAGGGTCTATCCCGTGTCCGAGATGTTCCGCATTACGCTGCCCGACGGTTCCGTCCGCGAGGTAGCCCCGGGGACTACCCCGGCGGACATCGCCGCGGCGATCGGGCCCGGCCTCGCCAAGGCGGCGCTCGCCGCGCGCGTCGATGGCGAGCTGCGCGACATCGGCCGTCCGTTCGAGGGCGACGCCCAGCTCGCCCTCGTCACCGCCAAGGACGAGGCCGACGCGCTCGATCTCGTGCGCCACGACTATGCGCATATCCTGGCGGAAGCGGTGCAGCACCTGTTCCCGGGCACGCAGATCACCTTCGGCCCGTCGACGGACGACGGCTTCTACTATGACTTCGCCCCCAAGGACCGCCCCTTCACCGAGGAGGACCTGCCGGCGATCGAGGAGGAGATGCGCCGCATCATCGCGCGCGACGAGCCGCTGATCCGCGAAGTCTGGTCGCGCGCCGACCTGATCGCGCGCTGGACGGCGCAGGGGGAAACCTTCAAGGCCGAATGGGCCAAGGAGCTCCCCGAGGGCGAAGAGCTGACCGTCTATCGCGCCGGCAAGGGCGAGGACGCCTGGCTCGACATGTGCCGCGGCCCCCACCTCGCCTCCACCGGCAAGGTCGCGGCGGATGCGTTCAAGCTGACCCGCGTGTCGGGCGCCTATTGGCGCGGCGACCAGAAGAACGCGATGCTCAGCCGCATCTACGGCACCGGCTGGCTGAACAAGAAGCAGCTCCAGGAGCATCTGACGCGCCTGGAAGAGGCCGCCAAGCGCGACCACCGCAAGCTCGGCGCCGAGATGGACCTGTTCCACCTCCAACAGGAAGCGCATGGCTCCGTGTTCTGGCACCCCAACGGCTATGTCATCTACCGCGTGCTCGAGGATTATATGCGCCGCGCGGTCAACGGCGCGGGCAGCAAGGAAGTGAAGACGCCGCAGGTGATGGACGCGCGCCAGTGGGAGCAGTCCGGCCACTGGGGCAAGTATCGCCAGAACATGTTCGTCATCCCCGACGAGACGCCGAACATCGAGGACGAAGGCCCGATGGTGTCGGACGACGTCCAGTGGATGGCACTCAAGCCGATGAACTGCCCGGCGCACGTGCTGATCTTCAAGCAGGGGATCAAGTCGTATCGCGACCTGCCGATGCGGCTGGTCGAGAATGGCTGCTGCCACCGCAACGAGCCGCACGGCGCGCTGCACGGGCTGATGCGCGTCCGCCAGTTCACCCAGGACGACGGCCACATCTTCTGCCGCGAGGACCAGATCGTCGACGAGGTGAAGGCGTTCTGCGCGCTGGCCGACCGCGTCTACAAGCATTTCGGCTTCAGCTATGCGATCAAGCTCGCGCTGCGCCCGGAGAAGCGCTTCGGCACCGAGGAAATGTGGGACCAGGCTGAGAACGAGCTGCGCGACGCGGTGGTCGCCGCCGGCCTCGCCACGCCCGAATATGGCTGGGAGGAACTGCCCGGCGAAGGCGCCTTCTACGCGCCCAAGCTGGAATGGCACCTCACCGACGCGATCGGCCGCACCTGGCAGGTCGGCACCATCCAGTCGGACCGGGTGCTGCCCGAGCGTCTCGATGCGAGTTACGTCGGCGAGGATGGCGAGCGCCACCGGCCGGTGATGCTCCACCGCGCGATCTTCGGCTCGTACGAGCGGTTCATCGGCATCCTGATCGAGCATTTCGCCGGCAAGCTGCCGACCTGGCTCGCGCCGGTGCAGGCGGTGGTAGCGACGATCGTGTCCGACGCCGACGACTATGCCCGTGAAGTTGTGGCGAAGCTCCAGGCGGCGGGCATCCGCGTCGAGAGCGACCTGCGCAACGAGAAGATCAACTACAAGGTGCGCGAGCACTCGCTGGCCAAGGTGCCCAACCTGCTGGTCGTCGGCAAGCGTGAGGCCGAGGAAAGCACCGTGGCGCTCCGCGTCCTCGGCAGCCAGGGCCAGACCATGCTGACTCTGGACGAAGCGATCGCGCGGCTCAAGGCCGAAGCGCTGGCGCCGGACCTCGCCTAACCCGCCGCAAAGTCCCCCTCCCAATCATGGGAGGGGGACGAAGGGCGCTTCAGAAGCGGTACTTCAGCCCCACCTGCAGGATCGGGTAAATCGGATAATCGTTCGCCTTGTCCTGCAATTCCTGCCGCTGCTTGGCCAGTTCGTTGCGATAGGTTGTCCCGGCGAGCGTCTGGTCGGTCGCAAGCGAACCGTTCGAGGTGAAGTCGCGGATGCGCACTGCTCCCTGGAACAGCGCGCCCGCCTCGATGTTGAAGCTCAGCCCCTTGCGCATGCTTCCGCCATAACCGAGCATCAGCTGCGGCGCGAATTCGCGCACCTCGGCGCGCCCCGTGATGGTGCCGATCTGCTGCGGAGTGAAGATCAGGCTGCCGATCCGCGTTGGTCCATTGGGCGTCGCCCGCACCCGGCCTTCATTGCCATTGTAGCGCACGCCGCCGGAAATCCGGAAACCGCCGCCGAACGGATAGAGATCCACGATCGCCCCCACGGACGACAGCTTGGCATGGCCGTTATACTCGATACCGCCCGAGGTGAAATCATGGTCCACGCCCAGAAAGCCGCCGTTGGCGCGCACGCCCACCGTCTCACTCGCCCGGTAGCCGATCTCCGGCCCCACCCCAAGCGTGCCGGCGGTAACGCCGATGCTCACCTTGCCTTCGCCTGATGCGCGTTCCTGCGCCGCCGCAGGCACAGACGCCGCCAGCAATGCAGCGCCCAGCGCCGCCGCAATCCCTACCAACTTCATTTTCCGTCCCCAAGTCGCTGGCATCGTCGGCGCCCCTGCGGCACCCTTGGCCATTATAGGCGCGGCCCTCGGGATATAACGGATTTTGCAGGCCTTTTTCTCCGCCAATGGATGAATGCCGTGTCGCCCGCTGCCGGCAAGAACAATTATGACGATGCCGCGAAATCGCCACGGCTGGACCTTCTCTCTGGCCGTGGAATTGTCTATATAGGCCGCTGATCAACTACAGGAGCAAGTCGTATACGTCCTCCCATGACCCGGCGCCCGATGGCGCCCGCTATGCCGCTCAACGGTCCGCGGTTTAACGAATTCATCCAGTCGCCCAAGGTTCGCGTCATTGACCAGGATGGCGAAAATCTCGGTGTGATGTACACGCGCGAGGCGATGGCGCAGGCTGCCGAGGTCGGGCTCGACCTTGTCGAAGTGTCGCCCAACGCCGATCCGCCCGTCGCCAAGTTCCTCGATGTGGGCAAGTTCAAGTACGAGGCGCAGAAGAAAGCGAATCTCGCACGCAAGACTCAAAAGACGCAGGAGATCAAAGAGATCAAGATGCGTCCCAACATCGACGACCACGATTACGACGTGAAGATGCGCAACATCCTCAAGTTCATCGGCGAAGGTGACAAGGTGAAGGTCACGCTGCGCTTCCGCGGTCGTGAGCTTTCCCATGGCCAGCTCGGCATGCAACTGCTCCAGCGCGTCCAGCAGGATGCCGCGGAAGTGGCTAAGGTCGAAAGCTATCCGCGCATGGAAGGCCGTCAGATGCTGATGGTGCTCTCGCCGAAGTGATGGTTGGGCGGCCGCTTCCGCTGTTGGCGGCGGCGGCCGTCGCCTGGGCTTTGCCGGGCTCCGCGCGCGCCCAGACCGCGGCGTCCCCGCCCAGCGCTGCCGCCGCCGACGAACCGATCGCGGTTCCCAGCAACGCCCGACTCGTCTGGGCCGATGAATTCGACTCGGGCACGATGCCCGATCCGAAGCGTTGGGCCTATGATACCGAACGGAACCGCCAAGGCTGGCACAACGAAGAGCTGCAATATTATGCAGCGAACCGCCCGGAAAATGCTCGCGTTGAGAACGGCCGACTGATCCTGGAGGCGCGACGCGAGCGTCTGTCGAGCCAGGCGGATTATGGCGGTCAGGACTATAGCTCCGCCCGCCTGTTCACGCGCGGGATCGCAAGCTGGACCTATGGTTTCGTCGAGGTCCGCGCCAAGCTCGCTTGCGGCAAAGGTATGTGGCCGGCAATCTGGATGCTCGGCACCGACCAGAACGCCCGCTGGCCGAAACTTGGCGAGATCGATGTGATGGAGTTTGTCGGCTGGGACCCGCAGACGGTGCATGGCACCATTCATACCGGCGCCTATAACCATCCGAAGCATACGCAGAAGGGCGCGACCACCAAGGTCGCCGACGCCTGCACTGCCTTCCACAGCTATCAGCTGGACTGGAACAAAGACCGCATTCTGATCGGCGTGGACGGCCATGCCTATATGCGGTTTAACAACGACCATAAGGGCGATGCCGCCACCTGGCCGTTCGACAAACCGCAATATCTGCTGCTCAACGTGGCAGTGGGCGGATGGGGTGGGATGCAGGGGGTCGATCCTGCCGCCTTCCCGTCGCGGATGGAGATCGACTATGTTCGCGTCTGGCAGGCGCCGGAGAAGAATAAGGGGCGGTAACCTGCCCGCCCCTGCCGCTCTTCAGTCCTCTGCCGCGATCCGCACGCGCAGGCCATCCAGCGCCTCGGTGAAAGGCACCTGGCACGAAAGGCGTGACGTCGCGTCTCGATCGGAGGCGCTGTCGAGCAGATCGTCTTCGTCCATGCTCATCTTGGGCAGTTTGTCCGCAAATTCCGGATCGACATGCACATGGCAGGTGGCGCAGCTGCAGCAGCCGCCACACAGTGCCAGCAGCTCGTCGAATCCGTTGTCTCGAATCACTTCCATCAGGCTCAGGCCGGCATCGCCGGTCACCGTTCGCTCGGTTCCATCACGCGTCACGACCGTAAGCTGGGGCATCTGCTTCTCCTTGGTTTGTGGTGTCCATGCCGACGAACCGGGGCCAATTCAAGGAGCCACTGCATGGGCCTGAGCGCTGAACAGCTGAAGGGGTCGATTGACGCATTGGCGGCCCTCGAGCCGGCCTTCGCGGAAGCACTCTTACGCGCCGGCTATCCCGAACCGCGGATCCGCGCGCCCGGTTACGCCACGCTGCTGCGCACGATCGTGGGGCAGCAGGTAAGCGTTGCCGCCGCCGCATCGATTTGGAGCAAGCTGGAGGCGGCACTGGGCACGGCGGAAGATCCTGCTGCCCTGGCGCTTGCCAGCGACGAGACCTTGCGCGGCGCCGGTCTCTCTCGCCAGAAGATCGGCTATGCCCGCAGCCTTGCCGAAGAGGTGACGAGCGGCACGTTGGACCTGGCCGCGTTGCCACAGGACGACGAGGAAGCGATCGCCGCCCTCACCCGCATCAAGGGCATCGGCCGTTGGTCGGCGGAGATCTATCTGTTGTTTGCCGAAGGACGGCCGGACATCTGGCCAGCAGGCGATCTGGCCGTGCAGATCGAGATCGGACGCATTCTCGGCCACCCCGAACGTCCCAGCGAGAAACAGACGCGCGCCTGGTCCGAAGCTTGGCGTCCCCATCGCGGCGCCGCAGCGATCTTCGCATGGCACCATTACGGCATGGCAAAGAGCGCGATCTGAACGCGCGAAAGTCGCTGCCCTGCAGGGAAGGATTAGGGGTTGGGCACGATGAACACATTGTGGCTGTGGGGCCAGTTCACCCTTAATCCCGCCCCTGAAGGAAAGGGGCTCAGGCAAGATGCCTAAGCGGAAGCGCCTTTGTCAGAAGTTGAAGATTAAAGATTGCAACGAAATACAAATCGCTTGAGCGGCGATTACACCCGTGCGACAATATTCCCGATATAGAGCAATGCACGGAGGGGATCATGCAAGCCGTTCGGGGCCTGGCGGTACTCACATTAATTTGCGGGCACCTATCCATCACCGCCGCGGAAGCGCGACCTCGGTCGGAGGAACCGACCCCTACCGAAAAGCTGTTGCTCCTCACGGAATTTACCGACTGCGTCACCGCGCAAAAGTCGCGTCAGCCTGCCATTCAGGCCTTTCTGCGCACGCTTCCCGATCGCCCCGAATTCTACGAGGCTAGAGCGTTTTCCGATCAATCTGGATCATATCCGCAGGAA
>NZ_ALBQ01000040.1 GCF_000282895.1 Sphingomonas sp. ATCC 31555
TTCCTGCGGATATGATCCAGATTGATCGGAAAACGCTCTAGCCTGGCGACCGGATAGTGGGGGTCTGCGTAATGTCCGCGAGGCGTTCGGGAGTATCGGTGCTGGTGATGGCTGCGCTGCTGGCGGGATGCGGCGGCGGTGGCAGCGGCGGAGGCACCGGAACGGTGGTGCAGCCCGCCAGCCCGACGCCGACGCCTACGCCCACGGCAACCCCCACCCCCACCAGCAGCTGTTCGCTGCGCAGCCGCCAGGATTGGGTGCTGGCGACGATGCGGGAGTGGTATCTGTTCCCCGAAACGCTACCGGCGACGCTCGATCCATCGGGCTACAGTTCGCCCGATGCCTATCTCGATGCGCTCACCGCCACTGCGCGCGCTCAGGGGCGTGACCGCTATTTCAGCTATCTCACCTCGATCGCCGAGGAGAACGCCTATTACAATTCGGGATCGAGCGCGGGCTTCGGCTTCCGCCTCGCCACCGACGGCACCTCGACAATCACCGTGGCTGAGAGCTTTGAAGGCGCCAACGCACTCCAGGCGGGCGTCGATCGCGGCACTCGGATTCTCGCGATCGGGACCAGCGCCGGCAATCTGCGCGACGTAAGCAGCATCATTGCGAGCCAAGGGCTGAACGGCATCACCGATGCGCTCGGCCCCGACACCAGCGGCACCAGCCGCGTGCTACGCGTTCAGGCTGTGGATGGCAGCGAACGGATCGTAACGCTTACCAAGAGCGAATACAGCCTGCCCCCGGTTTCCAGCCGCTACGGGGCCCAGATCCTGACAGATCCGAACGGCGGCGGGCGTGTCGGCTACATCAACCTGCGCACCTTCATCAGCACCGCGGATCCGGCGCTGCGCAACGCATTTGCCAGCTTCAAGGCACAGGGCATCACCAATCTGATCGTCGATCTGCGCTACAATGGCGGCGGTCTCGTCTCGATCGCGGAACTGTTCGGCGATCTGCTGGGCGGCGCGCGCAGCCGCACCGATGTGTTCAGCTACACCAGCTTCCGCCCCGAAAAGTCTGCCTATGACGAGACCGACTATTTCGGCCCCCAGCCGGAAGCCATCACCCCGGCGCGGATCGCCTTTATCGGCACGAGCGGCACCGCCTCGGCGAGCGAGTTGGTGATCAACGCCATGCTCCCCTATTTCCGCGCTAATATCGCGCTGATCGGCACCAACACCTATGGCAAGCCGGTGGGCCAGGTGGCGATCGACCGCGCGGCCTGCGACGATCGGTTGCGGGTGGTCGCCTTCGCCACCCAGAACGCCAACCGCCAGGGTGCCTATTTCACCGGGCTGGCCAACACGCTGGAGGCGAGCTGCAGCGCCACCGACGATCTGTCGCGCCCGCTGGGCGATGTCGGCGAGGCGTCGGTAAAAGCAGGCTTGGACTTCGTTGCCGGGCGCAGTTGCAGCCGAATCGGCGGCATCGGCGTGGCAAGCATCGCGCGCCCGTCCCGCACGCTGCTCGCCCCCGATCGGCCGACGACGATCCAGCGCGAAGTGCCTGGCATCTTCTGAGTCGCGCAGGTCCGGTCGATAGAATCGGCACCGATAAGGGCATGAACAACACGCGGAACACGCCTTCACAGCTTCGAATTAATCCGGATCAACTTCTAGTAATACCAAGACAACCTGCAACCATTGCCAAGTCCGTCTGTTCTGCACACCATCACGAGGAGGACGGCATGAAGGCGATCATCTTTGGCGGCGCGTTCGCGTCGCTTGCATTTACGGCTGCCACCGGCGCAGGCGCACCTATCCAAATGGCGGCGACTGGCCAGGATATGGCACAGGCAGGGCCGCAGACCGGCGCTGCGCCCAAGGAAGCAATTCCCTATGCCAAGATGGCAGGCGCAAGCGACTTGTACGAAATCCAGTCGTCACGGCTCGCGCAGCAGCGAGGTTCTAACGCTGCGGTACGTCAGTTCGGTCAGATGATGATCGAGCACCATACGATGACCACGCAGCAGCTTACCAGCGCCGCGCGTGCCGCGGGTGTTACCCCGCCCCCGCCCGCGCTCCAGCCGCGCCAGCAGAAGATGATCGACGAGCTGCGGGGCTTGAACGGCGCCCAATTCGACGCCGCCTATCTGCGCCAGCAGCGCATGGCACATCAGGAAGCCTTGGCGCTGCATTCGGGCTATGCCGAAAATGGCGACACGCCAGCGCTGCGCAAGGTAGCCTCCGCCGCGGTGCCGATCGTCCAACGTCATATCGACCAGCTGGCAAATCTGCCGCGCAACTGATTGGTGCTCGGGCCAGGGCGGTTCGTCCTGGCCCAGCGTTTCTCAAGCCCCTGCGCCTGCAACGTGCAATTACCGCTGCGGCGGATCGAGCACGGCGGCCAGAGCGTAGGCGGCCTGCGCGCGGCGTTCGACGACGCCCGCCGTCATCCGCATCACAAACTCGCGCGCGCCCTGCCAGCGCGACGGCGCCTCGCCGCGCGACGCGGCGTCGACCATCCCACCCCATTCCAGCGCAAGATCCTGCGCGCGGCGGACCGCCTCGCCATCGGCACGCTCGCCGCTCAACAGCAGCGACGGAAACGGCAATCGGGTGCGGGGCGATGCGAACAGCGCAGCACTTGCCCCATCGGCCTCAAGCGGATCGACGAACAGCGCACCTGCGACGCGATCGATATAGTCGCGTGGCGAAAGCCGTGCCCACCAGGTCGCCGCGAAACAGCTTCGCCCGCTCGCCACCAAAAGCACGGGTCGCTGGGCGCCCATCACGGCATGGTCCAGCTTGGCGGCCCACAGGCTGCGCTGCCGCCCGGCATCGGCCGGATCATCGAGATGCGCGCCCAACTCCCCCATGCCCAGCAGGGACTGGAGGATGCCGCTCGTGCGGCTGCCGGTCGTGACGATCGAGAAGAAATCGTTGGGGGTCGTTGCCAGTGCCACGGCGTTGCTCCCGAGTCGATGTTGGTCGATGCTATATCCTATCTGAATCGTCGACAATCGACTTCGATCCTGTTCCATGTGCTCGTCGCAGCCACGCCTCTGCAGGCCGCCGCTCGACCGCACGGCTGCGCTCTGCAAAGAGCATCGGGTGATGACGATGCGCAAATCCAGCTTCCCGCCGGTGGTCGATCGCGACGTTCGGCTGCTCGTGCTCGGGTCGTTACCCGGCGAGCGCTCGCTAGCCGCGCGGCACTATTATGCCCATCCGCAGAACCAGTTCTGGCAGCTGATTTCGCCCGCGGCCGGGCGCGACTTGGTGCCCCTACCCTACGCCGATCGACTACAGGCGCTGCTCGCCGCCCATATCGGCCTGTGGGATGTCGTGGCGAGCGCCGAGCGTCCCGGAAGCACCGATGCCGCGCTTCGCAATGTCGAGCCGCACGATATCGCTGCGCTTGCCGCCAGCCTTCCGGATCTCCGCGCCATCGCGTTCAATGGTGCCACCGCCTATCGGCACGGCATCCGACAGCTCGTTGCGACATCACAAAGCTGGACAGTGATTGCGCTGCCTTCCTCCAGCCCGCTCCACACCATCGGCGTCGCGCGAAAGCTGCCCGAATGGCAGCGCTTGGCCTGCCTCTTAGAGGGTGCGCGGTAGGACCAATATGAAACTCAGTAGCAATACCTAATAGGGCATGGTTTCTGCACACCATAGCATGTGCGAAAGGGCGCATCAGCACCATGTCGAGCGAGGAAGGGACCGTTCCAGAACGGAAACATGGGTCCGGCGCCAGTGCGCCGGCAGACCCGAGCCAGCGCGCGCTCTCCGATCTCCTCGTCACCACCACCGATCTGCTGCTGCAGGCGCCGGCGCTCGCGCCCGCCCTGGCGCAGGTGTTTCAGGGCATTCGCGCGCCGCTCGGCATCGATCTGTTCATCCATCACGAATTCAACGAAGAGACCCGCGATCTCGGGCTGGTAACCCATGGCGGCCTGAACCATGAGGAAGCGGTGGTCGGCGCGTCGGTGCGGCTGCGTCCCGGTCAGTCGACCTCAGGCACGGCGGCGCAGCGCGGCGAGATGGTGGTGGTCAGCGATGTCCCGCATTCGCAGGATCCGGGCCATTACTTCCTGCGTCTGCTGCGACTGAACAGCTTCGTCGCGGTGCCGCTCTCGCATGCCGGGAAGCTGCTCGGCACGCTAGGCTTCGGCCGGCGTGACACGGCGCCGTTCAGCGAGGCGGAAACGGGCTTTCTCCAGGCAGTGTCGCGCTATGTCGCGCTCGCCGATTACCGCATCCGGATGGATCAGGAACTGCACAGCCGGATGCAGGAACGCGACCGCGTCGTCGCCGAACGGCTGGAAATCGAGCGGCAGATGGCCGCGCGAGCCCGGGCGGGGGCGCTGGGATCGATCGCCGCCGCGATCGCGCATGAACTGAACCAGCCGCTGTCGGCCGCGGCCAATTTCATGGCGGCGCTGCGCCTGTCCCCGAATAGTGACGAACGCACGCTGGCGATCACCCGCTCCGCCGAGGAACAGCTGCACCGAGCCGGCAACATCATTCGCCGCATCCGGCACATGGCCCGGCAGACGGATTTCGTGTTCCAGATGCACGACCTTAGCGGCGTCATCGATGAAGCGCTTGATGCCGCGCGCTCGGCTGCCTCGCAGCGCCTGCCGCCGATCGCCATTCAGATCGCACCTGACGCAACCCGAGCCTGTTTCGATGCGGAGCAGATCGTTCAGGCGCTCGCCAACGTCGTCGGCGCTGCCGCCGATGCCTGCATTCATTGCCAGGGTGGGCGGATCCGAGTCTCCACGGCAGCGCTGCCCGGCGGCGAAGTCGATGTGGGCGTAACGGTTACCGGTGTTGCCGCCGATCCCGAAGGTGAAGCGACGCGCTTCAACCTGAAGAACGATGCCGGCTCCACCGTCGGGCCCAGCATCGGCCTGCCGATTGCCATGCACCTGGTGGAGGAACATGGCGGCCGCCTCTGGCTTTCGCGCTCCGAGGACGGCGGCACCACCATCCACGTCACGCTGCCGCCCAATCACCCGCCGCCCGACATCGCCTCATTGTACAAGTCGTAGCGGATCTGCTCGATCGGCAGCGGCGACGCACAGCCAGCATAGCTGCGCGCCCCGATCGTGAGCGTCGCGGACAAAGGCGAGGCCCTGTCTCCCTCGTCGCAGCGTTCTGGGCGAAGGGTGATGACCACCTTTTCGCCATCCGGCGTCTGCGTCGGATAGGATGCCTGGCCGTCCGCCATGCGGGGCGATACCGGGTAGAAGGGAATCGGCGTCGCGTCCTTGGGGCGATAGAGGATGCGGCCGGGGGCCAGATCCATCGACCAGCCGCTGCCCTCGCGATCCTCGAGCCGCAGCGGCTTGGACAGGTCGATCGTCCCCAGCATCGGCCCTGTCCGTATCGCCGGTTCCTGTGCGTTGCCGTCCTCTTTCGGCGGCTCGCCGCCACAGCCTGCAAGCAGCGCCAGGGGGAGCAGGGCCAGCACTGATCCGCGAACCGACATGCAATCTCTCCTCGCGCCCCTCCTGCGCGGGCCGCTCGCACGGGTCAAGCACAGGCGCGCCCGAACGGCACCGCTTGCGGCGGTTCCGGACTTGCGAATCCGGTCCGGATTCCGTTCATTGCGCTGCATCGCACAAGTACGTGCCGGTCCGTGCCGGATTTCCGCTTGACGATTCTTCCCCGCCCAAGGAAAAGCCCGAACGCTATGAAAAAACCCTCCCCGTTAGTCCTCTCCGTCGTCGCGACGCTTGCGCTCGCAGCATGTAACAACAAGCCGGAAGTGGTCGACGCTCGCTCGCCCGATCCGATGGCTTCGCAACTTGCGAACGCAGCCCCGGTGGAACCGCCGCCCTCGATCGAGAGCACGGTCTCGTTCCGCTGCCAGCCGGGCAACACGCTGCTGTTCGTCGATTTCTTCAAGGGCGGCAAAATGGCCGCGCTGCGCGAGGAAAAGGGCTCGATGAAGTCCGTCCTGCTCAAAGCGCCCGAAGCCGGCCAGGCCTATGTCGCCGAAGGTGGCTACAAGCTCGAAGGCACCGCCAAGGCCGCCAAGATCACGCTGGCCAACGGCACGGTCCACACCTGCAAGGCCTGAGGCCCAAGCAAATTCACAAGAACCGGCCCGGTGGGAATTCTCACCGGGCCTTTTTAATGCCAGCTTGGGGTGACAGGAGAAGCGGCATGGCGACCATCGCGATCTACAGCCTCAAAGGGGGCGTGGGGAAGACCACGCTGGCCGTGAATCTCGCCTGGTGTGCGGCCGCCCGTTCTGCGCGACGAACCTTGCTGTGGGATCTGGACCCGCAGGCGGCGTCCACCTTCCTGCTGGGCGGAGACTCGGCGGGGCGGCACCCGGCGCAGTCGATCTTCTCCAAGGACGTCGCCGCTGCGCGTCTGATCCGGCGCACGGCGTTCGAGCGTCTGGAGTTGCTGCCCGCCGACACGTCGCTGCGCGGCCTCGACCATCTGTTCCATGCGCTCGACAAGAAGAAGCGGCTGAGCAAGCTGCTCGACGATCTTTCCGAGGACTATGATAGAATCCTGCTCGATTGCCCCCCAGGGCTGACCGACACGAGCGAGCAGGTGATCCGCGCCGCCGATCTGATCGTGGTGCCGGTCGTGCCGTCGCCCCTGTCGCGCCGGGCCTTTGACGAGGTCGCCACCCATCTGGTGCAACGCGGCGCCAAGGTGCCGTTGATGCCGGTGCACGCAATGGTCGACCGCCGCCGCAAGCTCCACCTGGAAGCGTTGGCGCAGGATGCCGACTGGCCGGTGATCCCCATGGCCAGCCAGATCGAAGCGGTGGCGGTGCGGCGCTCGCCGATCGGCACCTTCGCGCCGCGGAGCGAGGGCGCGCGTGCCTTCGCCAATTTGTGGCAGACGATCGAACGCGCGATCGTGCCGGGCATTCAGGCGGCATGACCCATCGCCGGCGCCCCGAGCAGGAGATCGATCCTTCGCTCGTGCTGCGCGCCTATGCCATGGGCGTGTTCCCGATGGCCGATCATCGCACGGATCCGAGCGTCTATTGGGTCGAGCCGAAGATGCGCGGCATCCTGCCGCTGGACCGGTTCCACCTCGCCCGCTCGCTGCGCAAAACCATTGCTGCCGATCGATTTGAGGTAACCGTCGACCGCGACTTTGGCGGCGTCATCCGCCTGTGCGCGGAATCGGCGCCGGATCGTCCGGAAACCTGGATCAACGGCCCGATCGAGCGTGTGTTCGTAGCGCTGCACCGGCAGGGCCACGCCCACTCGATCGAATGCTGGCAGCACGGCGAGTTGGTGGGTGGGCTGTACGGCCTCGCCCTCGGCCGCGCATTTTTCGGGGAATCGATGGTCACACGGGTGCGCGATGCCTCGAAAGTCGCCTTCGCCCATCTGGTGGCCCGCCTGCAAGCGGGCGGCTTCCAGTTGCTCGATTGCCAGTTCATCACCGATCACCTGGCATCGCTGGGCGCGATCGAGGTGCCGCGCGACGCCTATATCGCGTTGCTGGGCGAGGCGCTGGGGGATTCGTCCGGCGTCGGCGGCGCTGCCTCCGGCGATTTCTTCGCGCTCGACGGGGCGGCGGACGATGCGGGTACGGTATCGGGCCCGCTCTCGCGGAAGGTCATCGCACAGCTTTTAGGCCAGATGTCGTAAACCGGGTGCTGGACGGCGTTGAGCGCCGGCTGTTCCTTGTACAGCCATCCGGAAAAGACGCGGTGCCACGCCTTGTCCTCGCGCAGCACGTCCATCTGCACGAACGCGCCAGTCAGCCGATCCGCTTCCCACGGCGCCGTCCGCTCGCAGGCGCGCAGCCGCAGCGTGATCTTGCCATCGATGCGAACCGCTTGGCCCGGCTTCAGCGTCACGTCGCGGGCTACGCCGTTGCGCTTGTTGAGCACGCCGATCACGGCAACGCGTTCGCGCATCGGCGTCGCCGCGGCATCGGCGGTCGCCGCATCAGGGCCGATCGACACCACTTCGGCGCCTTGGGCATCGTTTCCTGCGGCGCCGGTAATCACCAGCGCGTCACCAGCATTGTCCCCGCCAGTGGCGCCGTTGCCGCTACCGCCTTGCGAGCAGCCAGCCATAAGGGCGAGCGCGATCAGCGCCGCCGCGGCCTTCATGCGTCGGGCGTCCACGCCTCGTAGTCGCCGGTTGCGCGCACGCGCTGGCCACCCTTTTCGAGCGCGCCGGGCGGACGATAGGCAAGCTCGGTGCCCGTCTGATTCGGCACCCAGGGCTTTTCCCACTCACGCACCGGCGGCAACGCCTCATCGGGCGCGCCGTCGATCTGGTGGTGCAGCCAGCTGAACCATTCCGGCGGAATGCGGCTGGCGTCGTTGGACCCCTTGTAGATCACCCAGCGGCGCGGAATGCCGTTGGGATCACGTCCGCCCTCGAAATAGAGGTTGCCGAGCGAATCCTCGCCGATGCGCTTCTTACCGCGCAATCCCATGCGAGTGCCGAACGTGGCGCCGTTCCACCAGGTGAAGATCGGAAAAGGAAGTCCCATGGGCCGGTTCGATACCGCCAAGCGCGCGCTTCGGCAAGGTTCCGATGCGATCATTCGAGAATGCGGGGCTGCTCCACGGCGACTGCCAGCGGGCCCTTTTCACCGGCCACGATTCGCGCGCGCAGCGGCTGTCCAGGCTCGACTTCCTCAATGCCCGCGCGGCGCAGCGTTTCCATATGCACGAAGATGTCCGTGCTCTCGCCCGATCGGACCAGGAAGCCATAGCCCTTCAGGCGATTGAACCACTTGACCGCCACAGGTTCGAACGGCCCGGCATCGTCGATCAGCTTCAATCGCTCGATCCGGTCTCCGCCGCGCTTCACCGGCTCTACGGCCTCGCTGAGATCGATCGAAACAACGCTACGCGCCTGAAGTCCTCGTTGGCGCTGCACGGCAACGCATTCCAGCCGCGCGCCTTCGGGCAAGCTGCGGCGGCCATGTTCCTGCAATACCGAAAAATGAATTAGAATGTCCCCAACCGAGGGGTCATCAGCGACCATGAAGCCGAAGCCCCGCGTTACGTCGAACCATTTGACAACGCCGCAATACAGACTCCCGTCGCTCTGGGAGTCTTCATGGAACCGGACTTCCCCGCTCGCGTCGCCCGGATAGTGATCAGAATCCAGCTGTTGCTCAGCACGCATTATCGTTATCCCCCAAGCCAGCAACATTAACACAGAGTTACCAAAAAGGGGAATGGCTTTGTGTGATTAGGCCTGTCCCGCTTCGAGCAACCTTGCCGGATCCTCCCCCGGCAGCATGTTCAATATTCTAAGCGCAATCTGCGGCGAATGACCCGCCCGTAAAAATGCGGAAAGCTGCTTGTGTTTCAGCTCTCGATCGGCGGGCTCGGCGGCATAAGGCCCCAGTCGGCGCCTGCGGGCGAAGGTGATCGCGCTGGCCACTGCATCCGCCTCGATCGCTTCGGCCAGGTCTTCGGCGTCGTCACTGGCGATCCCATCCTGGCGTAGCGCCATGCTGACGCGCCGCGCACCCAAGCCACGCCGGGCCATGCTGCGCACCCGCGCTTCGGCGAACAGCCGATCGTCGACATAGCCCCGCGCTGCCATGCGTTCCGCGATATCGGCGGGGGCCGGACCGGCATCGCCGCTCCAGCCGCGCTCGCGGATCTTGCGGTCCAGATAGGCCGCGAGCTTGCCGCGGCTGGTGGCGAAACGCTCGACATAGCGCAGGGCAAGCCGCTCGAGGCTGCCGGCATCCAGCGGCGGTTTGGCACGGGGGGTGTGGGGCATACGCCTTGATTGTGCCACACTGCCAACCGATTTTGAACGATAGCGTGTAGCAGAGCCCGTGCGGAAAACTGCGTTGTGGGGGCACAACGAACTGCTACCTCACAGGGGCACGAGACAAAGAATGACATTGGACGAAACGGGATCGCTCGAAACAGTGGACATGGCAACGCTTACGCCTACACCCACGGAAGACCGTCTCCCGCGCCGTTTCGCTGACTTCGAAACGCTGGGTGACGCGCTTGATTATGCCGCGCAGGGTGTTCGTGGACTCAATTTCCACGATGCGCGCGGCAAGCTGGTACAGGCTTATGGCTTTGTTGAGCTGCGTCGCGACGCGCTCGAACAAGCGCGGCGCCTGATCGCGGCCGGCATCCGGCCGCAGGATCGCATTGCGTTGATCGCGGAGACTGGCCCCGAATTCGCAGCCCTGTTCTTCGGGGTGATCTATGCTGGTGCCTGGCCGGTGCCACTGCCGCTGCCGACCAGCTTTGGCGGCGCGCAATCCTATATCGATCAGTTGCGCGTACAGCTGGAAAGCTGCGATCCGGCACTGCTGATCTACCCGCCGGAAATCGGCGCGATGTGCGCCGAATCCGCGCGCCTGACCGGTGTCGACGCAACGGACTGGTCGACGTTTTCGCAGCGCGCCGCGCCGGAGGCCGAACTGCCCCGCGCGAACACGGACGATATCGCCTATCTGCAATATTCGAGCGGCTCCACGCGCTTTCCGCACGGCGTGGCGATCACGCACCACGCGCTGCTCAACAACCTGGCAGCGCACAGCCATGGCATGAAGCTGATCGCAACCGATCGCTGCGTTTCCTGGCTGCCCTGGTATCACGACATGGGCCTGGTCGGCTGCTTCCTGTCGCCCGTCGCGAACCAGGTATCGACCGATTATCTGAAGACCGAGGATTTCGCGCGGCGCCCGCTCGCCTGGCTGGACATGATCAGCCGCAATGCGGGTACCACCCTCTCCTATTCGCCCACCTTCGGCTACGATATCTGCGCCCGTCGCATGTCCAGCCAGACCAAGGCGAGCGAGCGGTTCGATCTCAGCCGCTGGCGTGTCGCCGGCAATGGCGCGGACATGATCCGTCCGGACGTGATGCAGCGCTTCGTCGACGCGTTCGCGGATGCCGGCTTTAACGCCACGGCGTTCCTGCCGAGCTATGGCCTCGCGGAAGCGACGCTGGCGGTATCGATCATGCCGCCGGGCGAAGGCATCGTCGTCGAATTGGTCGAAGAGACGCAGCTTTCCGGCGGCACTGCCCGTGCCGATCGCCCGCAGCGCTACCGCGCCGTCGTCAATTGCGGCAAGCCGGTGCGCGACATGGCTGTCGAGATTCGCGAAGAAGACGGCACGCCCCTGCCCGAAAAGGCGATCGGCAAGGTGTGGTGCAAGGGTCCGTCCGTCATGGTCGGCTATTTCCGGGACGAAGCGGCGACGGACGCCTGCATGGCGGATGGCTGGCTGGATACCGGCGACATGGGCTATATGTCCGATGGCTATATCTACATCGTCGGCCGCGCCAAGGACATGATCATCGTCAACGGCAAGAACCACTGGCCGCAGGACATCGAATGGGCGGTGGAACAGTTGCCCGGCTTCAAGCAGGGTGACATCGCCGCCTTCTCGATCACCACGCCGGGCGGTGAGGAAACGCCGGCCGTGCTCGTGCAATGCCGCACGTCCGACGAGCAGGAGCGACTGCGCCTGCGCGACGAGATCCGCGAGCGAGTGCGCTCGGTCACCGGCATGAACTGCGTGGTCGAACTGGTACCGCCGCGCACCCTGCCGCGGACCAGCTCGGGCAAGCTCAGCCGAGCCAAGGCCCGCAACCTTTATCTGAACGGCGAAATCAAGCCCTACGCGGTAGCGGCCTGAACTCCTGTCCCCCGGGCGCACCGGGGGACCTTCGCTCTCGTGCGGCCGAGGTTGCTGCAAGAACGTTCGGGCAGGCGTCCCTGCCTAACCTATCGCTAACCCCCCGCCGTTATGCTGCCACGGGTGAGCAGCAAGAGTACCTCATCCCTTCCCCTGCCAACGGTGGATACGCGCGCGCTGCTGGGCCTGCGAGACGCGGCGGATGCGATTGATTGGCAGCGCATGCGTGCTGCGCAACTGCATGCGGGGCGGCGCTTTGCGCCGTTGCTCCTGGCGACACAGATAACCGGCACGGCAATGGTGCTCGTCACGCTCTGGCCCCGCATTTCGCCATGGCCGCTCGCCGCCTGGGCGATGTTGGTGATATGTGCCGCCGGCTGGGTCGCTCGTCGTCGGCTTGCGTTCAACGACTGCGACGCCATTGCGGCAACTCTGGCGGACGTGCGCAAAACGCTTCCGGAAGCGATCCTGCTAGGCCTGTTATGGTCGGTCCCCGCGCTGGCCTTCGGCACCGCCCCCTCCGAGGGCATCGGCGTAAACCTTTGGGCCGCGCTGATGCTGGTCATCACCGCGATGGCGATCGCGATGGGCGCAATCCCGATGGCGAGCCTGTTGTTCGTCGGGATCATGGGGATTTCGAGCGGCGCGGCTCTGCTCGCCGTCGGCGCCCCGCTGGTCGCGCTGGCGGCCGTCTTGCTGAGTGGCATTCTGGCGATCGGCAGCTTCAGCCGGGGACGCACCCTGGTGTTGCTGCGCGCCAACCAGATCGCACTGGCGGATCGCGACGAAACCGTCAGCCTGCTGCTTCGCGAGTTCGAGGAGACCGGAAGCGATTGGCTGTGGGAGATCGACGCCCAGCGCCGCGTGGCGCGCGCCAGCCCGCGCTTCGCGCTTTCGCTGGGCCTGGATCCCAAGACCATCAACGGCATCCCCTTTCTGCAGGCCTTGACGGGCGCGCAGTGGGAAAGCGGGCGCTTTGCATCCGAACTTCACGCGCTTTCGGATAAGCTGCGCGCTCGCGAGCCGTTTCGCGACTTTCCCGTGCCGGTGCAGGTGAGCGAAGAGCAGCGCTGGTGGGAAATCTCGGCCAGCCCGAAATTTGACGAGCGGGGCGTGTTCCTTGGCTTCAGGGGCGTCGCCTCTGATGTCACCGAACAGCGACGCGCGAACGAGAAGATTCACCGCATGGCTCGCTTCGATGCGTTGACCGGTCTGCCCAACCGCCTGCACATTAACGAAACGCTGGCTCAGGCAATGGCGGAAGCGGACAAATGGGGCGCCCTCTGTGCCTTCATGATGATCGACCTGGATCGCTTCAAGGCGGTGAACGACACGCTGGGCCACCCGGTCGGCGATCGGCTCCTGCAGCGCGTGGCGGAACGGCTGAAGCGATTGACGGGCACCAACGAGATGATCGGGCGGCTCGGCGGCGACGAGTTCGCCGTTGTCGTCCGCCACGTATCAGATCCGGAGGGTGTCGAGCGGCTCGCCCAAGCCATCATCGACACCGTCTCGCGTCCTTATGAGGTGGATCAGCACACCTTGTACATCGGTGCGTCGGTCGGTGTGGCGATCGGCCCGCGCGACGGGCGGACGGCCGAGATGCTCGTGCGCTCGGCAGACTTGGCTCTGTATCGCTCAAAAGACGCCGGCGGTGGAGTGTTCCATGCCTATGAACCGCAACTGCATGTGGCGGCGGAGGAGCGCCGCGTGCTTGAAATCGCACTGCGCGGCGCGGTCGAGCAGGGCCAGACGCACCTCACCTACCAGCCCGTCGTGAACGCCTCCACCGGCGGACTGATCGGGTTCGAGGCGCTGCTGCGCTGGACGCACCCGGAATTCGGCGTTGTCCCTCCCGCGAAGTTCGTGCCTCTCGCCGAGGAAACCCGGCTGATATCCGCCATCGGCGAATGGGTGCTGCGAACCGCCTGCATGGAAGCTGCCCGCTGGGATCTTCCGGCGCGGATCGCGGTCAACGTCAGCTCCGAACAGCTGCACAGCCCCGCCTTTGCCGCGATCGTCGCCGATGCGCTCGCCAGTTCCGGCCTCGAACCCGGCCGGCTCGAGCTCGAAGTCACCGAAAGCGTGTTCCTGCGCGAAGGCACGTCCGCCGTCGCGACGCTCGAGCGGATCCTCGCCCTGGGTGTTCAACTCAGCCTGGACGATTTCGGCACGGGCTATTCCTCGCTTGGCTATCTTGCCCATACCCGGTTCAGTTCGATCAAGATCGATCGCGGCTTCGTGCAGAGCGCCTCGCGCGGCACCAAGGAGGCGATCGCGATCATCCGCGCCGTGGTTGCGCTGGCGGAGAGTCTCGGCATGGCCACCACGGCGGAGGGCGTGGAAACCGAGGACGAGCACCGCATGGTCCGGGCGCTCGGCTGCAGCCGGGCGCAGGGCTATCATTTCGGCCGGCCGCTGCCGGTGCAAGAAGCGCGCATGCTCGTGTCGAATTCCGGCAGCGCAACGATCGCGGCGTAGCCGTCATTTTCGGTCTGCCGTTCCCAGAGCGGGACGGAACCCTCTTTTTTTATTGGAACTTTCGGAACTTTCAGGGGTCTCGCCACCACGCAATGGTTGATCATTCGTTAACAGGGAGAGACCCCGCATGTTTCGTACACTTATGGCAGCGGCGCTTGGTTCCGCAGCACTTGTTTCTGTAGCACCTGCCCAGGCCGCAACCGTATTCTACGGTCCTGCCGACATGAACACCGCAGTCTCTGCGGATGGGTCGGTCTCAGTGAACTTCGGCCAGTCGGGCATCGTGGCCGGCTCGTTCACGCACATTTACGAATTCACCCTGCCGCAGAATGGTCTCGCCAGCGGCACGGTCAGCACCAGCGCCGTCAAGCTGTCGGACGTGGGCGACCTCGACCTGACGTCGGTGTTCTTCAACGGCACGCAGCTGACCGGCTTCTTCGGTGGCGGTCTCAACGAAGTCGTCTTCGCCAATGCGGTGCCGATCATGGCGGGCATGACCAACCAGATCACGATCAACGGCGTCTCGCGCGGCAACGGTTCCTATGCGGCGCAGGGTGTGTTCATTCCGACCGGCGTTCCGGAGCCGGCTGCCTGGGGCATGATGATCGGCGGTTTCGGCCTCGCCGGCATGGCGATGCGTCGCGCGCGTCGCACTTCGGTCACCTACGCGACCGCCTGACCTTCACGTCAGACAAACTTCCATTGCATATGAGGGGGGCGCTATCGTCATACGATGGCGCCCTTCGCGTTTCGAAGCGCGGCGTAAAAATGCGTCCTGCCGCCAACCGCCGCATCTTCCGCTTGCACATGCCCAAATCGCCGGATATTGGGGCGGGCCGTACAGGGGTGTAGCTCAGCTGGTTAGAGCGTCGGTCTCCAAAACCGAAGGCCCTCGGTTCGAATCCGAGCTCCCCTGCCATTTTTTCCGCCCGGGCAGACTGCGCACCCCCGCTGCGCCTCTTATGTCCGCAGCGTCGACCCAAACAGCCTAACGACGACGAGCGGCTCCGCGGATGAGCCTATATGCGCGAGCGCGTTCCCACATCGCAGTCGCCTCCAGCACAATGCTGTTGCACATATCCATATTTCCACTATATAAGAAATATGGATATGAAGCACGCCGTCGCTGGGCTTTCTGCTCTTGCCCATGAGGGGCGGCTCACGGTCTTTCGCATGCTCGTGCAGGCCGGGCCGGCCGGCATCGCTGCTGGCGAGATCGCCCGCCGGCTGGACGTCCCGCCCAACACCCTTTCGGCAAACCTAAACATCCTGTCGAACGCCGGCCTGATCAACAGCCATCGCCAAGGACGCTCCATCATTTACAGCGCTACCTTTGCGACGATGACCGATCTGCTCGCCTTCCTGATGCAGGATTGCTGCGGCGGATCCCCGGAAATCTGCGCCTCGCTCGAGGACGTCGTCCTGCGCAGCCGCTGCAACGCCGATGTCTCGGCATGATCGCGAGCGCTTGCCCCCCATTTTGTCTGGCGAACATCGCCAAGCACCCCCTGAGGAGCCCCGCATGATCGACATCATCCTCTATCACAACCCGGATTGCGGCACCTCGCGCAACGTACTCGCGATGATCCGCAACGCCGGCATAGAGCCACACATTGTCGAATATCTGAAGACCCCGCCCGCACGTGCGCTGCTGGAGCAGCTGATCGAACGCGCCGGAATGCGCCCGCGCGAGTTGCTGCGCGAAAAGGGCACGCCCTACGCCGAACTTGGTCTTGGCAATCCCGACCTACCGGATTCGGCGCTGATCGACGCGATGATGGCGCATCCAATTCTTATCAATCGGCCGATAGTGGTGTCGCCGCTGGGCGTGAAGCTTTGCCGCCCGTCCGAAGCCGTGCTCGATCTGCTGCCGGCGCCCCAGCTCGGCGCCTTCGCCAAGGAAGACGGTGAAGCGGTGATCGACGCCACCGGCCAGCGTCTCGTCTGATGCTCCTGCTGGCGGCCGCGATTTTCGTCGCCACGATCACGCTGGTGATCTGGCAACCCCGTGGCTTGGGAATCGGCTGGAGCGCGATGGGCGGCGCCGTGGTGGCGCTGCTGCTCGGCGTGGTCACCTGGTCGGATGTTCCGGTCGTGTGGAGCATCGTCTGGAACGCCACGGCGGCCTTTGTGGCGATCATCGTCATCAGCCTGCTGCTCGATGCGGCCGGCTTCTTCGATTGGGCCGCGCTGCACGTCGCGCGCTGGGGATCGGGCGACGGCAGACGCCTGTTCGTCATGATCGTGTTGCTCGGGGCAGCGGTATCCGCCCTGTTCGCCAACGACGGGGCAGCATTGATCCTGACGCCGATCGTGATCGCAATGCTGCGCGCCTTGGGATACAAGGAACGGGCGACGTTGGCCTTTGTGATGGCGGCGGGGTTCATCGCCGATACGGCGAGCCTGCCGCTCGTCGTATCCAATCTCGTCAACATCGTATCTGCCGACTTCTTCCGGATCGGGTTCGGCAAATATGCGTCGGTGATGGCTCCGGTCAATCTGGCGTCGATCGCCGCGACGCTGGGCGTGCTGCTGCTGTTCTTTCGTCGCGATATTCCCGGCCGCTACGATGTCGGCCAGCTCCGCGTTCCCGCGGAGGCTATCCGCGATGCCGCCACGTTCCGGGCGGGCTGGGTCGTCCTCGCCATGCTGCTCGCGGGCTTCTTCCTGCTCGAGCCGCTTGGGGTGCCGGTCAGTGCGATCGCGGCGGCCGGGGCCGCGCTGCTGCTGTTCGTCGCAAGGCGCGGCACGGTCATCGATGCGCGCAGCGTGCTGCGCGGCGCGCCCTGGCAGGTCGTGATCTTCTCGCTCGGCATGTATCTGGTCGTCTATGGCCTTCGGAACGCCGGTCTGACGGACCATCTGGCCAGCCTGTTCGATCGCACCGCCCGTGGTGGCGTGTGGGGCGCGGCGATGGGAACCGGCCTGATTGCCGCGCTGCTGTCTTCGATCATGAACAATATGCCGACGGTGCTGGTCGGCGCACTCGCGATCGATGCCACGCATGCAAGCGGCGCGGCGCGCGAGGCGATGGTCTATGCCAATGTCATCGGATGCGATCTTGGGCCGAAGCTGACGCCGATCGGCTCGCTCGCGACGCTGCTCTGGCTCCACGTTCTCGGCCAAAAGGGTATCCGCATTGGCTGGGGCTATTACTTCCGCGTGGGCGTCACGCTGACGGTCCCCGTTCTGGTCGTCACCTTGGCGGCCCTGGCGCTCCGGCTCGGCATCGGATGAGCAAATTCCCGGCCCGTCGACCGCCGCTTTCATGGAGGAACCCTGATGCCGCTGCGAACCCTTGCCGATCCCGATCATCTGCCGGCGCTCGATCCCGCCTATATTCGCCAACGGCCTGCGCTGGGGCTGGGCGCGCTCGATCCGGCGCCGCGGATTCTGCTGCTGTACGGCTCGCTGCGGGCGCGCTCCTTTTCGCGCCTGGCGGTCGAGGAAGCAGCCCGGCTGCTTCGTCTGTTCGGGGCAGAGACGCGCATTTTTGATCCCTCCAGCCTGCCCCTGCCCGATCAGGTGGCGGGCGACGATCACCCCGCCGTGCACGAACTGCGCGAGCTGGCCCTCTGGTCGGAAGGCCAGGTGTGGTGCAGCCCGGAACGGCACGGCCAGATCACCAGCATCATGAAGGCGCAGATCGATCATCTGCCGCTGGAAATGAAGGGGATGCGGCCCACCCAGGGGCGAACGCTGGCAGTGATGCAAGTCTCGGGCGGGTCGCAATCGTTCAACGCCGTGAACACGCTGCGCCTGCTCGGACGGTGGATGCGGATGTTCACCATCCCCAACCAGTCGTCGGTCGCGATGGCGTACAAGGAATTTGACGAGGTGGGCCGCATGCGGGCTTCGAGCTATTATGATCGCATTGTCGACGTGATGGAGGAACTGGTGCGTTTCACCGTTCTGCTCCGGCCTCACACCGCCCGGTTGGTCGACCGCTATTCGGAGCGGAAGCAGGCAGGCGTGCCCGTCGATCCGGCCTCCGACCTGTCGAGCATCGCCGTCGCCGGCATCCCGTCCGTACGGCCGCGATGCTGATCTGCCGTTGACGCGGCTCCGCTGCGAACGGTTCCGGTCCATCCGCGCGCTTGGTCTTCAGGCGATAATGCCCGACAGGTGCAGCGCCACACCCGCCCCGGCGGCGCCAGCCAGCGTCAGCAGTACGCTGGCGCGCAGGAAGAAAATGGCGGCGATGGCAGTGCCGGCGAGCAGCATCGCCCAGGGGTCCATGCTGTCGAGCACCGGCGCATCGAACCGGATCGGCCCAAGGCGGACCGGCTCCGTCTGGCGGAACAGCGTGTGCAGCGCGAACCACACCGCCAGATTGAGCACCACCCCCACCACGCCGGCGGTGATCGCGGAAAGGGCCCCGGCAACCGCCGCATTGCCCCGCAGGCGTTCGATGAATGGCGCGCCGAGGAAGATCCACAGGAAGCAGGGCACGAACGTGACCCAGGTCGCCAGCAATCCGCCAAGCGTTCCCGCCAGCAGCGGCGATAGCCCGGCCGGATCGCGATAGGCACCCAAGAAGCCGACGAACTGCAGCACCATGATCAGCGGGCCCGGCGTCGTCTCGGCCATACCCAGCCCGTCAAGCATCTCGGCCGGGCGCAGCCAGCCATATTGCCCTACCGCCTGCTGCGCGACATGGGCGAGCACGGCATACGCGCCCCCGAACGTCACCATCGCCAGGGTTGAGAAAAAAGTGGCGATGCGGCTGAACACATTGTCGGGGCCGAGCGCGATCAGCAGCCCGGCGACGGGGGTGAGCCACAGGACCAGCCATATCGCCGCCGTCAACAGTGTCTGCCGCCGGGTGGGCCGCGCATGCGCGGGCAATTCCTCACCCAGCAGCGTGTCGGCATCGGCTAGGGTGCCGCCGCGCGAGGCGCCGTGACCACCGCCGCGGAACGCCGCCTGTCCCCGCCTGCCGGACCACCAGCCGACCAGGCCGGCGCCGAACACGATCAGCGGGAACGGCGCGCCGAGGAAGAAGATCAACACGAACGCGGCGACGGCCAGTACGCGCGCCGGCACCGTCGTCAGCGCCCGCCGGCCGATGCGAACCACGGCTTCCACCACCACCGCCAACACTGCGGCCTTGAGGCCGAATAGCAGGCCCGAGACGATCCCGACCCGCCCGTAGAGCACATAGATCCAGCTGAGCATCAGGATCGCTGCCGCGCCTGGCAGGATGAACAGCACGCCCGCAACGATTCCGCCGATCGTTCGGTGCATCAGCCAGCCAATATAGGTTGCGAGCTGCTGCGCCTCGGGGCTGGGCAGCAGCATGCAATAGTTGAGCGCGTGCAAGAACCGCTGCTCCCCGATCCAACGCTTCTCGTTCACGAGGATGCGGTGCATTACGGCGATCTGCCCGGCCGGGCCGCCGAACGACAGCAGCGCGATCCGGAGCCAAACGCCGAATGCCTGGCCCAGCGAGACCGGCTGCGGCCGCGCCGGCACCGCAGGATCGATGGTCGCCTCGGTCATGGCAACACCTGCCGGCCCGCATGCTTTCGCCTTCGACGACTGCGACCGATGCATCGATTCACCTGACGTCTCCTGGCATAGTCGCGTGCCTGAAACAGCCATTGCGAATCCGCCCTGTCAATCGCCCCCCCCGGAACCGCGCAGCAAAGACCGGGTTGGTCCCTGCCGGGGCGCTGTGAGATAGTGCGCGGGAAAGGAAAGCGCCTTCGCTTGTTCATGCGCGAACCTGTGATAGGGCATCTGCAGACAAGGATTTTATGAGCGCTTCTACCGCGGCCCTTCACCTCCACTTTCTCGATGACGAAGGCGAGATCGCCGGGCTGATGCGCTCTCGCGACTGGTCGACATCCCCGTTAGGTCCGCCCGAGGCGTGGCCGAACGCGCTGCGCTTGGTCGTCGGCCTTATGCTGGCGTCGAAGTTTCCGATGTTCGTCGCCTGGGGTCCCGAACTCGGCTTCCTTTACAACGATGCCTATACCGGCATCCTGGCAGACAAGCACCCGAAGGCACTTGGCCAGCGCTTCGACGCGATCTGGCCCGAAATCTGGGCAGACATTTCGCCCCTGATCGACGCCGCGATGGCAGGTGAGGCAACCTATCGGCAGGATCTGCCGCTGCTGATGCGCCGCCACGGCTATGCCGAGCAGACCTGGTTCACCTTCTCCTACTCGCCGGTCCATGATGACAGCGGCGCGATTGCCGGCATGTTCTGCGCGTGTACGGAAACCACCCCCCGAATCCGCGCCGAACAGGCGGTGCGCGAAAGCGAGGCCCGCTTCCGCAACATGGCCGATCATGCACCGGTGATGATGTGGGTGACGGCCCCGAGCGGCTATTGCACCTATCTGAACCGCGCCTGGTATGATTTCACCGGCCAGGCGCCGCAGGAGGCGGAAGGCTATGGCTGGCTGGAGGCCACCCATCCCGACGACCGCGACGAAGCCGAGCGCGCGTTTCGTGAGGCCAACGCGGCACGGGCGTCGTTCCGCGTCGAATATCGGCTGCGGGGCGCCGACGGCAGGTATCGCTGGGCGCTCGATACCGCCGCACCGCGCTTCGGCGATGACGGCTCCTATCTCGGCTATGTCGGCTCCGTCATCGACATCGACGAGCGGCGGATGGCCGAGGAGCGGCAGCGCGACAGCGAGGCCAGGCTGCGGCGGCGTACCGACGCGCTGCCTACCTTTGTCTGGTTCGCCGAGCCGAACGGCGAGCTCAACTATTTCAACCAGCGTTGGTACGATTATACGGGCCAAACCGAGGCACAGGCGTTGCCCAATGGCTGGACGGACAGGCTGCACCCCGACGACGTGGCAGCCACGGCCGAGCATTGGGCTGAGGCCCGGGCGAACGGCACCACCTATGAGATGGAGGTCCGCTATCGGCGGCATGACGACGCCTATCGGTGGTTTGTCGCACGGGCGGAGCCGATTCGCGACGCAACGGGCGCGATCACGACCTGGGTCGGCAGCTCGATCGACATCCACGACCGCAAGGAGACGGAGACGGCTCTGCGCGCCAGCGAAGCCCAGTTCCGGCTGATGGCGGATGCGGTGCCGCAGATCATCTGGATCACCGATGCGGAAGGCCGGACGGAGTTCTTCAATAAGCACTGGTCCGACTATACCGGGTCCGAATATCATCACACGACGGCTGCCGCCGTCGCAGCCGAGCATATCCACCCCGAAGACGCCGCGGTGACGATGACGGCGTTCGATCAGGCACGCCAGACCGGCACGACCTTTCTCGTCGAACACCGGATCCGCTCGGCAGCGGGAGATTATCGCTGGTTCCTGGTCCGCGGGGAGCCGTATCGCGATCCGTTGACGAAGGAGATCGTGCGGTGGTTCGGCGCATCGGTCGACATCCATGACCGCAAGCTTGCCGAAGCAGCGGTCCGCAAGCTGAACGAAACGCTGGAGGCGCAGGTCGCGGCGCGTTCGGCGGAGCGCGACCGGCTGTGGAACCTGTCGCAGGACATGCTCGCGCGGGCGGATTATAGCGGCATGATGTCGGCGGTCAGCCCGGCGTGGGGGCAGGTGCTTGGCTGGGGCGAGCAGGAACTGCTCACCCGGGGCTACGCCACCTTCATGCACCCGGACGATGCGCCTCCAACCCTCGCCGCGATCCAGCGCATGCAGGAGACCCGCCTCCCGACACGTTTCGAAAATCGCATTGCTACCGCCGGAGGTACCTGGAAAGCCATCGAATGGACGGTGACGCCGGAGCCGGATGGCGTGAACTTCATCGCCGTCGGCCGCGACCTCAGCCACGCCAAGGCTCGCGAAGCCGAGTTGCAGGCCGCGCAGGAAGCGCTGCGCCAAAGCCAAAAGATGGAAGCAATGGGCAGCCTCACTGGCGGGGTGGCGCATGACTTCAACAATCTTCTCACGCCCATCATCGGCTCGCTGGACATGCTGGTGCGCAAGGGCGTCGGCAGCGAACGCGAGCGACGCCTGATCGACGGGGCGCTGCAATCGGCCGAGCGGGCAAAAACGCTGGTCCAGCGCCTGCTTGCATTCGCACGACGCCAGCCGCTGCAACCTGCCGCGGTCGATCTGGTCACGCTGGTCGGCGAAATGGCAGGGCTGGTCGAGTCCACGGTGGGACCGAACATCGATGTGCGCGTCGAGTTGGCCCCTGATCTGCCGCCGGCGGTGGCGGACGCCAATCAGCTGGAAATGGCGTTGCTGAACCTGGCGGTGAACGCCCGCGACGCGATGCCGCGGGGTGGACAGCTCACCATCGCTGCCGACAGGAAAAGCGTGCGCGTCGCCCATGCTGCCGGGTTGAAACCCGGCCATTACGTACGGCTGAGCGTTCGCGATACCGGCGCGGGAATGGACGCAGCGACACTGACGCGCGCGGTGGAGCCGTTCTTCTCGACCAAGGGGATCGGCAAGGGAACGGGGCTCGGCCTGTCGATGGTGCACGGCCTGACTGCGCAGCTTGGCGGCGGGCTGACGATCGACAGCGAACCGGGCGCGGGTACGGACGTGACGCTCTGGCTGCCGATCAGCGCGCTCCCGGTGCAGGAGCAGGAGCAATCTTCCGAGCGCGCCGAACGTCCGGTCGGACGGGGCCTTGCGCTGCTGGTCGACGATGAGGCTCTGGTGCGGATGAGCACGGCAGACATGCTCAACGATCTGGGATTCGAAGTCGTCGAAGTCGGATCGGCGGAGGAAGCATTGGCCCTGCTCCGGTCCGGTACGGTGCCCGAACTGCTCATTACCGATCATCTGATGCCGGGCATGAGCGGCGCGGACCTGGCGCGCGAGGCGCGGTTGATGCACCCAAGCCTGCCGGTTCTGATCGTTTCAGGCTATGCCGATGCGGAGGGCATTGCGTCGGATCTTCCTCGGCTGACCAAGCCTTTCCGCAGTGCGGACCTTGCAGCGAGCCTTTCGGCACTGTTCCCCGCTGGCTGAGGGCAGGCCGAGAGAGAGTCGGTGCCGGTTAGCCTCAGCGTCTGAACGGATTTGCGGCAGGATGATGAAGGAAACGCGATCCTGGGGACTCGAACGCGCAGGAGAGGAGAGCGGCCACGGAACGGACGGCGCTGGCGGAATGGGTGGGACGCGAGATCCTGCCGCACGAACGTGACCTGCGCAGCTGGTTGCGGTCGCGTGTGATGGCGGCCGACGACGTGGAGGATATCGTGCAGGAATGCTATTGCCGGCTATCTCAGCTCTCGGACGTTACGCACATCGCCGAACCGCGCGCCTATCTATTCACCATGGCGCGCAACCTCGCCCATCGCCAGCGGCGACGTGCGCGCGTCGTGCGGATCGAGCCGATCGCGGAAGGTGAAGGCAGCGAATTGGCGAGCGACCTGCCCCTACCCGATCGGATCGCTGCGGGGCGGCAGGAACTCGATCGGGTCCGCAGCGCGCTGGGCACACTTTCCGAGCGGGCGCGTCGGATCTTCCTGCTGCGCCGAGTAGAAGGCCTCAGCCAGAAAGAAATAGCCGCGCGGCTGGGAGTGAGCGAAGCGGTGGTCGAAAATGACGCCAGTCGCAGCCTGCGCGCCATCCTGCGGATGGTTACCGAGCCGACGGACGTCACGCCCTCGATGCAGGATGGCAAAGCCCATGTCCGATCGCGTTGAGCAACAGGCTGCCGAATGGGCGCTGCGTCATCCGCTCGATGCGGCGGACGAGGCCGCGCTGCAGGCGTGGCTGGCGGAAGATCCCGCCCATGCCGGGGCGTTGCTGCGCGCCATGGCCGGATTGAGCCTTGTTGACCAAGCCCTCGCTCCGCAAGGAGTCCACACGAGGTCGGTGCCCGGGTTCAGCAACCGGCGCAAGCTGCTTGCCGCGGGGGCCGGAGCCCTGGCAGCGAGCATTGCCGGCCTGTTTAGCTGGCAGGTTTGGCGCGGCGATCGGGTCGAGACGGCGCGTGGCGAGATACGGCGCCTGCCGCTTGCCGACGGGTCGGTCGCGATGATCAACACCGACAGCGCGCTGCATGTGACGCTGGAGCGCGACATCAGACGCGTATCGATCGATCATGGCCAGGCCTGGTTCCAGGTCGCGAAGGACCGCGCTCGCCCCTTTGTCGTCGATGCCGGTATCGCGATGGTGCGGGCCGTGGGCACGGCTTTTTCGGTGGAGCGGCGCGATCAGGGAGTGGAGGTCGCCGTCACCGAGGGCACCGTCGCGGTGTGGCCGGCCGGTGCCAGCGGCGCGATGACGATTATCGAGGCCGGTCAGTTCGCGCGCTTTCACGCCGGCGTGGCAGCCCCGGTGGTCGGCACCGCCCCCACCGCGATCGCACGCGCACTGGCCTGGCGCAGCGGCGAAATCTCACTTGAGAACGAAACCGTCGCCTACGCGGTGGCGCAGTTCAATCGATACAACCGCCAGCAGCTGGTGGTGGAAGATCAGGATCTTGCGCAGGAGCGGCTGGTCGGCCTGTTTCAGATCGACAAGCCCGAAGATTTCGCGGCGACGCTGGCCACGTCGTTCGATGCGCACGTGACCACGACGCCGCAAGAAATCCGCCTAGCGCGGAAAAAAGTCGAGCAGCACTGACGGAATCGCGGCGACGCCGGCTCGTATCGGGTGAGCGCTTCGGAACAGAAAGCGCCGACAAAGGGAGAGGCTTCACCCATGTTTTCCGTGCGTTCTCACATGCTCGGCACCGCCGCTGTCGTGCTGGCGTCCACCCTGCCGACTGCAGCGACGGCCCAGACCCGCCAGTTCGACGTATCGGCGCAACCCGCCCGGACCGGTATTCCGCAATTCGCGCATCAGGCCGGCATCCAGATCCTTGTCCCCGGCCCCCTGACGGCGAACCTTCGCGTCAACCGAGTGAAGGGCTCGTTCGACGTCGCCTCGGCGCTGCGCCTGCTGCTTGATGGGACCGATCTGGTGCCGGTGCGTGCTGGCGGCGCGATCGTCCTGCGCCGCCGTGCAACGAGTGAACGTGTCGCATTCACCCCTGCGACTGCGCAGATCGAGCCGGCGTCGATGCAGGTCGCCGCCGAGCCCGCGCCGCAGGAAGCTCAGCCGGAGCCGGAGGAGATCGTCGTCACCGGCATCCGCGCGTCGCTGCAGCAATCGATCAACGTCAAGCGCGCTGCCGGCAACATCGTCGACGTCATCACCGCGCAGGATATCGGCAAGCTTCCCGACCAGAATGTCGCCGAATCCATGAGTCGTATCACCGGCGTACAAATCACCCGTCGCGAGGGCGATGGATCGAATTTCACTGTGCGCGGCATTTCGCAGAACCGGCTGGAGATCAACGGCCGCACCTTCCTGGGCCCTGGCGCCGGCGGCAGCGCGTCACTCGAATCCGTAAGCCCGGAGATCATCTCCAGTATCGTCGTGTCGAAATCGCCCACAGCGGACATGCCGGAGGGCGCGCTGGGCGCTACCGTCAACCTCAAGACCAAGCGGCCGCTCGAACTCGCCGACTTCGTTGTCAGCGGGCGCCTGCAGGGCGCCTATACCGATCAGGCCGATCACCTCGGCTATCGCGGCTCCGCGCTGGTGTCGAAGACGTTCGGGGATACGTTCGGTATCTTGGCCAGCGCGGCCTATTCGAACACACACACCCGCGGCTATTCGTTCGATACCGGCGGCTGGACCCGCACCAACAATATCGACGGCAATGGCGACGGGGTGAACGATCCCGGCCTGTACCGCCCCAACCGCTACATGGCCCGCATCTATGATCGCGCCGAGGAACGGCTGACGCTGAACAGCTCGATCCAATATCGCCCAAGCGAGCGCTGGGAGATGATCCTCGACGGCACGTACACCCGGCTGAAACGCGAGCGGCAGAGCGCCAACTACCAGATCCTCTTCAACGACAATGACGTGGGCGCCGTGGCTGACGCCAATGGCACGGTGGTGCGCTCGACCTATACCGGCGTGACCGTACGGCCGCTGATCTATGACGAGCCGACCGAGTTCAAATCGACCAATATCGGCGTCTCGACCAAATATGAGGGCGACGTGGTGACGGTGAAGGCCGATGCGTCCTATGCCAAGGGGCTGGGCACCGATGGCGGGCCAGGTGCGTCCTTCACCTATGTGGTGGTGCCGCGTACCGGGCGCACCGCCAACGCCACGATCGACTTTTCCAGGCGCGGCACCGTGCCGGACCTGTCGCTCGCGTCCAACTTCAACCTGAACGATCCGACGCAGTATCAGCTTGCCTCAATCTTCGAGAACGACTTCCGCACCGACAATAGCGGCTATGACGGACGCGTGGACTTCACGATCCGCACCGATTTCGGCCCGCTGCGGTCGGTAGAGGTCGGCAGCCGATATGAGTCGATCCAATTCTATTCCGAAGCGCCGCAGAACATCCCGACGGCGGCCAGCCTGTTGTCGCGCGGCGACAAGAATGGCGACGGAATCCTGACCGTCGATGAGCTGCCCGGGCTGGTGTACGACAACCAGCAGGGAAGTTTCTATCCCGGCGTGCCCGGCGAGTTTCCCCGCGATATCCTGGGCGGCACGACCGACAAAGAGGCAGCACGTGCGGCCTTTGGCCTGCCGGTCCCGCGCGCGGACACGATCCCGTTCGGGCGGGTCTCGATCAAGGACGTGACTCAGGACACCTTGGCCTTCTATGCCAAGGGCAATGTCGAAACGACGATCGGATCGATGCCGCTCACCGGCAACGCCGGCGTTCGCTACATCACATTCGAGCGGATCTCCTCGGGTTACCTTTCGGATACCCAGCCCACTGCGTCCAAGTCGCGGTTCGGCTATTGGCTGCCGAGCGCCAACGCGTCGCTCGACCTGCTTCGCAACCTCACCTTCCGCCTCGCTGCGGCGAAGGTCGTCGCCCGGCCGAGCCTGAGCGATGTGGGGGTCAGCTTTGTGCCGCTATTCGTCTCGCGCACGGGATCGCGCGGCAACCCCGCACTGCGCCCGTTCGAAGCCACTCAGTACGACGCGACGCTTGAATGGTATTTTGCGCCCTCCAGCGCGCTGACCGTCGCCGGCTTCTACAAGAATGTTGATTCCTTCACGCTCAACCGCACGCAGAGCGAATTCATCCCCGGCCTGTCCGACCAGGTCGATCCGAGCACGGGCCAAGCCTATGGCGTGTTCCAGATCACGCAGCCGGTCAACGGCGCCGCCGGCAAGATCAAGGGCGTCGAGCTTGCCTATCAACAGTCGCTCCGCTTCCTGCCAGGGCCTTTGGGCAACCTAGGCGTGCAGGCGAACTATACCTATGTCGACAGCGAAACGCCGCTGATCGACGAAGCGACCGGCGCCCGGCTGCCGCTGCCGGGGCTGTCGAAGCACAGCTACAACCTCATTGGCTTTTACGAAGACAAGACGCTCTCCGCCCGCGTCGCCTATATCTATCGCTCCAGCTACTTGCTCGGTCAGGGCAGCGCCGCGGCAGGCGGCAGTTCCTATGCGGCAGCGCGAGGCCAGCTCGACGCTTCGGCGCAGCTCAACCTAACCCGCACGGTGCGGCTGACGGTGGAGGCGATCAACCTTACCCGGTCCATCGACCGGCAGTATCTGCAGGATCCGACCCGGCTGCTCACAAGCGCGCGCGAAGATCGCCGAATCTTCTTCGGCGTAGCGGCAACCTTTTGAAGGTGGTGATGGACATGCGGCCCTTGCTCCTCGCGTCGGCGGCGCTGCTCGCGCTGCCCTCCCCCGCGCGTGCACGACCTGTGGTGCCCGCTGCTGCGGACATCGTCATCTATGGCTGCACCGCCGGCGGCGTGATCGCCGCGATCGAAGGCCGCAGGCTCGGGCGCAGCGTCACGCTGGTCTGCAGGGACGCGTATTTGGGGGGAATGACCACCAACGGGCTGAGTTGGTCCGACACCGGCAACCACCGCGCAATCGGCGGACTGGCGCTGGAATTCTATCGCCGAGTGAAGCGGCATTATGACAACCCTGCTGCCTGGAACCATGCGCCGCGCCCGGCCCGGGCGGAGAACTTCATCGACGACGGCGCCATGTGGCAGTTCGAACCCAAGGTCGCCGAACGCATACTGGAGACCTGGGTGCGCGAGGCGGGGGTGCAAGTGGTGCGTAGCCAGCCGCTCGACCGCACCCGCGGCAGCGTCGAGCGGGCCGGCACCAGACTGGTCGCCTTTCGCTCGAATGGGGGGCAACGCTTCGCCGGCCGCATGTTCATCGATGCGAGCTACGAGGGCGATCTGATGGCCGCCGCCGGCATTTCTTACACAATCGGCCGCGAGGCCAATGCCACCTATGGCGAGACGCTGAACGGCGTGCAGCTGGGAAAATCCACCAACCACCAGTTCACCCTCGATATCGATCCGTACAAGGTGCCGGGCGATCCCGGCAGCGGCCTCCTGCCGCGTATCAGCGCCGAGAAGCCTGCGCCGGACGGCAGCGCCGATCGCAAGATCCAGGCCTATACCTATCGTCTATGCCTGACCGACGTCGCCGCGAACCGCATCCCGCTGCCCAAGCCGGCGGGCTATGATCCCGGGCAATATGCGCTGCTTCTGCGCTATATGGACGCGGGTTACCGCAACTTCTTCCAAAAATTCGATCGCATCCCGAACGGCAAGGCCGATGTGAACAATTTCGGCGGCTTTTCCACCGACAATATCGGCATGAACTATGGCTATCCCGAAGGCAGCGACGCCGAGCGCGCCGCGATCGCGCGCGAACATGTCCGCTATCAGCAGGGCCTGTTGTGGTTCATGGCGCACGACCCCAAGGTGCCCGCCGAAACGCGTGCGGAGATGGTCCGCTGGGGCCTGTGCCGCGACGAATTCACCGCCAATGGCGGCTGGCCGCGGGAAATGTACGTTCGCGAAGCGCGGCGGATGGTCTCCGATTTCGTAATGGCGGAGCCGGAGGTGCGTGGTCTACGCCCGACTCCGCGAGCGGTGGGCATGGGATCCTATCAGATGGATTCGCACAACACCCAGCGCATCGTCGATGCCCGGGGCTTCGCGCGCAACGAAGGCAATATCGAGGTCGGGGTCGGCCACGCCTATCCGATCAGCTATGACGCGATCGTGCCGAAGCGTGCGGAGGCAACAAACCTGTTGGTGCCGGTCGCGCTTTCGGCCTCGCACATCGCCTATGGCACGATCCGGATGGAGCCCGTCTTCATGATCCTGGGCCAGTCGGCAGCAGCCGCCGCCGATATCGCGCTCGCCAACAAGACGTCGGTGCAGGACGTGTCCTATCCCAGCCTGCGCCAGCGTCTGCTGGCGGAAGGGCAGATCCTGGCGCTGCGCCGGTAAGCGTACGCGGACGCCCACCGGCACTTCGCCTGCGCCCCTCCCGCCGGCGATCCCCCGTCGCTCAGGCGATTGGGCGCGCCGCCCGTAGCGTCAGCTTGCCCGGCAACAGCGGCTCGGCGCGGGCGCCGTCCGCCACCGCCGCGACGGTGATCGTGCCCGGTCGTCCCGTCGATTGCACGATTATCTGCGCCAGCCCGTTGAACAGCGACCGGCGCGGCTCCTTGTCGCTTTCCAGGCAATTCGGATCGCCGTTACCAACTCCGATAATCGCGCCCGGCCCCTGAATCGTGAAGGCAAGCTTGTCCATTGCCGTCGGGATCGGCCGCCCCCGCGCATCGAGCAGTTCGGCCTTCAGCATCGCCACGTCGCGGCCGTCCCCTTGGATCAACGTGCGATCGGCAGTCAGCCGGATCGTACGAGCCGGCCCGGTGGTCTCGCGCCGCTGGGTCAGCAGCCGCCCGCCCTTGCGGCCTCGCGCCTCGATGGCACCGGGCTGATACGGCACCTTCCATTCGAGATGGCCGAGCGGCGGCACCGATTGCGTGCCCATGCTGCGGCCGTTGAGCAGCAATTCCACGGTGTCACAGTTGGAATAGACCCACACCGACACCGTCTCGCCTTCGCGGCCTTCCCAGTTCCAGTGCGGAAAGACGTGCAGCGACGGCTCGGAACGCCACCAGGCGCGGTAATAATAGTGATAATCCTTGGGGAACCCGCACATGTCCACGATGCCGAACTGCGAGTTGATCGACGGCCAGCTATAGGGCGTCGGCTCGCCGCGATAGTCGAAGCCGGTCCAGGCAAAACCGCCGGCCGACCATTGCTTGCCGCCATACAGCTTCCACCAGTCTTCCGGAGTCTTCCCCCAGCCGACCACGCCGTCATAGCTGTTGACGGTGTTACGGGTCGGATCGCTGACATATTCGCCGCGTGTCGAAATCGCGCTCGACGTTTCGGAGCCATAGATCGGGCGCGTCGGATGCTTCGCATGATAGGCTTCGGGATATTCCTGATGATAGTTGAAGCCGATGATATCGAGCGGGTCGCTCACCCCCTGTTCGTTGTCGTCGTTGACCGCCGCCGACACCGGCCGGGTCGGATCGAGCGCATGACAGCGGCGCACCATGGCGGCGGCGATCGGCTTGCCCTGCTCGGCCATTTTCTTCTGCAACAACCATTCTTCGTTGCCAATCGACCAGATGATGACGGAAGGCGCATTGCGGAAGCGCTTCACCATAACTTCCAACTGCGCCATCGCCTCGGGATTGGAACTCATCTGGCGCGTCTCGCACATCACCAGCACGCCGGCACGATCGCATTCCTCGACCCATTCGGGCGTCGGCATGTTGTGGGTGGTGCGCACTGCGTTGCACCCCATCTCGCGTAGTACGTTCAGCCGATAGCGCTGGATCGCGTCGGGCAGCGCGGCGCCGACGCCGGCATGGTCCTGGTGATTGCAGGTGCCCTGCAGCTTCAGTGACTTGCCGTTGAGAAAGAAGCCCCGATCGGCATCGAAACGGAAGCTGCGCACGCCAAAGGTCACGCGATCGACGTCGCGGACGCTACCGCCGGCTGCCAGCCGTGCGGTGGCGGTATAGAGCGCCGGCGTCTCCACGGACCAGAGCTTCGCCTCGGGCAGGGTCGCGTGGACTTGGCTCTCGGCGGTGCCGCCCGCCGCGACACGAACCGCGGGCGCGGAGGCTCGCGCCACCACTTGCCCGGCAGCATCGGCGATGGTCCATTCCACCACAGCCTGCGTGTCGGCATCGGTTTCGTTAGCGACGAGGGTCGCTAGGTCGAGCGTCGCGCCGCGCCCTTCCGGCGTCGCCCGCACCACGCTTTCCCATCGCCCGAGATAGACGGGATCGTGCTTGGTCAGCCAGACATGGCGGTACAGGCCCGCGCCTTCGTAGAACCAGCCATCGCCCATCGACGCATCGACGCGCACGACGACGATGTTGTCGCCGCCATAATGCAGGAAATCGGTAAGGTCGAAGCGGAACGGCGTGTAGCCATCATTGTGGCGGCCGATATAGCAGCCGTTCACCCATAGGATCGCATCGCGCATCGCGCCATCAAACTCGATCCAGGTGCGGCGGCCGCGGTCGCTCGCCGGCACATCGAACCGGCGGCGGTACCAACCAATACTCGTCTCCGGATAGCGCCGGCCCAGCGGCTTGTAGCCATGGCCGCGATTGTTGGCGTCGCCGCTGCCGCGATCGTCATGGACAAATGGCAATTCGACCGCCCAGTCGTGCGGAAGATCGAGCGCGCGCCAGCCGCTATCGTCGAAATCGGTCTTGGCGAGCTTGAAGTCGCCAGTCTTGGCGAAGTCGCTCTGGCCATAGCCGAAGTCGAAATCCTTGGCCGGATCGCTGCCATGCCCCAGGGCAAACCGCCATCCGCTGTCGAACGGCAATATCTCGCGCGGCGCCAGTCCCATCTCACGGGCCGAAACCGGCAGGTCGGTCGCAACCGGGGCGGCGCGAGCCGCCTGCGAAAGCAATGGCGCGGCAGCGGCAAGCGACAAAACGGTGCGGCGAGAAGGGTCGAACAGGCGGTCGCTCATGATCGGATTCCGATGTTGAAGGTTGCTAAGAAGTGGAAAGGACGAGACTTCCTGACGACCGTTCAGCCGCCGGAGCCGGGCAGAACGCAAGAATACGCTTGCCACATGAAAATCAGTTTGCAAATATGCTAGCAGTAACAGGGGGGCGCCTCCAAGGTGCTGCGAAATGACCCGAGGAGCGGATGACGAACTTCAGCAAGCGTGAGATTCTGGCCGGCTCGTTCGCGACCGCCTTGGCAGTGGGAAGCGCGGGACGCGCTCGGGCGCAGGTGGGGCAGAAGCTGCCGGGCGCCGATGTCGATCCGGTGGCGGCACCCGGGCCGTTCAAGCCTACCGGCGCGTCGCTTTCCACCTACCGGACGCCGGACTGGTTCCGCGACGCCAAGTTCGGCATCTGGGCGCATTGGGGCCCACAAGCCGTTCCTGCGCAGGGGGATTGGTATGCGCGCTTCATGTACGTGCCCGGCCATCCCCATTACGAGCACCACCTCAAGACCTACGGCCACCCTTCCGAAAAGGGCTACAAGGACATCATTCCGCTCTGGACCGCTGCCAAGTTCGATCCGGAGGCACTGGTCGGTCGCTATGCAGCGGCAGGGGCAAAGTATATCGTATCCATGGGCGTCCACCACGACAATTTCGATCTGTGGAAGTCCCGCCATCACCGCTGGAACGCCGTGGCGATGGGGCCGAAGCGCGACATCGTCGGCGAACTCAAGGCGGCGGCCAAGCGCCGCGGCCTGCGCTTCGGCGTGTCCGAACACCTCGGCGCCAGCTACAACTGGTGGTATCCGAACCAGCTCTACGATCAGTTCTGGCCGCGCATGGGCAAGCGCTATGATGGCGCCGACCCGCGTTTCGTCGATCTGTATCACGGTAATCGCGACGAGCCGTTCCTCGGCGATGCCGATACCTGGTACACCAAGAACCCCGAATATCAGCGCCATTGGTTCGCCCGCATCCGCGACCTGATCGACAATTATCAGCCCGACCTGCTCTATTCGGATGGCGGCGTGCCGTTCGGCGAGATCGGCCGCGCGATGGTGGCGCACCTCTACAACAGCAGCATTGCCCGCAGCGGCAGGCTGGAGGCGGTGTACAACCACAAGGCGCTCGGCTCAGGGGAGTTCAACCAGGCCTGGGGTGTCCAGGATGTCGAACGCGGCGTGCTCAACGGCATCAATCCCCTGCCCTGGCAGACCGACACGTCGAACGGCGACTGGTTTTACAGCGAAAACGATCGCTACAAATCGGCCAGCGACGTGATCACGATGCTGGCGGACATCGTCTCGAAGAACGGCAACATGCTGCTGAACGTCGTGCTGCGCGGCGACGGCAGCCTGCCGCCGCAATCCGAGCAATTGCTGACGGAACTCGCCGCCTGGATGGCGGCGAACGGCCCGGCGATCCACGGCACCCGCCCGTGGCGCATCTTCGGCGAGGGCCCGACCGAAGCCAAGGAAGGCGCTTTCCAGGAAAAGGCGGCCTATACGCCCGAGGATATCCGCTTCACCACCAAGGGGGAGCTACTCTACGCGATCACGCTCGGCGAGCCAAAGGGGCCCGTGGCGATCAAGGCGCTCGCCCGCGGCAACCGGCACGAGAAGCGGCGGGTGCGTCAAGTACGCCTGCTCGGCCACCGCGGCGCGGTCGACTTCCGCCAGACCGACCAGGCGCTGGTGATCACCCCGCCGGGCAACCTGCCCACGCGCCACGCCAGTGCCTTCGAGATTCATTTCGCCTGACCGGCGGCCTTTTAGACGGACGGATGACCATGACCCATCGCCCCGCCAAGCGCACACTCGCCGTGCGCCTTGCCCTCACGCTTGCGGTGACAACGCTGCCAGTATCCGCTCTCGCCCAGAGTGCCGCCGGTCACCCGGATTGGCCGGGCAAGGGAGATCTGTTCGTCGGCACTTGCTATCAGCCGGTCGATCGCAGCCCTGAGCAGATCCGCCAGGACATCGCGGTGATGAAGGCGGCGGGCTTCACGATGGTCCGCATGGGCGACCTTTCTTGGGATTCGTTCGAGCCGCAGGAGGGCCGCTTCACCTTCGAATGGTTCGACAAGGTTATCGACCAGATGCACGCGGCCGGCATCCGTGTGGTCGTCGACATTCCCGGCCAGCCCGCGCCGATCTGGCTGCACAAGCGCTATCCGGGCGTCGATCTGGTCAGCCAGGCGGGCACGCGGCTCAACGCAGCCTCGCGCTATTGGGACAATATCAGCGATCCCGACTATCGCCGGCTCGCCCGCCGCCTCGCCGACAAGATGCTGCAGCGCTATGCCAAGCATCCGGCGGTGATCGCGGTGGGCTACGACAATGAGATCGGCAACGGCCGCATGTCCTATTCGGAGGCGGATCGGAAGCGCTTCGTCGGCTGGCTTCAGAAGAAATACGGGACGATCGAGGCGCTCAACAAAGCCTGGGCGACGCAGCGCTGGTCACGGCGCGTGAACAGCTGGGACGAAGTCGATCTGCCCTACGGCGAGGGCCCAGGCCCCAATGAGCGCAACCTCGATCTGCGCCGCTACTGGTCCGACGACACGATCAGCGCGCTCAAGGATCTCGAAGCCTCGCGCAAGGCCAACGCCCCCAACCTGCCCGTCGCCTCCAATTTCTGGCCGACCGCCTGGACGAAGGGCTTCGACTATCTGCGCTCCTGGGATGAGGTTTCCACCTATGGCGCGCAGGGTTTCTATCCCGGCGATCCGCTCGGCGCCGGTTTCGAAGTGATGATGAATCGCGCCGGCCACGACACGCCGGTCTGGTTCAACGAATTCACTGCCGGCGGCGGTGGCTATTACGGCACGCCCGGCCGCTCGCGGATGTGGGCCTATTTCGGGCTGCTCTATTATTCGCAGACCTTCCTCGCCTGGACGTTCAACTCGCATCTAGGCGGCGAGGAGCAGGCGTTGTTCGGCCTGATCGACCACGACGATCGCCCCTCGTGGAAGGTCGACGAGTTCGCGACTATCGCCCGCGAGTTCCAGAAGCTGCGCGGCCTGGGCTTCCCACGCTACCGCGCGCCGCAGGTGGCGATCGGCTACTCCTTCGGCACGATGTGGCTGACCAGCCCGCCTCAGGGCCCGAACACGATGAAGGAATATTTCAAGGTCGATTATACCGAACAGGCCAAGGCCGGTTATGCGCCTTTCTTCCGCGACAATATCGATGCGGCGGTGATCGACATCGGCCACGACTCAATCGACGCCTACAAGCTGGTCGTGCTGCCGGCCGCTTATCTGCTCGACGAGAAGATGACCGCCGCGGTGCGCCGCTATGTCGCCGCGGGCGGGACGGTGATCATGACCGGCTATTCGGCCAAGGTCGATGCCACCGGTAAATGGTTCGGTACACCGTTGCCCGGCGGACTGACCGATGTCTTCGGCCTGCGCACCAACGAGTTCTACCGTTCGGAGACGCCGCTCAAGGTCAGCTTCCAGGGACAGACGCTGACCGGCACCGACCCCTATTACGAAGTGCTGGAGCCGAGCAGCGCCACCACGCTCGCCAGCTTCGACAACACGCCCAAGAAGAGCCCGGCGATTACCCTGAATCGCTATGGCAAGGGCCGCGCCATCTACCTCGCCACTGCGGCGCAGGAAGCGCTGCTCGCGCCGCTGGTCCGCTCGCTCTACTCGACGCTCGGCATTGAGCGCGGGCCGGAAACGCCGGAGGGTGTGTTGGCCCGTGTCGTCGAAGGCCGCACGCTCTACGTCAACACCACGACATCGCCTGTGCGCATATCCATTGCGGGTCGCAAGCGCGATGCGATCGCCGGCGCTAGCTTCAATGGTTCGCTGCCCCTGCCCGCTTATGGTGCTGCCCTATTGGAGTGATCCGGCAGCACCGCGTTTTCGCAAATGCAAAATAGATCGCGCATGTGAACGTTTGCACGCACGGTCTATTCCGGCTCGTACCCCAGTCGATCGGAAATCCGTGCCGTAGCGGCGCGCAGCTTTTCGCGCGCCGCCTCAAGATCCATCTTCTGTGAGCCGTCGATCAACGCGAGAAAGGGAATCGTCAGCGCCGCGACGACGATCCGGTCGAAGCCGAAGATCGGGTAGCTGATATCGGTGACACCGAAAGTGACCGGGCTCTTGCGGCTGTCATAACCGAGCCGCCGGACGGTCGCGAGCCGATCCGCCAGCCAACTGCGGTCAACAGCGGTGCCCCGCTCCTCTTCCGCCGCGCGCACCATACGCTCGGTGAGGTTCAGGTTGGAAAAGGCGAGCAGCACCTGGCCCGAGCAGCTCTGCACCAGGTCGATCTGCGCGCCCACCTTCAAAGCGAATCCGCGACTTGCCGGCGATTCCTCACGCGCTACCACCAGGCCATGTCCCCGACTGGCGACAACCAGATGGCAGGACTGCACCGTATCGCGCGCGAGCATCTGCATCTCTGGCAACGCGGCGCGAATCAGATCCTGGGACGGCGTGGAACGCAACGCGACGTCGAGCAGCTTATAGGCCACGGCATATTTGTCGGTCACCTCCGATCGGCGGAGATAGCCCAGCTGCTCCATCACGACGACGATGCGAAACAGTTCGCCCACCGATCGGCCGAGCTCGGCCGCCATTTCACTTACCAGCGCGCCTTCGGGGCGACCGGCCAGCAACTCGATGACTTCGAACGCCTTTTCAATCGCCGGGGCGGAATAGGTCTTCTTGGACCCGGTTCGCGCCATAGTGCCTCCTTTGCCGTGTGCACCCTCCCTCGCGCGAAAGCGCGGCGCGTGCAACGGGGCACTGCGGCAGCCGTCCCTAGGTGCAGGTCCGCTTTCCCTCGGAGAATATCAAAACCAAAAAATTTTAGTTGCCGCATATGAATTCCAATTTTCATATGCGGCAGGTAGCGCTATCATCATATTTATAAGGTCGGCAGAAACGGCGGCTATCTGGAGGGGAAAGACGATGAGGGGTACGACACACATCTTTGCGACGGCATCCGTGCTGGCGATGACCACGGCGGCGCTCGCACTGCCGGCAGCGGCCCAGACGACCACGCCGCAGGACAGCCAGGAACCGTCCGCGCCTGCCACCGAGGCGGATCGGGCCGCCGTGGAAGGCGAGATCGTCGTCACCGGCCTGCGTGCCAGCCTCGCTTCGGCCCAGGCGGTGAAGCAGAACGCCGAACAGATCGTCGATTCGATCACCGCGCAGGACATTGGCCGCTTCCCCGACGTCAACGTCGCGGAGTCGCTGCAGCGCATCTCGGGCATCCAGATCCAGCGCAACCTCGGCGAAGGCAGCACGGTCGCAATTCGCGGCCTGAGCAACATCCGCACGGAGCTGAACGGCCACGATATCTTCACCGCCAACGGCGGCGTCGGCCTGTCGTTCGAAGAAGTCGGGCCCGATCTGCTCAGCCGGGTCGACGTGTACAAAAATCCCTCGGCGGAGATGATCGAAGGCTCGCTGGGCGGCACGATCGATCTGCGCACCCGCATGCCGTTCGACGCCAATGGCCGGATCATCTCTGCCACCGTCGCGGGCACCCGCTACGATCTTGCCAAGAAGAATGGCTGGAACGCCTCCGCGCTCTACAGCAATCGCTGGAACACCGGCATTGGCGAGATCGGCTTCCTGCTAAACGGCTCCTATCAGAAATCGGCGTTCCGGCAGGACATGGATCAGATCGAGCCCTATCTGTGGCACGGCCCCAATCCGTCGCCCGATGGTGCGCCGGTACAGTCCACGCTGGTGCCGGGCTATGCCAATCAGAACGTCCAGGTTCCCAAGGGCGGCGGCTTCAACGTGGCGCAAGGCGATCGGAGGCGCACCAGCGTTTCCGGCGCGCTGCAGTGGAAGCCGGCTGACAACGTTGAAGTCTATGCGCGGGTGCTCAACGCAAGCTACAAGTTCCGCGACACCGGCGTTGCCTATTTCGCTACCGACGAGAGCGCGGCACCGGTCGGCACCTTTACGGTCGAAAACGGCGTCGCCACGTCAGGCGCATTGGCCAATCCGTCCGGTGCGGCGATCACCTACGGCGCCAATCGCTCGACCCGTACCACGGACATCAGCGGCGGCTTGAAATGGTCCATCGGCGACCATCTCCACTTGGTGTTCGACTATCAGCATATCGACGCCAAGGTGGATCAGGACTCGCTGAACCTCACCATCACGCCCTATGCCGCCAGCGGCGGCGCGCCGGGCGTGTTCACCGGCAACTATTATTATGTCTTCGACAATCGCGGTGAGTTCCCCACCCAGGGGGCGATCGATCCGGTGACGGGACAACCGTCCAACTTCTTCGCCAACCCGGCGAACTACGGCTTCACCGCGATCCAGCCCACGCGCACCCGCAACACTGCCAAAGGCGACAGCCCGCGGCTGGACCTGACTTGGGAATTCGATGACGGGAGCTTCCTGAAGTCAATCACCGCAGGCGCCAGGTATAGCGGCAAGACCGCGATCAACCGCGAGACCAACGTTGGGAACTGGACGACGATTGGTGGCACTTGCGCCAACTGGTCGACGGCAGCGAACTGCTACCGCGTTTCCGATCACCCCGAATTCGTCGAGAACAATCCGGGCCAGGCTACGCTGCTGCGCGGTGCCGCGTCCAGTTCGGTGTTCGGGCCTATCCTGCAGTGGAACCTGTATGACGCCCAGCATCCGGAATCGGCCTCCGCGCACGTCAAGGAAATCAGCGGGCAGACGGTCGGCTTCGGTGATCTCGACAACCCGGCGCAGTCCACCACCAGCCGCGTGAAGGAACATGATTACGCCGCCTATCTGCGCACGGCGTTCGGCACCGACATTGGCAGCATGACGTTCGACGGAAACATCGGCCTGCGCTATGTCCGCACGGAGGCGACCGGCACTGGCTTCGAGGTGCTAAGCTATCGCACGGCGGGTGGCACCAATCCCACCAGCACATCGATCGTCGAGCCCTATGAAGGCGGTCGCAACTATTCGAAATGGCTGCCCAGCGTGAACCTGCGGCTCCGCATCACGCCTCAGATCCAGGCGCGCTTCGCATTTTCGAAGAACATCTTCCGGCCCACCTTTACCCAGCTCAACCCCAGCTACACGCTGTCACCGGTCTATGACGGGGCAAGCGCCACGCCGACTCCGATCAACGCCTCGGCACCCTATAACCCGACGACCAATCCCTATCAGGGATCGGGATCGGTTTCGGGCAACCCCAATTTGCGGCCGGAGCGGGTGACCTCGTTCGACGGTGCGCTGGAATGGTATTTCGAACGCGCCGGCTATGTGTTCGTCACCGTCTTCCGCAAGGATCTGCGCGACATTATCGACAGCCGCAGCTTCCTGACGTCGCGCGACATTGCGGGCGTCGGCACGGTGCAGTTCAACGTCAGCGCCGTAGTCAACACTCCCAAGGGCTCGGTGCAGGGCTTCGAAATCGGCGGCCAGAAGTTCTTCGACTTCCTGCCGGGGCCGCTGTCGGGCCTCGGCATCTCGGCAAACTACACCTTTGCAGACAGTGATGCTGGCACGGTCGCCTCGGGGTCGCTCGGATCGCAGACCCAGTTCGCGGTCCCTCTGATCAACTTGTCGCGCAACAGCTACAATCTGATCGCGCTCTACGACAAATACGGAATCAACGCCCGCGTCGCCTATAACTGGCGCGACAAATATCTGGACTCGATCTCGGAAGTCGGCGCCGCCAGCCTGCCGATCTACTTCAAGGCCTATGGTACGCTCGATGCGTCGCTCAGCTACGATATCACCAAGCAATTCTCGGTGACGGTCGACGGGCAGAACCTGCTCGATACGGTCAACAAGAGCTACCAGGGCGAGCCGCGCTACCTGCGAAACTACCAGATCAACGATCGGCGCTTCTCCGTGCGGCTGCGCGCGCTGTTCTGATCCCAGCGCCCGGGTACCTCCTCGGTTAGGGCGCACTCCTGGAGGGCAACTGCGCGAGCATTCGTGCAGTTGCCCTTCTTTTCCGACAATCCTGTAGGCGGCGCGGGGATGCGCCGTGGGGAACGCAGCATGCAGGACAAGCCGGTTACCAGCGTCGTGATCGCCGGCGGCGGTACGGCCGGGTGGATGGCCGCGGCGACCCTGTCGCGCAATTTCGGGCCGGACGCGCTGAAGGTCACTCTCGTGGAGTCGGCCGAAATTGGCACCGTCGGCGTCGGCGAGGCGACGATCCCACCGATCCTGCAGCTCAATGCCCAGCTGGGAATCGATGAAGACGACCTCCTCCGGCGCACCCAGGGCACCTACAAGCTGGGGATCGAATTTGTCGATTGGGGGCGGCAAGGCAGCCGCTATTTTCATCCGTTTGGCAGCTATGGCGCAGACCTTGGCGGAGTCGCCTTCCACCATCACTGGCTGCGCACCCGCGAAGGAGCACTGGCCGACTATTCGCTCAACACCGGCGCGGCACTGGCCGGCAAGTTCGATCGGCCTACCGAAGATCCGCGCAGCGTATTGTCGAAACTGTCCTATGCGCTGCATTTCGATGCGACGCTCTACGCCGCGTTGCTGCGCGAGCGATCGCTGGAACAGGGCGTCGAGGCGGTCGAGGGGCGGATTGCGCGGGTGGTGCTTGATCAACTGTCGGGGCATGTCGATCGCCTGGACCTCGCCGACGGCCGAACACTGCGGGCCGATCTCTATATCGACTGCACCGGCTTTCGCGGCCTGCTGATCGAGCAGGCGCTGAACACCGGCTATGAAGACTGGAGCCACTGGCTGCCGATGGACCGCGCGCTTGCGGTGCCGACCGCGCCGGCCGGCCCACCTTTGCCGTATACGCGTTCTACTGCCGATGCCGCAGGCTGGCGCTGGCGGATTCCGCTGCAGCACCGGGTGGGCAACGGCCATGTGTATAGCAGCGCCTTCACCGACGAAGCGGCGGCGACGGAGGCACTGGTCGCCGGTCTGGACGGGCAGATGTTGGCGGCGCCCCGCGCGCTGTCGTTCACGACAGGCCGGCGTCGCAAGATGTGGAACCGGAACGTCGTGGCGCTGGGGCTGGCGGGCGGCTTTGTCGAGCCACTGGAGTCGACCAGCATCCATCTGATCCAGCGCGGCGTCGTCACGCTGATGTCGCTGTTCCCCGCCGGCGGCTTCGTCCAGGCGGAGATCGATTGCTACAATCGGTTGATGCAGGCGGAGATGGAGGAAGTCCGAGACTTCGTCATCCTTCACTATAAGCAATCCCTTCGGGACGACACGCCTTTCTGGCGCGCCGTGCAGGCGATGTCGGTGCCCGACAGCCTGGCCGAGCGCATGGCGATCTTCGCCCATTGCGGACGCCTGCTGCTCGGTCCCGGCGAATTGTTCCGCGAGCCGAGCTGGGTTGCCGTGATGCTGGGCCAGGGCCTTGTGCCGCAGGGCTATGATCCGCTCGCCAACGGCATTCCGGAGTCCGATCTGCGCCCTGCACTGCAGCGGATGCGAGCGGTAATCGGCCGCGGGGTAGAGGCGCTGCCTTCGCACGCCGCGTTCCTCCGAGAGCGTTCATCCGCCGAACCCGGTGAACGCGCCGGCTAAGGCCCGCAGCGCGCAGGCATTGCCCGCAGGCTCCTGCCGGAGGGCTGCCGGAACGCCCGCGCCAGCGCGACGTTTTCCAGCGACTGGGTGAGCGCCCGCCTCCGCACGGCAGCGCGAACTTAATTTGCAAGGGCGCCGCCCGGCGCCTGCGCTAGCGACGGGAAGGAACACGGCATGAAGCCAGCAACCGCAGCCTTGCTCGGCGGGCTTGTCGCCGGGGTGGTGACCACGGGCGTCATGATCGCCGGCCGCAAAACCGGACTCCTCCACAAGACCCTGGATCGCGACGCGGTCGACTGGATCGATCGGACCACCGGTTCCCGCGCGGCGATCGGCGATCTCGGCACCAGCCTCGTCGAATTCGGCAATCATCTGGGTGCCTCGGCGGCGTTCGGCCTCGGCTATGCCGAACTGCGCCGCGCGCTGCCGGATAGCTCGGCTGTGCTGCTCGGGGCCGCATATGGCGCCGGGCTCTACGCGGTGAACATCGCCGGCATTGCGCCGCTGCTCGGCATCACCGAAGGCGAGAAGAAGGCCGGCCCGTCCAAGGCGGCCGAGCGACTGGGACTGCACCTGCTGCAAACCATATTGACGGCAGTGATCGCCGATCGGCTCGTCCCGCCGAGGCGTGCCGCCGCATGACGGCCCGCCGGTAGCTGCACACCGATCCGGCCGCGGCGTCTGCCCTATGCCGCCCGCCGCCGCCTGGTCCATGCCAAACCCAGAACGGTGAGCGACGCGAGCAGTACGACGCCCCCCGCAAGCGTCGCGTCGTCGCCTTATCGCTGGGCCGTGGCGCGGCCCCTCCACCGGCCGCTGCATAATCGGGCAGGCGCACCTCCTCGGCATCGCGCACCAGCGCCGCCGCGAACAGCTTTCGCAGCGCGGGCGTTGCGGCAAGGCGCAAGGTACCGTGCATCACCGAAATCTCCGCCCGGCTGTGCGGCCAAAGCAGCCGCGGCACGATCTTGGGAACCCCCTGTCCTTCCTTGACGAACGGCCGCAGGATTTGTTCGTAGCGCGACAGGGCAGAGGCAAGAGTCGGCGCCGCCGCCAGCTCGTTCGCCAGCACATAGCCGCCAACGATCGCCAGCGTGGTGCCGATGCCCGACAGCGGCGTCGCGCATCAGGCGGCATCGCCGATCAGGATGACGCGGCCGTTCGACCAGCGATCCATCTTCAGCTGGTGCAGCACTTCGAAGTAGAAGTCTTCCGTCGCATCCATGCCGTCGAGCAGACGGCCGAACAGCCATTCCTCGCGGTCGAACAGCTCGCGCAGCCAGGCCTTCTGCCGGGCGGTGTCCCAATGCTGCCCCTCCCCCGGCTTCTTCTGCACGCCCATATAGACGTGCAGCTTGTTGTCCGGGCCAGGCTTCAGGATGGCGCCTCGCCGGGAAAAACCCTTTCCCGCGTCGATGATCCCACGCCCTCCGCAACGATCACCAGATCATAGCGCCCCTGCCGCCCGCTCTCGAATGTCACGTCGACGCCGCCGCCATCCTGCGACACGGCGGCGATCGTGTCTCCGAACCGGAACGTCGCGCGGTCCTGTGCAGCTTCGTGGATCAGCCGGGCAATGTCACCGCGACGGATTTCCAACTCGGCGCTGGGCCCCTCGCCCTTTTCCGCCACTTCGAACCGTGCGATCGTCCGATCCTACGCGTTCACCCAATCCGTGCCGCGTTCACCCGTGGTGCGTTCCAGCGCGCGCGCTTCCAGTCCCATGGCGCGCAGCACCTTGCGGCCGGCGCCGCGCACCTCGACATTCTGGCCGCCATCAAGGAAGCAGGCGCTTTTCTCAACCACCTCCACATCGAAACCATGACGGGCCAGCCGCGAGGCCGTGGTGGCGCCGGCAACGCTGGCACCTGTGACGAGAATACGGTTCGGCATGATGTACTCGTTCGGCAGGCAGAAACATCATGCATGATATTATGTTCCGCTCGCACTTTCCAGATTGGCGATCAACCGCTGTAGGAGGCGCGTCAACGCCTGCGCCTCCTCGGGAGAAAGCGCCGCCACGCCCAGCGCATTGGCGTCGAGGAGGATCTCGCGTCCCAGCGCAGCTGCCGCCATTCCCCGTTCGGTCAACGAAACCAGGGCAGCCCGCCGGTCGTCTGCGCTCGGCGTGCGCGCGATTAGGGCCAGAGCCTCCAGTTTCGCCAGCAGCGCCACCATCGCCGGCTGCTTCACGGCTGAATCGGCGACAAGATCGCGCTGTCGCATCGGCCCTTTCCACGACAGCAGCAGGATCGGTCCGAGCAGGGCAAGGGTAAGCCCGTGTGGACGCAAGCGGGAATCGACCAGCCGATTGAACACGCGCGCGGCATGATTGGCCAAATACCCCGGCGCGATCGCAGCCTCGGGGTGAATTGCAGGGTCTTCTCCTAGCGCCATGCCCTGTCTCTAGCGCCGGCCGTCAAACCGGTCGACACGTCGATCTTCAGCAAGCGGGTCGCATGCGAGTTCGCCGACCTGATCACTCAGTGTGGGCCGCCGAAGACGGTGATCATAGACGCACAAAAGCCCCGGAGCGTTAGCTTCGGGGCTTTTGT
>NZ_ALBQ01000041.1 GCF_000282895.1 Sphingomonas sp. ATCC 31555
CAGCAGAAGTTGCCACGCAATACGGGTCAGGTCGGACGCTTACCTTTACCGACCAGTTGATGCAGAGCAGCGCCAGTAGGGCGATCGTCGAAGGCGTGCTGCACATCGCGCACGAGCTCGACATCAAGGTGATCGCAGAGGGCGTGGAGACCGAACTTCAGGCCGAGCGGCTGCGGAACATCGGCTGCGCCTGTGGCCAGGGCCATCTCTTTTCCCCGGCGGTCGACTTCGAGCGAGCGACGCGGATGCTGCACTCGCCCAATGTGGTTGCCCTGCCGCAAAAGAGAATGGGTATCGCCTCCGATCCGCCGATCCTGCACTGACGGGGGCCGAGCAGCTTCATTCTATTGGCCGCTTCCGGCCCAGCGCCTCCTTAGAGGTGTTTCTTGTCCAGTTTGCGCGCGAGCGTCCGCCGATGCAGGCCTAGGCGCCGGGCCGCTTCGGAAACATTGTAGTTGGTATCAGCCAATGTCTGGTGGATATGCTCCCATTCCAGCGTCTTGATCGAGGTCGGCCGCGCCTTCAGTTCGGTTTCGGCATCGCCTTCCACGCGCTCGAACGCGGCTTCGATGTCGTCGGTGTTGGCCGGCTTCATCAGATAGTTGGTCGCGCCCAGCTTGATCGCTTCCACCGCCGTGCCGATGCTGGCGAAGCCGGTAAGAACCACGATCCGCGTCGTCGGGTCGAGCGCATGCAACTGCTTCACGCAGGCCAGCCCGGAACTCCCCCCTAATCGCAGGTCGACGACGGCGCGATCGGGCCTCAACCGCAGGGCCGCTGCCTCCACGTCTTCGGGGCCGTTCAGTACTTCCACCCGATAGTCGCGACGCTCGAACGAACGGGCCAGCGTACGCGCGAAGACCGCATCGTCCTCGACAATCAGCAGCCTGTGGTCGGTCATCCGCCTGTGCCTGGTTCTTCGAGTGCGAGGGCACGCACCGGTACGCGGAATACCACTTCGGCACCAGCCCCTTCCAGATTCCGCGCCTCGATAGATCCGCCCAGCGTGCGCAACACGTTATGCGCGAGGAACAGACCAAGTCCCGCGCCTTGTTGCCGCTTGCTGCTGGTATAGGGCTGGCCGATCCGGGGCAGGATCGCGTCCGAGAAGCCACCGCCATTGTCGCGCACCAACAGCATCAGCGTGTCCTCTACCGCGCTGACCGACAGGTAGATTCGCGACGCCCCCGCCTCGATCGCGTTGTCAAGCAAGTTGACGATTGCCTGCCCCAGCGCACGATCAGCAACAATTGGCAGATCGCTTGAAAGGCGATAGTCCAACGTGACGCTATCGTTGCGGGACCAGCTTTCGATCAGCCCGGTCACGAACCGACGCAGCGTAGTGCGCTCGGGAGCTTCCCCGCTCACCTCGCCAGCGGCGAAGAGGATACCGGCGACGATTGCCTTGCATCGCGCAACTTCCGCCTGCATGTCCGCCACTTCCACGCTCAGTTGCGGGTCGCGTCGGATCTTTGCGTCCGCGCGCCAGTCGCCGAGTGCAACCGAAAGCGATGCCAGCGGTGTGCCCAATTCGTGCGCAGCCCCGCTCGCAAGCAGCCCCATCCGAACGATATGGTCCTCCTCCGCGGCGCGCTGGCGCAGTTCGGCCAAGCGCGCGTCGCGATCGCGCAGATTGCGGGCGATGCGCGTCACAAACTGCACGACCAGAGTCGCTGTTAGCGTGTAGTTGAACCAGAGTGCGAACACGAAAGGGCCGGACAGGCTGCTGGCGAGCGCCGGCGGCAGCGGCAGCGGGCGGTGCACCACCGCCAGCACCGCGAAACAGGTACTAGTGAGCAGCACCAGCGCCCAACTGGACCAGGTCTCAAGCAGCACTGCGCCCAGCACGACTTGCAGCAGGTACAGCGAGATGAACGGGTTGGTGGCGCCACCGCTCAGATAGAGCAGACCTGTCAGGCAGGCGACGTCTACCAGCAGACCGGCCAGCACCTGCGTGTTGCTGGCTGGCCGCAACGCCCGTGCCGGGAACATGGCCAAGTTCAACACGACGAGCACGCCGATCGTCGCCAGCATTGGAACCAGCGGCAGCCGCACGCCAAAGACGATATGGACACCGAGGATGGTGGTCAGTTGCCCCACCACTGCCAGCCAGCGGAGCTGGACAAGAAGCAGAAGGTTGCGCCGCGCCGCGTCTTCCGGCGCCGATGCTCTCATGCGTCCGCCCCGCCCCGCCAGGCCCACCAGGCGAACCACGCGGTCAGCGCGGCCAGGCTGAACCAGGTCAGCGCATAGACGAGATGGCTGTTGCTGAACCGCACGATGGTCATGCCACCGCGGGGCCACCCCGGACCTGCGCGATCTGCGTCGATGAAATAGGGCGCGAGCGGCTTGAGACCTGCACCCATCGCCTGCACGTCACGCGAATACCAGCGGCTGGCTGCGGGATCGTTCTTGCGGAGAAATCCTCCGCCCGGCTCGTTCAGCCTGAGCAGCCCGGTCACCGCGATCACCGACTGCAGGTCTTGTCCGCACGGGGGGAGATGTTTCCCCTCGGGCAGAAAACCGCGATTGACGAAAACGACGAAGCCGCGATCGCTCCGCAGGGGAGTCATCACCCACTTTCCGGGCCCGAGCTCGGTCACGGCTTGGGAAAGATGCGTGCGGCAGGAGAGATACTGGCCGGAAACGCGAACGCGCCGGTAAGTGGCGTCCGTGCCGATGCCCGGCCAATCGGCCGGGCCCGGCGCAGGGACCGGCGCCGCCGCCAGTCCCCGTTCCACGCGCTCGATCAACGCCAGCTTCCAAGCCCGCCGCTCGATCTGCCAGATGCCCAGCCCTAGCAATAGGGCTATGAGCGGAAGCAGCGCGATTGCCAGCAGCGAGCGTCGGCGGCGCCGGATCACATGCCTGAACCCGAACCCATTCCTGGCATCATGTTGAGGTTCATGTGGTACATCACCCACAACGAACCGGTCAGCGCGATCACCACAATGATGACGGTGAAGATCAGCGCCATCATCGTCCACCCCTGCTCCGACTTGCTGTTCATGTGCAGGAAGTAGACCATGTGGACCAGGATCTGTGCCACGGCCAGCGCCGCACAGATGCCGACTGCGAGACGGGTATCGGCGATCCAGCCGCCCATCACGATCGCGAAAGGTATCGCCGTCAGGACAACCGAAAGCAGGAAGCCGGTGATATAGCCGCCGCGGGTCGAATGCGGGGCGCCATGATCGTCATGGTGATGGCCTGCGTGGCCATGGGTATCCGCGCTCATCGCAGCACTCCAAGAAGATAGACGAAGGTGAACACACCGATCCAGATCACGTCGAGGAAGTGCCAGAACAACGAAAGGCACTGGAGGCGACGAACGTTGGCGGGGACAAGCCCCTTCCGCGCAACCTGGACCATCAGAGTGAACAGCCAGATGAGACCGAAGGTGACATGCAGGCCGTGCGTGCCGACCAAGGTGAAGAAGGACGAGAGGAACGCGGAACGCTGCGGCCCCGCGCCCTCATGGATCAGCTCGGAGAACTCATAAAGCTCTATCGCGAGAAAGGCAGCACCGAAAACCGCTGTCAACGCAAGCCATGCCTGCATCGCACCCTGGCGCTTCTCCTGCACCGCGATCATCGCGAAGCCGTAGGTGATCGACGAGAACAGGAGCATCGCCGTGTTCACCGCCACCAGCGGGAGCTTGAACAGTTCCTGCGGGGTCGGCCCGCCGGCATAGCTGCTGCCGTATACGCCCCAGGCCGCGAAGAGCATCGCGAAGATGAGACAGTCGCTCATCAGGTACATCCAGAAGCCGAGCAGCGTGCTGCCGCCTTCTTCGTGGTGATGCTCTTCGGTCTGGTAGAAGACGGGCGCGTCGCCCGATTGTACGGTGGTGGGGCTCATCGCCTCATGCTCCCAGCCGCGCCAGCACCTGGGTGCGCGCATTCTCGGTTTCGGTCACGTCTTCCGCAGAGATGTAGAAGTCGCGATCATAGTTGAAAGTGTGGACGATCGCCGTGACGATCAGGCCGAGGAACGAAGCCGCCGCGAGCCACCAGATATACCAGATCATCGCGAAGCCGCAGACCAACGAGAAGCCTGCCAGGATGATGCCGGCACCGGTGTTCTTCGGCATATGGATCGGCAGGAAGCCGGTAACCGGACGGACGGCCTTCCGCGCCTTCATGTCGTACCAAGAGTCCAGATCGTGGATCACCGGCGTGAACGCGAAGTTGTAGGCCGGCGGCGGCGACGAGGTCGCCCATTCCAGCGTGCGCCCGTCCCAAGGATCCCCAGTCTCGTCGGCCAGAGCCGCACGGTTGCGGATGCTGACGAAGATCTGGAGCAGGAAGGCGGCAATGCCGACTGCGATGATCGCAGCGCCTATTGCGGCTACCACGAACCAGATCTGCAGGCTCGGATCCTCGAAGTGGCGCAGGCGACGAGTGACGCCCATCAAACCCAGAACGTAGAGCGGCATGAACGCCACCCAGAAGCCTACGACCCAGCACCAGAACGACACCAGGCCCCACTTCTTGTCCAGCTTGAAGCCGAACGCCTTTGGCCACCAGTAGTTGATGCCGGCAAACAGGCCGAACAGCACGCCCCCGATGATCACGTTGTGGAAGTGCGCCACCAAGAACAGCGAGTTGTGCAGCACGAAGTCCGCAGGCGGGACTGCCAGCAGAACGCCGGTCATGCCGCCGATCACGAAGGTCAGCATGAAGGCAACGGTCCACATCATCGGCAGCTCGAAACGGATGCGGCCCTTGTACATGGTGAACAGCCAGTTGAAGATCTTCGCACCCGTCGGGATCGAGATGATCATTGTGGTGATGCCGAAGAAGCTGTTCACGCTCGCGCCGGAACCCATCGTGAAGAAGTGATGGAGCCAGACCAGGTACGACAGGATGGTGATGACCAGAACGGCGTATACCATCGAAGTATAGCCGAACAGGCGCTTGCCGGAAAAGGTAGAGGTGACTTCCGAGAAGATGCCGAACGCGGGCAGGATCAGGATATAGACCTCCGGGTGACCCCAGATCCAGATCATGTTCACGTACATCATCGGATTGCCGCCGGCGTTGTTCGTGAAGAAGTGCGTGCCGACATAGCGGTCGAGGCTGAGCATCGCCAACACCGCGGTCAGCACCGGGAAGGCAGCGACGATCAGGATGTTGGTAGCAAGCGCGGTCCAGGTGAAGATTGGCATCTTCATCAGGCCCATGCCAGGCGCGCGCATCTTCACGATCGTTGCGATCAGGTTGACGCCGGATAGCAATGTGCCGACGCCGGCTATCTGCAGGGCCCAGACGTAATAGTCGACGCCGACATCGGGCGAATAGTCGAGCCCTGATAGAGGCGCCATCGCCAGCCATCCGGTGCGCGCGAACTCGCCCACGAACAGGCTGGCCATCACCAGCGCGGCGCCGGCAGCCGTCATCCAGAAGCTGAAATTGTTGAGGAACGGGAAGCTGACGTCGCGCGCGCCGATCTGCAGAGGCACCACGAAATTCATGAGCCCGGTGACGAAAGGCATCGCCACGAAGAAGATCATGATCACGCCGTGCGCGGTAAAGATCTGGTCGTAGTGGTGTGCGTTCAAATAGCCTTCGTTGGCTCCGAACGCCATAGCCTGCTGGGCACGCATCATGATCGCATCGGCAAAGCCACGCAGCAGCATCACCAGGCCCAGGATCATGTACATGATGCCGATGCGCTTGTGATCGACGGTGGTGAACCACTCCTTCCAGAGATAGCCCCACAGGCGGAAATAGGTCAGCGCGCCGACAAGCGCGACACCGCCGAGCGCGACGCCACAAAAGGTCGCCACCACGATCGGCTCATGCAACGGGAGGCTTTCGAGGGAAAGCCGACCGAAGATCATCTTGGTCAAAGTTTCAGACATGGCAGTGCTCAAGCCTTGCCCGCCACCGCGCGGCCGGAAGTGGCCGGCGCGTCGAGGCGGGTCATGTTGCGGTTCGAATCCGAGCCCGGTTCGCGGCGACCGGAAGGATCGCCATGCGGATGCGTGAGGTGCGGACTCGTCTTCATTTCGTCCGGCGACTTCATCAACGCGCCGTCAGCGCCTTCGCCAGGCTTATTGTTTACCGGAGGCGCCACGTGATGGGCACCCGCACCATGGTGCATCATGTGCGAGCTGCAGGTGCTGCCCGGCTGGACGCACATCTGAACGACGCGGTCGAACAGGCCGGCATCCACTGCGCCGAAGCGCATTGCAGGCACCTTCTCGCTTGGCTTCTCCAGCTCGAGATAGCGGGCGCTGTCCAAGCGTGCCGACGCTCCCTTTGCCTGCTGCACCCATTGATCGAAACCGGCCTGATCGGTCGTGATGGTCGGGAAACGCATGTCGGAGAAACCTGCGCCGCTGTAGTTGGCGCTGATGCCTTCGAACGTGCCGACCTTGTTCATAACCGCGTGGAGCTTCGTCTCCATGCCCGGCATCGTGTAGACCATGCCCGCCATTGCCGGCACGTAGAAGGTGTTCATGACGGTCGACGAGGTCATGCGGAACCGCACCTGCCGATCGGCGGGAAGTACCAGTTCGTTGACGGTGGCAACGCCCTGTTCGGGGTAGATGAACAGCCACTTCCAGTCGAGCGAGACGACCTGGATCTCCAGCGGCTTCTCATCCGCGGCAATCGGTTTTCCCGGAGCGATGCGGTCCAGCGGCCGGTATGGATCCAGCTTGTGCGTCGCCAGCCAGGTCAACGCGCCCAACGCAATGATGATCAGCAGCGGCGCCGACCAGATCACCAGTTCGATACGGGTCGAATGGTCCCAATCCGGCTCGTACTCGGCATCGCGATTGCTGGCGCGATATTTGAACGCGAACAGCACCGTGAGCGCCATTACAGGCACGATGATCAGAAGCATCAGGAAGGTCGACCAGAGAATCAGGTCGGCCTGCTGGCGGGCGACGTCACCGGATGGATTCATCACCACGAGGTCGCATCCGCCGAGGATCAGCGGAGCGGAAAGCGTAGCGATCAGAGCCATCGGACGCATCGCTGCGCGACGGAAAAGGGGCATGGATCGAAACATAGCGGCCGCGAGTTAGGGATTGTTGTGCAGGTGCGAAATAGGACAATTTGTCCCATGGCTGCAACCCGCGACATTCCCTAGGTGCTTTCCCAAAGGCTTTGCAGTAGAAATATCCTATGGCCAATGCTCAGATTGGTTCGACTCAGATCGAACGTGACGCCCGCCTGATCAACACCTCCAAGGGTGACGATCACCTCCGCCCAGGCGATATCGCGATCGGCGTGATCATAGGACGAACGTCCGAATTCTTCGACTTCTTCGTCTACGCGATCGCTTCGGTGCTGGTGTTCCCGGCGCTGGTTTTCCCCTATCTCGATCGCGTGACCGGCACGCTCTGGTCGTTCGCGCTATTCCCGCTCGCGTTCATCGCCCGCCCAATCGGCACGCAGATCTTCATGCGCGTGGACCGTCGCCATGGGCGCGGTGCCAAGCTGACGATCGCGCTGTTCCTTTTGGGGACAGCCACGGTGACCATGGCATTCCTGCCGGGTTATGCGCAGATCGGCATGTGGTCGGCGGTGATGCTGGCCGCCTTGCGCGTGTTGCAGGGCATCGCACTAGGCGGTGCATGGGATGGCCTCGCCTCGCTCCTGGCGCTCAATGCACCGGCCGATCGCCGTGGCTGGTACGCGATGGTGCCACAGCTTGGCGCCCCCCTCGGCTTGATCGTGGCAAGCGGCCTGTTCGCCTACTTCTTGGGCGCACTCGACTCTGCCGATTTCATGAGCTGGGGCTGGCGCTATCCATTCTTCGTGGCGTTCGCGCTTAACGTGGTGGCGCTGTTCGCACGGCTGCGCATGGTCGTGGCGCCGGAATATGTGAAGCTTTTCGAAAGTCGTGAGCTCACTCCGTCTCGCGTCACCGCGACGATCAAGGCGCAGTGGCGCAACATCATCATCGGCGCGTTCGCTCCTCTCGCGAGCTTCGCCCTCTTCCACATGGTCACGGTCTTCCCCCTCTCTTGGGTCGCGCTTTACACGACGGAAAATCTCACGCGATTCTTGTGGATCGAAGTGGGCGGTGCTGCCTGTTTCGTGGTCGCTATCGTGATCTCCGGCCTCTTGGCCGATAAGATCGGACGTCGTTCGCTGCTTGCCTATACGGCTGCTGCGATCGCCGCCTATTCGGGCTTCGCGCCCCAGCTGCTCGAACAGGGCGGCGCGGGCGAGACTATCTTCATGGTACTCGGCTTCATCCTGCTCGGCCTGGCGTTCGGCCAGTCTTCCGGCGCTGTCGCGAGCAACTTCCCGAAGCGTGCCCGGTACACCGGTGCTGCCCTGACGTCGGACCTTGCCTGGCTGTTCGGGGCAGGTTTCGCGCCGCTGGGCGCGCTGCTGCTGGCCAGCAATTGGGGCGTGATGGCGGCCGGGCTGTACCTGCTGTCGGGCGCGGTCGGAACACTCGTAGCACTATACTACAACAAGGAACTGGGGCGTCGCCTCGACTGATCCCAGTCTGGCTTGCCTAAGCCGCATCGGACCTTCATGGCCTCCTGATCGCACCCGCGCTCAGGAGGCTTTTCATGACATCCCCCACCGGTATCGATCGTCTGGTCGCCATCATGGAGCGTCTCCGAGATTCCGAACGCGGCTGCGAATGGGACGTGGCGCAGACATTTGCAACGATTGCCCCTTACACCATCGAAGAAGCCTATGAAGTTGCAGATGCGATCGAGCGCGGCGACATCGCCGACCTCAAGGACGAACTGGGCGACCTGCTGCTCCAAGTCGTGTTCCACGCCCGCATCGCCGAGGAAGCCGGGCAGTTCGCGCTGGCCGATGTGGTGACCTCGATCAGCGACAAGATGGAGCGCCGCCACCCGCATATCTTCGGCGACGTCGCTGAGGGCGGGCACCATCTGTGGGAAGTCATCAAGGCTGAGGAGCGCGGCGCGAAGGGCGCATCGAGCGCGCTCGACGGCGTGGCGATCGGCCTCCCCGCGCTGCTCCGCGCCGAGAAGCTCCAGAAGCGCGCGGCACGCACCGGGTTCGACTGGCCGGATGCCAGCGGCGCGCGGGCGAAGATCCTGGAGGAACTGGACGAGGTCGAGATGGCCGAGAACGAGGCCCACCGTGCCGAGGAGGTGGGCGACCTGCTGTTCGCGGTTGTGAACTTCGCCCGCAAGCTGGGCATCGAGCCAGAGGCGGCACTGCGGGCGGCGAATGGCAAGTTCGAGCGGCGCTTCAAGGCGATGGAGGAACGTGCCGGCGAGGCGTTTGTGGGACTCGACCTGGAGGGCAAGGAAGCGCTGTGGCAGGCGGTGAAGCGGGGTTGAGCGAGCATCAACTGCTGCGCGTCATCCCGGCGAAAGCCGGGACCCATTCGCGTCTAGAGCGGATTTTGACCGCACTGAATCGGTGAGGGATTCCCAA
>NZ_ALBQ01000042.1 GCF_000282895.1 Sphingomonas sp. ATCC 31555
CTCGATTCCTAATCGAGAGGTCGGAGGTTCGAATCCTCTCCGGGTCACCATTTCCCCCGCAGGCGCGTAGAACGAAGGGAGCAGCGCGCCCTAGCACGCTGCTCCCAGTGATCCTCCGCCCGCCGGAGAGGGGATGGCGGGACGGGAGGAAAAAGGCTCAGAAGCGGGTGCCGATGCCGAAGCCGAACACCAGCGGGTTGATGTCAACCTTGGTCTGGTTGATCGTTCCATTGGTATTCAGGCGCGCAGTCGTGTCCATATCGATGTATTTTACGTCGAGGTTTAGGAAGAACTTCTTGTTCAGATCGATATCAATACCCGCCTGCAACGCATAGCCGAAGCTGTCCTTCAGCGAAAGACTGGTCTTGCCAAGCGCTTTGTTCAGCGATTCGCTGGTCTTCTCCGAATAGAAGGTGGTGTAGTTGATGCCTGCGCCGATATACGGGCGCACCGCGGTCTTCGGCATGAAATGATATTGCAGCGTCAGCGTCGGCGGCAGAACCCAGGTGCGGCCGACCTTGCCCAGCGCGGAGATCGCCTCGCGGCCCTGAAGGTCATGACGGGTGCTGGAGACGATCAGCTCCGCGCCGATATTGTCCGTCGCCATATAGGTGAAATCGACTTCGGGCATCACCGCATTGCCGACGCCGACCCGGCCGGTCGGGATCCCGGGCGTGATGCCGCTGGACGACTCGTTCGGGGCAACGACGATGCCGCGCAGGCGGACCAGCCAGTCGCCGGCGGCGATCCCGGCAGCGTCCTGGGCCTGGGCAGCTGCCGTCGAGGCCAGAAGGCCGGCAGCGGCCAGACCGACAAAAAGCGAAGTACGCATCTTCAAATCTCCTCGTGTTCGACGAGGGACCGGGTACGCCTGGCGCACCGCGGCAGGTTTGATCCGGCGCAATGTTGCGGCTAGGTAATGTTCCCAAGGGATTGCTGACCCTTTGCCTCGGACCAATACGTAACGACAGGCCACCGCGCGCGCGCCATGCAACGCGGGGAGGCGGATATGTACATGGATCGGAACCAGCCGGACTTCGGCGCAGCGGAATGGACCTTGCCTACGCGATGCGCCGCTTGCGACGTGCGGATGGCCTCGCTGTGCGGCCGCGTTTCCGCGCCGGCGCTGGAAGCGCTCAACAGGATCGGCCGAAAGCGCGTCTTGCGGCGCGGGGAGGCGTTGATTTGGCAAGGGGATGTCGCCGATCAGGTCGGCATCCTCCATCACGGCTTGGTCAAGCTCTCCGCCTCGTTGGAAGATGGGCGCGAGCAGATGCTGGGCCTTGCCTTTCCGGCCGATTTCGTCGGCGCGATCGGCGATCGACCGTCGAGCCACTGCGTTACCGCGCTCACCGAGACCGAACTGTGCGTCTTTCCGCGAAGCGCCCTGCCGGGGCTGGTCGAAGCGCATCCCGATATCGCCCAGGCACTGCTGACGCGGGCGTATGACGAACTCGATCATATGCGTCGCTGGATGCTGCTGCTTGGCCGCAAATCGGCAGAGGAGCGGGTGGCGAGCCTGTTGCTGCAGTTCGCGGCGCGAGGCGGATGCATGACGGGTGCCGCCGTGCCGCTGCCGCTCACCCGGCAGCAGATGGCCGAACTGCTGGGGCTGACGATCGAGACGGTGAGCCGTAAGCTGACGGCGATGAAGCGCGACGGGGTCATAGCGCTTCCCGATCTACGCAGCTTCGTGATGCTTGATCGCGACGCTCTGTCTGCAATCGCGGCCGAATATCCGTAACAAACCGCATGTCGGTGTCTGCCAGCGCAGAATAGCCTCGGAAGCATCTTCAAGTAAAACCAAGATGTGGAGGCGACGATGAAGAATGTTCTCGTTCTGATGCACGACGACGCCGGGCAGGAAGCACGGTTCCAAGCGGCCGTCGATCTCACGCGTGGTCTGGAGGGGCATTTGCGCTGCGTCGATGTCGCAATGGCCCCGGCCTATATGGGCGACTATGCCGATTTCGGCGTATCGGCGGCGCTGCTTGCCGACGAGCAGGCGCGCGAAGCCGAGAATCGCAGCCGCATGGAGCCGCGGCTGAAGGTGGAAGATGTGCCCTATGACTGGATCGACCAGACCGGATCGATCCGGGACTGCGTGCGGGCGGCGAGCGCGCTGGCCGATCTGGTAGTGCTTAACCGCGAACTGGACGGCACCAGCTATCCCGACATGCGCGAGTTGGTGGGCGATGCCGTGATCAAGACCGGCAAGCCCATCGTCGCGGTGCCGCAAAATGGCACGGGCTTCGATCTATACGGCCATGCCGTGGTGGCGTGGGATGGATCCCGCGCAGCCGAAGCGGCGCTGCAGGCGTCAATCCCGCTGGTGAAACATGCAGGGACCGTCACCATCCTGGTTGCGGACGAAGGCGAGTTGCGCGTCCCCGCAGCGGCGGCGGCCGAGTATCTGTCGCGCCACGGCATGCGGCCGGAAGTGCAAATCGTGCCGGTGCAGCGGAATGTGAGCGACACGATCCTGGAAGCGGTCGCAGCGCTGAAGGCGGCGTATCTGGTAATGGGCGGTTTTGGCCACAGCCGCTTTCTGGAGGCGGCGTTCGGCGGGGTTACGCGGCGGATGCTTGCGGAATGCCCTGTGCCGCTCGTACTGGCGCATTGAACCGCCGGCATTCTCCGTCAGGAAAAACAAATGGGGCGGGCATCATCGGATGCCCGCCCCATTTCCTTGCATCTTGCCGGTGAGGGCAAAGACGAGCGCTTTACTTGACGTGCTTGGCGAGGTGCTTGTTCATTTCGAACATGGTCGCCTTGTCGCCGCCGAAGATCGGCTTCAGCGTGTCGTCCGCCAGGATCTCGCGCTTGTTGGCCGGATTCTGCAGGTTGTTCTTCTTGATATATTCCCAAACCTTGCTGACGATCTCGCTGCGGGGCAGATCGGCGGTTCCTACGATCTTCGCGAGTTCGGGCGAAGGGGTAACCGGCTTGGCAATGCCGCCGCGTGCTTTGGTCTCGGCCATGATGTCTTACTCCTGTTCGTGCCCCTTTTCGGGGCTATTGCTTCGTCAGCGCCTCGGGATCGATGAGGCATCCTCCCCCTTGTCGCGTGCAACGATGTACTGCGGTTCGCACGGTTATGCACGTCCCTCCGCTCCCTTTGATCGTGGGAAGGGCCTCCTGTCCAGCCGAGAGATGGCGGGAAGGCGACGAGTTGCGTTTTTGTGGCGGCGCGGTGGTGCATCGGGGCAACACTCTTGCGGCACGTCATCTGGACAAGCGGCACAAATTGCGTCAGGACGGGGCGATGACGACGTTCGCGCGCCTCGATCTGCGACTTATCCGCCCTTAGGGGCCGATTTCGCACCTGCGCGTCTCCCCTAAGGGCAAACCGGACTTCCCGAACGCATCTCGGCTGCGCTAGGCGCAGTTCGACCTTTTGAGAGAGATACGCCCCATGTTGCGCGATCCGAGCGTGAAATACCGTCCCTTTCCCCAAGTGAATCTGCCCGACCGGCAATGGCCCGGCCGTACGATCACTCGGGCGCCGCGCTGGCTTTCCACCGACATGCGCGACGGCAACCAGGCGCTGATCGATCCGATGGATGGCGAGAAGAAGACCCGCTTCTTCGAACTGCTGCTGAAGGTGGGCGTAAAGGAAATCGAGGTCGGTTTCCCGAGCGCCGGCGCAACCGAGTTCGACTTCATCTCGGGTCTGGTGCGCGAGGGGCGAGTGCCCGACGATGTGATCGTCCAGGTGCTCACCCAGTCGCGTCGCGATCTGATCGAGACCAGCTTTCAGTCGCTGAAGGGCGCCAAGCAGGCGATCGTCCATCTCTATAATGCGGTGTCGCCGGCCTGGCGGCGTATCGTGTTCAACATGAGCCGCGACGAAGTCCGCCAGATCGCCATCGAAGGCGCCAAGGTGCTGCGCGACGAGGCTGGCAAGCAGCCCGACACCGATTGGCATTTCGAATATAGCCCGGAGACCTTTTCCACCGCCGAACTCGATTTCTCGGTCGAGGTCTGCGAGGCAGTCATGGACATCCTGCGGCCAACGCCTGAAAAACCGCTGATCCTGAACCTCCCGGCGACCGTCGAGGCGGCGACGCCGAACGTCTATGCGGACCAGATCGAATGGTTCTGCCGCAATATCCGCAATCGCGATAGCGTGGTCATCAGCCTGCACACGCACAACGATCGCGGGACCGGCGTTGCGGCGTCCGAACTTGGGTTGCTCGCCGGCGCGGACCGTGTGGAGGGCTGCCTGTTCGGCAATGGCGAGCGCACCGGCAATGTCGACCTGGTTACGCTGGCGCTGAATATGTACACCCAGGGCGTCGACCCGGGCCTCGACTTTTCCAATATCGACGAGGTGATCCAAACCGTCGAATATTGCAACCAGCTGCCGGTCCATCCGCGCCACCCCTATGCCGGCGATCTGGTGTTCACGGCTTTTTCCGGCAGCCATCAGGATGCGATCAAGAAGGGCTTCGCGGCCCAGGCGGCTCGCAACGACCAGCTGTGGGACGTGCCGTATCTGCCGATCGATCCCAAGGATCTCGGCCGCGATTACGAAGCGGTGATCCGCGTCAATTCGCAGTCGGGCAAGGGGGGCGTCGCCTGGGTCATCGAACAGGACAAGGGCCTCAAACTTCCCAAGCGCATGCAGGCCGAATTTTCCAAGCACGTCCAGGCGCTTGCTGACGAAACGAGCCGCGAGCTCAACGCCGCCGACATCTGGGGGTTGTTCGAGCGCGTGTACCTGCCGGGCGAGAAGGACCGGATCGCGCTGGTAGATTATGAGGAAAGCGGCAGCGCGGGCAGCCGTGTCTTTGTCGGCCGCATCTCGATCGATGGCGATAGCCGCTCGATCTCGGGGCGAGGCAACGGCCTGATTTCGGGTGTAATCGATGCGCTGGCGGGTTCCACCGGCCCGCGGCTCGACGTCGTTGATTACAGCGAGCATGCGATGGGCGGCGGCGCGGATGCGCAGGCGGCCGCCTATGTCGAGTGCCGTACGGAGGATGGTCGGACGGTGTTCGGGGTCGGTATCGACGCCGATATCGCCACGGCCTCCGTGCGGGCAGTGCTGAGCGCCGCCAACCGCGCCTGAGGCGGCGACCGTCCCTCCCGCCTCGGCGGGAGGGACCTCCGGATTAGTGGACGGTCGCCGCGTTCCGTTCGGAAACGGCGCTGCGGGCCTGCGCGGCGCGATCGAAGCGGAAGGCGCCGGCACGCTGGGCCAGCGAACTGACTTCGCCGGACAGGTTGCGGATCGCGGCCGAAGTTTCCTCGACCATTGCCGCATTCTGCTGCGTCACCAGGTCCATCGCCTTCATCGCCGTCGCCACTTGGCTGACGGCGGCCGACTGGGCATGGTTATCATGGTCGATCGCGGCGATCAGATCGTGCACCGCTTCGACGTCGCCGGAGATCGTGTCGAGCGCCGTATCGGTATCGTGCACCGCATCGGCAGCCTGGATGATGTCCGCCTGGGTTTCGCTCAACATGTCGCGGGCCTGTTTGGCCTGATCTTCGGCACGCAGCGCCAGCGCCGCGACGAGATCGGCGACGACCATGAAGCCGCGGCCGGCTTCCCCGGCGCGACCGGCTTCCACTGCCGCGTTCATCGCGAGCACGCGCGTCTGGAAGGCGATCTTGTCGAGCCCCTCGATTACGCCATCGATATTCTTGGCGCTGCCGCTGGCGCGATCCATTGCCTGCACGGCGCGTGCCGTGGTGCCGCGGCCGTCGCGCAGCGCGGTGGTGGCTTCGCCGGCGCGCTTTACGGTGTTGTCGGCGGCGATCATCGTCGCGCGCAGGCGTTCCTCGATCTTTTCCAGCGCCTGGGTGGCCTGGGCGAGGTTGGCAGCGCTCTTTTCGGTGCGGTGCGCTAGATCCTCCGATCCATGTGCGATTTCGCTGGAGGAGGTGCGGATGTTCTCGGCGCTTTCGCTGACTAGCTGCACGCGCGCGCGCAGCGAAGCGATCGCTTCGTTGATGTTCTGCCGCAGCACTTCATATTCGGCCGGAAAGCAGCGGTCGATCGTACGGCTCAAATCGCCTTCGCGCAACGCGAGGAGGCCACTGCCCAGAACTTCGGTTACTTCGCGCTGCTGCGCCAGCTTGTGCGCATCGGCCTCGCTCTGCGCGGCTGCGGCGGCGCGATAATGTTCGAGGCCGCAGGCGATGCGACCCATCTCGTCGGTGCGATCCTGATAGGGAATGGTCGCCACTTCACCGCGGGCCAGTCGATCCGTCAGGCTTGAAAGCGTGCCGACGGGTTCGAGGACACGGCGATACATGGTGATGTAGAAATGCGCAGCCTGCCCTGCGACGATCAGACCCAGCACCACGACGATGCCGATCGCAAGATAAAATTCCGCGGCGCCGCTCGCCTGGACGCGGGTCTGCTCGGCGCGCGTCATCGCGATCAGCTTGTCCACCGCCGCGCGGTGGGTGGCATAGAGCGCGCTGAGCTTGGCATAGCTCGCGTCCATCGCCGTGCGATTCTGCAGGCGAGCGGCGGGAAGGAAGCTCTGCTCGAGTTCGGTCCAGAAAGCCTGCGCGGCCGGGTGCGCCTGTTGCAGCAACTGATTGCGCAGGCCGTCGTCGATCGATGCCGTCTGCCAATATTGGTTGCGCTCGCCGTAGAGCTTCTGGAGCTTCGACAGCTTTTCCTCATGTGCGCCCACCGTTTCCGGATTGCGGGCGATCAGCGTCGCTTCCAGGAAAGGCTCGATGATATATTCCGGGGGGGGAAGGATGTCCGCGATCAGATCGGCATTCACCTGCTGGTGCACCTGCACTTCGCCGCCCATGCGGATACGATCCAGCCGCCATGCGGCAAGCAGCCCGCCCGCCAGCAGGATCGCCATCATGGCTAAGGCGCTATTGCGAACGAAATTGGCAATCGACATCCACAGTCCTCTGGTGGCGGGCGCACGGCTCCCCCGATCGGCCCCCCGGCGAAAAGGCCTTGGTAGATTATAGCGGGCAGGGTGGGGTCGCGGCGCGGCGACGTCGATTAATCTGCGGAACTACGTATGATTTCGCAGCCGACGCGAGCGTCAGGGTAGACATCCTGCTTGGCGGAGCGGACGCGCACTTCCGCCACTCGCCGATCGCGAAGCGCAAGGCGGGCGATCTCCTCGCACAGCACTTCCTGCAGCTCGAAATGTCGGGATGCTACAAGCGCATGAATGCCCTCGCGGAGGAAATCATAATCCACGACAGCGTCGATCCGGTCCTCCGGGATCGCAGGGTAGCGGCAGGTCATCGCCACATCGATGCGCACCCGCTGCGGCGCCGCGCGCTCGTGCGGATGGATGCCTAGCCCCATGATGACGTCGAGCGCTTCGAGGTGGATGACATAATCAGGCATCGGGTCGGTGCTCGCGTCCTTCGAACATCACGTCGCTGTCGCGGGCAAGGAAATGCTGGCCGCAATCGACATAGACATTCTGGCCGGTGACGCTGCCGCATTCGAGCAGGTATGCAACCGTCGCCGCGATGTCCGCCGGATCGACCGGGCGCCGCAACAGGTTCTGCGTGCCGGTGCGGGCGAATTCCTCTTCGCTCTGGTCCAGGCTGGGCAGGGTGAGGCCGGGGGAGACGGCATTCACCCGCACGCGCGGCGCCAGCTTCTGCGCCAGCATGTGTGTCGCGCCCTGCAGCGCCAATTTGGAGCAGGTGTAGCTGAAAAAGTCCGGGTTGAGATTGCCCACCTTCTGGTCGAGAATGTTGACCACCGCTCCTCCCTCCAGATCGCGCTGCGCCGCCAGCGCCGTCGCAAGGCCGACGGGGGCGGCAAGGTTCACATGCATATGGCGATCGAGCAGGGCGTAGTCGGCGATCGGCGGCTGGTCGTAGGCGAACAGCGAGGCGTTGTTGACCACCGCGTGTAACGTCCCGCCGAAGGCCGCGCGGCAGGCCTCGACCAGCGCGACGGGGGTAGCCGGATCGGCGAGTTCGCCCGGCAGCACGGCCACCGTCGCGCCGTCCATGCGCAGGGCGGCGGCCAGTGCTTCCGCCTCGTCGGGCGAATGATGGTGGTGGAGGGCCACCGCCCAGCCCCGGGCGGCGAGGCAGCGGGAAATGGCGGCGCCGATCCGCCGCGCCCCCCCCGTCACCAGCACACGGCGCTGCATCAATAGCCCATCAGCTTGAGTACTTCGGCCCGGCTCCGCTCGTCTTCGCGGAAGACGCCCATCATCCGGCTGGTGACCATGCCTACGCCCGGCGTGCGGACGCCGCGCGCGGTCATGCAGCCATGCTGCGCCTCGATCACGACTGCGACGCCGAGCGGATGCAGGTTACTCCAGATACAATCCGCGACTTCCGCGGTAAGCCGTTCCTGCACCTGCAGCCGGCGGGCGAAGGCGTGCAGCACGCGTGCGAGTTTAGAAATGCCGACAACATGGTTCCTGGGCAGATAGGCGATCGAAGCCTTGCCCGTAATTGGCGCCATGTGGTGCTCGCAATGTGACTGGAAGGGAATGTCCTTCAACAGCACGATCTCGTCATATCCACCGACTTCTTCGAATACGCGGGCAAGGTGATGCGACGGATCTTCCTGATATCCCGCGCAATATTCCCGCCACGCGCGCGCCACGCGCTGCGGCGTATCCAGCAGGCCTTCTCGGCCGGGATCATCGCCCGCCCAGCGGATAAGCGTGCGGATCGCTTCCGCTACGTGCTCCGGCACCGGAATTTTCGGCGCAGGTGCGACGATGTCACCGTCTTCGGGGCCATCGTGGTGATCGTGCATGTTCCTTCGTCCTTCTGGCGACCGCGTTGCCGTGCCGCTGCACCCTTGGCCCATCACGCGATCTGCAGGACCGCCCTGCGGGACGAGTCAGCGCTACGTTCCGGTTGCAGAAACAGCAAAGTTACTAGCGGCGCAAGCCCGCCGCCCGAGTTCCCAGCGGCGAGGCAGCAACTCGCTTGACCAGGCAACGGAAAACGCCTCGGCGGGCTAACCCCGCCGAGGCGTTGTCGCTGTTTGCTACCCAGTCCCTTCGCCGCGGGAATGGCGATCAAAGGGGCGTGCGGGCAGATTACTTCGCCGCGAACGCCGCGTTGATGTGCAGCTTCACTTCGTCGGAGACGAAGGGAACATATTTGTCCATGCCGAAAGCGCTGCGGCTGATCACGGTGGTAGCTTCGAAGCCAAAATTCAGCTTCTTCGACATCGGATTGGTGCCCGCACCAACCAGCGTCGTATCGAGCGTGACGGGCTTGGTGACGCCGTGCAGCGTCAGGTCGCCGGTGATCTGCGCTTTGGTACCGGAGACGACCACCTTGGTCGAGACGAAGCGGATCGTCGGATACTTGGCCGAGTCGAAGAAGTCCGGCGAAGCAAGGTGCTTGTCGAGCGCCGCGACGGTGGTGACGATGCCGCTGGTGGGAATGGTGATGTCCAGCTTGGCGTCGTTCGGCTTGGCCGGATCGATCGTCAGCGAGCCGGTGGTGCCGCCGGCCTGGCCGGTGAAGTGGCTGAAGCCGAAGTGATTAACGGTGAAGTCGACCTGCGTGTGGCCGGTATCGACTGCATAGGTGCCGGCTGGGACACGGGAAGCGTCGGCCTGGCCGGGCAGTTCCTGGGCGAAGGCGACCGGAGCGGCCGCGATGAGGGCGAAGGCAATGAGAGCGCGCATGACAATTCCCCTTGGGTGGTTGCGTCACGCCCGTAATGAGGCTGCCGGCCGCGCAAAGCTAGTGCGCAGCCGGCAACCTAAGGTTTCCGCCAGTGATCAGTTCTTTGACTGATCGACCAGCTTGTTGGCGCCGATCCATGGCATCATCGCGCGCAGTTCGCTGCCAACCTGCTCGATCTGGTGGCGCTTGGCGGCGATGCGGCTGGCCTTCAACTCGGGCTGGCCGGCGCGGTTGTCGAGCACGAAGTCCTTCACGAAGCGGCCCGACTGGATGTCGGCGAGCACGCGCTTCATTTCCTTCTTGGTCTCTTCGGTGATGATGCGCGGGCCGGTCTTGATGTCGCCATACTCGGCGGTGTTCGAGATCGAGTAGCGCATGTTGGCGATGCCGCCCTCATACATCAGGTCGACGATCAGCTTCAGTTCGTGCAGGCACTCGAAATAGGCCATTTCGGGGGCATAGCCAGCCTCGACCAGCGTCTCGAAGCCGGCCTGGACGAGCGCGGTGGTGCCGCCGCAGAGCACGGCCTGCTCGCCGAACAGATCGGTCTCGCACTCTTCGCGGAAGTTGGTCTCGATGATGCCCGAACGGCCGCCGCCGACGCCGGACGCATAGGCCAGCGCCACGTCATGCGCGTTGCCCGAGGCATCCTGGTGGATCGCGATCAGGCAGGGGACGCCGCCGCCGCGGACATATTCGCTGCGCACGGTGTGGCCGGGGCCCTTGGGCGCGATCATGATCACGTCGATGTCCGCCGGCGGCTCGATCAGGCCGAAATGCACATTGAGGCCGTGCGCGAAGGCGAGCGCCGAACCCGGCTTCATGTTGCCCTTGAGGTCGGCCTCCCAGATCGCGGCCTGGTGCTCGTCCGGCGCCAGGATCATCAGGATGTCGGCCCAGGCGGCCGCTTCCTTGTTCGGCAGCACCTTGAAGCCGGCGGCTTCCGCCTTGGCGGCTGAGGCCGAACCCGGGCGGAGCGCGATCGCGACTTCCTTCACGCCCGAATCGCGCAGATTCTGCGCGTGCGCATGGCCTTGGCTGCCATAGCCGAGGATGGCGATCTTCTTGTCGGTGATCAGGTTCAGATCGGCGTCGCGATCGTAATAGACACGCATGGTGGTATTCTTCCCTTTCAAATCAGCGGTGCGCGGGTGCGCGGAAAATATCAGGCGGCTTCGCGGCCGCGCGAGATCGCGACGATACCGGTGCGGGCGACTTCGATCAGTCCCACTTCGCGCATCAGCTCGACGAACTTGTCGATCTTGTCGATCGTGCCGGTGACTTCGAACACGAAGCTGGAGATGGTCGCATCGACCACCCGGGCGCGATAGACTTCGGCGAGGCGCAGCGCCTCGATCCGGTGATCGCCGGTGCCGACCACCTTCACCAGCGCCAGCTCGCGTTCGACATGCTCGCCCTTGGCGGTGAGGTCGACGACCTTGTGGACGGGCACCAGCCGCTCGAGCTGGGCGATGATCTGCTCCATCACTGGTGCGGACGCGAAGGTGACGATGGTGATCCGGCTAATCAGATCGTCGTCGCTGATCTCGGAAACGGTGAGCGACGAGATATTGTAGCCGCGCGCCGTGAACAGGCCGGCGATCCGCGCGAGGATGCCGGGCTCGTTATCGACGATGACCGCCAGCGTGTGGCGCTCGATGGCTTCTTCCTTGATGTGCATTTCTACCCCTTCGATCCTCCCGCATGGAGAGGATCCAAAATCCGGTCAAACCAGCGCCTTGGCCTCGTCGTCCATTTCGCCGGAGACTTCGCTCGCCTGGAGCAGCATCTCGGTGTGCGCCGCGCCGCTCGGGATCATCGGGAAGCAGTTTGCCAGCTTCGCCACGCGGCAATCGACAAGCACCGGGCCATCATAGTCGAGCATCGCCTGGATGCCGTCGTCCAGCTCGGCGCGCTTCTCGATGCGGATGCCCTTCCAGCCATAGGCCTCGGCGAGCTTCACGAAATCGGGTAGCGCGTCCGAATAGCTCTCCGAATAGCGCGACTGGTAGGTCAGCTCCTGCCACTGGCGGACCATCCCCATATATTCGTTGTTGAGGATGAAGATCTTCACCGGCAGGCGATATTGCGTAGCGGTCGCAAGTTCCTGAATGTTCATCTGGATCGAAGCTTCGCCAGCAATATCAATGACAAGCGCGTCAGGATTACCCAGTTGCGCGCCGATCGCAGCAGGCAAGCCATACCCCATGGTGCCGAGACCGCCGCTGGTCAGCCATTTGTTCGGCGCCTCGAATCCGAAATGCTGGGCCGCCCACATCTGGTGCTGGCCGACCTCGGTGGTGATGATCGGGGCACGATGCTTGGTCGCCTCGTACAGCGCGCGGATCGCCCGCTGCGGCATGATGACATCGCCGCCTTCCGGAAAGTCGAGACAGCGGCGCGCGCGCCAGCCATGAATGCGGCTCCACCATTCGCCAAGATCCGGCTTGGGGTGGGCGCGCGTCTTCCAGCTTTCGATCATCGCATCCAGCGCGCGTGCGCAATCGGCGATGATCGGCAGATCGACACGGACATTCTTGTTCACGCTCGAACGATCGATATCGATGTGCACCTTGCGGCTGTTCGGCGCGAACGCATCCAGGCGCCCGGTGACGCGATCGTCGAAGCGTGCGCCGACGGCGATGATCAAGTCGGCCTGGTTCATCGCCATATTTGCTTCATAGGTGCCGTGCATGCCGAGCATGCCCAGCCACTGGTCCGACGACGCGGGCAGGGCGCCCAGGCCCATCAGTGTCGACGTAACCGGCGCGCCGGTGATTGCAGCCAGCTCTCGCAGTAACCGCGTGGCTTCCGGCCCCGAATTGATGACGCCGCCGCCCGTGTAGAAAACGGGGCGCTCAGCCGCCGCCAGCATATCGACCGCTTCCTGGATCTTCGCAGCGTCTGGTTCTGTCGTCGGCCGATAGGTCTTGTGCTGGATAGGGCCGGGCGCTTCGTAACGTGCGGTGGCGACCTGCACGTCCTTGGGGATATCGATCACAACCGGACCGGGGCGGCCAGACGTGGCGATATGGAACGCCTCGTGCACCGTCGCGCCCAGCAGCTCCGGCCGCTTCACCAGATAGTTATGCTTGGTACAATGGCGGGTGATGCCGACCGTGTCCGCTTCCTGGAAGGCGTCGGTGCCGATCAGCGTCGTCGGCACCTGACCGGTGATGACGACCATCGGGATCGAATCGAGCAGCGCATCGGTGATGCCGGTGATCGCATTGGTCGCGCCCGGGCCCGAGGTGACAAGGACGACTCCCGGCTTGCCGGTCGAACGGGCGTAGCCCTCGGCGGCGTGCGTGGCGGCCTGTTCGTGGCGGACCAGAATGTGCTTGATCCGGTCCTGCTTGAACAGGGCGTCGTAAATCGGAAGCACGGCACCGCCGGGATAGCCGAACACGACTTCCACCCCGAGGTCGGTCAAAGCCTCGATCAGGATGTCTGCGCCGCTCTTCTCGGTCACATTTGCCTCCACGCAATCGCAAAATGGTATACAGTGCAGAAAGATTTCCGCCGGAGAAGGGCTGCTACTCGCACGAATATGATAGGTCAACCCCTAAAGAGATAATTTCCTTTCAATTCTCTTGGCATTTATGTATGTATCTGTCTCCGCCGTCGACTCCCAACCCCCAGGGGGTTGGCGGCGGAACCAAGTGTATTGACGCTTGGCATATTGTCGCGAAGCCGTGGCCCCCGCCCAAACAGCCTCGTCATCGCTCCACTCGCCGGCAAGAACCCTGCTGATCTCGTCTACGCCAATCGCTCGCAGCACCGGTGCGTCGGCGGGGACGTCGCTGCGCGAGAGCAATGCGCGGACCTCGTCTTTCGCCGTCGCGACCATCATGGCGAAGCGGCGATCGATGCGCTCGCCCAGCCAGGCGCGATCGGGCAGCAGGATCAGCGGAGCGAGATAGACGTCCGCGCCGATGCCGCCTTCGCGGCGATCCTGCCATTCCGCGAGCGTGCGCCCGGTGGAGCGCACGACTTCCAGTGCTCGGGCGACCCGCGTGGTATCGCTCGCGTTGAGCCGGGCGGCCGATCCGGGATCTGCGATGGCGAGCGCGGCATGGGCTTCGGCGACCGGCAGTGCGCGCACCCTCGCCCGGATCGCGGGGTCGATTTCGGGAATGGGCGCGATGCCGTCGATCAGCGTACGCAGATATAGGCCGGTGCCGCCAACCAGGATCGGCAGGCGGTTCTCCGCGTGCGCTTCGGCAATCGCAGCGCGCGCGTCGGCGGCCCAGCGCGCGGCCGAGCAGGCCTCGGCACCGTCGATATGGCCGAACAGCCGGTGCGGCGCGCGGGCTTCCTCTTCCTCGGAGGGGCGGGCGGTGAGGATGCGGAGGTCGGCATAGACCTGCATCGAATCCGCGTTGATCACGGTGCCGCGATGCTTTTCGGCGAGCGCGAGCGCCAGCGCGGACTTGCCGCTTGCCGTCGGCCCTGCAATGAGCGCCACGCGCGGTAGCCCAGGGGAAATCATGTTCATTGCGACGCTGATAGCAGAAGGTCTCACGTCAGGGCAGCTGGAGGCGGCCAAGGATCGCCTGGCAGCTGCGGGGTGCGTGCCCGGTAGCTGGCGGTGGCTCGACGATGGCATCGCGGCGGATCTGCCCTTTGCGGCGCAACCGGACGCGGCGCGCGCCGCGCTGGAAGGGGCGGTCCCCGGCACCGATGTGATCGTGCAGGTGGAGGTGCATCGCGAGAAGAAGCTGCTCGTCGCCGACATGGATTCGACGATGATAACCGTCGAGTGCATCGACGAACTCGCCGACTATGCCGGAATCAAGCCGCAGATCGCCGAAGTGACCGAGCGGGCGATGCGCGGCGAGCTGGACTTCGCCGAGGCGCTCGATGCCCGCGTGGCGCTGCTCAAGGGCCTGCCCGAGACCGCGATCGACCAGTGCCTCGAAGAGCGCGTGCGGCTGATGCCGGGGGCTCAGGCGCTGGTGCAGACGATGCGCGCGCGGGGCGCCCATACGATCCTCGTCTCGGGCGGCTTCACCCGCTTCGCCGAGCCGGTCGGCACGCAGATCGGCTTCGATCGCCGCATCGCCAATGTGCTGGAGATCGAAGGCGGCAAGCTCACCGGCACCGTCACCAAGCCGATCGTCGACAGCAGCACTAAGGAAACCACGCTGCTCGGCGCGACGGCGGAGCTTGGCCTATCGCCCGAGCAGACGATGGCAGTGGGCGACGGCGCCAACGACCTGGCGATGATCCGCAAGGCCGGGTTGGGCGTCGCCTATCACGCCAAGCCGATCGTGGCGGCGGCGGCCGGCGCGCGGATCGACCACGGCGACCTGACGGCTTTGCTCTATGCCCAAGGAATTGTGCGGGCCGACTGGGTGCTGGACTGACGGTGCGTTAACCGCTTCTTATCCGCGTTCGTGCCATTTCGGGGCGTCGCCCCACGGGGCTGCCAAGCGCCCAGAACGGACGAGGACGGACATGCTGCCACGCACGATGCTGACGATCGCCGCGATGTTGGCGACGGCGTTGGGCGGGCCCGCGCCCGCGCGGCAGGGCGTGGCGATCGCGCAAGACGCCGAGTCTGCCGAGCAAATCGGGGCGGACACGGCGGTCCGCGACGCCGAGGCTGCGGTTGCGAGAGACCCGGACCATGCGGGCCATCGTGCGGCGCTGGGGAAGGCCTATCTGCGTGCGGGGCGCTTCATCTCTGCCGCACAGGCGTTGGAGGACGCGTACACGCTGCACCCCCAACAGGATCAGCGGGTGGCGTTGAACCTCGCGCTTGCTCGCGTTGCGAGCGGCGACAGCGCCGGTGCGCGGACATTGTTGACCAGCCAGGCAGAAAGCATCGATCCGAGTGACCGGGGCCTGGCACTGGCGCTTGCCGGCGATCCGCTGGCGGCGATCGAGATACTGACACCAGCTGCACGAGCGGCGGGCGCAACGGCGAGGACCCGGCAAAATCTGGCGCTCGCCTTGGCGCTGGCAGGCCGCTGGCAGGAAGCGAAGGCAGTTGCCGCCGCGGATCTCGCGCCGGATCGAGTGAACGAACGGCTGACGCAATGGGCCAGCCTTGTCCGTCCCGCCCGGGCTGCTGCGTTGGTCGCCGCGCTCCTGGGCGTGCGACCGGTGGCGGATGGCGGACAGCCGGCGGCGCTTGCGCTCGTGCGACAGCCGGAGCGCGTGCGCGCAGAAGCAGCGCCGGCGCGTGCGCCCGTGCCGCCCGCACCCGTCTGGGTTGCCCAGCTGCCGTCGAGCGCCCGAATCCGCAAGCCGCCGGCCCCGGTGCGGAAGGTCATCCCGTTGCAGACCGGTGCCTACATGGTGCAACTGGGCGCATTCGAGAACGCCGCCGTCGCCCGTGATGCGTGGCAGCGACTGATTGGCCGTGTTCCCCCGCCCGCCGGGCACAAGCCGCAAGGCGCGGTCATCGCCAGCGGTGGAGTTAGCGTCTATCGCCTTTCCGTCGGCGGCTTTGCGCGCGCTGATGCCGATGCGCTGTGCCGCGCGGTGAAGGCTCGCCGGAGCGATTGCTTCGTCCGCATGGCGGCGGGCGATGCGGCTGCTGGCTGGGTCAAGCCCGGCACCCGCGTCGCCGCGCGCTGATCACTCGACCAGCGCGCCGCCTTTGTAGAGCCGTAACACTCGGCCTTGGGTGGGCAGGCGATCGAACGGCGTGTTGCCGGCGCGGGCGTTCATCCTGCGCGCATCGATCACCCAGGGCGTTTCCGGATCTAGCACGATCAGGTCGGCGGGCAGGCCCGCCTTCAGCGCGCCGCTCTCCAGCCCCAGGATCTTGGCCGGATTGGCGGCGAGCAGCGCGAACAGACGGTCGAGGCCGAGCTTGCCGTCGCGCACCAGCGTGAGCGACAGCGCCAGCAGCGTCTCTGCCCCCGCCATGCCCGGCTCGGCGTCGGCGAAGGGAAGGCGCTTGGCCTCGGGCCCGCGCGGGTCGTGGCCGGAGGCGATCACGTCGATCGTGCCGTCCGCAATGGCGGCCAGCGCCGCTTGGCGGTCACTTTCGTCGCGCAAAGGCGGCGATAGGCGCGCGAAGGTGCGGAAGTCGCTGATCGCGATGTCCGACAGCAGCAGGTGGGCGGGCGTGATGCCGCAAGTGACCCGCACGCCGCGGCGCTTGGCGGCGCGGATCAGGTCGAAGCCGGCGGCGGTGGTCACCTGGCGGAAGTGAAGCTTGGCGCCGGTTTCTTCGGCGAGCATCAAGTCGCGTGCGATGGCCAGCGCTTCGGCAATTGCGGGTGCGCTCGGCAGGCCGAGGCGGGCCGCCGTCTCGCCGGCGGTGGCGACGGTGCCATTCGCCAGCCCGCCATCTTCGGCATGCGCGACGACGGTGAGGCCCAGGTCGCGCGCATAGAGCAGCACCTTGCGCATCGTGCCGGCATTGCCGATCCAGCGCCGCCCCGTAGCGATGGCCCGCGCGCCCGCCGAGGCATTGATCGCGATCTCCGCCAGATCCTCGCCCTGCAAACCGCGCGTCGCGGCGGCAAGCGGATGCACCCAGAGCTGCGGCTTGCCCGAAACCGCGGCGCGGCGGATAATGCCGGGGTCGTCCAGCACCGGCGACTGGTCGGGCATCAGGCCAACCCGCGCGATCCCGCCGAAGCGGCACGCACCCTTGTCGACGGCGAACACGCCTAGATCGATCAGCGCGGGTGCAAGCACCTTGCCGGCAACGTCGACGATTTCGGCATCGGCCGGAGCCTCGATCGCGCCGACCGCGGCGATCGTGTCGCTTTGGACGAGCAGATCGCCTTCGGTAATCCCGCCCGTCGGGCAGACCAGCGTTGCATTGCGGAAGAGGATGCTGCTCATGCCCAACCCTCCACGCCGCGCGATCGTCGGGTGAGGACGTCGAGGCACGCCATGCGCACCGCCACCCCCATCTCGACCTGTTCGGTGATCGCGCTGCGTTCGGGATGGTCGGCGACGATCGAGTCGATCTCCACACCGCGGTTCATGGGGCCTGGGTGCATCACCAGCGCGTCGGGCTTGGCCCGGGCGAGGCGTTCGGGGGTGAGGCCGTAGCGCATGTGGAACTCGCGTGTCGAAGGGATGTAGCCGCCGTCCATCCGTTCGTTCTGGACGCGCAGCATCATCACCACGTCGGCGCCTTCCAGCGCGGCGTCGAAATCGGTGAACGGGGTGACGAACATCCGGTCCATCGCCGGCGGCATCAACGTGGACGGCGCGACCACACGGACCTCGGCGGCCAGCGCCGTGAGCGCTAGGATGTTCGAGCGAGCGACGCGGCTGTGCAGGATGTCGCCGCAGATCACCACGCGCTGCCCCGAGACCTGGCCGCGCCGACGGCGGATGGTGAGGGCGTCGAGCAGCGCCTGGGTGGGGTGCTCGTGCCAGCCATCGCCAGCATTGAGCACCGGGCAATCGACCTTGTCAGCGATCAATTGCACCGCACCCGAGCTCGAATGCCGGATGACGATCACGTCGGCGCGCATCGCGTTCAGCGTGACGGCGGTGTCGATCAGCGTCTCGCCTTTCTTCACGCTGCTCTGCGCGGCGTGCATGTTGACGACGTCCGCTCCCAGGCGCTTGCCGGCGATCTCGAACGACAGCAGCGTGCGTGTAGAGTTTTCGAAAAAGGCGTTGATCTGGGTGAGGCCCTCCAGCCTCTTGTCGCTCTTGGCACGGCTGCGATTGGCCTCGACCCATTGTTCCGCCTCGTCGAGCAGGAACATGATCTCGTGGGGCTGAAGTCCCGAAATGCCGGTGAGGTGCCGGTGCGGGAAAACGGCGCTGCCCTGTATCTGGGCACCGGGGCGATGATCGGAAGTGTGCATTAAAGCCGCCGCCTAGAGCGAGCAGGGCGGCCGCGCAAGATCGCGACTCCGGTTCAGGCGGCGCGGTCGAACAGCGAAAGCAGGATCTTTGGCTGATTATTGGCGATCGACAATGCTTTCGCCGCGAGCTGCTGCTTGATTTGCGCGGATTGGAGTTTGGCGGATTCGACCGCCAAATCAGCGTCGACAAGCGCTCCCACCGCGCCGTCCAGCACGTCGGCCAATGTCGAATTGAAGCTTGCTGCGCGGTCAAAAGCGCGTGCCTTGCTGCCGAAGTGGCTGAGCGCTTCCTTCATTCGTTCCCCCGCGGCAGTGGCAGCATCGACGACACGGGACGGTTCGGACCAGTCGAGCGGTTCGAGGCCCAGGCCGGCTGCGGTCAAATCACGCGAGGTGATCCTGAGCGTGCTCTGGTCCAGATTGGTGATGACGTCATAGTTGACTGGCGCATAGCCCACGATCTGGGCGGAAGAGCTGCTCGTGGTCGCGGTGGCGACGGGGTCGGTAGTGCGGTTGAGCGCCATGCCGGTCACCGCCCAAGCGCTGTTCGGGCTGGCACCGCCAGGGTTGAACTGAAAGGTCACAGCCCCCTTTGTCGGATCATAGTCGAAGCTGACGATCTGCTGGCCGGTCACCGCAGTGCCAGCCGGGACCGCGTTGCCGCCGGGGGCGTAGGATTGCCCGGTGGCGCCGAGGCGGACCCCGTTCTGCCATGCTTCCATCACGTCGCCGACGCCAAAGGCGTCGAACGCCACATCGAGGCGCCCGGCCTGTGTCCCTAAGTCGACGCTGTAGGAGGTGCTGGCGTTTTCCGGTGGCATGTTCAGGCTCTCGCCGGCCTGTTCGGGATCGGTAGAGACGGGGAGCGGATCTCCCAGCGCAATGGATGTGACGACCGATCCGGACTGATAGGTGGTGTCGCTCGGCAGGGGGTCGTTAAGATCCTGGAGTTGTAGGCCCTGGATGGTCCAGGCGGTCCCCGGCTGTGCCCCGGCGGGATTGACCCGGATTTCCAGATCCTGTCCCTTGGCCGGATCGTAGTCAAAAGCGAGCAGCGACTTGCCCGAGACGTTGGATCCGGGCCCGGTGGCCGCGCCCCCCGGTGTGTAGGAGGCGCCAGTCGCGGCAACGCGTGTGCTGCCTTGCCAGATCTCCACCGCGTCCGGCACGCTGAAAGCGTCGATGACCAGTACCACGCGGCCTGGCGCGGCGCCGGCATTCATGGTCGCCGTCTTCGCACCTCCGCCGCTCAGCGTAGCGAGCGCCGTCGCGAAGCTGGCGGGCGTCAGGGGCGAGGCGGGCAGGCCATAGCTGGTTTTGCTCGTGTCTGTGATCGTCGATCCCTGGGGCAGCGCGGCCATAGTTGGAACGGGCGGCAGTGCATAGGCGGAGGTGGACATCGACATGGTGCTGCTGGTCCGAACCAGCGGCGCCTCTTTGCCCGTCAGCAGGTTGGTGCCGTTGAAGTCGGCGCTTTTGGCGATGCTGTTGATCTGCGTGACCAGGGCTTCGATGTATGCCCGAATGGCGGCACGCGAGGTCGCATCAGACGCGGCGCTAAGGCTGTAGCCCTTTGATTTGATCTGATTGACGAGATCGCTGATCTGCTCAGCCCCGCTGGCGGCGACATCGAGTACCGAGCCGGCGCGTGCCATGCTTTGGCCAATTGCGCGGCGCGAGCCTGCGTCCCCACGCAGCGATTGTGCTATGATGTACGATGCGCTGTCGTCCTTGGTGCCATTCACCTTGCGGCCGGTGGAAATGCGCTGTTGTCGAAGATCGATTTCGGCCGTTGCTTCGTTCAGCGCGCGTACCGCCTGCGCTGCCGCCGTATTCGTCAATATCGACATCATGACCAGTCCTCCCTCCGCCTCGCAGAGGTAAGCGGACGAGGTAAACGGATCGTCACTGCAACGACGCTGGACGAAAAAATCAGGCGTTCACCAGGGCATCCAGCGCGCCTTGCAGGATATAGGCGGCGGCCATTTTGTCGATCAGCTCGGCACGCTTGGCGCGGCTGGCGTCCTGTTCGATCAGCGTGCGCTCAACCGCGACTGTTGACCAGCGTTCGTCCCACAGCAGGATCGGCAGGCCCATATCCTCGCAGTTGCGCGCGAAGGCGCGGGTGGATTGGGTGCGCGGGCTATCCGTTCCGTCAAGGTTGAGCGGCAGGCCGATGACCATCCCGCGAACCTGCTGGCAAGCGATGAGCTCGGCGAGTGCCGCCTTGTCCTTGCTGAACTTGGTGCGGCGGACCAGCAGTGCCGGGCTCGCGAAGCTCCAGCCCGCGTCGCACAGCGCAGTGCCGATCGTCTTCGTGCCGACGTCGAGGCCGATCAGGCGGCCGCCCTCGGGCAGGGCGGCGCGAAATTCTGCGGGGGCGATAGTGATCACGACGCGGCTATAGAAGAGGTGCCCAAGACTTCCAAATGCCTGACCGCGGCGGGGGCGGCTACTGCTTGTATGCCGCCAGCCTGCGCGCCGCGTCCGCACGAACATTGGCCCAGAACAGGCTGTAGTCGAACACGTGATAATTGTTTCCGGGCAGCACATATTGGCTGAAGTCCGGCGGAGCGGCGCCGATCGTCAGGATGCCGCGGCCTTCGCAACGTGCGGGCACGCGGCCCGCTTCGAGTCGAGCCGATTGCAGGTTCGCGTCGGGGATCAGCGCTCCAAGATTCGCGCTGGCCGGTGCCGAACCGCCGGGTTTCCCGGTCAGCGGGTTGATGCAGAGCATCGGGGTGCCGGCGCGCGACTTGCCGGTGTAGCCGTTCGTCGCATCGAACGTATCGAGGATCAGCGCGGGATCGGCGGGGGAGGCGAAGCTCTGCCAGGAAAGGATGCAGCCGGGCTGGTCCGGGCCGGTGCAGGCCGGCAGGCCCATCTTCGGCAGGTCAGCGGTCAGCGACACGGGCCAGCCGACGACATAGGCCGCGACGATGCGCCGCGCCACTGGCGTGCCCGCGATTCGCTCGGCGAGCAGGCGGGAAAGGTGCAATGCGCCCTGGCTGTGGCCCGCGAGGATGAGGGGGCGGTCGCCGGCTTCGTGCAGGAACTCCTCGAACGCCGCCGCCACGTCGCGATAGGCAAGGTTGAGCGCCTGCTGCGCCTGCGCCTTGCTGGTGAGGAATGCGCCGAAGGTCGCCTGGCGATAGCGCGGCGCCCAGATCGCGGCGCTGGCGTTGAATGCGCTCGCCTGCCCCCGCAGGAACAGTTCCGCGCGGGCATTGGCGTCCGGATTGTCGAGCGGGGCGTTCCACTGCCTGGTGTCGAGGAAAGAGGTGGGATGGATGAAGAACAGCGCCGCGCGCGGGGCCGGCGTGGCGCTCTGGCCGGCGGGAGTCCACAGCGCGGGGTTACCCGGTTTGTCCGGCCGCGCGATCCACATCTCCGCCCGCGCATAGTCCCGTGCTGACATAGCGGGCAGATCGGCGACTTCTCCCCCTGGCACCATGAACTGGCGCATCAGTTGAATGCCATAGAGCCGGTAGGTGAAGAGGGAAGCAACGCCGAGCATGATCAGGATCGCAACCGCGTAGAGAAATTTCCGGGCCAATCGGCCTCTCCATTGTGCAATGCAGCGTAAACAGGCGGCAACGCAATCGCGTTCCGGTCACTGTCGCGTGCGAAGGATGCAACCGCAAGTGCGGATGCGCGATGCGGACGCTTGAAGGGGCGGGGCTCGGCTGATAGGCGCAATGCCATGTCCGTAGACACCGCAACCGTGAAGAAAGTGGCGAGCCTGGCGCGTATCGCGATCAGCGACGCTGACGCAGAGCGCCTGGCGCCCGAACTCAACAACATCCTCGGTTGGATCGAGCAGCTCGGCGAAGTCGACACGAAGGATGTCGCGCCGATGACTGCGGTGATCCCGAACACGCTGCGCCTGCGCGCCGACGTGATCACCGAGGGCCAGCAGCGCGACTCCGTACTGGCAAACGCGCCGCAGGGCGAACATGGCTTCTTCACGGTTCCGAAGGTGGTGGAATGAGCACGCTGACCGATCTGGGCGTCGCCGCCATCCGCAACGGCGTGCGCGACGGGGAATTCTCCGCGCGCGAGGTCGCCGAGGCGTTCAACGCCGCGGTTGCCGGCGCCGACGCGCTCAACGCCTTCATCGTCAAGACTCCCGAGCATGCGCTCGCTGCTGCCGAAGCAGCCGACAAGGCGCGCGCGGCGGGTGAGACGCTCAAGCCGCTGGCCGGGGTGCCGATCGGCATGAAGGACCTGTTCGCCACCAAGGGCGTCCAGACCACCGCCGCCAGCCACATCCTCGAAGGCTTCAAACCGGAATATGAGTCGACCGTCTCGCACAAGCTGTGGGATGCGGGCGCCGGCATGCTGGGCAAGCTCAATCTCGACCAGTTCGCGATGGGCTCGTCGAACGAGACCAGCTATTTCGGCAACGTGATTTCGCCCTGGCGGCGGGGCGAGGGCGACAATACGCCGCTCGCGCCCGGCGGCTCGTCAGGCGGCAGCTCGGCAGCGATTGCTGCGCGGCTCTGCCCGGCGGCGACCGGCACCGATACCGGCGGCTCGATCCGCCAGCCCGCGGCGTTCACCGGCATCTCGGGCATCAAGCCCACCTATGGCCGCTGCTCGCGCTGGGGCGTGGTGGCGTTCGCCTCCTCGCTCGACCAGGCAGGCCCGATGGCGCGCGACGTACGCGACTGCGCGATCCTGCTCGAAGCGATGGCCGGCTTCGACCCGAAGGATTCGACTTCGCTCGACATGCCCGTGCCGAACTGGGAGGCGGGCCTCTCCGCCGATCTGCGCGGCAAGCGCGTCGGCATCCCCGCCGAATACCGGATGGACGGCACGCCGGCCGAGATCGAGGCGCTGTGGCAGCAGGGCATCGCCTGGCTGAAGGATGCGGGCGCCGAGATCGTCGACGTCAGCCTGCCGCACACCAAGTACGCGCTGCCGGCCTATTACATCATTGCGCCGGCCGAGGCCTCGTCGAACCTCGCCCGCTATGACGGTGTGCGCTACGGCCTGCGCGAGCTGGCCGAGGGCCAGAACCTGCAGGAGATGTACGCCGCCACCCGCGCCGCCGGCTTCGGCGACGAAGTGAAGCGCCGCATCCTGATCGGCACCTATGTACTCTCGGCAGGCTTCTACGACGCCTATTACACCCAGGCGCAGAAGGTCCGCACGCTGATCGCGCGCGACTTCGACAATGCCTGGAGCCAGTGCGACCTGCTGCTCACCCCCACCGCGCCGAGCGCCGCGTTCGGCCTGGGCGAGAAGGTCGATCCGCTGGCGATGTACCTCAACGACGTGTTCACCGTGCCGGCCAGCCTGGCAGGCGTACCCGCGATGAGCGTGCCGGGCGGGCTCGACGCGGCAGGCCTGCCGCTCGGCCTGCAGATCATCGGCAAACCCTTTGACGAGCAGGGCGTGCTCAACGCCGGGCTGGCGATCGAGCAGCGCGCCGGGTTCACGGCGCGTCCCAAGGCCTGGTGGTAATCTAACGACCCTCCCCGAGCCGGGGAGGATCGTTATTTCTGCACGATCGGCACGGCTAGATACGCCAGCCGGCGCACTTCGCGCCGGCCGCGGACCACCGTGTCGAGGATCAGCCCGGTGAAGAAGCTCAGCGTCGCCACGATCGACAACCCTGTCACCAGCACTGCCGTCGGCAGGCGCGGGACTTGGCCGGTGTGCCAATAGGTTACCGCCAGCGGAATCGCGAGCAGCACCGCCAGCAGCGCCAGCACCGCGCCGATGCCGCCGAAGAACAGGATCGGCCGCTCGATGCGGAACAAGGTCACGATCGTCCGCAGGATCCGCCAGCCATCGCTATAGGTCGATAGCTTCGAGGTCGAGCCTTCCGGCCGCGCCGCATAGGCGGTGACAACTTCCGCCACCGGCATTCGCAGCTCCAGCGCGTGGATGCTGATCTCGGTCTCGATCTCGAACCCTGCGGAGAGCACGGGAAAGCTCTTCACGAAGCGGCGCGAGAACACCCGGTAGCCCGACAGGATGTCGCTGAAGCTGCGGCCGAACAGCCGCGCCAGCATGCCCGTCAGCATTCGGTTGCCCAGACGGTGACCGCGCCGATAGGCCAACTCCACCTCGGATTTCCGCGCGCCGACCACCATGTCCAGCTGTTCGTCGAGCAGTCGTTCGATAAGGGCAGGGGCGGCATCTGCGTCATAGGTCAGGTCGCCGTCGGACAGGACATACACGTCCGCCTCGATATCGGCGAACATGCGGCGGACGACATTGCCCTTGCCCTGCATCCGCTCGGTGCGCACCACGGCTCCCGCAGCGCGTGCCACCTCGCTCGTCCGATCCTGACTGTTGTTGTCGTACACATAGACGGTGGCGCCGGGCAGGCTCGTGCGGAACGCCGCCACGGTCCGCGCGATCGCCACCTCTTCGTTATAGCAGGGCAGCAGCACCGCCACCCGCAATCCCGTTACCCGATCCTCTAACCGCGACGACACCGAGGCCATGCCTGCCATACTCCTTGATCGGCGGCGCCTAATCGACTCGATGCGGCTGCGCAATTGTGCGCTGGACCTGAAGGCGGCGACGCGCGATAGGCAGAGCCACGCATATTCCCATTACCTTGTGAAGAGCACATGGCGACCAAGACTGCATCGAACTACCGAATCCAGGGCGATACCGGCGAGTGGGAGGTCGTGATCGGCCTCGAAGTCCACGCGCAGGTGACGTCCAACGCCAAGCTGTTTTCCGGTGCGGCAACGGCATTCGGGGCCGAGCCGAACAGCCAGGTGAGCCTGATCGACGCGGCCATGCCCGGGATGCTGCCCACGCCCAACCGCGAGTGCATCCGGCAAGCCGTGCGCACCGGCATGGCGATCGGCGCCGTGATCAACAAATGGTCGCGTTTTGATCGCAAGAACTATTTCTATGCCGATCTGCCGCAGGGCTATCAGATCAGCCAGCTCTACCATCCGCTGGTGGGCGAGGGCACGGTAACGATCAGCCTCGACGAGAAGGATCCCGAGGCCGAGGTGAAGACGATCGGCGTCGAGCGCATCCATGTCGAGCAGGATGCGGGCAAGCTGATGCACGATCAGCATCCGAGCCGCTCCTATGTCGACCTGAATCGCGCCGGCGTGGCGCTGATGGAGATCGTCTCCAAGCCCGACATGCGCTCGCCGGCCGAAGCCGGCGCCTATCTGTCGAAGCTGCGCTCGATCCTGCGCTATGTGGGCTCGTGCGACGGCAACATGGATCAGGGCTCGATGCGCGCTGACGTCAATGTGTCGGTCCGCAAGCCGGGCGAGCCGTTCGGCACGCGTACCGAGACCAAGAACGTCAACTCGGTCCGCTTTGTGATGCAAGCGATCGAATATGAGGCGCGCCGCCAGGTAGAAGTGCTGGAGAGCGGCGGTCGCATTGTCCAGGAAACTCGCCTGTTCGATCCGGACAAGGGCGAGACCCGGTCGATGCGATCGAAGGAAGATGCGCACGATTACCGCTACTTCCCCGATCCCGACCTGCTGCCGCTCGAGCTGGACGAGAGCTTCCTTGAGGAGTGCCGCCAGAGCCTACCCGAGCTGCCTGACGCCAAGCGCCGCCGCTATGAGGAGTCGCTGGGCCTCACCGCGTACAATGCCGCGGTGCTGACCGCCGAGGCGGAGACGGCGCGCTGGTTCGAGGCGCTGCTCGCCGAGAGCGCGCGGATCCAGAAGAAGGGCGAACAGGAAGTTGCACGCGCAGCAGCCAACTGGCTGCTCTCGGATCTGTACGGGGCGCTCAATCGTCTGGGCAAGGGTATCGACGAAAGCCCCGTGAGCCCCGAACAGGGCGCCGAGCTGCTCGCGCTGATCGCTGACGGGACGATCTCCAACACGCTGGGCAAGCAGGTGTTCGAGATCATGCTCGAAAGCGGCGACGCGCCGGGCAAGATCGTCGAAGAACGCGGAATGAAGCAGACCAGCGACACCGGCGCGATCGAGGCGGTGATTGCCGACGTCCTCGCCAAGAATCCGAACCAGTTGGAGCAGTATCGCGCCGGCAAGGAAGCACTGTTCGGCTTCTTCGTCGGGCAGACCATGAAGGCGATGGCGGGCAAGGCCAACCCCGCGGTCGTCAACGAACTGCTGAAGAAGGCATTGAGCTAGGGGAGGCGAACGGATGCTGCGTCGACTGCTCGTTCTGGCCCTGTGCCTGTTTCCGCTCGCGGCTTCAGCGCAGACGGCCCCGGCGCCGGTGAGCCCGCCTGCGAATCCCCAGGTCGCGATCGAGACGAGCGCGGGCCGGATGATCGTGGAAGTCTATCTCGATAAGGCGCCCGTCTCCGCGCGCAATTTCCTTCGCTATGTCGACGCGAAGCGGCTCGATGGGGCGGCGTTCTATCGGACCGTCAAGCCAGCGGAGAAGTTTGGGTTCGTTCAGTTCGGCGTGCAGAACGCGCCGGCCAAGATGTTTCCGCCGATCAAGCACGAGCCGACCAGCGAAACCGGCATCAAGCATCTCGACGGCACACTATCGTTGCCGCGGCTCGCGCCGGGGAGCGCGCGCGGCGAATTCACGATCATGGTAGGGGATCAGCCATCGTTCGATGCCGATCCCGCCAAGCCGGGGGACAACCTCGGCTATGCCGCCTTCGGTCGCGTGATCGAAGGGGGGGACGTACTGCTGAAGATTTTCGACGCGCCGACTTCCCCCACCAAGACGTTGATGGGCAGCTTCAAAGGCGAAGTTCCTGAAGCGCCTGTGAAAATCCTGACGGCACGGCGCATGGCGCGCTGATTTGCTTTCGTGCGCGGCAGTCTTGCTGCAATAGCGCCAATGTGTATCTTCTCCCTGGGGAAGTCGCCGGATCTGGCGACGGTGAAAACGGGGGGGGATATGAAAGACCGGCGAATCGCCGCATGCGCGGTGATGATGGCAATACTTGGCGCACAGGCACCGGCATTTGCGCAGGACGCAGCGCTGCCGACTGTCGCGAAACCAGCAATATTCTTGGACAGCGCGTCTCCGTTCGGCACGCCAAGCGCCAAGGAACTGGATCCGGCAGGGGTGAAGATGCCGGTGCTCGCGTTCGAACCGAACGGCACCGAAGCCCAGGACTTCGACAAATACTATTATTTCCGTCGCGACGATACCGACTTCGCGACGGCCTATGCCGATATTCGCGAATGCGACGGCTATGCCAGCGGCCTGACAAGCGGAATCGGCTATCAGCAGGTGCCCTATCCCTATTCTGGCACGATGGCAGGTGCGGTCGGCGGGGCGATCGGCAATGTGCTGGCGGTGGCGATCTTCGGTTCGGCCGAGAAACGCAAGGCGCGGCGCATCAACATGCGCACCTGCATGTTTTACAAGGGGTACCAGCGCTACGGCTTGCCCAAGGATCTGTGGACCGAATTTAACTTCGAGGAAGGGATCGGGCATGTCGGCGAGGAACGCCGCATCGTCTTTCTGAAGCAGCAGGCGCTCGTCGCCGCCAAGGCGGCATCGAACGGGGAGGCTCTGGGGCTATGATCCGCGCGACCATTCTTACCATCATGTCGCTGCTTGCGGCGGCGCCCGCGGCAGCCGGCGAAAAGGCACCGGCATTCGTGAAGACCAAGGCGGTCGCCGATAAGCCGTCGATCTCGCTCAACCCCGCATCCGGCTATGTCCTGCTTCGCACGGATACCGCGATGCCGCTGCATCTGGTGCGCGTGCCTTCGGAGTCGGAGAAGGCGATCTATGCAGCGCTACGCGCAAAGGCTTTCGCGGAGGCGCAGCGCAAGTATCAGAAGAAGCTGAAAAGCTACGAGTCGCTGATGGCCGACGAGACGCGCATGCCCAATGCCGCTCGCCCGCAAAAGCCCGTCGAGCCGACCGAGGCGAACTTCGAGTTCACGCCGTTTGAACTGATGACCGGAGTGGCGATCGGCCCTACCAATCGCTTCGCCAAGCAGGATGGCGGCGCTTCCACCTATTTGCAGGAACTGACGCCCGGCGAATACCGCATCTACGGCCCCGCACAGGTTATGCCCGCGGGTGGCGCGGCCGGCACCTGCTGGTGCATGGGAAGCGTGAAGTTCAAGGTGGCGGCGGGAGAGATCACCGATCTGGGCCTTATCGCGACGAAGCAGGGGAAGCCGAGCGTCACGGTGGCCGACAAGAACTTCCCAGTGCCGATGGACATTCCCAACTTCCTGGGCGCCGCGCCTGAACAGGCAGCCATCGATCCCCGTCTGGCCAAGTTCCCCATTCGGCGGGCGGAGTATCGTCCGGTAGGCAAGCTTCCGAACTATTTCGGCATTACCGTCGGCCGGATACCTGCCATGCCGGGGGTACTGCGCTACGATCGTGATCGGATCGTCGACCTGACGGCGCGATGATCATCGGCCGGCCGCTGTGGCAGGCACGGGCCGGTCACAGCGGCAGGGGCTGCAGATACAGATAATCGGGGTCGAATTCCGCTAGCCGCTTCAAGGCCTGCACATCCCGCATCAGCACCTGGCCGCTGCGGAATTCGAGTAACTCGCGCTCGCGCAAGTCACGCAGGACGCGGTTCACATGCACCGGGGTGAGCCCCAGGCACTCCGCTAGTTCGGCCTGGCTGATCGGCAACGCATAGCTGTCCGGTTCGGCCAGCCCGACTACGGCCATGCGCGCCTGCAATTCGCAGAACAGATGCGCCGCTCGCTGGATTGCGGAGCGCCGGCCGAGCGAAACCTCCCACTCGCGGTGGATGGCCGCGTCGACATTTGTGGAGAACCACATCATTCGCGTCAGATGCGGTAAGCGCTCGGTTATTTCTTGCAGCCGGCTGTGCGACGCGCGCGCGACTACGCACGGGCTGAGCGCGAGCAGCGAATGATCCAGCCGCTTGAGCGTGAAGCCGTGCAGATCGGCGAAGTCGCCCGGAACGTGCAGGTGCGTGATCTGCCGGCTTCCGCCCCTTAGATCCTTGTAGCGCCCGATCAGCCCTTCCAGCAGCAGCGTCGAATGTTGCAGCGACTCACCAGCGCGGGCGATCGTGCGATTGGCGGCGTGTACTACCGTATCCACGATCGTCCCGCGCAGTGCGGCCTCCTCCTCGGCGCTGATCACGTCGCGCAGGCGCAACTTCAGAAGATGGCGTTCAATCATCGGCTGAGCGCTTCGAACGGCGTTGGTGAACCCCGATGTGGAGAGGAGGCCGCAGGCGCCATCTATTGCTGATTCCCGTCCTGGTTCTTCACGACTCCGCCGGCGCCGTTCTCACCGCCAGCGCCTTCGAGCGGGGTTGCATCGGTCTGGGCGTTCTTCGCCGCATCGGCGCGTGCTTCGACGGCCTGCTGGATGTCGGGGCGATCGTCGTCACGGTCTTGGGTCGGTTCGGGCATGATCTTCTCCATGTGTCAGGCGATGGGCTGGCCGGGCGTAATGCCCGGGGCGATGCCGGGATCGGTCTGCGGCGCAGGAACGTCGATGTCGGGACCGGGCGGGGAGATTTCCGGCGGCGGGCTGCCCGGCTGGCCGGGATCTGGCGCGGGGCTTTCGGCCGGGGGAGTAATGGGTTGAACGGGGGGCTCCACGGGCATGGTCGATCTCCTGCTTGTTTCCACGCTAACGCGGCAACGCACCGGAACGTTGCTTCGTACTTGCCCCGGACCCCATGACTGCTATAGAGCCCGCCGACCGGCGGTGTCCCTGCGGGCGTGGCGGAACTGGTAGACGCGCTGGATTTAGGTTCCAGTATCGAAAGATGTGGGGGTTCGACTCCCTTCGCCCGCACCAGTCCTCGTGGCTGATGTGTGGTACACCGCAATTCCGATTCCTTTGAGAAAGCGTGAGAATGCAGACTGTCGAGACGTTGAACGAGGGCCTGAAGCGCGCCTTCACGCTGAAGATCACCGCCGCGGACATCGACTCGAAGGTCGATGCCGAGGTCAAGCGGGTCGCTCCGCAGATTCGCATGCCCGGCTTCCGCCCCGGCAAGGTGCCGACCAACCTGGTCCGCAAGATGCACGGTGAGGCGCTGACCCAGGACGCGCTCAACAGCTCGATCCAGGAAGGCATCCAGAAGCTGATCGCCGATCACAAGCTGCGCCCGGCGATGCAGCCGTCGGTCAGCCTCGAGGGCGAATATGCCCCCGGCGGCGACGCGGAAGTGAAGGTCGAGCTGGAAGTGTTGCCCGACGTTCCGACCCCGTCGATCGAAGGCCTGAAGCTGGAGCGCCTGACGGTGCCGGTGCAGGATTCGGAAGTGCAGGAGCAGCTGAAGCAGCTCGCTGACCAGCAGAAGCGCTGGGACGATGCCGCCGAGGGCCACGCGGCGACCACGGGTGACCAGGTCGTCATGGACTTCGTCGGCAAGGTCGACGGCGTCGCCTTCGACGGCGGCACCGGCGAGGGCATGGCCGTCGAGCTCGGCTCGGGCCGCCTGATCCCGGGCTTCGAGGAGCAGCTCGAAGGCGTGAAGGTCGGCGACGAGAAGCAGCTCAACGTCACCTTCCCGGAAGATTACGGCGCCAAGGATCTGGCCGGCAAGGCCGCGACCTTCGACGTCAAGATCACCGCGGTGCAGACCGCCGGCGAGACCAAGATCGACGACGACATGGCGAAGGCGTTCGGTCTCCAGGACCTGGAGCAGCTGACCGGCCTGCTGAAGGGCCAGATCGAGCAGCAGCTCAACGGCCTGACCCGCACCCATATGAAGCGCAAGCTGCTCGACCAGCTCGCCGCCGGCCATGACTTCCCGGTCCCGCCGTCGATGGTGGAAGCCGAGTTCGACCAGATCTGGCACCAGCTCGTCCACGAGACCGAGCATGAGGAAGATCCGGCCGCAGCGCTTGCCGAGCTCGAGAGCGAGCGCGACGAATACCGCGCGATCGCCGAGCGCCGCGTGCGTCTGGGCCTGCTGCTCAGCGAGATCGGCACCGCCAACGGCGTCGAAGTGACCGCGCAGGAAATGAACCGCCTGATCGCGCAGGCCGCGCAGCAGTATGGCCCGCAGGATCGCCAGCGCTTCATCCAGTATGTCCAGCAGGAGCCGATGGCGGCTGCTCAGCTGCGCGCGCCGCTGTTCGAGGACAAGGTCGTCGACTTCCTGTTCGACAAGGCCGAAATCACCGATCGCGAAGTGACCAAGGAAGAGCTGGAAGCCGCGATCGAGAGCGAAGACGGCTTCTCGTCGGGCACCCACGTCCACGATCACGACAACCACAAGCCGAAGAAGAAGGCCGCCAAGAAGGCTGACGCTTCGGATGAGGCTGGTGAAGAGAAGCCCGCCAAGAAGCCGGCGGCCAAGAAGGCCAAGGCCGAGGAGGCTCCGGCCGCCGAGGGCGATGCGCTCGTCGAGGCCGAGCCGGTGAAGAAGGCGGCGACCAAGAAGGCGCCGAAGGCTGCCGAAGGCGAAGGCGAAGAAGCCGCGCCGAAGCCCAAAAAGGCAGCGGCGAAGAAGAAGGCCGACGCCGAGTGATGCGAGAAGGGCCGGAACGAAAGTTCCGGCCCTTTCTCTTTCTTCTCCCCCGCCGCAAGCGCGAGCGGCGTGCATGGGAGGTCGCTGGGATCAGCGAAGCGCCACGATCAGCGTGGTGATTGCCCCGGGTTCGGCGAGCGCCTGTGCTGGTACGACCGCAGCATCCCGCGTGGAATCGGTTACAATCCGCTCCACCACCCGCGCCCCCGGCACGCCGATCGTCAGCCGCCGGGTCACCGCGCCGCCATTGACGTGGACCAGCACCAGCCGCTTGCCGTCCGGTGATAGCGCGCCGACCGTATCGGCATCGTCGACCGGCACCAGCCGATAGCCGGGCCGGATGTAGCGGCTGAACTGCGCCATCGCCCAATATTTGCGGGTAAGCTGGATCGGATGCTCGGCCGCCGATGCGGGTGTATAGGCCATTTTGATCAGGCCCCAGTTGCTGCCGCCACCGCTGCCGTCGCCCTTGCCCTCGCCTCGGCGCTCCACCGCCTGCCAGAACACCCAGGCGACCGGTTCCAGCCGCTTGAGATCGTGGACGACATGCTCGGCAAAGGCGAGCGGCGTGGCGATGCCGTCGAAATTCTCGGGATCCTTGTCGAGCGGGGTATCGTTCTCGCTCATCCACAGGCGGATGCCATGGGCGCGGGCGATGTCGCGCACCGCCGTCTGGTGTACGCTGCCATAGCTATGCACGTTCAACTGGCCGATCCGGGCGCGCGTCGCTGCCGGATAGCCCTGCCAGTCGCGCACGAAGAGGTGGGAGTTGGTCTCGTCGGGGGCGGCGATCACCGTCTTGAGGCCGTGCGCCTTGAGCGCGCGGTCGGACGCATCGATCATCAGCGCCTGGCGCGCGGGGCTCCAATGCGCACCTTCCTGGGTGTTCTTGGCGAACCAATAGTCGGTATTCGGCTCGTTGACCGGCGACAGCGTGCGGAAGCTGATGCCGTGCGCCTGTTGCAGCTTGTCCACCACGATCGCCAGATACTCGGCAAAGCGCGCTTCCTGCCCGGGGCGGAGATTGTCGTCGGTGCCCTTTTCGGCGCCCGAGACCTTGCCGCTCACGGTCATGAACCAGGGCGGCGAGTTCGAGAAGGCTTCGAAGATCGGCGCCTTCACGCGGCGCTTGATCGCGTCCAGCCACCAGCGCTGGTTGGCGTCGGCGGACCAGTCCCACATTGCCGGATCGGCCGGATCCCACCAGTCGATGCCGGTTGCCCCTATGGGGCGGCGCCAGAAGCCGGGCACATCAGCGCCCAGGCGAAGATAGGGCTTGGTCTCGGGCGCGTCGCCGCCGCCGATATTGTAGCGGGCGATCGTCCAGCCCAGTCCGTCGGGCCCGTAGAACAGGTCCGCAAGCTTCTCGCGCACCGGGTCGGGATAGCCGCCGGTGACGTGCGCGAACCAGGCGAGCGCCGTGCCCCAGCCCTCAAAGGGCTGGCCAGGCCGCTGGAGGTCGGGTCGCAGCGTCAGCGTCACCGCCGGTTCGGCAGCGGGCGGCGGCACACTCGTCTGGGCGAGCGCGGCGGGGGAGGCGGCGAGCAGCAGCGAGAGGGCGAGCGCGCGGATCATGCCGCCGTCACCCGATAGAGGCAGGCGCCGTGCGGCGGCAGCGTGCGCGCGAGCCGGAGCGGGCCTTGGCCCTCGTCCTTGCTCTCCCACAGGTTGCGCACCCGCACCGCGCCCGCCAGACCCAACAGTCGCAGGTCGAACGCAGCCTCGCCGGCCTTGTCGCCGGTGTTGAACAGCGCGACATAATGGCCGCCCCCGGCCGCGCGTGCGGTCCAGACGCGGCGATCGTCGGCGACGAACCAGGGGCGGTTGTCACTGCTCGCCTGGTTCACCGCGATCACCTCCCGATTCGTGAGCAGCGCGCGGGTTGGGGCGTCGAGATGCCGCAGGTCGCCGCCCATGATCAGCGGCGAGCGGGCGATCGACCAGAGCGTCATTAGCGTCCGCTGCTCGTCGGGGGTGAACTTGGTGTCGCGCTGGCCAAGCGCGAGCCGGCCGAGCGGGAGCATGTCGGCATCCGGCCAGGCACCCGGGCGGGCGTACGGGCTCCAGTTTTCCAGCCGGGTGAACTGGGCGTCCAGCAGCTTCCACTCGTCCCAGAAATCGTCGGAGATGCGCCACATCTGGGCATGGCGAGCGACATGGTCGGCGCGCGGCACCGGCGTCTCGCCGGGCGAGAGGCTCAGCAGGATCGGCTTTCCCGTTGCCTTGATCGCGCGCGCCGCCGCTTCGATCTCAGGGGCATGCGCATCATAAGGGCGGCTCATATCGTCCATTTTCACGAAATCGACGCCCCAGGCGGCGAACAGCGAGAACACGCTGTCATAATAGGCCTGCGCCCCCGGTTTGCGCATGTCGACGCCGTACATGTCGGGGTTCCAGGGACAGGTGCTGCCGGTATCGGCGATATCGGCGGCGCGGACCCCGCTGGTGCCGAGGATCGGCAGGTTGCGTTCCACCGCGAGTCGGGGAATGCCGCGCATCAGGTGGACGCCGAAGCGCAAACCCAAAGCATGTACCTTTGCGGCGATCGGGCCGAAGCCTTTGCCATGCGCTGCCGAGGGGAAGCGGTTCGGCGCCGGTAGCAGCCGCCCATGGGCGTCCATCGTCGGCACCGGCTTGGCGTTATAGGTGTAGCTGTTCGCTTCCGGCTCGTACCATTGGATGTCGATGGTGAAGATGTCGTAGCCGAATGGCAGCAGCTCGCGCGCCTGGATCTCGGCTATCTCCAGCGCCTGGGCTTCGGTGATGGTGGTGGCGAAGCTGTTCCAGCTGTTCCAGCCCATGGGCGGCGTGGGCGCGAGCGGCGGCGCCTTTGCGGAAGCGCGTGCGTGCGGCGCGGCTGCGAGGCTGCCCAACATCGCCGCACCCTGGAGCAGCCCGCGCCGATGGATGACGTGACCGCGCGCGTTGAACCCTGGCATCGCTTCCTCCTCCATTTTTTGTCTGACTATAAGCCAGGACGGCGGCCGTCAACGTCGCCGGGATCAGCCTTGGAGCGAGGTTTCGATATCTTCCTGTGCCTGTAGAATCAGCGTGATGGTCGCAGCGCGGGCGGCGACCGGATCGCCATCGGTGATGGCGGAGAACAGATCCCGGTGCAGCGGGATGGAGTCGCGCAACTGCTTGGCCTTGCGGTGCTTGAACAGAGTCGTGGAGCGCACCGCGGCGCCGATGCTGCCGGACAGGCTGATCAACAGGTCGTTGGCGGTCGCTTCCAGGATGATGTTGTGAAACTGCTGGTCGGCGGCTTGGCCCTCCGCACTCGACAGCCCTTCTTCTTCCATCACTTCCAGCGCGTGGCCCAACCGGGCGATATGCCGCGTGGTGCGCAGGCGCGCTGCCATTTCCGCCGCGGCGGGCTCCACGATCATGCGCAGCTGGAACAGGCTGTCGACAAATCCCATCGGCGGCTCGCCTTCGAACATCCAGGCGAGCAGATCGGGGTCGAGCAGGTTCCAATCGGCGCGAGCGCGAACGCGGGTACCGGCCTTGGGGCGACTGTCGATCAGACCCTTGGCGGCCAACGTCCGCAACGCTTCGCGCACCACGCTGCGGGATACGTTCCGCGATTCGGCGAACTCCAGCTCGCCGGGCAGGACCGCGCCAGGCAGATAGCGCCCCGTGAGGATTGCCACGCCTAGCTCGCGCGCGAGCGATCGATGTGCCGGGTTGCGTTTCGCCTGCCGAACCAAAGCCTCATCCCTTGTAGTGCTTGCCGTTGTGCGGCGCGGCTATCGCTGTGGCCACAAAAAATAACAGCATGTGCTTCGGAACGTGCTTGCCTAACAAGCCTCCGCCCCTATTATGTCCGACAAAATCGGCGTCAGTTCATGGCCGGTCGACACGGGGAGGGGGAATGCGCGCGGGAACGAACCGCATCTCTGCGACAAACGTGATCCAAGTCGGCCGAATCTGCAACACGCCTTTTCGGGAGAAATCAGCGTGAACAAGGTCGGGTGGCTGGCAGCGGCAGGCGTGGTTGCGCTCGCCTCCGGCATGGGCATGGCGCAGGATGGGCCGAAGATCGGCGACGCGCCGCAGGTCCAGCCGGTCCAGGTCGATCCGCGCCGTCCGGATTGGGAAAATCCGGCGGTGTTCGCACGTGGCAAGATGCCGGCAAACGCCACGCATTTCGCGTATGAGAGCCGCGCCGCGGCGCTGGTGGGCGATCCCGCCAAATCGAGCCGTTATATGACACTCGACGGGCAATGGCGCTTTCACTTCTCGCCATCGTCAGATGCGGTGCCGGACGGGTTCGAAAAGCCGGACTATGACATCGCCAAATGGAAGAGCATCAAGGTGCCCGCCGATTGGCAGACCGAAGGCTTCGATCAGGCCCGGTACAACAACATCACCTATCCGTTCCCGGCTAACCGTCCGCTGATCCCCCATGCAACCAACCCCGTGGGCTCCTATCGTCGCGACGTGCAGTTGCCGGCGAACTGGTCCGGACAGGATGTCATCCTGCATATCGGCGCGGCCGGTTCGGCCTACCGCGTGTGGGTGAACGGCGTCGAAGCCGGCTATTCGGAGGATTCAAAGCTTCCGTCCGAATTCGACGTGACCAAGCTGGTCCATGCCGGGCGCAACACCGTCGCGATCCAGATCCATCGCTGGTCGGACGGCTCCTACCTGGAGGACCAGGATTTCTGGCGCGTCTCGGGCATCGAGCGCTCGGTCTATCTTGCGGCGGTTCCCAAGGTGCGGATGGCGGACCTGTTCGTCCATGCCGGCCTGGATGGCGCGTACAAGGATGGCAAGCTTTCCGCCGATCTGGCGCTCACCGATCGCATCGCGCCGCTCACCGCCCGGATGACGCTGCTCGACGGCACCCAGACGCTGCTGGTGCGCGAGGTAGAACTTGCCGCAGGCCCGGCACAGAAGGTGACGCTCGCCGCCGACGTTCCCGGTGTACGGCCCTGGACGGCGGAAACGCCCAATCTCTATACGCTGCTCGTCGAACTGGTCGATGCCGATGGCAAGGTCGTGCAGGCGACGCCGCAGCGGATCGGCTTTCGCACCGTGGAGATCAAGGACGGCTTGGTCAGCGTCAACGGCAAGCCCATCACCATCCGCGGCGTCAATCGCCACGAGCATGATCCGGAGACGTTCCACGTCATCAGTCGCGCGTCGATGGAACGCGATATCCAACTGATGAAGCGCGCGAACATCAACGCGATCCGCACCTCGCACTATCCGAACGACCCGTATCTGTACGAGTTGGCCGATCGCTACGGCCTCTATGTGATGGACGAGGCCAATATCGAGAGTCATGCCTATATGGACTATGCCAATCGGCATGGCGAACGGCGGGCAGAATTGCAGATCGGTTTCGATCCGGCGTGGAAGGACGCGCACGTCTCCCGCGTCGTCAACATGGTCCAGCGCGACAAGAACCATCCGTCGGTGATCTTCTGGTCCTTGGGCAACGAGGCGGGCATCGGCCCGAACTTCGAAGCGGCGGCGGCGGCGGCACGCGCGGTCGATCCGGGACGGCTGATCTCCTATCTGGGCTGGGGCACCTGGGACGGGATTCAGGATCATCGTCCGAACTGGTATGCCGACATCTACGCGCCGATGTATGATCCCGCGGTGAAGCTGGCGGATTACGCCACCAACTGGAACTTCAGGCAGCCGGTGATTCAATGCGAATATGCCCATGTGATGGGCAATTCCGGGGGCAATCTGAAGGAATATTGGGACACGATCTACGCCCATCCGCACAAGCTGCAGGGCGGGTTCGTGTGGGACTGGGTGGACCAGTCCATGTATCGCACTACCAAGGACGGCCGCCGTTATTGGGGCGATGGCAGCGAATATGGCCCGAACCCCGGGGGCGACATAGAGTTTGGAGACGGACTCCTCCAGGCCGATCGCACGCCCAATCCGCATCTCTACGAGCTGCGCAAGGTCTATGCCCCGATTCAATTCGACGGGTTCGATCCGGCGACCGGTCAGGTAACGGTGCGGAACCGCCATGACTTCCGCGACCTTTCCGGATTCACCTTCGAATGGGAGGTGCAGGAGAACGGCGTCGCGGTGGCGAATGGCGCGCTGGCGACACCCGAAGTGGCGGCGCATGGCGCGGGCAAGATCGCGCTGCCGCTCGCCGGGCTGACCCGCAAGCCGGACGCGGAGTATTTCGTGACGATACGCGCCAGGGCCAAGGCCGACGCGGTGCCGCTGGTGCCCGCGGGCGCAGTGACCGGATGGGAGCAGTTCGCGCTCGATCCGGCCTATCGCGCCGCCGAGGGCACGTCTCCCAAGGGCCGTGTGACGATGCGGGACGGGCAGGGGGCGATCACCCTTTCCGCCGCCGGCGCAACGCTGGTGGTGGACCGCGCGACCGGCCTGGTGAATCGCTATGCCGCCAAGGGCAAGACGCTGCTCAGCGGTGGCACGCCGCATTTTTGGCGGGCGGTGACGGACAACGACATCGGCATCGGCACAGACAAGCAGCTCGCCGTCTGGAAACAGATGAGCGAGACGCGCAGCCTGGAATCTGTTCAGGTGCAGGATCTGGGCGAGGACGGCGCGGAGGTGCGCGCCGCCTACACTATGGGCGCTGGCGCGGTTCGCTTCACCAGCGTGTATCGCATGGCCGGCGACGGCTCGGTCGCCGTCGACGGGCGGTTCGAGCCGGTTTCGAAGCAATTGCCGCCGCCGTTCCGCATCGGCCTGGCCTTTACCACGCCGGGCAGCCTGAAGACGGTGGAATGGTACGGTCGCGGCCCGCATGAAAGCTATGTCGATCGCAAGACGTCGGCCGCGATCGGCCTTTGGCGAGGCGCGATTGTCGATCAGGTTCACGATTATCTTCGCCCCCAGGAAACCGGCAACAAGCTCGACGTCCGGTGGATGGAGCTGTCCGGCGCCGGGGCTGGTCTGCGGGTGCAGGGCGACACGCCGCTGATGATGAACGCGCTCGCCTTCCCCTATACCGATCTGGATCGACACACGCCCGGCACTTGGAAGAGCACCGATGTTGTTCCCAAAGCTCAGGGCGCGTTGCTGATCGATGTCGCGCAATGGGGCGTCGGCGGCGACACCCAGTGGAGTGCGTTCGGCAAGCCGCTTCCCGAATATCGCACTAAATTGGAGCCCATTTCGATACGTTTCCGCCTGACCCCCTTTTCGGGCCAAGGCACAACCCCAGCCAAGGCGCGCCCGGCGCGCGCGACGGAGAAAGAATGATGCGTAGCTTCATCAGCGCGATCGCGCTGCTCGCCGCCCTGCCAGCGATGGCACAAACCGGCGGCGACGCCGTGACGGTGCATGGCGACCAGCCCGGTCCGAAATATGATCGCCGCATGTTCGGCCAGTTTGCCGAACATCTGGGCACCGGCATTTATGGTGGCATGTGGGTCGGCACCGAAAGCAAGATCCCCAATGTGAAGGGCTTTCGCCGCGATGTGATCGACGCGCTGAAGGAGATTCGCGTGCCGCTGATCCGCTGGCCGGGCGGCTGCTTCGCCGACGAATATCATTGGCGGGAAGGGATCGGCCCGCGCGCCAAGCGCCCGGTGAAGGTCAACACCAACTGGGGTGGCGTGACTGAAGACAATGCCGTCGGCACCAACGAATTCATGGACTTCACCGAGATCGTTGGCGCCGAAGCCTATGTCTCGGGCAATGTCGGTACCGCCCCCCCCAGCGAGATGGCGGAGTGGGTCGAATACATCACCTCGCCGACAAAATCCACGATTGCAAACCAGCGCCGTGCCAATGGTCGTGACAAGCCGTGGAAGCTGCCGCTGTTCGGCATCGGTAACGAGCTTTGGGGTTGCGGTGGCGACATGCTGCCGGAATATGCGGCCGACGTTACACGCCGCTACGCGACTTTCTTGAAAGTGCCGGCGGGCGAGAAGCTGATGAAGATCGCCAGCGGTGCCAATTCGTTCGATTACAATTGGACGGAAGTGATGATGCGCAAGGCCGGCGACAAGATCGACGGCATCGGCGTACATTATTACACGGTGCCTGGTCCTTGGAGCAAGAAGGGGGCCGCCACCGGCTTCGACGAGGAGAGCTGGGCGCGCACCCTTTCCAAGACGCTGAAGATGGAAGAGTTGCTCACTGAGCACGGTAAGATAATGGACAAGTACGATCCGAAGAAGCGGGTCGCGCTGCTTGTCGACGAATGGGGCACCTGGTACGATGTCGAACCGGGCACCAATCCGGGTTTTCTCTATCAGCAGAATAGCTTGCGCGACGCAGTTGTCGCCGCGCTGAACTTCAACATCTTCGCCCGCCATGCCGATCGCGTGCGCGGTGCGAACATCGCGCAGATGGTCAACGTACTGCAGGCGATGCTGCTGACCGACGGTGCCAAGATGGTGAAGACGCCCACTTACTGGGTGTTCGACATGTACAAGGACTATCAGGACGCGACCGTCCTGCCGGTAGACGTCACCTCGCGCTGGTACAACAACGATCAGTGGACAATGCGCGCGGTGAGCGCCAGTGCGGTGCGCGGCACCGATGGTGTCGTGCATATCGGCCTGGTCAACGTCGATCCGAACCGTCCGTCCAGCGTCAGCGTCAAGCTGGACGGCGTGACGGGGAGCCAGGTCTCCGGGCGGATCCTCACCGGCGACAAGATGGACGCGCATAACGACTTCGCCGCACCGGACGCCGTCAAGCCGGTGGCGTTCAACGGCGCCAGCCTGTCCGCCGGCACGCTGACCGTGCAGGTGCCGGCCAAGGCGATCGTGATGCTCGACATCAAGTGAGGACGCGACTGGCTCTGGTGGCGGCGGCGGGCTTGCTCGCCGCCGCCGACGCACCGGCGCCGAGCTGGGAGACGCCGGGGGACAGCAATCCGCTGATCCCCGGCTATTTCGCCGATCCCTCGATCGTGCGCGACGGCGGCACCTGGTATCTCTACGCCACAATCGACCCTTGGGGCGACGACCGGCTGGGGATGTGGACTTCCGTCAACGGTCGCGATTGGACCTTCTCCACCCCTGCCTGGCCCACCAAGGCGGCGGCGACGAGCCCGAGTTCGGGCGATTCCAAAGTGTGGGCGCCTTCGGTGGTGAAGGCGGCCAACGGCCGCTGGTACATGTATGTGTCGGTGGGATCCGAAGTGTGGGTGGGCAGCGCGCCGTCCCCCGCCGGGCCCTGGGCCGATGCCAATGGCGGCAAGCCGCTGATCGCCAAGAGCTTCGCGCCCGCCTATCACATGATCGACGCCGAAGCCTTTATCGACGACGATGGCACCGCCTATCTGTACTGGGGCTCCGGCCTCAACTGGGTCAACGGGCACTGCTTCGTCGTCAAGCTGAAGCCGGACATGGTGACCTTCGACGGCGTTCCGCGCGACGTCACGCCGGCCAATTATTTCGAGGGTCCGTTCTTGGTGAAGGCGGGCAGCCACTATGTGCTGACCTATAGCGACGGCAAGACGACCGAGGACAGCTATAAGGTCCGCTACGCCATCGGCGAGACGCCGTTCGGGCCGTTTCGCGAAGGCCCCGACAGCCCCATCCTCTCCACCGACCGCGGGCGGCACGTGATCAGCCCAGGGCATCACGCGATCTTCCGCGTCGGTGCGCAACCCTACATCCTGTATCACCGCCAATCGCTGCCCTGGCCACGCGTGGGGGAGGATGCGACGTTGCGGCAGATTGCGGTCGATCCCCTGACGATCCGCGGCGACGGCACGATCGCCCGCGTTACGCCCAGCCATGGCAGGGCGGTGGCCGGCTTCGCCCCGCGTCGCACGCGCGGCATCGCGCTTCGGCTCAGCGGCGCCGCCGCCGGCCCGGCCTATGCCGCCGATCGTGCCGCAGACGACAATTACGCGACGCAGTGGCGGCCTGCGGCGGGCACCGATCCCGTGCTGACGGCGGATCTCGGTCGCGTGCAGGCAGTGCGTGAGACCCGTCTCCGAATGGAATATGCCCAGCGGGCCTATGATCTTACGGTGGAGGGCTCTGCGGACGGACGGAACTGGCGGCTGCTCGCCCGGCGTGCGGCGGCAAGCGGATCGCCCATCAGCCTTGCGCATCCCGCGCGCGTCCGGTTCCTGCGGTTGCGCGTTCCGCAGGATGCGGGCCTTTGGGAATGGGGCGTGTTCTGATCCCGCGCTACGCGCGCGCGCCGATGGATACTGGCGCGGTGGCGGCATCATCCCCATATAGACTATATCGCGCTGTCGTTCTCGAGCCTGGCCGCGACTGAGAGTTGTTCATGCTCCCGCTCTGACGCGGAGATTAGCATGTTGATCCTCCGCCATGACCGCCCCACGCGCAGGCTTTGCCACCGGCGAGCCCGCGTCGTCGCGACCCTCATTTTCTGGAAGTAGAATCATGGCCAAAGGACAGCAGCGCGGCAATCGCGAGACACGCAAACCGAAGAAGCCGGAACCGCCGAAACAGAATGCGTCGAACCCATCGTTGAAGGGCACGCCCGCAGGACAGCCCACCGCCAAGCGCGGCTGATCATTTCCCTTCCGTCGAAAGGTTCTTCCATGCAGCCCTCTGCCGATCTTTGCCGCGCCCGCGCGGCGCATCATGACGCCGTCGCCCGCGGTGCTACGCTCGACAATGTTCGCCTGATTGCCAGTGCGGCCGCGGCCGCCTGGGCCAAGGAAGGCGCCGCCGCCGATATCCGCGAAGACCGAAGGCTGCGCACCCAAGCATTCGCCGCTGCCCCGATGCTGCCAATCGAGCCGCCGTCCGCCGCGCTTCGCGGTTTGAGCGAAAATCCTGATCGCGGACATGCCGACCGCGCCTGATGGCGTTGCGGATAGCGGAGAAGCGGAGCGAATGCGTCTCGAGATCGTGCATGTCACCCGCTATGCCTATCGGCAGCCGGTGGCGCTTTCGGCGCATCGGATGATGCTCCGCCCACGCGGATCGTCGGCGCTTCGCCTGCTCGCGGCGGATCTGCATTGCGATCCTGCCCCCGCGTTCGCGTGGACGCAGGACGTGTTCGGCAACCTGATCGCAACGGCCAGCTTCGCGGCGCCGACAGACCGGCTGACGATTACCAACCGCTTGACGGTGGAGCAGGCTGCGGCCGCTTTTCCCTTGTTCAGCATTGCACCGCATGCGCATCGCTATCCGTTCGACTATTCGGACGACGAGCGAACCGATCTGGGCGCCTTGCTTGTTCCGGAGCATGACGATCCGGGCGGCCGGCTTGCCGCCTGGGCACGTGCGCAGGTGCTGGGGGCCGACACCGACACCCTGTCGCTGCTGCAGGATGTGAACGCGGCCACGCGCATGGGCATGATCTATGTGGCGCGCGACGAAGTCGGGACGCAGTCGCCGCACCGGACGCTAGATCTGGGCTCAGGTTCCTGCCGTGATCTAGCCATGTTGTTCATCGAAGCGGTGCGCCACCTTGGCTTCGGCGCGCGTGCCGTATCCGGATATCTGTTCGATCCGCCGATCGCCGGTGCGCCACAAGGTCAGCACGGTGCCACCCATGCCTGGGCCGAAGTCTATCTGCCCTGCGCGGGATGGATTGCGTTCGATCCCGCCAACGGGCGGATGGGTGAGGCGCAACTGGTGCCCGTTGCCGTCGGGCGCAGCATCACGCAACTTAGCCCGGTGGACGGCCGCTATGTTGGCCCGGCCGGCGCCTTTCTCGGGCTTACGGTGGAGGTCACCGTCTCCGAACTGCCCCCACCTTTGGATGACGCACGGGGCTTCCGCGACAACCGCTAGCGCATGAGCCCGGCGGCACGGAGCGCATCTTCGATGACGCGCCCGATCCGGTCCTTTGCCGGTGCGCGGTTCGAAGGCGAATCGACACGCGGTGTCGGTTGAGCGGTCGGCCGGCGTGGCGCCGAAGGTGCGGGGAGGGGATCCAGCTGTGGCTGGGCCCGTTGCGCACCTTGTGTGGGGTCGGCGATTCCCCAAAATTGCGCAATCCGACGCGTCGACGAAATCCCCGCTTCGAGCAGGAACGGGCCGGCGGCGCCGCACGCTTCCGCGCCGGTAGTGGCGAGCGGCGTGCCGTGGGCCATTCCGTCGATGCGATATTCCTCGATCACTGCGCGGCCTTTAGCATCGTGCCACAGTGCGCGGCGATAGCCGGCACCCTGTTCGACCTGCGTGGCTTCGCGCGATACGCCGTGCAGCTCGCGCCACTGCTCCACCACCAGCGCGGCGTTGGCGACAGCGACGGTTGCGTCGGCTGTGCCATGCCATACCGACAGCACAGGCCATGGCCCTTCATGCGGCGATGCCGTCGACACCAGCGCGCCGAGCGCCGACGCCGGCGGTCCGCCATGGGCGCGCATTCGATCGAACGCCTCGGGTACCGAATGCGCCGTGCCATAGGGCAGACCGGCAATCACCGCTCCGCCGGCGAATAGCTCCGGATACGTCGCCAGCATCACCGACGTCATCGCGCCGCCTGCCGAAAGGCCGGTCACAAAGATACGCGTCGGATCGATTCCGTGCGCCGACACCATCGCAGCGACCATTTGCCGAATCGACAGCGCTTCGCCGGCATCCCGGCGGATGTCGCCAGGCTGAAACCAGTTGAAGCAGAGATTGGCGTTGTTGGCGCGTTGCTGCTCCGGATAAAGCAGCGCGAAACCATGCGCATCGGCGAGCTGCGACCAGCCGGATCCATGATCATAGCCGGCTGCCGTCTGAGTACAGCCGTGCAGCACCACCACCAGTGGGGCGTTCGGCGAAAGATGCTCGGGAACATAGCAGCGCGCCCGCAGGGCGCCGGGATTGCTGCCGAATGCCGGCAGGTCCTCAAGACGATCCGAGCCCGATTGTCCAAACCCGGATGCGGCACCGCGCATCGCGGCAAGCCGGTCAATGGTATCGTTGATGCTTCGCATGCGGCATTCTCCTGGCCACGGCGAGCGCCCTGACAACACAGCGGTACTTTGCTGCACTGCACAATGTCGGAACTGCTAATCGAACCGCAAGGGGGGAGGGGGGAATATTGATGCTGCGGAGAGGCAAAGCCTTCTCGTCGGCGAAGGTAACGAGGCAGGGCGAAGGGGCTTTTGCTGCTTATGATTGGCACGCCATGAAGAAGTCGACGACGCTCATCGGACACATTCGATCCAGTGGGCGTTGTCGCGCTGCGTAGCTGAATGATCGGATTAGCAATATGTCGGAGGGGGAACCCATCGTCGCAGTGGCCCTTCTCAGTCAACGGGATATCGACCGCTTTGGAGACAATCTGATGCGGTGCTACCGGGTCGATGATGCGTCCGATTTTGACGAACTGCTCCGCCTGATCGATCAGGCCGATAATGCACGCGAGAACCGGATCGAGGGGGGCACCGCATGAACCATCGTCCTCGCGCGCGCTGCCCGTTCGGCAGCCAATCGCCCCAAGCGCGCCGGACCGTTATCGCGATCCGCTAGCCGGCAACACCGGCAATCGCCTGGGCGAGTTCGTCCTTGCGGAACGGCTTGGCAAGGCGGGGAACGCTGGGATCTACGCCGGCGATGTCGGCATAACCCGATACCAGCAGCACGCGTAATCCCGGTCGCGACGACCGCATCGACAGGGCAAGCTCGGTTCCGCTGATGCCCGGCATCAAATGGTCGGTAACGAGCAGGTCCACCTGTTCGCCCTCGGCCAGGATCTGCGCCGCTTCTTCGCCGGATGCGGCTTCGATCACCGCATAGCCAAGCTCGCCCAGCATCGCCGCCGTGCTCATGCGGACAAGTTCTTCATCGTCGACCAGCAGCACCGTCCCATGGGCGGCAAAGCTCGCCCGCTCTCGGCTGGTTTCGTGCGCCTGATCGAATATCTGAGTTTGCGGCAGCCAAAGCTCGACATTGGTGCCAAGTCCTGGCCGGCTTTCGATCGTGATGCCTCCGCCGAGCTGTGAGACAAGGCCATGAACCATCGACAGGCCGAGGCCGGTGCCCTTTCCGACGCCCTTGGTCGAAAAGAAGGGCTCCACCGCACGGGCTAGGGTGGCTTCATCCATTCCCATGCCGGTATCGGCGACGGAGACGCAGATATAGTGGCCGGTGCGCAAGCCGGACCGGTGGCCCGGCCGGATCCGCTCCGCACAGGCGGAGATGCGCAGGGTGCCGCCATGGGGCATGGCGTCGCGCGCGTTCACCGACAGGTTGAGGATCGCCATTTCCAGCTGGTTCGGATCCGCCTTGGCGTGGGGCAGGTCCGGCTTGGCGTCGACGATCACCCGTACTTGCGGGCCGGTCGTGCTCGACACCAGCTCGCCCATGCTGGTGACGAGCTTGGCGATGTCGACGGGGATCGATTGGAGCGGCTGTCGCCTGGCGAAGGCGAGCAGGCGCTGGACCAATACCTTTGCCCGCTCCGCCGACTGCACCGCTGCCGCGATCAGGCGCTGGTCGCGCTCGCTTCCCACGCTCTTGCGTTGGAGCATGTCCAGGCTGCCGACGATGGGGGTAAGGAGATTGTTGAAATCATGGGCAACGCCACCGGTAAGTTGGCCCATGGCCTCCATCTTCTGGCTCTGGCGCAGCGCCGCCTGCGCTTCTTCCCGTTCGGCGATCGCCGTGGTTACCCGCGCTTCGAGCGTGGCGTTCAGCTCGCGCAGCGCTTCCTCGGCCGCCTTTCTGGCGCTGATCTCGACGACGGTGCCGGTCACCCGCAGGCAGCGCCCCTCATGGTCGAATACGCCGCGGCCCTTGGCGGCAAGCCAGCGGACCACGCCGTCTTCCTTGCCGATGGTGCGATATTCGACGTCATAGAGTGAACGCCGTGCCGCATCGGCGGCCGCGGCAAAGGCGGCGGTGGTTTTCTCGCGATCGTCCGGATGCAGGCCATCATAGAAATCCTGCATCGTCACCGGCACATGCGGGAAGATGCCGAACATCGCCTTGGTCCGCGCCGGCCAGATCAGCGCGTCGTTGACAACGTCCACGTCCCAGAAGCCGATATCGGCATGGTCCACCGCCAGCCGCAGGCGCTCTTCGCTATCGCGCAGCCTGGCTTCGGCGCCGACCCGCTCGACATGCGCCCAGCAGCGTTCGGCAGCTTCCTTCACCAGCGCGATCTCCGCGTCCGTCCAGACGCGCGGCGTATCCTGATGCACGGCCATCATCGCGGCGAGCTGGCCGTTCTTGATCAGGGGACAGCAGATGATCGCCGCGATGCCGATCGCCTGGAAACCGTCGCGGCCGGCGAGGGGGGTGAGCTCGGCGCCGACATCGACCAGGACGAGCGCGCGACCCTCGCGCATGTCGGAAGCGGCGCGGGCACCGAACAGATCCAGCCGATAGGCACCGGAGGAGGATTCGATCCCCGGCGCGGTGTAATCGTTGCGGATCCAGAACCGGTCGCCATCTTCGTCCACATCGGCATAGGCGCAGCGCGAGGCGCCCAGCCGCGTTCCGAGCATGGCAGTTGCGGTGCGCATCACATCGGCGGCATGCGCGGAGCCGAACAGCCGATCCTCCAGCTCGCGGAAGAAGCGCAACCGATCTTCGCTCTCCCGCAGCGCGCGATCGGCGACGCGGAGCTGTTCGATGATGGTGCGGTAGTTCCGCTCGATTTCCGCCTGCGCTTCGGCCGTGCCCCGCATCTCCATCAGTTCGGTTACATCTTGGGCATGGTGGACAATGAACACCAGTCGGCCATCTGCATCAAGCAGCGGCGTGTTCACGGCCTGCCACCAGCGCTCGACGACCTGTCCGGCAGCGTTGGGTGCCGGATATCGCTGGGCCGGCATCTTATCAACGGATTTGCTGTGCAGCACACGCTCCAGCGACGCCTTCAGGCTGCGGAGTTCAATGTCTGAACTGTGATCTGAATCTTTCTGAAAAAGAGTAAAAAAATTCTTGCCTATGGCGTATCGTAGAACAATGCCGGCGGCGTGAAGTCGGGCTTCGTCGGCGGCCAGAATCGTCCCGTCGGGAGAAAGCACCAGTAGCGGCGCCGCCAGGCTGTCGAACAACGCATCGGAGGACGTGCCATACGCGCCAGACGATTGGTTCTCGTCCATGGTCCTCGATCCCCCTGTGCCTGGCCCTGCTGTAGATTCCTCGCATAATCCGAACGTTAGCGATAGAGACAACAATCGTTCGACAGAAAACAAGGCAACGCTGCCGACAGGGGGAGGCCACATCATCGCAGCAGAACGGGCGCATAAGCTTCGTAGTTGTGCAACAAGGAGGCTTTCGCGATTCCGGCTGTAGAGAAAGACCGAGGTCTATCTTCGAGCGATGGGTCGCCAGTAAGGATATTTCTTGCGACGACGCGGTTCACGCGGGGAACGCTGAGGCTTTCCAGCGTCAATCGCAGTTGTCGTCGTCGCTTTCGGCACGCGAACTTCGGCTGCAGAAGGCATGGCAGGCGTCGATGCAGTCGCGGTCCGGCTTTCGGCCGGGGAGCGGCATCGACCTGCCTGTGGGCATGCAGAAGCGCTGCGTCAGCACCAGGCCGGCCGCACCGCTGGCGTGCGGCACGCCTGCCAGCAACATCGCCGCCATCGCCGCCGCAGACGCGATCCGGCGCGTCATGGCCGGTCGTCCGGCCGGCTAGCTTCATCGTCGATCAGAATCCGCAGCGCGGCGCCGTCGAGATCATCGAACTGGCCGCTGGCAGACGCCCAGAAGAAGGCGCCCAGGCCCAGAAGCCCCAACAGCAGCGCAACGGGAATGAGGACGGCGACGATGCTCATCGCGCTGCACCGCGCAGGCGCAGCGCGTTGGCCACGACAAGGATCGACGAGCCCGACATCGCCAGCGCGGCGACCAGCGGCGTGACATGGCCGGCGATGGCCAGCGGCACCGCCAGCACGTTATAGCCGATCGCCAGCACGAAATTCTGCCGCACGACCCGCATCGTCCGCCGCGCAGCCACGATGGCGGCGGGAACGGGCATCAGCCGATCGCCGAAGAAGACGATGTCAGCGGCCTGACGGCCCACATCGCTCGCAGCGGACGGCGCCATGCCGACCGACGCGCATTTGAGCGCAGGTCCGTCGTTGACGCCGTCGCCCACCATCAGGACGTGCCGGCCGGCGGCTTCGAGCTGCGACACCGCATCATGCTTGTCGGCCGGCGACATTTCCGCGCGGGCGGGCAGGCCGAGCCGATCGGCCAGCGTCCGCACGGCCAGGATGCTGTCTCCGGACACGAACCGAACGTCGAGTCCGAGCGTCTTCAGCCGACGCACGGCAGCACTCGCATCAACGCGAACGGCATCCGCGAAGACGATGCCGGCAGCGGGTGCCGTATCGAAGGCGAAGACGGTGCGTGTTCCGGCGGCGTCGGGCTCCGGCGCGCCGGCGCACGCCCAGCTTGCCCGGCCCAGCGCGGCACGGCGGCCATCGAGCAGCCCCTCCACGCCGCTGCCGACGACTTCGCGCAGCTCGCTGAGTAGCGCCGGGACGACCCCCTCCGCTTCCAGCGCGCGAGCGATGGCACGGGCGTGCGGATGCCGGGTACCCAGCGCGAGTGCCAGCAGCACGCGGCGCTGCTCGGTATCCGCGGGGATGCCGGAAACCGGAGTGAGCTGACCCAATGTGACGGTACCGGTCTTGTCCAGCAGCACGGTATCGACCACCGCCAGCTTTTCGAGTGCGGCGCCATCGCGGACGAGCACGCCACGGCGCATCAGCGCCCCCGACGCGACGACCTGCGCCACCGGCACCGCCAGCCCGAGCGCGCAGGGGCAGGTGATGATCAGCACGGCGACTGCGATCAGCAGCGCCTCGTGCCACCCCGCGCCGGCGAGCAACCATCCGGCACAGCTCAGCGCTGCGAGCAAGTGGACGGCCGGGGCATAGAGCCGCGATGCGCGATCGGCGATGCGCACATAGCGCGACTTGTGCTGGCCCGCCGCTTCCATGAGCCGGGCGATATCGGCGAGCACCGTGTCGGCGGCCGCAGCTGTTACTCGCACGGTGAGGGGCGAGGTGAGGTTGATCGTGCCGGCCAGCACCTGACCGCCGGCGGCGATCGGCTCGGGCGCGCTTTCGCCTGTCACGATGCTGCGATCGACATCGCTGATCCCGGCCTCGACCGCTCCGTCCACGCCGATCCGGTCGCCCGCTGGAACCAGCACGCGCATGCCCGGCCGCACCGCTGCCACGGCGACGCTGCGCACCTGACCGTCCTCTTCCAGCACGCGCACATCGTCCGGCAGCTTGCGGAGCAGCGCGGCGACGCCGTCCTGCGCGCGTTCGCGCATCACGCTGTCGAGCAGGCGCCCGCCGAGCAAAAAGGCAATCAGCATCACCGCGCCATCGAAATAGGCGTGGGGCCCCTGCACGGCGGTTTCGTACAGGCTCATCGCGCAGGTGAGGGTGATGCCGATGCTGATCGGCACGTCCATATTGGTCCGCCCCTGCCGCAGCGCGCGCCAGGCGCTTTCGAAGAACGGCCGACCGGCATAGGCGATGGCGGGCAGCGCGATCAGCGCCGACAGCCAGTGGAACAGCGCGCGCGTGGCACCATCGGCGCCGGACCACACCGAGACCGAGAGCAGCATGACGTTCATCGCCGCAAAGGCCGCCACCGCCAGTGCGCGAGCCACGCGCTTGCTCTCGCGGTCCACCGTCCCGGTCTCCGCAAGCAGATGGGCTTCGAAGCCGATCCTGCCGATCCCGGCGATCAGCGCGTTGGCATCGAGCACCGGTTCGTGTACGACATGCAGCCGCTTGGTGGTGAAGTTGACGCGCGCTTCGGCCACGCCGTCGACCGCCAGCAGACCCTGTTCGAGCTTGGCGATGCAACCGGCGCATCGCAGCCCGTCGACGACAAGATCCGTGCCGGCGAGTTCGGCCGCCGGGCGCAGGGTGGCGGGGGCGTTCACAGACGTACGTCCTTCACGAACCGCGCGACGCGGCTGCCGGTTTGCGCGTCGATACGAATTCGCCACCGCCCCGCAGCAAGCGCGTGCGGCGCGACGTAGCGGCCGTCGCCCAGCGCGGTAAGCGGGAAACTGCGGCCGGGCAGGCGGCCCAGCGGATGTTCGGCCCTGACCGTAACAACGGCGTGCCGGATCGTGCCCTGCGCATCCCGCAGCGCCACCACCAGCGCACCGTCGGCGGTGCCCTGAGCATCGGCATGCCAGCCTGCCGCGTCTTGCGCGCGGCCTTCGGCCAGCCAGCGATTGAAGCGCTGGCTGGCGACATAACTGTTGTCGACCACGACCCCACCGAAGGTGCGCACCGCGTTCGTTGCCATCACGAGGTTGACGCCGATCACCACGGCGAAAAACGCGAGGAGAATAGCCGACATGTGCCAGCCGGTGAAGGAACGTGTCATGGCTGCATCTCCGGGCGTTCGAAATAGCTGGTGGCGGTGGCGGTCTCGCCCTGCGGATCGAGCGCGCGGACGGTGAAGCGCAGGTCGCTGCGCTGCGGGCCGGCTTCGGGCGCGGCGACGAACAGCCGTTCCTTGGCAACCTTGTCCGCCTCGATGCTGAAGCGCACGCTGGTGCCTGCATGGGCGCGGTCGCCCGTCTCGGTCCACAGCACGCCGGGCGCGCCGTCGATGCGGACTTCCACGTCGCGCGGCCGGGCCTCGAGATTGCGGATCTTGACCTCGTAGCCGTTGCGGATCGCGCCGTCGCTGAGCCGCACCCACAGCGGATTCCGCGTCTGGAGCACGCTCAGTTCCAGCCGCGTCCGGCCGCCGAGCGTCGCCAGCATCGCGAGGCCGATCGCGCACCAGACGGCGAAATAGACGAGGGTGCGCACGCGCAGCAGTCTGCGCAGCGTGGGGGCCGATGCCTGGCCGGCCTGTTCGGCGAGGGCGTCGAGCTCGGTCGTATAGGCGATCAGCTTGGGCGCCCGGCCGATGCGGGTCATCATGTCGTCGCAAGCATCGATGCACAGCCCGCAGGTGATGCAGCCGATCTGCGGCCCTTCGCGAATGTCGATGCCGGTGGGGCATACCGCGACGCAGGCGCTGCAATCGATGCAGTCGCCGGTGCTGAGCGGCGCGACTTGCTGCGCCCCTGCCGCCTTGCTCCGCTTGAGGCCGTGCCTGCGCGGTTCGCCGCGCCAGAACTTGTAGGTGATGGTGAGCGAGCGCTCGTCCATCATCGCCGTTTGGATGCGCGGCCAGGGGCACATGAATTGGCAGACCTGCTCGCGCAGCAGGCCGCCGAGCACATAGGTTGTCGCCGCGAGGATGCCGACGGTGGAGTAGGCGACCCATGGCGCCCCCCCGGTCACGAACTGGCGGGCGAGCGTCGGCGCGTCAGCGAAGTAGAAGATCCAGGCGCCGCCGGTCAGCACGCCGATCGCAATCCAGCTGACGTGCTTGGCGCTGCGGCGGGCGATCTTGCCCGGCCCCCAGGGGGCGGCGAGCAGGCGGATCTGGGCATTGCGATCGCCGTCGATCAGCCGCTCGACGTGCTGAAACAAATCAGTCCACACTGTCTGCGGGCAGGCATAGCCGCACCAGGCGCGGCCGACCGCGGAGGTGACGAGGAACAGCCCGATCGCCGCCATCACCAGCAGCCCGGCGACATAATAGAATTCGTGCGGCCAGATCTCGATCGAGAAGAAGTAGAAGCGGCGATGGGCGAGATCGACCAGTACCGCCTGATCAGGTGCGAAGGCGCCGCGATGCCAGCGCAGCCAAGGGGTGACGTAATAGACCAGCAGGGTGAGCGCCATCACCGCCCATTTGAAGCGGCGAAACGGCCCCTTCACTGCTTTCGGCAGCACCTTTCGCCGCGCCTCGAACAGGTGCGACGAAGGGCTGAGGCCGGAGGGCGCGTTCATCGGATGCTTATCGCGGCGGCGCGGCAACGGGTGCCGTGGCCACCTGTGCCGCCGGAGGGTTCGGCTCGCCGCCGCCGAGCGAATGGACATAGGCGGCCACCATCTTGATCGTCACCGGATCGAGCTGCTTGCCCCAGGCCGGCATGCTGCCGCCATGGGCATTGGCGACGCTATCCGTCAGCGCGACACGATCGCCGCCATAGAGCCAGATATGGTCGGTCAGGTTCGGCGCACCGAAGGTGCGGTTCCCGCGCGCATTGTCGCCATGGCACACGGCGCAATTATTGACGAACAGCGCGGCGCCGCGCTTTGCCGACGCGCTTGCCGGCTCCTGCTTCGATACGAGGCGCACATAGGAGACGACGTCGTCCACCTCCGCCGGTTTCAGGATCTGGTCGCGACCGAAGGCCGGCATCTGCGACATGCGGGTGGCGTCGTCGTCCGGCTGGCGAATACCGTGGACGACCGTCTGCTGGATCGTGGCGATGTCGCCGCCCCACAGCCAGTCGTCGTCGTTAAGGTTGGGATAGCCCTTGCTGCCCGCCGCACCGGCGCCATGGCAGGCGGCGCAATGGACCTTGAACACCGAGCGTCCGCCTTCCACCGCGGCTGCGAGCAGCCTGGGATTGTCCGCCAGCCGCTCGATCGGCGTTGCGGCAAGCGCGCGCATGGTCGGCGCCCGCCGCTCGCGTTCGGCGGCCAGTTCCTGCTGCAGATCGCCGCGGCTCGACCAGCCGAGCATGCCCCGCGTCGCGCCGCTGAGCAGCGGCCAGGCCGGATAGGCGACGCAATAGGCGATCGCGAACAGGATGGTGGCGTAGAAGGTCCACAGCCACCAGCGCGGCATCGGCGTATCGAGTTCCTCGATGCCGTCCCATTCGTGGCCGACCGTGCTCGTGCCGGTCTTCTCGTCGATGCGCTTGTTCTCAGCCATCGATAGGTTCCTCGTCTTCGAAGATGCTGGTGGCGGCGCGGGCGTTGCCGCGCGCGGAACCGGGCAGGAAGGGCCAGGCGGCGAGGGTGACGAAGACCAGCGTCATCACCACCAGCCCCCAGCTGTCCGCGAAATGGCGGAGCGCGTCGTAGCTCATTGCGTCTTCTCCCGGGCCGCGGCCTTGGCGAAGTCGACCTGGGTGCCCAGCCCCTGGAGATAGGCGACCACGGCATCCATCTCGGTCAGCCGCTCGCGGTTGCCGTCGAAGTCGCGCGACTGGGCGCCGGGATAGCGGCGGGCGAGATCGGCGGTGTCGCCGTCGCCATAGCCTTGCGTCCGAACGTCCTGCACCGCCTTGGCGATATCGTCGTCGGTATACGGCACGCCCTCGGCGCGAAGCGCCTTCAGGTGGCCGGCCATGTCCTCGGCCTTCAAGTCGCGCTGGGCGAGAAAGGCATAGGGCGGCATGATCGATTCCGGCACCACGGCGCGGGGCGCCTTGAGGTGCTGGACGTGCCACTCGTCCGAATAGCGGTTGCCGACGCGGGCCAAGTCCGGCCCGGTGCGTTCCGATCCCCATTGGAATGGATGATCGAACATGCTCTCGGCGGCGAGGCTGTAATGGCCGTAGCGCTCGGTCTCGTCGCGGAACGGCCGGATCATCTGGCTGTGGCAGCCATAGCAGCCTTCGCGGATATAGATGTTGCGGCCGGCCAGCTCGAGCGGGGTGTAGGGGCGCACCCCGTCCACCTTCTCGACGGTTGACTGGATCCAGAACAGCGGCGCGATCTCGACGATCCCGCCGATGGCCACGGTAACCAGCGCGAGTGCCGCCAGCAGCGTCACGTTACGCTCGATCTTCTTATGGCCTTGGACGAAGTTGAACATCGTTGGCGTTCCTTATTCGGCGGCCGGAGCGCGGGCGGGGAGGGGATGGTCGCGAGCCGGATCGAACGGCGTGTCGGTCATCGGCGCTTCGTCGCGCAGCTTGCCGGCGATCGTCATCCAGACGTTCCACACCATGAACAGCGCGCCGATGAAGTAGAGCAGGCCGCCGCCGACGCGGATCACGTAATAGGGGTGCATCGCCTGCACGACTTCGGCGAACGAGTAGACGAGATAGCCGTCGTCGCCGTACTCGCGCCACATCAGGCCCTGGGTGATCCCCGCCACCCACATCGCGGAGGCGTAGAGCACGATGCCCAGCGTCGCGCACCAGAAGTGCCAGTTGACCATGCGCAGCGAATAGAGCCGGCTGCGGCCCCAAAGGCGCGGCGTCATGTAGTAGATCGCGGCGAAGGTGATCATGCCGTTCCAGCCGAGCGCGCCCGAATGGACATGGCCGATCGTCCAGTTGGTGTAGTGCGACAGCGAATTGACGCTCTTCACCGACATCATCGGGCCTTCGAAGGTGCTCATCCCGTAGAAGGCGAGCGCGAACACCATCATCCGGATGATCGGATCGGTGCGGACCTTGTCCCAGGCGCCGTTGAGCGTCATCAGCCCGTTGATCATGCCGCCCCAGCTCGGCATCCACAGCATCACCGAGAACACCATGCCCAGCGTCTGCGCCCAGTCGGGCAGCGCGGTATAGTGAAGGTGGTGCGGGCCGGCCCAGATGTAGAGGAAGATCAGCGACCAGAAGTGGATGATCGACAGCCGGTAGCTGTAGATCGGCCGTTCCGCCTGCTTCGGCACGAAGTAGTACATCATGCCCAGGAAGCCGGCGGTGAGGAAGAACCCAACCGCGTTGTGGCCATACCACCACTGGGTCAGCGCGTCCTGCACGCCCGAGAAGAGCGAGTAGGATTTGGAACCCACCCAGGAGACCGGCAGCGACAGGTTGTTGACGATGTGGAGCATCGCCACGGTGAGGATGAAGCCCAGGTAGAACCAGTTGGCAACATAGATGTGCGGCTCGGACCGCTTGAGGATCGTGCCGACGAACACGGCGAGATAGGCGACCCAGACGATCGTCAGCCAGATGTCGACATACCATTCGGGCTCGGCATATTCGCGACCCTCGGTAACGCCGAGGAGATAGCCGGTGGCCGCCAGCACGATGAACAGCTGATAGCCCCAGAACACGAACTTGGCGACGCCGGGCAGCGCCAGCCGCGCACGGCAGGTGCGCTGGACGACGTAGAAGCTTGTGGCGATCAGCGCATTGCCCCCGAACGCGAAGATCACCGCCGAGGTGTGGAGCGGCCGCAGCCGCCCGAACGTGGTGTATTCGGTCGGCAGGTTGAGCACGGGGAAGCTTAACTGCGCAGCGATGACGATGCCGACGAGAAAGCCGACCACGCCCCAGAACACGGTGGCGATCACCCCCCAGCGGATGACTTCGTCGTCATAGCGCTCCGCCGCCCGGGCGGCCGCCGATCGCGTCGGCAACAGGCTGATCCCGCGCAGCGAGACAAAGGCGGTCAGCACCGCCGCCGCGGCCGCGATCCCCATATGGATCGCAAAGGCGGTATCGGCCGCGGCCGCGGCAGCGAAGATCGCCACGACCGCGATCACGAACCAGCCGCCGCTGCGTAAGAGAATATCGTCTTCCATGTTCGGCTCCACTGCGCGGCTGGCCCGTCAGGCCCTCCGGGAGAATGTCGTTCGCGGTGCGGAGAGATCAGGCACGAGCCCCGGTCCGGCCGATCTCGCCGAGGCGCGACGACCTCTTCCGGCCACCATCGGATTCCGGACGCTTTCGCATGCTCGCCCGTGCTGCACCTGATGCTCCCCCTCGGCGCGACGGTTATGCGGGGAGGGCGAGGCGAGCTATTGTGGAGTCCCCTTACGGAGCCTGCCGGAGATCGATGCTGCTACTGGCGGCTTTCTCGCACCGCAGAATGTACTGCGGACCCCGCCCACCAAAAGAAGACTCCAGGCTTGCGGTTCGGCGCGACGAAGTGGCGAGAAGACTTCGCGACCATGAGCAAGCATTGGTCCAAAACAAGTTGTGTTCGTGCGGTACGAAACCTACTCTGGCCGCATGCACAAGCTGACCCCGCTCGCCGCCCTGGCCATCTTCTGGTTCATCGGCATCGTCTTCGGGAAGCCCGGAATCTGGTTCCCGCTCGGCGTCCTGGCAATGATTGCGATGGTATTCGTTCAAAAGCGTCTGGACCGATCCGGACATCCATGACCGAACCAGACGCATCGATTGTGCGGAAGTGCGACGGCGATAGCATTTCCCCATGAGCGAAAACGCTCCGGATGCTTGCTTGCCGCATCCTCCGAGTCGCTGACCTTAAACCGTCAACTTGAAAATGCTTCGGGCGCCCGCCGTAGCGTCCCTGTCGGGCGGCGGCGGGGGCCGCGGCGATTCTGCTGTCCGCCCGCGCATTGCCCGCGCCGATCAGCGCGCGGCGGGAACCACGCCCCTGGGTGCGGCCGACAGCCGCTGGATCAGGTCGACCTCGGCCTGGCGATAGGGCTTGCCGTCGCCGTGGAAGACCTCGTGGAACCAGATGGTTGGCTCCTCATAGGTATAGGGCTTCTTCCAACTGTCCCAGGGCAGCCGGGTCTGCGACTTGCCGTCGACGAAGCCCCAGTTGAACATACCGATGTTCAGGCGCTTGCCGATCGGCAGCGTGCCGTCGAAGGTCGATCCGTTGCCGCGCGCCATATATTCGGTGCACAGCACCGGGCGGCCATAGCTGAGCATCTGGTTGGCGCGGCGCTCGAACGTCTCGGGCCAGCTGTAATCGTGGAAGCTCAGCACGTCGGACTGGGCGATCTGGATCTTCTCGACCGCGTCCAGCTTGCTCTGATCGTCCCAATGCTCGCCGATCCAAACGCCCGAGGTGAGCGGCTGGATCGGATCGGCCGCGCGCGCCGCCGCGAACATCCGGGGCAGCAGCAACGCAACATACTTGTTCTTGTCCGGCGTTGGCGCGTAGTTGCCGCCGCCGCCGTTGTTGGGCTCGTTCCAGATGTCCCAGCCAAGGACGCGCTCGTCCTTCGCAAAAGTGGTGACAAGGTCCTTCACATAGGCTTCGAGCTTCCCGTACTGCGCCGCATCCTTCAGCCGTGCCGCACCAGGCGACTGCGCGGAACCCGAGTTATGGACGCCGGGGATCGGCGGATGCTGTGGGCCGGCCCTGGGATCGGGATCCCAGCAGCTGTCGAAGAAGATCCACAGCGTCTTGATGTGGTGCTTCGCCGCGATCGTCATGAAATCGTCCATGCGCCGCTTGAGCCCCGGCGCATCGGTTTCCCACAGCAGGTGGTGCAGGTTCACGCGCATGACGTTCATGCCGATCTTCTCGGCCCAGCCGAGTTCAAGATCGATGCGCGTCGGATCCCAGGTTTCGGCCTGGAACATCTCGAGCTGGTTGATCGCGGTGGCGGGGGTGAAATTGGCGCCCACCATCCAGGGCTGCTGGGCGTACCAGGCATTGGCCTCGGCCTTGGTCCATTGGTCGCGCGCCTCGGCGCTCGGCACGGTCGCGGCGATCGCCAATGCGGCGCCAGCGAGAAGGCCAGAGGAAAGGAATGTGCGGCGGATCATCATCAGGTCTGCTCCCCTACAGGTTCATTCAGCGCTTCTTCGGCGCGGCCGCCCGGCCGGTGGTCAGGCGATAGGTCATCACGTTGCGATAGGTCTGGCCGGGATCGAGTCGGGCGTTCGGAAAGCCCTTCTGGTTCGGCGAATCCGGGAAGATCTGCGGCTCCATCACGATCGCGTCGCCCTCGCGGTAGATGCGCTTGGCCTTGCCGTGCGTGGTACCGTCCAAGAAGTTGCCCGAGTAGAATTGCAGCCCGGGCTGGTTGGACCACAGCTCGAAACCGCGGCCGGATGCTGGATCATAGACCTTCGCCATCAGATGCTGGTCGCGGGTCACGGCGCGGCCGATCACCCAATTGTGGTCATAGCCTCGGCCAAAGACGATCTGCTGGTCGCGCGCATCGCGGACGCGCTCGCCGATCGGCTGGGGCGTGCGGAAATCGAACACCGTGCCCGCCACGCTCTTGAACTCGCCCGTGGGGATCGCACCGGCATCGGTAGGCAGATAGGTCTGTGCCGGGATGGTGACGCGGTGGCCCATCGCACCGTTCGCGGAGCCCTCGCCAGAGAGGTTCCAATAAGCGTGGTTGGTGATGTTGGCGATCGTCGGCGCATCGGTTTTCGCGACATATTCGATCGTCAGGTTGTTCTGCTCATCGAGCGCATAAGTGGCGTCGACGGTCATCGTGCCGGGATAGCCCTGATCGCCGTCGCGGCTGATCGCGCGCAGCGTCACCGAGGCGGTGGGGCCGTCCTTTACCGACACCACGTCCCACAGCAGCTTGTCGAAGCCGAGGGTGCCGCCGTGCAGCGCGTTCTTGCCGTCGTTGACCGGCGTCTGGAAGCTGCGCCCGTCGAGGCGGAACCTGCCCTCGGCGAGGCGATTGGCGAAGCGGCCCACGGTCGCGCCGAAATACTGCCCCTTGGCGAGATAGTCGGCCATGTTGTCATAGCCGAGGATCACGTCCGCCTTGCGGCCGGCGCGATCGGGCATCACCAGCGACTGGAGCATTGCGCCATAGGCAACGACGGTCGCCGAAACGCCGCGCGCATTGGTGAGCGTGACCGACGTGACGGTGCGACCGTCCGCCATTTGCCCGAACGTGCCGCGCTTGGCGGTCGCCGCCTCGGCCGCGCTGGGAAGCGCAACCATTGCAGCGATGCCGCCGATCGCCGTCAACATTCTCATCGCCTGATCCTCCCGATGTTGTTCCGGCCATCGCTGGCCTCGCCCGCTGACGCGACGCCGCCGGGCAACTGCGTGCCTAACTGCCAGTTCAAGGAGGGCTTATCTATCTTACAAATACCAAAATCACATATGTTATGAAGGTTTTGCCGGTGTTCGGCGTTAGGTCTGATAAATACACGGCAAGCACCGTCCTCGCTGCGGATTGTGCACCATAACAAGCAATCCCACGCAACGACGCGGGAGAACAGGGGAGGTTGCAATGACCATCAAGCCGCTTTTGTGCGCGTCCGTCTCCTTTGTTGTCGGGCTCTCGCTTCCACCGGCGGCATCTGCCCAGAGCGTCCAGGGCGCGCCCCAGCCGCAGACGTCCAGCGCCGACAGCATCAATCCCGCGTCGCCCGCGCCTGCCGTGCAGGAAATGGCGCCCGGGGAGGCGATCATCGTCACCGGCCTTCGTCGCAGCTTGCAGTCGGCGCAGTCGATCAAGCGCAACTCGGACGGCATCGTCGATGCGATCGTTGCGGAGGATATCGGCAAGCTCCCGGACACCTTCGCCTCCTCGGCGCTCCAGCGCATTGCTGGCGTCAACGTCACCCGCGGCGCCGGTGAAGCCGCCGGCGTGACCGTGCGCGGCCTGCCGGACCTGACCACCACCTATAACGGCCGCCAGATCTTCACCGCGGAAGGCCGCTATGTCGCGATCCAGGACTTTCCGGCCGGCACCGTGGCGGCGCTGGAAGTGTACAAGTCCGGCCTCGCCAGTCAGATCGAAGGCGGCATCGCGGGCGCAGTGAACGTGCGCGGCCGGCGGCCCTTCGACTTCAAGGGCTTCGAGGTCTCAGGCTCGCTCAACGGGGTGCTGTCGCAGCAGTCGAAGGGCACGACCTGGAACGGGAACCTCCTGATCAGCGACCGGTGGGACACTGGGATCGGCGAAATGGGCCTTCTGGTGAATGGGTCCTATGTCGGCGTCAACTTCCTCGATTCGACCCGCGAACAGTCGCTGGTGATCGCGACCACCAACGCCGGCAACGCGCCTGCCGGTCAGGCGGGGCTGCGCTATCCCGATGCGCAGGGGATCTTTCTCGGCTATGGCGACCGCTGGCGCCCCTCGGCCAACGCCGCCTTCCAGTGGAAGCCGACGCCCGAGCTCGAAATCTATGCCGACGGCCTGTTTCAGGGGTTCCGCTCGCGCGATTACAACCGCTTCATGTTCATACCGATCTTCGGCGACGGACTGCAGCTGTCGAACATCACGACGCAGCAGAACAGCAACAAGATCGCCAGCATGACGGTGAGCGGCGCGTCGCGGCCGGACGGCTATAGCGGTTCGTTCAACGGCCACACCGATACTTATCAGGGCGGCGGCGGCGCGATTTGGACGCGCGACCGGCTGCGCATTTCGGCGGACGTCGCGTACACCGACAGCACGTACACCGCGAACAACGTGAACATCGACTATGCCGCGGCCAGCTCGCCCGTGCGCGAAGTGCAGTTCGAGGCGCCGGTGGACGGCGGCCCGACCCAGCGCTTCGTCAACTTCAGCCTCACCGATCCGGCCAACTTTATCAGCCGCGGCCTGTGGCAGGAGCTTCTGGTGGTGAGTGGCACCGACTGGCAGGCGCGCACCGATCTGTCCTATGACTTCGATGCCGGCTTCCTCAAGCGCATCGATGTCGGCCTGCGCTATTCCGATCGCAACGCGGGCCGCGACCTCGGCAATCTCTACATCAACAACGAAGCCGGCCGCGTTCCGCTGACGTCCTTGCCGGGCGCCGATGTGCGCCCCACGCGGCCGGGCTTCGCCTATAACGACGTGCAGCCCAACGTCGTCTATGCCGCCAGCACGCGCGACAGCATCCGCGACAATCTTCCGGCGCTGCGCAGCTTCTTCGGTGCGCCGGCCGGCATCCCGCCGTTCAACCCGGCCGAGACGTTCCGCGCCAACGAGAAGTCCTACGCCGCTTATGCCCAGGTGAAATACGGCTTCGATCTGGGCAACACGATCATCGACGGTGTGGTCGGCCTGCGCGCGGTGAAGACCAAGACGCAGATCAACGGTTTCTCCCGCGTGGAGGATGCCGGCGGCGTCGTCACCAACCCGCCGGTGAGCGCCAGCAACGACTATACCGACTATCTGCCGAACGCGAGCGCCCGCATCGCCTTCACCGACAAGCTGCAGCTGCGCCTCGCCTTCACCCAGACGCGCACCCGGCCCAATTTCTTCGACCTGCGGCCGAACACCTCGCTCGGCCAGCCGGTGATCCTCGCCCCCGGCGATCCCTGCCTCGCCGATGCCACCGCCCCCGAATGCGTCGAGCGCCTGCGCCGCGGCGGATCGTCGGGCAATCCGTACCTCAAGCCGCTGACCTCGGACAATTACGACGCCAGCCTCGAATGGTACTTCTCGCGGTCGGGATCGTTCACCGCCGCGATCTTCCGCCACGACGCCAACGGCTTCCTAGCCACGATCGACGATCGCACCCAGCCCGGCCTGCGGCTCGCCTCGCCGGTCAATCTCGGCAAGACCAAGCTGCAGGGCGCCGAGCTGACCTTCACCAGCTTCCTCGACATCGACGGGCTGCCGGACTGGGCCAAGGGCTTCGGCGTCCAGGCCAACGGCACCTATATCGACGCCAAGGGCGACCTGGTCCCCAATTTCGCCGCGACCTATGGCAACCGCCAGCAGGCCTTCCCGGGCGTGTCGAAATGGTCGGGCAACATCGTCGCCCTGTACGAGAAGCCGCAATTCTCGGCGCGGGTCGCCTATAACTACCGCTCGAAGTTCGTGTCCTTCTACAGCCTCGAGGCGCTCGACCCGATCGCCCACCCGGTGATCGAGAAGGGCCGCGGCCAGCTCGACCTGTCGGCGACGGTCACCCCGGTCGAGAACATCACGATCGCGTTCGACGTGATCAACGTGCTCGGCAACCCGCTGCAGCGCTATCGCCAGTTCGACACTGGCGACAGCTACACGCGGCAGGTGCTGTATCTCGAGCGCGCCTATTCGCTGGGCGTCCGCTTCCGCTTCTGACCGGGCGGACGGAAGACCGCAGGGCGCGGCCATGGTGCTGCGCCCTCTTCGACACTGCCAGGTGAGGACATGGCATGCGACGCTTCATCCTGGGATGCGGACTGGCCGCGATCCTCGCGGGCACGGCGCTCGCCGACAATCCGCAATTCACCGGCGCCGACCCCCACGCCGTCTTCATCGGCAACGAGCTATGGATCTTCCCGACCGGCGGCCCCGGCGGCAGTTGGGCCGCAGACCGCTTCGGCGCCTTCTCCTCGCGTGACCTGCGGCGTTGGCGGGCGCGCGGCGAGCTGATCCGCCGCGACCAGATCACCTGGATCCAGGAGGACGGGGCACCCGCTCATTTTCTCTGGGCGCCGGCGATCGCTACACGGGGCGGCCGCTACTATCTTTACTTCTCGGTCGGGCCGCAGAACCCGACGCCCAGCCGCATCGGTGTGGCCGTCGCAGATCGGCCGGAGGGGCCATATCGCGACTTCGGACACCCCTTGATCGACGATGGCGGACACGGGTTCGAAGCTATCGATCCGATGGTGTTTGTCGATCCCCGCACGGGCAAGGCCTTCCTCTACGCAGGCGGCAGCGCGGGCGCGAAGCTGCGCCTTTGGGAACTCCGTGCCGACATGACGAGTATCGCCCGCGAGGTACCGGTCGCGACGCCGCCCCGATTTACGGAGGGTGCGTTCATGCATGTGCGTGGCGGCACCTATTATCTGTCGTACAGTCATGGGCGTTGGAACGGCCCTGACTATTCGGTGCACTATGCCACCGCGCGCTCGCCGACCGGCCCCTGGGTCTATCGTGGCGCGGTTCTGAGGAGCGACGCGCGACATCAGGGACCCGGTCATCACAGCTTCGTGCGTACCCCGTACGGTGAATGGCTGATCGTCTATCACCGCTGGGAGCGTGCGCGCGGCCCGGGCCCCTATGTGGGAAAGCGACAAATAGCGATCGATCGCGTGCGCTACGCAGGCGACGGCAAAATCCGTCCGGTAGTGATGACCGACGGCACGGCAGCACCCACGCTGCGAAAAGACCTCACGGCGCCGCGATCACCGAAGCGAGCTTTTTCAAGGCGGTCCAGCCGACCAGCACGCCTTGACCGCTGCGACAACATCGAGCCGTTCGCAGGATGGCGTTGGGATTCACGCAGCAGCCGAGCGGTACCATCTGACGCAACAGAGAATTGGCTGGCGGTATGGTCCCAGGGGATCCCAGGCCCATTGACGTCTTAGCCCGTCAAACATGGAGCGGCCGCAAACAGCCCGTTGTCGGGAAGGGCGCCCCGAGGTGAAAGCGCCGGGCACTCAGATCATTGGGAAATTCGCTATGAACTAACCCGAGGAGCCAGGTGAGCCGGCGCTTCCGATACAGACGCGTCCGTTCAGGTCCGTAGCGCGTAGAGCGCCGGCAGGAACACCAGCGTCAGGATCGTGCCGCCCAGGGTGCCGCCGATCAGCGTAACCGCCATCGAGCCCCAGAAGACTGACTGGATCAGCGGCATGAAGGCCAGCACCGCCGCCAGCGCGGTGAGGACCACCGGTCGTGACCGCTGCACCGTTGCTTCCACCACCGCGTCATAAGGGTTCATCCCCAGCTTCTCGTTGTCGTGGATCTGGCCGATCAAGATCAGCGTGTTGGGCATCAGGATGCCGGCAAGTGCGATCAGCCCCAAGATGGCGTTGAAGCCGAACGGCTGGCCGGTCACGAGCAGCGTGGGGACGACGCCGATAGGGCCCAGCGAGGCGGTGGCGAGTACGATCCCCATCGCGGACAGGCTGCGAACCTGCAGGATGATCACGATCATCATCAGGAAGATCATGATCGGGAAGATCGGCGCCAGCGCGCTGTTTGCCTTGGCGGCTGCGAGCGCTCGCCGACGATGTTGATCTTGTTGACGCCGGCCACATGGAGCAGCCGCTGACGCAGCGTCTCGGCCTCGCGCGCCAGGTAGCGCTGGGGCTCGCCTTTCGCCTGGAGCGCATAGAGCGCGAAGGTCACGTCGCCATATTCGTCGTTGACGAACGGACCAACTACGCCGCGCGGCAGCTTCGCCGTCTCGTTGGACATGCTCGTCGGTATCGAAGCGTACCATGCCCTTGCGCGTCGCGATCTCGACCGGGACGATCTGTTCCGCGAACCGTCCCTCGGTGATGGCGCGGGCGGCGCGGCGATGCCCCTCGGCGGCGAGCGCGTCCTGCGCCGCGCGGTCAATGCCGTTCCGCGCGGCGACGTTTTCTGCGGTGATGCCCATATGAAACCCGTCGATCGGATCGGCCAGCGTCTGGGTCAGCGCGTCGTGCATCGTCACCGGCCCCATCTTCTGGCCGAAGCGTGCGGCGTGCACGTGGTGCGGTGCCTGGCTCATGTTCTCCGCCCCGCCGGCGACCGCGAATGCGGCATCGCCGAGCAGGATCATCTGGCTTGCGGAAACGATCGCCTGCACCCCCGATCCGCAGAGCCGGTTGAGGGTGAGCGCAGGCGTTCCGACGAGGATACCTGCCGCCAGCGCGGCGACGCGCGCGAGATAGGCGTCTTGAGGTCTTGTGGGGATCACCTGGCCCATCACCACATGGTCGACCTCTGCAAGTGCGATTCCGGCGCGACGCACTGCTTCCGCGATCACGATCCTCCCGAGCTCCGCTGCGGGCACGTCCTTCAGCGTCCCGCCAAAGTCTCCGATAGCGGTGCGAACTCCGGACAAGATCACTACTGCATCGCGCATCCCGTACTCCGCTGATCCGTCGCCATGAATGTCCCCGAAACGGTGCGGCCTATCGGATGCGGGGGCAACCCGCCGAAAGAACAGGGAGGCAATCGGATCGGCGGTCTGCGGAAAACCGTTGGCGCACCCGGCATGAAAGCGTTGGGCACTCAAATCATTGGGAAATCCTGGTCGGGTTTGACCGCTGATGTCTGGAATGCGTTCATCCGGGCGCCTCGCAGCGCAGAAAAACCCTGAATGCGGACTTCGGAGATTGAGCGATCCGCTCAGACCAACTCCACCTTCAAGATCTTGCCCACGCTATGCGCTGCACGTGCGAGCGTTTCGAGCGTCACATTGTGCTCGTTGGGGTCGAGAACACGATCCAGCTGTTTGCGGCTGGTGCTCATGCGCTCGGCCATAGCTGCCTTGGTAAGGCGTTCTGCCTGCATCGCCTCGCGCAGCGCAAAGGGATGACCCGTTTCAGGGCGGCGGCGGTGACTTCTTCGCGGATCCCGTCCTCGTCCAGGAACCGGTCCAAGGTCTTGAATGCGCGGGGATCGCGAGGACCCCTAATTTCGTCCACTCTCAATTCTCCCTGCTAGAGCATTTTCACATTGACCGTTGATACCCGGCGGCGTGGAAGAAGTTGGCACATTCGTGGGGAGGGAAGCGATCAAGCAGGTCGCCGATGCGCTCGATAAGGGCATCGACGGTTCGGGCTGGCTGCTGGTGCAGGAGCGCCTTGAGCTTGGCGAAGGCCATCTCGATCGGGTTCATGTCGGGGCTGTACGGGGGCAGGTAGAAGAGTTGGGCGCGCCGGGCGGTGATCGCCTCGCGGATGCCGGCGACCTTGTGTGCGGGCAGATTGTCGAGCACCACGACATCGCCGCGTCGGAGCGTGGGTGCCAGGACGTCGCGGATATAGACCCGGAAGGCATCGCCATCCATCGGCCCATCGAGCCCCCAGGGCGCGGTCATGCCCGTCAGGCGCAGGCCGGCGATGAAGGTCATCGTCTTCCAGTGTCCGAACGGCACGCGATCGCGGCAACGTTCGCCGACCGGCGCCCAGCCATAGAGCCGCGCCATCTTGGTGTTTACCCCCGTCTCGTCGAGGAAGACGAGGCTCTCAGGGTCGATGAACGGCTGGGCTGCCCGCCACAGCTTGCGACGTGCCGCCACGTCGGACCGCTCCTGCTCGGCTGCGTGCAGGGCTTTCTTTAAACGACAGGCCGAGCCGCCGAACCGCGTTCCACATCGCGCCGGTGCTGAGCCCGATCCCGTGTTCGGCCAGCAGCCACGCTTTCGCCTGCGCCAGCGTGATCCCCGGCTGCGAGCGGATGTGCGCCGCCAGCGCCAGCTCCTGTATTGGGGAGAGCTTGCGCGGGGGACGGCCGCGGTTCGGGTTGATCCCGGCATCACCGGTCAGCCGCCGCCGGATCCGCGCCTTGTAGATGTAGGCAATACTGACCTTGAAGATCACTGCCGCCTCGCGGACCGGCATCCCGCCGTCCACCGCCGCCAGCACCCGATCACGCAAATCCTGCGAGTAGCTCTGCCCAGATCGCCAACCCGTTGCCGCCTTCATCGTGACGGCAGCCTATGAATCACACGATCAGCGAAAAGGGAATCCCTCGCGATTCCGCCCATCGCGAACCCGCTCTAGCGTCAGAAGCCGACATGCGGCGATCGCCTAACCAACAAGCTCCTTAACATTCAAGCTTATCCGCTGGGGATTTTTTGGATTCCCTGGAAAGACCTAGCGTCATCCTACCGGACGGACCGGTGCTGCCGCTAGCCGGATCGAAGCGATGAAGACGACGCGGTTCCAGCCTTTGCCAAGCGCTGGGAGCACGCCTTCCCCTCGGGAACGTGGAGACCGTGCGGAACCGTCCGGTCAGGCCGCGATCGGAAGCGCTGCCGCTTCCGCTTGGCCTACCTTGCGAGCATGGCGTGCCTGAATGGCATTCAGCGCCTTGAGAAGGCTGGTTACCGCACCCTCCGTGCTATCGAAGTCATGGCGCTTGGTTTTGAGGGCGCCTTCATTGATGAGCGTCTCCAGTGCAAGCCGCGCCCGCGAAACACGACTTTTGACCGTGCCCAGCATCACGCCGGTAACCTCGGCGACTTCCTCATAGGACATGCCTGCCGCGGCAACCAAGATGATCGCCTCGCGCTGGTCAGGGGATATCTGCTGGAGCGCCCGCATCAGGTCGCGAAGCTCCACCGTCTTGTCCTGACTGGCCGGCGCGGCCAGGACGCGATCCGCGACGAGGTCGTTCCACTCCCCCACGAAACGCTTGCGACGCGTCTGGCTGAAATAGAGGTTCCGCAAAATGGTGAACGCCCACGCCTTGAAGTTCGTCCCCGCCTGAAACCGGCTACGCGCGGACCATGCCTTGAGCATGGTCTCCTGGACGAGATCGTCCGTCGTATCGCGGTTGCCGCATAGCCCCCGCCCGAAGGCGCGGAGGTGCGGTATGACCTTCTGCAGCTGGTCCTTGAATTCTTCATCGGTGAGCGGCGTAGTGCTCGAACCGTTCATATTAGCCTTTTGCATGGTTTTCCCGCCCTGTGTCCTGTTCCTCGCAAAAACGTTTCGGAAAAGAAACCGTTCCACGGCTTTCCCGTTCTCGCGCTAGTTCACGTCACTACCGTGGTGCCGGAACCGGCCAGGCCCAGCGGTTGCCGCGATTACCGGGTGATGTCGCGAGGCCGAAAATCGGAACCGTTCACGGCTCGATGCGCTGGACCAATACGACAGCGTTGGGCTTCCTCGCTTCCTGTTCAAGCGCGTGCGTTCGCTGATCGAGCAGTTCGCGCACCTTGGTTGCGAGCCCGGCATAGGTGAAGGGCTTGGCGATCAGATCCACCGTCGGCGCCAGCCGACCGTCGCTCATCATGAAGTCGCTAGGGTACCCCGACGCGAACAGCACGCGAAGGCCCGGGCGGAGACTATGGGCCCGGTCCGCGAGCTCGCGACCGGACATCTTGGGCATGACGACGTCCGTCAGCAGCATCGAGATCGCCAGGTCGTCGCGTCCCAGCAGGTTTATAGCATCTGCTCCGTCGTCGGCCTCGATCACGCGGTAGCCGAGCTCGCGCAGGATGCCGGCCGTGTAGGCCCGCACGTCGTCGTCGTCCTCGACGACCAGGATAGTCTCGTCGGCGCTGCCCGTCTCAGGAGCCGCGTCGTCGCTCTTCGTCTCGATCGAAGCCCCTTGCGCCTGGCGCGCGAGATACAGGCAGACGGTCGTGCCTTGCCCCTCCACCGAGGCGATCGAGATGTGCCCGCCTGACTGCTTGACGAAGCCATATACCATCGAGAGCCCGAGGCCGGTGCCCTTGCCTACCTCCTTGGTGGTGAAGAACGGGTCGAAGACCTTGGCCATCGTCTCAGGCGACATGCCGGTGCCGGTGTCTGCGACGGAAATAGCCACGTAAGATCCGGGCGGGCAATCGTCCGAAAGCTGCTCCCGCAGTTCGATGTTCTCTGCCTTGATGGTGAGATCGCCGCCCGCCGGCATGGCATCACGGGCATTCACCGCCAGGTTGAGGATGACGTTTTCGAGCTGGTGCGGGTCCACCTCGACCGCCCAGAGGCCAGGTTCCGCGACGATCCGAACAGCGATCGCCTCGGAAATCGAGCGCGAGAGCAGATCGGTCATACCGTCCAATACACGCGCGACATCGATGGTCTTTGGCTCCAGCGGCTGTCGCCGGGAAAAGGCGAGAAGGCGCTGCGTCAGTGCGGCTGCGCGCTCGGCTCCCTTCAGCGCATGCTCCAGCGAGCGGCGAATGCGCGGGTCTGCGGCGTCCCCCATGCGCCGAAGCGCTGTGTCGACATTGCCGATGATGACGGTGAGCAGATTGTTGAAGTCGTGCGCGATACCCCCGGTCAGCTGGCCGACCGCTTCCATTTTCTGCGCTTGGCGCAGCGCATCTTCGGTCTGCCGGTGCTCGGCCACTTCCTGCTGGACGCGCATCTCCAGCGTTTCCGCGAGCTCGCGCAGGCGGGCTTCCTGATCTTTGGCGTCCGTCACGTCATAGATGACACCGATCAAACGGTAGCCCGACCCTTCGCGCAGCACTTCGCCGCGACGTGCAATCCAGCGATACCTGCCGTCATCGCGGCGAACGACGCAAAACACGCCTTCGAGCGTATCCGGGATCATGCCGCTTCCCGGCTGAGGAAGCAGCGGCGGCTCGCCGGCGGCGAGCACATTGTTGATGGTCTTGACCGGGAGCGCGGTCGCAGGCTGCAGGCCCAGCAACTGGCAGAACTCGGCTGAGACCGCTGCCGTGGCGAAACCGTCGATATATTCGAATGTTCCGACTCCGCCCGCAGACTGGGCGATGCGCAGCCGCTCCTCGGTGCGTTTCCGCTCGGTGACATCAATGAAAAGACCGGTAAAGCGGAGCGGTTCGTCGTCCGCATCGAGATGCAACTGGCCGCGCCCGTGCATCCACAAGGTCGATCCATCCGGCGCGATGATCCGGAATTCCTTGGAGAAGTGCTCTGCACCGGCCAGGATGCCGGCAATGGCGATACGAATGCGCGGTCGATCGGCGCTGTGAATGGCCTTGAAGAAGGTGGACGTCGGGAGCGCCGACACTGCAGCTTCCGCTTCCAGCCCGTATAGTTCCGCGAACGCTGCATCGACGCGCAGCGTGTCGGAAGCGATATCCCAATCCCAGCTACCGCTGGCGCCGACCGCAGCCATGAAGGCGCGATCTTGTCCGCCAGCGTAGAATGGCGATTCAGGCATCATTGCCGACAACTCTTTCGATGAACTCGTCAAGAAGCTCCTTGATCGTTTCAAGCGACGGTAGATCCATGATCATGGCGATGTAGCCGCGAATGTCGCGCTTCCGCACAGCAAAATCGATATAGAGAAAAAGCACCAGACCGTCCGTGGCACCGTCGCCCTCCACATCGAACAGCGTCGCGCTGTCGCCCCGGAGAACCTCCGGGATCGTCATTGTCAGCGATCGCTTCAGCATGTTGGCTATGGTGGCGAGACAGGAATTGAGGATGACGTTGCCCGTTTCGGTCAGGGCCTCGGTCTCCATTTCCATCAGATCTGTACCGGTGAGCGTGTCGCCTGTCACCGCGCGCGCAAGCTCGAGGCTGTTGCCTTCCGGGAAGATTAACAGGGCCCTTCCCGCGAAGGGGCCACTGAAATCCTGGCGTACTGCTACGAGGCCGGAATCCTCGCGTTCTCCGATGAGCCGCGCCGCACGGTGCTGGCTAACCACATCGATCGAGGGCACCGACAGGCTGACCTGATCGCCGATCATTTTACGAAGGCTCGACGCTGCTCGGCTCACGCCGATGTTCACGATCTCGGTAAGCGCGTCCCGCTCGAGCTCTCCGAGCATCACATTGTCGAGAGTCACGCCTTGGCCATCCGCAACCGTAGCGCTGCACCTGAAAGAAACGCTTCGATACTCTCGACCGTCACCGGCTTGGCGACGAAGGCGGCGCCCACTTCCCGGGCTCGCGCGATGATCTCATCCTGGATATTTGCCGTGATGATCGCCAGGGGCATCTCCGGCCGTCGCGCACGAATTGCCGAGGCGAGTTCCAGGCCGTCCATTTCCGGCATGTTGAAGTCGATGAGCGCCACATCAATGGGTTGCTCGTCGATCACCCGCAGCGCCTCGTCGCTACCGCTCGCCTCAACCTTCTGCCAGTCAGGTTTGATCTCCGCCAACGCTTTCCCCGCGACAATGCGCGCTAGCTTGCTGTCGTCGACAATCAACACGGTAACCGGCATGCAAAACTCCGAAATTCGGGCCGACATGCCCCCGCGCAGCCGTTCCCGAAATAACCATACCACCCCGGGGGAGGATTGTCATAGAAGCAGATCAATCAGGTGGCGGGCAACGAAGCCGTCCCGTGGCGGCGCAGCGCGAACCTCAGGCTTTGCAGCCAGTAGAATCTGGAATACTGCCAGATGAAGCCGCTCCACCCTAGCCATGTCGACATGTCCTTTGGGGCACTCCTGCAGATAGACCAGAAGCGTATCGGCGTCCTCGGCAAGGCATCGGCCTTCTAGGTAGATCACATCCCCGGCGAGTCGAACGGTCACGCCGCGAGTTCCCTCAGATCCAAGACGAGCAGGACGCCGCCATCCCCCAACAGGGTGGTTCCGCTGATGCCGCGCACCCCGGCGAGAAGGCCGCTAGGCGCCCGCACGGCGGCCTCCATGCGATCGCCAAAGCCATCCACGCGCAGCGCGACGGTTTCACCGGAAGCGCGCGTGACGAGCAGCCTTGCGACGGACGTCCGAACCTCGTGACCGTCCAGCAATCGCGCCAGGCTCAGCACCGGCACCGTCTGCCCGCGCAGGACGCAGGCCGTGCCCTCACCAACGGGCATCAACGCGGTCTCGTCGAGCCGCACGGTTTCCACGACCTGGTCGAACGGCACGCCATAGCGCTCGCCGGCGGCCTCGACGAGGAGGAGCTGCGTCGTGAGCGCATTGGCCGGAAAGCGAAGCCGGAAGCGGGTGCCTTGGCCCAGGGTGCTATCGACCGTGATCGTCCCGCGAAGCTTCTCGACCGCTGCCCGAACGGCATCCATGCCGACGCCGCGGCCCGAGACTTCGGTAACCTGCCCGGCCGTGGAGAAGCCGGGGGCGAAGATCAGGCGAAGTGCTTCCGCATCCTCCAGCCGCTCGGCCGCCTCGGGTTCGAGCAACCCGCGCGTTGTGGCAACCTCGCGGATTCTGGCAGGATCGATGCCGGCGCCGTCATCGACTAGCTCGATCAGTACCGCGTCTCCCTCGCGCGCCGCCGCAAGGGTGATGTTTCCCTCCGGCGCCTTGCCCGCAGCGCTTCGGTCCGAAGCCAATTCGATGCCATGGTCCACGGCGTTCCGGAGCAGGTGCAGGAGCGGCTCGTACAGACCTTCCGCGATCTGCTTGTCGACCTCCAGCGTTTCGCCCTTGGTGGCGAAGGTCACGGATTTGCTCAGCCCCGCGGCGATCTCCCGAACCATGCGGGGGAAGCGGCGGAATACCGGCGCCAGCGGCACCAGACGAATGGAATGGACACCGCGCCGCAGTTCGGCCGCCGCCCGCTCTACGGCGCCCTGTGTCGTGCGTAGCTTCGCGGCGAGTTGCGGATCGAACTGCTCCGCTTCCCGGGAAAGCGGCGCGAGGGCGTGGACGGCGGCGAGCAGTTCGGCGACGCCGTCCGCCAGCGCGTCGACCCGGGCCGCATCGACCCGGATGATCGACGTCGCCCCTGCCTCGCGTGCCTGGGCGGTCTTGGCTTCGGGTGCGACGGGATGCAACTCGACCTGATCCCGCACGAGACGGAAGGCCCCCTGGAGCGCCTCGATGGGCGCGCCGCTCACGCCTTCCAGGATGGAGATGCACCGGAATGGATCGAGCGCGTCGAGGCTCGGCCAGGTCTCCGCTGCAGGCCGGACATGCAACCAGAGAAGGTCGGGTATCGCGGCGGCGACCGCCAGCGGATCGTCGCCGCGGAAGAAACAGTCCGCATCGGGCGTGTAGCGAAACGCAGTTGCCGGGCCGTTGGCGTGTGCGGCTAGCTGCCTTGCCCATTCCGGCGTCTGCCCGGCAACGGCGGACGGCCCGGGACGCACGTGCCCGGGCAAATCGCCGATGAGCTTCGCCGCGCGGGTCGCCGCCTCGTCCGACAAGGCGCCGGCGGCTTCGAGCTCGTCGATCCAGCGGTCCACCGCGTCGAGACAGGCGACCAGCGCGGCGCTCGCCTTGGCGTCGATTGCCGCGCCTTCCTCGCGGGCGCGTTCCAACACATCTTCGGCGGCATGGAGCGTGCGTTCGGCAGCCGCCATGGGGAAGATCGCGACCGAGCCCTTGAGCGTGTGGATCGCGCGAAAGGCCGCGTCGATCGCTGCCGCGTCTTCGGGATCGTGTGCCAGCGAAGCCAGGGCAGCCGTCGCGGCAGCCATCAGATCGCGTCCTTCGATCAGGAAATGTTCCAGCAACTCGTCCATCACGGCCTACGATAGACGATTGCGTTCTCAAGGCGAGCCATGGCGAAACGATCGGTGATGCGCGCCATCGACTCGCTGTGCCCCAAGCAGACGAAGCCACCGGGGTTGAGGCTCTCGAACATGTTCGCAGCCGCGACGGAACGGGAATCATCGTCGAAATAGATCAGCAAGTTACGGCACAGGATCACGTCGAACCGCCCGAGCCCGGTCAGCGTCGCCCGGTCGACGATATTGGCCGGAACAAAGCGCACGGACTCGCGAAGGTCGTCGATGATCTTCCTGCGATGGCCATGCTCCGCCTCGAAGTAACGATCGACGACGTCCTGGGGGAGCCGGGCCAGTGCCCGGGTGCCATAGCGCCCGGCGCGCGCGAGCTCGATCGCGGCGGTGTCGAGATCCGATCCCACGATCTCGATATTGTAAGCGTCGACGAGTGGCCAGTGTTCAAGCAGCCAGATCGCGATCGAATAAGCCTCCTCGCCGGTCGAGCAGGGCATCGACCAGATGCGGATCAGATCGCCCGGGCGACGCTCCCTGACCAGTTCGGGCAGGATCTCGCGAGCCAGCGCAGCAAGCTGATGGTCCTCCCGGTAGAAATAGGTTTCGTTGATCGTGAAGGCGTTGATCAACGCTTCCCGTTCCGGCCCGTTCGTCTCCGCGAACCCGAGATAGGCCTGCACGTCCTCGATCCCGGCGCGGACCATCCGCGCGCCGATGCGGCGTTCGATATAATAGCGCTTGTTGGCGCCGAAGATCATGCCCGTCCAACGATATAGAAGCGCGCTGACCCGCTGCATCTCGTCGCTTGTCAGTACCGGCAACGGAGCGCTGGCAGTCGGATCACGCCTGCTCATCGCGCGAACAACGCAACCAGTTCAGCGGCCAGGCACTCGAGCGGCGCAACGATGGAGGCGCCTTCGGCCGCAACGAGCGCTCCCGGCATACCCCAGACGACGGCGGTATCGCTGGACTCGGCAAGCGTGGTACCGCCGCGCGTCTTCAGTTCCGTCAGGGCGGCAGCCCCGTCATTTCCCATGCCGGTCATCAGCACGCCAACTAGTTGATCCGGCGGAAGATGCGCCATAGCACTTTGGACCATGCGATCGACGCTGGGATGCCAGAAATGGTCGGCACTGCTGGGCGCGGCAGCCGCCGCAAGGCTGCCCGCGCGACGGGTGACGATCAGGTCCGCGTCGCCGCGACCGATATAGACGTTTCCCGGTTCGAGCGCGGTCGATCTCGCGACTTCGGTGACGGTGAGCGCACACATCTTGTCCAGCCGCCGGGCAAGAGGACCGGTAAAGGTCGCGGGCATGTGCTGGGCGACGAGTACGGGCCATGGGAAATCGGCCGGCAGGCCGCCGAGCAAGGCGTCCAGCGCGGGGGGGCCTCCGGTCGAGCAACCGACCAGCACGAGACCGTCGGCGGGTATTGGACCAGCGGCGGCGCTCCTGCGGACCACCTTTGGTCCCGGCGATGCAACCGTGCGGGGTTTGGCACGCGTCCTCGCTTGCACACGCTCGCGCAGCCGGGTTGCGCGCGAAATGCGGACGGCAGCCGCGGTGCGGACTTTCTCCAGCAGCGCGGGAACGACGGTATCGATCTCGAGCGAAAGCGCTCCCCGCGGCTTGGCGATGAAATCGACCGCACCCAGTTCGATGGCCTGCAGCGTCACATCCGCCCCCGCGGCGGTCAGCGACGAGACCATCACCACCGGGCAGGGCCGCTCGATCATGATGCGATCGAGGCAGGCCAGCCCATCCATGCCCGGCATGTGGATGTCGAGCGTGATCACGTCGGGCGCAAATGCGGCAAGGCGCTGCAGCGCTTCGGCCCCGCTGCGTGCGACCTCGACCTCGAAGTCGCCGGCGTCCGTGAAAATGTCGACGAGAAGACGGCGCATGAGCGGCGAGTCGTCGACGATCAGCAGCTTTATCACGATGCGCCGGCCATGCCTCGCAACAGGTCCTGTTCGGCACCGTCGAGCAGTTCGCGCGGCGACACGATCAGCGCGATTTCCTCGCCCTGGGATAGAGCCGCGACCCATTCGAAGATGCGCGTCCCTTCGGTGCCGAGTTCGGGCGCCGGCTGGAGCGCATCCGATGCGATGCGGACGATCTCGGACGCAGCATCGACGGCGAAGCCAGCGCGAACGTCGCCGATGCGGACGATGATGACGCGTCGCCGCAGTCCCGGGCGGGCCACTTCGCCAAAGCGCTCCGCCTGATCGATCACCGGTACCGCCGCGCCGCGAAGGTTCATCACCCCCTTCACGAAGGAAGGCGCCTTCGGAAGCCGGGCGAGCTTGCCCGAAAGCGCCACGACCTCTTCCACCGCGTCGATCGGCACCCCAAAGACGCCTTCGCCGATCCGAAACAGCAGGAACTGCGCACTGGTCGTATCCATCGCCGCCTCGCCGCCATCGCATTCCATGCTACCCTGCGTCAGACGTGCCGTGATGTCGGGGCGGAGCAAATGCTCGGCCGCCAGCACCGACACCAGCCTGCGTCCGTCATCGAGACGGCAGATCGCCTGTATGCGTGCCTCGGCGTTGCCGCGGGTCAGCACCTGGGGCACCGGATCGATTGCCGTCTCCGGCACGCGCTCGATACCGCGCACCGCGTCCACGAGCAGACCCACGCGGCTCCCGCCGATCCGCGCCACCACGATGCGGGAACGTGCTTCGGGGTCGACAGCCGGCATCGCGAGAAGCGCGCCGAGCGACAACACGGGCAACAGTTCGCCGCGAACGGCCGTGCTGCCGACCACTACTTTTTCCGCATGGGGCATGCGGGCGACCTCGGGTGGCACGCGCAACACTTCGTCGATCGTATCGAGCGGCAGGGCGAATTCCTGACCGGCGAGCCTGAAAACGACCAACGCCACCGTGTCGGCCGGCGTGACACCTGTTCCCTGCTGGTCCTCCACCTCCATACGCGGCGCCCGCCTTGCGTCTCGTGGCGGGGTGCTGGCGGCGATCAGCGCAGCGGCGTCCAGTGGCGTCACATCGGCGGCGTCTTCCGCTTGCGTCAACTGGTCCGCGCGATCGACGGCGAGGGCAAACAGATCGCCGTCTTCTACGACAATCAAACGCTGCTCGCTCCCGCGCGGCCGCTCGATCATCTCGGCCAGCGAGAGCACCGGCACGACCTTGCCCCGGATGTTGGCCAGCCCCAGCAACGCTGACGGACCATGGGGCACGCGCGTCAGCCTCGGCAAACGCGTGACTTCACGTATGATTGCCGCCGGAAGCGAGCGCCGTTGCCCGCCGACGCGCAGCAGCAGGACGTTCTCGGGCGCTTCGGCGGTCCCCGCCATGATCGTCAGTCGGCCTTCTGACTGAGCGCGGCAGCTATCTGGGCGATTTCTTCGATGGCCGCTGCGAGTGTCTCGGCTCCCTGCGCCTGCTGCCGTGCCGCGGCACCCGCCTCGCCCGCCGCAGCATTCGCCAGTTCCGCCGCGTCGGCGATCTGACGCGTGCCACTGCGAATCTCGCGCACGGATCGAAGCACTTCATCGGCCGCAGCAAGCACCGCGTCGTTGACGCCGCCGACAAGCAACAATTCATCCGCGACCGATCGGAATCGATCCACCACGCCCCGGTTGCGGACGATCTCGACCTCCGCAGCGCCGACGACCTGCTCCAAATCCCGGCGGGCCATGGCGACCTGATCCTGGATGGTGCGCACGATGTCCGTGGCGCGCTCGGCATTGCCGGCGGAGTCGCGCGCGAGTTTGCGAATATCACTCGCCACCGTTGCGAAGCCGCGCCCCGCTTCGCCGGCGCGTGTCGCCTCCACCGCACCGCTGACGGCGAGCATGTTGGTCTGAACCGAAATCAGGCCGAGCTGCCCGACAATCTTCTCGATGTCGCGCGCAGTGCCGCGCAGCGCGGAAAGGGCATCCATCACGCCGCGAACTTCCGAAAGACCGTCTTCGACCCCGGCCACCAGGCGGCGGATCGTATCGCCATTCTCCTGGACACCCGCCACGATGCCTGCGATCCGTTCGGCTGCCGCCGAGGCGCCGGCGCGCAGCACCTCCGCCGATTTCTCGATCTGGCCCATGGCGGTATCAGCCTCCATGGTCGATGCAGCCTGGATCTGTGTGCCACGCGCGATCTGTTCGAGCGCGACCTGTATCTCGCCGGACGCGCCCGACAGTTCCTGCACGGTCGCGCTCAGTTCTTCGGCAGCAGCCGCCACCTGATCGACGGCGGCTGCGTCACTCCCATTGGTCTGCAGCGCCTGCACCAGGCCGCCAAGGGCGTCTGCCGTCTGCTGGCTTTGCTCGAGGGAGGCGCTCTGCTGCTCGAGCGCCTGCTGCGCCTGCGCGGTTGCCGCAGACTGTTCCTCGGCTGCGCTCGCGATCTGCTCGGCGCCGCGTTCCGCCTCGCGGGCTGCGCTCTCTGCCTCCATGGACGCCTGAACGATTTCCTGCGTTGTCGCGCGCACGCCCGCCAACGCGTCGCGTGCCTCGCGCAGGCGCGACACGACGTCGCGTCCGGCAGCGGCCTCTCCGGTTGCAAGGCGGGAAGCGGCACGCATCCGCTCGGCGATGTCCGTCACCGCGACGGCAACGCCTTCGGCCAATCGCTGGACATCCCCCGCACCCGTCTCCGAGGTCTCCGCGAGCGCACGCACTTCATCGGCGACGACAGCGAACCCGCTGCCCGCTTCGCCTGCGCGCGCGGCCTCGATCGTCGCGTTGAGCGCGAGAAGGCTTGTCTGATCGGAAAGATCGGCCACGCCGACGCCGATGTCAGCGATCTCTCCCGCGACCTTTTCCAACGCGATGACTGCATCGACGGTGGCCAATTGACGCTGCGCATTCAACTCGATCGCCGCGACCGAAGCTTCGATCTGGCCGCCAACATCCGAGAAGGCGGCCTGCACCGCCTCGATCTTGTGCCGCGCCGCATCGGCCCGCCCGCTGGCGTCCCGGAAACTGGTGTTGAGGGAGGTGATCAGCCCAAGCGACTCATGCGCCGCACCCGCCGCTTCTTCCGCACTGCTCGCAATGTGATCCGCGGAGCGCTGTAGCTCACTGGCCGCGGCGGCGGCCTCGGCGATCCCGCTCGCAAGCTCCTGAACCGCCTGGTCCATACCGTCGACCGCATTGGCCGGGCGTCGCGATTTGCGTCCCGCACGCGCGCGAGGAGGCGTCGGCGGTGAAGAGGGTTGGGGTGCCTCGGCCAGCTGTTTGGCACGGTCCTGCGCGCGGGCACCTAACGTCGATTTCTTCACCAGCGCCATGGGACCTCCGAGCCGAATACGTCCGGCGGCTATGCCTTTCCGAAAGGGGTTAAGCAACTTCTGGGGAATGTCCGTGAACCTCCGTTCCAGAGAGACCTCTTACAACGGTTCTGAGTAGCTAAGGTCGCTCGTGAGCTGTCAGGCCAGCCTATGGCGGGTTACGGCTGCAGCCGACGTGGCGTCGATCTCGGCGGAACGTCGCAGTCGCGGGCCGCCATTGTTCAGTGGTGATCGAACGGCAGCTTCCCGCCTTTCGCGGCCGGGAACCTGCCTTTCAGCGACCGGCCGAGAACGCGCCTTTCGTTCTCATCTTCCTCCCGTCGGGTGAATGCGGAAACGGCGGATTTCTGCGTCTTTGAGGAAATGGCGCACCCGAGGTGAAAGCGCTGGGCACTCAGCTCATTGGGAAATTCTGCTAGCCAGAGCTCCGTAGCGGCGGGGCAGTGCAATGTCGTAGCGTCAGCATGCTTGCTAGCGATGCCTAAATTCATCTGCATTCGAAGCGAAGTTGGTCTGGCGAGGGCTGGGTGATCGTACCGGCATCGTCTGCCTGGGAGCACCCATCTTACCGCCAATCTAATGGGACGTCGGGGAACCACGGCCTTCGAGCTCAGACGCCATCCGATCATCCGGTACGGGTTGACGACCTCTCCCCTAGCGATATCGCAAAACCATGAAGGTCTGGTTTAATCAATCGTTCTCGTTGCGCAACGTCGTGGCTCGCATTGTTCAGGAGCGCCCTGCCGTGCGTCTGGCGGTGAGCGCGATGGACGCCGACTCCCCGGTCAGAGATGTCGCGCCCGAATTCTGGAACGAGCCGGACGTTGCCGGAGACTATCCGCAATGGGTTCTCGACACAGCGATCGAGAAGCGGGTCGAAGCGCTGGTCGCGCAACGGGGACGGGCTGCGCTTGCCGGGATGGCCGATAGATTCCGTTCCAATGGGATTGCCCTACACGTCGCAGCGGATGCCCCGACGCTCGAAATGCTAGAGGACAAGGCAGCATTCACTGCATCGCTGGTCGGCGATCCGATGCTTTGCCCTACCATTCCGGTTCGTTCTGCAGCCATGTTCGATGCGGCAGTCGAAAGCCTCGCCGTCAATGGAGCCCTGGCTTGCGTCAAGCCAGCGATCGGCATCTACGGCGCTGGATATTGGACATTGAATGCGAAAGGATCCTTCGATCATCTGGCCGATCCGGATGCGCGCAGGATCACGCCTGAAGTATATGCGGCGATGCTGCGTCAGGCGCAGGCGACTGGCAAGCAGGTGTCGCTGCTGGTCATGGAACATCTGCCCGGCCTTGAAGCGTCGGTGGATATCGTCGCCGACCGGGCCAAGGTGATGCTTGCCGCCGTGCGAACCAAGCTCGATGCGAACCGGCAGCGCATTCAAACTCGTCATGAACTCATAGCGCATGCCGCCGGGCTTGTCGCGAGGTTCGGCCTGCACGGCGCGATCAACGTCCAGTACAAGCAGGATCGCCACGGTGCCTGGCGGATTCTGGAAATCAACACGCGCGCGGCCGGCGGCGCGTCCTATTGCGACGAGGTGGGCATCCCCTTCAGCACGACCTGGATCGATGTCGCCACGGGCGCGGCACAGCCCTTCGATGCCGAGATCGACGCGGAAATCGTTGCAGTGATCCGTGCAGAGCGCCGGCGCTGATCGCGGTTCCCAGTCAAAACGGGGCTGCCGGGACTAACCACGCATAGGGCACCGGTTCGCGTTGCGCCGGTACGCTCCGCCATCGGCGATGTTCCGTATAGCGACTGGGCGGCAGATCCTGTCCGATCTCGGGCAAGATGCCGCGCGCGGTGAGTACGGCGACCAGTTCGTCGATCACCGCCTGGCGTTCGCGGACGAAGCGCGAAGCGAAGCAGCGCCATATCGTCCAGCCCGCACGCTCCAGCATCCGCTGCCGCGCCATGTCGTCGGGCCATTGTTCGGGGCCGTGATAGCGATCTCCATCGCATTCGATGGCCAGCCGAGAATCGTTGCCGCCTTCCACCACCATGTCGATGCGCTTTGTGCCGACCGGCACCTGGGTATCGACGCGATACCCGCGTTCGATGAGCACATCGTACATTTCGCGCTCGAACGGAGATTCACATTTCGCGCGGCGATCCTCTGTCAGGCTGGACTCGCCGGCGAAGGGAGCGTGGAAATGCTCGATCAGGCTGCGGCGTAACTTGTCGCTCGCGCGCAGGTCCTCCAGCTCGACCGAACGGACCAACACCATGCGGTCCCGCGCGCGGGATGCCGCAACGTTGAAGCGCTGCTCGAAACCGAGGCCGGAGAGACCGGAGCTGCCGCGCTCAGCGACCAGCGACAAGAACATGATGTCACGTTCGTCGCCCTGGAACGCAGCAGGCTCCCCGACACGAATGTTGTGCCGCAGCATTATCTCTGCACCGAGCACCTGTTCGATTGCGGTCAAGATCGCAACGGCCTGTTCCTGACCGAGCAATGTGGTCACACCGATCGAGCGGCTCGCCATCGCGGGATCCTCGGCAATCCGCCCGATCGCATCGATGATGCAATCGACTTCGGGGGGATTGATCTTGCCCTTGCGATAGCCGTCCTCGACCAGAATATCGATCAGGGGCGGGTCAAGCCGTTCCGAGGCCGTGGGCAGGCGCAACGGCACCAACTGGTGGGCATAGAATTGTGCCTTCGAATATTCGATGATCGGGCCGACGCAGCGGAAATGCTCCTTGAGTAGGATTGCGCCACCCGCGAACACCACCGTGCCCAGATCGTAGAGCGATTTCTCTTCGCGAAGCGCCGCGCGGTAATCGGCAACCTGGCCGCCGAGATGGCGGTCCGCGAGCAGGTTCATCCGCGCTTCTTCGCGGAAACCGGCGTCGGGGCTGACCTGGCGGTCATCCCCGACGATCAAGACCTGTTTGGCACGGAGGAGCGCCGGCAAGGCGGCAACGGTCGATTGCGATGCTTCGTCGATCACCACCAGATCGAACAATCCGAGTTCGGCAGGGAGCGATTCCGACACGCGATAATGCGGCATGATCCAGCAGGGCAGCGCGTTCTTGGCACGATCGGCTGCCGCACGCGCATCTTGGCGATAGCGGCCGGCGCGAATGCCCGTGCCGCGCCCGATTTTGCGCATAGCCTGGGCATAGGCGGCGAGCGCGGATCGAACCTGGTCGCTGGCCTTCTCCGCCAGTCGGCACCATGTCCGCAGCTCAATCGATTCCTCATATGCGCGGCGTAGCTGATCTTCATTGTCGCTGCGCTCGCCGCTGAGCGCGGCCAGCCGGTCATGGCAGTCGATCCGCTGGAGCCAGGTTGCCAGCCGGCGCAGCGTCCACCGCGCGCGCCAGTCGCCAGGCGTGAGCGGATCTTCGACCCCCGTCACCGGCTCGCTGCGCAGGCGCTGTGCCCATTGCGGGGCGCCACTTTCCTCAATCAGCATGGTGACGTGCCGTATTTCGGCAAACTGTGGCGCGAGACGGCGAAGAATGGCGCCCTCGGCCAGTACCGCGGCCCAGCGTTGCGCGAGGCGTGTTTCATCGGCGGCGGGCTGACCCACCATCGTCGCCACGATGGCGCGCAGTTCTTCGCCTGCATCGCCCTGGATCTCGGCGATCATGGTCGTGAGCCGCTGGAGTTCGCTTTCCGCCGCCGCGAGCCGCTCGCGCCGCAGATGCCGGTCGAGCAATGCGGCGAGCCTGTCGCTGGCGTCGGGATCGCCTGCTATGCGCGTGCGCCAGCCGGGCAGGACCGTTCGGACCGATATCTGCAGTCGGCGTTCCCGGTCGGCAACGTCGCGCAACTGGGTGAGATGCCGAAGCTGCCGCCGCATCGCTTCGGCAATCCCGGCTCCGTCTCCGGCAACGGGATCGAGTCCCGCCTGTACGCTGGCATGGTTCCACGCCGCTTTCAGCCGCTGCGCTTGATCGAGCGTGGCAAGGTAGCGATTGACATCGGTCCAGTCAGCGGCATTTGCCGGAGCGTGTCCGGAAAGCCGGATCGCGGCGATCTGGCCTTTCAATTGCCGCGCGAAGAGCGACTGGAACAGCCCAAGATCGTCGCCCTGCGCGAGCTTGCCAATCGCTTCGCGCAGCGCAGGGTCGGTGGTGGCTCCCTCGGGCAGCACTACCGGTCGAACAAGGAAATGGCGGCTCTCCTCCGCTAGCGCCGCTATTTCCTCCTCCAACCCGACAAGCGCGACCAGCGTGGCATCGTCCTCGTCCATGCGCCAGCGCAGGAGCACCGCGGCCGTACACGCATAGGGGGCGCTATCGGCGGCAGCGTGCTCGCTGCGTATTCCATCCAGCTCGGCGCGCAGGGCGATCACAGTGTCGATCGTCGAACCGCCGGATAGCGCTTCGGCTTCGGCGATCGACTGGTCGATGCGATCGACTTCGACCAGATCGCGATGCAGCGCCAGCAGGGCCACGCTGTCGGGAAGCGCTTCGGGTGGCGGGGTGACACCCAAGGCGGCCAGCCGTTCGCCAGCGGCTTTTCGCGCCACGCGCAGCCGCGCGATGCAATCGTCGTCGAATTCGGGTTCGTGCGAGGCGATGATGTCGATCGCATCGGGCAGCCATGCGGAGAGCTCGCCCGCGGCGACGACGCGGCGGGCGGCCTCTGCGGGCGTGATGGAAACCCCGTCGATCGTGGCTGCAGTCATCGATCCCCGCCCGATGTCTTGCACCTGGCGATCGATCCCCGCGAGTCCGCGGTGTAGTGCTTCGATGCGTGCGTCGAGTGCAGCAATCTGTCTGCCGATCTCAGCAGGGCGGGTGCGATGCAGGCGATCGGCAATGATGTCTACCGACTCCTGAAATTGCTTGAGACCGTCGCGATCGCTCTCAAGCAGGCTGACCGCCAGCGGGCGCACCGCAGGGGGCAGTTTCTCGCGCAGCACCTTGAGCGGGGGGGCCTTTTGCGAGGTGACCAGCACGCGCTTTCCCTGGGCCAGATAATGGCTGACGATGTTGGCAATCGTGTGCGTCTTTCCGGTGCCCGGGGGGCCTTGGACTACTACGCCCGGTCGCGTCGCGAGGCGCTGGATCACCTCGACCTGCTCGCGATTGAACGGCTTGGGGAAAAACAGGTCTTCGCCTGACCCGTCCGAAGAGGTGATGCCGGGTATCGTCGATACGCCGCGATAGCTTGGATATTCTGCGGCGACGGTCACGTCTGCCGGCGGTTCGATCAGCACGCGCACCGCGGCGGGAATCGCGTCGATGTCGTCGACCTGTTCGATCACCGTACGAAAGCGGCGCAGGTCGTCCATCAGCTGTGTCGCGCGACGGGTGCGCTGGATCAGAACCCAACGATCGTCCACTTGCAGCGTATCACCGGCCGGTGGATGGCGTTCGCCCAAATCGGGCAAATAGTGGCCGTCGGGATCGAGTAGGGCTACCGCCCGGCGCAGTACCGGAGCAAAGCTCTCCGTATCGAACGGACTCAGCCCGTCGCCCTCCAGCCCATCGAGGTGGCGCTGCGTGCTTTTGCGCCATGCGTCGACCGAAGGCGCTTCAAGGGCATCGAGCGGATCGCTTTCGATGCTCACGGGCGATTCGCTGCGCGGACGCACCTCGATCGCATGGGTCTGATCGTTGATCGACAGCTCGACCGGCACCGCAAGCAGCGGATGGTGAAGCTTGGCGCCCCGATGCCCCCACCGGGCGATGCCGATGCCCCACGCCAATTCGATCGGCTGCTCGGCTCCCCCGTCGAGCAGTTGACGAAGCGAGAACAGGCCGTTGTACAGATCGATTGCGTAGCGCCGCGGCCGCTCCTCCAGCACCCAAGGCGACCAGATCTCGCGGACATAGCCGAGCAACTGGGCTTCGAGTCGCGCGCGATCCACCTGTTCGTCGAGCCGAAGCGTAGGATTGCCGCCTGGATCATCGTTCGGGATTTCGGACCGCAGGCGGGGCGCTGCCGTAACATCATCGGATAAGTCGATCCAGGCCCTCAGCACAGTATCAGCGGGCCTCGGCGGTGGCCGACGTACGAGCCGTTCGACGCTCAGCCAAAGAGAGTCATCGCCATCGCGGACATTTACCCGCACGCCCGGAAGCTTGATGATCTCGTCACCATGGCGCCGGAATCCGCGATAGTCGGCCATGTCGATGACGGTGGGCAGGCGATCTCGCTCTGCCGCTTCGATATAGTCGAGGAGCGACAGCAATCGGCCTATTTCGACCTTCATTTAGTGGAGAACCCCTGGGAAGTTGACGACGCCGATATCAGGCAAAAAGTCCGCCTTCGTCAAATCTCCGTTGCTGGAAAATCCGCAGCGAACCGAATGCCTTCATCGCTGTTGCGAGCGACATACGAATTGTAATAGTCCGTTGGCACTTGAAGGTAGCGCGATATCAGAGGGGGAATCTGCTTGGTAAGTCTGCAAAAGGGCCAGTCCGTTCGGCTGGAGAAGACCGGTGGCGGCGCATTGACGCGCGTGTCGATGGGCCTTGGATGGGACGTGCGCAAAACCAAGGGGCTGTTCGGCCTGCTTGGCGGCGGCGGGGGCGACATCGATCTGGACGCCTCCTGCCTGCTGTTCGACGACGGTGGCAATCTCCTCGACCAGGTCTGGTTCCGGCAGCTGGCCAGCAATGACGGCAGCATCGTGCACAGCGGCGACAACCGCACCGGTGCCGGTGACGGTGACGATGAGACGATCAATGTCGATCTGACCCGTCTTCCTGCGAATGTGCGGACCTTGGTGTTCACGGTGAACAGCTTCACCGGCGACAGCTTCGACCGAATCGAGAATGCGTATTGCCGCGTTGTCGATTCCACCAACGGCAAGGAACTCGCGCGCTACGATCTGACCGGTGCGGGCTCGCATACCGGGCAGGTCATGGCGAAACTGGTTCGCTCGGGCGATAGCTGGGAAATGAAGGCGCTGGGGGAGCGCACCTCCGGCCGCACGTTCCAGGAGATGATGGGTTCGATTCTCGCCGCGCTTTGATGGCGTGGCAAGGATCGTCCTCCGGCTAGATTGGCAGGATATTGCATGACCGATCTGCAACAGGGCGGCAACGCCCCTACACCCGGCGATGCGCTGACCATTGGTTTCGCTTGGAAGGTAGCGCCCGGGCGTGATGTCGACGCCGACGCCTCGGCGTATCTGCTGACGGCCTCCGGCAAGGTTCGCGACGATGCGGACATGGTCTTCTACAACCAGCCCGAAGGCGGCGCCGGCGGGATCCGCTTTGTGTCGGCCGGCGGTCGGGGGGCGTTCGAAGTCGATCTCGCGCGGATCCCGAGCGAGATCGAGAAGATCGTTTTCTGCGTCACCATTCACGAGGCGCAGGCCAAAAGCCAGACATTGGCGTTGCTCGACGGCGCGGAGATCACCGTGGCGCCTTCGGGCGGAGCGGCCGCGCTGCGGTTCGCGCCGGCGCTGGCGGGGGCGAGCGAAGCGGCGATGACGTTCGGCGAACTGTATCGCAGAAATGGCCAGTGGAAGTTTCGTGCGGTAGGCCAGGGCTTCAATGGCGGTCTCGCGCCCCTCGCGCGCGCGTTCGGGATCGACGTGGCGGAGGACGCTGCACCGGTCCCGCCGCCAGCGCCGCCGCCGCCGCCGCCGGTAAATTTAAGCAAGGTCACGCTGGAGAAGGCGGGCCAGACCGTCAGCCTGGAGAAGCGGGGAGCCAGTTTCGGCGAGATCATCATCAACCTGAACTGGTCGCGCGGCCGCAAGGGGTTCTTCGGCGGCGGCAGTGCGATCGATCTCGATCTGGGCTGCCTGTTCGAACTTGCCGACGGGCGCAAGGGCGTGGTTCAGGCGCTCGGCAAGGCGTTCGGTTCGTTCAACGATCTGCCCTATATCGCCTTGTCGGGCGACGACCGTACCGGGGACGTTTCGCAAGGCGAAACGCTGCGGGTCAACGGTGCGCAATGGGCACAGATTCGGCGCATCGCGGTGTTTGCCAACATCTATGACGGGGTGCCCAACTGGCAGCAGACCGATGGCGTCGTGCTGGTGACCATGCCCGACCAGCCGCCGATCGAAGTGCGGATGACCGAGGGGCGCGACGATCGGCGACTGTGCGGCATCGTGCTGATCGAAAATGACGCCGGGCGCGTGAAGGTGACGCGGATCGTGGATTATGTGCGGGACCAGCAGGTCCTCGACGAGAAGCTGGGCTGGGGCTTGCGCTGGGTCGCGGGCCGCAAGGATTAAGTCGCTCGCGGCACAAGGGGGAAGAAATTGTTCAAATATTATAAGTGGTCGTTGCTGTTCACGGCATTGTGCCTCGCGCTAGGTACCTGGCTGGGCTGGACGATCACGCACGATGTGGCGGCAACGCTGGGCATCGTGTGGATCGTGCTGGTACTCGGCGTTCTCGAAATATCGCTGTCGTTCGACAATGCCGTCGTCAACGCCACCGTATTGCGCGACATGGATCCGGTCTGGCGTCGCCGCTTCCTCACCTGGGGCATCGTGATTGCCGTATTCGGCATGCGGATCCTGTTCCCGCTGGCGATCGTCGCGATCGCCGCCAAGCTGGGGCCGATCGACGCGGTCAAGCTCGCCGCGACCGATCCGGTGACCTATGAGCGGATCATTACCGGCGCCCATGTCGGCATCTCGGGCTTTGGCGGGGCGTTTCTGGCGATGGTCGGGCTCACCTTCTTCCTCGACGAGGACAAGGACAGCCACTGGATCGGCCCGATCGAGCGCCCCTTTGCCAGCCTTTCGCGCGTCTCGGGCCTTGCGCTCGGCGTGGTACTGCTCGCGCTCTACGGCATTTCGCGCATGATCGCGCCCGAGGATGCGATGACCTTCATCGTCTCGGGCATTTTCGGTCTACTTGCATATATCGGCGTGCAGGCGATCGGCGCGTTGCTGGAACGCGAGGAGGAAGAGGACGTCGTCGGTTCCGGCAATGGCGCCGCAGTCGCCGTCGTGAAGTCTGGGCTCGCCAGCTTCCTCTATCTTGAGGTGCTGGACGCCTCCTTCTCCTTCGACGGCGTGATCGGCGCCTTCGCCTTGTCGAACAATCTGTTCATCATCGCGCTCGGCCTTGGCATCGGTGCGATGTTCGTGCGCTCGATGACGGTGATGCTGGTCGATCGCGGCACCCTCACCGAATATCGCTATCTCGAACACGGGGCATTCTACGCAATCCTCGCGCTCGCAACGATCATGCTGCTGTCGGTCCGATTCGAAATCCCCGAGACGGTGACTGGGCTGATCGGCGCGGGGTTCATCGGCATCGCCTTTGCCGCCTCGCTGCGCAGCAACCGCGCCGAGGCCACCGCTGCCGTGCCGCTGGAAGACGCGGACCCGGTCGGCCCCACCGGCGAGCACCTCAATCGACACTAATCAGGAGAGAACATCATGTCGGTAAGTCTGTCCAAGGGCGGCAATGTCAGCCTGTCGAAGGAAGAGCCCAATCTCAGCAAGATCCTGATCGGACTGGGCTGGGATACCCGCGCCACCGACGGTGCGGATTTCGACCTCGACGCAAGTGCCTTTCTGCTCGCGAGCGGCGACAAGGTGCGCGGCGACAGCGACTTCATCTTCTACAACAATCTGCGCTCCAGCGACGGGTCGGTCGAGCATACCGGCGATAACCGTACCGGGGAGGGCGATGGCGATGACGAGGCGCTCAAGGTCGACCTGACGCGTGTTCCCGAGCAGGTGCAGAAGATTGCGATCGCGGTGACGATCCACGAAGGCGAGAGCCGCCGGCAGAGCTTCGGCATGGTCTCCAACGCCTTCATCCGGATCGTAAATGATGCGACGGGCCGGGAAATCTCGCGCTACGACCTCGCCGAGGATGCCTCGACCGAGACCGCGATGATCTTCGGTGAAGTGTATCGCCACAATGGCGAGTGGAAGTTCCGCGCCGTCGGGCAGGGCTATAAGGGCGGCCTGGCGCCGCTCGCGCGCAACTTCGGTGTCAACGTCGGCTGATCCTGGCCGCAAGGAGTATTCATCATGCCAGTTTCGCTTTCCAAGGGCGGCAATGTCAGCCTCAGCAAAGAAGCTCCGGGCCTCAAGGCCGTGCGTGTCGGACTCGGTTGGGATACCCGCGTCACCGACGGCAGCGGCTTCGACCTCGACGCCAGCGTGTTCCTGCTGAACGATGGCGGCAAGGTTCGCTCGGACGCCGATTTCGTGTTCTACAACAACAAGAATGGCGGCAACGGTTCGGTCGTGCACCAGGGCGACAATACCACCGGCGAGGGCAGTGGAGACGATGAAGTGGTGGCGGTGTCGCTCGACCAGCTTCCCGCGGAGATACAGAAGCTGAGCTTCGCCGTGACGATTCATGAGGCAGAGGGGCGTCGCCAGAATTTCGGCATGGTATCCAACGCGTTCATCCGCGTTCTTAACGCCGATGGCGGCACCGAGATCGCCCGCTACGACCTGTCCGAAGACGCCTCGACCGAAACCGCGATGATCTTCGGCGAGCTCTATCGGCACAATGGCGAGTGGAAGTTCAAGGCGATCGGCCAGGGCTTTGCCGGCGGGCTGGGTCCGCTTGCCCAGTCCTTTGGCGTGAACGTCTGACGCCAGGGAACAGGCCCGCACATGCGTGCCTTGGTTGCGGGCGAACGGGCTGCCATCGCCGGCGCGCAGAGACTTGCGATCGCCTGCGATGGTGGCGCGTTGCCGGCCTTGGCGCTGATCGCGCTGGGGGCCGACCGCCGGATCACACCCGCTTTCCCATTGATCGATACGGTCGCCCGCGAGATGCGCCCGGCAGCGCAGTTCGAGGGCGAATCCCATCTGCGCCTCGATCTCGATGCCGTTCCCCGGCCCGTCGAGCGGCTGATGCTGATCGCCTTCGATCGCGGCAGCCAGCCGATCGGCCGCATCGTCACGGTGGAAACGGGCGTGTTCCGTTTCGCTGCCGACTTGCGGGGCCGCGGCGATGCGGCCGCGATCCTGATCGAATGCTATCGCCACCAAGGTGCCTGGCGCTTATCCGCCAATGGGCAGGGCTTTGCGCTGGGGTTGAACGCGATCGCGGCGGCGCACGGCATCGATCATCGCTGGGTTATGCAGATGATCCCGCGCCTGCAGCCGGCCGCCGGTTCCGGGCAGGACGGCGATCACCGCCCGCCCGGTAGCGGCGCGTCCAGCGGCAGCGGCGTCGCGATCGAGCGGAATCATATTCTCACCAACGCGCATGTCGTCGAGGATGCCCGATCGGTCACTGTCCATGTCGCCGGACGTGCGTTGGCTGCGGAGACGGTGTTTGCCGATGCCCGCAACGATCTGGCCCTGCTGCATGTCGAGGCGGGGCTGCCCGGCGTCGCCCAATTCCGCTCGCAAGTGGGGTTGCATCTGGGCGAGGACATCGTCGCACTCGGCTTTCCGCTCCAGGGGCTGCTCGGCACCGGACCGCAAGCGAGCGCGGGCAACATCGCTGCCTCGTGCGGCATCGGCAACGACAGTAGCGTGTTCCAGTTCACCGCGCCGATCGCCAGCGGCAACAGCGGGGGGCCGATTCTCGACATGGCCGGACATCTGGTGGGATTGGTCAGTTCGTCGCTCAACCTCGATCGCATCCGCGAGCGCGGCGCCATTGCCGAGAACATCAATTTTGGCATCAAGGGCGCGATCCTGCTCAGTTTCCTCGATGCGTTCGGCATAGAGCCGCACATGGCGCGTGAGACCTCCGTGGTTGGCCGTGCGGCGGTGGTGCGCCAGGCGCGTGACGTGATCGCCCGGGTGACCTGCGAATGCTGACACTGGCCGCGCCAACCCGCTCGATTGCGCTGGCGACCGGACGGCTCGATATCGCGATAGAGGAAGCGACCTGGCCGCTCGACAGCCTGTGCGACTTCGCTGCGCGGGAAAATCCGCGGCGCGGCTTCCTGGTCGTGTCGCGGGTACTGGGGCGTCACCTTCCGGCGGCACCGCAGAGGATGCGGCAAAGCGTGCACGATCTCGCGCGGCAGATTCCGGCCGACCTGCCGGGACCCGTGATGGTCGTGGGGATGGCGGAAACGGCCGTGTGCCTTGGCCAGACGTTGCACGAGGAATTGTGCCGTTCGACCGGGCGCGACGACATCCATTTCCTGCATTCGACCCGCCAGCAACTCGACGCACCGTTGCTCTGCCGTTTCGAAGAGCCGCACAGCCATGCCTCGGCGCACCTGATCTACCGTCCCGATCTTCCCGAGCCTCGTGCCCTGGTGCTCGTCGACGACGAGGTCTCGACCGGTACGACGCTGTGCAACCTCGCCGATGCGCTGGTCGCTGTCTGGCCACGCGTGGAAGCGATCGTCGTGGCGACGCTGACCGACTGGTCGGTGGGCAAGCACTGGCCGGCGCAGATGCCGCGCCCGACCCAGATCGCCGCACTGCTCCGCGGCCGGCTCGAATGGACGCAGGGCACGGCGATGACGGCCGATGCCGCGTTCGATAGCGCCGCGGCCTCGCTTGGGCGCATGGCGGCGCATCGCAATTTCGGGCGCTTGGGGATCGCGGCACCGGTCGCGCTGCCGCCCGTCTCGGCGCTGCCCGAAGCTACCGGGCCGCTGCGCATCATCGGCACCGGCGAGTTCACCTATCTGCCATTCCGCCTGGCCGAGCAACTTGCCGCTGACGGGCAGGACGTCGTCGTCCAGGCGACCAGCCGCAGCCCGGCGCGGCTCGGCGCGGCAATGGCGACGAAGCTTTGTTTCTCGGACAATTACGGAACCGGCGTGCCCAATTATCTCTACAATGCCGATCCGGCGGACGGACGCGCGAACTGGATCGCGCATGAAACCGGCGCAGGGACGATCGATCCGGCGCTGATCGCAGCGCTCGACGCCCGGCTGGTGGGCTGGGTCGCATGATCCGCGCCATTGCCCTGGTCGACCTCGACGACACGCTGTTCCAGACCCTGCGCAAATGCCCGCCCGACGTTCCGGCCGACCGCTTGACGCCGCTCGGCTTCGCGCGCGACGGATCTCCGCTGAGCTATGCGACGCCGCGCCAGATGCAGTTCCTCGAATGGCTGGCGGAGACCACCCATCTGGTGCCGGTGACTGCGCGCAGCCTGGACGCGTTGCGGCGCGCACGCATCCCGTTCCGCGCGGCGGTGTGTGCGCATGGCGGCGTGGTACTGGACGACGCGGGCGAGGTCGATCCGGACTGGGCCGAGACGATCGCCAGCCGGGCTGCGCCCCATGCGGGGCAACTCGCTGATCTGGCCGACGCGATCGGCGGCGAGGCGAAGGCGCGGGGCGTGCCGGTCAACGCCCGCGTTCTTACCGAAGGTGCGCTGCCGCTCTATACGCTCGCCAAGCATGACCACGCGGATGCGGACGCGCTGTTCGCCGTGGTGGATGCTGCGGTGCCATCTCTGCCCGCCGGCTGGACCGATCACCGCAACGGCAACAATGTCGCGCTGATGCCGCCCTATCTCGGCAAGGCGCATGCGGTGGCGCATATCCTGCCCGGCCTGCGCTCGCGCTATCCCGATGCGCCGGTGATCGGAATCGGCGACAGCCATACCGACGCACCCTTCATGGGGCTGTGCGATTTCGCGATGATGCCGCCACGGTCGCAGCTGGCGGGCGGGATGTTCGATGGCCGTTGACCCCTCGGTGCGCGCCGGTACCCCCTTTTCGGGCAGCTATGATCCTGCCGATGTCACCTTCCTGCTCAAGCCGGTGGCTATGGCGGCGACTGGGGTTGCCGACAAGGAAGCCGCCATCCAATCCGGCCGCCGCCATTATTCGGAGATGATCGCACCGGAGCGCGTGCCCGACGCCAGCTATCTGGCGCTGTACCGCGCGGCCTTGGCGCGCAACGGTGCCCGGCTGGCGCAGGACGTGGCGAGCCTTGCCGCGCATCTCGCCGGGCGGCGGCCCGGCCACGACGTGGTCATCGTCTCGTTGGCCCGGGCCGGCACACCGATTGGCGTGCTGCTCACGCGGACCCTGCGCGCCTGGGGGCATGTCGCCCATCATTATTCGGTGAGCATCATCCGCGACCGCGGCATCGATGCTGTGGCGCTCGCTCATATCGCCGCGCGTCACGATCCGGCGGATGCGGTGTTCGTCGATGGATGGACCGGCAAGGGCGCAATCGCCGCCGAGCTCCGCGCTGCGCTTGCCGGCCGCCCGATGGGCTTCGTGCCCGAGCTCGCGGTCATTGCGGATCCCGCCGGCCAGGCCGATATCGCTGCTACGGAGGACGATTATCTGATCGCCTCGGGCCTGCTCAACGGTATCGTCTCTGGGTTGGTGAGCCGATCGATCCTCAACGCCGAAATGGTCAAGCCGGGCGATTTCCACGCCTGTGTCACCTACCCGCAACATGCTGGTGCTGATCTGTCGCGGGCCTTTGTCGATGGCATCGCGCCCGCCGCCGCGACCGCGGCTCCCCGGACCATCGATGGTCATGCCGGCCGACGGAAGGTCTTGAGAGAAGGGTGCGAGGCGATGGTTGAAGCGCTTCTGAGACAGGCCGGGACGCGCGACCGCAACCGGATCAAGCCGGGCATCGCCGAGGCGACGCGCGCGCTGCTGCGACGCGTTCCCGAACGGCTTCTGGTCCGCGATCCTCACGACGCCGATGTCGCGCACTTGCTCCACCTCGCGGCCGAACACCAAGTTCCGGTCGATACGCTCGGCCATGACTCACAGTATCGCGCAGTGGCGATCATCCGCAGCCTGGGGCGGGACGCATGAATTCGATTTCGGCGCTGGATCTGGGTGCGACCCTCTATCTTCCCTGCACGCGCGACGACCTAGCCGAAGCGCTGCTCGGCGCAAAGCGGATTCCGGAGCTGCGCTCGGCGGTGTTGTGCCTTGAGGACGCGGTGCTCGAGCGCGATGTGCCGGTTGCGCTCTGCCGGCTTTCCGCGTTCCTCCGAACGCTCGCCCTGCGGTCGCCGGGGCCGGGCGAGCCGTTGCTCTTCGTACGGCCGCGCAATGCCGCGATGCTCGAGCATGTGCTGCGCATGCCGGGGTGCGAGCGATTGTCCGGCTTCGTCATCCCCAAGGCGCATGCCGAGAGCATGCCCGCCTATCTGGTCGCGCCGCTGCACGATCATCACCGGCTGATGCCGACGCTGGAGACGCGCGAGGCCTGCGACCCGCAGGAGATGCGCCGGCTTCGCGATCAGTTGCTGATGGTACAGGAAAGGATCCTGGCATTGCGCATCGGCGGCAATGATCTCCTGCGCGCGATGGGCTTGCGCCGCACCGCAGGGCAGACCGCCTATGAAGGGCCGCTTGGCAGCATCATCGCCAATCTGGTCGCGGGGTTTGCGCCGTGGGGGTTTGCGCTGAGTGCCCCGGTCTTCGAGCAGTTCGCCGACACCGCATTGCTGCGCGAGGAAGTTGCGCGCGATATCGAACACGGCCTGCTTACCAAGACGGCGATCCATCCCGATCAGGTGGCGGTGATCCAGGCGGCACTCGCCGTTCCGGCAGAGCAGATCGAAGAGGCGCGGCTATTGCTCGATGAAGATGCGCCAGCGGTGTTCGCGCATGACGGCGTGATGTGCGAGCCGGCGACGCATCGCGCCTGGGCGGAGCGGCTGCTCGATCGCGCGGCGCTCTTCGGCATTACCGATACCGTCTCCGCGCCGCTTCGGCTCGTTTCGGGAACGGATCGCTGACCGAATTTCGCGCCGAGATCGACGAGCGATAGAGGCCGTGCGTCAACGCAGCGGATCGTCCTTGCCATAGCGATTTTCGATGAAGCGGAGATTGTCGGCGAAGCTGTCCAGATCCTCCTGGGCCAGCGTGCGCGATAGCGTTTCCAGCCGCGCGACCATCTTCTCGAAGCCCTGGTTCAGATTGTAGCTCGCCGAGCGGCCAGTCTGGCGGAAGATCTCCGCACGGTGGCTCGCGGGGATCTCGGCATAGCTTTCTATCAGTCGCGGCAGATGGCTGTCGCGCATCTGCCGCACCTCGGTAAGCGCGGAGACCATGAGCGCGTCGTCATGCGTCCGGGCTTCGATATCGGCGATCAGTGCGAGCAGGCGTGCTACCAGCGGCCGCGACGCGTCGGGCAGCCTCGGGTCTTCGGCCGAAACAGGGGGGGCAAACGGTTTGCTGCTCGCCGGCGCAGGATCCGGGCGTGCTGGACCGCCCAGCCATCCCGCCAATTTGTCCAGAAATCCAGCCAATTGATGTTCTCACCCGAATGCGTATCCTGGCATTGGTAGTGCATCGACTCGTCGTCGCGCTAGAGGGGAGTACCCCGCTGGGCTGTCTGCGCGGCGAGGATTGCGCGACGAACCTGATCGACGGCATCGTCCAGAACGCGCTGGAAATCGCCACGCGTAGCGGGCGCTTCCTCCGCCGCTCGCGCCGTCCGCTCCAGCGCTTCGGCCTGACGGGCCATATCCTGGCTTTGGGTCAGTGCGCGCTGGGCGGCAATCGCGGTGCGTAGCGCCGCGATGCTGGTGTCACGTGCCCGGCCGAGCGCTTGCGCCAGCGCATGTTGGCCATCGATCAGCAATTGCAGGGTGAGGATGCCCTGCTGCGTCACGGCGAGTTGCGTGGCGACGTCCTGCTCACGCGACAGCAGGCGCGTTCGCGCAGTGTCGCAAAGGAATCGGGCGCGGGTCGGCTGGTCGAACATCAGCTCGCGACCTGCCGCATCCACCGCCGCGGCGCACGCACGGATCAACGCCAGCGCGTCGTCCAGTTCGGCTGCTGCCGCGCGCAGTTTTGTGCTGTCCGACTCGATCGTGATCAGCGATCGGGCGACATTGTCGCGTTCGCGATCGAGCGACTCGACCAACGCTTCCAGGCGCGTCTGCGGATCCGCGTGGTTCTTGGGGGCGGCTTTGAAAAGGGATCGCCTGCGAGGCTGGGCCGGCGCGCCAAGATCGGCCATGAGGGCCTGGAGATCATCCAGACTGCTGGCTGCCGACTGGCCGAAAGAGATTGTGCGATCCAGCCGTCTACTCGCTTCGGACGCTCCGCTGACCGCGCGCCTACCCAGCGTGTCGATCGAATCAAGAAGAACGTTGTCATTTGACGCCAACCATTGGCGGAGCAGGCGGCGCGCCTGCTCGCGAAAGGTCTCTTCGGGGCCCGAAGGAGCGCTGGGCAAACTCTGTTCCTTTTGTGGATCCTTCACAGGCGTATGCAAAGCGTGCGGGTTGATGACAATGGTGTAGGGGATGGCTGGCATGCCCCGCAACATGTGTGTCGCTGCATCTAGTAGCACTTTGAAGATCGGAGCCGCCTGACATGGGCTGCTGAGCGCAAGCGGGGATTGCCCAGCGTTGATGGTCTAAGCAGTGCAGCGTGAGCTCCTGCACCAAATCATATAAGGCCTTTGGTTTTAGTGCGATTATTCAGATTCAATAATCGCAAATGGACTGTGATTGACGTGTTGGAATTACCGGGCGGACGATAGGCAATGTCCGCCCGGGTGTCATGGGGCATCGTGGCGCGTCAAAGGGTCGCGGCGAATTCCTCCATAGGCACGCCATCGGCGTAGCGCGCACCATCCGGGACGTGGATCGAACCGACCAGTTTGATGCCCCACGCCTTTTCGGCCGCCTCACGCCACAGCCGGTCGGCTCGCGCCATGCCGCGCGCGATCCGGCTGCGCGGGGGCAGCGGCGAGGCGATCAGACTAGCGCGCGGGCCGATCGACCAGCGGTGCGTGTCGGTCAGCAGCTCGATCGGCGCCTCGTCGGAGGCGGCGTAGAGCCGCACCTGCGGGTGCCAATCGACCCAGTGAGTCGCGCGCGTGGCAAGGGAAACCCCGATCGGCCCGTTCGCGATTGGCGTATCAAACTCCACGTAGACGACGTCCCGGCCGGTATCACTGACAACGTCGGCGACCTGGAGCGCCTCGATGGGGTTCCTACGCCTGCCCGAGGCGAAGTTCACGGGGCTGCCGATGGGGGCGTCCGGATAGCCCATGGCGGTGCGCAGGCCGATGGTCCAGGCCTGCAGGGTGTCGAGCGAATGCTGGATGGTCATGTTGTTAGTCTCCGTTGGGGCCATCGGCCCCGATCATTTGGTTTCCGCCCCCTTTCAGAGGCCGTGATCACCGCGTCAGCCACCAATTCCCGGCGCCAGCGCTTCCAGTTTGCGCGTTTCCGCAGCGAAGGCCTGGGCCATCAGCTCGTCGCCGTAGCGCTGCCAGTCGGCGGCGTAGCTGCGATGGGCGCAGTGGGTGGCGATGAAGGACGTGAGCCGGTGCGTTGCCTCAAGGATGGAGACGGGGCCGCCCGTCAGCGCGCGCCAGCGCATCAGCAGGGCGCACGTCGTCCACACGTCTCCCTCAACCACCGAACGGACGGCCGACCACTTCCCCTGCTGCATCAGCTTTGAGACGAGATCCGGCCGACAGGTGAGTTTGGCAGGGACACCGAGCCGGGCGGCGATCTCGGCAATGTGCGCAGGTGCCGCGCCACCGCACATCTCGGTGCACAGGTCGAGGTGGCCGGACGCATCCCGGCGCCAAGGCGTGACCAGGCGGCCCAAGCTGGATGGCAGTCGCAGGCCGGCATCCATCGCGCCGATCAGGATCTGCGGAAGATCGCTATTGAAGCCGCCCCATGTGACGATCTGAACGCTGCCGAGATGCTCCATGTCGGCGAAGAACGCCGCAAGGACGGCGGCCTCATCCTGTTCCGGCAGGCCGCGGGTCTCCAGCCGTATCGGTCGAAGGCCATCTTCGGCCTCGGTCGTCACCAGCCACGACAGGGCCACCACGCGCTGGCACGGCCAGCGCGGCGTCACCCGGGGGTCATGGGGTGGTAGGTGCTCGGCATATCCCGGTACGAACCGTTCGGATGCACGGTAGCGGGCATGCGCTTCGTGATCATAGGCGCGCTCCGCATCGAGCACGACGACAAAGCGGGGCGTGTCGCTCTTCCAGAGCGAGGTCAGTTCATGATGCATGGTAGGTCTCCGGCGGACGCGCGGGGTCCGCAATTTGTGGGTGCAGAAGGTCAGCGAGGGGTGCGCTGGTCGGCGAGCCAGCGGTCGAGCGCGCGCCGGGCGATCTGGGCGGGGTGCTCGGCATCGTCGAAATAGCCGTGGCCGGCGGCCCAGGCGCGCCAGCCGGCGATGGCCTCACCGATTAATTGCTCGGCGGCGATGCCGGGATCCGGCAGCAGATAGAGGGGCATGGCTGCATCGCACGCCTCGAAATCGGCGTTGGGGCCGCAGAAGCACGGCAGGGGCATTGCCTTTGCCTGGCGCAGATGCGGGGTGTGCTCGCGCGGCAGATCACGCCAGCGTCCGGCGGTGTCGGCCGCTGCGGCGACGATGCCCGGATGCCGCGCCGGATCGGCCAGGGCGAGGAGGCGCCGCGGCACCGAGCCCCAATTGTCCCAGCTGACCACGGTTTGCGTGAGCGGAAGCTGCGGCTCCAGCCAGTCGAGCAGATCGCGAACCGTGTCGCCTTCGCCCAGGCAGCGGGCATCGGTGGAGAAGCGATAGCCGCCGTCGTCGCCCGGCAGGACGGTCAGCGTGCCGATACCGCATAGCAGGCGCGCATCCGGACGATGACCGGCTGCGGGACAGGTAGCGACGGTGCGCACGGCAAGGCCGATCGAGACGGGCGCGAAACCGCGCGCCTCGACCGAAAAGTCGATAAGAGGCATGGGAGTTTTCCTTGATTTCAGCCGCAACGCGGGTGGGTTGATCAGCCGGCGGCGGAGAGCAGGTCCGCGAAGTGCAGCCGGGCGGCGGCGTGGTCCGCCTCTTCGAGCCAAGTGGCGAAATCGGCGCGGAGCGTGGTGGTGATCGACCGGCCGCCCGCCTTGATCGCGACGAGGCGATGGAGGATCAGACGGAGGCAGGCGATGACGTCGATCTGTGCATCCTGCTCGATGGCGTCGACATCGGATCGCACCCAGGACGTGAAGCGGTCGTTGGGGTCGGCATGGGCACAGAAGATCTGGGCCTCGGCGCAGGCCTGCTCGAGGCTCAGCACGCCCGCGTCGCTGCGAGCCGACAGGCTGAGCACGTCGTTTTGGCCGGTCCCGCATATCGTGCGGAGCGCAGGAGACCCGGCCGCGCCGGGCAAGCGACCGAGCAGTGCGGTGGCCTCTGTCAGCCGGTATCCAAAAATGGCCGTGCCGGGGTGCGCAAGATGCTGGTCGAGCCGGTGCAGCAGGGCATCGACGGGATCGGATGGCCGGAGAACGATGCTGTCGAGCGTGAACATAACCCGATCGCCCTGCGGCTGGGCAGACAGGATCGCCGCGCCGACCGGGATGGTGCGGTCGACGCCGAGGTGTGAGCCGACATCCAGTTCAGCGATGTGCACGGTTATGATGGGGGCAGGAATCATGAAGATACTCCGGACGCGCGGCATCGGCCCGGACCGCGCAGGGCGGTGGGCACGAGGACGCGCAGTTGCTGGGGGTGGTCAGCAGCGCCGACCGTGGACGAAGGCCTGAGCAAGGGTAGATCGGAGGATGCCGACCTTCTGTTTTTCCCTTCCTTCAGAACCTTCGCTTGATCCTGACCTGAAATTCACCTTCGTCGGCGTCTTTTCCATGCTGCATCCAGAGATGGGCCTACCTTTTGCAAGGCGTTTCGCGCTGGCTTCCGATATCGGCAGCGCCCGACCTTCTGGTATTCAGCGCGAGATCGTTTCCGCGTTCGTCGCTATCCGCGCGATGCGGCGGGCACCTGCAGGCAATTTGCCGGCGGTGTGATGAGTTGCCGGGACGGCTTGTTCAACCGGAGCCTGCGGAGCAGCGTCCGGTGAGCCGACAGGCAAGGGCGGCTGAGGATCTTCCTTCCCTGTATTCTTTGGTGGCATCTTTGGCGATGGGGCGGCCGGTGTCGCGGCCGAGAAGCGCGCTGCAACATCTGCTAGAACGGTTTGGACCCCTTGGTCGTGCCGCCAGGCTTCGACGAGATGCCGCGCCACTGGAGGTGCTGCTGCCGTAAGCGTCCAGCCGGTTTCCTCCCGCACCAGATCGGCGGGATGCGCTTCGATATGGGCGGCGATCGTCTGGAGTTCCTCGCGCTGCTGCTCTGCGATTGCAGTCAAGCGGCGCTGCACGGCTTCGGTGCGCAAGTCGTTGTCGGTGAGATTGTACGCGGCCAGCAGCTGGGCGTCGGGCATTCTCGTGTTATCGAGTACCGCGATGTAGGCCCGGTTCTGCTCGACGTCGTCCAACATGGCGACAAGCCTGTCGTCACGATCATCCCGCTTGGCGCGCTCGACAAGAGCCGCCTGGAGTATTTGATCGTTGATGCCAACCTTCGTCACCGTTTCGCGCTCTTGGCGAGACAGTACGGACCAGTCGGGCTGCAGCCGGGTGCCGGTTCGGCGATAGGGGCGCGGTCCGGATTGGCGCAGGATACGGCACGCTTCCTCGACCAGCGATTGCCGAGCGGCTTCCGCGGCACGTTCGGCTTCCACGCGTTTCACTTCGGTTTCGCGCGCCTGTCGCTGTTCCTCTTGGTACTTGAGATCTTGGCGATGCCGCTCCCGCAATGCCCTGCCGAGGTCGTCGTGGGGCAAGCTTTCTACCAAGCCACGTTCGCCGTTCGGCATTGCCGACAGGTCGAGGATGAGGCGATTCTGCTCAACGCGATAGGGCGGCATCTTTGCGGTAAGGATCAGTTGTCGCGCCCGATCCGCCGTCTGTTGCAGATCCTGGCGGATGAGTCGTTCACGCAGCGCCAGCGCCTCGCCGCGCTGCTCGACTAGTTTCTTGCGCAACGCCGATGACCTGGTAGCCGCAACCGAGGCAACCACCATGCGATCTGCTACTGTTTGTGCCTGACGGGCAGGCACCCGAAGTGTCGGTGCGGACCTAATCCCGTTTGCCACCTGCCATGCTACAGCCCCCAATTTGACGGCTATGAACTTTGTCTCCCCCAATGGACGGCGCGCCCGCCGCTGGCGGATCAACATCTGTAGGACCGCATGTGCACGATCGCGAACCAGTATGGCGAAATGTCGATGCGCGGTGCGCTTCGCCGGCTGTGTTCGCAAAAGCCCGTTCGCGACGTTGCGGGCGCTGTCTGCTACCGCCCGAGCCCGGCCGGTGATGATGACCACCCGTCGGCGCGCGGCATCCGAATGCATCTGTCGATCGAGAAGCGCAACGAGCTTGCCTTGCGCCTCCACTTGTTTTGCCGCGTGAGCCTGCTCGAAGGCGAGCTCATTGCTTTCCGCGATGAGGGCATTGCGCGCGATCGAGTGCACATGTTCGCCGCGCTCATGTGCCGCCATGGCGGCCGCGCCGACATGTGCTTGTCGCTCAGCGGCGATGCCGCGCTCCTGGTATGTCTGATGGGTGAAGCGTTCCGGCCGTCCAGCCGCGTGGCACGCCCGGTTCATATGCGCGGCTGCAAGCGCACGCATCAATTTGAGCCCGTCCGGATCCGTTAGCCCGTTCAGCTTCTCCTGCGTGATCGACCATTCATGTTCCCCGGTGCGCTCGCAGGGGCGCAGCGAAAAAATAATATGGGCGTGATAGTTGCGCGCATCGCCCTTGGCATCCGGAACATGGATTGCGGCAGCCCACGGAAGGCCCAACCGGCCGAACGTCCGTTCGCAAAACTCCTGCACCATTGCGCGGCGCTCTGCCGCATCGATGTCGTGCGGCAGGTTCCAGATGATGCGGTGCTGAACGATCGCGTTGGCGCGGTAGGCTTCCTCGATTGCTTCGAGGGCGCGCCAGCAAGCCGCGATCTCCTGAGCGTCTTTGCCCATATTGGACATGACGCTCGCATCGACCACCATATCGCCGATGCGTTCGATCGCTTCGTCGCGTAAAATGTACAGTGCGTGGTCTGCAGACAGGCCCGGACGCCAACCCTTCGATTTGAAACCGACGTATCGCACGCGGAAGAAAAGGGCCACGCGCCCACGCTTGTCGACAATCGGGGCTAGGTATGTCCGGACTGCCCGCCTCGAGACGCCGGCCAACTTCTCCATCTTGTGGCGCCGTGCGCAGGATGCCCCATTTTGCTCATTCGTCCGCGAGAAGCGGATGCGGATCGGGTGCCCCCATGCTCGCGCCAGTTCCTGATCCAGTTTGCGATTGGCGGCTGCCTGTTCGGCAGCCGCCGCTACGCGACGCCGCTTGCGTAACGAGTCGACACGCCGGAACGCTGCGGCAATGGTCCGCTCTGCGGCTTGAAGGCGGCGCCCGGTTCGCTCGCCGTCCATGAGCAGGCGAAAGACTTGCGCATCTGCCCGCGCCCATATGCCTTCCTCGGTCTCCAGCAGCATCGCGACACCCTGATCGTGGGGCCACAGGCGGGGTGGGGAACAAGGAGCGGATGCGCAGTTGACCGGGGTCAACATTTCTTTCGCATCCCACCCCACAGATCTTCCCTCGTCTGTGGTCCTCCGCTTCGTAGGTGCCCTTTCTGATTGGTATTGCGGGGGGCGCTCCATCCGACCTGTGCGGGATGCCCCGTCGCACGTCGGTGCCGGTGCGAATCCACGGCGGCCAGCCCATCAGGTGCCAACGCACCGATCACTCGCAAAAGTGGAGCGCCCCCCGCAATCGGCGCGACCTGGGGTTCGTATCGTCAGCCCGTCCGATCACGGACGAGGAGACAACCCATGGAATATGATGCCAACGAAATCCGCCGCCGCCGCGAATATGAGGCGGCCATGGCCGTGAAGCGCAAGGCTGAAGAGCGACTGGCCGAGATCAACCGCAAGGCTCGCAACGCCAAGACGCGCCTTCTATCCACCACCCGGTCGGAGCAGTGGCATCGCATGTCGCTCGCCTGGTTGGAACGCGACGCGGGGTACACAGGCGAGATGGCGTCGGCGCGCGTGTGGCTGCGCCACCAGCCGCTCGACGACTATATCGTGCTGGTCGCGCCGTTCGCGGCCGGGCAGCCTGGCGTCACGAGCATCGCGGCCGAGGTCGCGGCAGTCCGCGCCAACCTGGACGATTGGACGAAGCGCGGCGAGGCGCTGCTGCTCGATCGTGCCAGCCGCGCCTATGCGGAAGAGGTCGCGGGCTTCCGCGTCTGGCAGCGCGACCACGCGGACAGCCATGCGTGGCGGCGCAAGCCGATGACGCGATCGCAGGGATTTCTGATCGGGCGGATGGCGGCGGCGCGAGATCTGGAGCCGCCTGCCCGAATGAATCGTGGCGAGGCGCACGACTGGATCGAACGGCACGGTGGCAATCCCCGACTGGCGGCCTCCCCGGTCGATCCCGATAAGCCGCCTCGGCCGCCCCTAACCGCCGCTGAGGTCGCAGACGCCTCGAGCAACGAGGTGGTGAGCGCATCCAACCGACCCTCGATTGACGACGCGGGCAGTGTGGGAGGCGAGGCGTGACCGATATATTGGGCGAGAGCCGTTCGGTCGTCATCGGCGGGCGCCCTGAACTTTTCCACGGCTACGACGCGCTTGCGCGTCGTGCCGACGAACTGATCGGTCGGATGCAGCGGATCGAGACCATACTAGGCGCGGACCCGCCCGGACTTGACGAGGAATGGCACGATCTGGCGACCGCCGCCGAAGCGCTGGTCGCCGTCAGCATCGCCCAGGAAGCCTGGCTGGCCGACCACGACGCCGCGCTCAACCGCGAAATCGCACGCGTGCGCGATGACATACGATCCCTCAACACTCCGGGAGGTAACGCTGGCGCGGGAGACATACCATGACCATCATCGACGACGTCACTGCGGCGGTCGCGCAGGCTGGCTTCGACGACGGCATCGATCCATCGGCAGGTTACCGGTGCGGCTGGGATTACTGGATCGCCGGACAGCCCGCGACGGACGGCTGCGGCATCGCCCGGACGACCCATCGCTTGCCTATCGATCTCGAGAAGCTGCCGCATGGCGCGGTTGCGATTGTTGACGGCAACATGACCATTTCTCAGTTGGTCGCGTCTCTTTGGCGCCAGTGCTTGATCAGGCCCGACGATAGGGAAGAGCTGAAGCCGAACCCTTTCGCCGTGAGCAGCGCGTCAAAAAATTACGCGAGACTGCAGCATCTCGTCACGCTGATTGGTCACTCGCCGCATGACCTTGCTCTGTATCTCGCTGATCTGCGACTGCGCAACGGTACGCTGTTCCATCGCGTGCTTGCCAAGGACTTCAAGGGCGCTCTCGCGCTGTCTCCAACGATCGCAGAGGATCCGTGGCCGGATCTTGTGCGCGAGCAGTGGGTGAAGCCGGAGACGGACTATCTCCCGCCCTTCCTGGTTGCCGTCCTCTATGCTGAACTGGCGCGGCTAGCCGTCAATCAGGCCGGGCTGCTCGCAATGGCATTCGATGAGGGCGCCGAGCTTTCCACACGGCGTTTCCTGCCCCGCGTCCCATTGGCGAGTACCGCTCATCAGCCTTTCGCAATCAAGCGTGCCATCGAGATGCTGCCCTACCAGTCGATAGCCCTGAGCGCGCCGGGTACCGTCCTGCAACGCGGCGACGCCGAAGCAGCAGCGGCCTGGGCTAAGGTATGTGCCGCGAGCCTGACAGCGGCGGCCGAGGAACTGGACGGCATCGATGTGGCGCCCGCCACGCCGAAGCAGGCCAAGGCGCTCGCCCGGGATTTCGAGTCCAGCCCCGCATTCTGGCTCGAACAGCGCAATGGCCATGGCTGGTCACGCCAGAACCGCCCGGCCGCAACGCGATGGGGGTTGGACTGGCGTCAGCACGCCTCCGTCGGGTTGCTGGAAATCATGATGACGGCCCAGGACTGGAACGAGCGGTACAGGCCGGAAGGACCCAGGCTAGCCTCCATGTCGCTGCGGCGGGTGTCCTGGGCGATCGCGACGATTAACTATGCATGGGTGGCGGAGAGCAACCCGGCGGCCGCACTTTGGCTGTTGATGCAGACACAAGGCAAGAAGGAAGATGCGTTGCCGCTCGTGTTCGGCCCCTTTGGTATGGACCACGCCCTCGAGGCGAAGTCAGGGGACACGCTGCGCAAGAAAGCGATGGCGATGATCGCCGACCGACCCAGACCGGGCGAGCTCGGCTATACGGCGCGCTATCAAGCCCATTTATGGTTGAATGATCGCGGCGACGACATCGCGTATTACCGCCATTATCAATGGGACGCGATCGTGGGCTATATTCGGGCAAAGAAGGGCATCTTGCCCGAGGTTCTGCAGGATACGAGCCGCGTGCCCGAAGAGGTGGTCGCCGTTCTGGGTCGCACGCACGGTGTGTCGCCCAACTACGGCGGGCTCGGGCATAATCAGCTGCCATTCGCCCCCATGACCGACGACATCGCCGCTGCTCGCGGCGCGCAGAACGTCGGCATGATGATCTCGCCTCTATCGACCGATCCGATGCGTGAAATGCCATCGCGAAAACTTGGGCAGCAAAAGAAGGAGGGCAAGACCAAGAAGCGGTGACGTCGTCGGTGCCCCCCTACTCAGCGATGACCTAGACGGCAATACGCACGGGTCCGATCGGCCCGACCCGGCTAATCATAACTGCGCCCTGACAATCGGCAACGTCTAGCGACAGAGATTCAAGATGCTGGAACCCTGTGCGCCCTTGCTGGCCCAATGCGGTAATTCGCTAACAAAAGCTCGTCCGGTGAGAATCGCGAGCGCCCCCCGCAACTGTCTCGCGCGGATCCTGCGATGCCCGGCCCATGAGCCGGCGCGCATCACGTTCGAAGACACAGGCGACATCCGCGTCGCCCGTCCGCGATACGCGCGGTGACGATCCGGGGCTTGTCAGCGCGGCCTGGGACGATTCATGGTCGACCCTCGAACAGGAGGTCGCACTCATCGACCGGCTGTTCGGCGGCGAGATCGCGGCGCTGTTCGAAAAGGACTGAACATGGGAAACGGTAATCTGTCCGGTAAGCGTGTCTTCATCTACGCGCGCGTGTCTCCATCGCGGCAGAATGGCGGGAGCCTGTCGCTGCGCGACCAGGTCGCAGCCGCCGAAGCATGGGTCGAGAACAGCGGAGCTCAGGTGGTCCGTGTATTCTCCGAAAAGGCGAGCGGCACGGTGGATCGTTGCGACGGTATCCATGAGATGATAGCGTCCGCAGAGTCCGACGATCACCCGGTCGATGCCATCCTCGTCGAAACGCCCTCGCGGCTGTGCCGCGATGCACAGGAATTCCGGCGTTATCGCAATCGGCTAGGTCAAAAGAACGTCGAGATCGTCTCCCTCACGCACGATTAACGCAGCGTCGGATCTTCTCATCAATCGAGGCATGTTCGCGGTGAGGGCGAGCACGGCTCGATTATGGGTGGGGGATAATGGCGCCATAAGAGGCCTCATGATGGAAAGTGCCAATTTCGCTGGGAAGCGCGTCTTCGTCTACGCGCGGGTATCGACCACGCGGCAGGAGAAGAACGACCTATCGTTGCCGGATCAGATTGCCACTGCCGAGCGCTGGGTGGAGGATCATGGCGCTCAAACCGTCCGGGTCTTCTCGGAGGCGGGCAGTGCCACCGATGATCATCGTCGTGCCTTTCGCGAAATGATCGCGCTCGCCCAGTCGGATGAGCGCCCGGTCGACATCATTCTCGCGCATTCGCTGTCGCGGCTGTTCCGCAATGCGCTCGATTTCATGCAGTATCGCGAGCGGCTCCGCCGCAGGAAAATCCGCATCATCTCGGTGACGCAAAACTTCGGCGATGATCCGGCGTCCGACCTCGCCGTGTCGATGCTAGCGATCTTCGACGAATATCAATCTGCCGAAAACGGCAAGCACGTCCGTCGCACCATGATCGCCAATGCCGTGAACGGGTTTTGGAATGGCCAGACGCCGCCCATCGGCTTCCGCACCTACAGCGTGCCACAGGCGCGCGGCAAGGACCGCAAGAAGCTGGAGCACGATCCCGAGACCGTCGACATGGTCCGCTACATCTTCAAATCCTATCGCGAAGGCACACCCAACGGCCCGATCGGCATTACGGGCCTTGCCCATCACCTGAACGAGCGCGGCTACCGCATCCGGGGCAAACGGTTCAGCATCGGCACGCTGCACAACATTCTGACCAACACCGCCTATGTCGGCTACGTCATCTTCAACCGGCGGGACTCGCGCACCGGTGAGACGCGGCCGGAAAGCGAGTGGGTGCCGATCCCGGTCCCTCCGATCATCGACGAAGACACGTTCTACGCGGTTCGCCAGCAGATGGCCGATCGTGACCCACGGATGGGCGAGGCTGCCGCGAAGACCAACACAAACCTGCTGACCAGCCGCGCGGTCTGCGGTTGCGGCGGGGACGGCTGTGGTGCGGGGATGATGACCAGCACCGGCAAGTCCGGTCAGTATCGCTATTACGCCTGTTCGGCGCGGATCAAGCGCGGGCCGGAAGCGTGCTCGGGACGCCGCGTTTCGATGGAGCAGCTGGACGATCTGGTTGTCGGCGCAGTAACCCGCCATCTCGTCCAGCCGGAACGCCTGACCGCGCTTCTCCAGACATGGCTGGACCGTTCGGAAACCGCCGTCGCCGAGCGCGCCGCTGAACTGAAGCGGCTGCGAGGCCGGCTAACCCAGCTTGAGGGCGAGAGCGCCCGCGTGATCAAGCTGGTCCGGCTCGAGGTACTCAGCCCGGACGATCCGCAGGTCGCCACCGAACTCGGCAACATCCGCGCGCAGAAGGCCAGCACCCAGGCGGACATCGCTGTCCTCGAACGGCAGATTGATGCTGGCGATCGGCGAATCACGCCTGCGATCATCGCCAAATTCGGCGATCTGCTCCGCCGCAAGCTCCACGAGCCAGACGGCAGGACGCGCAAGGAATACATCCACCTGCTCGTCGACCGCGTCGAGGTCGGCGACCGCGAGGTGCGGATCACGGGCCGCAACGCGATGTTGGAACGCGCCATCATAGCATCCCAGACGCCGGAAGCCGCAGTGCCCAAAGCTGAACAGAAATGGCGCGCCCGGCTGGATTCGAACCAGCGGCCCCAAGCTTAGAAGGCTCGTGCTCTATCCAACTGAGCTACGGGCGCGCGCGGAAGTGCCTTTAGGCGCAGATTGCGTAGCAGGCAAACGCCTCGCATAGTGCGGTGCAATGAACCATCCGCAGCGCCCCGCCCATGTCACCGCCCGCAGCCTTTCCGGCGGGCATTTCCGCTATTTCGACTTCGTGATGGCCGCTTTCGTCGCGATCCTGCTGCTGTCGAATGTGATCGGCGCAGGCAAGGTGGCGCAGATCTGGTTGCCGGGCGTCGGCTATTGGCCGTTCGGAGCGGGCATTCTGTTCTTCCCCATCTCCTATGTGATCGGCGACGTGCTGACCGAGGTCTATGGCTATGCCCGCGCGCGGCGCGTCATCTGGGCGGGCACGGCAGCGGTGCTGTTCATGGCGTTCATGTCGTGGGTGGTCGTCCAACTGCCGCCGGCACCCGATTGGAAGAACCAGGCCGCCTACGAGGTGATCTTCGGCCAGGTGCCGCGGATCGTGCTTGCCTCGGTCTGCGCCTTCTGGGCTGGCGAGTTCGTCAACGCCTTCGTGCTTGCCCGGATGAAGCTCTGGACGGGTGGCCGGATGCTCTGGTCACGGACGATCGGCTCCACTGTGGCGGGGCAGGCGGTGGACAGCCTGATCTTCTACCCGCTCGCCTTCTGGGGCGCCGAAGGCTGGACCAATGCGCTCGTGCTCCAGGTGTTGTTCACCCAGTGGGTGCTCAAGGTCGGTTGGGAAGTGCTGCTGACGCCGGCGACCTATCTGGTCGTGAACTTCCTCAAGCGCGCCGAAGGCGTCGACGTGTTCGACGAGGGCACCGACTTCACGCCGTTCGCCACAGGCGTGTGACATCGGCCAACCGGCGCTGGCGGCCGCCGTGCCGCGTTGAAACCAAATCTATCTGGCGTTCGCGGGGAATCCCCGCATGTTCGGGGGAATAGGTTCCAGGGATTCCCGTGCTCGCGATCAATCCGCTTTATTCTATCGCCGGGGTGCTTGTCGGGCTGCTCGTCGGCATGACCGGCGTCGGCGGCGGCTCGCTGATGACGCCGCTTCTCGTGCTCGCCTTCGGTTTTCATCCGGCAACTGCGGTCGGCACCGACCTGCTCTACGCCTCCGCCACCAAGACGGTGGGGGCGGGGGTGCACGGCCTGCACGGCACGATCGACTGGAAGGTGGTCCGGCGGCTGGCCTATGGCAGCGTGCCGGCGACCGCGCTGACGCTGCTGCTGCTGTCGAGCGCGCAGGAGCATGCGAAGAACAGCGGCGGGCTGATCACCGTGACGCTGGGGTGCGCGCTGCTCGCCACTTCGGTCGCCACCTTCTTTCGCGCGCGGCTTGTCAGCTTCATGGCGCCGAGGTTCGAGCGCCTGGGCGAGGCGCGGATCGGCGCCGTCACCGTGGCGCTGGGGGCCGTGCTCGGGTTGCTGGTGTCGCTCACCTCGGTGGGCGCGGGGGCGCTGGGGATGACGGCGTTGCTGATGCTCTATCCGCACCAGCCGGTGAACAAGCTGGTCGGATCGGACATCGCCCATGCCGTGCCGCTGACGCTTCTCGCCGGAATCGGCCACTGGATGCTGGGTTCGGTGAATGGCGCGCTGCTGGTGTCGCTGCTCGTCGGTTCGGTCCCCGGCATCATCCTAGGCAGCCTGCTGGCGACGCGCACGTCGGACAAGGTGCTGGTGCCGATCCTGGCCGCAACGCTGGCGCTGGTCGGACTGAAGATGCTGTTCTGAGAAAAGCAGCCGCGGTCCCCCGCCGCGGCGCTCTGGTAGAAGGAAAGCCGCGGTCACGCGACCGCGGCGAGCAGCCCTTCGAACAGCCTGCGGCCGTCGCTGCCACCATGCGCGGCTTCGATCCTGCGCTCCGGGTGCGGCATCATGCCGAGCACGTTGCCAGCGGCGTTCATCACGCCCGCGATATTGCGCGCCGAGCCGTTGATGTTCTCACCATAGCGGAACGCCACGCGCCCTTCGCCCTCCAGGCGATCGAGCGTATCGGCGTCGGCAAAGTAATTGCCGTCATGGTGTGCGACGGGAATCGAGAGTTCCTCGCCCGCCTGATAGGCGCTGGTGAAGATCGACTGGGCGTTCTCCACCTTGAGCGGCACGTCGCGGCAGACGAAATCGAGGCCGGCGTTGCGCATCAGCGCGCCCGGCAGCAGCCCGGTTTCGGTGAGGACCTGGAAGCCGTTGCAGATGCCGATCACTGGCGTGCCCGCATTCGCGGCCTCCACCACTGCCTTGACCACCGGCGAGCGCGCCGCGATGGCGCCACAGCGGAGATAATCGCCATAAGAGAAGCCGCCGGGCAGGGCGATCAGTCCCAAGCCTTCCGGCAGTTCGCTATCGCCATGCCACACCATGTGCGGCTTGGTGCCGGTCACGCTCTCCAGCGCGACCGCGATGTCGCGATCGCAGTTGGAGCCGGGGAAGACGATGACCGCGGTCTTCACAGCTTTTCGACCCGGTAGTTCTCGATCACCGTGTTGGCGAGGAGCTTGCGGCACATCTCGTCGATGGCGGCGTCGCCGGTCGAATCGGCAACCTCCAGTTCGAAGATCTTGCCGGCGCGGACATCCTCGACGCCCTCGAAACCGAGGCCGCCGAGCGCGTTCTGAATGGCCTTGCCCTGCGGATCGAGCACGCCGTTCTTCAAGGTGACGATGATGCGGAGTTTCATGGGCGCGCCTATGGCGCGGCGGGGGCAAAGTCGCAATCGGAAATCGCGGGGATCGGGTTCATGATCCTCCCGGAAGCGGGGAGGGGGACCGCCACGGGCAAGTCCCTTGTGGCGATCCCCCTCCACACGCGCTTGCGGCGCGGTGCCCTCCTCCCCCATGCCGGGAAGGATCCAAGGCGTTTACTTGCCCCGCTTCTTGCGGTGCGTCTCCAGGTCCAGCACGTCGGACGCGTCGCCTTCCGGGAACAGGCCGAGGCGGCGAGCCACTTCCTGATAGGCCTCCACTTCGCCACCCAGATCCCGGCGGAAGCGATCCTTGTCGAGCTTCTCGCCGGTGGCGATATCCCAGAGGCGGCAGCCGTCGGGGCTGATCTCGTCGGCCAGGATGATCCGGCCATACTCATTTTCCCAGATGCGGCCGAATTCGAGCTTGAAGTCCACGAGGCGGATGCCGATCCCGGCGAACAGGCCCGAGAGGAAGTCGTTCACGCGGATGGCCATGTCGGCCATGTCGTGCAGCTCTTCCTGGCTCGCCCAGCCGAACGCCAGGATATGCTCGTCGGTGACCATCGGGTCGCCGAGCGCATCGTCCTTGTAGTAATATTCGACGATGGTGCGCGGCAGCGGCGTGCCTTCCTCGATGCCCAGCTTCTTGGCGAGCGAGCCCGCCACGACGTTGCGGACGACGACTTCGATCGGCACGATCTCGACCTGACGGATCAGCTGCTCGCGCATGTTGAGCCGACGGATGAAATGGGTGGGAATGCCGATGCCGGCGAGCAGCGTGAATACATGCTCGCTGATGCGGTTGTTGAGCACGCCCTTGCCGTTGATCGTGCCCTTTTTCTGGGCATTGAAGGCCGTCGCATCGTCCTTGAAATACTGGATCAGCGTGCCGGGCTCCGGACCCTCGTAGAGAATCTTAGCCTTGCCTTCGTAGATTTGCCGGCGGCGTGCCATGTCGGCCTAGTCCCTTGGAAATGCGTTGCCCCGGCGGCACGGGATTTCTCCACGCGACATCCGGGGCTCTGGAAGGTCTGGCCCTATACCGGAAGGGGGGCGGGCACGCAATCCGGGGCGGGGGGCGTTCAGGCCAAGCTCGGGCGGCTACCCGGGCCGGCACCGCGGACCATGGTTGCAAGGGCATCCAACGTGCTCCGGGCTGAATATGCGTAATCAACAAAGGCCGCACCGGAGCATTAACCAGAAATTTCCGGCATCGATCCTGTCTTCCATCGAATATCCTAAAATGGAAACGACCGGACTGAATTGGATTTGACAGATGGTGACGTTTCGCAAGGCGGCGTGGGTCGGCCTGGACCACATGCCAGAAGTAGATGTGTCTTCCTATGTACAGCAGGTCGCAGCGGGGGTCAGACGCGACGGTCAGCTGCGCCGGCTGCGTCACTCCCTCTATGCGAATTACGCCCATAATTATATTTGGGGCCTGCGCACCAAATCGAACGACCCGGCTCGCCTTAGCCGGCTCGGACGCGTGGAACGACTGTTGCGCCAGCCGTTCGCCCGCATCGGTCGCACGCCGCGCGCGGCAGAGTTTCGCGAGCTCGACTTCCATTTTGCCGATAAGATGCTCGATACCGGTCTGGTGGATCGGCTGGCGTCCTCGCTGTTCGCGCCACAGCGTTTCACCGATCCCTATCTCGACGGCTTCGAGCATATCGGCGCGCCGGAAACGGCCCGGCACCCATTCTTGATGATGCAGACCGAGCGTCTATTCGCGGATCCCGCCTTTCTCGAGATCTGCGCGAACCCCGATCTGATCGCATTCTGTCGCGAAGCGCTGGGGCCGAAGGCGGCGTTGAGCTGGGCCTGGGCCTGGATATCGCAGCCGACGAACGCGGCGTACCAGAACCAGAACTGGCATCGCGACTGCGCGGAGCCGCTCAATTGCCTCCGCATATTCGTGCCGCTCACCACCATCGAAGGGCGCGAGGACGGTCCCCTGGAACTGATCCCGAAGACGTCGGCTCTCCGCGCCTTTCACGAGGTGCGACGGTTCGGTGATGGCGAACTCGAGGCGCTGAAGCAGGCCAATGGCGCCGGCGTCGTCCTGGCGGAGAAGGGCGACGTCTATTTCGTCAATACCTTCGCGCTGCATCGGGGCACGCCCCCGCTTCGGCGTCGCGCGATGCTCTCGCTCCTGGTGTCGATCGGCCCGTCGCATCGGACGTCGGCGATCCCAAGGCGCAAGCTGAGCGAGCTGCCTGAACAGGTCCAGGCAACGGTTCGCAAGAACCGCAGCTTCTTCCGCCGGCTCGTCCTGTAATCGACGGCACGCGATGGTAAAGCTCGTCATCTGGGACCTCGACGACACGCTGTGGCGGGGAACCCTGGCAGAAGGCGAAACGGTCACGCCGTTCGCATCGCGCTTCGATCTGGTGCGGCGGTTGAACGACCACGGCGTCGTTTCGGCGATCTGTTCCAAGAACGACCCGCAAGCCGCCGAGTCGCAGTTGCGCGCCTTCGGCTTGTGGGACGCATTCGTATTTCCTCGTATCGCGTTCGTGCCCAAGGGACCGGCGGTCGCGGCGATCATCGACGACATGCAACTGCGCCCTTGCGACGTGCTGTTCGTCGACGACAATCGTGCCAATCTGCAGGAAGTCGGGCATCTTCTGCCGGACGTCCAACTGCTCGATATCACCGCCGCCGATGCGGACGCGACGCTGGAAGCGATCCTCACGCAGCAGAAGCCCTCGCGTAACCGCGTCGCCGAGTATCGCATCCTGGAAGCGAAGAAGCGGGACCAGGCCGCGGGCGACCTGTCGAACGAGGCGTTTCTGCACAGCTGCGGGATCGAGGCTTGTGCTCCGTTCCTGATGGACAATCTCGATTTTCTCGACCGCATCGTGGAGCTGATCAACCGCTCCAACCAGCTCAACTATACGCAGTCACGCGTCGATCGCGCCGTGCTGGAGGCAGCGGTCATCGATGTAGCCCGGCACGACAGCTGGTCGATCTTCGCGTGGGATCGCTACGGCGACTATGGGCTGGTCGGGTTCGTGATGGTTGATCGCGCCAGCCAGCGCTTCGAGCATTTCACCTTTTCCTGTCGCGCGATGCATATGGGACTGGAAGCCTATGCGCTGCGCAAGGTGCGGGAGAAACACCCCTCGATCGATATCTCCCACTGGTCCGATCGCTTCTCGGTGCGCGATCCTGCCTGGGTAACGGATCGTTCCTTCCACGACCCGGACATTCGCGTACGTCGCTTGGCGTCGCTTCGTGGCCAAGCGGTGCGCGAGCCCCGGGCCCGGATCATGTTCGACTGCCAATCCGGGGGTATCGCCCATTTCAGTCGTCATCGAGACGTGCTTGAATTCGACAACAATCCCAGGCTGTTCGGCATGCGCTACGTGCTCGACGGCGAACATGGGCGCCAGCGCTATCCGCAGGCAATCGTGTTTGGTCCCGGCATCGATTACAGCAATCCGCGCTGGCCGTCGCGCGCGCTGCCCCAGCTCGAAAACGGCATCTACCGTGCGTGTGTCGAGCGGTTCTGCAGCTTCTTCGCTGCGCGGGGCACGCGTGCGCTGATCTTCCTGTGCCCGGAGAACATGCCAGAGGACAAATATCGTCCGCACATGGCCCATAGCCGTCAACGGACGATCGCGCTGAACGCGGAATGGCGGCGTGCGGCCGAGTCCTGCAGCTGGATGCACCTGATCGACATCGGCGCGTTCGCGGAAGCGGACATGCTGTCGGACGTGAGCCATTATCATCCGACGCTGCTGCAGCGCATCGCCGCGCACCTGGACGATTGGCTCGACCGGCTTGCGAACGAAAGTGACGCGCCCGCGCTGGACACTCTCGACGATGCCGCGTTCGTGACCGCTGGCCAGGCGGCGCTTGGCGGCAATCAGTTGGTGGTGCTGCCCGACCTGCTCGGCGGGCTGGCGGCACGCCCTGCGCTCGCATCGTCCGAACTGGGGCAGACCCTGCTGATCCAGGCGCTGGTGGCGATCGTCGGCATCTGCGGCAGCGGCGAAATCTCGATCGCGGCTCGTGCCATCGGCGCCGGCGGCCGCGATCTTGCCGAACTCGGCGCATCGTTGCTCGAGCAGGCCGTTTCGCCCGAGGGGAACCTTGCGGTTGAGGCACTGGCGGACGGCACGCTCTTTGCGCTGGCGCTTCTGCTGGGTGCTGCCGGGAAGCAAGATCGTGCGCTCGCGCTCATGACAGCCGCGGAAATGGAGCGCGAAGCGCCGACCTTCCGGCGCGGATCTCTGGCCGTTCGCGGGCAAATCGCACAGCATGCAGGACCGTGATGCCCGCGATCTAGGCGTTTGCATCCGCTGCCGCCCGCTGGTGCGTCCGGCTCAGTTCGCGGGCGTGCGGCGGCGGAGCAGCGCCACGACCGTTGCGCCGGCGGCGAATACCGCCGCCCAGGGCAGCAGATAGATCGCCAGCGACAGCAGCGCCTGCATTCCCCAAACGAACGTAACCGCCGAGCCTTGCGCCGCCATGCCCAGCGCCGCGCCGACACTGGCACCCGATGCTGGTGCCGCGAGCGGTTGATAGCGAATGTCAACTTCCGCCATCGAAATCCGACCGCGCAGTTCGCCGAGCCAGGCGCGGGCCTTATCCAGTTCCTCCTGGGCTGCCGCGACGCTGCGTTCGGCATCGACCAGTTCGCTGACCGATCCTTTGCGCGTGCGCAGCATCTCCGTCAGCCGGGCAACCAGCACCTCGCGCTGGCGGATGCGGGCGGCGGTATCGCTCAGGTCCTTCGACACGTCTTCGCCGCTGACGTTGGTGGCTGGCGCCGTGCCACCCGCGGCCGCCACCTGTCGAGCGGCCTCGCCGGTAAAGTAAGTCGCGTCGGCGGTGGCCACGCGAAGCTTCAGCTGCGCTTCGCCGGCACCGTTGTTCTCGTCGCCGCGGGTAAGTGCAACCAGCTGGCACCGCGCGGGCCCGAGCCCCTGGCAAAGGGCGTGATGCGATTCCTGCGTGGCGGCCAGGCGCGCTTCGGGCAGCTGGAAGCGCAGCGAATAGCGGTAGGCCAGTTGCGGGACAGCGATGCTGATCGCCTCAGCGCCGAGCGCTTCCGGCGCATGTTCGGCAACCGTCTCAGCTCCGCCTTGTCGGCCCGACGTGGCATCCTCCTTGGCAGAACAGGCCGCGAGCAGTGCCGCGGAACTCATGGCCAGAACCTTGCGCATCCTCATCCCTCCCTTGGTGATGCGCAAAATCCATCATCAAACTAGGATATCGTCAAGACACATTCTTGCCACATGTGGGGCAAAAATTGGGCATTCCGCGCATTGTTTTCCGTAAGAAACTGTAACTGCAGGGAAGGTTAGTTCAGCACCGGGGTTGTTCGCCAAAGCCTGCGTCGATCTCGCCGCACCCGCTGTCGCCGAAACAATTAGCACGGATCATAAGGGGAACGCCCTTGGCGTTTCCCCTTCCGGCCTGCTATCCGGGATAGCGATGAGCCTCGACACCGACGTTTCCGAACCTTCCGGCGCCTCCGATGTGCCCTTCGACAGCGCGCTTTCCGAGCGCTACCTGGTCTATGCGCTGTCGACGATCACCGCGCGCTCGCTTCCCGATGTCCGCGACGGGCTGAAGCCGGTCCACCGCCGGCTGCTCTGGGCGATGCGGCTGCTGCGGCTTGATCCGGCGAGCGGCTATAAGAAGTGCGCGCGTGTCGTGGGCGATGTGATCGGTAAGTATCACCCGCATGGCGACGCGTCGGTCTATGACGCGATGGTGCGCTTGGCCCAGACGTTTGCGCTCCGCTATCCGCTGGTCGACGGGCAGGGCAATTTCGGCAATATCGACGGCGATAATGCCGCCGCCTACCGGTACACCGAGGCGCGGCTGACCCAGGTCGCGATAGACTTGATGGACGGGCTCGACGAGAATGCCGTCGATTTCCGCCCGACCTATAACGGCGAGGACGAGGAGCCGGAGCTGTTCCCCGGCCTGTTCCCGAACCTGCTCGCCAATGGCGCGGCCGGCATCGCAGTGGGCATGGCGACCAGCATCCCGCCGCACAACGCCGCCGAGCTGATGCAGGCCGCCGTCGCGCTGATCGACAATCCGCAGGCCAACGTCCTCGACTATGTGAAGGGCCCGGACTTCCCGACCGGGGGTCTCGCGGTCGACAGCCCCGCCGCGATCGCCGAGGCCTATGCCACCGGCCGGGGCAGCTTTCGCGTGCGGGCGAAGATCGAGAAGGTGACCGAGAAGGGCGGCGGCTGGCACCTGATCGTCAGCGAGATCCCCTATGGCGTGCAGAAGGGTAAGTTGATCGAGGGCATCGCCGCGCTGGTCAACGACAAGAAGCTGCCGATCCTCGGCGACGTGCGCGACGAATCGGCGGAGGACATCCGCATCGTCCTCGAACCGCGCAGCCGCACCGTAGACGCCGACACGCTGATGGACAGCCTCTATCGCTTGTCTGACCTCGAAGTGCGGGTGCCGCTCAACCTCAACGTGCTCGACAAGAACCGTACGCCGCGGGTGATGAGCCTGGCCGAGGCGCTCGCCGGCTGGCTCGAGCACCAGTTCGTGGTGCTCCAGCGCAAGTCGCAGCACCGGCTGGAGAAGATCGCCGACCGGCTCGAGCTGCTGCGCGGCTATATCACCGCCTATCTCAACCTCGACCGGGTGATCGAGATCATCCGCACCGAGGACGAGCCCAAGCCGATCATGATGGCGGAGTTCAGCCTCACCGATCGCCAGGCCGAGGCGATCCTCAACATGCGGCTGCGCAGCTTGCGCAAGCTGGAGGAGATGGAGCTCCGCCGCGAGCAGGAGAAGCTGGAGAAGGAACAGGCCGAGCTGGAGACGTTGCTCGGCTCGGAAGCCCGCCAGCGCACCTGGATGAAGCGCGCGCTCGGCAAGATGATCGCGCGCTACGGCCTGGATACCCCGCTCGGCGCCCGCCGCACCGCGATCGTCGAGATGGCGCCTGCCCGCGAGATCCCGCTGGAGGCGATGATCGAGCGCGAGCCGATCACCGTCATCCTCTCGCAGCGCGGATGGATCCGCGCGATGAAGGGTCATGTCGAGGATCTCGGCGGGGAGGCGCTGAAGTTCAAGGAAGGCGACGGGCCGTTCCTGGCCTTCCACGCCCAGACCACCGACAAGCTGCTGCTCGCCGCGGATAATGGCCGTTTCTACACGCTGGGGGCGGACAAGCTGCCCGGCGGCCGCGGCTTTGGCGAGCCAGTGCGGTTGTTGATCGATCTGGAGGCGGAACGGCAGATCGTCACGTTGCTGCCGGCGAGCACCGCGCCGAAACTATTGGTGGCTGCCAGCGACGGTCGCGGCTTCGTGGTCAGCGCGCAGGAAGTCATCGCCGAAACGCGCAAGGGCAAGCAGGTGGTCACGCCGCGGTCCGGTGCGCACCTGAAACTGGTGCGCCCGATCGGGCCGGACGACGATTTCGTCGCGGTGATCGGCGACAATCGCAAAATGCTGGTCTTTCCGCTGCCGGAAGTGGCGGAGATGACGCGCGGCCAGGGTGTGCAACTCCAGCGCTATCGCGACGGCGGACTTTCGGACGTGATCACCTTCCGCTTCGCGGATGGCTTGCGCTGGCGAATGGGGGGCGAGCAGGGGCGCTATCGATCGGAAGCGGATCTTACGCCATGGCGCGCGGCTCGCGGCGCTGCGGGGCGGATGCCACCCACCGGATTTCCTCGCGACAATCGATTCTAATTCGTTCGAATCACAATTGATCCGCAAGGGTTTCAGAGCGCCTTAACTGTTTCCACGTAGACAGCGGGCGATGGCGTTCCGAAGAGTCAGGGCTCTAAACATGCGCACCGTGGAGCCCGCTCCGCGGATCAAGGAACGTAATCCCGCGCAGCTGTCGGACGCGGGTGCGCTGATCGAGCTGCTCCCGGTGCCTGCCGCGGTGCTCGAATGGACGGAAGACGGCGTTGTCCTGATCGCGGCCAACGGTCCGTTTCGCCTCGCCGGCCTCGGCACGACTGCGGCCGAATCGCCGGTAATCCGGCTGCTGGGAGGCAGGATTGGCAGCTTCCTGGAATCGGAGGCGACGCAGGAGGAAATCGCCTGGCGCTTCGGTGACGAGGTGGACAGCCGCCATTTCCGCGTTCTGTTGGCGCGGCGCGAGAAGACGGTGCGACAATGCCTGATCACGCTCGTTGACCACACGTCCGAGCTACGCACCGAACAGAGCCTCCGCCGCGAAATGGCGACGGACAGCCTGACAGGTCTGCCGAACCGGGCCGGTTTCTCGGACGATCTGGAAGAACGTATTTGTCCCAGCGAAGCGGCCGGCCACGCGGTGCTGGTAATCAATCTCGATCGTTTCAGCCGCGTCAATGCCTGCATGGGCGCGCTGGCCGGCGACGAACTGCTCATCTCCGTCGCCCGCCGGCTGAAAGGCGCGCTGCGCGGCCACGATACGCTCGCTCGGATCGGGGGTGACGAGTTCGGGGTTTTGATGTCTCTCGATCAGGGGGCGGGCGACGCGGCCCATGTCGCGAAGCGCATCCATGCCGCCTTCACCAATCCGTTTCGCCTCTCCAGCTTCGAAATCCGCATCGATTGCTCGATCGGGATCGCACTCGGTTCGGATATCGATGGCGATGCCGAAGATCTGATCCGCAACGCCCAGTTCGCCGTGCGGCGCGCCAAGAAGAGCGGCCGAACCGAAATCTATCACACGCGCGCGCTCGATCTGGCGCGCGAACAGTTCGCGATCGAGACCGAGCTTCGCCGCGCCATTGAAAATGGCTGCATGACGCTGAACTTCCAGCCGATCTGTGACCTTGCGAGTGGCAAGATCACCTCGTTCGAAGCGCTGGCGCGCTGGACGACGGAGGAGGGCGTGGCGATTTCGCCCAATGCCTTCATCCCCGTGGCGGAGGAATCGGGGCTGATCGTGCCGCTCGGCCGCTGGGCGATGGACGAGGCCGCGCGGACGCTGGCCGAATGGGATGCGCGCGCGGGCGGCAATTGTGGCGTCAAAGTCGCAGTGAACCTTTCGGCCATTCAGCTGCAGCGCGACCATATCGGCGCGTTGGTGAAGGCGGCGATCGATCGGCATGGCGTGCCGGGATCGCGCTTCACCCTGGAACTGACCGAAAGCGCGATCGTCACCGATCCGGATCGCATCGCGCGAACGATGGGCGCGCTCAAGGAACTGGGCACGACGCTCGCGATGGACGATTTCGGCACCGGCTATTCCAACCTTGCCTATCTGCAAAAGCTGCCGATCGACGTTCTGAAGATCGATCGCAGCTTCGTCACCGGCATGCTGGCCGATCGCGACAAGATCGCCATCATTCGCGCGATCCTCAGCCTGGCGCTCGCGCTGGGCATGCAGACGACGGCGGAGGGCATCGAGAGCATCGAGCTGGCGCAGACGCTGGCCGCGCTAGGATGCACCTTTGGCCAGGGCTATCACTATGCCCGGCCGCTGCCCGGCGACGAAGCCTTTGCCTTGATCGGTGCGCGCAACGCCTGATCGACGACGCTGTCGGCGAGCGCGGCGACCCGGTCGGCGGGCGGGAAGCCTTCGGCGATCCAGCGATCCTCGACCGCGCGCAGCGCCCGTGCGACGTCCGGCCCCTTGGCGAGGCCGCGTTCCACCAGCGCACCGCCGGTGAGAGGCAGGCGAGGAATGTCCCACTCCCGAAGCTGGCTCCACGCATGCGGCAGCACTGCCGGGTCGGAGAGCGCGAGCAGCACGCGGTCTTCGGCTGTCTCGCGGCCCAGGCGATAGGCGAGCCCGCGCGGGTCTTCGACACCGGCAGTATCGGTCGCGAGCACAAGCCGCTTGCGCTGCGCGTTGGACAGCTTGAGCCGGGCACCGATCGCCTCCGCCGTTCCGCTGTCGGCAGGCAGCAGCGCAGCCAGCCGGCGGATCGGATCGGGGGCCGCGCCTACCATTGCCTCCCGTGCAGCGAGTGCTGCCAGGGACGTTTCGGAGGTAATTTCAGGTAGCACCGGGAGGAGGATGCCGCGATCCAGCATGATCCGTACGACGCGCACAGCGTCGCGTGCGATCAACAGCTTCAGCAATTCGTCGCGGATACGCTCGCGGCTGAGCGCCATCAGGTCGCGCGCACGCGCGGTGCATGCGTCCAGCCCTTCGGCATCGGGCGTGTCGCCGAAGCGCGCGAGGAAGCGGAAGAAGCGCAGGATGCGGAGATGGTCTTCCGCGATGCGCCGGATCGGATCGCCGATGAAGCGCACGCGCCGTGCCGCCAGATCCTCCAGCCCTCCGAAATAATCGAACAGGCGGCCCGTGGCGGGATCAGCGTAGAGCGCGTTGATCGTAAAATCGCGGCGGGCGGCGTCTTCGCGCCAATCTTCGGTGAAGGCGACGGTTGCCCGGCGCCCATCGGTGGAGACGTCCCGCCGCAGCGTCGTCACTTCGACCGGGCCGCTGTCGAGCACCGCCGTGATCGTTCCATGGTCGATTCCGGTCGGCACGGCGCGAATGCCCGCTGTGCTCAAGCGATCCAGAACCGCTTGCGGCGTAAGCATGGTGGCGACATCGAGATCGGCGACGGGGGTGCCGATCAATGCGTCTCGCACGGCGCCGCCCACGAACCTGCTGAGCCCCTCTTCGGCGCCCAGCACGGTGGTAAGCGAATCAAGGCCCGGGCGATTGCGCCAGTCGACATCGGGAAGAATCAGATCGGCCATTGCATCCGTCGGGAAAGGTTGATGATCATTGCAGCAGTGGCACCCCATATCCGCCGCTGCTGCCACTGGATTTCATAATAGTGCCGCTGCTGGCCCTGATAGACTGCGTGCTTTTCCGCATGGTTGGCCGCGTCCAGCAAAAAACCGAGCGGAACTTCGAACACATCGGCCACTTCGGCTTCGGAAGCAACGAGGACGAGATCGGCAGGGACAACCCCGATCACCGGCGTCACGTCGAAGCCGGTTACCGTGCGATATCGATCGGCGGTGCCCACCACCTCCACGTGCCGGCGGGGCAGGGCGATTTCCTCCTCGGCTTCGCGAAGCGCGGCTTCGATCGCGTCGCGATCGCCCGCATCGATCCGGCCGCCGGGAAAGGCGATCTGCCCGGCATGCCGGCGCAATTGCGCATTGCGCTGGGTAAGGATGACGCCCGGCTCGGCGCTGTCGGTGACCGCGACCAGCACTGCGGCCGCGCTGGGCGCCTGGGCTGGATCGACAAAGGCGAGGTCGCCCGGCAGCAGCGGGACCGCAGGCTGGGGGGCCTGCGCCAGGGCAGTGCGCAGCCGCGCCGCCAGTTTCACGCTGCGGGCTCCAGGCCGAAGAACGCGCCGTCGCTCCAGACTCCCGGAGGCGAGGAGCCGTTGTCGAGCGCGAGCTGCGCCAGCTCATAGTAAAGTGCGCGGGAGATCAGCGCATCCAGCCCCTTGCGGACCTGCACATAAGGGTGTGGCCCGTCTTCATGGGTTTCCATTCGTAGCGGATGGTTCGGGCCTGCCACCACGACATCGTCCGTATTGAGCCGGAAGGCGAGGCGGCCGTCGCTGCCGGTGCCGTCGATCTTCAGCTCGACGGCGACGAACGGCGCATCCTCTACGGCGATGTCCAGCTTTTCGACCGGCGTGACGAGAACGAAGCGACCGTCCGGCTCCCGCCGCAAAATCGTCGAGAACAGGCGAACCATCGCCGGGCGTTGGATCGGCCCGCCCTGATGATACCAGGTGCCGTCGCGGGCGATACGCATCTCGCTGTCGCCGCAATGGGCTGGATTCCAGCTCTCGACCGGGGGCAGGCGGTTTTCCGCGGCGGCCCTTGCGATTTCGGCGAGGGACAGATCGGAGAAACCGGGGGGCGGGGGGCTAGGCATGGCGTTCCCTTAACGTGCGCCGGCCCGCTTTGTCGAAGGCGTCGGTTCGCCGGTGCGATCAGGCGGCCTCGCGCAGGCGCGGTACGAGTGTGCCTGCGCAGTTGGGCACGGCGGGCCCACGTGCCAAGAGCCGCCGCGGCTCGAACGGGCCAGGCATACGCCACCGCCCGGTGCGACTCGAATCGAATCCGAAGAAGCGGCCATAATATTCGGGATCGCCTATCAGCATCAGCGCCTCTGCTCCGGGCAAGGCACTCGCATCCGCGGCGTCGAGCATATGGTGCATCAGCTTGCGCCCGATCCCAGCCTGCTGGTGCGCCGGTTCGACCGCCACGGGGCCGACCATGACCAGCGGCACCAGCGGGCCGGTGTCACTCGCCAGCGCGACGGGCCAGCTCTGGATCGATCCGATGAGCCGGGCCTCTTCGTCCAGCGCGGCGAAGCTGAGCGGCGAAATAGGCATGGTTCCGCGGCGGACGCGATAGGCCGTGCGCAGGTGGCGATCCGCCCCGAACGCTCGATCGAGCAACGCCTCAACGCCACCCGAGTCGATCGAATCGAGTGAAACCAGTCGTGTCACATCTCTTCCTTCGCCGCGCCCCGGCCCCTTTTGCCGAAGGGCGCGCGCTTTACTGCCACGGCGTGGAAGCGCAAGCGCGAATCGTGCACGGCCATGTGCAGCAAACGCACAGGCTTTCGAACGAGCCGCCATCTGCTATGGCGCCCGCCTCATTCCCGCGAAAGGCCATTTGCTTGCCCGACCTATTGCAGCTTCAGGTGCACGATCTCCAGGTGGAACTGCTGACCGGCGTCTATTCCGAAGAGACGCACCTGCCGCAGCCACTGCGCATCTCGGTGACCGTCGACCTCGATATTCCCGAGCGATTCGCGCCGGATACCCCGCTCGGTGCGTCAAAGAGCTACATGGACCTGAAGCATGCGGCAACCGACGCGCTGCCGAAAGACGTGCACTTCACGCTGATCGAGGCCGTGGCCGAACATATTTGCGAGACGCTGTTCGTCTCCGATTCGCGGGTGCGCCGGGTGGAAGTGCGCATCGTGAAGCTCGCCATTGCCGAGCGGGACGAATCAATCGGAATCACGCTGGTTCGAGACCGCCGCTGACCCGGTGATCGGCGACGGCGCTGGACGCACGTTCAGGTGCAGGGCCCCAGATCGCGCAGCACCAGCTGATAATCTTCGCGCGCGGCTTCGGCGTTCTGCGGCGATTCGGCATTCAGCGCATCCGCGGGAAGCGATTTCGGCAGACCGCATGCTAGCCGGAACCACAGCAGCGTATCGCGCTTCGGCGCACCGGCGCTTTCGTCGACAATGTCGCCCAGAGATACAGACCAGCGCGTCTGTTCGCCCGGGCGCCGCAGGATCTGCAGCGAAATCGGCGCGCCGCTGCCGGTCTTCAGGAAGATCTGCGTTTCCCCCTCGCCGGGAAGTGCACCAGGCACGTGAAAGGCGTTGCCGATGCCGGTGATCGCCGGCGCAGCATTCGCCGCAAGAAGATCGCGGGTGATGCGGCGGGTGAGGGCGTCGAGTTCCGGGGACCAGGCGAACTGGCTGTCGATCCCGGTCAGCTGAACCTCACCGCCTTTACCGGCCACCGGGCGAGCGAATAGCAGGACCCGCTGCTTCTTCAACTTGGGAACCTTGCCACGGGCATCGAGCGGCACGTCGGCGATATAGGAAATCTGTGCCGAAAGGGGACTCGATCCGCGAATCAGCGCGAGAACATCGGCCTCGACGTAGAGGCGAACGCGCCCTGAGGTTAACGGCGCGCCAGAAATTTCCTTGATGCGGATTAAGTCGCGAATGCGCGCATCGATCACCAGCGGCGCGCCGGTGATGGCGGTGGCCACAGTGGCGTAACTGGGTAGGACAGTTTGCGCTTCGGCGCGGTTTTGCGTGGTTTGCGGCGCGGTTTGCGCAACCGCCGACGATGCTGCAACGCAACAAAACAGCAGGGGCAGGGCATGTTTCATTCCGCCTCCGCTAGCCGATTGTGCCGATCTTATACAGAAATAATTCTGCCATGCGCGCATTGTACGACCAATTCGTCCGACAAAGAGTTTGCGTCGTCCGTATGGCCACGATACAGACTTGGTGCTCTCGCCATCAGGGGCGCAGTGTGACCCGGGGTGAGCGGACTTGTGCGCGGCAGCCAGCCGGCCAGGGTCGCAAGCAGGATTAGAGGGAGTGACGTTGCCGAATGGCTTACGCTGACCGGAATGTAAGTGGCAGTCGTGTGGTCGCGATCGTTATCGTCGCGATCATTGTGGCTGGCATGGGTTATGCCTTCGTCACAGGTCTGGCATACCAATATATCAAGAAGAAGGCGGAAGAGCTGAAGACCTTCGAGGTCGAAGAGCCGCCGCCCCCGCCGGAGGAAATTCCGCCGCCGCCGCCGCCGCCGGACACGCCGGTGCCGCCGCCCCCGACGCAAGTCGTGGTGCCGCCGGCCATCGTGCAGACGGTTGCGCCTGCGCCGCCGGTAGCCACCACCAACATCATCCCGCCGCCGCCGCCGATTTCGCCGCCGGCGCCGCCAGCGCCACCGGCTCCGCCGGCTCCGCCAGCGCCGCCGCGCATCGCGAAGGGGCTCAAGCCGCGCACGCCTCCGGGCTCGTGGGTGACGAACGACGACTATCCTGCCGCGGCGCAGCGTTCGGGTGATGAAGGTACGGTTGGTTTCCGCCTCGACGTGGACGCTTCGGGCAAGGTTGCGAATTGCTCGATCACGTCGTCGAGCGGCTCGTCGTTGCTCGACAGCACGGCGTGCAATCTGCTGCGGCGCCGTGCGCGCTTCACGCCTGCCGAAGACGCGGACGGGAACAAGATTCCCGCACCGTATCTAGGCCGGTTCACGTGGCGGCTTGAAAAGTAACTCTCCGGTTTCCGGTCCGCCGGGCGAGGCGGACCGGCTTGCGCAAGAAGCTATCTTTTAGAGGAAAGACCCAAAATGCTCACGACCATTCTCGCTGCCGGTGGTGCCGCAGCTTCGGGCGAAAGCCCCTATGGCCTTCAGCAGGCGCTCAAGGAAGGCGGCCTGATCTCGCAGACGGTGTTCGCGATCCTGGTGCTGATGCTCTTCGTATCGCTCTACATCCTCTTCACCAAGCTGTTCGAACAGCAGAAGATCATCAACCAGGCGAAGCGCGTCCGCGCCACGTTCTGGAGCTCGAACAGCCTGCGCGAAGGCGCTGCCAAGCTCGAGAAGAACTCGGCCTATCGCCAGATCGTCGACGACGGTCTCGAAGCGCAGGAGCAGTACAAGCTGCTGACCGATCCGGTCGAAGCGCATGACTGGCTGCACGGTTCGCTCGCGCGTTCGGAAGGTTCGATCAACTCGGCGCTGGGCGGCGGTCTCGCCTTCCTCGCGACCGTCGGCGCTACCTCGCCGTTCATCGGTCTGTTCGGTACGGTTATCGGTATCTACCGCGCGCTCATCAAGATCGGTTCGGCCGGTCAGGCTTCGATCGACGCCGTCGCCGGCCCGGTCGGTGAAGCGCTGATCATGACCGCGCTCGGTCTCGTCGTCGCCGTTCCGGCGGTGCTCGCCTTCAACTTCCTGCAGCGTCGTAACAAGTCGATCGCCGAGAACCTGAATGCGTTCTCGAACGACGTGCTCGGCTACCTCGCTTCGGACGGCAAGGTGAAGCCTTCGACGAACGCAGCCGCCAAGAAGCCGGCCGCTGCCGCTTCGCCGAAGCCGGCGACGACCACCGCCGGCCAGGCTGGCGGCGTTCAGACCCGCCCGTAAGATCAAGGCCGCGGGACTGCCACGTAACGCGCAGTCCCGCCGCCGGACGACGATCCGGCGTACAAGAGGATAGGATTACGCCCAATGGCGATTAGCACAGGCAGCGGCGGCGACGACGCACCGATGTCAGAGATCAACACCACGCCCCTCGTGGACGTGATGCTGGTTCTCCTGATCATCTTCCTCATCGCCGTTCCCGTTGTGATCCAGACGGTCGATCTCGCGCTGCCGAAGGTGCAGTACGAGGTGACGACGACCAAGCCCGAGAACGTGTCGCTTTCCATCAAGGGCGGTCCGGGCGGTTGCGAGGTCTACTGGGGTCTTACCCGCGTCAACCATGGTGAGTTGCTGGACCGCGCCGTCGTGAAGCTGAAGGCCGAGATCGATCGCCAGGGTGGCCCGAATGCCGCCGGCCTCGAACTTCCGGAGGTTCACATTCGCGGCGACGTCAACACGCCCTATCGCTGCATTGGCGGCACCATCTACACAATGCAGATGGCGGGTTTCGTGAAGGTCGGCTTCATTTCCGAACCGGAACCCGGTTCGTCGACAGCCCGGCTCTGATCGGCCCGTTTAAGGAGTTACCACAATGGCAATGAGCGCGGGCCGTGATGACGGCGAGCCGATGATGGACATGAACACGACGCCGTTGATCGACGTCATGCTCGTGCTCCTCATCATGTTCATCATCACCATTCCGGTGCAGACCCATGCCGTGAAGGTGGATCTGCCCCAGCCGAGCAACACCCCGGCCAGCCCCGTCGAACCGGACAAGAACAAGGTCTATATCGACGCACAGGGCCAGGTGTTCTGGAACAGCATGCCGATCAACGATGTGCAGCTGCGCCAGTATCTGGATGCATCGCTGCAGCGCTCTCCGGAGCCGGAGCTGCACTTCCAGCCGGATCCTGCGGCACGGTATGAAGTGGTGGACAGCACGCTTGCCATCATCAAGCGTGCCAACGTCACCAAGCTGGGTTTCGTCGGCAACGAGCAGTATCGTAACGATTTCTGATCCCCAGCGGGTCGGAGTATTTTGGGAAGGCGGCCCTTCGGGGCCGCCTTTTTTGTGCCCGGCTGCCGCGCGCCTCCGGCGATTTCCCCTATTGCGCGGCTGCAACCTCTATGTCACCTATGTGTCACCCAACTGTCATAAAAATGTAGCGTTGGCGTAACATGATGAGAGGAGCGTTGCATGTCGATCAAACTTGTCGCTGCGGCCTTGGTGCCGCTGCTGGGAATGGCAATGCCGGCCGCCGCGCAGGACGCGAGCGTGGCCGCGACCGAAATCAGCACGGGCGCCTTTGCCAAGGCCGAACAGAAATTGCTTGGAGCGTTGCGCGACAGCCCGCGGCCTGAAGTGCTGCTGAACTTGGCGGCCGTGTACTACGGCACCGGCCGGTTCGCCGAAGCGGGTACGCTGTACCAGCAGGTGTTGTCGCAGGATGAAGTCGTGCTGGATCTTTCAAACCAGCGTACCGCAGGATCGCACAGCGTCGCTCGCGCCGGCTTGCGCTATCTGGATCTGCGCCAGCGGACGGCGCTTCGCTGACTGACTTCGATTTCCGGAGCGGCGGGCGCATTGCCACGCCGCCCGGTAGTCGGCCGGCGCGTTACAGCCGCGGCAGCGTTACGCCGCGCTGGCCCATATATTTGCCCGCGCGGTCGGCATAGCTCGTCTCGCAGGCCTGCTCGCCCTTCAGGAACAGGAACTGGCACGCGCCTTCATTGGCGTAGATCTTCGCCGGCAGCGGCGTGGTGTTGGAAAATTCCAGCGTCACATGGCCTTCCCATTCCGGCTCCAGCGGCGTGACATTCACGATGATACCGCAGCGCGCATAGGTGGATTTGCCGAGGCAGATCACCAGCACGTCGCGCGGCACCCGGAAATACTCCACCGTCCGCGCCAGCGCGAAGCTGTTGGGCGGGATGACGCACACGTCGGTCTTGCGGTCGACGAAGCTGTTCGCATCGAAATTCTTCGGATCCACCACCGCGCTGTCGACATTGGTGAAGATCTTGAACTCGTCCGCCACCCGCGCGTCATAGCCATAGGAGGACAGGCCGTAGCTGATGCAGCCCTCGCGCCGCTGGCTCTCGACGAAAGGCTCGATCATGCCGTGGTTGAGCGCCTGCTCGCGAATCCAGCGGTCGGAAAGAATGGACATGCGCGCGGTAGTGCGGGGGAGGGGGCGCGGCGTCAAGTTTGGGGGTGGGGACCTCGGCCGTTCAAACCTCCATCATCATTCCCGCGAAGGCGGGAATCCATTTGCCAGGACGCCGGGGGCAGGGACCGCCAATTCAGCGCCAATGGATCCCCGCCTTCGCGGGGATGACGGCGGGAAGGGGTGCCGGCGGCAACCCCTCAACTAATCCCCAGATCCCCCGGGCCGAACGCCTGGGGCAGCAGCTCGGACAGGCGATAGCTCGCCACCGCATCGCCCTCGGCGGCGCCGCAATGGACGGGCAGATCGCGCTTGCCCAGCTGCGCCGCCTCATTGATCACCTGGCGGCAGCGCCCGCAGGGGCTGACCGGGGCTGTGCCGGTGGGTACCCCGTCCGCGCCGATCGGCCCGCCGATCACGGCGATCTCCGCCACGTCACGCAGCCGGCCCTGTGCGGATACCGTTGCCAGCGCCACCGTCTCGGCGCAGAGCGACAGGCCGTAGCTGGCATTCTCGAAATTGGCGCCCGTCACCACGGTGCCGTCGGTCAGCAGCACGGCGGCACCCACGCCGAAATTCGAATAGGGGGCGTGCGCGTTGCGCGCAGCTTTGCGCGCGGCTGCGATCAGCGCGCTGGGGTCCGTCGTCATGAAAGTCATCCCTTGATGTGGAGCACGCAGATCAGCGTGAACAGCCGTCGCGCGGTATCGAAATCGACGTCGATCTTGCCGTCCAGCGCCGTCCGCAACAGTTCGGCGCTGTCATTGTGAATGCCGCGCCGGGCCATGTCGACGGTCTCGATCTGCGCCGGCGTCGCGTTGCGGATCGCTTGGTAATAGCTGTCGCAGATCGCGAAATAGTCGCGGATCGGCCGGCGAAAGCGCGCCAAGCCCAGCACGATCGTCTCCAGCGGCGTATCGTCGGCGCGTTTGATCGCCAGCGCCAGCCGTCCTTCTTCGACGCTCAGTTGCAGCTTGTACGGCCCGGCATAGCCATCGGCATGTTCGCGCTGGGGGGCGAAGTGGTTGTCCTCGAGCAGATCGTAAATTGCGATCCGGCGTTCCTGCTCGATATCCGCCGAGCGCCAAAGAATGGTGCGCTCGTCGAGGGTCACGTCGATGATCCGCGGATCGGCCATAGGTCCCAGCTTTGGAAGCATTCCCCGTTTTCCACAAGCCATGCCGGTTGCCGTACCCCCCGCGTAGGCCGATGAGGAAGCCATGGCACAGCCGATTCCCTTTCCTGCACCCGAGCCCCAAGAGGGCCTGAGTCTCCCCCAAAATGTCGAAGCCGAAGCAGCGCTGCTCGGCGCGATGATGATCGACAACCGAGTCGCGGAAGACGTCCTCCAGAAGCTCCGACCCGAGCATTTCTTCGAGCCGCTGCACGGCCGCATCTACGAGCAGATCGCCCATCTCGTCGGCGACAACCGCCTCGCCACCCCGGTGACGCTGCGCCCGCTTTTCGCCAACGATCCGGCGATGAAGGAGCTGGGCGGCCCGGCCTATCTCGCCCAGCTGACCGGCAACCCGGCCAGCCTGATCGGCGCGCGCTCCTTCGCCGACCAGATCTACGATCTCGCCCAGCTCCGCGCGCTGGTCGATGTGGGCCGCGGCATGGTGGAGGGCGCGCTCGACACCAGCCAGGACATCAATCCCTCCAAGCAGATCGAGCAGGCCGAACTCCGGCTCTACCAGGTTGCCGAGCAGGGCGATTCGGAAGCCGGCGTGAAGTCCTTCACCCGCGCCGCCACGCTCGCCGTCCGCCAAGCCGAAAAGGCGATGAACTCGGGCGGCGGCATCTCGGGCATCACCACGGGGCTGAGCGACCTCAACGCCTCGACCGGTGGTTTCAACCGATCGGACCTGTTGATCCTCGCCGGTCGCCCCGGCATGGGCAAGACCTCGCTCGCCACCAACATCGCGTTCAACGCCGCCAAGCGCTACATGGACGATCTCGACGCGGGCATCGCTGAGGAGAAGTCGATCGGCGCGCCGGTGGCGTTCTTCAGCCTCGAAATGTCGGCCGACCAGCTGGCGATGCGTATCCTGTCCGAACAGGCCGAGGTCGTCTCGGAAAAGCTGCGTACCGGCCAGCTGAGCAATGCCGAGTTCCAGAAGTTCGCGCGCGCCGCGGGCGATCTGGAGCGGCTGCCGCTCTATATCGACGACACGCCCGGCCTCACCATCGCCGCGCTTCGCACCCGCGCCCGGCGGCTCAAGCGCCAGCACAAGATCGGCATGGTGATCGTCGACTATCTCCAGCTGCTCACCGGCTCGGCCAAGGCCTCGGGCGACGGGCGCGTGCAGGAAATCTCGGAGATTTCGCGCGGCCTCAAGACGCTGGCCAAGGAACTTCATGTGCCGGTGCTGGCGCTCTCCCAGCTCAGCCGCGCGGTGGAAAGCCGCGAGGACAAGCGCCCGCAGCTCTCCGACCTTCGCGAATCCGGCTCGATCGAGCAGGACGCCGATATCGTGCTGTTCGTGTATCGCGACGAATATTATCACGACTTCAAGGCCCCGACGAAGATCCCCGACGGCACCGAGACCGCCGAGGAGCGCATGGCCTATGAGGAATGGCAGGCGCGCCAGCTGGAAGTGGCGAACAAGGCGACGGTGATCATCGCCAAGCAGCGCCATGGTGCCACGGGCTCGGTGCATATGCGCTTCGACCGGCAGTTCACCAAGTTCAGCGATCTGGCGCCGGAGGGGTATTGAGAAGGGCAGGCGGCTGAGGCTGCCTAGCCCCTCCCCTTCAGGGGAGGGGGTGGGG
>NZ_ALBQ01000043.1 GCF_000282895.1 Sphingomonas sp. ATCC 31555
GACATGCCGCTTTCCCTCAGACGGCCTTGGTCGGACGCTTACCGATTGCGAGTGGAGCCTCGATCACCTCGGTAAGAGCTCTCAGAGCCCCCGCTTCGACGACGCAGTCGTAAACCACCTGTTTGTCGTACATCCGTCCTGCGGAGAGGGGTGGGGGGTCGCCGACTGCCTTCAAACAGTTCACCCGCTTCATCGGCAGAAGGTGATGGTGAGCCGTCTGTCCGCTTTGATGAAAATCATCGGTCAAGTAACTGCCGCTTAGGACCGGGGCCTCTCCTCCACGACAAACACGTATTCGTCGGGAAGTGCGGAATCGCTTACGACAATGCTGTCACCAGCCTTCGGCTGTTGGCCATCGGCGCGGGTGAGCCGACCAATCAGGCATTTGCCTCGCCCGCGGGACGTTGCACCTAGCAGTTTCACTCCAACTCTGCCATGAATCCGCTGATATGTATCTGAATAGAGTGTACTTCTATCAGGAGCGACCTCGCCGCATAGCTTGATCTTCTTTCCAAGAAAAAGCTGAGGGTCACTTTGGACCTGTTCGATGGTTACCTGATTCACCGCTGCTGTCTGCAAGGCCACGGCAACTACTATCGAGATCATGTCGCAAACTCCGTTTCGTTAGCAGTCCTGGTGGTCTGATCGCCCGCCCAGCTCGTGCCCCAAAGCCCAGCGGAGAACCTAGGCGTTCGGGTAGCGGTCCAACGCTGCAAAAGCGTGACGTATTCTGGGTGTGAACGGACAAGCCGTTTTTCCTCGAATGCCATTTATCGGACGCTTCCCTTCAGCCAGCGCCTCTGAGGAGCCGTCCACGTCCCAGTCTGTTCGAAACACCTGTTTGTACATCGCCCCATATGAGGGCGCCACGGCGCCAGCGGCGGCTTTTGCGGGGATTGCTCCACCTGCCGGCCGAGAGTGGGTGGTGAGCAGCCTGACCGCTTACCGCAGGTAGAAAATGATCGCTGCCGTCTATGCTGAAGGACCGTAGCGTCCCCTGCCATCGCGGTTCGCCACTCTGCATGTGTTGATTGATGCCGTCGAAGCTGCTGCTAGTGCCATATCGAGTGCCATGGCCAAGGCCTCAGCTTTGCCCACAGCACCCCCCTCTAAATCAGCTCGCCTGAAGCTTCATCTTGTCGAGCGCCGAGCGAAGCCCCTTCGCGAGCTTCGCAGCATCCTGGTTTGCCCAGAAATGCATGAAGAAAAGTCGCGGCTGGTCATCGAGCATGTGATTGTGGAGCGCAGTCACCTCGATGCCACTCGCGCGAAGTGCGCGCATCACCGGGTCGACCTCACTCGCGACCAGCACGAAATCGCCGGTAATCGCAGCGCGGCCTGACCCGGTGGGCTGGAAGTTGATTGCCGTGGCTGTGCCCATTGAAGGCGGAGTCTCCATACCCTGGTCGGTGAGCCTTTCCGCACGCGGGAAGCTGTATTGGAGAACCCCGCCATTGGCTTTGCCCTTTGCGCCCATCAGGCGGTCAAGCGCGGCAGCGTCAATATCGAGAGGCGGCGAGCTGCCTGCGCCCGCCGACGGCGGTTGCGAATCCCGGGAAGGCCCGGCGAGCGGCGTCCGGCTTTCGGCCAATGCGGCACGCAAGGCGGTCGCGAGTTTTACCGGGTCGCCATGCCCAGCGATGTGCAGGTACATGGTGGCGGGCGAGGAGCGCAGCAGATGGTTGTGGAGCGCGGTGACCGTGAAGCCGCCAGCTAGCAGCCGGCTCATCACGGGATTCACTTCCTCGTGCGTCAGCACGAGGTCGCCCATCACCATAACGTCGTCGCCCAAAGGCTGGAACGCCGCCCAGGAGCCGAGTGCCAGGACAGGCTTAATCGCGACACCATCGAGCGAGACACGGAGATCGGAGCGCGGGAAGCCGTAGCGATGAACACCCCCCGCCTGCTCGGTGCCGGGGCGCCCAAGCGCAGCATCGACCTTGCTCCAGTCGGGTGCCGCCCAGGCAGGTGCGGCGAGAACGGCCGCGAAAACGCCGGCCAAAATGGATTTCCTCATCGTCCCTCTCCAATCATCAGCAATGGGGCATGGCTATGCTTTGCGCTCCTGGAAGCGTCGAAAGCAATCATCCATGTGATATGTGGCGATCAGCTGATGCTATCGTTAGAGAACGACAGCTATCAGAGGGACACCGGATCGCGGCGATAGACGGGAAGTGGGGCAGCAGCGGACCGGCAGCTTCTTACCCGTGAGCGGACGCGGCTAAGCGTCTGAAGGACCCGTCCACCCGGTACGAGCAAGGGTGCCCACGAGGGTAGATCGAGCGATGCCGAAATTTCGGCATACCGCCGCTTTGCTTGTGCCGGATGCCAGTGCTTGGATAATCGCTTCCATCTTTTCCGCATCGATCGTTGGCGGCCTTCCACCCTTGCGTCCTCGGCGCTTTGCCGCGGCGAGGCCGGCCATTACTCGCTCACGTGTCAAAGCTCGCTCGTACTGTGCCAAGGCACCGAAAAGGGAGAACAGCAGCTCGCCGTGGGGGGTGGTCGTGTCCATCTGCTCGGTAAGCGAGCGGAATGCGATACCCCGCTCTTTCAGGTCCGCTATGATCGAGAGGAGGTGGGGCAAAGAGCGCCCTAGGCGGTCAAGCTTCCAAACCACCAGTGTGTCACCTCCCGCCATTTAGCTGAGGCAGGCTTTGAGGCCTGGGCGATCGTCCCGCGCGCCGGAAGCCTTATCGGTATGAATGTGCCGCGGATCGACACCTGCTGCGATCAGCGCGTCGCGCTGCAGATCCACCGATTGACGATCATCGGCGGATGACACTCGCATGTATCCAACCTGCATGTACGACAAACCTCCAAAATTAGCTTTTCGCACACTGCGCCAAAGCGACAGGGTTTGTCGATCACTTTCAGAGACAGGGCGATTGCGGATGTGAATGAGCACGCTATCTGGCGGCATTCTGATCGAGATATATGTCAGTTGCCCGATCCGATGACGAGGCAGTCGCGGGCGGCTTGAACGATTTCGGTGTTGACCGCCTCGACATGATTGAGCGTCATGATGCGTCGCATTTGAGCGAAGATGCGCTCCATCAGTCGGAAGTTGCCCCGGGTGATCCGGATCACCGCGGCTTGCGCCTCGATCGCGTCGAGATCCGTGGGATCGAAGGTGATGGCGAAGTCGGCGGCATGCGTTGCCAGTAGGAGGCGCATTTCCGTCTCCGTAAGCGGCTTGAACTCGTGAACGAAGCCAATGCGAGAGTAAAGTTGGGCGTAGCGCGCGAGCCGCTTTTCGAGTCCGGGCATGCCCATCAGAATCAGGCCAAAACCGTGTCGATCAGCCATATCGCGGAGGTGTTCGAGCGATTTGATGGTCAGACGATCGGCTTCGTCGACGATGACGAGCGGGCAAGCGAGTCGCGCTTTTTCATAGGTAGCGCCTTCATACGATCCGGTCGCGACCGTCATCCGGGCAAAGCCGATTTTCAAGACGCCGTTGCCCAGCAGGAGATCGATCGATTTGGGCGTGTTGCTGATAGCGACGGTGTAGAACACGGCGCGGCACTGCGCGATCTGATGGGCCAGCGCCGGACCAATGGGGTCCATGGCGCCATAACCCGTTAGATCAGGAAACTTGGCGAATTCGCGAGCGGATCGTGTTTTGCCGACGCCGGGGCGGCCGTGGCATACGCCTATGTAGCGATAATGGGCGCACGCCTCGGCGAACTCCACGAACCGAGCATGCTCTCGCGTCGGCAAGAAGGGCTGCTCGACCGGAAACTCAATCGTCAGCAGCGTAGAGCCGGAGCCCGCGGACGGCGGTGGGCCGGGGAGCCGGACTCGCTTGGTCGCCATCGCTAGGCCGTAAACTCATAAACGGCCTTGAGGTTTTCGGGTCTGCGTGATTCAGGCTCTCCATTGCGATGGAGGCTTGATGGCGCGATGGCGATACGAACTGACGGACGGGGAATGGTCGATTATCGAGCCGCTTCTGCCCAACAAGCCACGCGGCGTTCCCCGGGTGGATGATCGACGGGTCCTGAACGGCATTCTCTGGCGGTTCCGCACTGGCTCGCCGTGGGCCGAGATACCCGATCGCTACGGCCCCTCGACCACCTGCTACAACCGGTTCGTCCGCTGGCGCAAAGCCGGGGTATGGGACCGGCTGCTAGCCGCAGTTTCCGCCGCCTTTGAAGGCGAGATCGTCATGATCGACTCCACGTGTGTCCGCGTCCACCAGCACGGTGCGACGGGTAAAAAGGGGGGGGGCAGATCGCGGCATGGGACGTTCCCGAGGTGGCCTCACGAGCAAGATCCATGCGCTCGTTGACGCTGACGGTCGTCCCGTCGCTCTGCGGCTGACCGGCGGCCAGGTCCACGACAGTCAGGAAGCCGAGGCCCTGCTCGAGGCCATGCCGGAGGGCGCAACCCTGCTCGGTGACAAGGGATACGACAGTAACGCCATCCGTGAAGCTGCCGCCGCCAGGAATGCTTGGGCCAACATCCCAGCGCGGTCCAACCGCAAGAAACGCTTCGCCTTCTCGGGCTGGCTTTATCGGCAGCGCAACCTCGTCGAGCGCTTCTTCAACCGTATCAAACACTTCCGGGGCATCGCCACTCGCTATGACAAGTGCCCCGAAAACTACCTCGCCGCAGTCAAACTCATATGCGCACGCATCTGGTGTGCAGCGTAATGAGTCTACGCCCTAGCCTCCATCGTCGTGGGTTGATCCAGGTCGCGATTTTTAGCGTCACGGCGCGCTCGCTGGATGTCGCGCAGGGACGGAGCGGCCAAATGCTCAGGGCTGAGGGCTCGGCAGACGAACCAGCCCTCGTGATAGACATGCACCTCGGTCAAATCGCGAGGGTCATAGAGTACCGTGACCATCTCGCCGACGAAGGCAGCTAAGGTCGGTTCAACATAGCGACGGCCTAGCAGGCGAATACCGTCGCGCAGTACCTTGCGAAGCTTCGGAACGTGTACAAGTAGCATGTCGAGCTGGTCGAGGCTGTCAGGCATAGCCGGCAGAAAGCCGCCCTTCTGCCAGCGGGCAACCGGCGCTTCGCCTGTGCTGCCGTGAAGGCGCTGGTGATAGACGCCGCATACGAATGCCTCGAAGCGGGCGCGCAGATCGCCCAACGAGAGGGTTGGTGGCGACAACGGCTTGGCGCGGATGAGATGCCCGGGGAGGTCGGGCAGGAACATATCATTGATGGTGCGGAACAGCCGCTCGATTTTGCCGCGGCCACGAGGGCGCCCCGGCAGGGAATGGGTCAGGCGTATCTTCAGCGCCATGCATGCCTGTTCGACATGCTCGGATACGAAATCCGCGCCGTTATCGACGTAGAGCTGCTCCGGGATCCCGCTGACGATCCAATCGGGATCGGCCTTGCGCCAGATGGCATGGCGAAGCGCAAGCGCGGTATCGAGCGCGCTCGGCGCATCTAGGCTGATGAAATACCCCGCAATGGCGCGGCTATGATCGTCCAGCACGACGCTCAACCACGGTCGGACTGGCTTCCCAGCATCGTCCAGTACTAGAATGTCGAGCACGGTATGATCGGCCTGCCACATTTCGTTGGAAGCCGAGGCTTCCCGACGGTGCACCAGTTCATGATGGTCGCGGTAGGCGGCGGGATCGGTCGCGGCGGCGATCCGCCTTTCCGGCACGCTGCCCACAATGCGGCAGATAGACGAGTAGCTGGGTGCCCGCCCCCCTTCAGCAACGGCAAGCGCCGCCACCTTACGATGGATGGCGCTGACCGGCGGCCGCGGCCGCTTGGTCGCCAGCTCGCGCACGACGGCCAGTAGGTGGTCGGGCACATGGACCTTGCCCTGATCGCTGCGAGACGAGCGGCCAAGGCCGCTTAGACCTTCGACACGGTAGCGTTGAAGCCATCGCTGCAGCGTCCGCTCGCTAGCGACGCCGGCACGCGCCAGGTCCGCGAGCGTAACGCCATCGATCAGGTGCGGCTCCAATGTCCGGTAGCGTTCGACTGCCAGCGGTGGAGCGAGCGCCGGATGCCTCACCGCAGCAGCCTCAACCGAAAAGGTAGGAAAACGGAGAATTGTTTGCCCATGGCGCTGCCAATCAGCTGGAATTGCGAAACCGGACAATTCCAGGTAAACCTACCCGGTAAAGAAAACTAAGGCAACATAATCCACGGTATGACGACTTTTTTGCCAAATACCTCCTCCTCGCCTTTGCACGGGGTTCTCGCATGAGGATTGGGTACGCGCGTGTCTCCACAGCTGAACAAAACCTCGATCTTCAATGCGACGCTTTGACCGCCGCGGGTTGCGAGAGGATCATCACGGACAAGGCATCCGGCGCAACCGCCGCCCGCCCGGGCCTGGAAAAGCTGAGGGAGCAACTCCGCGCTGGCGACACGCTCGTGGTATGGCGGCTCGATCGGCTCGGCCGATCGTTGCGTGACCTGATCGGGTGGATGACCTACCTTGAGGAGGAGGAGGTCGGCCTACTCAGTCTCCACGAGGCGATTGATACCACCACCACGGCAGGCAAGCTCACCTTTCACCTGTTCGGCGCGCTCGCCGAGTTCGAACGCAACCTGATTCGCGAGCGTACTCAGGCTGGACTGGCAGCGGCACGGTCACGCGGCAAAAAGGGAGGGAGACCGACCGCACTCAGCAAGGACAAACGAGATCTGGCCGTAAGGCTATATCACGAGAACCAACTGCCGATTGCCAAAATCTGCACGATGCTCGGCATCTCCAAGCCGACGCTATACGCTTATGTCCGGGCGGACGAAGCGGCTGAGAGGGCAGCGTGAACTGCGGCAGTCGCTTACAGGCGGACAGTCAGCAATGATGCGAGGGTGCTGAGAGCCAGGCACTTCGTCACCTATCGCCGGAACATCAAGAGCTTGGCATCTGTGCGATGATGCGGCGGATATCATGCACGTCAATGGACCACTTTAGCCCGGTATGATCATAGGTTCGGGTCACCTTGCCGCGAAGGGCACGTTCCAGCAGGCCTCCTGTGATCAATGTTCCGAAACCCGAATGCTCGCCTACTGGGGCGGAGAATTCTTGTTGGTGCTCGGACCAATGGAGCGAGAAGGCGTCATCATCGACGTACCAAGCGATCGAAACATGGCCCGCACCCGAATGAAGTGCTCCGTGTTTGCATGCGTTTGTTGCCAACTCATAAAGCGCCATCCCTAAGGATTGGGCGGCGGCGGTATCAACAAGTACGGGCGGCCCATCTACGCTCAATTGTTTTACTGCATCTCCCACAACCGGATGCACCTGAGACAATATCAATTCGCTTATTGCAATAGGCTCGCTTGCCTTCTGTAAAAAAATATCTTGCGACCGGCCGAGTGCCACAATCCTCTCAATGATATCATCTATGATGCCCAGATCGACTTTACCGGTAAGGGAGGCTTTGACCAGTCCTTGCAGAACGGAAAGCAGATTTTTAAGGCGGTGACTACTCTCCTTTGCGACACTTTCTGTCGTCGCTTGGGCCAGCTTCATCTCGGTGATGTCGATGTTAAGCCCCACGAGGCGGGTGGCTCGATTGCTGCCGTCCAGGACCACTCGTGCGCGATCGTGGATCCACCGAACGGTGCCATCATCACGGACGATCCTGAACTCATGGTCGACCAGCGTGCCGTGTTCCAGCGCACGAGCGGCAACTTCCTGAACCTCGCTCAAATCATCTGGATGAATTGAGGCAAGCCAGTTATCGACCGTTGCAGGCCTGTCAGGTGACCAACCATACAACGCATAGGTCGAAGGAGACCAACTTAGCTCCTGCCGCTCAAAATCGAATGAGTAGGCTGAGACTCCGCCAACCTCCTGAGCCAGCTGAATCCACTCTTGCGCGTACGCCAGCTCCGCCTCGGTTTGTCGTCGGCGAACGCTATCTCTTTTGAGCAACTCCAGTAAGGCTGCTTTGGCATCAGCACCGCTCAGCTCCAGCACGCCTCGCTCGAGCGTCGCCATTTCGGCTTGCCACGAATCAAAAGTCTCACCGTTCATATGCCCCCCTCGACACATTTACGCGATCAAGCACTCACGTCCGAGTGTCCCGTTTGAAATGTTGACCACTTGCTGAGCCGAAGCCCGCGCAAAACGCTGGATCCCTTCAATCCTACAATCATGAGCTTAGCGCAGAAAGCTGCTAGTTTGCAAACTAGTTGCCTGTAATGTGCTAGCGGCACATTTACCAAAAAACCGAACTGTATTGTGGGTACTAAGCCCTTGGTGAAACGATCTATCAACTTCTCCCTCTATTCAGTCATACAAGCGCCCTTACAGCAGGGCGCGCAGAGGAGGTAGGCCGAAGGGTTCGGTTGGCTTGACGCCGCCCATCCCGACGATCGTGCCTTCGCGGAAGCAGCCTTCGTCTCAGCCAACGCGGCGCGGGAGCCGTTCAGGGTCGAATACCGGCTTCGTCATTCATCCGGAACATACCGCTGGGCCATTGATGCCGCCAGCCCCCGGTTCGGCGAAGCCGGCGAGTACCTGGGCTATGTCGGCTCGGTCATCGACATCGATGAACGCCGCGAGGCCGAGGAACGTCTGCACCGCAGTGAGGAACAGCTCAGGCTTGCCACCGAGGCGGCAGAGATCGGGCTGTGGGACCTCGACATGGAAACCGACACGCTGTTCTGGCCGCCGCGCGTCAAGGCGATGTTCGGCATCTCACCCGACGTACCCTGCTCGATGGCGGATTATTATGCGGGTCTCCATCCCGACGATTTAGAGCAGACCTCGTCCGCCTTTGCCGCCGCGCTCGATCCCGACGCACGTGCGCTGTACGACGTTGAGTATCGCACCATCGGCAAGGAGGACGGAGTCGTCCGCTGGGTGGCAGCGAAGGGACGGGGCGTCTTCGACGAGACGGGCCGTTGTCGCCGTGTCATCGGCACGGCCCTCGACATCACCGAGCGCAAGCGGACCGAGCAGATGCTGAAGGACATCAACAGCACGCTCGAACAGCGGGTGAAAGAGGAGATGGCCCGCCGCGGCGAGGCCGAGGAGGCGCTGCGTCAGGCGCAGAAGATGGAGGCGGTCGGCCAGCTCACCGGCGGCATCGCGCATGATTTCAACAACCTTCTGACCGTGGTGACCGGCAACATCGATATGGCTGGGCGTGCGCTGGAGTCCGCCGGTGTATCGGACACGCGCGCGCGGCGCGCGCTTGACAACGCCATGAAGGGTGCGGAGCGCGCAGCGTCGCTGACGCAGCGACTGCTTGCCTTTTCGCGCCGGCAGCCGCTTGCTCCGAAGCCGCTCGACGTGGACAAGCTGGTCAGCGGCATGTCCGACATGCTGAACCGCGCGCTCGGGGAGATGGTGCAGCTCGAGGTGGTGACGAGCCCGGGGTTATGGCGCGTCGAAGCCGATCCCCCGCAGCTCGAGAGCGCCATCCTCAACCTGGCCGTGAACGCCCGAGACGCCATGCCTGACGGCGGCACGCTCACGATCGAGACGGCCAACGCTCGTCTTGATGAGGAATACTCAGCGGCGCACGCCGAAGTCGCGCCGGGCCAGTATGTCGTAATCTCCGTGTCGGACACCGGTCGTGGCATGGACCGCGAGACGATCGCGCGTGCTTTCGAACCGTTCTTCACGACGAAAGAAGTCGGCAAGGGCACCGGCCTGGGATTGTCGATGGTCTATGGCTTCGTCAAACAGTCCGGGGGGCACGTGAAGGTCTACTCCGAGGAGGGGCAGGGGACGACGATCAAGATATATCTGCCCCGCCTGATGAGCGTCGAGCGTGAGGAGGGGCACGAGATCATCTCTGAGCTGGAGGTCAGCCCGGAACAGGAATGCATCCTCGTCGTGGAGGATGATGATGACGTCCGTTCCTACTCGGTCGATTGCCTGCGCGACCTCGGCTACCGCGTGATCGAGGCACATGACGGGCCTGCGGCGCTCCGTCTCCTCGAACGGCATGGCGCAAGCGTGGATCTGCTATTCACCGACGTGGTCATGCCGGTCATGTCAGGCAAGGAACTCGCCGACCTCGCGCGTAAGGCGCAGCCGCAGCTGAAGGTCCTCTACACCTCGGGATACACGCGCAACGCGATCGTTCATGGCGGGCGGCTCGACGCGGGGGTTGAGATGATCGCCAAGCCGTTCACGGTCAGCGCCCTCGCACAGAAAATCCGGGACGTGCTCGACACGGGGAAGAGCCGCCGGTGTTGATCGTGGAGACCGATGCCACCGTACGCCTGCTAGCCGCCGAAGCACTGACGATTGCGAGCTACGGAGTCGAGGAGGCCGCCAACGCTGCCGAAGCGCTAGGCAAGGTCCGTGCGGCACAGGGACGGTACGACGCCGTCGTCATCGGCGGTCGTCTGGCCGATCGTGCCGGGGATGCTCTGGCGTCGGAGCTCCGGGCGCTTCATGCCGATCTTCCCCTGGTTCTCGCGGGAGACGGCGATATGGAAGCGATAGCAGCGAAGTTTGACAGCGATCGCTGCACGTTCCTTCTCCACAAGCCCTTTAGCGGTGCCATGCTGGTTGCCGCGATCAAATCGGTGCGTGAAGGTTGCGGCGCTTAACCCTAAAGCATCGCCGCCCTCGAAATGATGGGAAGCATGCGGTGCGGCCACCACTATTATCCGAGCCGCCGGCAAGCTCGTTCGAATTCCGCTCCGAGGTTACGTTTGATGATACAAAGCTTATTCCGCATCAACGCGCCTGCCTGGGCGAAAACATCGTCTCAAACCACCATCGTCTGTAAGAACGGATGCAGGCGTTCCCGCCAAATAGCGCGATGAGATCGCCGCCACCTACCGTGAGCGGTTACATGCGGAAATAGGTTTGTCGCTCAGGGTGTCGACAAACATGTGTTTCCCGACAGGGAGCAGAATCAAATAGGAGGGGAGCGCTGTTACGAGGATGTCAACCGCCAGAGGGTGAGGAGTCTCTCCAAGCGTTTGACACATCGCGGCCGCTTTGCCGGTTGAGGGCCTTCGGGCCTCATCGAGGTCTCGTTGCACTGTCTTGAGAGAATAGCTAAATGGATCGCCACATGATCCACACGTCTCGAGTTGTCCCATGACAGTGCAGATTAACATCACTGCTAATGGTCGCATGAGCCTGCCAGCTGACATCCGCAAGCGCTTGGGGCTTATGAGTGGTGGTGCGGTGTATCTGGATGAAACTGAAGATGGCGTTGTGCTGCGCACCGCTTCTCAGGCCGTTGCTCGAGCTCAAGCATTGGCCAAGCAGTACACCGGTGACAATCCAGACGCATCTGTGGAAGCGTTCTTGGCCCGTCGCCGGGAGGAAAGCGGAGAATGAGCATTATACTCGACGCAAGCGCCATAATCGCCATGCTCAGAGGCGAACGTGGCGCTGCCAAGGTGGCGTCCGCTATCGCGGAGGCGCGGGTGAGCAGCGTGAACTATGCCGAGGTCGTCACGCACTTTGTTCATGCCGGCATGCCAGAGCGCCAGGTTGACGCCATGCTTGGTCCGCTCCCGATGACTATCGTTCCCGCAGACAAGGCGCTCGCTCAAATAGCGGGCAGACTTCGGGCGCATACGGCCGAAGCGGGCTTGAGCTTGGGTGATCGCTTCTGTCTTGCGCTCGCAAAGCGGGATGGTCTGCCTGCCTGGACAAGTGATCAGAACTGGAAGAAGATCGCGGAAGCCGTAGACGTCAAGGTGATCGCCATCCGCTGATCGCAGCGAGCCCGAGGGCAGGGGAGGGCGCCTCGTTTCCTGGGGTGAGCGGTTGACGGGTCTGAGGGTAGGGGTTTGGTTCGCTGGCTATGCCCCAATTCCAGTCGTTCAGCGTCGCAATCGTAGAGCCCGGACCTGCGTTGGCTTATCTCCGACGGCGAAGGGTGGGATGGCGAGGCTTGGGACATTCCTGCCGTTCTCGCATAACGTGTCTAACGGCAGCTCTCGCCAGAACCTGCCTCTTCGTCGGCATAAAGCCGCTTGGCAGCTTGGCGCCCCATTGCGGTCATTCAGGCTGCCCGTTGCCGATCACGAAAGCCGCCGCTCGCCCAAGGCGCGGGACCTACGTTCGGTATTGGGTGGCTTTCGGCCCGTCTGCTTCAAGCATGCAAAGGCAGGAAGCGGACGGGCCGATCAATTCTCCCTATCAGGGCGAGATGGCGTTCAAAATTGCTTGTTCGACGGGAGAATAGTCTCCGTCCCTACGACACAGGGAGATTGGCTCGCGCGGCAACAAAGGCGGTTGAGCCATGAACCGCGGCCCTGTTCCACGGTGCCGTTGCGCGGCGTGCACAAGAAAGGGGTGGCACAAATACACCGTGCCAGCCTTGCCCAGAGCCAAAGCCTCTCGCCGGTGCGCCGAGCTGGCAAACCCGTCAGCGGCAAGCTCGCGAAGCGTCAAGCCAGCCTCCCCTGCGGGGGCGAGTTGCCTTGCGACATCGGCATGCGAGCCGACACGAAGGCGGGTCGGTGCATCATCGACACCGACCTCCGAAAACAGGAACAGCATCAGCAAGGCTCGTCCCTTGCTGCTGACATTAGCGCGCCACTCCATAAAGTCCGGGTGTTCGTAGCCAAAACTCACATCGATGTGCCAACCATCGTCCCCGGCGGCCTCTTCGGAGGGGAAGCGGACTGGAAAGGTTCCCAGCCTGTCGCGCGGATACCAGCGCCCAGCACCGACCAGCTGATCAAATGCCGCGCAGAGCTTCGGCGTGTTCGCTGCCTCCTGAAACGGAGCTTGGCTGAACTGGTCCAGGCGAATGACCGGGCGGGTCCACGATGCACGATCATCGGGATCGCAGCCGGTGGCTTTCCACAGGATAGCGCGGGCCTGCTCAGCGGTATGTTCGCTGAATGCCGCATCGATACGGACGAAGCCGTCGCGCACGAACGAGGCGACGTCATCTGCGCTGAGCGCAGGAGCTGTTTGGTCTCGCATAAAGTCTCTCAAAAAGGCGTGGGTCATCGGGCGGAAAAGCCGCCGGGTGAGCCGAAACCGGCCCGCTTAGATCAGCGGGAAGGCGGACGCGCGATTGAGAGTGATGAACTTCATAGGCTCAACATACTGCAATGTGCCGTTGAGGCAACATGAATGGCCGATTCCAGGAAACCGGAAAACCGCTCCATACGTCAGCTACGGGGTCGTTGGCGGACGCTCGGTCTCGAGTTCGCGGCGCCGACCGCTAAGCGCCCTACTAGTCGGCGTTCAGGCGATCAAAAAAATTAGCCCAAAAGCGGACTATCGCTCCAGACGAATTTTCACCGTTTATGATGCATGTTACGCCATCGAACAATATCGCAATTGAACCGCACCGGGTTTGCCGGAGGCCCCAATTCCTGAGAGGAAGGGTCTACGATGAGCAAGACGACGAACAAGTTTGCACCGGAGGTACGCGCCCGCGCAGTTCGGCTGGTGCAGGATCACGAGGGCGAGCATCCGTCTCGCTGGGCAGCATTGGTATCCATCGCCGAGAAGATCGGCTGTTCGGCGCACACGCTGAACGAGTGGGTGAAGAAGGCCGAGGTTGACAGCGGCAAGCGTGCCGGGGTCCCGACCGACCTTGCTGACCGGCTGAAGGCGCTGGAACGCGAGAACCGTGAACTGCGGCAGGCCAACGAAATCCTGCGCAAGGCATCGGCTTATTTTGCCCAGGCGGAGCTCGACCGCCCGTTCAGACGATGATCGCCTTCATCGACGAGTATCGTGGGGAGTATGGGGTCGAGCCGATCTGCCGGGTTTTGCCGATCGCCCCATCCACCTATCATGACCAGGATGCCAAACGCCGCGACCCGTCGCGGCTGTCCGTTCGTGCGCGACGAGACCAGGCGCTGAAGCCGGAGATCGTGCGGGTCTTCGCCGAGAATTTCGGCGTCTATGGTGTTCGCAAGGTGTGGCGGCAGATGCGACGCGAAGGGTTCGACATTGCCCGATGCACGGTCGCGCGGCTGATGCGCGATCTCGACCTCCAAGGCGTAGTCCGGGGCAAGCCGGTGCGCACCACGGTCAGCGACAAGACGGCGCCGTGCGCGCTCGACCGGGTTAACCGACAGTTCCATGCACCAGCGCCGAATATGCTGTGGGTCTCGGATTTCACTTACGTCGCGACCTGGGCGGGGTTCGTCTATGTCGCGTTCGTGATTGACGTCTACGCCCGCTACATTGTGGGCTGGCGGGTCAGCCGGGCAGCCCATGCCGGCTTCGTGCTGGACGCTCTGGAGCAGGCTATCCACGAGCGGCAGCCGGTTCATCGGGGCGGCCTCATCCACCACAGCGACCGCGGCAGCCAGGGCGGATTCAACCGGTCGTCGCAACACCAGCTCCCTACTGCGGGGTGAGGAACTGGTCGAGGACTTCTGCGGGGGCCTTCCATCCGAGCGTCTTGCGCGGGCGCGTGTTCATGGCGTGAGCAACCGCGTCGAGTTCCTGCATCGAGTGCCGGCTGAGATCGGTGCCCTTCGGGAAGTACTGGCGGAGCAGTCCGTTTGTGTTTTCATTGGAGCCACGCTGCCACGGGGTTTGCGGATCGCAGAAGTAGATTTCCAGTCCGCTGTCGACCCGGAGCGTTGCGTGCTGGGCCATCTCGGCACCTTGGTCCCACGTTAGCGACTGACGGAGTTTCTCTGGCAGCGCCCGCATGGATTCGGCGATGGCTTTGCGGACGGCTTCGGCGCCATGCCCGGCAAGCGGCGGGCCGTTCTTGATCCGTTGCCCGCGCTGATATCCCTCCTCGCGCGGCAGGTGCAGCAGCATTGTAAATCGCGAACTGCGTTCGACGAGGGTGCCGATCGCCGAGCTATGCAGGCCCAAGATAAGATCCCCTTCCCAGTGTCCGGGAACAGCACGATCTTCCACTTCCGGAGGTCGCGCGCTGATCATGATGGCGTCCCCCACGAAGGATTTTCCACGGCCGCGGGTTCGTTCGCGGGGTACGCGAAGAGCGCGGCCGGAACGCAGGCAAGCCGTCAGCTCCCGGCGCAGGGCACCGCGTCCCTGGACGTACAGGGACTGATAAATAGCCTCGTGGCTGATGCGCATGGCGGGATCCTCTGGGTAATCGATCCGAAGCCGATGGGCGATCTGCTCCGGGCTCCATGCAATCGACCAGCGCCGATTCTGTCGAAGTACGGCGCGCCGCTTCCTCCATACCACCTCAGGGCCGGCAAAGCCGATGCCATCCGCATTCGTGACCCGGCCAGCAAGACGCTCCTCGACATAAGCGCATAGAGCAGAGTTTCTGGCCAGCTTGCTCGGACGCGGGCGCCGAGCTGCGCGTTCAGCGTGCCACTGCGCGACGCTGGCACGGTACTCCAGATTGCCGCCACGCGTGGCAGCGTTGCGCCGTACTTCGCGCGAGATCGTGCTGGGCGAGCGCCCCAGCTTGCGCGCGATCGCACGGATTGCCGATCCTGTGGCAAGTTCGATGGCGATTTCTTCCCGCTCGCGAAAGGTCAGAAATCTTCCGCTGGGCGCGGGCGCCGAAGGCGCCAGATGGGTTGGCGGCATACCTCCCGAACTCCGAAACCAGCGCGGCCCGAGCGGCGTCGAGATGCCAGCATCCGCAGCAGCCTCCTCGCTCGAACGCCCGCGGGCGATGAACTCCCAGAAGCGACAATGATGCTCACGCAACCACGCAGATGGACGCCCGGGTGAATGCAGCTTCTCTCGGGTGCACCGCTCTGATGCTCTTCGACCTGCCATATTCGCAACCTCCAATTTGCTGGTGTTGCGACGACCGGTTGAATCCGCCCAATATGTATCTATCAAGTACACCGAGCGCCTCGCTGAAGCCGGGATCGAACCTTCCGTCGGCAGCGTCGGCGACAGCTACGACAATGCTTTGGCCGAGACTATCAATGGCCTTTACAAGGCCGAGGTGATCCACAGGCGCGGGCCTTGGCGATCCTTCGAAGCCGTCGAGTACGCCACGCTCGAATGGGTGGACTGGTTCAACCACCGGCGGCTGCTCGAGCCTATCGGCAACATCCCGCCTGCCGAAGCCGAAGAACAATATTATGCTGCCGCCGGCAACATCGATATGGCAGCGTGACTCACAAACCAATGCCTCCGGCAGACCCGGTGCGGTTCACATAGGCATCAGACATCACCTCTCCTGTGGAGCCAGATGTATGCTATTCGCCGCCCACACCAAGCGGCTTTTGCCTAACCCGAAGGAAGAAGGGGCGATGACCGACTTCTCTGCGGACCGAACGAATGGCTTACCGGCCGTTCGCGACCGAGGCTGTGTAGAAACGCTGTTTCGTGGTAGACTTTCCCG
>NZ_ALBQ01000044.1 GCF_000282895.1 Sphingomonas sp. ATCC 31555
CCCCCCCCCCGCCTCGCCGGCGGCATGTTCGGCTTTCCTACAGCCTGTAGTTCTTGCTATGTTCTCTCCTTCCCGGATATGCCGTGCGGAGGGACGAACGAAGGTGGCACGCCTAAACTTCCTGAACGTAAGCCACCGCGATCACCGCGCGGATGCCTGCCCGCCCGCGCTCGGCGCGCTGCCGGCGAAACATGCCGGGAGCCTAAACTTCCTAAACTTAAGCCACCGCCATCACCGCGCGGATGCCCACCGGCCCGCGCTCGGCGCGCTGCCGGCGAAACATGCCGCAAGCCTAAACTTCCTAAACTTTGTGCGCCTCTCGCCAACCGTCGCGGCGGTCGCTAACCGGCAGCCAATGTCCCGTTCTCCCGCTCTTGCCTTTGTCGTCGCCGCGATCGGCATCGCCAATTATTCGCTGATGGATGCCGTGATGAAGAGCATGTCGATCGCGTATGGCGCCTATAGCGCGGTGCTGTGGCGGTCGCTTGGTGCCATCGTGCTGCTCGGGCCGATCTTCCTCGTACGGCGGACACCCTGGCCGGGGCGCCAGGCGCTCAAGCTGCACGTCGCCCGTGGTGCCTTGGCGGGCACGTCGGTGCTGCTGTTCTTCTGGGGGCTTGCCCGCGTCACCATGGCACAAGGGATTGCGCTTACCTTTCTCGCGCCGCTGATTGCGCTGTTTCTTGCCGCCGCTTTTCTCGGCGAGCGCATCCGGCGCGCGGCGATCGGCGGGTCGATCGTCGCCAGCCTGGGCGTGCTGCTCATTGCCGGCGGGCAGGTACAGGCCGATGCGTCGACAGACGTGGTATTGGGCTCGATCGCGGTTTTCCTCGCCTCGATCCTCTATGCCGGCAGCCTCATTCTGTTGCGGCGCCAGGCCCAGATCGCCGATCCCATCGAAGTCGCGCTGTTCACCAGCATCGTGCTGGCGCTGCTCCTGCTCCCCGGCGCGCCCTGGTTCTCGGCGGTGCCGCAGGTGGCGATCTGGCCCTGGATCCTGGGCGCGGCGTTCGTCGGATCGATCTCGGCGGTGCTGCTCGCCTGGGCCTATGCCCATGCCGAGGCGCAGGTGCTCGCGCCGGTCGAATATACCGCCTTCGTCTGGGCGGCGCTGCTCGGCTATGTCGTGTTCGACGAACGCGTCTCGCCCTGGACGGTGGGCGGGGCGATGCTGATCATCCTGGGGTGTCTGGTCGCGATCCGCGGCCGCGTGGCGCCCGCTCCCCAAACCGAGGCCGGTGCATGACCCAGATCCGTTTCGCGCAGCCGGGCGATGTGCCCCAGATCCTGGCCTTTGTCCGCGAACTGGCGGCATTCGAGCGCGAACCCGATGCGGTGCTGGCGACCGAAGACATGCTGCAGGCTGCCCTGTTCGGATCCCGTCCGGCCGCGGAGGCAGTGATCGCCGAGCGGCCGGACGGAACGCCGCTCGGCTTCGCCCTTTTCTTCCAGAACTTCTCCACCTGGACCGGGTTGCCCGGCATGTACCTGGAAGACCTGTACGTCACGCCGGCCGCGCGTGGCGCCGGCGTCGGTAAGGCCCTTCTGCGGCATTTGGCCGATATCGCCGTAGAGCGCGGTTATGGCAGGTTCGAATGGTCGGTGCTCGATTGGAACCAGCCGGCGATCGACTTCTACCGGGCGATGGGGGCGAAGGGGATGGACGAATGGACGGTGCAGCGCGTCACCGGCGATGCGCTTCTGGCGCTGGCAGGCCGCTGATGGGCTGGCTCTTCCTGTTGCTCGGCGGCCTGTGCGAAGTGGGGTTCACCACCTCCATGCGGTTCACCGACGGGTTTCGCAACGTGCCATGGACGCTCGTCTTCCTCGGGTTCATCGCCGTGTCGATGGCGTTGCTCGATCTCGCCTCGCGCACCATCCCGCTCGGCACTGCCTATGCCGTGTGGGGCGGGATCGGCGCGCTCGGCACGGTGATCGTCGGCATGCTGTGGTTTGGTGAGCCGGTCAGCATGGTGCGGTTGCTGCTGATCCTCGGGCTGGTCGGCTGCATCGCCGGATTGCGGCTCGCCGGCGGCGGGCACTGATGGCCTTCGACACCGGACTGGTCGAATGGGTGCGCGAAGCACTCGCGCCGATCGGCACGGTGACGATGCGGCCGATGATGGGCGGGGCGACCGCTCTACTGCGACGGCACGGTCTTCGCGATCCTCGCCTTCGACGAACTCTGGTTCAAGGCCGACAGCGAAAGCGATGCCGCCTGGGATGCGGCAGGGGCCGATCGCTTCACCTATGCCGCCAAGGATCGCACGATGGTGATGAACTACCGCCGCGCGCCCGCCGATGTGTACGACGATGCGGAAGCCTTGCGCGAATGGGCCGGTATGGCGGTCGCGGCAGGGCTGCGGGCGCCGCGCCGAAGGCGGAGAAAAGCTGAAAAAGGGGACTAGGCGGCATCTATATAGTCTGACAAAATATCCGAAAGAAACTATCGTCGGAGGAGAGGATGTTCGTGCCAGCCAAGTGGCTCTTGCTAGTGGGTGCTGCATTCGCCACGACGATTGCGCCGAGTTTTGCGACCGAGTCCGCCGCCGCGCAGGTCGCTGCTGACCAGGGCACGACGCTGCTTGCCAAGACGCCGACCGGCGCGACTTTCCGCACCGCCCAAGGCGTGCTGGCGCTCACCGTCTGGGGCGATCGCATCCTCCGCGTGACGATGCTGCGCGAGGGCGCCGAGCGCATGCCGGATCTGGCGCTGGTCGGCGCGCCTGGCAAGGTGGCTTGGACGCTGGATCAGCAGGCGGAGCGCTATCTGCTCGCCACCCCGGCGATGCGGGTGAGCGTCGACCGGAGGAGCGGCGCGGTGGCGCTGCTCGGCGCGGATGGCAAGCCATTGGTCGCCGAAGCCAATCTAGAACGCCGCAAGCTCGGCGGCACGCCCGATGCGGAGGGCGCCGTCCGGATGCTGTTCACGCTGCCGGAGGGGCGGGCGGTTTATGGGCTTGGCCAGCATCAGGCGGGACTGCTGGACTATCGCGGATCGATCGTGCGGCTCCAGCAGGCGAACACCGATGTCGGCGTGCCGGTGCTGGTCTCGCCTGCGGGCTTCGGGTTGTTCTGGAACAATGCCTCGGTGACCGACGTGGCCGTGGATACGCCGCAAGCAGGCGGCCGAGTCCTGTTCCGGTCGCAGGCGGGCGAGGGCACCGACTATTTCCTTTTCGCCGGGCCGGACGTCGACCAGGTGATCGGTGCCTATCGCCAGCTGACCGGCGCGGCCTCGCTGCTGCCGCGCTGGGCCTGGGGGCTATGGCAGTCGAAGGAACGCTATGCCTCGCAGGCGGAACTGCTGGGGGTGGCGGCCGAATATCGCCGGCTGGGCATTCCGCTCGACGCGGTCGTGCAGGATTGGCAATATTGGCCGGCCGGTCGCTGGGGTAGCCACGAAATGGATGCCGCCCGCTTTCCCGATCCCAAGGGGATGCTCGATACGCTGCATCGGCAGAACCTTCACAGCATCGTCTCGGTCTGGCCGCGCTTCGACGTGAAGCTGGAGAATACGCAGGCGCTCGACTCGGTCGGCGGGCTGTATCCGAAGATCTATCCCAATGTGTATCCCGCCGGTGAAGGCCGCTGGTACGATGCCTTCTCCTCCAGGGCGCGGGCATTGTATTGGCGGCAGATTTCGGACCGGCTGGGGAAGGCCGGGTTCGACGGCTATTGGCTCGACGGCAGCGAAGCCGAACTGGGCGGGCAATGGGGCGAGATGGCGGAGGTTGCGACCGCCGCCGGCCCGGGAGCACTGCTCTTCAACGCCTATCCGCTGATGCACACCACCGCTGTGCACGACGGCATGGCCGCCGACTATCCCGCCAAGCGTCCGCTGCTGCTCACCCGCTCGGCCTGGGCCGGGCAACAGCGCAACGGTGCCTTCACCTGGTCCGGCGACGTGGCGGGGCGATGGGATGTGTTTGCCCGGCAGATCCCGGCGGGCGTGAATTTCTCGATGACGGGCAATCCCTTCTGGTCGGCCGATATCGGCGGCTTCTTCGGCGGCAGCCCCGAGGATCCGGCCTATCAGGAGCTGTTCACGCGCTGGCTGCAGTTCGCGGTGTTCAACCCGATGTTCCGCATTCACGGCACCGGCGAGGGCAAGGAAGTCTACAGATTCCCGGCAAGCGTCCGCCAGCCGCTGCTCGATGCGGTGGCGCTACGCTATCGGCTGCTGCCGTTCCTGTATGCGCAGAGCTGGCAGGTGGCGGCGCACGGCGGCTCCTTCCTCTATCCGGCGGGCATGGTGTTCCCCGAGGATCGTACGGCGCAGGATCTGCGCGACCAATATCTGTTCGGCCGCACGCTATTGGTAAGCCCCGTGATCGAGCCGGGCGCGACTGCGCGCAGCGTCTACTTGCCGGCGGGTACCGAATGGATCGATTTCTGGACCGGTGCGCGCCACGCGGGCGGGGCGAAGCTCCAGGTCGCCGCGCCGATCGGCCAGATTCCGGTGGCGGTGGCGGCGGGCACGATCCTGCCGCTCGGATCGCCGGTGCAACATGCCGATCAGTCGCCCGATCGGCCGATCGAGCTGCGCGTCTATCGCGGCGCCGACGGGCGCTTTACCTTGTACGACGATGCGGGGGACGGCCAGGGCTGGCGGCGCGGCGAGCGCGCGACGATCGAACTGGTACTCGACGACAAGGCCGGATCGCTGGTGATCGGCGCCCGGCAGGGCAGCTATCCCGGCATGGCCAGGACGCGCCGCTTCCGGGTGGTAACCGTCGCGCCCGGCACGGGGACCGGCCTCGCCGAGGCGGCGGGGCGCGAGGTAGTCTATAGCGGCAAGCAGGTGGTGGTGGCGCTGTAGCGCCCGACACCAGCTGCGGTCAGAAATTTGGATCGAAGTTGAAGAAGATCGGGTTGGACAGCGCGACCGTTGGGCCCGCCACCTTCAGGTGGTTGTCCACGCCGGGATAGGGGGTCTGGGGGCCGTCCACCTCGACGCGATAATAGCTGCGGGCGGTTGCCGCGGGCGTGTCGGTAAAGCGCGCGGTGCCGTCGGCGCCGATGTCGAGCGTGGCGAAGCTCTCGCCGTCCTTGACGACGCGAACATGGTAGGGGCCGGCCTCGCGCTTGCCGGCCAGGCGGACGGTGAAGCGCACCGGGTTGGAGGGTGCCGGGGCGTTGTCGCCCATCATCAGGTCCGCCCGGTCGTCGCCGTCCATGTCGGCGGTCAGCTCGACACGGGGAGCGAAGGGATTGGCGCTGATCGACACCCGCCCGCGGCCGATCGCGGCAATCACCGCCTCGCGGCTTCGAGCCGGCGCGAACACCCAGGTGCTGGGCGTGCCGATGTTTTTTTCGGTGGCCTCCACCGCCTGGCGGGCGGTGCTGCCGGGCACGGTGCCGTGGTGCGAATCGCTGCCGCCGCGCGCTGCGATCTTTCGCCCGGATCGCAGCATGTCGTCCCAGATCATCACATTCGCCCGATTGTTCGACCAGATGCCGTTCCAGACCTCCATCGAATCGACCATGTCGTAGGAATAGCCGAAATGATCCTTGTTCGAAGGATGGTTGGCCGACAGGTGGACGCCAAGGCCGTCCTTGACTTTCTGCACTTGCACGTCGCGGGCATCGCGGATGTCGTACAGCGTCTTGTGGTCATAGGGTGTGGCTGACAGGATCGCCGCATGGCCGCGGTTGGTGGTCCACTCGGCACCGTAGAGCAGCAGCAGCTTGTCAGAACGGAAGTCGGGGTCGCTCCAGGTATGGTGCGCCGTGTCGCCGTCTACATGATTGTCGTGATCGCTGATCAGCAGGAAGTCGAAGCCGATCCGCTCGGCATCCTCGATGATCCGGCGTTCGCTGTGGTTGGTCGAATCCAGGCTGTGGCGCGAGTGCACGTGCAGGTCGCCCTTCATCCAAACGCCGTCGGTAAGGCTGGCAACGACGAACTTGTCGTTGATCTGGGCATGCCCGGCGACAGGGACGAGCAGCGCGGCGAGCACGAGGGGGGCAAGGCGGTACATCGATTCTCCGGCAAGCTGATGTCGGGCGGACGCCCGCGCTGCTCAACTACCGCCGAGAACGTTGATCGTGAAGGCCAGCACGCCCAGGTTGAACACAAAGGCGGCGAGACAATGTAGCGTTACCACCCGTCGCATCTGCCTTGAGGTGACGGTGACGTCGCTGGTCTGAAAGGTCATGCCGAGGCAGAAAGCGAAATAGAGGAAGTCCCAGTAATTCGGCTCAGGCGTCTTTGGGAATTCCAGCCCGCCGCTATCGCGCCCGCCGGGCGCCGCGGTGTAGAACAGGTGGGCATAGTGGAGCGCGTACACGCCGTTGCTGAACGTCCAGCTGAGAGCAAGCGTGCCCAGAATCAGCGCGAGCGTTGCCGGTTGCGGTGCATGGCGTTCCATCAACTCGCTGGCCACGGCAATGAGGATGATGATCGTGACCGCGCCGGTTATGCCGAGCAGCATCAGGCGGTTTGCATCGTTGTTGCAGGCGGAGCGCCGCATCGCATCAGATTGGTGGCGCAGCATCGGCGCGCACAGCGCTAAGAAGAGCAATGCGCCCAGATCGAAGGCGAGCATCGCCCCCGTCCGGATGCCAAGGTGAGGGATTAGCGCCAGCGCCGCGGCACCAGTTGCGAGCGCAAAGGCAAGGAATCGCGGCGGCGCGAGAACGTTGCCGATCCCTCGGGGATCAGCGCCGCGCCGCCGCGATTGCCGGTTCAGGCTGCCTTGGCCTTCTTGGCGGCTTCAATTGCGTCGAGCACGATCTGGCGCGCTTCGGCGGCATCTCCCCAATTGCCGATCCGCACCCACTTTTCGGACTCCAAGTCCTTATAGTGGGTGAAGAAATGCTCGATCTGCTGGAGCACGATCGACGGCAGATCCGAACGCTCGCCTACGTCCGAATAGTAAGGGAAGGTGCTGTCGACCGGCACGCAGACCAGCTTCTCGTCGCCGCCGGCTTCGTCTTCCAGCTTCAGCACCGCGATGGGGCGTGCGCGAACGACGCAGCCCGGCACAAACGGCGATCGTGCAATCACGAGCGCGTCGAGCGGATCTCCGTCCGGCGACAGCGTATGCGGCACGAAGCCGTAATTCGCCGGGTAGCGCATCGGCGTATGCAGGATGCGATCGACGAACAGTGCGCCGCTCGCCTTGTCGAACTCGTACTTTACCGGTTCGCCGCCGACCGGCACTTCGATGATGACGTTCAGATTGTTGGGCGGGTCATCCCCGACCGGGATCAAATCGATGCGCATGGTTTTCCTAAACCTATGGTTGGCTTTCCCCCCGTCTCAGCGGGGTTGGAGCAGCTTGTCGAGGCCAGCCTCTCCTTCGACCGTCTTGACCAGGTGCGGATAGCGCAGCCCGTCATGATAGTCGATGATAACCTCTCGGTAACGATCGTCCCGTTTCAGAGTTAATTGAATTGGTGTCTTGGTGCCCTTGGCCGCCTTGATCGCCTCGACCAATGCTTCGCTGGAATAGCTGCGGCCATTTACCGCAATGATCTCGTCGGCGACGGTGACGCCCGCTTTGAACGCCGGACTGTCCCAGGCGACGCCGGCGATCCCGCTCTTGCCCAGCGCCAGACCCAGCGAATAGCTGAGATCCGTGGTGCCGGAGCGCGTCATCTTGTTCGGCACATCGGTGTAGACGAGCTTGTAGCCATTGCGCTCGAAGCCCTTCAGCGGCGCGCGATCGGAAACGTCGTGCAAGCGCGCGGTGAGCAGCGTGCGCCAGTCATAACGCTGGATCCCCTCCAGCGTCTTCACCACATCGTCGAACGTGTAGGTGACCTCGCCGTAATCGCCGTCGCGGCCGCCGAAGAAGATGCGAGCGAAATCGTCGATCGACTTGGTACCACGGCTTTGCTCGCGCAGGATGGAGTCGACCTCCATCCACACCAGCAGACCTTCATTGTAATAATCTTCCGAACGCTGCCAGCTGGTCCATGCCTTGGGCGCGCGGGGGGTGAGGATCGGATCGTTGGTCGTATCGATCAGCGGGCGCCACTCGCGGCCGGCGCGCGTATCGAGCGCCGCCATGATGCCTGCATAGCCTTCCAGCGTCTCTTCCTTGGAGACCAAGCCCGACCGCGCTTGAAAGACATACCCCCAGAACTGTGTCTGACCTTCATAGACCCAAAGCGACTGATCGCGCATGGGCATCCGGAAGTCGGGAGTCCAGAGCTCCGCGCCGCGACGATATTTGCCGTCCCAGCTATGAGTGAATTCATGGGGCAGCAGATTGCGCGACCCCGCCTGCTCTGCCCATTTGGTGAAATAGCCCGGCCGCACGCCATTTTCCGAGCTGCGGTGGTGCTCCAGCCCGATGCCGCCGAGCTTGTCGCTGATCGACAGCAGGAAGTGATATTGATCGTAATGCTGGGCGCCGAACGTCTTCACCGCCTGTTCGACCAGCCGCTTATGCGCATCGATCTGCTCGGGCTTGGCCTCGAGCTCCTCGGCGCTGTCTGCCACGACGTCGAGCGTCACGCGATCGGTGAGCGGGAACTTGCGATAATGGCGGCCGGCGATCACCGGCGAATCCACCAGGATTTCGTAGCTGGTCGTTTCATAGGCATAAGTCGACCCCGTCGCCTTGGCTGGCACCGCGCCCGCCGCCGTCCAGCCTTCCGGATACTTCACCGTCGCCTGAATGGGGATGCGGCGCGTGAAATAGCCCGCCGGATAGAGGCTGAGCGAGTTGAACTGCAGACTCATCATCTCGGGCGTCATCACGATCCGGCCCTGATCGCCCTCAGTGGCCGACACGAACTGGAATTCGATATCTAGCTGCTTGGTACCGTTCGGTACATCAATATGGAAGGCGAACACGTCTACCGTGTCGCGCGTCCAGGGCAGGCGCTTGCCGCCGGCACGGATCTGCAGGCCGGCAAGCTTTTCAATCTCGCCGCGGGGGCCATGCTTGCCCGGCAGCCATTCGGGGAAAAGCAAGGTAACGCGTCCGGCCTTGGCGACCGGGATCGTTTCCCGCACGCGGAAGATGCCGCGCATCGTGTCCGTGGCGTCGACGGTGAGCTTGATCGTTCCCGGATAGGCAACGTCGCGCGCGGCCGGGATCGTGTCGACGAACGATGTCGGCTGCGGCGCTGAGTTCTGCGCCAGCGCGGGCGTGGTGGTGGCCAGCAGCAGGCTGGCAAGCGACATGGCGCGAAACATTCGGTGACGGCCCCTTATGACGAGTTTCCAAGCAAGAATGCGCCCGGATCGGGTAACATTGTTGCTCGGGAATGTCCCCGGGGCAAGGGGCTCAGCTCAGTTCGTCGTCCTTGTACTTGATCTGCAGAAAATGGCCGCGTGTGGCCAACGCGTCGAGGTCGCCCTGAGCCAGCTGTGCCGTCATCTCCGCGATTTCCTCGTCGATCACCTGCAGGCCTTGTGCCAGCTGCTGATCGGGCGTCAGGCCGTTACGAGCAACGGTGCGCAGTGGCTCGGGGACACGGCCATAGCCCTTGACCAGCTCGGGCAGTTGCTCGCCGATGAGCTTGCGAACTTCATTGGCCGCGGGGGAGGTTTCGTCGAGGCGGGCGAGCTGCGGCGCCAGCGTTTCCAGCTTCACGCCGATTGAATCCACCAGCGTGCGCGCCGGCGCCGGCAAGGCCAGCCGCTGCGTCTCCAGCCAGCGCTCGGTGGTGGCCGGCAATGCCTTGAGCGGCACCTGCACCAGTTGCTCGACCCGTGGTGCCGTCGTGACAGGCAGGGTGGCGAAAACAAACGTCGCCAGGATCAGCAGTGCCATCACTGCTAGCGCGCCGAACATGCCAATCCCGGTCGGCAGCAGCATGCCGACGGCGATTGCGGCAATGATGATCACTGCGTCCGCCGCAGCGATTCGGCCCAGTCGCGCAAGGATCTCCGCCTCGCGCCGCTTGCGGGTGCGGGTGGCGAGCGCGCCTTCGGTGCGGGCGCGCGAACGCTCGATCAGTTCCTCGCCGCGGGCGAGCAGGCGGTCCACGTCACTCGGCATCGCGGGTTACATCGCCTCCAGCTTGAAGCCGTCCGCCGTGCCGCTCAGGCGGTTCTGCTCGGCACCCTCGGCACGGGCGATATAGCCCTTCGACTTCTCGACCTCGTTCGACAGCGTGTTGACCGTCACCTTCATGCTGTCGAGCGCCTTGAGCTTGAAGGTGTCGATCGCGTCCATCGTGTCGTAGATGTTCTGGAAGGCCCGCTGCAGCGTCTCGACGGGAATGGTCGAGCTCGCCGCCTGTTCGTGAATCGCTGCCGTCTGGCTCTTGAGCAACTGCCCGGTGGAATCAATCAGGTTGGCGGTTGTGGTGTTGAGCGCGGTGATCTGGTCGAGCACCAGCTTCTGATTGTTGAGCGCCTGCGCCACGGTGACCGCGGTGCGCAGCGCCGAGACGGTGGTGGTCGACGCGCGATCAACACCCTTGATAAGCTCGACATTGTTCTTCTTGACCAGGTCGAGCGCGAGATAGCCCTGAACCGTCACCGCCATCTGAGTGAGCAGGTCCTGGGTGCGCTGACGGACATAGAAGAGCGCGGTCTCGCGGATCGCCTTGGCCTTCGCGGGATCGGTGTGATCCAGCTCGTTGGCCTTGTCCTCGAGCTTTTCGTCCATCGCCTTGGAAAGGTAGATCATCTGCTCGAGACGCCCCATCGCGTTCCACAGATTGGCGCGCTCGGTGGCGATCGCGGCATTGTCCTGCAGCAGCTCGTCCTTGCCGTTGGCCAGGTTCTTGAGGATGCCGTTGATGTGGCTCTGGGACGATTGGTACTTGCGGAAATAGTTGGTTAGCGCGCCGCCCCCGAAGAGCTTCGACAGGAAGCCGTCCTTGCCGCCGATAAGCTTGCCGTTGCGCGAGGGATCGAGGTCTTCCACCGTCTTGCGTAGCGCCAGCAGGTCGGCGCCGACCCCACTATCATTGCCCATGGCGCGCACCGGGCGATCAAGGAAGCGGTTCGACTGGCCGGCCGCGTCGCGGATTTCCTTCTGGCCCATCGCAGCGATCGCATCGACACGCTTGCCGAATTCGGGCGAGTTCACGTCCTGCGCAATCAGATCGTCGATGAAGCCGGTGACGCGCTTGTCCAACTCCGACTTCTTCGTGTCCTCCACCGGTACGAGGCCCGCCGCCTTTTCCGGAGCCACGGCAGGGACGGGATCGGGGGGCGTGAGCACCAGATTCTGATCGGCCGTCGCAGTTTCCGTCGCCATCGTCACTCTCTCTCCAACTCCGTGCGCGCAACCATGCAGGCGAAGCACATATCCCGCAAGTGTGCGATGTAGATAGCACAGTGGTGGATTCAACTTGATTCCGTTCCACCCGCCGAGGCTTATGAGGACAATTGTTATGGAGGGGAGCGTTATGGATGCGATCGGGCGACGCGAGCTTCTGGGTGCGATGGGCATGATCGGCGTTGCTGCCGCCAACGCCCGTGCGGCCGCTCCGCAGGCGAAGGCGTCGGAACGGCTGACCGAGCTGCCACTGGAATTCGCTTATGAGGCGATCGTCACGCTCGCAGCGGGGACGCCGGTGGGCAAGACGCCATATGGCACGCGCAATCGCATTCCGATCACTGGCGGCACGTTCGAGGGCCCGCGTATCCGCGGCAAGGTGCTGCCCGGCGGCATGGACTGGCAGCTGGCGCGGCCGGATCGCATGCTGGACGTATACGCCGACTACATGATGCAAGCCGATGACGGCACGCTGATCCACGTCATAAACAAGGGGCTGGTCAGCCTCGATCCTGCGCGGCCTTATGTCCGCACCATTCCATGGCTAGAGGTGTCGGAAGGGCCGCATGACTGGCTGAACCAGTCGCTGTTCACCGGCACGATCGGTGCGCCGCCTTCGGACCGGGGGTCGGCCGTGCGGATCACAGTCTATCGAATCCTGTAGCGGGAAAGCCCGGAGGAACCGCACCGCGCAGGGGCCTTCCCGCGGCGCACCATTTCGGCTATGGGCGCGGCCGTACGCGCGCTCCCGCGCCAATCAGGAAATCGCATGAATCTCCGTAACGTCGCGATCATCGCGCACGTCGACCACGGCAAGACCACCCTCGTCGACCAGCTTTTCCGCCAGTCCGGCACCTTCCGCGACAACCAGCGCGTCGAAGAGCGTGCGATGGATTCGAACGATCTTGAGAAAGAGCGCGGGATTACGATTCTCGCCAAGCCTACCTCGGTCGACTGGGCGCCGGAGGGGCAGCCCGACAATATCACCCGCATCAACATCGTCGACACGCCCGGCCACGCCGATTTCGGCGGCGAGGTGGAGCGCATCCTGAGCATGGTCGACGGCGTGATTCTGCTGGTCGATTCGTCGGAAGGCGCGATGCCGCAGACGAAGTTCGTGACCGGCAAGGCGTTGAAGCTGGGCCTGCGTCCGATCGTGGTCGTCAACAAGATCGACCGCGCCGATTCGCGCGTGCAGGAAGTGCTCGACGAAGTGTTCGACCTCTTCGTCACCCTTGAGGCGACTGACGAACAGCTTGATTTTCCTGTGCTTTATGCGTCGGGCCGCAACGGCTATGCCTCGGACGATCCCGATGCGCGCGAAGGCACGCTGGTGCCGCTGTTTGAGAAGATCGTCGAGCATGTGCCCCCGCCCAAGGTGGATCCCGACGCCGAGTTCAAGTTCCTCGTGACGCTGCTCGATCGCGACAACTTCCTCGGCCGCATCCTTACCGGCCGTGTTGAGAGCGGCACGGTACGGCTGAACCAGCCGATTCACGCGCTGGACAATGACGGCAATGTCATCGAGACCGGCCGCGCATCGAAGATCCTGTCGTTCCGCGGCCTGGATCGCGTGCCGGTGGAAGAAGCCAAGGCGGGCGACATCATCAGCCTCGCCGGCCTGGCGATTGCTACTGTTTCGAACACCATTGCCGACACCTCGGTCAGCGAGCCGCTGCACGCGCAGCCGATCGACCCGCCGACGCTGTCGATGCGCTTCGCCGTCAACGACTCGCCGATGGCGGGCCGCGAGGGCAGCAAGGTGACGAGCCGCATGATCCGCGACCGCTTGCTGCGCGAAGCCGAATCGAACGTCGCCATCAAGGTGACCGAGAGCGAGGACAAGGACAGCTACGAAGTCGCCGGTCGCGGCGAACTCCAGCTGGGCGTGCTGATCGAAACGATGCGCCGCGAAGGCTTCGAACTGGGCATCAGCCGTCCGCGCGTGCTGTTCCGCGAAGGCGAGAACGGCCGTGAAGAGCCGTACGAGACCGTCGTGATTGACGTGGACGAGGAATTCTCGGGCACGGTCGTCGACAAGATGAACCAGCGCAAGGCCGAGATGACCGACATGCGTCCCTCGGGCGGCGGCAAGACCCGCATCACCTTCTCGGCACCGTCGCGTGGCCTGATCGGCTATCACGGCGAGTTCCTGTCGGACACCCGCGGCACCGGCATTATGAACCGCCTGTTCGAGAAGTACGGGCCGTACAAGGGCAAGATCGAAGGCCGCAAGAACGGCGTGCTGATCTCCAACGGCGCCGGCGAAGCCCAGGGCTATGCGCTGGGTCCGCTCGAAGAGCGCGGCATCCTGTTCGTCGGCCACGGTGAGGCCCTGTACGAGGGCATGATCATCGGCGAGAACGCCAAGACGGAAGACCTTGAGGTCAACCCGATGAAGGCGAAGCAGCTGACCAACTTCCGCGCTTCGGGCGGCAAGGACGACGCGATCCGCCTGACCCCGCCGAAGAAGATGACGCTGGAACAGGCCATCGCCTACATCGACGACGACGAGATGGTCGAAGTAACGCCCAAGACGATCCGTCTGCGCAAGCGCTTCCTCGATCCGAACGAGCGCAAGCGCGCTAGCCGGGCGAAGTCGGCCGCGTAACCTCGCCGCCTTACAAGGGCGAGAATGGGCCCCTGCCGGCGACGGCGGGGGCTTTCTCGTTGAAAGGCCTCGGCACCCTTGCCGCCGGCATCCCGGCGTTCGCTGGAGTTACGGCAGAGGTGGAGGGATGCCTAGGCTGAAGCGCGGTTCCACGGCATGCGCTGGAGCAGCAGGCCTAGGCCGCACCAGCCGCTCATCCCCGCGAACGCCAACATGAAGCCAAAGAAGCCAGCGGCGTAGAAGCCCGGCGTAAAGCCGGCGAGCCCCGCCAGCGTGAAGGCCAGAACCAAAAGGCCGACGATCATCTGCACCTGGCGGAAGATCGAGACGCGGGGCGCGGCCGTGCCGGCGAGCGGCAGGCCGGCGGCGGCCCAGGCTTCGATCCCGCCACTGAGGTTGCTCACCCGATCGCCCAGCATCCCGTGCGCCAGCGCACAGGCTTGGCCGCCGCGCCCGCCTTTCTGGCACTGAAAGATCAACAGCCGGTCGGCTGGCAGATCGGCATCGACGAGCAGCGCCGGCAGCGCTCGCAGCGGCATCGAGGCGGCATAGGGAATATGGCTGGCGGCGAACTCATCCGGCTCGCGTACGTCGATCAGCATCGCCTCGCCACGGGCTAGCAGGCGGTGCGCCTCGGGCGCGCTTATGATGGCGGTCATGCGTGATCCTTTTCGCAGAAATGAGCGTGGAGTACCGCCATGAGATCGCGGGCGGCGGGGTGGATTATCGTGTAGAACAACGTCCGATGTTCGCGCCGAGCGGCAACGATTCCCTCGTCCTTCAGCTTGTTGAGATGCTGCGACATCGACGTCGGCGCGATCCCGGTCGCGTCGATCAGCGCGCCGACGCTGCGCTCGCCTTCCACCAGCGCGCACAGGATCATCAGCCGGTTCGGATTGGCGAGGCCCGAGAGCAAGGCGGCGACGCCGGCAGCCTTGGGCGCCATCGCTTCCATCAGGGGATGTACGGAGAGACTTGCGTTCATTGCACTTCTATATCAATTCATATCAATGTGAATCAATAGGGGGTTGCCCAATGGCCAAGGATTATCGTGCGTTCACCCAGGATATCTCCGCCTATTCGGCGCAGCTGCGAAAGCTGGCGCCCGAGCCCATGGCGGGCTTTCACGCCCTTGCGAAGGCGGCAGGTGCGGAAGGTGCGGTGGACGCCAAGACCAAGGAACTGATCGCGCTGGCGATCGGCGTTACCCAGCGTTGCGACGGCTGCATCGGCTTCCACGCCAAGGCACTGGTGAGCATGGGTGCGAGCCGTGCCGAAATAGCCGAAGTGATGGCGATGTGCGTCTATATGGGCGGGGGCCCCGCGCTGATGTACGCCGCCGATGCGCTGCGTGCATATGACCAGTTTGCCGAAGGAGCGGCTGCGGCCTGATGCCGGCGTGCGGAAGCGGGGAGCGTCTACACAGCGCTCCCCTGCCGCCAGCGCGGCTGGTGGGTAAACGACGGAACACAGGCGCTCGATTTTCGGGGACCTGCTTCGCCAGGGTTGGGCGCCCGGCTACAGCTCGCGCGTCAAAAACCGGCTGTGGGGATCGTCGTCGCGGTAGCTGCCGAAAGCGGGGCAAGGGACGAAGCCGGCGCGGGCGTAAAGCCGAAGAGCGGGCTCGAAGCTCGGAGCCGTACCGGTTTCGAGGCTTAGTCGGGTAAGGCCCCGCGCCCGCGCCGTTTCGAGGATGTGATTCAGGATCGCCGCGCCGACGCCCTTGCCGAGATGGGCGGGGGCGGTGCGCATCGACTTCACTTCGCCATGGCGCGCATCGAGCTGCTTGAGCGCGCCGATGCCGAGCAAGGCCTCGCCCTCCCACGCGCTCCAGAAACTGACGTCTGCCGCCTGAAGACCGGAGAGGTCGAGAAAGTGGCAGCTTTCGCGCGGCGAGTTGGCGAGCATGCCCGATGCGTGCAAGCGCAGCAGATCCTGCACCTGGGGCGTCTCCAGCCCGCCGTCCCGAATCGCGATCACAGTTCGTCGATCATTCCTGCCAGCGTTTCGAGGCAGGCATGGGCGAGCAGCTTGCTGCGGATCGGGGACCAGCCGAATTCGGGATCGGCATTGGCGTCATGATCCTTGAACGGCATTTCCAGCGTCATCGACACCGCGCCGAACCGCTCGGCGAGCTGGTTGGTGGACATGGCCAGGTTTGCCTTGCCGGGAGGCGATTTGTCGTAGCCGAGTTCGGTCTGGAAATCGGGGGTGTGCGCGGCGAGCCGGCGGGCGAAGCTGTAGAATTTTTCGCCGAGTTCGTCGGTCCAGCTGGGGATGCCTTCGAAACCGGCGAGGAAATTGGCGGGGATCGCCTCGTCGCCGTGCACGTCCATGGCGAAGTCCACCCCGGTCTCATCCATGGCGTTCCGCACCGCCAGCACTTCCGGGCTGCGTTCGGCGGTAGGGGTGTGCCATTCGCGATTGAGGTTTACCCCCGCCGCATTGGTGCGCAAATGGCCGCGAAGCGAACCATCCGGGTTCATGTTCGGGACGCAGTGGAAGGTCGCCCTGGTGCGGAGTTCGCGGGCGACGGCGTTGTCCTCGTCGGTCAGGAACTCCAGCGCGCCTTCCATCCACCATTCGGCCATGCTCTCGCCAGGATGCTGGCGGGCGTAGAGCCAGACCTGTTTCGGCCCCTCGCCCAAGGTGAGGCAATCGAGCGGCTGACCATCGAGCGTCACGCCCAGCTGGCGGTGGGTGACGCCCTCCGCCAGCGCGATGCGGCTGACCAGATCATGGTGCCGCTCCATCGAATAAGGGGCGAAATAGGCGAACCAGGTGATCGCCGTCTGGCAGGTGTGGCGGATGGTGAGCACGCCATCGGCATAGTCGGTATCCGTCATCCGCCACGATTGGCGATCCGCCGACCAGCGCGCCTTATAGCCCGGCCAGCCGAACGGATAGGCCGATTTGCTGGCGTTCAGGATACGCAGCGTGAGCGTGCGGCCCGCCGCGCCGGCGACGCGGAAGTGGAACCACTGATAGAAGTCCGACTGGTGATCCTGGACGATCTCGAGATCGACCCGGTCTCCTTCGATGGCGACGACACGAATGTTGCCGCTATCGAAGGCGGCGCTGATCTGGATGCTCATTTCACCGTAATAGTGATGCCGGACTCGCCGGGAAAGTCCTTGAACAGCGCGGCGGCGAGGCGCTGGGCAGTGGCGGCGGGCTGATTGGCCTGCACGCCCACGCCGGTGGTTTCCGCCCGGCCTTCCCAGATCACGCTTTCGCCGGCGCGGCGACGCAGCTGCACCCAAAGCTGCGAGACCAGGATCTCGCGCTGCTTGCCCTTGCCGAGGCCGAAGGAAACGCCGCCACCCAGGCCGACGCCGCCGCCGCGACCGCCGCCGAAGCTGCCGCCGCCAAGCCCCACCGAGACGGGCGGCGCATCCTGAATCACGCCGCGCGACGCCCGGGTGAACGACACCGATGCGATATAGCCCGCCGGCCGATCGCTGGTGGCGGGCACATAGCCGAGCTTCGACAGCTCCGCCTGCACGGCATCGGCATAGACGCGATATTCGGCGCTGACGTCCATCGCCCCGCTCATCGGCATGACGGTGACGGTGGTACGCTCCATCGGCTGGCCGAGGTGATAGCGGGTGACGTCGATCGGCGTCCGCCCGGTAGTGGAGGTGCACCCCGCAGCCAGCACGGGCAGGGTGGCAAGCAGGGCAAGACGCAGATACTGATTCACGAACACACTCCTGTTTCGCGGCCGCAACGGCTGTATCCTGCCAACCGCCCTGCGGTCGAGTCGGTTCCGCCGTCTGCCTGCCGCTGAAACGCCCGAGATGCGCGATCAGACGCATTTGCGCGGCCGCGCCTTGACTTCCTGCCCCCGCGCTTATAGGCGGGCGCCTCTTTCCGGCATTCCAGATAATTTGAGAAGCGAATCGGTCATGAAGATCGTGAATTCATTGAAGTCGCTCAAGGGGCGGCACCGCGACAACCGCGTGATCCGCCGCCGTGGCCGGATCTACGTGATCAACAAGACGCAGAAGCGTTTCAAGGCACGCCAGGGCTGAGCCCCAGCGCGTGGGGACGCCGCCGCACGCCGTAATCTTCGACGTCGGCAACGTCCTGTTCCCCTGGGAACCGCGGCGCGTATACGAGCGCCTGTTCGATGACGAGCAGGCGCTCGACGCGTTTCTGTCGCAGATCGCGACCAAGGAATGGCATTTCCAGCATGACGCTGGCCGCCCCTTCGCCGAGACATCGGCGGAGCTGAGTGCGCTGTATCCCGAGCATGCCGACAAGATCGCGCTCTGGGGCCCGCGCTTTGGCGAGCAACTGGGGCCGCCGATCGCCGGCATGGCCGAGCTGGTCGAGGAACTCGATTCGGCCGGCGTAGCGCTGTACGGCATCACCAATTTCTCCGGCGACTTCTGGCGCGACTGGGCGCCGGCGCACGACGCGCTGTTCGGCCGATTTCGCGACATCGTGATCTCCGGTGACGAGAAGGTCACCAAGCCCGACCCCGCCATCTACGAACTGGCGCTGGCGCGGTTCGGGTTGGCGGGTCCGGATGCGGTGTTCGTTGACGACATGCCGGTCAATGTGGAAGCCGCGATCCGTTTCGGCATCCACGGCGTGGTGTTCACGGGTGCGCAGGATTTTCGCGCGGAGCTGGTGCGGCTGGGCGTGCTCGCCGGCTGAGGGCCCTTGTTCGTCGTTATCGTCCGCCTTTGCGGGGATGACGATGGTGGTGGCGAGCGATTGCAGTTTCGGTAAGTTTAGGAAGTTTAGGCTCGTGCGCGATTTCGCCGCAGGTGCCATTCCGCGCTTAGCTACGGACAAGGGATGCGTTGGCCGGGCTGGTCGGTTCTCGCGCAAGGCGGCTCTGGCACGGCAAGCCATTGTTCTATAGAAGAAACCAGGATTTCCGCTGCCTGAAGGCTAAAGACGCAGCCGGCGATTCAGCGCCAATGGCTTCCCGCTTTCCCGGGGACGGCCGCGGTGGCAGCGGGCGCTTGCAATTTCGGTAAGTGTAGGAAGTTTAGGTTCGCGCGGGTGTTGCGGAGAGGACTTGACGGTTCGGCCGCGCACGCCGGCCAAGTTCGCTTCACGCGAACAGGTTCAACGGGTTCAAAGAGCGGTGCCCTACCGGGTGGGCGACGAGTACATATGGGAAACATTGTCCCGATTACTAGAAGTGCGGCCCCGGTGATCAGGGACGGGATCGGACGGCAAGAGGCGGCGGCACCCAAAAGCAGGCGGGGCCGGGCTTTGGCTGGCGGCGGTAGAAATGCCGCCGTTCATCGCAGTCGATCGGCCTCCTCCTGCGCAAAATTCTGCGCGATTACTGTTCTCTAACCCGGAAAGCGCAGATAAGCGTGCCACCCTAGGTTTCACGCCTGCCTTATCCATTGATCGGACCCGCTCTCCATGCCGCAAAATGAACTGCACTCCGTTTGTACCGAGGTGCCTTCTGGCGCGCCGGCCAAAGTGACTGCCGGCGCGGAGGAAGCCGTCTACCGAACGCTGCTCGAATCGACGCGCGCCATTCCGTGGAAGATCGACTGGGCAACCATGCGCTTCGAATATATCGGCCCGCAAATCGCGACGCTGCTCGGCTGGCCGCAGGACAGCTGGGTTTCCGTGGAGGACTGGGCGTCTCGCATTCATCCGGACGATCGGGAGCATGTCGTCAACTATTGTGTCGCCCAATCCATCGCCGGCGTCGACCATGAGGCAGACTATCGTGCGCTCACGCAGGATCGGGGGTTCGTCTGGATCCGCGACGTCGTCCACGTCGTTCGCAATGCCCAAGGGGAGGTGGAGAGCCTGATCGGATTCATGTTCGACATCAGCGAGCGCAAGCGGATCGAGCAAGAACTGGCGAAGATGCAGCGGAAGCTGGAGGCTCTGTCCTTCGAGGACGGGCTGACCCGGATCGCGAACCGCCGGCGGTTCGACGAACGGCTCGAAGCGTGCTGGGACGAGGCCCGACGCACCGGCAGCCCGCTGTCGCTGATCTTGCTCGACATCGATCATTTCAAAGGCTTCAACGATCGATACGGCCATCTGCGTGGCGACGAGTGCCTCGTGTCGGTCGCCGCCGCGCTGAAGAAGATCGGTCGCGAACAGGATGTAGTCGCGCGGTTCGGCGGCGAAGAATTCGTTCTGCTCCTGCCCCAGACGGACGACGTCGCTGCTTTGGATATCGCGCGTCGCTGCCGCCATGCCATCGAGGCACTCGCGATCCCGAACGCGGCGTCGGATTGCAGCCCGTTCGTCACCGCAAGTCTGGGTGTCAGCACTGTGATCCCAAGCGATGGCCAGCATGTCCGCGACTTCTGCGAAGGCGTCGATCGTCTGCTCTATGGCGCCAAGCAGAACGGGCGGAACCAGCTGCTTTTCGCCTGAGCCCGCGCCATTCAAGGGCGTCGACGAGGCCGCCGGGAAGCCGACCACGGAGCTCAAACACGGGCGATCGTTGCACCACGTCCGTGGCGGTGGTCGCCCGCCGACGGAGGGCAAGGCCTAATCCCCAAGCCCCGGTACGCTGCCAGCCGGCCTTCGCTTCCGTTCAGCGCTGCGCCGATGCCTTACCGTGACCACCGCGCGAAGATCGCGGTCGGCAGTTCCAGCCCGCGCGCTTCCTCGCGCACGGTCAGTTCGCCCGCTTCGACCGTGCCGCCCTTGCCGGCCATCGCCTGGCCGACGAGTTCACCGATCGCCAGCGCCGACATCCGCACCGCGTAGACTGTCAGGAACAGGAAGCGCGAGTCCGCATCCAGCAGCTTGGCCACGTCGTCGATCAGCGACGGCAGGCCTTCTTCCAGCTTCCACACCTCGCCGTTCGGCCCACGGCCCCATTTTGGGGGATCGAGGATGATGCCGTCATAGCGCCGCCCCCGGCGCACCTCGCGTGCGGTGAATTTCATCGCGTCGTCGATCATCCAGCGGATCGGCTTGTCGGCCATGCCCGAAAGCTGGGCATTGGCCTTGCCCTCCATCACCGACTTCTTGGAGGCATCGACATGCGTCACCTTGGCGCCCGCCGCCGCCAGCGCCAGCGAGCCGACCCCGGTATAGCCGAACAGGTTCATGCACTCGGGCTCGGCGAGCCCTTCGATCCGGCCGCGCATCCAGTCCCAAACCGGCGCCATATCGGGAAAGAAGCCGAGATGGCGGAAGGGCGTGGTCTGGGCGGTGAAGCGCACCTCGCGCCACGCCAGCGGCCAGCCTTCGCGCGGTGTAGGCTTCAGATATTCCCAACGGCCACCGCCATCCTCGTCGGAACCGGGGACGAATTCGGCATGTGCGTCCCAGTCGGCCGCGGCAGGCGCCCACATGGCCTGGGGCTCGGGGCGGATGAAGCGATAGGCGCCGTAGCGCTCGAGCTTGCGGCCATGGCCCGAATCGATCAGGCCATAGTCGCCCCAGGGCTCGCCGGTGAGCGTGACGAGCTTCATGCCCGGGCGCGAGCACGCTCGGCGATATAGCCGGTGATGGCGCCGAATTCGGCCGGCAGCACGTCGTACCGCTCCTGCCGCTCGAACAGATCGCCGACGCGGTTCGGCACCTGCGGGCGCATGCCGGTGGCGCGCTCGACCGCGTCGCGGAACTTGGCCGGGTGCGCGGTGGCGAGGGTGACGACCGGCATGTCGGCGGGCAAGCCGGCGCGCTGGGCGGCGGCGAGGCCGATCGCGGTGTGGGGATCGATCACCTGGGCGGCTTCGGCACAGGCCCAGCGCATCGCTTCGTTCATGCCCTCCGCATCGATCGCGTCGCTGGTGAACAGCGCGGCGGCGCCGCTGCGCTGGGCGTTGGTGAGCTGCATTGCCCGGGTCGATTCGAAGCCGCGCATCTGATCGGCGATGGGGGCGCCCGCCAGATCGAACAGCAGGCGTTCGAAGTTGGAGCTGACCTGGATGTCCATCGATGGCGCGGCGGTGGGCGTGACGGTGCCCGCCGAATAGTCGCCGGCCGAAAGCGCGCGGTGAAGGATGTCGTTGACGTTGGTGGCGACGACCAGCTTCGCCACCGGCAGGCCCATGCGCTGGGCGACATAGCCGGCGAACACGTCGCCGAAATTGCCGGTGGGCACCGCAAAGGCGACCGGCCGCTCGGGCGCGCCGAGGCGGACCGCGGCATAGAAATAATAGACCACTTGCGCCATCAGCCGGGCCCAGTTGATCGAATTGACCGCGCTCAGCTGGAAACGGCCGGAGAAGGCCGCATCGTTGAACATCGCCTTCACCAGCGCCTGGGCATCGTCGAAGCTGCCTTCGATGGCGATGTTGTGGACGTTGGGGGCGAGCACGGTGGTCATCTGGCGGCGCTGCACGTCGGAGACGCGGCCCTTGGGATGGAGCATGAAGATGTCGACGCCGATGCGGCCCGCCACCGCATCGATCGCGGCACTGCCGGTATCGCCCGAGGTGGCGCCGACGATGGTGAGATGCTGGCTGGTGCCGGCGAGGAACTTTTCGAAGAACAGGCCGAGCAGCTGGAGGGCGACGTCCTTGAAGGCGAGGGTGGGGCCGTGGAACAGCTCGAGCAGCCAGTGCTGCCGGTCGAGCTGGACCATCGGCGTCACCGCCGCATGGGCGAAGCGGCCATAGGCCTGAGTGCAGAGCTGGCGAAGCTCGTCTTCGGACAAGTCCGGCGTGACGAAGGGCAGCATCACCCGCACCGCCGTCTCGACATAGGAAAGGCCACGCATCGCGGCGATATCCTCGGCCGAGAAGCTCGGCCAGGCGACCGGGACATAGAGGCCGCCGTCGCTGGCGAGCCCGGTGAGGGTGACGTCCCGGAAGCCCAGCGAGGGCGCGGCGCCGCGGGTGCTGTGATACTGCATGGCCGATCGCGTTACCCGGCGAGGGCGGGCGCGACAAGATAGCTGTGCTTGGGGCGGGAATGGCGCGCGCGGGCGAATCGGGCTACAGGCGCGGCGATGAACAGGAACGCGCAGGATGTCTCCGCGCTGCCGATCTGCGTGGCGGCGCTCTACCAATTCACCCGGTTCGACGATCCCGCGGCGCTGCAGGGGCCGCTGGCCAGGCTGTGCTGCGGGCGGCAAGTGAAGGGCACGCTGCTGCTGGCGCGCGAGGGGGTGAACGGCACGATCGCGGGGAGCGACGATGCCATCGCGGCGGTGGTGGCGCATGTCCGCGCGTTGCCGGGCTGCGCGGGGCTCGACGTGAAATATTCACGCGCGGCCGAACAGCCTTTCTACCGGATGAAGGTGCGGGTGAAGCGCGAGATCGTGACGATGGGCCAGCCGGACATCGATCCGCTGGCGAGCGTGGGCACCTATGTGGCGCCGGAGGACTGGAACGCGCTGATCGCCGATCCGGGCACGATCGTGATCGATACGCGCAACGATTATGAAGTGGCCGCCGGCACGTTTCGCGGGGCGATCGATCCGAAGACGAAGAGCTTTCGCGATTTCCCCGAATGGTTTCGCGCGCATCGCGACGAACTGCTGGGGCGCGGCGAGGCCAGCCCAAAGGTCGCGATGTTCTGCACCGGCGGCATCCGCTGCGAGAAATCGACGGCGTTCCTGAAGTCCGAGGGAATCGAGCAGGTGTTCCACCTGAAGGGCGGCATCCTCAATTATCTGGAGAAGGTGCCAGCGGACGCGAGCCTGTGGGACGGCGAATGCTTCGTGTTCGACCAGCGGGTGACGGTGGGGCACGGGCTGGCGCCGGGGAGCTATGGCTTGTGCCATGCCTGCCGCCGGCCGGTGAGCGCCGAGGACCGGCAATCGCCGCGGTTCGAGGAAGGGGTGAGCTGCGCCGCCTGCTATGAGGAGCGGAGCGAGGCGGACCGCGCGCGCTATCGCGAACGCCAGCGGCAGGAATGCTTCGCCGCCACGCGCGGCGACAGCCATGTCGGCAAGGTCTATCCGGTGACCGAGGGCGAGGGCTGAGCCGCGGCGCGAGCGCGGACACGCAGCGCAAGGACATAGATGATCACCGCGACGCCGGCGAACAGGAACCATTGCACCGCATAGGCGAGGTGATTGTTGGGGATGCTCGACAGATCCGGTGGGGCGCTGGGCTCCAGCCCCGGCGCGGCGCGATCCGATACCAGCATCAGCGTACGCGGCTCGCTGCTGAAGGCCGAGGCGATCAGCGGGCGGTGATCTGGTGCATGGGTGAGCGTGCCCGAGACCGCACCGCCCGCCCAGACCGGCCGGAACAGCGGATCGCGCGTCACCCCCATGTCGACCGGGAGCAGCGTGCCTTCAGGCGTGCGGCAGGTGGCGATCTGGCGCCAGCCCTGCAGCCCTTGGGTGCCGCGCCCGCCCTGGCGCTGCCAGTCGAGGACGGCGATGCAGGCCGAACGGGCATGGCGGAACAGGAGTGCAGGATCGTCGGTGTGGCCGTCGAACCGGATCGTGGGCAGCAGCAGGTTGGCGGCGTAGAGCTGCAATGCCGCATGCTTCTCGCCGCGGCGCTGGAGCTGCCAGACGCCCAGCGCGATCATCGCCGCGACGGCGAGGGCGACGAGGATCGTCGGGATCAGGGGAATGCGGCGCATCTCAATCCTCGCGCAGGCGGCCTTCCTGCGCCTTGTTGCGGAACTCCAGCGCGAGCAGCAACCCCTTCGAGATTCGCAGCATCAGCACGGTAAGGACCAGCGTGATCGGGATCCATAGCAGCACATGGACGAGCACCGGCGGCGAGAAGGTGAATTCCACCCATAGCGCGAGGATCGTCACCAGCGTGCCGATGCCGAGGGTGAGGAACACCACCGGCCCGTCGCCGACGTTGAAGGCAGTGAAATCGAGCCCGCACGCGCCGCAACGATCGGCATAGGCGAGGAAATTGCGGAACAGCGTCTTGGCGCCGCAGCGCGGGCAGCAGCCATAGAGGCCGGATGCGATCGGGGGCGGCAGCTTGCTGCCGCCCCCGGCGGGATCAGGTTTGGGTGAGGTCACGTCAGCCGGCGTGCACCGGCGCGCCCCAACCGCCCCAGACATAGATCGATGCGAACAGGAACAGCCATACCACGTCGACGAAGTGCCAGTACCAGGCAGCGGCTTCGAAGCCGAAATGCTGGCGAGGCGTGAAATCGCCGCGATAGGCGCGCACCAGATTAACAATCAGGAAGATCGTGCCGACGATGACGTGGAAGCCGTGAAACCCGGTCGCCATGAAGAAGGCGCCGCCGTAGCTGGAGCCGCCTTCGCTGGTCGCCTTGAACGGGAAGGGAGCTTCCATATACTCATAGGCCTGGAGGCAGCTGAACAGCAGCCCGAGCAGCACGGTGAGCCACAGGCCCTTCTTCACCGTATCATTGTCGCCGACGCCGAGCAGGCCCCAGAGGCCGCGCATCTCGCCGCCGCGTTCGTTGTGGATCAGCCCGTGATGCGCCCAGGTGACGGTGCAGCCAGAGCAGAGCAGGATCAGCGTGTTGAGCAGCGGGAACTGCCAGGCATCGAGCACTTCCATGCCCTTGGGCGGCCAGGTGCCGCCGACCGCCTCGACGCTGGAGGGGAACAGGGAAAAGTCGAACCAGGCCCAGAACCAGCCGACGAAGAACATCACTTCGGAGGCGATGAACAGGATCATGCCGTAGCGCAGGTGCAGCTGAACGATCGGCGTATGATCGCCGGCATGCGCTTCCTGGATGACCTTGCCCCACCAGCCCACCATGGTGAGCAGCACCAGCGCGAAGCCGGTGGTGAGCACGAGCAGGCCGTTCGGCTTCTCGTGCATCCAAAGGACTGCGCCCGAAGCGAGAATCAGCCCGCCCAGCGAGCCCAGCAACGGCCAGATGCTCGGCGGCAGGATGTGGTACTGGTGGTTCTTTGCTCCAGCCATGGGCTTGTCCCCAATCCTCTCTCTAATTTCACGGGATGCTAGCTTGGTGTCTTCGACGAATCCACTGGATAAAACGTGTAGGACAACGTGATTTCCTGCACGTCGCGCGCATCGGCATCGTCCAGGATCTTCGGATCGACATAGAAGATCACCGGCATCCGCACCGTCTCGCCCGGCTGCAGGGTCTGCTGGGTGAAGCAGAAACACTGGATCTTGGTGAAATATTTCCCCGCCTGGGCCGGCGTGACATTGAACGTCGCGGTGCCGGTGAGCGGCCGGTTGGACAGATTGGTGGCCGTGAAGAACGCCATGTCGCGTCCGCCGATGTCGATCGTGTCGGCGCGTCGCTCGGGTTGGAACTTCCAGGGCAGCTTGGGGCTGACGTTGCTGTCGAACGCCACGGTGATCTTCTGCCCCGTCGCGCCCGGCGCGCGCAGCCCGCGCTGGGTGGTGCCGTTCAGCCCGGTCGCTTCACAGAACATCCGGTACAGCGGCACCGCGGCAAAGCCGAGGCCGGTCATGCCGCACACCAGCACGGCACCCATCAGGCCGACGCGCAGGTTACGGCTGAATCTCATCCGCCATGCCCCAGCTGCATCTTCACGATCGAAATGGCGAAGACGAGGATGACGAACCCGCCCAGCAGCAGCGCCATCACCCGCGCGCGGCCCCGCTGGCGCGCACGGACCAGCTCCAGCTGCGCGGCGGGGCTGCGGGCCAGATCGTCGTCACGCGAGTCGTTCATGCCAGCCACCACCTGTCGATCACCAACGCGCCGAATAGCACGAAGAGATAGAGTATCGAAAATTTGAACAGCCGCTTTTCCGGGATCATACGGTCTTCCGCTTCCGAGCGACGCGTGGCGACCTGGATTGCCATGGCCAGGAAGATGCCGGACATCAGCGCGGCGACCAGGCCATAGACCATGCCGGTGAGCCCGAGCGGCCAAGGCGCGGCGGCCACCGCGATCATCGGCAGGGTATAAAGGCCGATCTGGATCCGGGTGGTGCGTTCGCCGGCGACGACCGGCAGCATCGGCACGCCGGCGTTGGCGTAATCGGTCTTCACGAATAGCGCGAGCGCCCAGAAATGCGGCGGCGTCCACAGGAAGATCAGCGCGAACAGCAGGATCGGCAGCGTCGCAACCTCACCCGTCGCCGCCGCCCAGCCGATCAGCGGCGGAAAGGCGCCTGCCGCACCGCCGATCACAATATTCTGCGGCGTGCGGCGCTTGAGCCAGATCGTGTAGACGAAAACGTAGAAGAGGATCGAGACGGCGAGAATCAGCGTCGCGACCCAATTGATCGCGACGAACATCAGGAACAGGCTGAACGCTGCGAGGCCGACCCCGAAGTGCAGCGCCGACTGGCGTTCCATGCGTCCGCCGGGCAGCGGGCGGCCCTGGGTGCGCTTCATCTTCGCATCCAGATCGGCTTCGTACCACTGGTTGAGCGCGCCGGCGGCACCGGCGCCGAGCGCGATGCACAGAATGGCGGTGAAGCCCAGCACCGGATGGATCGGCACCGGCGCCGCGAGCATCCCGCACAGGCCGGTGAAGACCACCAGCGTCATCACCCTCGGCTTGGTGAGCGCCAGGAAATCGCGCCAATCGGCGGGCAGAGCGGGATTGGCATTGGCGGCAGACATCATCGGCAGTGATATACGGCCCTGTTCCGGCGCGGGGAAGTGCCCTCAGCCCAACCGCTTGGCATTGGCGCGCACCTTGCGGCGATAATGCAGCAACGCCTTGCTCGCCTGGGCATGCGGCGTGCTGCCGAGCTTGCCCGTGGTGGCGGCGACCTGCAGTTCGAAGGCGGCCTGCATCTTCTCTGCGATCATCCGCTGCGCCTCGGCCGAGGCGGCCGGGCCACCGGCAGCGAGCTTGGCCATGCGCAGGCCGATCACCGTCGATGCTTCCCACCCCAGCATCCAGCTGTCGATGCCGATCTTCATCCAGTCCGCATAAGGGGCGTTGCGCATGGGAATCTCCAAATTGGGCCGGTACGGGGCTGAACGCTCGGCAAAGGCAGGCGGGCCCGCGGTAAACGGAAATCACGTCACCTGGGCATACAGCCTTCTAATAAAGTTTGCGCGCCCGCGGAACCATTTGTGCAAACGATCGTGCAAAGCAGGCTTCCACGCTATTGCGTATGAATATCAGCAGGCATATGCGGCGGCTACACCGCACGGCGAACACGCCGGCGCAGACGCAGTTCATCTCTTCCGCCGGGGGGCCTACCATCATGTTCGTCAAACCCTATCCATGCCAGGGGAGTCTGCTGCTCCTGGCCGCCACGACGCTCGCGCTGCCGGCGACGGCGCAGGAGCGGCCTGCGGCAGAGCGCGACGACATTATCGTTACGGCGCGGGCGGCGAGCGCCAGCATCCTGGGCAGCGACGTCTCGCCACTGGCCTATCCGCAATCGGTGCGGGTGCTGGATCGCACCTTGCTGGACGCCACGAACGCGACGCGGCTGGCAGACGTGTTCGATCTGGCCGGCGGAATAGCCCGGCAGAATGATTTCGGCGGCCTGTGGGACAAGGTTTCCATTCGCGGCTTTGCCGGCGATGAGAATGCGGGGCCGGACATCCGCATCAACCGCTTCAGCAGCAATTTCGGCTTCAATGCGCCGATCGACACCGCGACGATCGAGCAGGTGGAGATATTGAAGGGCGCGACCGCCGCGCTCTCCGGGCTGGGCGAGCCCGGCGGGGCGATCAACATCGTGACCAAGGCGCCGCTCGATACGTTCCAGGGCAGCGCTGCGATCAGCTATGGCAGCTGGAACAGCGCGCGGGCGAGCGCGGACGTGACCGGGCCGCTCTCGGACGGACTTTCGGTGCGGCTGATCGGCGTGGCCGAGGCGCGCGACAGCTTCCGCGAGCAGGTGCGCGGATCGCGCCAGCTGATCGCGCCGTCGATCGCGTGGCGGCCGGCGGATGCGCTGCGCCTGCTGTATCAGGCGGAATATATGCGTAACACCAGCGTGCTCGATCGCGGCGTGGTGGCGATCGGCGGCAATGCACGGGCGATGGACCGCCGCACCTTCCTGGGCGAACCTGGCGACGGAGACATCGTGCAGACCGGGCTGTGGCAGCAGGCGAGCCTGTTCGCCGACCTGGGTGGCGACACGCGGCTGGAACTGGGCGGCAGCCACCGCGACGGATCGCTGCGCGGCTATGCCACCATGGTCGATTTCGGCCCGCGCGGATTGCAGGCTGATGGCCGCACCGCGGGCCGCGACCGGCGCTACCATGATTTCGACTGGCAGGATCTGTCGCTGCGCGCCGAGCTGACCGCCAAGGCGACTCTGTTCGGCATGACGCATGATCTGCGCATCGGCGCGGACCGGGTACGCCACGCGATGGATTTCGTGCTCGACCGCGCGCGCGGCACGGCCATCCGGCCGCTGCTGCCGATCGACCTGTTCGATCCGGTATATGCGCAAACGACGCTGCCGGTGCCGCCGGCCTTTGCCAGCCGGTACACGCGCTTCCGCAGCGAAAGCGTATATGCGCAGGATCTGATCGGCGCGGGTCCGTTCACGCTGCTGCTCGGCGCGCGGTGGAACAGCTTTCGCGAGACGGTAATCAATCGCCTGGCGGCGAACCGGCGGCTGGAAACCGAGGACAAGGGCGTGACGCCGCGCGTGGCGCTGACCTGGCGGGCGAGCGAGGCGCTGGCGCTCTATGCGAGCTGGGGCGAATCGCTGCGGCTCAACCCTTCCGAGGGGGTGAACACCTTCGATGCCGAACGCAGCCATTCGGCGGAGGCGGGGGTGAAGTTCGCGCTGTTCGGCGGGCGGCTGACCGGGCAGGCGGCGCTGTTCGACATGATCAAGCGCAACGTGCTCAACCCCAACGCCGTCGATCCGTTCGTGAAGACGCAGATCGGCCGGCAGCGCTCGCGCGGAGGCGAGATCGAACTGAACTGGACGATGGCGCACGACCTGCTGGTTACGGGCACGTATACGCATCTGGATGCAACGGTACGCAACGACGCCAATGTCGCGCTGATCGGCACGCCGCTGAGCAACGTGCCCGCAGATATGGGCAGCCTGTTTGTGCAGAAGACGCTCGGCCGCGTGGCGCTGGGCGGCGGCGTGAGCCATGTCGGGCGCCGCGCCGGCGATCCGTTCGGCACCGCCTATCGCCTGCCGGCCTATACGATCGCGCGGGCGAACCTGAGCTTTGCGGTAAGCGAGCGGCTGACGCTGCGGGCCGACATCGAGAACCTCTTCGACACGAATTACATCGCCAGCAGCTACGCGAATGTGTGGACGATGCCGGGGGCGCCGCGCAACTTCCGGGTGACGGCGTCGACCCGGTTTTGAGAGCGGCGGCGGGGGCCGAGACCGCGACGACCGGGTTGCCTTCGCCCCCACCGTTTCCGCCCAGTCGCCCCCGGCCAATCTTGCAGGCAGGGACAGCAAGCCCGTCATGTGAGGGCCAGTGGCTTCGACCGTCTGGTGCCTGGCGCGCGAAGGGTAGGCGCACCCAAAGGAAACGCCCCGGAGGTTTCCCCCCGGGGCGCCATCCTCTCCAGCCCGGTTCGACTTAGTCGATCTTGGGCAGCGTTTCGAACTGGTGGAAGGGTGGGGGGCTCGACAGCGTCCATTCGAGCGTGGTCGCGCCTTCGCCCCACGGATTCGCTTCCGCCTTGCGGCCGGCGAGCAGCGAATAGATCAGGTTGATGAAGAAGATGCCCATGCCGGCAGCCATGATCATGTAGCCGACCGTCGCCATATGGTTCCAGTAGGCATATTGGTCCGTATAGTCGGGGATGCGGCGCGGCATGCCCTGGAGCCCCAGGAAGTGCATCGGGAAGAACAGCAGGTTCACGCCGGCGAAGAACACCCAGAAGTGCAACTGGCCGAGGAACTCGTTGTACATCTTGCCCGTCATTTTCGGGAACCAGTAGTAAAAGCCCGCGAACAGGCTGAACACCGCGCCCAGCGACAGCACATAGTGGAAGTGGGCGACGACGTAATAGGTATCCTGCATGTAATCATCAACGCCGCCATTGGCGAGCACGACGCCGGTCACGCCGCCGACGGTGAACATGAAGATGAAGCCGATCGCCCAGACCATCGGAGTCTTGAAGCTGATCGAGCCGCCCCACATCGTTGCGATCCACGAGAAGATCTTCACGCCGGTAGGCACCGCGATCACCATGGTGGCCGCGGTGAAGTACATCTTCACCTGTACCGACAGGCCGGTGGTGAACATGTGGTGCGCCCACACCACGAAGCCGACCAGGCCGATCGCGACCATGGCATAGGCCATGCCGAGATAGCCGAACACCGGCTTGCGGCTGAAGGTGGCGACGATGTGGCTGATGATGCCGAAGCCCGGCAGGATCATGATGTACACTTCGGGGTGGCCGAAGAACCAGAACAGGTGCTGATAGAGCACCGGATCTCCGCCATATTGCGGATCGTAGAAGGCGGTGCCGAAGTTGCGATCGGTGATCAGCATGGTGATCGCCGCGGCGAGCACCGGCAACGCGAGCAGCAGCAGGAAGGCGGTGACCAGCACCGACCAGGCGAACAGCGGCATCTTGTGCAGCGTCATGCCCGGCGCGCGCATGTTGAAGATCGTGGTGATGAAGTTGATCGCGCCGAGGATCGACGCCGCGCCCGCAAGGTGGAGCGAGAAGATCGCGAAATCGACGGACGGCCCCGGTTCGCCATAGGTGGAGAGCGGCGCATAGACCGTCCATCCCGTGCCCGCGCCCACGCCGACGAAGGGCGAGAGCATCAGCAGCACGAAGCCCGCCACGGTGAGCCAGAACGAGATGTTGTTCATCCGTGGGAAGGCCATGTCCGGCGCGCCGATCATGATCGGCACGAACCAGTTGCCGAACCCGCCGATCATAGCGGGCATGACCATGAAGAACACCATGATCAGGCCGTGGGCGGTGATCAGCACGTTCCAGAAGTGCATCGCCTCGTCGAACGTGCCTTCGCCGTGCAGCGTCTGCACCCACCAGGGCAGATACTGGATGCCCGGCTGCATCAGCTCGGCGCGCATGACGCCCGAAATCGCGCCGCCGATGATGCCGGCGAAGATCGCGAAGATCAGGTAAAGGGTGCCGATATCCTTGTGGTTCGTCGACATGAACCAGCGGGCGAAGAAGGCCGGCTTGTGATCGGCATCATGATGCGCATGGGCAGCATCGTGCGCGGCGGAATAGGGGAGCGCAGTATCGGTCATGGCTCAGTTGCCCGTGTTACCGGCGCCGGCGGGATTCGCGGTCGCAGGCTTGTTGGACGGTGCCGGGGTGGCGGTGGCGGCGACGGTCGGCGCGGCTTCCATCGCGCCGTTGGCGGTGGCGTCGCCCTGATCATTCCCCATGGCGGTGGTGCTGGCCGGCTCGGCCGCGGCTCCCGGCATGGTGCCGCCCTTGGCGGCGACCCACTGCGCGAACTTGGCCTGGCTCACCGCTTCCACCGCGATGGGCATGAAGGCATGGCGCGCGCCGCACAGTTCGGAGCATTGGCCGAAATAGACGCCTTCCTTCGGGATGATGAAGCTCGTCTCGTTCAGTCGGCCCGGGATCGCATCGAGCTTGATCCAGAAGGCCGGGATCGCCCAGCTGTGGATCACGTCGGTCGCGGTGGTGACGAGGCGGATCGGTACGCCCACAGGCAGCACCACGCGCTGGTCGGTCGCTAGCAGGCGAGGGCCGTCGGCATCGGTGCGATAGCGCTGGCCCTTGCCGACCTGATCGCCTTCCTTGAGCATGTTGGCCGTCAGCTGGATGCCGCCATGATCCGGATACTCATAGGACCAGAACCACTGGTTGCCGATCGCCTTCAGCGTCACCGCGTTCTTCGGTGCCGGCTTGAACTGCGCGGCGAGCAGCTTGATCGAGGGAATCGCGATCGCCACCAGGATCAGCACCGGCGCCAGCGTCCACACGATCTCGATCGCGGTATTGTGGCTGGTGCGCGACGGCGTGGGATTGGCCGCGCGGCGATAGCGGATGATCACATAGACCAGCAGCAGCAGCACGAACACCGAGATGATCGTGATCAGCGGCAGCAGGATCGTGTTGTGGAACCAATGCGCTTCCTCGCCCGTGGGCGTCACCTGCGGCTGGAGCGAAATGCCGCGATCCACCGGCTGGCCGACACCGGGCGCTGGCCGGGTGAGCGGCATGCCCTTGGCATCGACGGTGGGGTCCGCCACCTTGGCGGCGGCAGGCGGTTCGGCAGGCGCAGCGGGCGCCACCGCTGCAGCAGGCTCCGCAGCGGTGGTCTGCGCCACCGTCGGCGAAGCAAAGGCCAGCCCAGCGGCCAGCAAGATCGACGTAAACGAAAGATTGCGCATCGCGTGTGGTCACCCCTCTCCAGGAACGCACAACCCGGGCATCGCACCGGCCCATGTTGGGGAAGGTATAGCCCGGAAAAGGCCATTCTCAACCTTTTTCGCGCGCAGTTGCGGACGGTGCCTCCGCCACTTAAAGGATCGCGGCCATCGATTGCTTTGGAGTGCAGACATTGACCGGAGACGCCATCCTCGACGAGTTTCGCGACGCGGGTGCGTTGCTTGAGGGGCATTTTATCCTGTCTTCCGGTTTGCGCTCTCCCGTATTTCTCCAGAAGATGCGCATTTTCGAGGATCCGGCGCGCACCGAGCGGGTGTGCGGCGCGTTGGGCAAGCTGATTCGCGAGACGTTCGGCCCTGTCGACATCGTCGTTTCCCCCGCAATCGGCGGGATCATCCCGGGCTATGAGACGGCGCGTGCGCTGGGCTGCAAGGCAGTGTTTGTCGAGCGCGAGGACGGCGAATTCCAGCTGCGCCGCGGCTTCGAGATTCCCCAAGGTGCACGGGTGGTGATGGTGGAAGACATCGTGACGACCGGACTTTCCTCGCGCGAATGCATCGCCGCGATCCAGAAGCATCCGGGCACGCTGGTGGGGGCCGCCTGCATCGTCGATCGTTCGAACGGCAAGGCGGAGGTGGGCGTGCCGCTGATCTCGCTGACCAAGCTGGACGTGCCGGCCTATCCGGCCGATCAGCTGCCGCCAGAACTCGCGGCGATCCCGGCAACCAAGCCGGGGAGCAGGACGATCCCGGCATGACCGGCAAGCTCCGCCTCGGCGTCAATATCGACCATGTCGCCACGGTCCGGAATGCGCGCGGCAGCGGCTATCCCGATCCGGTGCGCGCGGCGCTCCTTGCAGCGGAAGCCGGGGCGGACGGAATCACCGCGCATCTGCGCGAGGATCGCCGGCACATCACCGATGCCGACATCGCGCGGCTCTCGACCGAGCTGACCGTGCCGCTCAATCTGGAAATGGCGGCGACCGAGGAGATGCTGGCGATCGCGCTGAAGCATCGCCCGCACGCCGTGTGCATCGTGCCCGAGAAGCGCGAGGAGCGGACGACCGAGGGCGGGCTGGACGCCGCTGGTATGTTCGATCTGCTGGCGCCGATGATCGCCAGGCTGCGCGACAATGGCAGCCGCGTGTCGCTGTTCATCGAACCCGAAGCGCGGCAGATCGACGCGGCGATTCGTCTCGGCGCGCCGGTGGTGGAGCTGCACACCGGCCGCTATGCCGAGCTGGAGGGCGACGATCTCGCTGTCGAGCTGAAGCGGCTGTCCGACGCCGCGGCGCTGGCGGCGCGCAACGGCATCGAGCCGCATGCCGGCCATGGCCTTACCTTCGACAATGTGGTGCCGATCGCCGCGATCCCGCAGGTAATGGAGCTAAATATCGGCCACTTCCTGATCGGCGAGGCGATTTTCGACGGCCTGGCGCCGGTGATCCGCCGGATGCGCGAGTTGATGGATTCGGCCCGGTGAGGCTCTTTCCAAATCCTCTCCGGGACGGGGAGGGGAACCGCGCCCCAGGCGTGGCGGAGGGGCGGCTTCACCAGCGATGCCTTGGCGGAGAGCCCCCTCCACCACGCCGCGCCCCGCTCCGAAGAGGGTTTGAAATATGATCCTCGGGCTGGGATCGGACCTGTGCAATATCGAGCGGATCCAGCAGTCGCTTGATCGCTTCGGCAAGCGCTTCGAAGCGCGCGCATTCACCGAGCTGGAACTGGCCAAGGCCGCCAAGCGGCCGCACAATTATGCCGCCACGCTGGCCAAGCGCTTTGCGGCGAAGGAAGCATTTTCCAAGGCAGTCGGAACCGGGTTCAAGCACGGCGTGTTCCTGAAGGATATCGGTGTGGTGAACGCACCGTCCGGCGCGCCGACCCTGGCGCTGACGGGCGGGGCCAAAGCCCGGCTTGACGCCCTGACTCCGCCGGGACACGTGGCGCGCGTGCACCTGACGCTGACGGACGATCATCCCTGGGCGTTCGCGATGGTGATGATCGAGGCCGTGCCGGCGAAAAGGGAAGCATGATGGGGGCGGACGAGCTGACGTTGCGCAGCAAACGGATCGAGCGACGCCGGCGTGCCGTAAGCCAGGGCACCGACTGGTGGGCCGAACTTGTCGGCATCCTGTGGCTGGTGTTGGGCGTGCTGCTGTTCCACAGCCTGATCGCCAAACCTTTCTACATCCCGTCCGAATCGATGCTGCCGGCGCTGCGCGTGGGCGATCAGCTGATCGTGACGAAATATCCCTATGGCTATTCGTTCGTGACGCCGACCTTCCACCTGCTGCCGCCGATCCCGGGTCGCCTGTTCGGTTCGCTGCCAGCCAGGGGCGACATCGTGATCGTCACGCCGCCGCAGCATCGCACCGATTACATCAAGCGCGTGATCGGCCTGCCCGGCGATACCATCGCGGTGCGCGATGGCGAGCTGTGGCTGAACGGCAAGCCGGTGCCGCGCGTCGCGCTGGGCGAGCGGCTGGTGCCGATCGACGGCAATACCCGCTGCGATCCCAATCCCGATCGCGGCGGTTCGATCTTCTATGCCGGCCGCCGCGTGACTCATGACGGCAGGCCCTATTGCAGCCTCACGCTGTACCGCGAGACGCTGCCGGGCGGCGCCAGCTACGACATCGCCGATCTGGGCGATTCGCCGGGCGATCATTATGGCCCGGTGACGGTGCCGAAGGACCATGTGTTCCTGATGGGCGATAACCGCGACAACAGCGCCGACAGCCGCTTCACCCTGGAGCAGAACGGCCTGGGCGGGCCGGTGCCGTGGGAGAATATTGGCGGGCGGGCAGAATTCATCACCTTTTCCCGGGACGGATCTTCGACCTGGAATCCGCTGACCTGGTTCAACGGGTTCCGTGGCGAGCGCACCGGCATCACGCTTCACCCCAGCCGCGAGGGCAAATGAGCAACGATCCGCTCGAATCGGCGCGCGTTCGCGTTGTTCGCGAACCCGGCCCCAACGAGTTTCGCGATCCCGCCATTCGCGCCGAGATCAAGAAGGCGGCGGTGTGGCTGGGCATGGCGGTGGCGATCGCCCTCATCGTGCTGCTGGTACAGCCGCTGCTGATCATCTTCGGCGGGCTGGTATTCGCATCGATGCTGGACGGCGGCGCACGTCTGCTGGGCAAGGTGCTGCCGATTCCGCGCGGCCTGCGCATTGCGATCGTGTTGCTGCTGGTGTTCGCGTTCTTCGGTCTCGTCTTCTACCGCACCGGCATGCAGATCGCCGACCAGGCCGAGCAGCTGCGCAGCACGCTGGAGGCCCAGGCCAACCGCATCGCCAAATGGGCATCGGACATGGGGCTGATGCCCGGCCGATCGGACATCAGCGGGATGGTGCGCCAGGCGCTGGGATCGGTGGGCCGTCTCACCTCCGCCGTGGGTACCGCGATCGGCGCGGTGACGAGCATGGTGATGATCCTGATCATCGGCCTGTTCGTGGCGCTGGACCCGCGCATCTACGAGCGTGGGCTGCAATGGATGGTGCCGCTGGATCAGCGCCACGCCTTTGCCCAGATGCTGGGCGGCATGGCGACGACGATGCGGCGGCTGCTGGCCGGGCGCCTGCTCGGCATGGCGTTCGAAGGCGTGCTGACCTGGATTTTGCTGAGCGTGGCCGGGGTGCCGATGGCGCTGCTGCTGGGCATCATCACCGGCGTGCTGGCGTTCATCCCCAATGTGGGCGCGATCATTTCGGGCGTGCTGATGGTGGCGGTGGGCTTCAGCGCGGGGACCGATACCGGCATCTGGGCGCTGATCATCTATTTCGGCGTGCAGAATTTCGACGGCTATGTGGTGATCCCGATGGTCGCCAAGCGCACCGTGGACCTGCCGCCGGCGCTGACCCTTTCCTCGCAGATCCTGGCGAGCACGCTGTTCGGCATATTGGGGCTGGCGCTGGCCGATCCGATGGTGGCGATGATCAAGGTCGCGCTGGAGAGCAATGCGCGCCAGAACGGCAAGAAGCCCAAGGGCGACGGCGACTCCGGCGAGGGCTGAGCAGATGCTGGTGCTGCACGATTATTTCCGCTCCTCGGCGGGGTATCGGGTGCGGATCGCGCTGAACCTGAAGGGCGTGGACTATGTGCGCCGCGAGGTGCCGCTGCTGGAGAATGCGCAGCGCAGCCCCGAGCATCTGGCGCGGAATCCGCAGGGGCTGGTGCCGGCGCTGGAGGTGGAGGGGCGGGTGCTCACCCAGAGCCTGGCGATCGTCGACTGGCTGGACGCGCGCTATCCCGAGCCGCGGCTGATCCCCGCCGACTCCCAAGCGCGCGCGGCGGCGCTGGCGCGCGCGATGGTGGTGGGGATGGATGTGCACCCGATCAACAATCTGCGGGTGATGCGATATCTGGAGCAGGAGCTGGGGGCCAGTGTTGAGGCGCGGTCGGCCTGGACCGCGCACTGGATGGCCGAGGGGTTCTCCGCGCTGGAGACCATGGCGCGCACTGCCGACGCCGAGGGTCCGTTCCTTGGCGGTGCCGCGCCTGACATTTCCGACTGTTTCCTGATTCCCCAACTGTTCAACGCCCGGCGCTTCGCAGTGCCGCTGGACGCCTATCCCCTGTTGCTGCGGGCGGAGGCGGCTGCTGTCGCGCACCCTGCCTTTGCAGCCGCCCATCCGGATCGAGTCGCGCCGAATGCTTGAAAAAATTGGATGCGCCGTCGCGGCGCTGTGCGCGGCGCTGCCTGCGGTCGCGCAGGATGCGGCGCCGGCGGAGATCGTCGTCACCGGCCGCGGGCTGGACGTGCCACCGGGCGACGCCGCCTATGCCGTGGTGACGATCGACGCCGCAAGGCTCGCGGACACCGCGAGCAACCGCATCGAGGACGTGCTCGCGGACGTCGCCGGGCTGGCGCAGTTTCGCCGATCGACCTCGACCTCGGCGCACCCGACCAGCCAGGGGATCACCCTGCGCGGGCTGGGCGGCAATGCATCGAGCCGAGCGCTGCTGCTGCTGGACGGCGTGCCGCAGACCGATCCGTTCGGCGGATGGGTGCCGTTCCCGGCCTATATGCCGGGCCGGCTGGCGACGGTGCGGGTGACGCGCGGCGGCGGCAGCGGCTTTGCCGGGCCGGGCGCGCTGGCGGGGACCGTGGAACTGGAAAGCGGCGGACCGGCGGAATTGGGGCGGCTGAACCTCGCCGCCTTCTATGGCAGCCGCGACAGCGTGGATGCGAGCGGGGTGGCGGCAGTGCCGGTGAACGGCGGCTTCCTCACGATCGCCGGGCAATATGGCCGCAGCGACGGGTTCGTGCCGATCGTGAACCCCGGGCCGGTGGATCGCGCGGCGCCCTATGAACAGGCGAGTCTGGCGGTGCGCGGCGTTGCCGATCTGGGCGGCGGCACCGAATTGCAGACCAATCTTTCCGGCTTCACCGACCAGCGCGATCGCGGCACCGACTTCACCGACGTGCTGAGCAAGGGCGCCGATGCCAGTGTGCGGCTGGTGCGGCGCGGCGATGCGCAGCGCGGCGAATGGGGCTGGTCGGCGCTCGCCTATCTGCAGGTGCGGGAGTTCGACAGCGGGTTCGCCAGCATCGCCGCGGCGCGCGACGCGGTTAGCCCGGTGGTGCAGCAGCATGTGCCTTCGACCGGCCTGGGCGGGCGGATCGACGTCGCGCCGCCGGTGGGGGGCGGCGTGACGTTGCGGCTGGGGGCCGATCTGCGGCGCGTTTCCGGCGAGACGCGTGAGCTCTATACCTTTGTCGGCGCCAGCCCGACCCGGCGGCGGACGGCGGGTGGCGCCAGCCTGACGGCGGGCGGCTTCGCCAATGCCAGCTATGCGGCCGGCGGCTGGACGCTCGATGCGGGCGGGCGGCTGGACCATTGGACGATCGCCGACGGCAGCCTGGTCGAGCGGGCGCTCGCGGGCGGGCCGGCGATCACCGACACAAGCTTCGCAAACCGCCGCGGCTGGGAGCCGACCGGGCGGCTGGGTGCGGCGTATGCGTTCGGGGCGGCAAGCCTGCGCGCGGCGGGCTATCGCGGCTGGCGGCTGCCGACGCTCAACGAACTTTATCGCCCGTTCCGCGCGGGGGCGGATGCCACCGCCGCCAATGCGGGGCTGGACCCCGAACGGCTCTGGGGCGGGGAAGTGGGAATCGATCTGCGCCCGACAGCCGATCTGGTGCTGCGGGCGACCGGCTATTGGAACCGGCTGGACGGGGCGATCGCCAATGTGACGCTGGCGCGCGGACCGGGCAGTTTCCCTGGCGTAGGATTCGTCTCGGCGGCCGGGGCCTATCGCATGCGGCAGAATCTGGACGCGGTGGAGGCGCGGGGCATCGAGCTGGACGGGCGCTGGACGCTGGGAGCGTGGAGCCTTGCCGGATCCTGGGCCTATGCCGACAGCAGGGTGGCGGCTTCGGGCGCGGCGGCGTCGCTGGACGGGCTGCGGCCGGCGCAGACGCCGCGCTTCCAGGGATCGGGCACGCTTGCCTGGCGGGCGGCGGCGGCGAACGCGTCCCTGACGCTGCGCTATGCCGGCGCGCGATTCGAGGACGACCAGAACAGCGCCCGGCTGGACGCGGCCTGGACCGCCGATGCGACGCTGGGGCTGCCGATCACCGGCGCGCTGCGCGCCGAGGCGCGGGCGGAAAATCTGTTCGATGCCGAGGTGCAGGCGGCGATCAGCGGCGGCGGGGTGATCGAGCGTGCGACCCCGCGCACGCTGTGGATCGGCCTGCGTTATGCAATGCGCTGACCGGCGAGGCGGCTGAACAGCGCCAGATAGTCGCCGATCGGATCGCCCGCATCGGTGCGCGGCGCGGGGCGGGCGCGGCCGGGGGTCAGCCAATGATCGAGCGCCGCGACCAGCGCATCGCCATCCTCGCGCGACACCACGGTGCCGAGTTCGGGCGCGTCGATGATCTCGCGCACGGCGACGCTGGCTTCGGTGGCGACCACCGGCGTTCCCTGCGACAGCGCCTCCCGGATGACGCCGGGCACACCTTCGAAATCGGAGGTGAGCGCCGCCACCGTGGCGCCCTTCAGCGCAGGCAGCGGATCGCTGACATGGCCGGGCATCAGCACGCGGGCGCCCAGGCCCAGCTGCGCCACCTGTGCCGCCAGCGCGGTACGGGCGGTGCCTTCGCCGAGCAGCAACAGCTTGACCGAGGAATCCGCCAGCCGCGGCAGCGCCGCGATCAGCCGATCCCAGCGCTTCTGCGGCTCCAGCCGCCCGACGCCGACGATGTAGCGCCCATCCGGCAAGGGCGGCGGAGCGGCATCGGGGATCGCTTCGGCCGGCGGGTTTGCGATCACGCTGACCCGCCCGCGCGGCATCGCCATTTCCGCGATCGCCTCTTCCGCCATCGCCGGGGTCATCGCCACGACATGATCCAGGAACGCCGGGTGCATCCGCAGCCATCGGCGGTACCCCCAGGCGAAGATCCGCGCCATTTCGGGACGGACAAGCGCGTTGGACACCTTCGCTACGACCGGCGGGGTGCGGCGGCCGAGCAGCAGTCGGGTGATCGCCGAGATCGCGGTATAGTAATTACCGGGACAGAAGACGATGTCCGGTTCGACGCGTCGGATCACGCCGGCCAGGCGGATGAGAATGGGATAGCGGCGGCTGCCGAGCTCCACGATGGTGACGCCCGCCGGCACCTCGGCCGCGAGCGGCCCCTCGCAGGAGCCGAGGACAAGCGTGACGCTGTGCCCGCGTTCCACCCAGCCCGCCGCCATGCGCAGCAGCGCGCGTTCGACGCCGCCGCCTTGTAGCGTCTCTGCGAACGAGAGGATATGCAGCGGCATCGGAGGGGGGGCGCGGTACAGCATCTACTTGCGGATTGCCTTTCTAAAGCCCAAATCGCTGCCGGAATAAACCGCAATGTGGTGACATTGGCCGGTGCCGCGCAAGGCGCAGAACCCCGGTGGGACGCCGAAACGCGGAATGCATCAAAAATGTTTCGGTCTTGTCGGTGGCACAGTTGAATGGTTCGAACAGACAGGCCCGGGAGGCTTCGTTGAATACAAGCGTTGTCGAGGCCACCGTTCCCGGGGCTGCCGACCTTGCGGGCCTGGAACCCGTAGAGAAGATCAAGCGTCGCTGGCCGATGTGGCTGGGCGGCGCGCTGACGCTGCTGATGGTGGCGGGGCTTGGCCGCGAGCTGCTTTCGGGCGGGCTGACCGGGCTGGCGCGCGCACTGCCAAGCAACCCGCTCTTCTACCTGGTTTTCCTGCTCTATTATCTCGCGTCGCCGACGTTCGATTATGTGATCTTCCGCCGGCTGTGGCGCATTCCGATCGACGGGATGATCGCGCTGCACAAGAAGCGGATCGCGAACGAAGTGCTGCTCGGCTATTCGGGCGAGGCCTATTTCTACGCCTGGGCGCGGCAACGCACGCAGATGGTGGCGGCGCCGTTCGGCGCGGTGAAGGACGTGACGATCCTCTCCGCCATCGCCGGCAACGCGATGACGCTGGCGGTGGTGGCGCTGGCGCTGCCGTTCGGCATCGACCTGCTGAAGCCGGCCGAATTCAATACGCTGATGGGGTCGATCGCGGTGATCTTCGCGATGTCGCTGCCCTTCCTGATCTTTTCCAAGCGCGTCTTCTCGCTGCCGCGTGGCCAGCTGTGGTGGGTGTTCGGCATTCATTGCCTGCGCATCGTGAGCAGTTCGGTGCTGATCGCCTTTGCCTGGCACTTCGCCATGCCGCAGGTTTCGGTCGGAATCTGGCTACTGCTGTCGGCCGGACGCCTGCTCGCTTGGCGCTTGCCGCTGGTGCCCAACAAGGAACTGCTGTTCGCAAGTTTCGCGATCATGATCATCGGGCAGGGCGAAGCGCTGTCGGAGCTGATGGCGCTGATCGCCGGCCTGTCGCTGGTCGCACACATCATCCTGATCGTGGGATTCGGCGTGCATGCCCTGCTGAAGAGGAAAGAAGCATGACCCGCACCGCCCTGTTCGCCGCGGCTGCGATCGCCCTGTCGAGCGTTTCGAGCGCTGCCCATGCCCAGGTTCTGGGCGAGGATGCGGCCGCCTGCACCAGCGGGCGGGGGCCCGCGATCGAAGTGACGGTGATCGGGCTGAAGGACCGCAACGGCCGGCTGAAGCTGGAACTCTATCCCGCCACCGAGGACGATTTCCTGAAGGACGATCACGATCTGGTGCGCGAGGGCAAGACCTTTCGCCGGGTCTGGGCCAACACACCACCTTCGGGCGGCGTGACGCTGTGCATCCGGGCACCTGCTCCCGGGCGCTATGCCCTGCTGTTCACCCATGATCGCGATGGCAAGAACAAGTTCAACTTCTGGTCCGACGGCGCCGGGTTCGTTTCCAACCAGCGGTTGGGCCGCAGCCGGCCGAAGGTGCGGCAGGCGACGATCGAGGTGGGGAACGGAGTGACCCGCGTAAACATTCGGGCACAATATCTGCGCGGGCTAGGAGGATTCGGGCCGCTGGACTAAGGGATCGCGATGCGCATCGTCGACGTCAACGAATTCTATTCGCCGACCGGCGGGGGTGTTCGCACCTATCTGGATCGCAAGATGGGGATCCTGGCCGATCTGGGCCATGAACTGACCGTGATCGCGCCCGGCGCGGAAGACTGGGTGGAGGAACGCCCCGGCGGCGGCGCGATCCACTGGGTCAAGGCGCCGTTGCTGCTGCTGGATCGCAACTATCGCATCTTCGTAAAGGACGAGCCCGTCTGGGCGGCGCTGGATCGGCTGGCGCCGGACATCGTCGAGAACAGCTCGCCCTGGCTGCCGGCCTGGACGGTGGCGCGGTGGAAGGGCGATGCGCTCAAGGTCTATTTCGCGCATGGCGACCTGGTCGGCACCTATCCGCAGCGCTGGCTGGACAGCGTCGCGACGCCGCACCAGGTGGAGCACGCCTTCGCCTGGTACACGCGCTATATGGAGCGCTTCCTGGCGCATTATGATGCATTCGTGACCAACGGGCCGGCGCTGGCCAAGCGGTTTCGCCGGCGCGGCCTGCGCGTCGACGCCTCGGTGCCGCTGGGCATCGAACGCGACTGGTTCTCCCCCGATCTGCGCGACGAGAAGCTGCGCGCATCGATGCTGGCGCAGCTGGGGCTGCCGCCCGAAGGGCATCTGCTGCTCGGGCTGGGACGGCACCACAAGGAAAAGCGCTGGCCGCTGGTGATCGACGCGGTGGAGGCGGCCGCCAACGATCTGCCGGTGGGGCTGATGCTGCTGGGCGACGGGCCGCAGCGCAAGCAGCTGGAGGCGCTGATCGCCGGCAGCCCGCACATCCGCATCTTCCGCCCGGTGTATGACCGGCTGCGCCTGTCGCGGATCATGGCGAGCTGCGATGCGCTGATCCACGGATCGGATGCCGAGCCGTTCGGGCTGGTCGCATCGGAGGCGCTGGCATCCGGCCTGCCGCTGATCGGGCCGGACGAGGGCGGCTTCGCCGAAATCGCCGATCCGCTGTTCGCGGAAACCTATGCCGCGCGCGATACGCTGTCGGCGGCCGATGCGATCCGCCGGCTGTTCGCGCGCGACCAGGTGATCCTGCGCCAGGCGGCGCGCGTCGCTTCCGCACGGGTGCGCAGCGACGAGGACCATGCCGCCGCGCTGATGGATTATTATGCCCGGTTGCTGGCGACGCGCCGCGGCGGATCGCCGATCGCCACGCCCGGCGCGGCATAAATGAAAATCGGCGTCCGCCCGAGCATGTAGCGGCCGCGCACGGCGTAGCCGAGCCGCTGCAGGTGGCGCATTACCTGCGCGCGCACCGCCAGCCGTTCGCCGCGGAAGGGCGATCGCATCACCACGATGGCGGGCGGGCGCGCGAAGATCCGGTCGACCTCGACCATCTGATCAGCCCCGAGCGCGCCGTTTTCGCGTTCGCGCGACAAATGGCTGGGGAACAGCCAGCGGCTGGTCGCGCAGCGGCCGGTATAGCCATAGACCATCGAATCGCCCGAATGGACGTACATGCAGCCCGGTCCATGGCCGATCGCGTCGGCGATCGCCTCCAGTTGGGCGGCCCTCCCGCGCTTCGCCTGCGCGGCAACCACCAGTCCGATGCCGGCGACCATGACCACCGCGAGCAGCACCGGAGCGGTGATGCGGGGCGCGCGGCGATCGAGCGAGAGCCAGGCTGCGCAGCACAGGCTGCCCGGCACCATTACCGGCAGCGCGTAATGCGGGAACCAAGCGCCGAAGACAATCAGCCCGACCATCGCGCTGGCGAGCCAGCCGAGCAGCAGTACGGCCGGTGCCGATACCGCGCCGGATCGCCGTAGGTCGCGCCAGCCGAGCCAACTGACTGTCAGCAGCGGTGCGAGCGGCACCATCACTTCGAAAAAGGCGCCGACCAGATCGATCAGCGGATCGCTGCGACGATCGAGGATGGAGCCGAAATTGGCATAGAACCACGCATCGAAATGGCCGAGCGCAGCATAGACGGCGGCGGCAACGAGCGTGGGGAGCGCGGCCGTTCCGGCATAGGCGATGCCGCGCCGCACGACGTGCACGACCCCGGCGCCGAGCCGCACTTCGCGGTGGAGCAGCCACAGGCCGAGGAACAGCCCTTCGAACACCACCGAATATTTGACCTGGAGGGCGAGGCCGATCAGCAGCATCGCCGCCAGCCCGCGACCTATCCGGGCGCGATCCGCGCTGCGATCCTCCGCACGCGGAAGCAGCAGCGCGACCGCGCAAACGGTGAGCAGATTGTAGAAGACCGGTGCCTGCCCGCCCTGGCCATCGGCGAGGTTGAGCGCGAAGATGTAGAGCAGCGCCGCCGGCAACGCGCCCACTCTCCAGCCGACACGATCGGCGATTCGCGCGATCATCGCCGCCGTGGCGACGACGGAGGCGAGCGCCATCAGCTGATAGGCGAGGATGCCCCAGGGCGCGCCCAGCGCGGCGGCGGGGGCGTAAAGCAGGAACAGGCCGACTGGCTTGCGATCCCAAATGTCAACGAAGGGCAGCGCGCCCTGCAGCATCCGCTGGGCAGTGACCCAGTAGAATTGCTCGTCGACATGCACCAGCGGGTTGCCGAAGGTGACGGCGCGCACCGCGATGGCGGCGAGCAGCAGCACCAGCCAGCGCGGCAGCGCGGCGACGGTGGCACCTAGACTCGAACGGCTATCTCCCAGCGTGATCGGCAGAATCCGCGTGGCCATCAGCGGGGGCACCGGAAGGAACAGTAGCGTGCGACGGCGTGGCGGCGCGGCTGTGGGCGCGTCGCGGCGAGATCGAGCATGGGAAAGGTCACGCGCGTCATGGTCTCCGTACCACCGGCGGTCGCCCGGCCGGCAGATTGCGTTCCCCTGTTGATGTGCCCCGACATTCCGATTCGGCGGGTGGCCTAGCCCAGCTTTCGTCCGCTGTCACGAACACGAAACCAAGCCGCTGCAAGCAGCGCCGCATCACCACCACGGGACGCCTGAACCATGACTCTTCGCCTCGACCGTCGATCGCTGCTGCTTGGCGGCACCTTGGGGATAAGCGCGCTGGCGCTGCCCGGCGTCGTGCTGGCGCAGGCCACCGCGCGCGGCTTCACCCATTCGGTTGCCAGCGGCGAGCCGGGTGCCGACACAATGCTGCTGTGGACGCGCTACGTTCCCGCCGATCGCGGCGCGGTGAAGCTGCGCGCGCAGATCGCCACCAGCGCCGATTTCAGCCGCATCGTTGCCGAGGGCGAGCAGATCACCGGCCCGTGGCGCGACCATACCGCCAAGGTGACGCTGGCCGGCCTCTCGCCGGACACGCGCTATTTCTATCGCTTCGTGGCGCCGGATGGCAGCTTCTCGCCGGTGGGGCGCACCAAGACATTGCCGCTGGGCGATGCCAGCCGCTTCGGCATCGCGATCTTCTCCTGCTCGAACCTGCCGTTCGGCTATTTCAACGCCTATGGCCATGCCGCAGCGCGCGACGATATCGACCTGTGGATCCATCTGGGCGACTATCTCTACGAATATAAGCAGGGCGGCTATGCCCCAGCCGGCGGACCGGTGGGCGGCCGGCTGCCCGAACCGGTGGGCGAGATGATTCACCTGGCGGACTATCGCCTGCGCTATGCAAGCTACCGCGCCGATCCCGACCTGCAGGCGCTGCATGCCGCCAAGCCGATGCTCGTGCAGTGGGACGACCATGAGAGCGCGAACGACAGCTGGGAGGGCGGCGCGGAAAACCACCAGCCGGACAGCGAAGGCGACTGGAGCGCGCGCAAGGCGGCGGCGATGCAGGTGTTCCGCGAATGGATGCCGGTTTCAGAAACGCCTTGGGGCAGCTACGACATCGGCACGCTGGCGACTTTCTTTCGTACCGAAAGCCGGTTGCTGGCGCGCACCGAGCAGCCCGATGTGGCGCCGCTGTTCAAGCAAGCCGACCCGGCCAAGGCGCTCGCCGCGTTCCGCGACGGGCCCTGGCGCGATGCAGCTGCGACGATGCTGGGCAGCGAGCAGGAAGTGTGGCTGGACCATGCGATGCGCCGCTCGGTAAAGGCCGGGCAGCGCTGGCAGGTGGTCGGCTTCGGGACGATCATGGGCAACACGGTCACCCCCGCCGAGGCGCTGGGCTGGCTGGCCCCCGATGCCAATCCACGCGCCAAGGCCTATGTGCAGGCGGGCGTGATGGCTGGCAAGCTGGGGCTGCCGATGAATTTCGACAATTGGGGCGGCTATCCGGCGGCGCGGGCGCGGTTCCTGGCATCGTCGCAGAACATGGGCGCGAACCTGCTGGTGGTGTGCGGCGACAGTCACAATGCCTGGGCGTTCGACCTGGGCCAGGGGGGCAAGCCCGCCGGGGTCGAGTTCGCCGGCCATGCGGTGACGTCGCCGGGGTTCGAGAGCGCCATCAAGACCGATCCGAAAATCGTCGCGACCGCGCTGGTGAAGGCCAATCCCGAGCTGAAATGGTGCGACACCAGCCGACGCGGGTACATGGCGCTGACGCTTACGCCCGAACAGGCGCGTAACGACTGGGTGTTCGTGGAAACCGTGACGGAGCGCAGCCTGAAGGCAAGCATCGGGCACAGCGCCACGGTGCGGCGCGGGCGGAATGTGATGGCGTGAAAGAGAGAGTGTTTCCTCCCCCTGGCGGGGGAGGAAACACTCTATTCACCCCAGCCCGAGCGCGGCGGCGATAAGCGTCGCGCTCCCTACCAGCGCGGCCGCGATCCAGCCGCCGGCCTTGGTGATCGCAGCCGCCGTGCCGGTATCCGCCACCGGGGCCTCCAGCCGCGCAGCCGCCGCGCGCAGCAGGCGAGGCGCATCCTCCCCCAACTCGGCCAGCGCCAGCGCCAGCGCCGCCGAACTTGCCGCCATCCGCGCCGGGCCGAAGCGGTTCGCCAGCAGTGCGACTTGCGCCCGACCGATCGAACCCGACAGGTCGAAGCCCGGCGCGATGCGGGCGAGCACGCCGTCGAGCGTCACCATCGCCTTGAACACCAGCAGCAGGTCTGGCGGCAGCACCAATCCCTCTTCGCGCAACAGCCGGAGGAAATCAGGCATCAACGCCGATAGGACGAGCTTGCCGCCGCCATGGCGCTGAACGATCGCCTCGGCGGCGCGGTCGATCGTGCGGCGGGGGACGGCATGGCCCTCGCTCCACAGCGCCAGTGTGTCGGCGAGTGCGCGCGCATTCCCGTTGGTGAGCGCCAGCACGAAAGCGATGAACTCGTCGCGGCGCTTGGGACCGAGATGACCGATCGAGCCGAGATCGAGCAGCGCCAGCTTGTCGCCGGGCAGGCAGAGCAGGTTGCCGGGGTGCGGATCGGCATGGAAGCGGCCGTTGACCAGCACCATCGCGATGACGGTGTCGGCGCCCAACTCGGCGATCGCTTCGGGATCGATGCCGGCGGTGCGCAAGTTCTCGCCGGAGACAGGCTTCACGCCGGCGATATAGTCCATCACCAGCAGCGTCTCGGACGTCCATTGCCAGTGGATCTCGGGCACCACGACGCGGCGGTTGTCCGCCATGTCGGCGCGAAGCAGATCGGCGTTGCGCCCTTCGTTCGTGAAATCGAGTTCTTCCAGCAGCGCCTGGCGCAACTGCCGCGCTAGTGCGACGGGCTCGAAGCGCCGCGCCTCCGCGCTGCTCCGGGAGACCAGCGCGGCCAGTTCGCCGATCAGCCGAAGGTCCGCCTCCATCGCGGCGCGGATGCCTGGGCGGCGAACCTTCAGCACCACCTCGCGGCCGTCCGTCAGCCGGGCGCGATGGACCTGCGCCATCGAGGCGGCGGCCAGCGGCTGCGGGTCGAACCAGGCAAAGGCTTTTTCGGGCTGCGCCCCCAGCGCCGCTTCCACCTCGCTGCGGATTTCCTCGAAGGGCAGCGTTGGCGCGGCGCTCTGGAGCAGTTCCAGCTCGGCGATCCAGTCGGGCGGCAGCAGGTCGCCGCGCGTCGCGAGGATCTGCCCGATCTTCACATAGGTAGGGCCGAGCGCTTCTAGCGCCAGCCGGGTGCGGCGGGGCAGGGGCAATGCGCCGGTTTCGGGATCGGCCGCATCCGCTTCGCCCGTGAAGCCGAGCTTCTCCAGGAGCACGCCCAGCCCGAAGCGCGCCGCCACGGCCGCGACGGTCCGCACGCGGGCGGAATCGCGCACCGTGGCGGTGAGCAGCCGTAGCATCAGTCGAGCGACTTGGTGGCCTGCTCGAACATGTCCTTGCTGAGGCCCGGTGTTGCCACGATCCGCTCCAGCTCTGCGCGCATCTTCGCGGCGCGGGCAGGGTCGAAGCGCTTCCAGCGGCCGAGCGGCGGCACCAGCTTGGCGGCGGTCTGCGGGTTGAGCTTGTCGAGCGCGATGAGCTGGTCCGCGACGAAGCGATAGCCGCGACCCGAAGGATCGTGGAACGCCCGCTGGTTGATGCTGAACGCGCCCACCAGCGCACGTGCCCGGTTCGGATTGGCCAGCGTGAAGTCGGGGTGCTTGGCCAGCTTCTCGACGGCGGCGAGCGTATCCTCGCGCGACGAGAGCGCCTGGGTCTGGAACCATTTGTCCAGCACCAGCGCGTTGCCGGCATAGCGCTGGTAGAAGGCTTCGATCGCCTTCTCCCGCAGCGGCGACGTGCCGTTGACCAGGGTGGCGAGGCCGCCCTGACGGTCGGTCATGTTGTCGGCCGCGTCAAACTGGGCATAGGCAAGCTCCGCGGCGTCGGCCGCGCCGCTCGCCGCGATGTAGCCGAGCGCCACGTTCTTCAGCCGGCGCGCGCCTTTGGCGGCCGGCGAATATTCGAAGCGATTGGCCCGTGCGCCCTCATAGGCAGCGCGCCATTCGGCTTCGAGCAGGTTGCCGAGATCGGCGCGCAGCGCTTCCCGGGCCCGGAAGATCGCCTCGGGGTCCACCACCGCCATCTGGTCGCCGATAAAGCTGTCCGAGGGGAGCAGCACCGCTTCGGCGATGAAGGCGCGGTCGAGCGACGGATCTGTCAGCGTGTTGCGCACGGCATCGATCAGCGCGCCATGCTCGCCCTTGCCGGTGGTCACCGCACCTACAAGGGTGTCGAGCATCAGCTGCTGCATCGCCTCGTAGCGGGCGAAGGGATCGTCGTCATGCGCCGAGAGGAAAGCGAGATCGGCGGCGCTGCGATTGGCGTCGACGATGACGGGTGCCGAGAAGCCGCGATTGATCGAGAGCACCGCGCGCTCGGGCAGGTTCTCGAAGCGCAATTCCTGCTCTGGCTTGTCGAGCAGCACCAGCTGTTCGTCGGTCAGCGGCGCGCCGCTCTTCTCGCCGAACAGACGGATCTTGAGCGGGAGGACCATTGGCTCCTTGACCGGCTGGCCCGGCGTCGGCGGCACGGTCTGGGCGAGCGCGAGCCGGGTGGTTGCGCCGTCCTGGACGAGGTTGGCCGAGACGCGCGGGGTGCCGGCCTGGCTGTACCAGCGGCGGAACTGGCCGAGATCGACTCCGCCGGCCTCTTCCATGCTCGCCACGAAATCCTCGCAGGTGGCGGCGGTGCCGTCGAAGCGATCGAAATAGAGGTCGGTCGCGGCGCGGAATTTCTGGGGCCCGAGGATGGTGGCCATCATCCGGATCAGCTCGGCGCCCTTGTTGTAGATGGTTGCCGTGTAGAAGTTCGAGATCTCGATATATTCGTCCGGGCGCACCGGGTGGGCGAGCGGGCCGGCATCCTCGGGGAACTGGCTGGCGCGAAGCGAGCGCACGTCCTCGATCCGCTTGACCGCGGCCGAGCCCTGATCGGCCGAGAAGCTCTGGTCGCGGAAGACGGTGAAGCCTTCCTTCAGGCTCAGCTGGAACCAGTCGCGGCAGGTGACGCGGTTGCCCGACCAGTTGTGGAAATATTCGTGCGCGACCACGGCGGCGATCGCGTCATAGTCCCAGTCGGTGGCGGTATCGGGGTCGGCGAGGATGTAGCGGCTGTTGAAGACGTTCAGCCCCTTGTTCTCCATCGCGCCGAAATTGAAATCGTCCACCGCGACGATGTTGAACACATCGAGATCATATTCGCGGCCATAGACGTCCTCGTCCCACTTCATGCTGAGCTTGAGGGCATGCAGGGCGTGGTCGGTCTTGGGCAGGTCGGGCGCGCGGACATAGATGCCCAGCTGCACTTCGCGGCCGGACATGGTCGTGAAAGTGCCGGTGTTGGCGACGAGATCCCCCGCGACCAGCGCGAACAGATAGCTCGGCTTGGGGAAGGGATCGTGCCACTCCGCCCAGTGGCGGCCACCTTCCGCATCACCCTGCGCGATCGGGTCGCCGTTGGCGAGCAGCACCGGGAAGCGCGCCTTGTCCGCCACCATGCGGACCTTGTACTTGGAGAGCACATCCGGCCGATCGGGGAAGAAGGTGATGCGGCGGAAACCCTCGGCCTCGCACTGGGTGCAGAGCATGCCCGACGAGGCGTAGAGGCCCTGGAGCTGGGTGTTGCGTTCCGGCGCGATCACCACTTCGGTCTCGATCGTATGCGTGCCGCCGGTGAGCGGGATCACCAGATCCTGCCCCTCCATGCGCCAATCCTGGGTTTCGACGCCGTCCACCTTGACGGCGACAGCGCCCAGCCCGTCCCCGTTCAGTACCAGCGGACGATCGTGCGTGCCGTTGCGGGAGACATGGAGCGCGGCACGCACGCGGGTGGCGGCAGGATCGAGATCGAAATCGAGCGCGATTTCCGGCACCAGCCAATCCGGTTGACGATAGTCCTCGCGGCGAATGGCCTTGGGAGCTGCGGCGGCGATGCGGGCGTCACTCATACGGGATCGATATAGGAGAAGCGGCCTTGCCTGCTACTCAAATTCTGACGATTTGTCCGATTGGGCAAAAGCATGCGCAACACGGCCACACGTGGCGATTGACGGGCATCGCCGCGCTGCTAGGCTTGAAATATTGTTACGACCTTCAGGGAATTCCGATGCTTCGATCGACTGCGACGCTTGCCCTTCTCCTGTGCGCGGCGTCGCCTGCCCTTGCCCAATCCACCGCCGAGCGGAACGCCCTGCTCACCGCGCCGCTGCCGCCGGAAGAGGCGGCGCTGAAAAGCCATGTAATGTTCCTGGCATCCGATGCGCTGAAGGGCCGCGAGGCAGGCTCGCCTGAATTCGACATCGCCGCCAATTACGTCGCTTCGCAATTCTACGCCGCCGGGCTGAAGCCAGCAGGCGACGAGGGCGGCTATCTGCAGAAGGTGCCGCTGATCAGCTACAAGCTCGACGGTATCGGCGCGATGGCGGTCCAGCGGGCCAAGTCCGCACCGGTCGCGTTGACCGCCGGCAAGGATTTCATCGCATCGGCCAACCCGTCGCAGCCGGAATACAGCCTGACGGCACCGGTGGTGTTCGTCGGCTATGGCATCGTCGGCCTGGGGCGCGACGACTACAAGGGCGTCGACGTGAAGGGCAAGATCGTCGCCTATTTCGGCGGCGCCCCATCGAGCCTGCCGGGCGAGGAAGGCGCGCATTTCCAGAATCCCGCTGCCAAGGCCGAAATCGCCCGCAAGCGCGGTGCGATCGGCACGATCACGCTCGAATCGCCGCTGAGCGCCAAGACCCGTCCGTTTGCGACGCTGGCTGCTTACTCTACGCGGGCGCGGATCACCTGGGGCAATGCCGATGGCACGGGCCATATCCCCGCGCCGGGCACGCCGAGCCTGGGCATGCTGAGCATGGCCGGTGCCGAGAAGCTGTTCGCCGGCGCCAAGACGCCCTGGGCGACGATCGCCAAGGCGGCCGCCGTCGATGGCGCGACGTTCAAGCCGTTCCAGCTGCCGGGCACCATCACGGTGGCGGCGAAGACGGCGATGACCAAGCTGCCCAGCTTCAACGTGGCGGGCATGATCGAGGGCAGCGATCCCAAGCTGGCTGGCGAAGTCGTGGTGCTTTCCGCCCATCTCGATCATATCGGGACCGGTCAGCCGGACGCGAAGGGCGACACGATCAACAACGGCGCGCTGGACGACGCGATCGGCATTGCATCGCTGATCGAAGAGGCCAAGCGCTTCAAGACGGCAGCCGCCAAGCCGCGCCGCTCGATCCTGTTCCTGGCGGTCACGGCGGAAGAGAAGGGGCTGGTCGGCTCCGACTATTTCGCCAACAATCCCACCACCAAGGGCACGATCGTTGCCGACGTGAACCTGGACATGCCGATCATCACCTATCCGTTCGAGGATATCGTGGTGTACGGCGCCAACCATTCGACGCTGGGGCCGATCGTGGAGAAGGCGGCGGGGGAGATCGGCGTGAAGATGTCCGATGACCCGCTGCCCGGCGAGAACATCTTCGTGCGCAGCGATCACTACAATTTCGTGCGCAAGGGCGTGCCCTCGGTGTTCCTGTGGCCCGGCGCAGGCGGGCCGGGCCGTGCGGCGATCGATCACTTCATGAAGAACCATTATCACCAGCCTTCCGACCAGATCGATCAGCAGCCGGCGATCAACTGGCGGTCTGGCGTGCGCTTCGTCGATGTGAACTATCGCATCGCTCGCGCCATCGCCGATGGCGACCAGCGGCCGCAGTGGAACAAGGGCGACTTTTTCGGGCTCACCTATGAGGGCCCCGGCGCCAAGTAACCGGTCCGGAAGGAAGAGAATGGGCATGTTCCGGCCATTGCTTGCGCTGCTGCTGTTTGCCGCCGCCCCGGCGGTGGCGCGGCAGGCGGCGCTGACGCCGGAACAGGCGGCGCTGAAGGCGCATATCCAGTTCCTCGCTTCCGATCCTTTGCGCGGACGCGAGGCCGGAACCCGCGACTTCGAGGTAGCGGCCGAATATGTCGCCGCGCGGATGCTGGCCATGGGGCTGAAGCCAGGTGGGCCGAACGGCAGCTGGTTTCAGCCGGTGAAGCTGGCGACCTATCGCGCAGCGGAGCGGGCGACCTGGACGTTGCGGCGGGGCGGGCGCGAAGTGCCGTTCAGCTTCGGCAAAGACTTCGTAAACGAACCGGTGCCGTCCGCGCCCGATTTCAAGGCGGAGGGTGAGATCGTCTTCGCGGGCTATGGCATCGTCTATCCCGGCGCCGGGCGCGACGATTATGCGGGCCTGGACGTGCGGGGCAAGATCGTGGCGATCCTGGCGGGTACGCCCGCCGCCCTGCCGGCCGATGTGCGCGCGCATTTCGACGATGACGGGCAGAAGGCGCGGCTGGCGGCTACGCGCGGCGCCAAGGCGGTGCTGGTGTTGGAAACGGCAGCGCGGCGGCGCAACTTCAGCGTCGAGAGCATGGCGCCTTACTATGCCTATGCGCGCAGCGCCTGGGTGGGCCCCGACGGGGTGACGAACGGCCCCTCGCCACGCGCGCCGGTGGTAGGGCAGGTGAGCCAGGCGGGTGCCGCCAAGCTGTTCGACGGCGCCGCGATGCGTTGGGCGGAGGTGCAGGCGGCTGATGCTCGCGGCGGCAGGATGCCGACCGGCCCGCTCGCAGGCCATTTGTCGGTGGCAAGCAAGACGCGCATCTCCACGCGAGAAAGCCGCAACGTGGTGGGCGTGATCGAAGGCGGCGATCCGGCGCTGCGCGGGCAGTATCTGGTCCTCTCCGCTCACCTCGATCATGTCGGCATCGGCGAAGCGGTGCAGGGCGATACCATCTACAACGGCGCGATGGACAACGCCGCCGGCGTGGCGATGATCCTCGAAGTCGCGCGCGCGATTCAGGAAGGCAGCAAGCGGCCGCGGCGTTCGATCGTGGTGCTGGCGTTGACCGCCGAGGAGAAGGGTTTGATCGGTTCGGACTATTTCGTCCACCACCCGACGGTGCCGGCGGGTTCCGTGGTCGCGGCGGTGAATCTGGATATGCCGATCCTCACCTATCCGCTGGTCGACCTGGTCGTGCTCGGGGGCGAGCGTTCGAGCATCGGCCCTGCGGTGGCGGCGGCCGCCCGGGCCGAGGGGCTGGCAGTGGTGCCCGATCCGGCGCCGGAGGAAATGTTCTTCGTCCGATCGGATCACTACAGCTTCGTCAAGGCCGGCGTCCCGGCGGTGTCGATCGATACCGGGCCCGGCGGCACCGGTGCGGTAGCGGCGCGCGCGTTCCTCGATCGCAACTATCACGAGCCATCGGACCAGATCGACTTGCCGTTTGATTGGAAATCGGCGGCGACGTTCAAGCGCGTCGCACTGGGGACCACGCTCGCGCTGGCCAATGCAGCCGCGCGGCCGAGCTGGAACAAGGGCGACTTCTTCGGAACGACATTTGGCGGAGCGGAGGCGCCGTGAGCAGGGCCGTCCGCCTGCTCGTCTTCGGCCCGGGCTACAGCGCTTCGCGGCTGATGGCTGCGGTTGCGGCAGCCGGCGGCGACGCAACGGCCGTGACCCGCGCTACCTTCGGGGATCGGGAAAGCACCCGCGCACGGATCGCCACGGCAACTCACATCCTCTCGAGCATCCCGCCAGGCGAGGGCGATCCGGTGCTGGCGGCCTATGGCCGCGATCTGGCGGCGAGCGGGGCCTGGCTCGGCTATCTTTCCTCGACCGGCGTCTATGGCGACACCGGCGGGGGCTGGGTGGACGAGAGCGCGCCCTTGCGCGGGCGGCGCGGCACGCGGATGGATGCGGACCAGGCCTGGGCAGCGCTGCCGCGCGCCTGTGTGTTCCGATTGCCCGGCATCTATGGGCCCGAACGATCCGCACTGGAGCGGATGGCGGCGGGTGCGGTGCGGGTGAACTTTCCAGGCCAGGTATTCAGCCGGGTGCATGTCGACGATTTGGTTGCAGGGGTGATGGCGGCGTTCGATGGGCCGCCGGGCCTCTACAACCTTGCCGACGATCACCCTGCGCCGCAGAGCCATGTGCTTGCCTATGCCGCCGAACTGCTGGGGATCGATCCGGGGCCGGAACTGCCACCGGACGGGGTGGAACTAAGTGCCGCCTCGCGCGCCTTCTATGCCGAAAACCGGCGGGTGGCGAACGGCCGGGCGAAGCGGCTGCTCGGCTGGCGGCCGCGCTACCCCGACTACCGGTTAGGTCTGCGCGCCCTCAGGGCCAGTACCAGCCCGGCGAGCACCAGCACGCCGCCGCCCAGCGCCAGCAGCGACCAGCGATAGCCTTCGAACAGCGTTGACAGCAGCATCGCGATCACCGGGATCAGCACGCTGGTATAGGCTGCCTTGGCCGGGCCGATGGTGCGGATCAGCTGGAAATAGATGGTGAAGGTGAGCGAGGAGCCGATCACGCCGAGATAGAGGATGCCGAGCAAATAGGCCGGCCGCGTCTCGATCACCGGCGGACCGACCGTTGCGAGTGCGAAACCCGCATCGATAGCGGCGCCGATCAGCATCGCCCAGCCGAGCGTGGTCGCCATCGGATAGGCCTTCGCGGTGCCGGTCGCTTGCATCACGTTGGCGACGGAGGCGGAGAGCACGCCGGCAAGCGCGATGCCGATGCCGATCAGCGCTTCGTGCGGCCCAACCGGATTGAGGCGGGCTTCATGGACGAAGAGCAGCGCAACGCCCGCCATCGCCACGGCCGAGCCGAACAGCAGCTGCCGCCCCATCTTCTGGCCGAGGAAGAGGCGGGCGAGGATCGCGTTCGGCACCAGCAGCAACGCATAGACCACCGCCACCACGCCCGAGGTGACGTGTGCTTCGGCGCGATAGACGAAGTTGAAGTTGAGCACGAACTGAGCAAGCCCCAGGCATGCTGCGAAGGTGAGCCCGCGCGCATCGAGCCACAGCCGATCACGGCGCATCGCGGCCCAGACCAGCGTCGCGGCACCGGCGACGAGGAAGCGATAGCTAACCGACCAGCTGGGCGGCACCACCGCCAGCTGATCCTTGATGACGAGCCAGGTCGAGCCCCAGATCAGGGTGACCAGCAGGAACGGGATCAGGACCGTCAGCCGGGCGGAACGTGGGGTGTCGGCGCCGATCACAGCGCGGCGATCGCCTCGGCGAGCGGCCGGATGGCGTCCTCCGCCTGGTCCCAACTGGTAACGAGGCGGACCTCGCCCTCGGCCCAATCGTAGAAATCGAAGCCGAGCGCGCGCAAGGCTTCGGCTTCCGCCGGGTTCGCTTTCAGGAATACCTCGTTGGCCTGCACCGGGTGCACCAGCCGGTCGCCCGCCGCCTCGGCCAGCAGGCGTGCCCCGGCATTGGCGGCGCGGGCATTGGCGCGCCACAGGTCGTTCTCCAGCATCGCCAGCAGCTGCGCGGCAAGGTAGCGGCCCTTGGAGAAGAGCAGCCCGGCACGCTTGCGGCGGTAGAGCGTCACGTCGGCCAGCTCGGGGCGGAAGAACACCAGCGCCTCGGCGCTCATACCCCCGTTCTTGACGAAGCCGAAGCTCAGCGCGTCGACGCCGGCGCGCCAGGTGACGTCGCCGGGATGGCAGCCGAGATGCGCGACCGCGTTGGCGAAGCGCGCGCCGTCCATGTGCAAGCCAAGCTTCCTGGCCCGCGCCAGATCGCCGATCGCGGCTACCTCGTCGGGCGTGTAGACCAGGCCGTACTCGGTGGCGTTGGTGATCGAGATCGCGTGCGGCTGCACCTGGTGCACGTCGTTGCGGATCGGATCGACCACCGCATGGATGGCCTCGGGCGTCAGCTTGGCGCCGGGGCCGGTGGCGGTCAGCAGCTTGGCGCCGTGCGTGTAGAATTCGGGGGCGCCGCCCTCGTCGCAATTGATGTGCGCATCGCGGTGGCAGACGATGCCGCCATGCGGCGGGCAGAGAGCGGTCAGTGCGAGGCAGTTGGCCGCCGTGCCGGTGGGCACCCACAGCGCGCGGACCTGGGTGCCGAACAGATCGGAGAACGCGCCGTCGAGCCGCTGCGACCACGCATCGCCGTCATAGGCGGTGTCGAGCCTGTTCGCCTCGAGCAGCGCCTGGAGTACGGGCGGGCAGACGGCGGCGGCATTATCCGAAAAGAAGCGCATAGCCAGACCCTTGCGGCCTGGCGCGCGCCCGGTCAACGGCCTGTTACGGCGCCCGGCGCAGCGGCTGGGCTTCGCAGAGGATCAGCGCGAACCAGTCCTTGTCGTCGGTCCATTGCTCGATCGGGGTCCACCCGCCTGAACGGAGCAGCTGGCGGGCGCCGTTGGGGCCGTATTTGTGGCTGTTCTCGGTGTGGATCGTCTCGCCGGCTACCATGCTGAACGGGCGGCCGTCGACGGTGAAGTCGATATCGCGCTGTGCTTCAAGATGCATTTCGATGCGCGCGAAATCGGCGTTCCAGATCGCGCGGTGGCGGAAGGCGTCGACTGGGAGCGTGCCGTCCAGCTCGCGGTTGATCCGGGTCAGCAGATTGAGATTGAACGCGGCGGTCACGCCCGCCGCATCGTCATAGGCAGGGACGAGGATGTCGGGCGATTTCACCCGGTCCATGCCGATCAGCAGCCGTGCGCCTTCGCCCAGCCACTCGCGCATCGCGCGTAGCAGGTCGACCGCGTGCCAGGCGTTCATGTTGCCGATCGTCGAGCCGGGGAAGAAGCCGAGCTTCGGCATCTTCGCCACCTGCTCCGGCAGCGGCACGGGGCGGAGGAAATCCGCCTCGACCGGATAGACCGGCAGGCCCGGAAAGGCCTGGGACAGCTGTGCGGCGGAATGGCGCAGGAATTCGCCGGAGATGTCGATCGGCACATAGGCCGCCGGATCGATGGCGCGCAGCAATCGCGGCGTCTTCACCGACGAGCCCGAGCCGAACTCCACCACCGCCGCATTGGGGGCCGCGAGATCGGCCAGGTCCCCCGCGATCGATTCGAGCAGCGTCGTTTCGGTGCGCGTGGGGTAATATTCCGGGAGTTCGGTGATCTGTTCGAACAGCTCCGAACCGCGCCGATCGTAGAACCACCGGGCGGGAATCGCGCGCGGGCTGGCGGCGAGCCCGGTCAGTACGTCGGCACGGAAATGGGGATCGGCAAGGCTCGCCTGACCGTCTTCGAGTTCCTGCTTGAGCATCAGAGGTCCTTCGCCAGACGCACGCCGGTGAATTGCCAGCGCTGATGGGGGTAGAAGAAGTTGCGGTAGCTGGCGCGGACATGGCCGCGCGGGGTGGCGCAGCTGCCGCCGCGCAACACGAACTGTCCGCTCATGAACTTGCCGTTATATTCGCCGACGGCACCTTCGGCGGCGCGAAAGCCTGGATAGGGGCGATAGGCGCTGCCGGTCCATTCCCAGACATCGCCGAACCAGGCGGGGCCGAGCGCAGACGGGCGCGGCTCGACGGGGCCGGCGGCATCGAGCTGGTTGCCCGACAGCGGATCGGCACCCGCCGCTGCGGCTTCCCACTCGAATTCGGTCGGCAGGCGCGCACCGACCCAGCTGGCATAAGCGTCCGCCTCAAAGAAGCTGACATGGGTGACCGGCGCGGCGGGATCGATCGGGCGGCGGCCATCAAGGCCGAAGCGGGTCCAGACTCCGTCGATCTGCCGCCAGTAGAGGGGTGCTTCGATGCTGTTGGCCTGCACCCAGGCCCAGCCGTCCGACAGCCAGTGGCGCGGATCGGCATAACCGCCATCGGCAATGAAGGCGGCCCATTCGCCGTTGGTGACGGTGCGATCGGCCAGCGCGTGCGGCGTGAGCAGCGCCTGGTGGCGCGGGCCTTCGCAATCGAAGGCGAAACCGTCCGAACTTCCCGGAGGCGGCGCACCGGCACCGATCGTAACAAGTGCTTCGGAGCCCGCGATCCAGCCGATCGGCCCGGGCATCGCGACCGGCACCTTGGCCGCGCCGGGCCAGAGCGCAGGTTCGAGCGGGTTGACCGAGAAATGATGAAGGATGTCGGTGAGCAGCAGTTCCTGATGCTGCTGCTCATGCTGGCAGCCCAGTGCGATCAGTGCCAGCGCATCCGGAGAAAGCGTTGGAATAGCGTCATCGATCGCCGCGTCCACCGCCGCGCGATAGGCAAGCACCTCGTCCAACGTCGGGCGCGATAGCATGCCGCGCCGAGGCCGCGCATGGCGCTCTCCCTCGGCCTCGTAATAGCTGTTGAACAGGAACGGCCAGCGTTCGTCGAACAGGCGATAGCCGGGCACGCCATCGCGCAGCACGAAGGTTTCGAAGAACCAAGTCGTATGCGCGAGGTGCCATTTCGCGGGCGACGCATCGTCCATCGACTGGATCGTCGCATCGGCATCGGAGAGCGGCGCCGCCAAGGCCGCGCTGAGCGCCCGTACCGCCGAAAAGCGGCGGGCGAGCGCTTCGTGCGCCGCGACATTGGCTGGACTTGTTCTCACTTCGTTCTCCTACCGCAAGCTGGCCGGCACGGCAACCCACACGGTCGGATGCGATCGACGCCCGCTATTGGTTACGAGGCCCCCCGGGCACCCACAGAACGTCGTCGCGTCCGTTTTGGTTCATGACGCGTGCGGCCACGAACAAAAAATCTGAAAGTCTATTGAGATAGACAAGTGCGTTGTTGCTGAGTGTGCCCTGATCGTTGGCGGCGACCGCGGCGCGTTCGGCACGACGGGTGATCGCGCGGGCTAGGTGGATCGCGGCAGCGGCGGGGCTGCCGCCGGGCAGGACGAAACTGTTCAGCGGGGCAAGCGCTTCGTTGGCGGCATCGATCGACTCTTCAAGCCAGCGGATCTGATCGGCGGTGATGCGCAGCGCCCCTTCGCGATCGCCCGGCGTGGCGAGATCGGCGCCGAGGTCGAACAGATCGTTCTGGATGCGGGCGAGCACGGGATCGAGAGGATCGCCGGCGAGCAGCGTGCGCGCGACGCCGATCGCGCTGTTCGCTTCGTCGACATCGCCGATCGCCTCCAGCCGGGCGGACGCTTTGGAGACGCGCGAGCCGTCTGCCAGACCGGTGGTGCCGGCATCGCCGGTGCGGGTGTAGATCTTGTTGAGCTTAACCATGGCGCGGGGTTAGCCTGCCCATGCCGGCGATGGCCAATGGATTTTGGGGAAGGTAAACGGCCCGTCTTCGGGATCGACCGAACGCGGACGAACGGCGCGACGCGAGCGGGGGGCGCGGGGACGGGGAAGCCGGCGCAGGATCGCCCGGCGGAAATCGCGCAGGCGGACGACCGAGGCCATGGTGACGGTGACCAGCGCGGCATCGAGCAACGCGCCGATATCGAACATGGCCATCCAGCCGATCAGTTCCGGTCCGATCATGGCGAGCAGCACGCCGCCCTCTTCCTCCATTACCCAGAGGACGGTCGCGGCGAAAAGAGCGCCGAGGAGCAGCAACAGCAGATCCCCGCGCGTCCAGCGGGACAGCCACCGCGCGGGACCGACGACCAGCGCGTGGCGCAGCATCCGCCCGGCTCGCGTATCACCCGAAACCAGCAGTGCCAGCCACAACAGCAACAGGGCGTGGATCATTCGGTCCCCCTTCGTTTCGCCGCCGAATTGGGAGACGGCGTCGGCATTTACCAGAGCCGCATGCGATTTCTGCTTTTCCGAAAGCAATTGTTCTGTTTATGTACCGGTGTGACCGACGTGCTCCTGCCCGCCCGCCCCGCCGCCATATCGAGGCGCGCCCGATGATCGCGCATCTTCGCGGCACGCTGGCGGCGAGCGGCGCCGACCATGCGGTGATCGACGTGAACGGCGTCGGCTATCTGGTCGGGGCCTCGGCCAAGACGCTCGACAAGCTGGGCGCGGTGGGCGAACAGGTGACGATCCACACCGAGATGCTGGTGAGCGAAGATTCGATCCGGCTGATGGGGTTCGCCACCGCCGATGAGCGCGACTGGTTCAAGCTGCTGACCAGCGTGCAGGGGGTTGGCGCCAAGGTGGCGCTGGCGATCCTGTCGATTTTGGCACCTGCCGAATTGCGCACCGCCGTTGCCCGCGCCGATGCGGCAACGATCGCTCGGGCGAACGGCGTGGGACCAAAGCTGGCCCAGCGCATCGTCAACGAATTGAAGGACAAGGCCGGTGGGCTGGCGCTGGGCGGCACCGGCGCGACGGCGGCGCCCAGCGGCGGTGCAGCAGCGGATGCGGTGTCGGCGATGCTCAACCTGGGCTTCAAGCCGGGCGAGGCAAGCGCGGCGGTGAACGCCGCCAGCGACGAGTTGGGCCCGGCCGCGACCCTGGACGCGCTGGTGCGGCTGGCGCTGCGCAAGGCGGCGAAGTGAACTGTCCGCTGCAATTCCTCCCCGTGTCGGGGAGGGATGCCGCGCGGAATCGTCGCGTGGGGGAGGGACCGCGCCGAAGGCGGGGTATAACCGAATGCATGGACCTGCCGCGGCTGGCGCGGCGGCCCCTCTACCATTTGCTGCGCAACTGGTCCCCCTCCCCGTGCCGGGGAGAAGCTTTCTCACAAGAGCGGCGTGGGCAGATTCTGGCCGGCGAAATGGGCGTCGAGATTGGCGAGGACCAGCGCGGCCATGGCCGCGCGACCTTCCTGCGTGGCGCTGCCCTGATGCGGGGCAAGGACGACCTGGTCCAGCGCGCGCAGCGCTTCGGGCACCTGCGGCTCCCGGGCGAACACATCCAGCGCAGCGCCAGCAATGGTGCCCGCCTGCAACGCGGCGATCAGCGCCGGTTCGTCGACCAGGCTGCCGCGTGCGATGTTGATCAGCACGCCCTGTGCACCGAGCGCGGACAGGGTGGTCGCGTCGACGATCCTGTCGGTCTCCGCCCCTCCCGGCGCGGCGAGGATCAGCACGTCGCTCGCGTTCGCCAGCACTGCGATGTCGGGCAGGTAGCGCCACGGCACCGGCTTTTCGCTGCGGGCGGTGTAGAGGAGTTCGGCCGCGAAGGGAGCGGCGCGTTCGGCGATGGCGGTGCCGATCTTGCCCAGGCCGAAGATGCCGATGCGGCGGCCGCTGGCGCGCCTGCCGAGCTGCGCCTTCCAGCCGCCGCCGCGCACCAGCGCATCGTTGGCGGCAATGCGGCGCTGGACGGCGAGCATCAGCCCGATCGCCAGATCCGCGACGTCTTCGGTCAACACGTCGGGCGTGGTGGTGACGCGGATGCCGCGCGCCCGGAGGGCTGCGAGATCGAGCCCATCATGGCCGACGCCGTGGATCGCGACGATTTCCAGCGCCGGCAGCTGGGCGAGCAACGTGCCCCCCAGCCGCATCTGGCCGCCACCGACAATCGCGCGGGTGCCGGGCGGAGGATCGCCTTCGTGCACGGTGAAGCGGTCGGCAAGCTCCGCGCGCAGGGCAGCGGAAACGGGCGTAGCGAGGTAGAGGTCGACCATGGTGCGGTGATGCGCCGCGGTGGTCGGCTTTGCCAGCCCGGAGCGGCAGCACGCGACCGGCGAAAGGCAATGCGATGAACGCGATTGGGTCTGGCTTTGCAGCGCGCATGATCGAATCCATGCCCCCCGGGGTGACGGTGCCTGCACCGCTGGCTCGCTTCTTCGCCTGGCAGGAGGCGAACGGGCTGGTGCGCGCCTTCCGCTCGGGCGGGGAATATGCGCAGATCGATACCGCAAGCGAGGCGGGGTGCATGTATGCCGCGCCAATCGATCCGGGGTATGCCGAGGCCTGGCTGTCGGCGGCGCCGCAGGCCGAGCGCGACCGGCTGGCAGCCTTTTTCCGTACCGGCGGCGATGGTTCCTATGCCGCGCTGTGGCGCGACGATGCCGGCGCCCAGCACATCGTGCATCTGGGATCCGGTTCGGGATCGACGATGCTGGGAGTGCTGGCCAGCGATCCGGTCGATTTCCTGCGGCTGCTGGCGATCGGCTATGAGGAATTGTGCTGGCCCGAACAATATGACCAGACACCGCGCGAGCTCGACGCCGAAAACGAGTATCTGGATGGCCCGCCCTGGGATCGCGCTGCCGCGCTCCGGGCCTGGGTGGAAGCGGCGTTCGGCGTAGCGGTGCCGCCCCGGGCCGCCGACATGCTGGGCCGGATCGCCGATATGGGCGACCGCGACAGCACCGATGCGTTCCTGCGCTGGATACGACGGTGGCAGGCATGACGACGCCGGCGATCGTCCATCTGCGCGACGTGATCACCGACGATGCCGGGCAGGTGGAGCAGGATTACAACTATCTCGTCTACGACTTTGGCGGCGAAATGATCGCGCGGGCCTATCTCGATACGCCACACAAGGTATCGGTGCTACGGCAGGGGCCGGTGCCGGAGCCGGTGCTCGCCTATTTGCGCGCGCGCTTCGACAGCATCGACCAACTCGGCCCCCAAGGCTATGAAACCATCTGGAGCGCATGACAGACACCGATCGCCTTCTCACCGCCGGCCGCCGCAGCGAGGATGTCGACGCGGCGTTGCGCCCGAAGTCGCTTGACGAGTTCGTCGGCCAGAAGGCCGCGCGCGAGAATCTCCGAGTGTTCATCGATGCCGCCCGGGCGCGCGGCGACGCACTGGACCATGTGCTGTTCTTCGGCCCGCCGGGGCTGGGAAAGACGACGCTTGCCCAGATCATCGCGCGCGAGATGGGTGTCGGGTTCCGCTCCACTTCCGGCCCAGTGATCGTCAAGTCGGGCGATCTGGCGGCACTGCTCACCAATCTCGAAGACGGCGACGTGCTGTTCATCGATGAGATCCACCGCCTCAATCCGGCGGTGGAGGAGGTGCTGTATCCGGCGATGGAAGACCGCGCGCTCGATCTGATGATCGGCGAGGGTCCTTCCGCCCGCAGCGTGCGGATCGAACTGCCGCGCTTCACGCTGGTGGGGGCGACGACGCGGCAGGGACTGCTGACGACGCCGCTGCGCGATCGCTTCGGCATTCCGGTGCGGCTGCAATTCTATACGGTGGACGAGCTGGAGCGGGTGGTGACGCGCGCGGCGGGACTGCTGGGCCTGGGCATCGCGCCGGACGGGGCGCGGGAAGTGGCGCGGCGCTCGCGAGGGACACCGCGGATTGCCGGGCGGCTGCTGCGCCGGGTGCGCGATTTCGCCAATGTGCTGGGCGAGCCGGTGGTGCATGCCAAAGTGGCGGATGCAGCGCTCACCCGGCTGGAGGTAGACGCGCTGGGGCTGGATGCGATGGATCGGCGCTATCTGATGATGATCGCCGATGTCTATCGCGGCGGTCCGGTGGGCGTGGAGACGCTGGCCGCGGGGCTCAGCGAGCCGCGCGATACCGTCGAGGAAGTGATCGAGCCCTACCTGATCCAGCTCGGCCTGATCGCGCGGACGGCACGCGGGCGGTGCCTGAACGGGCCGGGCTGGAAGCATCTCGGGCTCAACCCGCCCGCAGGATCGCAGGACGGGCTGTTCGACTGAGGAAAAGCCGTATCCTCCCCCTGGCGGGGGAGGATACACTTCGTTTAAGCTCCGTGCTCGAAGCCCAGGCGCTCGGGAAGCAGGAGCGGCGTGCCGCCATCGTGGAGCGTCAGGCCTGCCCCCTCGCTGAACGCACCTAAGCACGTCGCCGCCACTGGCAGCGGTCCCGGCGGCGCCGCGAACAGCAGCTCGTAATCGTCGCCCGCGGTCGCAGCGGCGAGCCGCGCTTCGCGATCTCCGCCGCGGACGGCCTGGTAGTCCGCCGAAAGCGGCACGGCGGCGAGGTCGAGCGTCACCGCCAGCCCGCTGGCCTCGGCCATGCGGGCCGCGTCGATCAGCAGGCCGTCGGACACATCCATCATCGCATGGACGCCGGAGGCGAGCGCCTGCCCCTCGGCCAGCCGTGGGGTCGGGCGACGATAACGGTCGAGCAGCGTCGCCGGTCCTTCGCCCGACAGCGCGACCGCCAGCCCCGCGCCGCCATCGCCGATCGTACCGGTCACATAGAGCAGATCGCCCGCCTGCGCGCCGCTGCGGGCGGGGGCATGCGCCGAGCGCCCCAGCGCCGTCAGCGAGAGCGTGCGCGGAACGCCTGCAGGCGCCTTCACCGTATCGCCGCCGATCAGCGGGCAGGCGAAGGCCGCCAACGCCGCGTCCAGTCCTGCCAGAAACGACGAATCCCACGCGTCGTCACCCGCGAGCGGATAGCCGAGCAGCACGCCTTCCGGCACCGCGCCCTTGGCGGCGAGATCGGACAGGTTCACCGCCACCAGCTTCCAGGCGACGTCCTCCGCCGGATCGTCCGGCAGATAGTGGACGCCCTCCACCAGTACGTCATGGGTAAGGACGAGATCGCCGAGCACGGCCGCATCGTCGCGCAGCCCGCGCGCCCCGGCATGGAGCGGCAGGTGGCGCAGATAGGCGAGGAACGCCGCTTCGTTCATCCCGCCCGGCACGGGGCAGGGGCGCGCATCAACCGCGCGTGTCCTTGGCGATCGCGTCGAGGATGCCGTTCACGAACCCCTTTTCACGACGATCGTAGAAGGCATCCGTCACGTCGAGATATTCGCTGATCACCGCCGCGGTCGGCACGTCCTTGCGGGCGAGCAGCTCATAGGTGCCGGCGCGCAGGATTTGGCGCATCGGCTTGTCGAGCCGCTCCAGCGTCCAGCCGGTGCTCAGCTTGGCGGCGATGATGCCGTCAATCTCTTCGCGGCGAGCATCGGCGCCGCTGACGATGTCGTCGAAGAACGCGATGTCGGCATCGGCGTACTCAACGTCCTCGATGATCGCACCGAGCCGGTGCTGATGGAATTCGTGGAGCAGCGCGGGGATGGAGGTGCCCTCCATCTCGCGCTGGTAGAGCGCCTGGACGGCAGCGAGGCGCGCGGCGGCGCGGGCCTTGGAACGGGTTCTTGCTTGGGGACTTGCCATAATCTGGTTCACTTCAAACGGATCGCCACCGACTTTGCGTGCGCGGGCAGGCCTTCGGCCTCCGCCAGCGCGACGGCGGCCGGGCCGATCGCGGCGAGCCCGGACGCATCCAGGCTCAGGAAAGAGGTTCGCTTCATGAAATCGAGCACCGAAAGGCCCGATGCGAAGCGCGCGCGGCGCCCGGTGGGCAGTACATGGTTGGGGCCGGCAACATAATCGCCAACGGCTTCGGGTGTGTAGCGCCCAAGGAAAACCGAGCCGGCATGGCGCACCAGGTCGAACAGCGGCTCGGCATCGTCGCAGGCGAGCTCGAGATGCTCGGGGGCGAGGCGATCGACCAGCGGCATCGCCGTGGGCAGGTCGGGCACGAGGATGATCGCGCCGTTGGCGTCCCAGCTGGTTCGGGCGGTAGTGCCGGTGGCGAGCGTGGCAATCTGCGCATCGACGGCCGCGGCGACCTTGTCGGCGAAAGCGGCATCGTCGGTGAACAGGATCGACTGGCTGGTGGGATCGTGCTCGGCCTGGCTGAGCAGGTCGGCCGCGATCCACTCCGGATCGTTCTTCCCGTCCGCCACCACTACGATCTCGGACGGACCCGCCACCATGTCGATGCCGACTACACCGTAGAGCTGGCGCTTGGCCTCGGCCACCCAGGCGTTGCCCGGGCCGGTGACGACGTCGACCGGCGCGATCGTGTCCGTGCCATAGGCTAGCGCTGCGATCGCCTGCGCGCCGCCGACGCGGTACAGTTCGTCGACGCCGGCGACGTGGGCGGCGGCGAGGACCAGCGGGTTCACTTCGCCATTGGGCGTCGGCGTGACCATCACGAGGCGACGCACGCCCGCCGCCTTGGCGGGAATGGCGTTCATCAGCACCGAGCTCGGATAAGCCGCGCGGCCGCCGGGCACATAGACGCCCGCCGCATCGACCGGGGTCCAGCGCGCGCCGAGGCGTATGCCCTGCGCGTCGGTCTCGTCGCGATCCTCGGGGCGCTGCTTGGCGTGATAGACCGCGATCCGCTCGGCGGCGAGTTCCAGCGCAGCGCGCAGCTCGGGGGTGAGCCCTTCATAGGCGGCGAGGCAGTCGGCACGGTCGATCGTCCAGCCCGAGCGATCGAGGTCGTGCTTGTCGAACAGTCGGGTCAGGTCGCGCAGCGCGACATCGCCTTCGTCGCGGACGCGCTTGATGATGTGCGTGACGTTGCGCGCGACATCGTCGTCGGCCTCGCGGCGGGCGTTGACCAGCGCAGTGAACGCCTCCGCAAAGCCGGCTTCGGTGGAATTCAAGCGAATCATGCCACGGCCTTTCGGAAGCCGTCGACCAACGGCACGACTTCGCTCGCGCGCGTCTTAAACGCGGCGCGGTTGACGATCAGGCGGCTGGTCACCTCGGCGATCACTTCCACCTCCACCAGCCCGTTTTCCTTCAGCGTACGGCCCGAGGAGACGAGGTCGACGATGCGCGGGGCGAGACCCAGTACCGGCGCCAGCTCCATCGCGCCGTTGAGCTTCACGCACTCGGCCTGCACGCCGCGCGCCTCGAAATGGGCGCGGGTGATGTGCGGATATTTGGTCGCGACGCGGACATGGCTCCAGCCGCGCGGATCGTCCTGCTCGGCCAGCGCCACCGGCTCGGCGACCGAGATGCGGCAATGGCCGATGCCCAGGTCCACGGGGGCGTAGAGCTCCGAATAATGGAATTCGGCCAGCACATCCGACCCTACGATACCCAGATGCGCGGCGCCGTGCGCGACGAAGGTCGCGACGTCAAAGGCGCGCACCCGGATCAGGTCGATCGCAGGGTTATTGGTCGCAAAGCGCAGCGCGCGCGAGTTCTTATCGGAAAAGGCCGCTTCGGGCACGATGCCGACGGCCGCCAGCAACGGCAGCGCCTCTTCGAGAATCCGGCCTTTCGGCACGGCAAGGATCAACGGCTCGGTCATGGATGCGGGGGCTTTACTTGGGGCGCTGGCTGGGCGCAACACGCGCCAAAGGGAGAAGCCCATGGCAACCGAAGCCGAGAACCGCAAGAGTTTCGCCATCCAGGCCGGCTATTGCGAGGCGATGGACGCGCCGATCACCGCGCGCATCTGTACCGCGCTGGGGCAGGGAATCACGCGGGGCAGCGAAACCGGACGGCGGGTGCTCGATTGGCCAGGGGAGCCTGTCGCCGATGCGTTGGTGTTGCGGCTGGTGGGTGGGCTCCACGCGCTCCACCGGCGCGGCGTCCCCGAATTGCGCCGGGTGTTTACCGGCGAGGAGACCGACATCGCGCGGATCGGCGCAACGCTGGATTCGGTGCTTTCCGGCTATGACTTTACGCTGATGCCTTGGCTTTACGGGCCACCGCAGACCAACGAGGCGGGCCGATCTGCCGGGTTGATGACCGGCATCCTGCACTTGGCAGCGCGCTATGGCCCGCGGTTCGAGGTGCTGGAGATCGGATCGAGCGCGGGCCTGAACCTGATGATCGGGCGCTATCGATTCGACCTGGGCGGAGTAACGGCGGGCCCGGTGGACTCGCGGGTAACGATCCGGCCGGACTGGCGCGGACCGCCGCCGCCGGATGCGGCGGTAACCATTGTGAGCGCGCGCGGGGTGGACATCGCTCCGCTCGACCTGACCGACCCGCGCGATGCGGCGCGGCTGGAAGCCTATTGCTGGGTGGATGCGGTGGAGCGCCAGGCGCGGCTGGCTGCCACGATCACGATGCTGCAGGCGGAGCCGGTGGCGCTGTCGCGCGGCGACGCGGCCGATTGGGTGGAAGCGCGGCTGGCCGAACCGCAGCCGGAGGGCGTGACGCGGGTGCTGATGCATTCGGTGGTATGGCAATATCTGCCCGAGCCCACGCAGCGACGCATCACTGCGGCGATGGAGACGGCGGGCGCCGCCGCGAGTCAGGAGCGGCCGATCGGCTGGGTGATGATGGAACCCAATCGCGATCTTGCCCGGCATGAAGTGCGCGTGCGCGGCTGGCCGGGCACAACGCCGATGGAAATGGTGGCGCTGACCCATGCGCACGGCGCCTGGGTGGAGGGGTGTACGCCCCCGTTCGAAACCCGCGCCTATCGGATGCGCGACTAGCTCGACGACAGCACCGGCATGGCAGAGGGGCGGCCGCGTTGCCGCCCAGCGGCTGCGTGCGCCCGCTGCTAACCGGCTGAACTGAAAGCGGTTTCAAGTTTTTGATTTATTTTTCCGTCACCGTTATTGACAGCTTTTTTATTTTGTCAGACTTAATGGCTGCGACATTACGGGGAACACCCGCAGCGTCCGACACCGCACCGGCCGAAAAAGGCCGGGCGCCCATGCGATACACTGGGGAGGATACGGTGAATCACAAAGCACATCTGATGATTGGTGCCGCGTTGCTGGCACTCGGCAGCGCCCAGCCGGTTTCTGCACAAACAACGGCAACTGCCGGTGACGGAACCCAAAGCGCCCCCAGCGCGACGCCCGCCGAAGAGGTTGCCCAGCAAGAAGAGATCCTGGTCACCGGGATCCGCGCGAGCCTGGCATCCGCGCGCGAAGTGAAGCGCAATTCGGAATCCATTCTCGACGCGATCGTCGCCGAGGATATCGGGAAGTTGCCAGACAATAACGCTTCGGAAAGTCTCGCCCGCCTGCCCGGCGTGCAGGTCAACCGCTATGCCGACGAAGCATCGGGCATCCTGATCCGCGGTCTTCCGGATGTGGGCACCTCGTTCAACGGGCGTGAAATCTTCACGGCGGAAAATCGCACCGTGCAGGTGCACGATTTCCCCGCTGGCGCGCTGGCCGCGCTGGAAGTGTACAAGTCCGCGACCGCCGAGTTGATCGAGCCCGGCCTGGCCGGCCTGGTCAACGTGCGCTCGCGTCGCCCGTTCGACTTCAAGGGGCTGGAGATCGCCGGCACGATCCGCGCTTCGTATAACGATCAGGCCAAGAAGACGAACCCGAACGGCAACCTGCTGATCAGCGATCGCTGGAACACGCCGATCGGCGAAGTAGGCGCGTTGATCAACGTCGCGTACAACCGCTTCTACTACAACAATGCGATTCGCTATCTGAACGGCGGTGTCGATCCGGTTGCGAACAGCAAGGCGACCCTACCGGCCGGCGAAGCGGCAGATTTCCGCCTGCCGTACAGTGTTGGCCTCTATTATCCGCGTGGCCTGCGCGAGCGCCCGTCGGTGAACGGCTCGCTGCAGTGGAAGCCGGCGGACAATCTCGAAATCTATGCCGACGGCTTGTGGCAGGCGTTCCGCAACCAGGGATCGACCGAGAGTTTCGATGTATCGCTGCTGCGCGCTGCGCCGAAGAATGCCGCCGGCGTGGAGGTTCCGCCGAACCTGTTCAACATTGTACGCGTGCCCGGCGAGCCCAATAAGCTCGTCAGCGTGAGCAAGACCGGCGGCTATCCGGCCGAGATGTTCCGATCGACCACCCGCGATTATACCAACACCTATCAGGCGGCCGCCGGGTTCATCTGGACCACCGATCGCGCGGTGATCTCGAGCGATTTCGCCTACACGTTCTCTGAATATGGCGCGAACGAGCGGAGCCTGGATTCGCAGACTGCCTCGGCACCGCCGGTCAATGTGATCTTCGAGAAGGACAAATCGTCCTGGTTCGATCTCGGCAATTACGACATGACCAATCCGGCCAATTATGTCTGGCGCGGCTATTACGAGCGGGAATATTATGTGAGCGGCGCCGGCATCCAGTGGCGCGGCGATGTGGCGCTGGACACCGAACTGACCTGGCTGCCGAAGATCAAGGTCGGCCTGCGCGCCACCGATCGCGACGCCAAGCGCCGTCAGGGCAATCGCTATGCCTATACCGCGACGCTGAATACCCCGTTCACCAGCCTGCCGACCGGTTCGCTGGAGCAGGTGCAGGACGGTTTCCGCGGCGACGGTCCGCCCTTTCAGAACTGGCTGATGCCGTCCTACGAATCCATTCAGAGCAATGCCGAGGCGCTGCGCCAGCTTTCCTATGAAGCACTGCAGCGGATCGTCGCGGCGAACCCGAACGACCAGGGCTATAAGGACGCGCTCGCGCAGTTTTCCACCAAGGCGATCCCGATGGATCCCTATGGCGGCTTCTACGCGCGGGAGGCGAGCTATGCCGCCTATGCGCAGGCGAGCTATGCGTTCGACGTGGGCATCCCGATCGACGGATCGTTCGGCGTGCGCATCGTCAACACCGATGGTCGTTACACGGGTACGTCACGAGTGGTGGCTGCCGACGGGACAGTATCCGCTGTAACCGACACCAATCGCCAGAACTATGTCGATGTGCTGCCCAGCTTCGGGCTGCGCGCGAAACTGGCGGAGGGGCTGCAGGCGCGCCTGGGCTTCACCATGACACGTACCCGGCCGAGCTACGGCCAGCTCAACCCGGCGTTCAGCCTCAATCGCAACACCGATACCAGCTCGGGCGGCAACGCATCGCGCTATGCCTTTTTCGGCTCGGGCGGCAATCCGGACCTGCAGCCGCTGACGTCGAAGAACTATGATGCGACGATCGAGTATTATTTCGGCAGGAACGGCGCAGTCAGCGGTGCGGTATTCTATCGCGATCTGTTCGGCTTCATCAGCAACTATACGCGCGACGTGAATGATCCGACCTATGGCCTGATCCAGATCAGCCGCCCGGAAAACGCCGGCAGCGGCAAGATCAAGGGCTTCGAGGTTTCCGGACAAACCTTCTTCGACTTCCTGCCCGGTTGGCTGAGCGGGTTCGGCGCGCAGGCGAACCTCACCTATGTGGATGCGAAGAACCAGCTGCCCCGCGCGCTGGGCGCCGCCCAGCCACTGGTGCCACTGACCGGCTTGTCGAAATGGACGTACAACATCAGCGGCTTCTACGAGCGGGAAAAGGTGTCGCTGCGGCTATCGTATAATTATCGCAGTTCCTATATCGACTTCTACAGCCGCAATTCGAACGACGAACAATATACGGGGCAGAGCGTGCGGCCAATCTCGCGCCTCGATTTCTCAGGATCGTACACGCCGATCGAGAACATCACGCTGACGGCCGAGGTCAACAACATTCTGGCGCAGCCGTTCAGCAACTTCCGCTATTTCAACGAGACGCAATATTATCCAATCGATGTGCGCTACGAAGGGCGATATTTCAGCCTGGGCGTGCGCTTCCGCTTCTGAACGGCAGCCTCCCTGCTTTCCCCTCGTGCCCGGCTTCGGCCGGGCTTTTTTTAGGCGGGGCGCCGCGCGAGCCAGTCGAGCAGCGCGTCGGTCACTTGCTCTGGCTGTTCCCAGGGGACGAAATGGCCGGCATCGCGGATCGCCACGAAGCTATAGTCCGGGATCAGCGTTTCCAGCCCGTCGAGCAGGCAGGGCAGGAGGCCGCGATCCTTCATGCCCCAGAGGACCAGCGTCGGCTGGGGTTGGAGCGGGAAGGGGCCGTCGATCCAGGCGGGGCGGGGTGGATCCTCGCCGATCGCGGGCACGATGATCTGCGTCGCGCGGTACCAGTTGAGCATCGCGGTGAGCGCGCCCGGCTGGCTCCACTGATCGAGATAGATGGCCTTTTCCTCCGGCGGCACGCGGACCTGGAGATGCTCGCCGAACAGCGATAACAGAAATTGCTCGAGCGCCGACTTGTCCGGCGCGCGATCCAGATCGGTTTCCCGGAAAAAGCGGATATATTGGCTCCCGCGGCGCTGGCCCGGATCGTCGAACAGCTTGCGCTGGAAAACCTGCGGATGCGGCGCGTTGACTATGACGAGCCGCGCGACCCGCTTCGGTTCGCGCAGCGCCGCCATCCAGGCGATGGCGCCCCCCCAATCATGCCCCACCAGTGCAAAGCGATCGATCGCCAGCGCATCGGTCAGCGCGAACAGATCGGCGGCGATCTTGTCCGCCGTGTAGCTTTCGACGCCCTCGGGCTTGGACGACCGCGCATAGCCCCGCTGATCCGGCGCAATGACGAAATGATGTTCGGCCAGCGCGGGGATCTGGTGTCGCCAGGTGCGGTTCGATTCCGGGAAGCCGTGCAGCAGGATGATCGGGGGGTTGGCCGGATCGCCGGCCAGCGCGACGTTGAGGGTGACGCCCGTCGCCAGCGGCAACATCGTCGTTCGCAGTTCCGTCACGCCGTTCTCCCTCTGCCCTAGGCGTGAGGATGCGCTGGATGGACGCGGCGCGCAAGTACCGCAAAACTAGGGATAACTGACGGTTTTCGGCACCTCAGGAATCGGGATGAACTCCTTGTCGTCATTGGGTACCTTGGGGAAGGCGCCGGCCTTCCAATCTTCTTTGGCCTGGTTGATCCGGTCGCGGCTGGAAGAAACGAAGTTCCACCAGACGTGGCGCGGGGTGGCGAAGGCTTCCCCTCCGCAGAACATGACCCGTGCACCCCGTTCCGAGCGCAGCGTGGCGCGGATGTCAGGCCGCAGGATATAGAGCTGCATCGGCACCAGCGGCATGCCGTCCAGGCTGGCATCGCCCATCGCGACATAAAGCGCGCGTTCGTCCGCCGCCGCATCGATCGGAATGCCCGCGCCGCCCTCCAGCACGATATCGGCATAGATGGTCTGGGCGTAGGTGGTGGTCGGAGCGGCGGCGCCCCACAACTCCCCCATGATGACGCGGGCGCGCACGCCGGGCGCCTCGACGATCGGCAGATCGGCGGCGGCGACGTGCTCGAACGCGGGATCGCGCTCCTCATCGGCTTCGGGCAGCGCCAGCCAGGTCTGAATGCCGGAGAGTTCCGGCCCCTTCTCGCGTTCGGCAGACGGTGAGCGCTCCGAATGGACGATGCCATGGCCCGCCGTCATCAGATTGACCGCGCCGGGCTCGATTGTGGCGAAGGTGCCCAGCGAATCGCGATGGTCGATCGCGCCGGCGAACAGATAAGTGACGGTGGCGAGGTTGATGTGCGGGTGCGGGCGCACATCGATGCCGGTGCCGACATCCAGGATGGCGGGACCCATCTGATCGAAAAAGATGAACGGCCCGACCATGGTGCGCGGGCGCGAGGGCAGGGTGCGGTGCACCTTGAAGCCGCCAAGATCGTGCGTGCTGGGCTCGATCATCTGGGTAATGAGGTCGTCGCGCATCGTTGCTCTCCCGCGGGTCGCTTTCCGAATAGCTCCGTCGAGCGCCGCTGCCCAGCCAAAGCACTGGACGGGTTTGCGAACACTGGGTTTCCGGGTGGTGCCCGTCGGAGTTAGTCCGTCAGGGCCAACAATGCCGACAGGTCCTCCGGGAATACCGGTTCGTGGTGCGCGGCGATCTCGGCGGGCGTGAACCAGCGCCAGCTTCGCATCACGCGGCGCTCCAGCTCGGTATGGTGGGCGGTGTCGATCGAGTCGGCGCGGGTGCGGACAAGGAAATAGCGTTCGTCCGCCCAGACCGGCACGCCTTCAATGGTCACGAACTCGACGACTCGGCGCGCGATTTCAGGACCGGGATCGGCGTCGATCCCGGTTTCCTCCATCAGTTCGCGGCGCGCGGCACTGGCATAGTCCTCGCCCGGATCGAGCGCGCCACCCGGCGTGCACCAAAAGGGCGGGCGATCGTCGGGGTCGAACCGGAAGAGCAGCACGCGGCCGGCGCCGTCGAGCAGCAGGATGCGCGCGGCAGGGTGCGCCGTGCGGGTGCCGCTCATTCGTCCGGCGCGCGGGCCTTGATCGCCAGTGCGTGGATGCGGGAGGTAAGGAGATCGGCAAGCGCATGGTTCACCAGGCGCTGGCGGGCGACGCGGTTGAGCCCGATGAAGTCGGCGCTCTCGATCGTCACGGTGAAGTGCGATTCGCCGGTGCCATCGTCGCCCAGATGGCCGCGATGCTGGGCGCTGTCGTTGCTGACATCGAGGTACGACGGGTTGAGGGATCGCGTAAGGCGATCGGCGATCAGATCGGCCAACGGACCGGTAGCGAGGTTGTTCATGGCGCCTATATAAGCCGTTTGTTCGAGGGAGTCGCGTGGCTAGCCGTCAGCCGAAAAAGGATCGTCCGAATACCCGCTTCCACGGCCGGGTGGAGGCGGAGGGAAGAATGTGCGCGGAGCCGGGGTGCACGGCCGCCGGCGAATTCCGTGCGCCGGCACGTGAAGGCGCCAGCGCCGGGTTCGACGGCCCGCCCCCGTTCCGCTGGCTGTGCCTGGATCATGTCCGCGCGTTCAACGCCGGCTATAATTTCTTCGCGGGCATGAGCCCCGACGAGATCCAGGAAGCGCAGCGCCCGATCGCCGGATGGGAACGGGCGACCCGCGCGTTCAGTGCCACCGCCAGCGCCGACCAGCCGCCGCGCTGGGCCGATTTCGCCGATCCGCTGGACGCGATCGGCGCGCGCTTCCGCGACCGGATGAAGGATCGCGCCGAGCGCAAGGACGGGCGGCCGCTTTCGGGCAAGGACCGCGAGGCGCTGAAGGTACTGGACCTCACGATCGACTCGGACCGGACGGCGCTGCGCAAACGCTATTCCGAGCTGGTGCGCAGATATCATCCCGATCGCAATGGCGGCGACCGCAGCCACGAGACGCGATTGCAGCGCGTGATCGAGGCGTATCAGCAGCTGAAGGGATCGCCCGCCTTCGCGTGAATAGTTGCGCCTTCCCAGCGTGCATGATAGCGCCCCCGGCTTGAATGGGGCCAATCCGCGCCCCTCCCATCAGGCATTTCGGAAACCCATGTTCTCCTCTCCAGCATATGCACAGGCTACGGGCGCAGGCAGCACGGCAGCCGGGATCGTTTCGATCCTTCCCCTCGTCCTGATCTTCGTCGTCTTCTATTTCCTGATGATACGCCCGCAGCAGAAGCGGATGAAGACGCTGCAGGACGCCGTGAAGGGCGTGAAGAAGAACGACACGGTGATCACCGCCGGCGGCCTGATCGGCAAGGTGACCCGCGTGGACGAAACCGAAGTCGAAATCGAACTCGGCCCGAACGTGAAGGTGCGCGCGATCAAGTCGACGCTCGCCGAAGTGCGCCCGCTGGGCGCCAAGCCCGCGAACGACTGATGCTGGATTTCCCGCGCTGGAAGGTCTGGACGATCCTGATCGGGGTCGCCGCCATGGTGCTGCTCGCGGTGCCGAGCCTGGTGCCGGAGAGCATCCGCAACACCTGGCCGAGCTGGATGCCCAAGCCCGCCGTCAATCTGGGCCTGGACCTGGCCGGCGGCTCGTATCTGCTGCTCGAAGCCGATACGAGCGACGTGCAGCAGACCAAGCTGGAGCAGATGCGCGAGCAGGTCCGCCTGGCGATGCGGCGCGATCCGCGCGTCGACGTGGGCGACATCTCGATCCAGGGCGGCAAGCTGAGCTTCATGGTGCGCGATCCCAGCAAGGTGGATGCGGCGCGCGAAAAGCTGTTGCCGATGACCAACGGCGTGGGCACCACCGGCCAGCGCGACTGGGAAATCACGGTTGTCGATTCCACCCGTTTCGTGCTGACGCCGACCAAGGCGGGCCTGGCGCAGCAGATCGAAACCGCGATGGACGACGCCCGCGAAGTGGTGGACAAGCGCATCAACGCGCTCGGCACCCGCGAGCCGACGGTGGTGCGCGAAGGCACCAACCGCATCGTCGTGCAGGTGCCGGGTCTTCAGGATCCCAGCCAGCTGAAGGAACTGCTCGGCAAGACCGCCAAGCTCGAGTTCAAGCTGGTCGACACGAGCGTGACCCCGCAACAGATGGCGAGCGGCGATATCCCGGTCACCTCGCAGCTGCTGCAATATGAAAATGGCGCGCCGATCGTCGTCAACCGTACCGCGATGATCACCGGCGACATGCTGGTCGACGCCAAGCAGAGCTACGATCAGAACGGCCGCCCGGACGTGACGCTGCAGCTGAACGGTGCGGGTGCCAAGCGCTTTGCGCGGGTGACGCAGGAAAATACCGGCAAGCCCTTCGCGATCATCGTCGACAACAAGGTCATCTCCGCGCCGAACATCAACGAGCCGATCCTGGGCGGCAGCGCTTCGATCTCGGGCGGCTTCACGGTGGAAAGCGCCAACCAGCTCGCCATCGCACTGCGTTCGGGCAAGTTGCCGATCGCGCTGAAGGTGGCGCAGGAATCGACCGTCAGCCCCGAGCTCGGCGCCGATTCGATCCGCGCCGGCGTCACCGCATCGATCATCGCGATCGTCGCGGTCGTGGTGTTCATGGTGCTCACCTATGGCCGCTTCGGCGTCTATGCGAACATCGCGGTGACCATCAACGTGCTGGTGATCCTGGCGGTGATGGGTCTGCTCAATGCGACACTGACCCTGCCGGGCATTGCCGGCTTCGTGCTGACCATCGGTACCGCCGTCGACGCCAACGTGCTGATCAACGAGCGCATCCGCGAGGAACGCCGCCGCGGCCGCAGCGTGATGCAATCGGTGGAGCTGGGCTATAAGGAAGCCAGCCGCACGATCTTCGAAGCGAACGTCACCCACGCGATTGCCGGCCTGATCATGCTGGTGCTCGGCTCCGGGCCGATCCGCGGCTTCGCGGTGGTGCTGCTGATCGGTATCGCCAGCTCCGTCTTCACCGCCGTGGTGTTCACGCGCATGCTCGTCACGCTCTGGCTGCGCAAGAATCGCCCGAGCGAGATCCATATTTAAGGAAGCGCCGACATGCGGCTCCTCAAGATCGTACCCGACAACACCAATATCGGCTTCGTCCGGGTCCGCGTCATCGCATTTGCGATCACCGCGCTGCTGACCGTCGCCGCGATCGGTCTGGTCGCGGCACGCGGACTCAACCTTGGCGTCGACTTTGTCGGCGGCGTTTCGATCGAAGAAAAGTTCACCTCGGCTCCGCCGCTCGACGAGCTGCGCGCAACGGTGAACGGGCTCGGCTATGGCGAAACGACGCTGCAGGAAATGGGCGGCAAGAACCTCGTTACCATCCGCCTGCCCGTGCCGAATTCGAGCGATCCGGCGGCGACCGATGCGATGGTCGAGCGCGTGAAGAGCGCCGTCGCGGCCAAGTTCCCCGGCGCGACCTTCTCCACCTATTCCACCGTCTCCGGCAAGGTTTCGGGCGAGCTGATCCGCAACGGCGTGCTCGCGGTGGTGCTGGCGATCGCCGGCATCGCGATCTTCTCCTGGCTGCGATACGAATGGCAGTTCGGCGTCTCCACCGCGGTCGCCATCGTGCACGACGTGCTGATGACGCTGGGCTTCTTCGCGCTGACCCGGATGGTGTTCGACCTGAACATCGTGGCCGCGGTGCTGACGATCATCGGCTATTCGATCAACGACAAGATGGTGATCGACGACCGCATCCGCGAGAATATGCGCAAGTACCGCAAGATGGGCATGAGCGAGTTGATCGACCTTTCGGTCAACGAGACGCTGCCGCGCACGGTGATGACCTCCGTCACGATCCTGCTGGCGCTGGGCGCGCTGCTGCTGTGGGGCGGGCATGTGCTGCGCGGCTTCACCGCAGCGATGATGCTGGGCATCATCGTCGGTACCTATTCGTCGGTCTATGTTTCGTCTTCGCTGCTGATCACGTTGGGGCTGAAGCCGGGCGCAAAGCCCGAAAAGGCGGACTCGATCGCCAGCAATGCCGAGCGGGTCGCGCCGCGCGAGCGGCCGTAATCGCGTGAAGATCGAACGGCGCAGCGCGGAAGGGCCGCTCGTCTCCGGCTTTTCCGGCGGCGGCTTTCGCGTCGACGAGAATGTCTATCACGGGCTGATCATCACGCCCGAGCGCGCCGATGGCTGGTCGCCTCCACCGATCGCGGAATTGACCGAGGCTGCGCTAGCCCCGGCCTTCGCGCTCAGCCCGCAGCCCGAATTCCTGCTGCTCGGCACCGGCGCGCGGCTGGTGCGCCCGCCGCTCCAGCTGGTGAAGGCGCTGGAAGCACGCGGCATCGGCGTGGAAGCAATGGACAGCCGCGCGGCGGCGCGGGCCTGGGGGGTGCTCCGCGCCGAGCTGCGCTGGGTGGCGGGCGCGCTCTACCCGCTCGTTTGAGCTTCCCGGCGCACCGCACCGGAATCCCGGCGAAAACCGAAATCCATTCGCCGCTCGGTTTCAGGATGACCTGAGGCGGCTCACCTCCAGTGGGTCCCGGCTTTCCGCCGGGACGACGATGGGAGGACTCACTCCGTTCTTCCAGGCGGTGTTGGTCCCTCTGCCCCGAACAGCGCCGGCAGCGTGCGTTCGAGCCGCGTCAGCGCTCTGTCCCACCGTTCCGGCCCTACCGGGCAACGAAGCCGGGCGAGCAGGTCGTCGTCCGCGTCGAGCGGATCGACGGCGTCGTTCAGCAGATATTGCGCGAACCAGCGGCGCGCCAGTTCCGGATCAGGACGTCGGGCAGTGCCAGCGGCGATATCCGCGAGAAACGGCGGCAACTCCGCATAGGCGTTGAGCCATGAGCCGCTGGCGAATTGCGAATGGCGATGAATCGGTACGCCGAAAAACGCGGCGAGCGCGAAGGTCTTCGAATCGCCGACGAGCATGCCATCGGCATGGCGCGCAATGGCGAGCGTGGCGGCCAGCGGCCCGATCGCCGGCGGCAGCAACACGGCATTGTCGCAATCGCCGATCGCTTCGATCAGCGGGCCGGCATCGACATGCGCATCGTTGAGCGGATGATTGGTGACGGCGAGAGTGAAACGATCGCCCAGTTGCGCGGAGACGTGGCGGACCAGAGCGGCGTTTGGGCGGGGACTAAGCCGGTGGGCGAGGAAGAAGTTGTCGTCCATCTCGCATTCCAGGGGCAGCAGCACCAGCGGGCGATCGGCGGGAATGCCGAGACGCGCGAACAGCGCCAGGCGTTCGTCCGGAGGCGGGGCAAGGCGCTGCTGCAGGCGATGCCATGCGGGCGCAAGCATCGCGTCGAGCCGCGCCTCCTCTGCGGGCGCGAGCGGCGCCAGCGCGCCATAATCGTGCGGACGATCGGCAAGCAGGATCCAGCGGGGCGGCGGGGCAAAAGGCTCGAATCGCCCCTCCATCAGCAGCCGGACGATGCCGGGGAAATGCCGTACGGTGTCGAAATCGGCGGTGCGGCAGAGGACAAAATCGGGCGCGAGATCGCGGACGAAGCCGATCAGTCCTTCGGCATCCTCGGGCACGGTGCGGGTGCTGGGATGGTCCGCGCCGTCCATGATGTACCAGCGCACCTCCGCCAGATCGGCGCAGCGGGCGAGTTCATCCGCGCCGATGCCGGTGCCGCGCCAGGGCGCAGGCGCGAGGATGTGCACCTCGTGACCACTCGCGACCCGGCGGATCAGCGGCTCGACGATGTGGACGAACCACCAGTTCGTCACCATCGGCAGGTAGAAGAGGACCCGCTGGCGCTGCTCGGGGTGCGGGAGGGGCGGCAAGGGAACTCCGTCGGCGGGGGAAGCTGTTTAGCTTATAGGCCGGACGGCGAGGGGCGGGCACCCGCCCGGCAAATTCCACCTCGCCGCGATCGGCCGGGCTGCTACCGCTTGTCCGCGGCGTCCGCGGCGTCCGCGGCGTCCGCGGCGCGTTCGGCGGCAGCCTGCGCGCGGCGGGCTTCGGCTTTCTTCTTCTTGCCCTGATCGTGGTGCCACTTGATGGCGAAGAACATGCCGGTGCCGAACACGGCGATTTTGAACGTGCCCAGCAGGATCGGAACCCAGATCATCCATGTTTCCTTATCTATCGGGTGCCGAACTCAGTCCCGCTTCGCCTGGTACTTCGCCCGGAAATCATTGGCGAAGGCGGTGAGCCGCTGTTCCTCGATCGCCGTGCGCAGGTCTGCCATCAGCGTCTGGTAGAACCACAGGTTGTGCTCGGTCATCAGCATCGCCCCCAGGATCTCGCCGGCGCGGACGAGGTGGTGGATATAGGCGCGGCTCCAGGTGGAGCACACCGGGCAGGCGCAGGCGGGATCGAGCGGGCCCTGGTCCTCGGCGAACTTCGCGTTGCGGATGTTGATCGGGCCGGTTCGCGTGAACGCCTGGCCGGTACGGCCCGAGCGGGTGGGCAGCACGCAATCGAACATGTCGATGCCGCGCTCGACCGCGCCGACGATGTCGTCCGGCTTGCCGACGCCCATCAGGTAACGGGGCTTGGCTTCGTCGAGCTGGCCGGGGGCATAGTCGAGCACGCCGAACATCGCCTCCTGGCCTTCGCCCACTGCGAGGCCGCCCACCGCATAACCGTCAAAGCCGATATCCTTCAGCGCATCGGCGCTGGCCTTGCGCAGGCCCTCGTCGAGCGCGCCCTGCTGGATGCCGAACAGCGCGGCGCGGGCGGCATGCTCCTCGCCCGAATCGAAGCCTGCGCGGCTGCGCCTGGCCCAGCGCATCGAGCGCTCCATCGCCTTGGCCTGCACGTCGCGGGTGGAGGTGGTCGGCACCAGCTCGTCGAACGCCATGACGATGTCCGATCCTAGCAGCCGCTGGATTTCCATCGAGCGCTCAGGGCTCATCATGTGGCGCGAGCCATCGAGGTGCGAGGCGAAGGCGACGCCTTCCTCGCTGCGCTTGGTGAGTTCGGACAGGCTCATCACCTGATAGCCGCCCGAATCGGTGAGGATCGGCCGATCCCAGCCCATGAACTTGTGCAGGCCCCCCAGCCGCGCGACGCGCTCGGCAGTGGGGCGCAGCATCAGGTGATAGGTGTTGCCGAGCAGGATGTCAGCGCCGGACGCGCGCACGTCCTGCGGCTTGACCGCCTTGACGGTGGCGGCGGTGCCGACCGGCATGAAGGCGGGGGTGCGGATCTCGCCGCGCTGCATCGCGATGGTGCCGCGACGCGCCTTGCCGTCGGTGGCGTGGATGGTGAACTGGAAACGAGGCATGCGCCGCTATTGGCGCGTTTGAGGCCCGAAGGGAAGGAGCGCGCGTGACCGAGCAGGACGAGGAATTGCGGGCGATGGCCACCCATCGCGGGCTGAAGCTGGTGAAGTCGCGGCGGCGGAAGCCGGGCGGGGACTTTGGTCTGTACGGGCTGAAGGATGCGAGCGGCGCGGAGGTGTTCGGCTTCGGTGACGGCGGTCTTGTCGCCGATGCGGAGGGGATCCGGGCGTATCTGCGCGGCGGGATGCGCAGCGACTGGAGCACCTCGGTCCAGACGACGCCGGGGCCGAAGCGGGCGCCCAAGCCGACGGCCAAGCCGGTACCGAAGCCGAAGCCGACGCCGCCGCCCAAGCCGCGCTTCAAGCCCGACGTAGCGAATCTGCTGCGCGACCTGCCCGAGGCGAAAGAGGAAGAGGCGTTCGACGATCTGCTCAAGCGGCCCGGCACTCGCATCGAGCGGATCGTCTCGCGCGGGCAGGCGACGGCCGAGGACACCCCGATGGTGCAGGCCTGGGACGAGTGGGTCATCCTGCTGGAAGGGGCGGCGGGCATTCGTATCGAGGACTCCGCCGAGGTTCGGCTGGCGCCCGGCGACCATCTGCTGATCGCCGCCGGCCAGAAACATTGGGTGACATGGACCGCGCGCGACCGTCCGAGCGTTTGGCTGGCCGTGCATCTGAACGAATAGGAGCAGGACGATGGCCGACCCGATCAATCCCGGGGATGACGCGGCACCGGGTACCCCCGGCACCGGCGAAGACGTCTGCCGCCGTTGCAACGGATCCGGGCAGATCGATGGCGGCGAATGCCCGATCTGCGGGGGGACGGGAACAGTGATCGAGGGGATTGGCGGGGGGTGACGCTTGTTATCCCCTCCCGCCAGCGGGAGGGGAATAGAAACTCACGGTAGCAGCAGCCCTGCCAGTGCCGCCGACATCAGGTTGGCAAGGCTGCCGGCGACCAGCGCCTTGAGCCCCAGCCGCGCGATCACCGGACGCTGGTTCGGCGCGAGGCTGCCGGTAGCGGCCATCTGGATCGCGATCGAGCTGAAATTGGCGAAGCCGCACAGCGCGAAGGTGATGATCGCCTTGCTGCGCGGCGCGAGATTGGTGGCGTTGCCGAGATCGATGAAGGCGACGAACTCGTTGAGCACCACCTTGGTGCCGAACAGGCCGCCAGCCGTCGTCGCCTCGTGCCACGGAATGCCGAGCAGCGCCATCACCGGCGCGAAGATCGCCCCGATGATCGACTGGAAGCTGAGCCCGGAATAGCCGAACCAACCGCCCGCCGCGGCGAGCAGGCCATTGGCCAGCGCGACCAGCGCGACGAAAGCGAGCACCATCGCGCCCACCGCGACCGCGATCTTCACGCCCGTCGAAGCGCCGGTGGCTGCCGCCATGATGATGTTGGCGGCGCGTTCCTCCTGAAAATCTTCCTCGGCAACGCGAATCACGTCGTCTTCGCCCGTCAGCGGCGCATCGGCGCGGCTGGGTTCGTCGGGCATGATGATCTTGGCCATCAGCAGCCCGCCCGGCGCCGCCATGAACGACGCAGCGAGCAAATAGGGCAGCGACGTCGGCCCCAGCAGGCTGGCATAGGCGGCGAGGATCGTGCCCGCGATACCGGCCATGCCGACGCTCATCACCGCAAACAGCTGCGACGGCGCGAGCTGCGCGAGATAAGGGCGAATCACCAGCGGCGACTCGCTCTGGCCGACGAAGATATTGGCGGCCGCACAGAGTGATTCGACCTTGCTGACCCCGGTGACCTTCTCAATCGCGCCGCCGATCCAGCGGACGACGAACTGCATGATGCCGAGATGGTAGAGAATCGACACCAGCGCGGCGAAGAACACGATCACCGGCAGCGCGGCGATGGCGAAGCTCTGGCCGCCAATCTCCGGCTTGGCGAGATTGCCGAACAGGAAGCTCGTGCCGGCGCTGGCATAGCCGAGCAGCGCGGAGACACCGCTGGCCATCGCGTGCAGCCCGCTCTGGCCCCAGCTGGTGCGCAGCACGAGGATGGCGGTGCCCGCCTGCAGCGCGAAGGCGGCGCCGACGACGCGCAGGCGGATCGCCCGGCGATTGCTGGAAAGCAGGAAGGCGATGCCCAAAATCGCCAGCACCCCGAAAATGCCGCTCGGGAATTGAGTCATTCTGAAGTCGTATGTCCCCACGCCGGCGGAATTCCTGCCAGCAAACCCGCCGACCATACACGTGGTGGCGCATCTTGCCAGAGGGTTACGCGCCGCCGCGCGGGACAGCGGCGCGCGACAGGGAGCGCACCGCGCCATCTTCCACCGCGCCGCCTTTGGCGCTAGCACCCGGCGATGGACACCCCCAAGCTCGCGATGCCGCGTTCGCTCTTCGTCTTTGCCATCCTGTATGGCGGCATGGTCTGCATGGCGGGCGTGCTGGGCGTGAAGCAGGTGGCACTGGGGCCGCTGGCGGTGGAAGCGGGCATCTTCGCCTTCCTGCTGCTGGTTGTGCTGTCGAGCGCGGTCGCCGAGCTGCACGGACAGGCCGTGGCCACCGGGCTGGTGCGGCTGGGCTTCATCCCGCTGCTCGTCTCCGCGGCGCTGATCCAGCTGGTGCTGGTATTGCCGACCGATCCCGGCATGTACCCGCCGGCCGTGGACGCCTTCCCGATCGTGGTGGGGCAGGGCATGCGGATGATGCTGGCGGGCTTCATCTCCTATGGCACGTCGCAGACGCTGAACGTGTTCATCTTCAACAAGCTGCGCGGCAAGGAAGGGCCGAGCGGCCTGGTGTGGTTCCGCGGGATGCTGGCGAGCGTGGTGTCGCAGATCGTGGATACGGTGCTGTTCATCAGCATCTCCTTCCTCGGCGAACGGCCGATCCTGGAGCTGATGGCCGGGCAGATGCTGACCAAGGTGGTGCTGTCGATCGTGCTGGTGCCGTTCCTGATCACCGGCGCGGTGGTATTGGGGCGCGCACTCGATGGACGTACGGCCTGAGCGGCTTTAAAGGGCCGCGCATGACCGACCACGCACCCCATCCGGCGCTGCTCGCCAAGGCCGAGACCCTCACCGAAGCGCTGCCCTATCTGCAGCGCTATGCCGGCGCCACCTTCGTCGTGAAATATGGCGGCCACGCCATGGGCGACCCTGAGCTGGCGCGCGACTTCGCCGAGGACGTGGTGTTGCTCAAGGCGGTGGGGATCAATCCGATCGTCGTGCATGGCGGCGGGCCGCAGATCGGCCGGATGCTCAAGCGGCTGGGCGTCGAATCGACCTTCGTCGGCGGCCTGCGCGTTACCGACAAGGCGACCGCCGAGATCGCCGAAATGGTGCTCGCGGGATCGATCAACAAGGAAATCGTCGCCTGGATCACCGCAGCCGGCGGCAAGGCCGTGGGCATTTCGGGCAAGGATGCCGGCCTGGTGCGCGCCGAGAAGGTGAAGCGCAGCGAGGCTGATCCGCTGCAGGGCATCGAGCGGCATGTCGATCTGGGCTTTGTCGGCGAGCCGGTGGCGGTGGACATCGCGATTCTCAAATCGCTTGCCGCATCGGGCTTCATCCCGGTGGTGGCGCCGATCGCGCTGGGTGCGGATGGCCACACCTACAACATCAACGCCGACACGATGGCCGGCGCGATCGCAGGCGCATGCGGCGCCAAGCGCTTCTTCCTGCTGACGGATGTGCCGGGGGTCCTCAGCAAGACGGGCGACCTCCTGACCGACCTGGATGCCGCGCGGGTACAGGCGCTGAAGGATGACGGCACGATTTCCGGGGGCATGATCCCCAAGGTGGAAACGTGCGTGAACGCAGTCGCCGCCGGCGTCGACGCGGCGGTGATCCTCGACGGACGCATCCCGCACGGTATGTTGCTCGAAATCTTTACCCGCCAGGGCGTAGGCACGCTCGTCCATAGCTGATTGTCCTGCGGACGATCGATCCTATATCGCTCCTGTAACGGTGCCCTGGAGAGAGAATTGACTCAGATTGGCCTGATGCTGCTGCAGATCGTGCAGGTAGTGCTGAACATCGTCTGGTGGATCATCGTGATCCAGGCGATCCTTTCGTGGCTGATCGCGTTCAACGTCATCAACACGCACAGCGATTTCGTTCGTTCGGTGTGGACGGCGCTGCAGCGGATGACGGAGCCGCTCTACCGCCCGATCCGTCGCATTCTGCCCGATTTCGGCGCGCTCGATATCTCGCCGTTGATCGTGCTGCTGATCCTGTACATCCTCCAGACGATCGTGATCCCGCGGATCGCGCTGATGGTCGCCGGCGCCGCGCTCTAAAGGGTGTGCGGTGCCTGCCTGGCGGCCTAGCGCCACAGGAATCGAGATCGCCGTGCGCGTGACGCCCCGGGCGTCGCGCGACGTGCTGGCGGCAGGGACCGACGACCATTTCACCGCCCGGCTCGCCGCCCCGCCGGTGGAGGGCGCCGCCAACGCAGCGCTGGTGCCGCTTGTTGCCAAGGCATTCGGGGTGGCAAAACGCGACGTGGTGCTGATCGCCGGCGAGACGTCGCGGTTGAAGCGGCTTTCCATCCGGGGAGACATGCCGGCTCTGGAACAGATCGCTCGCAGCCTCTATGGCGAGGCACATGACGGCTGAGATCATCGACGGCAAGGCGTTTGCCGCGGGCCTGCGCGCCCGCATCGCGGACCTGGTTCCTGCATTCGAAGCGGCGGCGGGGCGCGTGCCCGGCCTCGCCGTGGTGCTGGTTGGCGAGGATCCCGCGTCCGCCGTTTATGTGCGTTCCAAGGGCAAGCAGACGCGCGAGGCCGGTATGGCGAGCTTCGAGCATCGCCTGCCTGCCGATACGACGCAGGAGGCGCTGCTCGCGCTGGTCGATCAGCTCAACGCCGATGGTGCGGTGGACGGCATCCTCGTGCAGCTGCCGCTGCCCAGGCATATCGACGCGCAGGCGGTGCTGCAGCGAATCGATCCCGACAAGGATGTCGACGGGTTCCATCCCGTGAATGCCGGGCGACTGGCAACGGGCCTGGAGGGCTTTGTGCCTTGCACGCCGCTGGGCTGCCTGATGCTGCTCCAGGATCGGCTGGGCGATCTTTCCGGCCTGAACGCCGTGGTGATCGGCCGTTCGAACATCGTCGGCAAACCGATGGCGGCGCTGCTCACCCAGGCGAGCGCGACGGTGACGGTGGCGCATTCACGCACCCGCAACCTGCCACACCATCTGCTGCATGCCGACATCGTGGTGGCGGCGGTGGGAATCGCCCATTTCGTGAAGGGCGAATGGTTGAAGCCGGGCGCAACCGTGATCGACGTGGGCATCAACCGCACCGAAGACGGGCTTGTCGGCGATGTCGAATTTGATAGCGCGGCGAGCGTTGCGGGTGCGATTACCCCCGTGCCGGGTGGAGTGGGGCCGATGACAATCGCCTGCCTGCTGCGCAACACCCTCGTCGCCGCGCACCGCAATGCCGGGGTGCCGCTGGAGGCGGACGCGATCTGATGCTGCTTGCGCTGCTGCTTCAGGCCACCGCGCCGCAAACCGCGATCGATGTCGAACGCGCCTTCGATGCGGCGGCACAGGCAGAGGGGCAGTGGACCGCGTTCCGGCGCTATGCCGCGGCCGATGCGTGGATGTTCGTGCCGGAGCCGGTGAACGCCCAAGCCTGGCTGAAGGACCGCAAGGATCCGGCACAGTCGGTGCGCTGGTCGCCGACCCACAGCTATGTCGCCTGCGATGGCAGCCTGGCGGCGAACACCGGCGGCTGGACCCGACCGGACGGATCGGTGGGGTATTTCTCCACGCTCTGGCAGCGGCAGACCGACGGCGCCTGGAAGTGGACGCTCGATCATGGCGACGTGTTGCAAGCTGCGCGTCCCGCTGTCGCAAAGCCCGCGGTGCAGCGGGCGGCCTGCGGCGCCAAGCCGACAGAGATCGCGTTTGCGCCCTGTCCCTCCACCCGGAGGTGCCGTCAGGGGCGATCGGCCGATGGCACGCTGATATGGGATTGGAGCTTCGACGCCGATGGGCGCCAGCTGACCGTGATGCTGTGGACCGGCAAGGCGTTCGAAACGGTTCTCCAGGACGAGGTGCGTAGCGGCCGATGATCGAGCTGTTCGTCTCCTCGCTGGTCACCTTCTTCGTCATCATCGACCCGCCCGGCTGCGCGCCGATCTTTGCCGGGCTGACGGCCGGGACCAACGCGGTGCATCGCCGCGCAATGGCGGTACGCGCGGTGATGGTCGCGGCGATCATCCTGTTCGGCTTCGCCTTGTTCGGCGAGGCGCTGCTGCACGCGCTGGGGATCAGCCTCAACGCCTTCCGCATTGCCGGCGGCATCATGCTGTTCCTGATCGCGCTCGAGATGGTGTTCGAGAAGCGCACCGAACGCCGTGAAGATCGGGCGGAGAAGGTGAAGGCCGAGGACCCGGTCGACATTTCGATCTTCCCGATGGCGATGCCGATGATCGCGGGTCCGGGATCGATCGCGTCGGTGATGCTGCTGATGTCGCAGAGCAGGGGCATCCAGCAATCGCTGGTGGTGCTGGCCGCGATGCTGTCGATTCTGCTGCTGACGCTGGTGGCGCTGCTGGCGGCGGGGCCGATCATGCGCGTGGTGGGCGCCAAGATCGAAGCGGTCGTATCGCGGCTGCTGGGCGTGCTGCTGGCCGCGCTGGCGGTGCAGTTCGTGATCGACGGTATCCGATCGTCGCTCGCAGCGGGGTGAGCGGCATGCCCCGCCCGCAAGGGGAGGGGCGCAGCGCTTATCTGTCGTACCGGATCTTCCACAGCCGGTACGGCGAGCCGTCAGCCAGCGGCACCGGTTCGAGCCAGTCGGGCACCTGACCCTTGGCGAGCTGGGCGTAGAAGCCCACCGGGTTGCGGGCGCGGTACACCGTGGTTTCCGACATGTTGGGGCAGAGCAGCAGATAGCCGGCCTTGTGCCGAGCAGCGATGGCGCGGAAGGCGTCGGCGCGGCCCGTGAAGGCATGATGCACATCGAGGATCGCGGTGCCATTGCGATGATAAGGCCCCGCGACGGCGTTGTGATGCGTGACGACGATCAGCCGCGGCCCGAGATCGACCTGGGTGAACATCGTCGCAGCCGGAATGGCGTTCAGCGTCCGCAGCTGCGAAGTGCGGGTGCAGGCGATATTGGCCTGACGCACCCGGTCGCTGCCCGGCTTGCCCGCGCTCTTGTTCGCCCAAGGCATCTTCACGCCGCTCGCCAGCGCGCCGACGATGGCGAAGGCCAGGACGGCAACGCCGATGCGCAGCCACAATGGGCCGCGACGGGCGAGCCATGGGACGGCAAGCCAGATCATCGCGGTGATACCCGGCACCGCCAGCAGCTGCGCGCCCGGCGCCGCGCGCAGCTGCCACAGCAGCATGGCGGCAGCGAAGGCGGTGAACAGCATGATTGCGGCCCAGCCGGTGAGGCGCGGGCTCCGCCGTGCGTTCCACACCGCCAGCATCGCGCCGATCAGCCCGAGGCCGGCAACGACGGCGATGGGGATCGCGGTATCGCGCGGGTGGCGGTAGATCGGCCGCGCCTCACGCACATTCGACAGCCAGGTCGTATAGAGTTCGTCAGACACTTGCTCGGGGCGGCCGAGGCATTGCGGGAAGAAGTGCACGAACCCCGCAACGATGATGCCGCCGGCCAGGGCTGCCAGCGCCAGCCGCAGCCAGCGCGATCCCGGGTTGGCCAAGGTGAGGGCGACCAGCAGCGCTCCGGCCGCCACCAGCACGCTCAGCCACACCGGCGTCAGCGCATCGCAGCGCATCGCCTGATTCGCGTTGGAAGCGAACAGCACGAAGCCGATCGCCGAGCCGCCGCCAAGAGTGAGGCCATAGACCATCAGTCGCCGGCGATCGCCTGCATCCCACACCCAGCGCAGTCCGAGGATCGCACCGGCCATCGCGCAGAAGGGCAGGAGTTCGAGCCCGATCGACAGCGAGAAGGCGCTCGCCAGCCCAACCACCGCGCCGCCGCGCGCGGGCTTGGGATCGGCAAGACCCGCGACCGTCATTGCCAGCGCGGCGAGTTGCCAGCCATGATGATCGATCCGCATCGGTGCGTACATCGGCAGCGTCGCGCCGCAGGCGAACAGCAGCAGCGCCAGCGCGATCGGCCAGGCGAGCGGCGCGACGAGACGGCGGACGGTGAGCGAGATGCCCGCCATCGTGATCGACAGCGGCAGCAGCGGGGCAATGCCGCACGCCCATTTTTCTGCCGTCGCCATGCCGACGAACGGCTTGAGCAGCAGGATCAGGCCCGCGATCGGCAGATCGACGACGCGCGACCAGTGGATGTCGAACCCGCCCAGCGCCGGATCCATCCGATACTGGCGCAGATCATACCAGCCCTGGCCGGCGAGCAGCGCACGCACCTGCATCAGCCGCATATTGTCGTCGGTATCGCTCAGGGTGAGCCAATAGATGTTGCCTTGGCGCTGGACGAGGAACCAGGTGACCGTGCAGGCCCAGACGAGCAGCGTCCAGCCGAGCCAGTGGCGATCCAGTTCGTGTCGAACGCGGAAACCGCGAAAGGGGGTGGCCGTCAAAATCGCTTTCCTCGAATGCTGGTGCGCATTAGGGCGGGGCAGGGTCCAAGGGCAAGCGAGTGTGACGGCGGTTTTGCAGAGAGTGGAGGCGTTGCGCGCCAGCGGGGTGCTGGGGCAACTGATACGCTTCGTCATCGTCGGCGGGCTTTCCACCGTGGTGTATGCCGCGGTTTATTGGCCGCTTGCCACTTATGTGATTTGGCCGGTGCTTGCCTCGGTGGCGGGATTTCTGGTCGCTGTGGTGTTCGGCTATGTCTTTCACAGCCGCTGGAGCTTTCAGGGGCATGGCGCCGAAGAAAATGCGGCGCTGAAGTTCAAGTTTTTCGCGGTGCAATCGGCGGGCATGGTGATGAATGCCGGTTTCACCTGGTTGCTGACCGGTCCGCTCGTGCACGGGCCGACCTGGTGGCCGCTGGTGCCGGCGGTGCTGGTGACGCCGTTCGCAACGTTCGCACTCAATCGCTGGTGGGTTTTCGGCTGACATGGACCGCATCGTTTACGACCGCATGGCGGCGCATGATTCCACCCATTGGTGGTACCGCGCCCGTCGCGACATTCTGGCGGACTATCTGGCCCGCTACGGCGCGGTGCCCAAGGGCGCGAAGATCCTCGAGATCGGGTGCGGCACCGGGCACAACCTGCCGATGCTCGGCGCGTTCGGGGAAGTGGATGCGATCGAGATCGATCCCGCCGCGCGAGCGATCGCGAGCGAGCGCCTGGGCAAGCCCGTCGGCGCATCGCCGCTACCGGAACTCACCGGGGTGCAACCCGCCAGCTATGATCTCGTCGCGGTGCTCGACGTCGTCGAGCATATCGAAGACGACGTTGCGGCGCTCCAGGCGATGGCGCGAGTGCTCAAGCCCGGTGGCAAGATCCTGATCACCGTCCCCGCGCATCAGTGGATGTGGAGCGCGCATGACGTGGTGAACCACCACAAGCGACGCTATTCGAAGGCGACGCTGCTCGCCGCACTCGAAAAGGCGGGGCTGACGTGGCGCAAGCTGCGCTGGTTCAACTCGCTGCTGTTCCCGGTAGCGGTGGCGGCGCGCTTCGCCGGCAAGCTGATGGGCAAGGACGACAGCGACGACTCGCCGCCGCCCGCGCCGCTCAACAAGGCGTTCGAGCTGGTGTTCGGGCTGGAGCGGCATCTGCTCGGCCGGCTGCCGATGCCGCCGGGGCTTTCGATCATCGTGCTGGCCGAGCCGAAGGGCTGAGGAAGCGCCGCGCTCTTCCCCCCTCCCGCTAGCGAGAGGAGGGATGCGTTTCACTCCGCCGCGTCGTTGTGCCTTGCTTGCGGGGATACGCTGATCGTCCCCGAATCCTGCTGTCGATAGCCGAGCGACGCATGCGCCTGCACCGGCCCTGCCACGTCGGCGATCAGGTAGAGCGGCCGCCGCTTCGATTCCACATATAGCCGGCCCAGATATTCGCCGATCATCCCCAGCACGAACATCTGCACCGCGCCGAGCACTACCACGACCAGCATCGTGGAGGTCCAGCCCTGAACCGCGCGGCCGAGCAGCCAGGCGACGAGGATGTAGAGCACCAGCAGCACCGAGGCCGCGGTCAGCAGCAGGCCGACATGGCTCGCGAAGCGCAAGGGCGCCGTGGAAAAACCGGTGATCGCGTCGAGCGCGAAACGGATCATCTTGCCGAGCGGGTACTTGGTCTCTCCGGCATGCCGCTCGTGCCGGTCATAGACGAACGGCACCTGGCGGAAGCCGATCCAGGCGACCATGCCGCGGATGAAGCGCGCCTGTTCGGGCAGCGACAGCAGCGCATCGAGCGCGCGCCGGCTCATCAGGCGGAAGTCGCCGGTGTCGAGCGGGATCGGCGTGTCGGTGATGCGATCGAGCATCCGGTAGAACACCGCCGCGGTCGCTTTCTTGAACAAGCTTTCGCCCTCGCGCTTGCGGCGCACCGCATAGACGACGTCGGCACCCTGCGCGGCCATCGTGGCGCGCATGTCGGTCAGCAGCTCGGGCGGATCCTGAAGGTCCGCGTCGATGATCAGAATCTGCTCGCCGGCGCACAGGTCCAGACCCGCGGTGAGCGCGAGCTGGTGGCCGTGGTTGCGCGAGAGGTTGATGGCGACGAGATGCGGATCGGCGGCGGACAGGCGCTGCATCACCTCCCAGCTGCGGTCGCGCGAGCCGTCGTTGACGAAGACGATCTCATAGGATTCGCCCACCGCAGTACGCGCGGCCGCGCTGACGCGGGCGTGGAGCATGTCGAGGCATGCTTCCTCGTTATAGCAGGGGACGACGACGGAAAGCTGAGGGCGGTTCATGATCGAGGCTCTGTAGCGCTGCCGAAGGATGACGTCGAGCGGGCCGGTTCGGCGATACGGCTCGCCAATACGGAGATCGTTACGCTGGGGGTTTGACGGCCATCTCTTTGCAGCTATAGCAACTGCGAATCAGTTGCAGTATCAAAAGAGGGAAGCGCCGTGATCCACTCCATCGTCCGCCTCGCCGGGGCGGCGAGCTTGTTCGCCTATCTGTCCACGCCCGCCGTTGCGCAAACCAACGTGTCGCAGCAGCCCCCTGCCGCCACCGGTGAGACAGCGAAGCCGAACGCCGAGACGATCACCGTCACCGCCACCAGGCTCGCCACAGATACCCAGAAGGTGCCGGCGACCGTCACCGTCATAACCGACGAGAAAATGGCGGATCAGCTGGTCAACGACATCAAGGATCTGGTGCGGTTCGAACCGGGAGTCAGCGTACCCCGACAGCCGGCGCGGTTCGGCGCGGCATCGGGAACTACGGGGCGCGCGGGCAATGAAGGCTTCATCGTGCGCGGCATTGGCGGCAATCGCGTGTTGATCCAGGTGGACGGCGTCCGCGTGCCGGACGGCTTCACCTTCGGCGCGCAGAGCGTGGGGCGCGGCGATTATGTGGACCTGGGCCTCGTCAAATCGGTGGAGATCCTGCGCGGGCCCGCCTCGGCGCTGTATGGCAGCGATGGTCTGGCTGGTGCGATCAGCTTCGTCACCGCCGACCCTGCCGACTTCCTTGAGGGGGGCAAGACGATCGGCGGGCTGGTGCGCGCAGGCTATCAATCCGCCGATCAGGAATGGAGCGAAACGGGCATTCTGGCAGGTCGCACCGGCGACTGGTCGGCAATGGTTGCCTATACGCGGCGTGATTTTGCCGAGCTGGACAACAAGGGAGTGATCGGCGGCAGCGGGGCCGCGCGCACCCAACCCAATCCGCAGGACGGCGAATCGAACGCGCTACTCGGCCGCATCGTCTTCGAGCCCGGCAATGGTCACAAGCTGCGCCTGACCGGCGAATATCTGGACAACAATCTCGACACCAATGTGCTGACCAGTGTGAGCAGCACCGTCACCGGGACCACGGCGAACGACAAGACGAAGCGCAAGCGCGCGGCGTTCGACTGGACGTGGAGCGGGCAAGGCGCGATCCAGAGCACGCGATTGAGCCTGTATTGGCAGAAATCGGAAGACAGCCAGTTTTCCGCCGAGGACCGAACCGTGCTGGCGGATCGCACGCGGCTGAACACGTTCGACAATCGCGTGTTCGGTGCATCGGGCGAAATCGTGCTGGCTTATGAAACGGGCGCGCTCCGTCACCGGCTGATCTTCGGCGCCGATGCCAGCAGGACCCGCCAGGAAGGAATTCGCGACGGCACCGTGCCGCCGGCCGGGGAAACCTATCCCACCCGCGCTTTTCCCAGCACCGACTTCACGCTGGCCGGCATGTTCGTATCGGATGAGATCGCGGTTGGGCCGGTGACGCTGTTCCCGGCGCTGCGGTTCGATCACTATGCGCTGGATCCGCAGAATGACCCGCTATTGCCTGCCTTCCAGGAAGCGCGGCAGAGCGGATCGCGGGTGTCGCCCAAGGTCGGTGCAACGCTGGCGCTGGGCCGGGGATTCAGCCTTTTCGGCAACTACGCCCAGGGCTTCAAGGCGCCCGAACCGAGCCAGGTGAACCAGTTCTTCCAGAACCTCGCCTTCGGCTATCGTTCGGAGCCCAATCCGGGGCTGCGTCCGGAAACCAGCAGAAGCGTGGAAGGCGGCATCCGCTTCGGCGGGGGCGGCGTGCGCGCGCAGCTGACCGCGTTTCACGCCGATTACGACAATTTCATCTCGCAGGAAGTGGTGGGCGGCGCCTTCACTCCGGCCAATCCCGCCGTCTACCAGTTCATCAACCTGGACGAGGCGCGGGTGAAGGGCATCGAGGGCAAGCTGGATGCGACACTGGGCCGGGGCTTCACCGCCAATCTCGCATTCGCCTATGGCGACGGCCAGGTGATCCGCGATGGCGTGTGGCGCTCGCTTTCCACGGTCGATCCCACCAAGGTGGTCGGCGGAATCGGCTATCGCGCTCCGGACGGGCAGTTCGGCGGCCAACTGATCGTCACGCATAGCGCGCGCAAGAAGGACAGCAGCACCAACGGCGTATGCACCGGCGCCTGCTATCGTCCCCCTGCGTTCACCATCGTCGATGCCACCGCCTTTTTCCGCGTGACCGACGGGCTGACGCTGCGCGCCGGCGTCTTCAACCTGTTCGACCTGAAGTATGCTTGGTGGAACGATGTGCGCGGGCTGGCCGCCACCTCGACGATCACCGACGCCTTCACTCAGCCGGGACGCAACGGCAGCGTCTCGATCAGCTATCGCTTCTGACAGATCGGGGAAAGAGCATGAAGATTCAGCGCATTGGCCTTTTGGCTTTGGGGCTGCTGGCGATGCTGCCGGCGCTGCCGGCAGCCGCGGACGGGCCGGTCCGGCCACGCAGCGCGGCCGAGGAGCAGGCGTCGTTCGAAGCCGATCGGCGCGACATTCTGGGCATGGCGGGCGCTTACAAGGTCCGCTTCGACATGCAGGAGGCGACCGCCTGGCGTGCCGACTACACGCCGATCGAAGCCAAGGTTTCGGGCGGCCACGAAGTGGTGCGGGTGATCGAGGACAGCGGTCGCAAGATCGTGCTGCAGCACCTGTTGGTGGTGGAGCATGACGGCAAGAGCCATGTCATCAAGCACTGGCGGCAGGACTGGGAATATGAACCGGCCCGCGTGCTCGTCTATGCCGGGCCCAACGAATGGAAATGGGAGGCCGTAGCCGAGGCGATGCGCCGCGGTCGCTGGTCGCAGACCGTATACCAGGTGGACGACAGCCCGCGCTATGGCGGCTGGGGGCAGTGGACGACCGAGGGCGGCGTGCGCCGCTGGCGCTCCAACTGGACGTGGCGGCCCCTTGCCCGTCGTGATGCGGTGCGCGGGCCGGTCTATGACCGCTATCTGGGCATCAATCGTCATCAGCCGACGCCGAGCGGCTGGGTCCATTGGCAGGACAATACCAAGATGGGCCTGTTCGACGGCAAGCTGCAGCCAGTCGTCCAGGAATATGTGCTGAACAGCTATACCCGCTTCGACGGCTATGACGTGAAGGCAGCCGACGCCTATTGGGCGGCGACCAAGGGCTATTGGGCGGCGATCCGCGCAGAGTGGGATCGGATCGCCAACGCCAAGAACGGCATTCGCATCACCGAAGCGGCCGAGGCGGGCACGGTGATCGCCAGCCGGCTGCTGACGATCGCCGATGAGATCCAGGCCGGCAAGACCAGCGAGGCTGCGGGCATCGCGTTGGCCAAGAAGCTCATGGATCAGGCGACGAAAGCCGCCTGATCCGGCGCGCGGGACGGGGAAGTCGAAGGCCACCGTCCCGCGCGCGAACTTCTCGATCCGCTCCCCGATGGCGTAAGGTGGCCCGGCGGTTACACCATCGCCTTGGCGCGTTCCTCCACCAGGCGTTCGAACATGGTGAGCGGCATCGCGCCGAGGCGGATCACCTCGTGAAACTGCTGCAGGTTGAACTTGTCGCCGGCAATCGCCTGCGCCTTGGCGCGGGCGCGGGTCCAGGAAATGTGGCCGAGCTTGTAGCTGCATGCCTGGCCCGGCTGGGTGCAGTAGCGCTCCACTTCGCGCTGCGAGCGGGCGCGGGGGAAGCCGGTAGTTGCCACCAGATAGTCGGTTGCCTGATCGCGGCTCCACTTCTTGGTGTGGATGCCGGTATCAACCACCAGGCGCGCCGCCCGGAACAGGAAGGACTGGAGATAGCCGGCGCGCTCCAGCGGCCCGTGATAGGCACCCAGCTCGTCTGCCAGCTGTTCGGCATAGAGCGCCCAGCCTTCGGTATAGGCGCCGAAAAAGCCCATCTTGCGGATCAGCGGCCCTTCGGCGGACTGGGCGGTGCTGATCTGCAGATGGTGACCCGGCAGCCCTTCGTGGAAGGTCAGCGCCGGCAGCGAGTATTTCGGCCAGTCGGCCACGCTCTTCAGGTTGATCCAGTAGATTGCAGGGCGCGACCCATCGAGCGCGGCGCGGCTGTAATAGCCGTTGGACGCGCCGTCCTGGATCTCGACAGGCACGGCGCGGATTTCGAGCGGCGCCTTGTTGGGATTGAGGAACGCCTTGGGCAGCAGCGTAGCAACGTCCTCCACGCCCTTGTTCAGGCTGGCGAGCAGCGCGGCGCGGCCTTCCGGCGTATCGGCATAGAGCTGATCGGCGCGGGCGTTCAGCGCCGTCAGTCGCTCGCCGACACTGCCGCTGCGCAGCCCCTGCTGCTTGAGCAGCGCATCGAGCGTCGCGGTGATTTCGGCCACCTGCTCCAGGCCCATCTTATGGACCTGATCGGGGGTGAAATCGGTGGTCGTCGCCTGCGCCAGCGCCGCGGCATAGATTTCCTGGCCGCGCGGCACATCCCACAAGCCGGCCGAGGGGCGACCCTTGGCGTTGAGATCGCGCATGAGCGCCATCTGGCGATCGAGCGCGGGATAGATTTTCTGCTCGACGATGGACGCGGCGCGCGCCTGCCAGTCGCCGGCAAGGCCCTTGTCGCGCGTGCGGCGGACGATCGATTCGGTCAGCGTGTTCGCCGCCGGTGCGGGGCTGCGCAGCTTGGCCATCTGCGCAAGCGTCAGTTCCAGGCAGAAGCGCGGGGCGACCAAGCCGCGGCCTGCGGCCTCCTTCTGATCGGCCGTATCCTGGTCCAGCGAGCCCGCAAAGGCGTTCAGCCGATCCAGATAGGCTTCGGCGTCGTCCTGGGTGACGATGGTGTGGCTGGTGTTCAGGAAATCGGGCGTCGAGAAATAGGCGCCGCCCTGCTGGAAGATCGGGAAGGGGCGGATCACCGAATCAACCTGGAACTGGTCCTGCGGCAGGGTGGCGTTGTGCAGCGAATAGAGCACGACCTCGCGGTCCAGCCGGGCGCCCTCGGACAGGCTGTCCGGGGCAAAGCTCTCGATCTTGGTGATGGCGGCCTTGGTATCGGCCAGATTGCGCGCCTTGGCCGCCGGGCTGGTGTCGCTCAGTTGATGCTTCAGCGCGGCATTGGGCCCCTTGTCGAACCCTAGCGAGGTGGCGAATTCCGGCGAGCGCTGAATACGCGCCATCACGATCTGGTTGTAGACGGCGTTGATTTCGGCATCGCGGGTGCCGGCCACCGCCGCGCGCGCGGCGGCGGGCAACAGCGCCGCCAAGGTGGCGACGCTCGACGATCCGAGAAACTGGCGACGATCCATGCTGATGCTTTCCCCCCTTTGCAGATTGAGAGGGAGCCTAAGCGCCTATAATTGCGGGGACAAGGCCCGGGCTTCGAGGCGGATCAGGCGCGCTCCGCCCAGCTCACCGCATCCGCCGCGCGCAGCGCCGCCAGCAGCTTCATCAGATGCGCGGCGTTCCGCACTTCCAAGTCGATCGTGTTGGTGTGGAAGGTGGTGTCGCGGTTGTCGAGGCGCAGGCCGAGGATGTTCGCCTTGTGCTGGCCGATCAGCGTCGCGACGGTGCCCAGCGCACCAGGTTCGTTCTTCAGCGTCACCGCGATTTCCGCCACCCCGCCGTCGGCTTTGTCGCCCCAGGTGAGATCCACCCAGTCGGCCTCTTCCACTTCGGCCAGGCTGGGGCAATCGATGCGGTGTACCACGATCGGCTGATCGGGATGGCGCACGCCGACGATGCGATCGCCCGGCACCGGCCGGCAATCCTCCGCGAAGGTGAAGGCGACGCCGGGGGTAAGGCCCTTGATATCGATGGCGTGCTGCTGCGGCGGCAGATCATGGTCGTCGCCCGAGGAAGAGCCGGGCATCAGCGCTTCCATCACCTGCCCGTCGGTCAACGAGCGCCGGGCGATCGCCTCCATCAGCGAGGCATCGTCCGGCAGCTTGAGCCGCTTCAGCGCATCGCCCAGCGCTCCATCGCCCGGCGGGACGGGCAGGCGGGCGAGAATGTCCTCATAGAGCTTGCGGCCGAGCCGGATCGTCTCGTCCCGCTCCTTCTGGCGCAGATGCCGGCGGATCGCCGCGCGCGCCTTGCCGGTGATGGCGAAGTTCAGCCAGTTGGGCTGCGGCTCCTGCGCCTTGGAACGCAGGATCTGCACCTGATCGCCCTGCTCGATCTCGGTCCGCAGCGGCACCACCCGGCCGTTGATCTTGGCGCCGACCGACTGGTCTCCGAGATCGGTGTGGACGGCATAGGCGAAATCAACCGGCGTCGCCCCTTTGGGCAGCTGGATCAGCTCGCCCTTCGGCGTGAAGGCGAAGATGCGATCCTGGTACATCGCCATTCGGGTGTGCTCGAGCAGCTCCTCGGGGCTTTCGGCATGCTCCAGGATCTCGATCAGGTCGCGGATCCAGCTCACCTGCGTGTCAGGCCGCACCGCGCTCTGCTTATAGGCCCAGTGCGCCGCCAGGCCGAATTCGGCCTGGGCGTGCATGTCGCGCGTGCGGATCTGGATTTCCACGCGGGTATCGGCGGCATGGATGATCGTGGTGTGCAGCGAGCGATAGCCGTTGCGTTTCGGCGTGGAGATGTAATCCTTGAACCGCCCCGGCACCATCGGCCAGCGCCGGTGGATCACGCCCAGCGCGCGATAGCATTCCTCCTCGGTATCGACGATCGCGCGAAAGGCCATGATATCCGACAGCTGCTCCAGGCTGACATGGCGTTCGGACATCTTCTTCCAGATGGAGAAGGGGTGCTTCTCACGGCCCGAAACCTCCGCTTCGATGCCGCCGCGCGCCAGCAGCTGCCGCAACCCGCCCGAAATGCTCTCGATGCGGTTCACGCCTTCGACGCGGAAACGCTCGAGCCGGCGGGTGATCGATTCGAAGGCTTCCGGCTCCAGCTCGCGAAAGGCGAGCGTCTGCATCTCCTTCATGAACTCGTACATGCCGATCCGCTCGGCGAGCGGGGCATAGATGTCCATCGTCTCGCGCGCGATGCGGCGGCGCTTTTCCTCCTTCTTGATGAAGTGGAGCGTGCGCATGTTGTGCAGCCGATCGGCCAGCTTCACCAAGAGCACGCGGATGTCGTCGGACATCGCGAGCAGGAACTTGCGCAGATTTTCGGCCGCGCGCTCGCTTTCGGTCTGCGCTTCGATCTTGGAGAGCTTGGTGACGCCGTCCACCATCCGCGCGACGTTGGGGCCGAACAGGCGCCGGATCTCCTCCGGCGTGGCCACCGTATCCTCGATCGTGTCGTGCAGAATCGCCGTCGCGATCGTCTCCGCATCGAGATGCAGGTCGGTCAGGATGCCGGCTACTTCGATCGGATGGCTGAAATAGGGGTCGCCGGAGGCGCGCTTCTGCGTGCCATGGGCGTTCACCGAGAAGACATAGGCGCGGTTGAGCAACGCCTCATCGGCCTGGGGGTCATAGGATAGGACCCGGTCTACAAGTTCATACTGACGCAGCACATCTCTAGATGAAGGCGCGCGTGGCAGATTTGCAACCCGTTTGAGCGCCAAAATCCTACCATTGCGCTCGGGTGTTGCACTTTGCCAACGCGATCGGCCCGGAAAGCACAAGCAATGCCGTGCTTTGCCGCGTCACCCCGCCGGTTTCGCTTGGCTGGATTATGCGATAGAGTAGTCGAATGGAGTATGCCGTTCCCCTCCCGCCCTGCACGCTGCCGCCCACCTGCAGCCTGCCGGCCGCGCTGGAGGCGGTGGGCGAGCGCTGGTCGTTCCTGATCCTGCGCGGCGCGTTCAACGGCATCCGCCATTTCGAGGAATTTCATTCCGGTCTGGGGATTGCGCGCAATATCCTCGCCAACCGGCTGGCTCGGCTGGTCGAGCACGGCATTCTGGTGCGCGAGCCCTGCGACGACGATCGGCGCAAGGTGGAATATCGCCTGACCGAAAAGGGCCATGCGCTGCTGCCGACGATGATCGCGCTGCGCCAATGGGGCGAGCGCTGGGAAACCGGCGTGCCCGCCTCGCCGATCCTGGTCGATGCGCGCGACCGCCAGCCGATCGCGCCGGTGACGGTGCAGGCGCATGACGGGCGCGTGCTCGGTCGCGGCGACCTGGTATGGGCGTTGCCCGAGGAGATATCGCCCGCGCTCGCCGCCGAATAGCGTGCGGTCGCCGCTCAGTCCGGGGCGATTTGTCGTTCCACCAGGTCAGCCATCCGCTGCTGGTCCTTAAGCGACGGATGATAGTCGCACGCGGTGAGCTCCAGGGTTGGAACCTCGACCACGCGTGCACCGGTTTCGCTCGCAACCGCGCGAACATCCGCGACGAAGCTCGCCGCGCCCATCAGCAGGATCTTCGCCTGCGGCTGCTGGGCTTTCAGTGCCCGCACAAAGGCGATGTAGCTGGCGCGATACGCCGCCCGCAGCGCCGCCTCGTCCTTCCATGCCTCGCCGGGGTGGAGCGGGGTGGAGAAATCGTTGGTGCCCAGGTTGATGACGATATGCTGTGGGCGCCACGCCGCGTCCTGCGCCGCCGCCGCCGGGGCCCCAGGAAGCGCGCGCGGATAGAGCAGGGGCAGGTTTTCACCCGGCTTGCCGCCATTATAGTTGCGCACCATGCCTTCACCCGAAAAGGCGATGACGCGATAATCGGCGTCGAGTTTCCTCGCCAGCAGCGGCCCGAAGGCAAGTTGCGTGTTGGTGCTATCGTGCACCATCGTGCCGGGACAGCTCCGGACCGTCGCGGTGTCGCCATAGCCGACGCTGTGCGAATCGCCGATAAACTCGATCTGCCGACTACGCGGTGCGGGCGGCAGGGGAGTGCCGTCGGTGAAGATGCCGACCATGCGGCTGCCGCCGCTCTGGCTTTCGGTTCGCTTCTCGACGCGCACGACATGCGGGCCATCCGCCAGCCCGGCGAAGTGCAGCCGGGCAAGACCCGGCCGCGTCAAGATCGCCCGCTCCACGCCGTCGACGAGGATGCCGAGATGATCCTCGCCTGCCTCGACCGCGACGGTGACGGAGGTGCCGCGGAAACGCCCCTCGAAATAGACGCCTGGCCAGCCGAACCGGCCATCGGTCGTCACCCGTCCGCCGCTATGCAGCGGTACGGCGGTTTCAGCGGGCGCGAGCAGCAGGGCCGCGGCGAGGACAGGCTTCAACATGCCTCGCGTCTAGCTTGTGGTCGGGGCCGCGTCAGCCCCAGAGCCGCTCGCGATACGCCTCGAAGCAGCGCGCGCCGCAGCGTAGGCGGATCAGCGCGCCTTCGGCCATCGCCGTCGCGCGGCGGGGATCCTCTTCCACAGCCGGACGGATCGCCTCGCGATTCCAGTCCTCGCTGTGCTTGATGTCGAGCACGGCGTGCAGTGTGAAGTAGCGCGCTTCCTTTGGGCTCAGCCCCACGCGCTTCAGCCCTTCCGCCGTCGCTGCCGAGCGGCCGGGGGCTGTCAGCTCGATTACGCCCAGTGCGCCCACCGAATGCCAGGCATAGCGGCGGCTGCTCGCCATTGCCGTCATCGCATTGGCAAGGCAGAGGCTCTCCCACACGGTATTCTCGATCACCGGTGTGACGGCCAGCGTCTCGACCAACGCGTCTAGCATCGGTCCATGCATGCCCTTCTCGGTGCCATGGCCCATCTCGTCCCAATAATTGCGGGCGAGTTCGAGCTTGGGGCGCGTCGGCAGCTTGACTTGCGTCATCGCCACCAGGTCGTCGAATCCGGCTTCTCCGGCGGCTTCCTGTTCGAAGAACCATCGAAGCTGATCTCGATCCGCCTGCTCGGCCAGCCAGGGGAAGAGCGGATCGCCCTGGCCTGGACCGGTCGCTTTCAGCTCTTCGAACCAGGCGATAAAGCCATCGGCATCGGTCGGCGCGGCGGCCGCCTCGTCGGCGACCTCGGCGCGCAGTTCCTCAAGGAACGCGCCCTGCAGCCGCTCCATGCGAACGTCACGCTCGAACAGCCGCTGCCAGTCGTGGGACGGGAAGCCGGGTTCGAGCCGCTCCCGATTCCAGTGCGCGAGACCACGCTGGAAGCTGTCGGTCAGAAACTGCGAACGAAGGGGCTGCGCAAATTCGCGCGCGAGGGTGGCCATGGGGAAAACTCTCTCCTGCTTGGCCGCTTCAACTATCGGTCACTTGGCGGAGTTCCGATCCAATTAGCTGGATCAACCATCTGGCAGTCGTCAGCTGGCCATGTTAGCGATAACGCGAACAACGCGGAGCCTATCCGCAATCGGGGAGGAAATTGCATGAAAGCCATGGCCTTGGCGGCGCTGCTCGCCACCACCACGCTTGTCTCCGCGCCCGCCGGGGCGCAGACGAAGCCTGCCCTTATGCTGAATGACAGCGGCTATTTCGAAGCGCCCGGCGTAAACGTGCTGGTCTTCTCCAACTGGTATGACGGGCTGTTCGCCGATTCGAAGATCAGCGGCGTGGAAATCATCCATCAGGGCGAGCGTACCGCCACCAACGGCGATGTCCGCTTGTCCGCAACGCCGGGCCAGTGGGACGCGATCGGGCGGATGGTGAAGCGGACGGTGGATCCAAAGAGCGGGGCGATCGAGGCGCTGCTCGAATATCCCGACTACAAGTTCCAGTACCGCATCCGCGCCGAGCGCAAGGGCGAGAGCGTCACGATCGCCGTGCTGCTGGATCAGCCGCTGCCGGCGGCGCTGGCCGGCAAGGCGGGGTTCAACCTGGAATTCCTGCCCGCCGCCTATTTCCACAAGAGCGTGCTGGCCGATGGCAAGGCACAGACCTTCCCCCTCTATCCCGCGAGCGACATGGTGGCCGGCGGCGAACGCAATGCCGCCAGCGGCCGTGACTTTGGTCCAGGTGCCGAGCCGCTGCCGTTCGCGACCGGCAGCACGCTGGTGCTCGCGCCCGAAGATGCCGGGCGCCGGGTGACCATCCGATCCGCGACCGGGCCTATCGGCCTGTATGACGGGCGTGCCCAGGCGCAGAATGGCTGGTTCGTGGTGCGGGGCGTGCTCCCCTCCGACAAGACCGGCCGCGTGCTGGAATGGACGCTGACTCCCAACGCCGTGCCGGGCTGGACTCGGGCGCCGGTGATCGGCCATTCGCAGGTGGGCTATGCACCCGGCCAGGCCAAGACGGCTGTGATCGAGCTCGATCCCGCGATGAAGGCACCGCCCGCCACCGCCCGGTTGCTGCGCATTGGCGCCGACGGCAGCGCGACGCCGGTGCTGACCGCCGCCGCCAAGCCGTGGGGCAAGTATCTCCGCTACGCCTATCGCCAGTTCGATTTCTCGGCCGTTCGTACGCCCGGCCTATACCAGATCGATTATGCCGGGGTGCGCACCGCCAGCTTCCGCATCGGCGACGACGTCTATGCCACCGCGTGGCAGCCGACGCTCGACGTGTACATGCCTATCGCGATGGACCATATGCTGGTCAACGAGGCGTACCGCGTGTGGCATGGCGACAGCCATCGCGACGATGCCCGCCAGGCCCCGGTCAATCACGAGCACATCGATCTCTATCGTCAGGGGCCGACCACCGACACGCGCTTCAAGCCGGGCGAGCATGTTCCGGGGCTCGATGTCGGCGGCTGGCTCGACGCCGGCGATTTCGACATCCGTACCCAGACCCAATATGCGGTGGTGCGCCAGCTCGCCGAGATTTGGGAGCGCCATCAGGTGACGCGCGATCAGACGCTGGTCGATCACGATCTCCGCCGCGTCGAGATGCATGTGCCGGACGGCAAGGCCGATGTGCAGCAGCAGATCGAGCATGGCGTGCTCTACCTCGCCTCGATGTACGATGCGGTGGGCCATGCGGTGCACGGCGTGGTCGAGCCCGATGTCGCGCAGTACACCCATCTCGGTGACGCGGCGTCGAAGACCGATGGGCTGATCTATGATCCGTCGCTGAAGTTCGGCGAGCGCAAGGGCGGCCGCAGCGGCACGCCCGACGATCGCTGGGTGTTCACCACCCGCGCCAGCGCGCTCGATTATGGCAGCGTCGCCGCGCTCGCCGCCGCCAGCCGAGCGCTGCGGGGGCATAACGATGCGCTGGCCGACAAGGCGCTCAACCTCGCCAAAAAGGTGTGGGCCGAAGAGCAAAGCCACGCACCCTTCACCTACAGCCATGGCAACACCACCGGCAATTGGCTGCCCGGCGAACAGTTCGACGCGGCGGTGGAGCTGTTGGTCACCACCCGCGATCCGGCCTATGCCGCGCAGGTGCAGGCGCTCTGGCCGCAAATTGCTCCGCGCTTCGCCTTCTTCGCCCAGAGCGCGACCCAGGCGCTACCTTTCATGCCGGCGAGCTATCGTGATGCGGTCGCCGCCGCGGCGCGGACTTGGAAGGCCTCGTTCAAGCCCGAGAACCCGTACGGCGTGCCGATCACCACCGGCGGCTGGGCGGGCAATGGTGCGGTGATCGAGACCGGCCTTGCCGACTATGCCGTCCACAAGGCGTTCCCGGAGATCAGCGACGGCAGCCTCGTCTTCCGGGCGCTCGATTATCTCTACGGCACCCATCCGGGTTCGGACATCTCGTTCGTTTCGGGCGTCGGCACCGTTTCCAAGGAAGTCGCCTATGGCAGCAACCGCGCCGATTTCAGCTTTCTTGCCGGCGGCGTGGTGCCGGGCGCGTTGATCCTGAAGCCCGACTTTCCGGAGAACAGCGAAAGCTGGCCCTATTTCTGGGGCGAGAACGAATATGTCATCAACATGGGGCCGATCTATATCGCGCTCGTCCAGGCCGCGAACGACCTGCTGAAAACGCGTGCGCCGGGTGCATCCGCCCAGCCCAAGTAGGTAATTGCAACAATTGCACGCGCCTCGATAGGGCTGCATCGCCACGCGCGTCGCAGCCCTTAAGAGGTTTCATGTCCCGTATCGCTCACCCCGGACTCGCCGCCAAGGTCACCACCGCCGAGCACGCCGCCTCGTTCATCGCCAATGGCATGACCGTGGGGATGAGCGGCTTTACCGGTTCCGGCTATCCCAAGGCGGTGCCGACCGCGCTCGCCGCGCAGATCGAGGCGGAACATGCCGCCGGCAAGCCGATGCGGCTGAAAGTGTGGACCGGCGCGTCGACCGGCCCGGAGCTGGACGGCGCGCTCGCCCGCGTCGACGGCATCTCGGCGCGGCTGCCCTATAATTCCGATCCCATCGCCCGCGAGAAGATCAACGCCGGCGAGATGGACTATGTCGATCTGCACTTGAGCCAGGTGGCGCCGCTCGCCTGGGAGGGATTTCTCGGGCCGCTGGACGTCGCGGTGATTGAGGTTGCCGGTATTCGCGAAGACGGCTCGCTGATCCCCTCCACCTCGGTCGGCAACAACAAGACCTGGCTCGATGTCGCCAAGCGCGTGATCCTGGAGGTCAACAGCTGGCAGAACCCGGCGCTGGAGGGGATGCACGACATCTATTACGGGACTGCGCTGCCGCCCAACCGCGTGCCGATCCCGCTCACGGCCCCCGATCAGCGCATCGGCCAGCCGACGCTGCGCTGCGATCCGCACAAGGTGATCGCGGTGGTCGAGACCAACGCCCCCGATCGCAACCTGCCCTTCGCCGCACCCGATTCCAGCGCGCTTGCCATCGCGCAGCACCTGATCGAGTTCTTCCGCCACGAAGTCGGCAAGGGCCGGTTGCCGCCGTCGCTGCTGCCGCTGCAATCGGGCGTGGGCAACATCGCCAATGCGGTGCTCGCCGGGCTGCTGACCGCGCCGTTCGAGAACCTCACCGCCTATACCGAGGTGCTGCAGGACGGGATGCTCGACCTGCTCGCCGCCGGCAAGCTGCGCATGGCGAGCTGCACCGCCTTCTCGCTGAGCCCCACCGCCGCCGAACGGCTGAACCAGGATCTCGATTGCTTCCGCGATCGGATCCTGCTGCGCTCGCAGGAGATCAGCAACCATCCGGAGGTGGTGCGTCGCCTTGGCTGCCTGGCGATGAACGGGATGATCGAGGCGGATCTGTACGGCAACGTCAATTCCACCCACATCATGGGTTCGCGCATCCAGAACGGCATCGGCGGATCGGGCGACTTCGCGCGCAATGCCTATATCTCGATCTTCATGTCGCCCTCGACCGCGAAGGGCGGTGCGATCTCGGCGATCGTGCCGCACGTTGCCCATGTCGATCACATCGCGCAGGACGTGCAGATTGTGGTGACCGAGCAGGGCCTGGCCGATCTGCGCGGCCTCGCGCCCCGCAAGCGCGCCGAGCAGGTGATCGAACGCTGCGCCCACCCCAGCTACAAGCCGATGCTGCGCGACTATTATGAGCGCGCGCTGGCGGGCAGCTATGGCAAGCAGACCCCCATGCTGCCGGGCGAAGCCTTCGCCTGGCACCAGCGCTTCGTGCAAACGGGGACGATGCAGGGCTGAGCGCGGGATTCAGCCGCGGTGGCGGCTGACATAGGCGAGGATGTCTTCCGGCGTGCGGAACAGCGCGTCGGGAGACATGCCGCGCAGCAGATCCTCCGCGGCATAGCCCCATAGAACCGATCCGGCGCGCATCCCCACTTCGCGCGCGGCATCGACGTCGCGGGTCTCGTCGCCGATCGCCAGTGCTGCGTTCGGCGCGACGCCCATCTTGCGCAGCACCCGGCGAAACTTGGGTGCCTTGCCGAACAGCGAGGAGCCGCAGGCATAGCAATGGATCTGTGCCGCATGCTGGGGCCCCAGGATCTTGCGGGCATTGGCTTCGGAATTGGACGTGACGAGCGCCAGCTTTACGCCGGTTTCGACCAGCCGCTCCAGCAGGTTCGGCGTGCCGGGAAACAGTTCGATCCGATGGGCCTCGCGGCTGACTAGCTTGCGGACGTAGCGCGCGATCCACGGCATCTTCCAGCGCGCAATGCCAAGGAATTCGATCACCTCGCGCGAACTCTTGCGGCGGAGCAGCTCCACTTCATCCGGCGCGATCTTGCGGAAGCGGAAGCGTTCGGCGAGATCGTTGGCGACCGAGACGAACCAGTCACCGCTGTCGGACAGGGTACCGTCGAAATCGAAAATGACGAGATCCAGGGGCTGGGATGTCGCGACACCCCGTTCAGCCATGTCTGCCACCAGTTCCATGCATCCGGCACTCCGCCCCGTCGCCCAGTTCGATTTGTATCGTACAGTGATCGATCCGGAAATCCTGTGCGAGACGTTGCTGCAGATCCATCAGGAAAGCGTCCCCCGGATGACCGGCGGGCATCACCAGATGCGCGGTGAGCGCAGCTTCCGTGGTACTCATCGGCCAGACATGAAGATCGTGGACGCGGGTGACGCCGGGCTGGCCGAGCAGCGTCGTTTCCACGGCTTCTAGATCGATGCGGTCGGGCACCGCCTGCAGCACCATCGTCAGCGATTCGCGCAGCAGCCCCCAGGTGCCGACCAGGATGACCAGCACCACCAGCAGGCTGATCGCCGGATCGATCCAGCGCAGCCCGGTCCACCAGATCAGCGCGCCGGCGAGCACCACCGCCACCGACACCGCCGCATCGGCAGCCATGTGGAGATAGGCGCCGCGGATGTTGATGTCGTGCTCCCGCCCGCGGGCGAACAGCAGGGCGGTGCCCAGGTTCACGAGGATTCCTGTCCCGGCGACGAGCATCACCGGCATCGGCGCGACGGCGGGCGGATCGGCCAGGCGCTGAATCGCCTCGAGCAGGATCGCGCCCACGGCGAGCAGCAGCAGCAGCGCATTGGCCAGCGCGGCAAGGATCGAGGACGCACCCAGGCCATAGGTGAAGCGGCGGGTGGCAGGGCGCTTGCCCAGTTCCGCGCCGACCCAGGCGATGAGCAGGCCGAGCACGTCCGAAAGATTGTGTCCCGCATCAGCGAGCAGCGCCATCGATCCGGTCCACAGGCCGGCGCCGCCTTCGATCAGCACGAAGCCGATGTTGAGCGCCGTGCCGATGGCGAAGGCGCGGCCGAAATCGGCGGGAGCATGGCTATGGCCGTGATGATGGCCATGGCCGTGCGCATGGCCATGATCGTGACCATGGCCATGATGGCGTGCGTGTGAATGATCCCCGGACATGCGTAACGATCCTAGCGGGCGGGCATCCCGGGATGCCAGCCCCTTGTGCCGAACGGAGGCGCGTTCATCGACGGCCGCGCTTGCCATTCATGGGATTGAATGCCGGCGGCCGGATCGTCACCAGCTCGCTGCGCTCTATGGCGCCATCCTTGTTTCTGTCGAATCGGGCGTAGATCGCATCGAATCGCGCCTGGAACTCGGCCCAGCTGATCCGGTTGTCCCCGTCGCGATCCAGCTCGAACGGGCTGGGCAGCGTGTTGCGGTCGCCCATCCAACGCAGCGACCAGTCCGAATAGGCGATATAGCCGAGGCTGCCGGCATGGGCGGCATCGGCGCTGTCGAAGCTGCGCTTGAGGCCCGTGTCGAACTCGACGCGGGTGACGCGTGCGTCGCCATCCGCATCGAAGCCGGCTATCAGCAGCGCGATGGGTTCGGCGATCACCGTTGCCTGGGGCTGCGGCGTAGGCGCACCGGGGGCGATTGGCGTCGGCGGCGCAGCCCGGTCCTGCGCAAAAGCGTGAAAGGGAAAGGTGCAGGCGGCAAGCAACAGGAACAGGCGCATCAAACCCTCGTCATCGGCCGGGCAGCAGGGAGAAACTGGTCCGGAGCGCTCTCGATAGCCGCATTCTCGGGCTAGCGCATAGATGCGTCAGCTGCTGGCCGCTGCACAAACCGATCCCGCACGCCGCGAACCTTGCTCCAGCACGACAACGGCAGCGGCGCCGATCAGATAGGCCGCGAAATCCTTCCAGTCGAATCCGGTGCCCAGAAGCGCGCGGGCAGCGGCGAGCTGCCTAGGCCGAGATGCCGTACCAGATGAAAATACTGCGAAATCTCGATCGCGAACGCGAGCAGGGTTGCCGCCAAGATAGCGCGGCCGGGGCGGATCGTGGTGGTTGCGCGCAGTGCCAGATAGACGAGCACCACTGCCAGGCTGTCCCCCGCATAGGGGCGGATGACCGGATCGTGCAACCAGAGCGCGATGGCCGCTTCAACGGCGAACAGCACGACCGCCGCCAGCGCGTAACCCCAGCGTATTTGGACCCAAGGGCGCGGAGCGGACGGCAGCGAACGGCCCCCCGCGTTACCGGCCGGGCAGCAGCAGGCTGGAATCGCCGTAGCTGTAGAAGCGATAGCCGTTTGCGATGGCGTGCGCATAGGCCGCCTGCATGCGATCCAGCCCCATCAACGCGGATACCAGCATGAACAGCGTCGAGCGCGGCAGGTGGAAGTTGGTGACCAGCCCGTCGACGCCCTTGAAGCGGTAGCCGGGGGTGATGAAGATCGCGGTGTCGCCTTCGAAGGCCCGGATCACGCGATCGTCGTCGGCAGCGCTTTCGAGCAGGCGCAGGCTGGTGGTGCCGACAGCGATGATGCGATTGCCGGCGGCGCGCACGGCATTGAGGCGATCCGCCACCTCGGGTGTGATCCGGCCCCATTCTGCATGCATTTTGTGGTCGGCGGTGTCCTCCGCCTTCACCGGCAGGAAGGTGCCGGCGCCGACATGCAGCGTAAGAGTGGTGTGGCCGATCCCCGCCGCCTCCAGCGAGGCCATCAAGGCTGGCGTGAAATGCAGCGCGGCGGTGGGGGCGGCGACGGCGCCTGGCTCTGCCGCGAACATCGTCTGATAGTCCTCGGCATCGCGCGCGTCGGTCGGGCGCTTGGAGGCGATATAGGGCGGCAAGGGCATACGGCCGCAGCGTTCGAGCAGCAGCTCGACCGGCTCGTCGCCCTGGAAATCGAGTGCGAAGCTGCCATCCTCGACGCGCTCGGAGGCGATGGCGACCGCGCCCGGCCCGAAGTCGATGGCGTCGCCGTCGCGCAGCCGCTTCGCGTTGCGAATAAAGGCACGCCAGCGGCGCGGGCCTTCGCGCTTGTGGAGCGTTGCGCCGATCCGCGCCTCCCCACGCGTCCCTTCCAGCTGGGCCGGGATGACGCGCGTGTCGTTAAACACCAGGCAATCCCCGGGTCGAAGCTGCCCGGCGAGATCGCCGACGATCGCATCGCGCGTCTCCATCCCGTCCAGCACGAGCAGACGAGCGGAATCGCGGGGTGAGGCGGGCCGAAGGGCGATCCGCTCGTTCGGCAGTTCAAAATCGAAAAGGTCGACGTTCACGGCGCTGGCGCGATCACTTCTTCTTCGGCGCCGGCTTCTTCGCGGCCGGTACCGGCTTCTTCACCGGCGGCTTGGCGGGCGTCTCGGGCAGCAGCATCGGCGCGGCTGCTGCCGGGGCGGTGGGGGCGAGCGGCTGATAGGGCGGGGGATTGTCCGATTGGATATAGGCGTGGACGATCACCGTGGGGTTCTGCGGCGGCTCGCCGCGCTGGATCTTGTCGACCCATTCCATGCCGGAGATGACGCGGCCGAACACGGTATAGTCATGGTCGAAGGCCAGCTTTGGCTGCATCATGATGAAGAACTGGCTGTTGGCGCTGTTCTCCGCTTCGGTCTTCTGCTCGGGCGTGGCGTTGTCCGGCGCACCGCGCCGCGCAGCCGAAACGCTGCCGCGGACGTGCGGCAGCGAGCTGAATTCGGCGGGCACGTTGGGCAGATCCGAATCGCCCGTGCCGTCGCCCTTGGGATCGCCGCCCTGCGCGATATTATAGGGATCGTCGACGACGCGGTGGAAGGTGAGGCCGTCGTAGAAATGACGGCGCGTGAGCGTCTTGATCCGCTCGACCATCTTCGGCGCCACGTCCGGGCGAAGCCGGATCAGCACGCGGCCGCCGGTGGAAAGATCGAGAACCCAGGTGTTCTCGGGATCGGCCTGCACCAGCACGGAGGGCCGGGCGGCGGCATCGGCATTCACGCCACGAAACGGCTCGATCACCGGCTGCGGCTTCCCGCCACCCTGGGCCAATGCCGGTACGGCAAACAGCGTGGCAGCCATGGCGGCCAATGTGGCTAGGAAACGCATTGAACTTCCCACTCGCTCTAGATGAAGGCGCGGCTCTAACCCAATCGCCGGGCGCCGCAAAGCCCGGCGCGAAACGCTGCGATCAGCGGCTGCCCTTGCGGCCGATCTGGTCGATCCGGGCGACGACATCGGCTTCGACCGAAGGCGTGACGAAACGATGGATCGGGCCGCCATAGAGCGCGATTTCCTTGACCAGCCGGCTGGCGATCGGCTGGAGCGATACGTCCGCCATCAGGAAAACCGTCTCGATGCGATCGTTGATCTGCTGGTTCATGCCAGCCATCTGATATTCGTATTCGAAATCGGCGACGGCGCGCAGCCCGCGGATGATCACGCTCGCGCGCTCCCGCTCCGCAAAGTCCATCAAAAGCGAATCAAAGCTGACGACGGTGACGTCGCCGGCAGTGCCCTCTACCTCGCGCTCGACCATCGCCATCCGTTCCTCCACCGTGAACAGGGGCGATTTGGAGGGATTGGTCGTCACGCCTATCACCAGCCGATCGACGAGCTTCGCGCCGCGCCGGATGATGTCCATGTGGCCGCGCGTGATCGGATCGAACGTGCCGGGATAAACGCCGATACGGGTATGCATGGATGGAGCCCTCCCCGGGCTTAGCGATCGCGTTCCAAGGTGAACCGGGCAATGTCGCGCAGCAGATCGGCTTCGGGGCCGTAGGCGTGGAGATGGGTGATCGCCTGATCGACCAGCATCCGTGCCTGTTCGCGCGCGCGATCGATGCCGAGCAGCGACAGGAACGTTTCCTTGCCGGCGTCTCCGTCCTTGCCCAACTTCTTGCCGACCAGCGCCTCGTCGCCTTCCGCATCGAGGATATCGTCGACGATCTGGAAGGCGAGGCCGATATCGCGGGCATAGCCTCGAAGGCCGGTGCGGCCTTCGGGCGCGACGCGGCCCAGGATCGCGGCACATTCGACGGCACAGCTGATCAGCGCCCCGGTCTTCATCGCCTGGAGCCGGGTGACGGTGGCGAGATCGAAGCTCGCCTTTTCCGCTTCCAGATCCATCATCTGGCCGCCCGCCATGCCGGAGGGGCCGGAAGCGCGCGCGAGTTCGGAAATCAGATCGACCCGGACGAAGGGGTCGGGGTGCGTCGCTTCGTGCGCCAGCAGCTCGAACGCCAGGTCGTGAAGGCAATCGCCCGCCAAGATGGCGGTGGCCTCGTCGAACGCCTTGTGCACCGTCGGCTTGCCCCGGCGCATGTCGTCATCGTCCATTGCGGGCAGATCGTCATGGATCAGCGAATAGACGTGGATGCATTCGAGCGCGGTCGCGACGCGGGCGGCGCAGCTCTTGTCGACAGCGAAAAGCTGGGCGGTGGCGAACACCAGTAGCGGGCGCAGCCGCTTGCCGCCGCCGATCGCCGCGTGCCGCATCGCCCGATAGAGGTCCGCCCGGGGATCGTCGGGCACTTCCAGCAGCCGATCGAACTGCGCATCGATCTCGGCCGCCACCTGGCGCAGTGCCGATTCGAGCGCGAGCGAAGCATGGGTCACGCTCGCCACGCCTCAGCCCGCTGCGAAGGGCGTGGTGCCGGCGGCGCGGCCGTCGGCATCGGTGCGGATCGCTTCGATCCGGGCCTGCGCCGCATCGAGCCGCGCGGCGCATTGCCGGCGCAGCTGGTCGCCGCGCTCATAGAGGTCGATCGCCTCCTGCAGGGCCGCTTCGCCGCTCTCCAGCCGGCTCACGATCTTCTCGAGTTCCTTCAGCGCCTCTTCGAAGGAGAGGGCCGTGATGTCCGCTTGTTCCGCCATGGTGACGCTATGCGGCAGGGCGGGGCCCGATGGCAACCGGGCCCCACAGCAATTTACTGGCCGGCGGGCTTGGCTGGCGTGCGATAGCGATCGAACCAGGCGAGAATGGCCGCCGCCTTGGCCGCCGACTGGCTCGGTCGTGCGGTGAATCCGCCATGGCTGGCGCCCGGCACCTTCACCAGCGCGGTCGGCACGCCGCGGATCTGGAGCGCGGCATAATATTGCTCCGATTCGCTGACCGGCGTGCGATAGTCCTCGCTGCCGACGACGACGAGCGTCGGGGTCCTGACGTTGCCGACCAGGCTGAGCGGCGAGCGGTTCCAATAGCTCATCGGATCCTCCCAGGGCTGCTTGGCGAACCAGTAGCGCGAGGTGAAGCCGGTCGCGTCCATGGTCAGCGCCTCGCTGATCCAGTTGATCACCGGCTTCTGCGTGGCGGCGGCCTTGAAGCGATCGTTCTTGCCGACGATCCAGGCGGTGAGCACGCCGCCGCCCGATCCGCCGGTGACGAACAAATTGTCCGGATCGGCGACTCCCGCCGCGACCGCCGCGTCCACCGCAGCCATCAGGTCCCCATAATCGTCACCCGGGTACTTCTTGTCGATCAGGTCGGCGAATTCTTCGCCGTAGGACGTGCTGCCGCGCGGATTGGCATAGAGCACTGCATAGCCGTGCGCGGCGTAGAGCTGATAGTCGGTCGAGAAGCCGGGGCCATAGGCCGTGTGCGGGCCGCCATGGATCTCGAGGATGGTCGGCACGCGGGTGCCGGGCTTCATGCCTGGCGGGGTGACCAGCCAGGCGTCGATCGTGCGGCCATCGGGCGCGGTCACCGCCAGCGGAGTCACCGGGGCAAGCGTCTTGGCGGCGAGGACGGTGTCGTTGAGGTGGGTCAGGCGCTTGCCGTTCACATAGATATCGGCCGGGTGCAGCGCATCGCCGCCGGTATAGGCGATGGTGCCGCCCGCGGAGACCGAGAAGTCGCCGCCGGTATAGGGCCGGTCGAGCCCGCCGCCGCCAAGGCCTGTCGCGACGGTGGTTGCCTTGCCGTCGAGCCCGATGCGGGCGACGAGCTTGTGGCCGTGATCGTCATAGGAAACGAACAGGCTGCGGCCGTCCTTGGCCCACACCGCGCCGTCGATGCTCTTGTCGAGCCCGGCGGTGAGCGACCGGCTGCCGCTGCCGTCGCGGTTCATCACGTAGAGCTGGGTGTTCTGGAAGCTGCGATGCGTGTCGTCGAAGCCGAGATAGGCGATGCGAGCCCCGTCGGGCGAAAGCACCGGTGCCGCATCGGGGCCGTAGCGCTTGGTCAGCGGGGTCAGCGTGCCGGAGATCACGTCGACGGCGTAGATTTCGCTGTCATTGGGCTCGCGCTCCCAATCCTCGCGACGATTGCTGCCGAAGAAGATCGTGCGGCCGTCGTTCGACCAGGCGAGCGGGCCGGCATCGTCGGACTTGCCGAAGGTGACCTGGCGCGGCGCGCCGCCATCCGCCGCAACGACGAAGATATGGTCCGCGCCGGGCTTGAGATAGCCGCCGCCATCGGCGCGGTAGGTAACGCGGTCGATGATCTCCAGCGGCTCGGCCCATTTGGCACCCTCGGGCTTGGGCGGCTGGCTGCCGAGCTTCATGCCTTCGCCGGGCACGGTCATGGTATAGGCGATCTGCTTGCCGTCGGGCGACCAGGTGATTGCCTGTGGACTGTCCGGCAGGCCCGTAATGCGGGCGGTGGCACCGGTCGCGATCCAGCGGACGAATAGCTGCGGCGCGCCACCCTCGGCGCTGGAGACATAGGCGAGGCGCGTGCCGTCGGGAGACCAGCGCGGCTGGCTGTGCGAACCGGGGCCAGCGACCAGGGGGGCCTGGTCGCCGGTCTTCACATCTATCAGCCAGATTGCCCCGCGGGTACGATCGGTCATGATGTCAGCCGATTGGCGGACATAGGCAATCTTGCTGCCGTCCGGGCTGATCTGTGGATCGCTCGCCTGCTCCAGCGCGAACAAGTCGCTGCCGGTGAACAGGCGGGTAGGGCCGTTCTGCGCGGCCGCGGCGATGGGCATTGCGGCGCTGAGAAGCAGCGCGAGTGTAATGAAGCGCATGTTCGAGATATCCCCCGGATGTCGTGGGCGTAAGGTGCTTCGGGCGTCGTGTGTTTGGCAAGCGATCTACCGAAAATGATTTGCCGCGAGGTCGATTGCCGCGGTGGCACCACGCGCCTAGCTCGGCGTTGGGCGAAGCGAAGGAGACTTGCGGATGTTCGAAATCATCAACCCCGCGACGGGCGAAACCGTTGAGCGCGTCGCCGAGTTGGACGATGCCGCCATCGAGGCGGCGCTAGCGCGCGCGGCGGCCGAGTACCGGCGATGGCGGCAGACGCCGATCGAAACGCGCACTGCGCTGCTGAACCAGATCGCTGATATCTGGGACGCGAACAAGCAGTACCTCGCCGAACTGGCGGTGCGCGAGATGGGCAAAACCATCACCGGGGCGATCGCCGAGGTGGAGAAATGTATCTCCGGCTTCCGCCATTATGCCCAGCATGGTCCCGCCTATCTTGAACCAACTAAGGTGAAGACGCCGACCGGCCATGCCGTCGCGCGCTGGCTGCCGCTGGGGCCGGTGCTCGCCGTGATGCCGTGGAATTTCCCGTACTGGCAGGCAGTGCGCTTCTTGGCCCCGACGATCCTTGCCGGTAATGTCGCACTGCTCAAGCACGCCTCGAGCGTCCAGGGCTGCGCGGCGGCTATGGAAGATATGGCGCGGAAGGCGGGCGCGCCCGAGGGGCTGTTCCAGAACCTCGCGATCAAGTCGAACAAGGTTGATGCCATCATCGCCGACAAGCGGGTCGTGGCGGTAACACTCACTGGCAGCGAAGGCGCGGGGGCCAAGGTGGCAGAGGCCGCGGGGCGGGCGCTCAAGAAGGTTGTCCTAGAACTGGGCGGTTCCGATCCATTCATCGTCATGCCTTCGGCCGATCTCGATGCCGCCGTGAAAACAGCCGTCACAGCCCGGGTGCAGAATGCGGGCCAGAGTTGCATTTGCTCGAAGCGGATGATCGTCCATGCCGACGTGTACGATAGCTTCTTGGAGAAGTTCGTCGCAGGCATGGAAGCGGTGCAGATCGGTGATCCCATGGAAAAGGCGACGGCAATGGGGCCGCTCTCCAGCGTGCAGCAGCGCGATACCGTTCTGGAGCAGGTCGCCAAGGCACGAGGCGCGGGCGCAAAGCTACTGACCGGCGGCACCAAGATTGAGCGGCAGGGTGCTTGGATGACGCCGGGCGTGCTCGTCGATCTCGATCCGGAAAGCGACGTCGCTAAGGAGGAGATCTTCGGGCCAGTCGCTGCGGTGTACAAGGTGCCTGACATCGACGCGGCGATCACGCTAGCGAACGATGTGCCTTATGGCCTTGGTTCGTCGGTATGGACGCAGGACGAGGGTGAAATCGAGCGGTTTGCCCAAGACATCGAAGCGGGGATGACGGCGGTGAATTCGCTTCTCGCGTCGGTACCCGAAGCGCCGTTCGGGGGCGTGAAGCTTTCCGGTCATGGCCGGGAACTCGGCCCTTGGGGGCTGCACGAGTTCATGAACCTGAAGGCGGTGATGTTCGGCGGAGGCAACACGCCGGGCGATTGACGCAATGAGCGGGAGGGAAGGCCGCGACCTTCCCTCCCAGTCGGATCAGCGGCCGCGGGGCGGACCCCGGCGCTGCGGCGGACGGCCCGCATTTGGGCCGTTCCGATGCGGCGGCGGGCCACGGCGAGCAGGCCCATCGGCGCGTGCAGACGGTTGCGGCGCATCGGTAGCCCGTTCGATCCGGATACCGTCATCGTCATCGCCGGCGGTGCGAGCGAACTTCTCGACCGCGGTGGCGAACTTGGCGGCCAGCTGGCTCGGCACCTGAAAGTGGGTTTCGTTCGCCGAAATCCGGATCGCGCCCACTTCGTTGCGGGTGATGTGGCCGCGGCGGCAGATGAGCGGCAACAGCCAGCGCGGGTCGGCGTTCTGGCGACGACCGATGTCCATGCGGAACCAAACGGTGTCGTCGAAGCCTGGGCGGTGCCGTTCCTGCTGGGCAGCGCGCCGGGCTTCCGGCGTCGCTTCAATCAGTTCCTCCGGGGCGGGCAGTGCGGCGCGGTGCGCGCGGACCAGTGCTGCCGCGATTTCGGCTGGCGTCTTGGCTTCGAGCAGCCGCTCGGCCAGCGCCTGATCTTCCTCGTCGGTTTCGATCGGCTGGAGCAGAGTTTCGATGAGCCGGGCGCGATCGGCCGCACGCACGTCGTCGGCGGTCGGGGCTTCGATCCATTCGGCTGGGATACGGGCGCCGCGAAGCATCTGTTCCACCCGGCGACGGCGCGGATAGGGCACGATCAGCACGGCCGTGCCTTTCTTGCCAGCGCGGCCGGTGCGGCCCGAGCGATGCTGCAGCGTTTCAGCGTCGCGCGGCAATTCCACATGCACCACCAGCGTTAGCGTCGGCAGATCGATGCCGCGCGCGGCCACGTCGGTCGCGACGCAGACGCGCGCGCGCTGGTCGCGCAACGCCTGCAGTGCGTGGTTTCGCTCCGACTGCGAATGTTCGCCCGATAGGGCAACGGCTGCGAAGCCGCGCTCGATCAGGCTGGCATGGAGATGACGGACATTGTCCCGGGTCGCACAGAACAGGATTGCCGTCTCGGCATCGTGCAGGCGCAGCAGGTTGATGACGACGTGCTCGATATCGGCAGGCGCGACGGTGACGGCCTGATAGCTGATATCGCCGTGGCCGCGATCGTCGCTCTTGGTGGTAATCTGGAACGCGTCACGCTGGTAGCGCTTGGCGAGCGCAACGATCGGGCGCGGCATGGTTGCCGAAAAGAGCAGCGTACGGCGCTCGTCCGGCGTGGCATCCAGAATTGCTTCCAGTTCCTCGCGGAAGCCCATGTCGAGCATCTCGTCGGCCTCGTCGAGGACCGCCACGCGCAACGCCGACAGGTCGAGCGCGCCGCGTTCGAGATGATCGCGGAGGCGCCCTGGCGTGCCGACGACGATGTGTGCGCCATGGTTGAGCGTGCGGCGTTCCTTCGACGCGTCCATGCCGCCGACGCAGGTGGCGATGCGAGCGCCGGCGGGCGCATAGAGCCAGATCAGTTCCCGGCTCACCTGCAGCGCAAGTTCACGCGTCGGGGCGATGATCAGCGCCAGGGGGGTGGCCGCCGGCGGCAGCATGTCTGCGCCGGCCAGCAGTTCCGGCGCCATCGCAAGGCCGAACGCTACCGTCTTGCCGGACCCCGTCTGGGCGGAAACGATCAGGTCGCGGCCGGCTGCATCGGCTTCGAGAACGGCAGACTGAACAGGCGTCAGCGCGGAATAGCCACGCTGTTCGAGCGCCTCGGCAAGGCGCTGCGGAATATTGTTAATCGACATGAGAACCCTAAAAATGGGGCTGCGCGCGGTATACCGCTAGCCCAAACAACAAGCAGGCGCGCCCCTCTATCCTCGCGCGCGATCGATCAGCCAGATGGCGAGTGCGAGCAGAAGCCCCACCACCAGTCCGGCCAGCAATCCCGTCGTCGCCTGTCCCTGCACCGCACCGGCGACCGCGCCGATTAGAATGCTCGCCGTCAACAGGAAGCCGCCGGCTACTGGGGAACGCGATGGCGTTGATTGCATAGCCCCCTTTGCCATGCATTGCGTCGCGACGCCAGCCCGGCACATTGGTTTCGCCGCCGTTCACCAGCATCGTCCACCGAAGCGGAGGGAAATCGGCGTATCCGGAACAGGACACGGGCTTCGCGCCTGTCGTGTACGGAGTTAGAATGGACGTCTATCCCTATCTCGGTCACCGGGACGAAGTGGCAGACGCTGCGGATCTGTTGCGTCGGTTCGGCGAAGCCGCTGGTGGCGAGGCTGCGGCGCGTGCCGAAGCGAGTCGCGACCTGGGGAATTACGTGCATTTCTGCCGTTGGCGCCAGATCGAGCGGCTGGTCATGCTCCTGTCCGTCCCCCGTGCGCTGGGCACCATTCACTAGCCAGCCGAGCGGCTGCAATCTGCAGCATGCTGCATCCGTTCGCTTTTCATGCTACAGCGTCCTTCGCCGTGTAGTGCTGGCAGGAGGGCGTAAGCGTGATCCGTGCGCTGTTGAGGATGGCCTTGCTGGCAGGCCTGGGGATCGGAACCGCGCACGCGCAGACGCCCACGACGATTCCCCTGGCGGCGTTCGTCGATTCGTTGGGGATCAACATCCACATCAACTACAAGGACGGGGCCTATGCCGATGCCGGGCAGGTCGCCGCCGATCTGCGCCATCTGGGCATCGTACATGTGCGGCAGGGAATACCGGCCAGTTGGGGCACGGTGCGGCCCGCCGATTTCACCACGCTGGCGCAGCAGGGTATTCGCTTCGACATGGTCCTGCGCTGGGAAGACGTGGAGAACGGCTTCTACCAGACATTCCTGCATGACCTGGTGCAGGCGAATCCCGGATCGCTCGCCGCCATCGAGGGCTTCAACGAGATCAACAACTGGCCCGTCACCTATGCCGGCCAGACGGGCCCTGCGGCCGCGCAGATGGCGCTGCAGGCGGTGTATGCCGCAGTGCGCGCCGATCCGCTGCTGAAAGGCGTTCCGCTGTTCGACATGACCGGCGCGCCCCGTGTCGCCCGGATCAACAAGCGCGCCGATTTCGCCAATGCGCATCCCTATCCGCACAACGGCCGCCAGCCGTGCGGCGCTGTCGACCGGGCATTTGACGAAGGATATGTCCAGCCCGCGCCCCTGCCCCGGGTGATCACCGAGATCGGCAACTTCACCCTGCCGCGCGACTGGCCTGCCAACAAATCCTGGTGGCACGGTTATACCATGCTCGGCGTGGACGAGGCGACGCACGCGAAAAGCGTAATCGCCGCCTATTTCTGCGCCGCCCGCGCCGGCGTGTCGCGCACCTATGTGTACGAACTGCTCGACGAAAAGCCGGATCCAGCCAACACCCAGCCGGAGATGCGGTTCGGAGTGTTCCGGTTCGATCACAGCCCGAAGCCGGCGGCCACCGCCATCCGCAACCTGGTACTGCTGTTGAACCAAGCGGCAGTCCGGCCGGGATCAGCGGCGCTGGCCCGCGACGCGATCACAGCTCCGGCGTCGGTTCGGAAGCTGTTGCTACGTAAGCAGGGCGGCGGGTTGATCCTGGCCTTGTGGAACGATGTCGACTTTTGGTCCTTCGACGGGCCGCTGAACGCCGCGCCGGTTCCGGTGACGCTGCGGCTCTCGAGGCCGGTCGCGGTCGACATCTTCGATCCTCTAGCGGGCACAGCGCCCGTCGCGCGCCGCGGTGCGGCGCTGGCAATCGATATTCCGGTGCCAGATCATCCCATATTGGTAGAACTTATCAACTGATCGGACCCGTTTGCGGAGCTGGCGAGTTTCCGCCCGACTTCGCCTTCGAGGTTTGCGTGACCCATCCCCAAATTCTTTCCCTGATCGTCCTGGCCGGGATGATGCTGCTCTTCATCTGGGGGAGGCTGCGCTACGACATGGTGGCGGTGCTGGCGCTGCTCGCTGCCTTGGCTGTGGGGGTGGTGAAGCCGAAAGAGGCGTTCACCGGCTTCGCCGACGATATCGTCGTCATCGTCGGCTCGGCGCTCGTCCTTTCCGCCGCCGTGCAGCGTTCGGGTGTGATCGAGCGGGCGATGCTGCTGCTCCAGCGCAGGGTGACGCGCGTGCGTTCGCAGTTGTTGCTGCTCAGCGCCAGCGTCGGCTTCGCTTCGGCACTGGTGAAGAATATCGGCGCGTTGGCGATCATGATGCCCGTAGCGTTCCAGATGGCGAAGCGCTCCAAGGCTTCGCCCGCCACGTTCTTGATGCCGATGGCGTTCGCCTCGCTACTTGGCGGGCTGATCACGCTGATCGGTACTTCGCCCAACATCATCGTCAGCCGGGTGCGCGAGGAAATGACCGGCCAGCCTTTCGGCATGTTCGATTATGCGCCGGTGGGGCTGGGGCTGACGGCGGTCGGCCTCATCTTCCTGCGCTTCGCCTATCGGCTGATCCCGCGCGACCGCCGCGCCGCGCCGACGCTGGGCGAGGCGATGGACATCGAGGATTATGTGACCGAAGCCGCCGTGCCCGAAGGGTCGGCGGCAGTTGGCGAGACGGTCGCCGAGTTTCGCGAGCGCCACGACCAAGCCGTGGCCGTCACCACCATCTTACGCGGCGGTATCCGTAGCACACCTTTCCCGGACAACCGTCTTCGCGTCGACGACGTGCTGATCCTGACCGGCGCGCCCGATGATCTGGAGCGGGTGATCGCCACCGACGCTTTGGTGCTGGAGGGGCAGGAGCGCGCCCAGCCCGATGGCAGCACCGGCGAAGTCGGCGTGATCGAGGCGGTGATCGGCACCGATTCCACGCTGATCGGTCGCACTGCGGGGCGGCTGGGGTTGCACGAGCGGTTCGGCGTCAACCTCATTGCAGTATCGCGCCAGGGTGAGCGCCTGTCGGCACGCCTCGGCGATATCGAGCTGCGCGCCGGCGACGTGATCGTGCTGCAAGGCCCGCTGGCGCTGCTGTTCGAGCGGCTGGGCGAACTGGGCTGCCTGCCGCTCGCCCAGCGCGAGCTGCGGCTCGGCAGCGCCCGCAAAGGGCTGTTGCCGCTGGCCATCCTGGGCGTGGCGATGGCGGCGACGGCAACAGGCTATGTGCCGGTGGCTGTCGCGTTCTTCGCGGCGGCGGGGCTTACCATCCTGCTCGGTGCACTGCCGGTGCGCGAAGCCTATGACCATATCGAATGGCCGATCCTGGTGATGCTCGGCGCTCTCATCCCGGTCAGCGACTCGCTGCGCACCACGGGGGCCAGCAAGGTGATCGGCGACAATCTGGGCTATCTCGCCGCGACCATGCCCCCGTGGGGGGCGGTAGCGCTGATCCTGGCGGCGGCGATGGCCGTGACGCCGTTCCTCAACAACGCCGCGACGGTGCTGGTGATGGCCCCGATCGCCGCGACCTTCGCAGGCCAGCTCGGCTATCGGCCCGAGGCGTTTCTGATGGCCACCGCCGTGGGCGCGGGCTGCGATTTCCTCACGCCGATCGGCCACCAGTGCAACACGCTTGTGATGGGGCCGGGCGGGTATCGTTTCGGGGACTATGCGCGATTGGGGGCACCCTTGTCCCTGCTCGTGCTGCTGGTAGGCACGCCGCTGATCATGGCCGTGTGGCCGGTGCACTGAGAAACGAGGGACTTTTGATGGAACGGATGATGCGGTTCGAGCAGACCGGCGGACCCGAGGTGCTGCAATGGGTCGACGTGGATGTGCGCGCGCCCGAATCGGGCGAGGTGCGACTGCGGACCGAGGCGGCGGGACTGAACTTCATCGACGTGTACCACCGCACCGGCGTCTATCCGGCCGAGCTCCCCTCCGGCATCGGCGTCGAGGGGGCGGGTGTGATCGAGGCGGTGGGCGAGGGCGTCACCGGCTTTGCGGTGGGCGATCGGGCGGCGACGTTCGGGCCGGCGCTCGGATCCTACGCCACGGTGCGCAACGTCAAGGCCGAGAGCCTGTTCAAGCTGCCGCAAAACATCGACAGCGAAACCGCTGCCGCGGTGCTGCTGAAAGGATGCACGGTCGAGTTCATGGTCGAGCGCGCCGCCAGAGTGCAGCCGGGCTGGACGGTGCTCGTCCATAGCGCCGCCGGGGGCGTCGGCCAGATCGCCGTCGCGTGGCTCAAGGCGATCGGCGCGACGGTGATCGGCACGGTTGGCCATGAAGCCAAGGTAGAAAAGGCGCGCGCGGTCGGCTGCGACCATGTGCTGCTCTCGCGGCAGGACGATGTGGCGGTGCGGGTGCGCGAGATTACCGGCGGCGAAGGCGTGCGGGTGGTGTTCGACGGCATCGGCAAGGCGACGTGGGAGACTTCGCTGGCCTCGGCGGCGCGGCGAGGGCTGATCATCAGCTATGGCAATGCCAGCGGTTCGGTGGAGGGCGTGAAGCTCGCCGCGCTCAATCAGCATGGTTCGCTGTTCGTTACCCGGCCCAAGCTGTTCGACTATTATGTGACCCCCGAGGAGCGCGCTGCTGGCGCCGCGCGACTGTTCGAGATGCTGGAGAATGGCGCGATCAAGGCCGAGATCGGCCAGCGCTTCGCGATCCAGGATGCGGCGGAGGCACACCGCGCGATCGAGGGCGGGCAGACGACGGGATCGACGATCCTATTGCCGTGAGGTGATCAGCCGCCGCCTGCGTCCCTCCCGCGAGCGAGGTGTTATTTCCTCTTGGTCAGGGCCGCAACGCAGCTGGCCTGATCGAGGGGGCTGCCATCGCGCTGACGGGCATCGACCCAGGTGACCGATGCCTCTCCGCTGCCCCGTTCGGGGGGATACAGATAGGTATCGAGCACGCAAATTGGCCCGACGAACTGCAGCTTGCGCCCCTTGCCCTCGGTTACGTCCAGCCGCGGCTGGCCGAACCGGGCGAGCAGCTGCGGCACGGTGAGTCCACGCACCGGCGACAGATTGGCAGGCTGTCGAGGCACCGGCACCTCCGATGCCGCCAGCGGCCGGGCCGGACGGGCAGCTGGGACCGTGCCCGAACAGGCGGCGAGCAGCAGCGCGAACAGCGGTACGGATGGCTTGGCGATACGGGCTAGGTTCAAGCGACGTTCCCTCGGTTGCACTCTTTGCGGCCTCTCTCTACGGCGACGTCCAATACTATTGGAGCCCTAAACCTTGACCAACCCCAGCTTTGACGTGGTCGCGATCGGAAACGCCATCGTCGACATCCTCGCCCAGGCCGACGACGCCTTCATCGAATCGATCGGCGTGCCCAAGGGTTCGATGCAGCTGATGTTCTCGCCCGAAGAGGCCGATGCGCTCTACGCCAAGATGGGTCCGGGTCGCGAGGTTTCCGGCGGCTCGGCGGCGAACACCGTAGCGGGAATCGCCGCGCTCGGCGGCAAGGCGGCGTTCATCGGCCAAGTCGCCGACGACCAACTCGGCACCGTGTTTGCGCACGATATCCGCGCGGCGGGCGTGCATTTCGACACTGCGGTCCGCCCCGGCCAGCCGACCACCGCGCGCTGCCTGATCTTCGTGACGCCGGACGGCCAGCGTACGATGAACACCTTCCTCGGCGCTTCGCAGTTCCTCCCCGCCAGCGCGCTGGACGAGCAACTGATCGCCAACGGCGCGATCCTCTATCTCGAAGGCTATCTGTGGGATCCGGAAGAGCCGCGTGCCGCGATGCGCAAGGCGATCGAGATCGCCCGCGCCGCCGGCCGCAAGGTGGCCTTCACCCTGTCCGACGTTTTCTGCATCTCGCGCCACGGCGATGATTTCCGCAAGCTGATCGATGGCGGGCTGATCGATATTCTGTTTGCCAACGAAGCCGAACTGCTGGCGCTGTGCCAGCATGAGGACTTCGAGGCGGCGGTGCAGCATATGCATGGCAAGGTGCCGCTACTCGTCGTTACCCGCAGCGAGAAGGGTGCGATCGCGCTGCAGGGCGACGAGCGGGTAGAGGTTTCCGCCGAGCCGATCAGCGCGCTGGTCGATACCACCGGTGCGGGTGACATGTTCGCCGCCGGCTTCCTGCATGGGCAGGCGCAGGGCAAGGGACTGGAAGAATCGCTCCGCCTGGGCGCGATCTGCGCCGCCGAGATCATCCAGCATTATGGCGCGCGCGCCGAAAAGGACCTCAAGGCGCTCGCCGCCGCCAAGATCGGCTGAGGCGTTCGGCTTCACCCAAAGAAGAAGGGCCGGAGGATCGCTCCTCCGGCCCTTTCTTTTTGTGCGTGCCGATCCGGGGATCAGGCGTCCTTGTAGCCCGGCGTATGCGCGTCGCCGATCGGCGGCACCGGCTGGGGCGGAGCGTCGGCATCGACTTCCGGCACATCGACGATGCCGCGGCCGACATGGCTGCGCGACCGGCTGTACGCGTAGTACACGACCAAGCCGATCGCGGCCCAGCCGAAGAACAGAGTGATCGTGGGCCCGGAGAGGCTGAAGAACAGATACACGCAGCCGGCGATCGCGATCGGTGCCGTGACCATGATCGCCGGGGTACGGAACGGGCGGTGACGGCTGGGATCGGTCTTGCGCAGCACGATCACCGCGATGGAGACCGCGGCGAAGGCGAACAGCGTGCCGGAGTTCGACACGTCCGCGAGCAGGCCCACCGGGAAGAACGCTGCGAACAGCGATACGAAGATGCCGGTCAGGATGGTGATGACGTGGGGCGTATGCCACCTCGGGTGCACGCGCGAGAAGAATTCGGGCAGCAGACCGTCGCGGCTCATCACGAAGAAGATGCGGGTCTGGCCGAACATCATCATCAGGATCACCGAGGGAAGCGCGATGATCGCCGCAGCACCCACGAGCCAGCCGAGGAACGGATGGCCGATCGAACGCAGCGTCCAGGCCAGCGCTTCCTTCGAGCACACCACCGCCTGCTCAGACAGCGCGCGGCACGCTTCCGACAGCGCCGGCGTGCCGGGCGACAGCACTTCACCGGCAGGGCCGTAGACCGGCTGCGCGCCCACGGTGCCGATCACGCCCGAGGCGACGAGCATGTAGAAGATGGTGCAGATGGCGAGGCTGCCGATCAGGCCGATCGGCATGTTGCGCTGCGGGTTCTTGGTCTCTTCGGCGGCGGTCGACACCGCGTCGAACCCGACATAGGCGAAGAAGATCGAGGCAGCCGCACCCGAAATGCCGGCAAAGCCGAGCGGCGCGAAGGGGGTGAACTGGCCGGTCTTCAGCACGGGGATCGTGACGATCACGAACATCGCCAGCGCAAGGATCTTGATGCCGACCAGCACCGCGTTGACCGTGGCGCTTTCCTTGGTACCCTTCACCAGCAGCGCGGTGACGATCGCGGCGACTGCCATGGCAGGCAGGTTGATCATGCCGCCGTCGAACGGCCCGCGGATCAGCGCCAGCGGCACTTCGATGCCGAAGTTATGCTGGATGAAGCCCATCATGTAGCCGGACCAGCCGACCGAGACGGCCCCCGCCGCGATTGCATATTCGAGGATCAGCGCCCAGCCGACCATCCAGGCGACCAGTTCGCCCATCACCGCATAGCTGTAGGTGTAGGCGGAGCCGGAGACCGGCACCATCGCTGCCATTTCGGCATAGCAGAGCGCCGCCACTGCGCAGACGAAGCCGGCGATGACGAACGAGATCATCATGCCCGGCCCGGCCTTCTGCGCCGCCTCGGCGGTGAGCACGAAGATGCCGGTGCCGATCACCGCGCCGATGCCCAGCATGGTCAGCTGGAAGGCGCCGAGCGAGCGGTGGAGCGATTTCTTTTCGGCTGTGGCTAGAATGGCATCGAGAGGCTTTACGCGCCCGAATATCATTGCATGGTCCCCTATGCGGCGAGCGTTGCGCCGCCCCCAAATTGGTAAAGGCGCGAGCCTAACCGCAAACGCGCCGTGCGCAATCCCTTACGGCGTGCCGATGCGAAACAATGTTGCGCTCCGGCGCAATTACCGGGCGAGCATCGGACCGAGCGGCTGCCCTGCGAAAATATGGACGTGCAGGTGCGGCACCTCCTGGCCGGCGTCCAAGCCGGTATTGGCGAGCAGGCGGTAGCCGGGCTCGACGAACCCCGCCTCGCGCGCCACCTTGCCGACCGCCCGGACGAACCCCGCAATCTCCGCCTCGGAGGCGCGGGCCGAAAAATCGTCCCAGCTGACATAGGCGCCCTTGGGAATCACCAGGATGTGGTGCGGCGCTTGCGGCGCGATGTCGTGAAAGGCGAGAGCGTGGTCGTCCTCATGGACCTTCTTCGCCGGAATTTCGCCGCGCAGGATCTTGGCGAAGATGTTCTGGTCGTCATAGGGCTTGGTCGGGTCGATCGGCATTGGTTGCTCCGTGGTTCAGATCCTCCCCGCAACGGGGAGGATCGAAGGGCCGGCAGGTTCACGCCCCCCGCGCCGCCTTTTCGGCGATGCCGGATACGCCTTCGCGCCGCGCCAGCTCGGCGCGGACATCGTTGAGGCTCAGCCCCATATCGGCGAGCAGCACGAGCAGGTGGAAGATCAGGTCCGCTGATTCCTTCACCAGCTCGGCGCGATCGTCCTGGATCGCGGCGATCACCGCTTCGGTGGCTTCCTCGCCCAGCTTCTGCGCGATCTTGGCGCGGCCGCGAGCGGTGAGCTTGGCGACATAGCTGGTCGCGGGGTCGCCGCTGCGGCGGTCGCGGATGGTCTGTTCGAGCACGTCGAGGAGGTCGGCCATGGCCTGCCGCTGCGGGAGCGGTGCGGCGCTGTCAATCCTGGCGCGCGGGATTGCGGCGTTTACCCTATGGGTGCTGCGAGCGATTCGCGGCAGCAGGGCAGGTCATGACGGGGCAGGAAGGCGAATCGGAAACAGGGCGGGGGCGGCTGTCGCGGCCTTTGTGGCTGGTGCTGGGGTTCGTGTTCATGGGCCTCGGCTTTATCGGCGCGCTGCTGCCGCTGCTGCCGACGACGATCTTCCTGATCCTTGCCGCGGGCTGCTTCGCCCGTTCCTCGCCACGGCTGGAGGCGTGGCTGCTCGGGCATAAGCGATTCGGGCCCACGCTGGTGGCGTGGCGCGAACAGGGCGCGATCCCCCGCAAGGGCAAGGCGCTGGCGTGCGCGGGCATGGCGCTCGGCTACGGCCTGTTCGCCTGGGGCGCGCGGCCGGGGCCCTGGCTGGCGGCCGGGGTGGCGGCGGCGATGCTGGGGGGCGCGTGGTATGTGCTGAGCCGGCCGACGGCGGTTTGATCAGCGCGTGCGGGCCGTTCGGCGCTTCCAAGCCGCGGGTGAAGGCGGAAACGGCCAGAGCACCGCCACGCCAGTGCGGTGATCCCCGACCGAAGTTTAGGAAGTTTAGGCTCGTGCGCGTTTTCGCGGGCTGTGCCACGAGCCGACGAATGAGATGTGAAGTTTAGGAAGTTTAGGCTCGTGCGCGTTTTCGCAGGCGCCGCCACGCGCCGACGAAGAGATGCGAAGTTTAGGAAGTTTAGGCTCGTGCGCGTTTTCGCGGGCGCCGCCACGCGCCGACGAATGAGGTGTGAAGTTTACGAAGTTTAGGCTCGTGCGCGTTTTCGCGGGCGCCGCCACGCGCCGATGAATGAGGTGTGAAGTTTAGGAAGTTTAGGCTCGTGCGCGTTTTCGCAGGCGCCGCCACGCGCCGACGAATGAGGTGTGAAGTTTAGGAAGTTTAGGCTTCTGGAGGATCGGGCATGCGCCAGCTCGTTGAAGTCGGCCAAAGAGGCGAAGCGTTTCGCTTCGCAGGCAGGAGCATTGGCAAACGATATCAAAGAGCAGCCCCGAAGAGCGAGGCTTTGGTACATATAGAGAACGATAGCGCAGCCGCAAGATGGTGCCGCACCCGCAACTGTGCGGGCGATGGTCGCACCGAATGCCCGGAGTTGGGTGGTTAGCGGCCGTTCCTTAGTTCGCGTCCTATGACGCGAGACGCAATTGACACCCACGCATTTGTGACATGTCGCCCCGCCGTTCCAAGACGCCTGCCTCGACAAGATCGGCAAGCCGAGACGCCAAAAAGAAGGCTTCCGCTTGATGGACGTCCTCTTCGATGAAATTTCCCAAAACTCTCCCAACAATTTTGGCCATCGGCTGCCAATCGGTCGTCGCGACAGCTATTAGAGAGGCGTCGAACTCCGACAAAGGTGCCGAGATGAGATGATCCCCGACGATAATGCGAAGCGGAGCATCCTCAGATTGCAGGATGCGCCATTGCGCAACCCGACGCGCCCGTTCTTTTGCCGTAAGCGACTCTTCAGAACCCAGAAGCTCCGTTATATCTTCCGCATAATAGAGGGATGAACTGGGAACGTTCATTACAAAACACGGTAGTTGTTCCGTTTGAGATAACCACCACAGAAAGCCCGCATAACTTCGTACGTAATTGAATGAGACCCAAGCGATTATCCGAAAATCAGACGAACGAGCGACTTCCAACGATTGGGTTGTCTCATCGACGACCTCCTGCCACCCGCAATAGCCTAATACCTCCTTAACCCACCGCGCGCGGTCCACTTCGCCACCCGTAGATATGGGTCCGAAGCTGAAATCATCGAATACACCTAGGACTTGCTCGTCGCGCTCGGCGATTTGGAGTGCTTGCCGCAACGATTCGGCTGCAGAGTCGCTAAAAACTATATGGAGAGCGGGACCTTGGGTCATCCGAACAGCCGTAAGCGTCCGACCAAGGCCGTCTGAGGGAAAGCGGCATGTCC
>NZ_ALBQ01000045.1 GCF_000282895.1 Sphingomonas sp. ATCC 31555
TGCTTGTCCGAATAGAAGGCGATCGGCTTGCCGTGCCGCTCGAGATAGGTCCGTGTCGCCTGTAGGTAGGAGAGGGCGCTTTCGCTTTCCGCCATCTCGAGGTGCATCAACTCGCTGGTGGCATCGTCGATATAGACCAGCAGGCTGCAGCGTGGCCCGCGGCCCTCGAACCAGTCATGGTCCGAGCCGTCGACCTGGATGAGCTCGCCGCGGCGCTCGCGACGGTTGCGGGATTGGTGCAGCCTGGCGCGCTTGGCGGCCTTGGCTTTCCACAGGCCGGCGCCGATCATCAGCTGTCGCAGCGTCTCGTGCGAGAGCGTGATGCCGTGGCGCTCGGCGAGATACTCGGCCGCCAGCGTTGGGCCGAAATCGGCGTAGCGCTCGCGGACGATGCCGAGGATCTGCTTCCGGTAGGTTTCGCTCAACCGGCGATTGCTCGGCCGACCGCGCTTCCGGGATATCAGGCCAGCGGCGCCGTCAGTGCGGAACCTGTCGAGCAGCCGATACACTTGGCGCCGGCATAGCCTGAGCAGCTCGCCAGCCTCGCTTGCGGTGATCTCGCCGCGCTCAACCCGCTGCAGCGTTTCGTACCGTGACAACTCGCTCCGGCTCATCGCGACCACCGTCATCAGCGTGCCCCCAATTGCTCGGGCGGCATGCCACTCGAAAGGCGCCGACCAGAGATTGTGACATCTCTATCTGGCGGGAGAGTGACATTTGTACGTTGCGCTTACACACCCCCGCCAGGAGCTGTTGCCGCCAGTTAGAAAAGGCACATTCCGCCGCAAGATAGAAATGGCACACGCCGCTCGTGGCAGCGGGGGCTGCGTGGAGCCCTCCTCATAGCGCAGCGCTGCCCCCGCTGATGCCCCGCACTCCCGGCTCCTGACCCCGGACCCGCTGCGCACGCAGCGGGCCCGGTCACACCGCCTCAGCAGCTGCTGCTCGTGCTATCGGGTATCGCGTCGGCGGCCGCTTCGGCGAAGGAAGCGGACAGGCAGCTCCCGCCTTTACCCGGTCGTCGGCGCAGGAGCTGCGGATTCCTATAAGCTCCCCCGCGGGTAGCCGAAAACACCTGTTTGTCGTGCATTCGGCCGACAACGGGTTTCCGCCATTCCCTGCGGATGACCGCGCTCGATCAGTCCCCCTCGTTCCCTTCCTGCGCAGGTCAGAAGAGTAATGTGCTCCTGAAGGACGCGCCAGCTGTTGGTGTCTTCGTCAGTTTTGACACGCAGTGTGTCGCTTCTGCCGAGCGATCCCATTCGAGGGGGCGGCTATATCGTCTCCAGCAGCGGCGCTCCGCGGCGCTGAACAGAGGAGACACAACATGGCTACGATCACCACGACCGATGGCACCGAGATTTTCTACAAGGACTGGGGCAGCAAGGACGCACAACCAATCGTGTTTCATCACGGCTGGCCGCTATCCAGTGACGATTGGGACAATCAGATGCTGTTCTTCCTTGGCGAAGGGTATCGGGTGATCGCCCATGACCGGCGCGGACACGGCCGATCGAGCCAGACGGACGCTGGCAACGAAATGAACACCTATGCCGCTGACGTGATCGAACTGGCCAAGGCGCTGGATCTGAAGAACGCGGTGCATATCGGACATTCCACTGGGGGCGGCGAAGTAGCGCGTTACGTGGCGCGGGCGGAAGCAGGTCGGGTGGCGAAAGCAGTCCTGCTGGGCGCAGTGCCCCCGATGATGATGCGTTCGGACAGCAGCCCCGCAGGGTTGCCACCTGAGCTGTTCGATGGCTTCCGCACCGCGCTGATCGCCAACCGCGCTGAGTTCTACCGGGAGATTGCGTCGGGACCGTTCTATGGCTTCAATCGAGATGGCGCCAAGGTGAGCCAAGGGCTCATCGACAACTGGTCTCGTCAGGGGCTCATGGGGGGCGCCAAAGCGCAGTATGACTGCATCAGCGCCTTTTCGGCGACCGACTTCTCCGAGGATCTTAAGGCGATCGACGTACCCGTGCTCGTGATGCACGGCACCGACGATCAGCTCGTGCCGTTCGGGAACCATGCTCCGCGTTCGGTAGCGCTGCTCAGGAACGGAACGCTTAAAGCATACGAGGGGCTCTCACACGGCATGGCAGCCACGCATCCGGACGTGATCAACGCCGATCTGCTGGCCTTCATTCGCAGCTAATCGTTTCGGCATCGGGGGGCGGTGGAACTCCGCCTCCCGCGGTCGTAGCCCTCCGAACCATCAGCTCGGGGACTTCAGGAATGGTCTGCGTGCGTTCCGATCGCGGCCCGAAGCGCCGTCTGTACTCGGCGGGAGCAACGCCGGTGACCCGCTGGAAAATCTTTCGGAACGCTGAGGCGTCCCCATACCCAACCTGCCAAGCGATCTGGTCCACGGGGGTTCGGGTGAGCTCCAATGCACCCCGCGCTTTGGCGATGCGGACCTGCTGCGCGTACTCGGTTGGCCTCAAGCCCGTGGCCTGCTTGAACCGTCGCAGAAGCGTGCGCTCTTCCAAGCCCGCCCGCTGAGCGAGGGCTGCCACCGATACCTCCCTGGCCCCCGTTGCCTGCATCCAATGCTGGAGCGAAAGGATGGCCGCATCTCCATGGTCAAGCTTTGGAATGAACTGTCCATAAGGGCGCTGGGCCCGACCGGGGGGATCGATCAAGAGGAAGCGGGCCGTGTCGAGCATCACGCTCGCACCTAGCAGGCGCTCGACGAGCGTGAGCCCAAGATCGGTCCAGGCCAGAATCCCCCCCGCAGTTATGATGTCCCCATCGTCAATCACCATCCGATCGACATCAACCTGGACGGCGGGGAAGCGAGAGGCCAACGCCTCTGCGAAGGCCCAGTGTGTGGTCGCCGCCCGATCCCGTAACAGCCCCGTTTCTGCAAGGATGAACGCGCCGGCGCAGACGGAGCAGAGCGTGGCGCCTTTCTTATGCAGGCGCACCATCCAATCGGAAAAGGCAGTCATCTTCTGCATTCGATCCGGCACCACCAGGCTCGGCGGCGTAATCACATGCGTCAGCGCGTGCGGCTGACCGGGACGCGTATCGAAGGTACAGACGATGTCAGCCTCCTCCTGCCGCCAGTGACTGACACGAATTTCACGCTCACCTGAGGGGGCAACTGCACGTGCGATCTCGTTGGCGATGCGAAATAGATCGGTCAGTCCGTAGATCGCCGAGAGCTGGCAATCGGGATATTGAACCAGCCCAATTTCGCCGAACCCGCCTGTCGCCTTGGTCATGTCAGTTCCGTCTCGCAATCTGTCGGTTCCAGCTAGCGCCGCTTCGACGTTCAGCCGGTATGTCCCTCCCACAAGACGCGATTGGGTCAAAGTGGCCCGAGCCAGTAGGAGCCCAGTATGCACATGAAATTCGCGGCAGCAGCCACCATCGCGCTCACTCTGTCAGGGACCGCGACCGCCGCGCAGCAAGCAGGCGTCAAGCGCACGGACCTGCAGCGACAGGAGCTGTCGATCAAAGGGCTCGAGACGGTCCAGGCCCGTATCGACATCGCACCAGGCGCCACGGCGCCTTGGCACCGCCACCCCGGCGAAGAGGTCATCTACGTCCTTGAAGGCGTGTTGGAGTATCAGCTGGAGGGAAAAAGCGCCATCACCTTACACGCAGGAGACGTGCTGTTCGTGCCATCAGGTGTCGCCCACAAGGCTCACAATCCGGGGGCAACGAACGGGGCCGAACTGGCCACCTACATCGTAGAAAAGGGGAGGCCGCTGGTTGTACCGGTCGATCAGCTTCCGAAGCCTTAGCGACGGCCGATCTTGCGCCGTGTTCAGCATTCATAGCGGCCGATTGCGGTAAGCGTCCGACCTGACCCGTATTGCGTGGCAACTTCTGCTG
>NZ_ALBQ01000046.1 GCF_000282895.1 Sphingomonas sp. ATCC 31555
CGCGCCTTACACCTCGGGAGCGTTTCTACACAGCCTCGACCAAATCCGGCCATTCAGCTTGGCCACAGCGAACGTCCGATCCTGATAGAAGCTGCCGTATTTACGCCTTGAAGTGAGCTGACTGCAACACGCCGTCATCCATTCACCTTTTCCTCCCTCTCATCGTGCACAGGCTATTGTGCATGGAAAGCGCCGGCGGCTTCGAAGACATGGCGAACGTCTGTCGAGCAGCCCCGCCGACGTCTTGAAGATCAGGCTAGGCGCTGATCCCAGGGTCCGGCGCAGCGGCCTATCGGCAAAGCGCCTCGCGACATCGAACATCGGACACCTCGGTTCGGGATCTGGCATTATTCCCGGCAAGCCAGTTGGGGCAATAACGTCTGAACCCCAGGTTCGGTGGGCGCGCCGAATATGCCTCCCGGAGTACCGCCAAACCGGCAGCCAATTTCAACTGTAGCGCATGGGTGCCCGCCCCACATGATCATTCTCCACAACATTCGTTGTTCAGAATCAGAGTTGTTCTTGCGCGCTTCATCCTAGGTCGATCATCTGACGTCATGGTAAGTGCACCCCAGAAACCGCGACTGTCTGCAAATCCCGAAAGCGATCACGCTTTCTATGAACTCGGGCCGCGGCGATTCGAGCATTTCGCGCGTGCGCTGCACGAGACCGAGCCGCACATCTTCGGCACCTCCTTGTACGCGCCGGACGGCCAGGAGCAGTTCGGCATCGACCATGTCGCCTTTTATCGCGGGCCGGAGGGCCATCACCTGCAGGTCGGTCAGGCGAAGGCCGAAAAGAAGTTCGGTTCCAGCGACATACGCGAAGCGGCTGACAAGTTCCTCCAATATTGGGAGTCTCATTGGCGCGACAGGAATGTGCAGCGCTTTGTCCTCTTTGTCGGCTGCAACATCAAGAGCCGCCAAGCCGCAGACGAGATCATCGCCCAAACCGCCAGATTCCTCGCTCTCGGCATTACCTTCGAGGTGTGGAGCGCAGCAACGATCTATGATCACCTGCCGGGCGCGCCGGCCGCCGTGCGCAACTATCTTGGGCAGGACTGGTATGAGAAGATATTCGGTAAGCCTACCGGTCCGTTGGACGGCTTGCTGCGCGACCTCGAGTCGGGAATCAATCTAGGCGCCTTGCGGCTGCAGGATTTCGTGTCCCGCCTGAATCAGGCGGAATCGGCGGAGATCAAGGAACTCAAGCGACGCGCGCGAACAGGCGCGGTGGCGGCCGTCCGCGCGGAGCTCGAGTACGCGCTTCGGTCAGAAACGGCGTTGGCCCTCGCGCCCGCGACAAAGGCGGAAAAATTACGTCTGCTGGCTGGATTGATCATGGCGCCAGGGAACGCCGTCCGCATTCGCCAATTGCTCGACGAGGCGGATACATTGGCAGGCGACTCGCTGCGTCAGCGCGCCATTCTTCTTTTGGAAACGATAGGCACGGAAGCGCTTCTCAACAGCGTCGCCGACGACGCGCCTGTGGAGCTCGCAGAAGTCCGCGCGGTCGCGCTTCTTCGCGAGGGGCGGATGCTCGACGCGTTTGGAGCGCTTGAGCGTTTTCTGGAGGAAGCGGAGCCTCGCGCGGAGACGTTACGGCTCGCGGCGATAGCCAAGCTCGTAGCGGGTGATCGCGACGAGGCAGTTTCTCTGGCCGAGCGGGCCGTAGCCCGCGATCCTGACTCGCGGGAATGCCACAAGGCATTGGCGATGTGCGTTTTCCATCGCGCCTTATCGCCGGCCCTCAAGGCCGAGACCGGAGAATGGCCGCAACCGATCGATCAACCCCTTGTGCGCCTGTCCGATGCTGGGCGGAGCGACCTCGAACGCGCTGAGCGGATATTCGCGGATTTGATGGCATCGCCCGACCTCGAAGGACATGAGGCAATGGTCGTGTGGCACTTTGCGGTGCTGGTGTGCATGCCGTGGCGCCACGCGGAAACGGTTGCGCTGCTGGCCGACCTTCAAGCGTCCGGCACGATGCCGATCCCGCTTCTAACTTGGGCGCTAGCCCGCGCATTGCCCTTTGATCGTGCCGCCGCTGCCGCGCAATGCGATGCTCGACTCGCCGAGGATGCTGCGGATTTTGAGACGCTGCTAATCCGCATCGCGCTGGCAAACGATAGCGGAAAGGGCGATCTTGCACGCAAGCTGCTTGAGCAGGGCCGTCAGGCGCTAACAGATGCAGGTCATGGCGCCATTTACAGCTATTGGGTTGCCGTCCTCGACCTGGAGTCGCGCCGCACGCCGTCTACGGCCGCGCTCAAAGCGCATCCCTGGCTCCGCCTGCGCCACGCCATGGGCATACGTGCGAAAAAGCATCGGTTGAACGAGGTTGCCGCGCTGCTCGCTACCGAAGTCGCCGCCTCCGGCGACCCGCGGCTTATTCTGGCTGCGACACAGGTGCTACTGGACAGCAGCTGGCACAAGAGCGCCGCCAAAGCAGCGCCGTTCCTCGTAAACCAAGTTGGGACCGCTGAGGCCATCGCCGCTGCGGCCTCTGCCTACTACCGATGTGAGCGCCCTAAAGACGTTCTCGCGACGCTTGAACATGTCGACGCATTTCCGGAACGGCGACTCCCTGTCGAGCTAGAGCGCCTGCGAACCAATTGCCTGGCGGCGACTGGGGCGCTCGTCACTGCTCGCGACACGAGCCTCTTGCTGGCGCGCACGACTGGCCAGACGCAGGATATCTGGCACACAATTCAGTTGCATCTTGCGATCGGAGCGGCACCTCAGGCCCTGGCGCTTTATGAGGAGCATGCGCAATTGCTGACCGCGCCCGCGCCGGGGCATGTTGCGCTTGCCCGCGCGCTGATCTGGTCACATCCGGAAGCGGCGCGATCCATCACCCGGCTGATCGCAGCCGAAGCACCGGACGAATATGTGACCGCAGTGTTCGAGCTGGCGGCCCGGCTGAAACTCGGCGCCGAGCAGCGCAAGCTTGCCGGTCGACTTCAGTCGCTTGGCAAGGCAGGCAAAGGCGGCGTCCGCCTTGTGACGATCGACGATGTCATCAAGTTGATGGCTGAGCGTCGGGAACAGGCCGAGCGCGCGATGGAGATCTACGCCAACGGGCACGCCCCAGTGCATATCTTCTCCGGCTTCCGTACTGGAACGCTCGCCTCGGCTTATCTTGAGCCTCTGCTCGATCCTCCTGCCCCGGGCGTGCCGCGAACTTTGCTGTCAGCACGCTATGGCCGGCGGTTCGACGAGTGCCTCATCCCTGAAGCGCGAAGCGGTACTAGGATCATTGTCGACATCTCCGCGCTGCTCACCGCCCACGGGCTGGGCATGCTCGACGCAGTCGAGCGCGCTTTCGCGCCGGTCCGGATCGCCCCGGATGCGATCGCCGCGTTGCTTGCGATGCGTTCGGATGCCGATCCTTCGCAGCCGGAACGCATCGACGCGATTCGCGGTGTAATAGAGCGAGTCGATGCTGGGGAGATCGCCGACCAAGCAGCGCTTTCGACGCTCGACACCTTCAGCGTGCTTTGGGAAGGCGATGGCGGGGAACCCAGCGCGACCCTGTCCTTTACCCGCTTGTTCGAGCTTGCGGTCGGATCACGAGACAAGCGGCTGGAAGAGGCCGCGCGAGAGAAGCTCGGCGACACGCTCTCACCGGTCGCGGTAGGCGCTCGTCCGCAGGAGGGTGCGGTACTGATCTTGGAGCCGGGCATGGCCGGCCTGCTCGAAGAGGTCGATCTGCTTGGGGGCTTGGCGCAGCGCTACCGAGTTGGCTTGCATAGCGGCGAGATCGACTTACTCCGTAATGAAGTCGCCGAGGCACGCAGGCTCCGCAGGCTGGCGGGAAGCTTGACTGCGCTGATCACGCGGGTGAACACCGGGATCGAGGACGGTACATATCAGACCGTAGGCTTCGGCTCCGAACGCGAGATCGATCCGGTTAGGCGAAGCTTTATGCAAGTCATGCATGCGCTCAGCACCGAGGGAGGCATCGCTTGGGTCGACGACCGCTTCACCTCGTCGATTGATAACCCGAAATTCCGTATCGCCACCACCGTCGAGGTCATCGATGGGCTAGTGCGCGCGAAACGCCTCAGCGAAGCGGAGTCTTTCGCGCTTCGGCAACGCCTGCGCGCCGCACGCTGGTTGTTCCTTCCTCAGCGTGGAGACGAGATAGCGCACCATCTCCGCGCTGCGACCAAAGCCGGTGTCACTGACGATACTCCCGACCTCGCGCAGTTGCGCCGCGCGATCGGCCACACTCTTGTCCATCGCAGACGTCTGCAATGGCCCGATCACGCCGCGATACAGCAGGGCCTCGAAGGAGAAGTACCGTTCCTGCTCGATAATGGTCACGCGGTTAGTGACGCTCTTGTAGCGATCTGGCGCGACGAAGCGTGGAGCGTTGCGGATGCGGAGGCAGCGTCTGCCTGGATCGTGGACACGCTCGATATCAATCTCTTCCCCATGGGCCTGATGGAACCGGGCGATCCTCGCTCGGATCACATCCTCGGCGTGCATGCCGGCGGTCTTGTCTTGGTGGCGATCCAGCTGTTCCGCGGCAAGGATCAGGGCAAGCGCCAGGCTGCATATCTAGACTGGTTCTGGCGCCACTATCTCGCGAACATGTTGCGGATCCGGCCCGAAATTCGGGAGGGACTTGAAGGAATGATCAGCGGATTTCTCGCGGGCGAGGACGGCGATATATCCGCTGATAGTACTTGGCGCGTGTTGGCGGCGGGCCTAATTAACGCAATGCCGCCTTCTCTGCGATTGTCGCTACTCCGGCGCGAGGATCTTCGCCAGGCACTCAACCTGCCTGAGCACGGTCTGGTGTCGGTCGACGACGAGGATTTCGACGAGCGTGATTTCCTCGATGCGGTAATTCATGCGTCGGACAAGCCGCGCAAGCTTAAATCAATGTCTGGCAAAGTGGCTGCGATTGCGCTCGTTGGGAAGGGAGAAAACCAGCATGTTCGACTGACGCTTGATGGACGAAAAATGCGCCTCGAGGACTGGGTGCGCGGCGCGGCAAGCAATGATCCCGGCATCCGCGCCCGAGCTCTTACCAATCGTGCGGATATGCTCGACCTGTCGCAGGAGGGACTGGCCCAGCTCAACGCGCAGATGGGCTCCGAAAGCGACGTTATCGCGCGCGTTCGTCTGGCAATGGCTCGTGCGCAAGCCTCTCAGCAGCAGGAATATGCGGACCTCGAAACCCTGTCGCGCGAACGCCGACCTTTCGCGCTATGGAACCTAGCCGTGGAGGAGCCTGCAAAGGTTGTCCGCCATCTTCGCCTAGAAGCCGATATCGAGGCAGCGGCCGAACGCCTCATCGCCGAGCGCGGAGTCGCGATCGCACTCCGGCGCTTGGGCGGGCTGCCGATCGCCGCGCCGGAAGCGCTCCGCCGGGCGATCGATGGACTTGCCGATAACGCGCTGAACACGCTGCTTGATGCCGTTCAGCCGGAGACATCTCCGCCTTGGGTGCAGCTGTTTCTAGCGGATCTTGTGCTGGGCGTGGTGCGCTCATCTGAGCTGGCCGAGCGCGCGCGCCGCTTGATCATGCAGGCCCTGTCCGAGCCAGCTGCCGCACTATGGCAGCTCTATATTTCGCTCGCGGACTTCACCGCGAGCGAATGCCCGACCCGTGACGGCTGGGCCGAACTCAGTGCGGCGCAGCAGATCGCGGTGTGCTGGTCGCATGCGACCGCGATCACCGAGATTCTCGGGGCTGGGCGAGTTGCGATCGATCGCGTGATTGGATCGCTCAATGCAAACCGGCTCGTATCTCCGCGCGTGATCGTTGGAAGTGAAAGCAAATTTGCTTTTGACGTGGCCAATCCGCGCTGGATGACACCAGATCGGTTGCGCGCGCATGTCGCCGCACCTTCCTTGTTTCGAATGCAGGCACTCCCGGAGCATCAGGTATGGGCCGACTCGGTCCTCCGTGCCCTGGTTGTCCAGACGGAAGAAGGCGCGGCGCCGCTTCCACGCTTGGAAGTGGCGCGCAATGCACTGGCGCGAGACAATTCGCTGCCCAGCCTCCTAGGCAAGACCATCGGTGCCGGGTTCGAAAGCGTATTGCCCGGTGCCCAGGGCCTTTTCCGCGATACCGCCCAAGGCCTATTGGAAGCGCTTCTATCGCCCGGAGCAGGCGACGATCAGCGCCGTGCCGCCTGGAATTTGATGCGGCACATGACTGGCGACGGCCCGCTGCCAGCAGACTTAGCCGAGGTCGCTCGCGCTGCTTCCGCAACAGCTGACCTGGGTTTCGACTCTCCAGACAGAGATCTGGCTCGCCACGCGCTACTGACCTTCGCGCAGTTGGCTGCGGTGAATGGGTGGGAAGAAGCGGGGGTACGGATCGACGCCGAGGCCGCACGTCTGGCTCCCCGCGAAGATGAAGACGATGTCATGGTGCTTTTCGAAATCGAAATTTGGCGCGCGAGGCTCGTGGCGGATCCGATTGAGCGGACTCGTACCTTGGCGAAGGCGTTGCTCCGGCTAGGATCGTTTCCGCTTCTGCAGGAGCAGGCGGAAATCGCGGCCCGACATTTCGCACGCAGCCTTTCAGGGGTCGAGACCGAGGCTTTTGTGGATGTCCTGGGCGAGTTGTTCACCCGTCGTTAGGCGACAAGCGAACCTGAAAAGGTCCTTGCAGTCGGCCTGACTGCCGATGCTCGCCAGCCGGTCGACATCGTGGCGTATGGCTTTTCCTCTCTTAACCGTCTTGGCTGATGATCCCGTTTCCTTGTGTCGTCGCTATGCGGCAACCGCTCATTCGAGCCGATCAATGATGTGGATCCAGCAGTGGCGCCCGTGTAGGCGAGTGTAGTGGTGCCATCTCGCCCCTCGCCGACCCAATCTTCTTCGTCGGTCTGCGCCGCCGGTTGGGAAAGAGCCGGACGTCGTGTTCTGGCCAGACCTGCCGTTCAACACGCCGCCACGGAACGGCAGGCAAGTCCCAGGTGCGGCGGTTGTACAATTCGCGATCGATCCCGGCATCCCCGGCGATCGCAGGCGTCGAGGCGCCCTAAGCGTTAGCGGCTCGCCCGATACTCTTGAATTTCGGCGAGGAAGAGCTGAGAGATCTCGGTCGCGGTATCCGCATCGTCCCTCGGCACCTCAACCCCGTGGGCCGCCTTGTGAAGAACGTCGACGATCCGCATGAATTTGGCCGTCGACGGCAGCTGGCGCACACCCTCACTAGCCCTAATCAGCTCGTTCAGTCCCATCGGCCCTTCGGACACCACTCCGGTTTCCTCGGCGAGCGCGCGCAGTTGCCGTTCGATGTCGATCCGTAGCTTCACCAAGGAAAGAAGCGGAAATTCCTGGGCAAGCTCCTCGGCGGTGGGCAGGGCCGCCTGAAGCGGAGTGGGCAGCGCTTGAGAAAGCCTATATTCCGCCACGCCCATGGGTTTCGCAGAGTCCCTCAGCGCATATTCAACGACCACGGCGTTCTTTCCCTGGCACAGGATGATGCCGATCGTTGGTGCGTCCTCCTTATGGCGCAGCAGATCGTCGACCGCCGAGAGGTAGAAGTTCATTTTGCCGGCGAACTCTGGCTTAAATTCCTCGATCTTGAGCTCGACGACGACGAAGCAGCGCAGCTGGAGGTGATAGAATAGAAGATCCAGGTAGTAATCTTGTCCACCTACCTCGAGATGATATTGGCTGCCGACGAAAGCGAACCCTTTGCCCAGTTCGAGTATCAATGAGCGAAGGTGATCGAGAAGACTTCGCTCGAGTTCGCGCTCTGATATGTCCGGACCTAGGCCCAGGAAGTCGAAGCTGTAGGGATCCTTCATGAGTGCTTGGGCTAGCTCCGATTGTGGCGCGGGCAGGGTGCGAGCGAAGTTGGTGATGGCCTTCCCCTGTCGCCCGAACAGGTCGCTGCCGATATGGTGATGCAGAACCTTCCGGCTCCATCCATGCTCTCTTGCTTGTTCGGCATACCAAATGCGCTGAGCGGGATCCTTAACCGTCTCGACAAGCGTGATTGCGTGCCCCCACGGCAATTGTGCAATGACCCGTTGCACGATTTCGCGATCGGGGAAGGCCTCGGCCATGGCTCGCATGTATTTGAGATTACGTGGCGAGAATCCGGTCATTTCGCTGAAGTCGCGCTTCAGGTCCGCCGACAGCCGATCGATGACCTTTGCCCCCCAACCGGCGCTTTCCTGACGGTGGAGAATATCTCGTCCGATACCCCAGTAGAGGAGAATTAGCTCCTCATTGACCGCCAGCGCAGCCTTGAGGCGAGACGACCGGATCCGCTCCTTCAGCGTCTCAAGCAGCTGGACATATTCGTTCGATTCGAATGGCGATGAGAGGCGGCTCATGGATTTGGGATTACCACCAGAACGAGGCAAAGAAAGGAGTGAACGATAAGGGATTGAGGCCCGCGGAGCCCGTGGCCGCATTAAGGCGCAACCGCTGGTACTTACCGTTCCATATCAGGCAGGCAGGACGCGATACCCGATAGCACGAGTCGGGTGCCGCAAGCTTATATCCCCTTTGTCATTTTCCCGCGAAAAAGCTGCCTGACGGCTTACGGCCCAGAGCCTGCCCAATCACTCGCGCATCAGGGCAACACGCGAGCTACGAAGGCTGCGGCCGCCGCAAGCCCGTCCTGATCCACGGAGTGGCCGAGACCGCGCGACACATGTGTTGTGACAGGCACACCCGCAGCGCTTAGCGCATTCGCTGCCAGCTCCAAGGATCGAAACGGCACCACATCATCTGCCGTCCCATGGATAAGCAGCACCGGAGGCCGATTGGTAATCTCAGCCTCCAGGCTCCCCGGGTCGACGAGCATCCCCGAGATGCCGATGATCCCGGCGATCGGGTGCCGCCGGCGCAGCCCTACATGTAGCGCCATCATTGCGCCTTGGCTGAATCCGACAATCAGCAATCGGTCGTCTCCGAGACCATGGGACTTCAGCTCGTCTGAAAGAAATCGGTCCAGATCAGGCGCTGCACCTGCAACGCCTGCCGCGCGCTCCGCTGGCGAGAACGACTCGATCGGCCACCACTGATGAGCTTTCGCCATCCGCGGCATCAACGATGGCGCATCGGGAGCAACGAAGGCAATCCCCGGCAGAGAGCGCTGGATCACCCTGGCGAGCGAGATCAAGTCGTGGCCATTGGATCCGTATCCGTGAAGAAGCACGACTAAGCCGGTTGGTTTGCCGCCGGCAATAGGGGCAAGCCTCGGGCCATCGAGTAACGGGTTGGGGTGAGCTGTCATCGTCGGAATTTAGGCCGGCGATGCCAACCTCGCCACCCCGCGCCTGTCGCCGACCCGGGCGCGCGCATCAGGCACTGATCGAACAGCTGAATCACTGACGATCCACTGATTCAAAGTCTCGGTTGGCTTCGCCCCGAAGAACAAAGCAGGATCCAGCCATGCTGGACCTGCCGACCAAGCTGATCGAATGGCGATGCGAGCTCGAAGCTCGCTGTGATGCCAAAAACCTGGCGCGAGCCTACGAGATCACCGTCAGCAAAGATCTTTTCGGAAGATGGATCATAGAGCTGGCGTGGGGGCGCATCGGCGCTGCTGGTTCGCGTCTGCGCGTGTCCTTCGAATCGGAAACTGCTGCGCGGCAATTTATCGAGCGGACGCTTTCGAGACGGGCCAGCGCGCCTCGACGCATAGGCGCCGAATATCAACTGGTACGATGGTCGAAAGCATCGGCATCGGAGCATCAGATCAACGATGCTGGAGTTAGACGAGCAGAATAACGTTTCTGGTAAGCGAGGTAGCCGCGTGTGTTAAGACGTCGAACATCCATTTGGTGATCTTTGTACTTCCCGCGATACTCCGATTCCTCAACAGGGGGATTCGACAATGCTTTCTCCGAGGATTCTACGGACGATCACCACCAAGCGGTTTGATCCAACGAAAGTCCGGATCGATCAGGCCCGCAGTGCCGAGCTGGTGCGTACGCGAGGTGCTCGCGTCGCTAAGCTTCTGGGCAAGACCACGCCCTATGACCTGAAAACGCCGTGGCTCACACTGAGACCGGATCGACCGAGCGTCCCGGATAAAGGGTGGATCGAGTACACCAGCCCGAGATCGGTAGGCATGGGGCATTTCGATGATGGCGACTACATGTTCGCGGCGTTCGATCTGATCTTCGAGAAGCAAGAGAGCAGTGGATACTCGATCGAGCGGCCCCAGCTGGCTATTTACCTCAAGAACCCACCCTCGTCTCTGATGCTGGCGGAGCTGGATGTATTTACCTACGACTGGCCCTCGGGAGATCCAAAGTTTGAGCTCTACGCGAAAGAGCATCAGACGATCACGATTTCAGAGGGGCACCGCGAGACGGTGATGTTCCTCATGCACGATTTCGCGTCCCTGAAATCAGCCTGGGCAGACGGGCCGGACTTCAAGGACAAGGATGGCAACTGGGCCTTCTTCGAAGCTCGCATCACCCCGATCGGCTGAACAAACGTGCTCCTATCGCAGTGCGCGCGACCGCCATCGTACGTTGATGTCGAGGACGCGCGCCGCGGGAGCCGTACCAGGCCGGCGACGGACGGCGCCTAGGTCTATGCCGAAGGTGGCTGCTGCCGCGTCGGGAAGAGCGGACCAGCGACCGTCATGCGGCTGGCATTATAAGGCCGCTGCAGGTCGACGATGTCCTCGTACGTTCCACCGAGCCATCGATCCACGTCGGAAGGCTCAAGGATCGTGATCATCGCCTTGGGGTGAATCGGCGCGACCAGTGCGTTGGCATCGCATGTCACCATGGTGAACCCGGAGCCCTTCGCGGTTCGCTGCCAAAAGCCCGCGACAGCGAAGATCGGCTGATCGGTAACGCTGAACCACATCTCCCCCTTGAGCGGCTTCTTGCCGTCTCCCAGGTCGTACTTCTCTGGTGTGAACTCGGCGAATTCAGTGAGTGGGATAAGGCAGCGGTTTTCCGGCTTCTCCGCGAGCCGGCGCCACTGCGGAAGAGTGAGGTTCCTTACGTTCGTCATGGGCCAGGCTGCCTGGCCGCCAAGCACGTCCCAGGTCATCACGTCCCAGCCACGTCTGCCGTCCTGCTCCCGTATCACGTAGTTACGGGATCTTGGCATCAGCTCGACGGGGTTGAACGTGTTTTCCCGCGGCCGCTCAATGAACAGCTCGCTCGTAGTGCCGAAGAGGGTTTCTGGTTCTCCGGCAAAGCGGGCTCGATTGCACATGCGGGCACGCTAGCATCCGTCGCCCGATCCGCAACCGCGGCGCCGGGGCGGCAGATGCGTATTCGGCATGGGAAGCGGATTCCGCGCCTACCGGGCCCTCTGTTCCATGTCCGTTCCTTCTATCCACAGATCGCTGCAAGCGCGCCTTGACCGAATCAGCCCAGTAACGGAACATAAAGCGAACAAGTAGAGTCTTAGAACACGATGACCGCCGCCCTCGAGTCCCTCGCGCCCAGCATAGCGCACCTCCGCACGATCGCGACGCCCGCGACCGATTATCGGGTGCTGCCCTTCGGCGTCGACGCGATCGACAGTCGGCTCGGGGCAGGGGGCCTGCGCGCCGGCGCTCTTCACGAAGCGTCCGCGCGTAGCGTCGCCATGGTCGATGATGCAGCCACCACGCTGTTCCTCGCCGGCATCGCCGCGCGTGAAGCCGCGGAGGCGGGTGGCCCGGTGCTGTGGGCGAGCTGCCGCAGCGACCTCTACGCCCCAGGCCTGGCCCAGGCAGGCCTGCCACCTTCCAGCGTGATCTACGCGCAGCCGCGGGACGACGTCGCGCTCCTGGCCGTCATCGAGGACGCGCTGCGGGACGGCACTCCGTCTGTCGTCGTAGCCGCGGCAACCCGGGTGTCGATGGTCGCGACGCGGCGCCTGCAGCTGGTCGCGGCCGAAGCGGACATGCCGGTGCTGCTGCTGCGCCGCCGGCGCGGGCGCGACCAGGATCCGTTGGACGAGCCTTCGGCTGCGTGGACGCGGTGGCGCATCGGCGCCGCACCCTCTGAGCGGCTTAGCGTCGCCGGTGTGGGGCGGCCGCGCTGGTCGGTTGAGCTGGCGCGCCAGCGTGGTGGGGCATCCTTCTCCCTGATTGTGGAGGGTAGCGATGAGACGGGTCGTCTCGCTGTTCCTGCCGAACTTGGCCATCGAGCGGCTGAGAAGGTTGGAACGGCCCGCATCGCGGCTGCCTGAGCGGCCCGCGCTTCAGCTCCCCGTCGACGATGATCCCGGCGCTTGCTCGGTGCCGAGGGGCGGGGGCTGGCGACCTGGTGCCCGCTGGGCGCGGCAAGGTTCGGATCCCCGCGCCGATGTCGAGGCGCAGATCGCAGCACTGCCTTCGCATGCGAAGCCACCGATGCGCGAGCTCGGCCGACGCTCAGAGCCTGCCAGCAACCCGTACAAGGCAATCCATGGCGGAAGCACTGCAGAAGCATCGCGTTTTCATATTGAAACCACATCAGACGCACCGATGGCGCTGGTGGGAAAAGTCGGCCGACGCGAGGAGGTAGTGGCCGCGTGCCTAGGCGCGCAGGCGCTGGGCATCCGCCCCGGCATGGCCGCAAGCCATGCCCGCGCGCGGGTATCGGACCTGGACTTCCGCCCTGCACAGCCCGAAGCGGACGCTGCACTGCTCGATCGCCTCGCCCTGCTGGCGGTGCGCCGCTGGTCGCCAACTGCGGCCGTGACGCCAACGGACGGCCTCTGGATCGACCTGACCGGCTGCGAACACCTCCACGGCGGCGAGGAGCGGTTCTGCCGCCGGCTGCAGGCGTTCTGCCGCCGTGCAGGCTTCACCGCGCGCGTGGCCATTGCCGATACCCCTGGTGCCGCACATGCACTCGCCCGCTACGGCAGAGACGATCTTACCCGGGTCGAGCCTGGCAGGACGGCCGACGCGCTCGCGCCGCTGCCGATCGCCGCCCTCCGCCTATCCGCGACTGCACAAGCCGCTGCGCGAAAGTTTGGGTTCGAGCGGATTGCGGATCTCCTGCCTGTCGCGCGCGGGCCGCTCGCACGGCGGCTCGGTCTGCCGGCGATAACGCGCCTCGATCAGGCGCTCGGCGCCGTAGCTGAGCCCATCACGCCGCGCGAAGACGCGGAGGTGCCGTTTGTCGAGCGCCGGCTGCTGGAGCCTATCGGCACGGCCGAGGCGATCGAGCAGGTGATGGGCGATCTGCTGGGTGATCTGGCGCAGGTGCTGCAGGAGCGGGGGCTCGGCGCCCGCTCGCTCCGGCTGACGGGTCTGCGCGTCGACGGCGGCGAGCAGGTGGTGGCGATCGGCACGTCTCGGCCGACGCGGGAGGTGTCGCACCTCCTCCGGCTGCTGAAGCTCCGCATCGACCGCATCGATCCCGGCATGGGCCTGGAGCAGTTCTGGCTCGTCGCGCCCCATACCGAGCCGCTCGATGCGGTCGACCTGGGGGCGGTGCTCGCCGGCGACACGATGGTGCGCGATTCCTCGCGCCTCGTCGACGTCATCGCCGGGAGGATCGGCTCCAGCGCCGTCTTCCGCATCGCGCCTGTCGAGAGCCACGTACCGGAGCGCGCGGTCGCGCAGGTGGATCCTAACGAGCAGCCGGGAGAGTGGCCGGGTTGGCAGCGCCCGATCCGCCTGTTCGCGCGGCCCGAGCCGCTCTTCAACGTGCTGGCGCTGCTGCCGGACCAGCCTCCGCGGCGCTTTGAGTGGCGCGGCAAGCGCTACACGATCATCGGCGGCGATGGGCCAGAGCGAGTGCACGGCGAGTGGTGGCGCCGCGATGCTGAGACCTGGGCCGTGCGAGACTACTACCGCGTAGAGGACGAGGAAGGCGGACGCTACTGGGTCTTCCGCCGCGGCGACGGCTTTCAGGACAACACCGGCGATCTGTCCTGGTGGATCCATGGTGTGTTCGGATGAGCCGCTATGTCGAGCTGCAGGTGCTCACCCATTTCTCGCTGCTGCGCGGTGCCTCAAGTCCTGACGAGCTGTTCGCCGCCGCGGCGCTGCTCGGCTACCCCGCGATCGGCATCAGCGACATTGGCACCGTCGCCGGCGTCGTCCGAGCATGGGAGGCGCAGAAGGCGACGGGCGTGCGCTCGATCGCCGGCACGCGGGTCGATCTTTCATGCGGCCGCAGGCTGCTCCTTTACCCAACCGACCGCGCTGCCTGGTCGCGCATCACGCGGCTGCTGACCGTCGGCAAGACGCGGGCAGGGAAGGGGGGGTGCCTTCTCCACTGGCACGACCTCGAGCCTTGGTCTGAGGGTGTCATTGCCATCCTGCTGCCGCACGAGGCGGACGAGGAGAACCTGGCTGCGCTGAGGGATCTGAAGGCGGTCTACGGCCGCCGCGGCTACATGGCGCTGTTCCAGCGACGGCGCCCTGGGGACGCGGTGCGGATCGATGCGCTTGCAAGGCAGGCGGGCGGCGCCGGCGTGCGCGCGGTCGTGACTGGCGACGTGCTCTACCACGCGCCCGACGCGCGGCTGTTGCAGGACGTTGTGACCGCTGTGCGCGAGAAATGCACCGTGGACGAGCTCGGCTATCGCCGCGAGGTGAATGCCGATCGCGCGTTGAAGTCGCCCGAGGAGATGATCCGGCGCTTCCGCGCCTATCCTGATGCGCTGCAGGCAAGCGTCGACATCGCCCGCGCCTGCACCTTCGACCTGGGCGAGCTGGCCTACCAGTACCCGCATGAGCGGCTGATCGACGGACTCACCGCACAGGAAGCGCTCGAGCAGCTGGCGACCGATGCAGTGAACCAGATGTTCGGCGGCGACGTGCCGGCGGACTATACCAACCAGATCGCGCACGAGCTGAAGCTGATCGAGGAGCTGGGCTATGCGCCCTACTTCCTGACCGTCTACGCGATCGTGCGCGAGGCGCGCCGGCGGGGCATCCTCTGCCAAGGCCGGGGCTCGGCCGCCAACTCCTGCGTCTGCTTCGTCCTCGGCGTCACCTCGATCGACCCGATCAAGCACGAGCTGCTGTTTGAGCGCTTCGTCTCCGGCGAGCGCCGCGAGCCGCCCGATATCGACGTCGACTTCGAGCATGAGCGCCGCGAGGAAATCATCCAGTGGATCTATGAGACCTACGGGCGTGATCGCTCAGCCCTGACCGCCGTCGTGACGCGCTACCGCGCGCGCGGCGCTGTGCGTGACGTCGGCAAGGCGCTGGGCCTGCCCGAGGATCTGACCTCATCGCTTGCGGGTCTGGTCTGGGGCTGGTCGGCCGAAGGGGTAGGGGACAAGCAGGTAGAGGAGCTCAACCTCGATATCGGCGATCGCCGGCTGCGGCTGACGCTCGAGCTCGCCCGCAAGCTGATCGGCGTGCCGCGGCACATGAGCCAGCACCCGGGTGGCTTTGTCCTGACGCACGATCGCCTCGACGATCTGGTGCCCATCGAACCGGCGGCGATGGAGGATCGCCAGATCATCGAATGGGATAAGGACGACATCGACGCACTCAAGTTCATGAAGGTGGACATTTTGGGATTGGGCATGCTCGGCTGCATGAACCGGGCCTTCAACCTGCTCGAGGCCGAGAAGGGCGTGCACGTTGAGATGAAGGATCTGCAGGAGGATGACCTTGCAGTGTTCGGCATGATTCAGAAGGCCGACACCCTCGGCACGTTCCAGATCGAATCCCGCGCGCAGATGTCGATGCTCCCGCGGATGAAGCCCCAGCGCTTCTACGATCTGGTCATTCAGGTCGCGATCGTGCGGCCAGGTCCGATCCAGGGGGATATGGTGCATCCCTATCTGCGGCGGCGCGAGGGGCTGGAGAAGCCGGAATATCCAAGGCCCGAGCTGCGTGCTGTGCTCGAGAAGACGCTGGGGGTCCCCCTCTTCCAGGAGCAGGCAATGCGCGTGGCGATCGTCGGCGCCGGCTTCACTGCGGCCGAGGCCGATCAGCTGCGCCGCGCGATGGCCACCTTCAAGTTCACCGGCGGCGTGTCGCACTTCAGCGAGAAGCTGATCGAGGGGATGGTCGAGCGCGGCTACCCGCGCGAGTTTGCCGAGCGCACCTTCCGCCAGCTCGAGGGCTTCGGCTCCTATGGCTTCCCGGAGAGCCACGCCGCCTCCTTCGCGAAGATCTCCTACGCCTCTTGCTGGATGAAGCACCACCACCCGGATGTGTTCTGCGCCGCCCTGATGAACGCGCAGCCGATGGGGTTCTACGCGCCGGCACAGATCGTACGCGACGCGCGCGAGCACGGCGTCGAGGTTCGGCCGCCCTGTATCAATGCGAGCCGTTGGGACTGCACGCTCGAGAAGACCGGCGGCCGCTACCTGGCCGTGCGCCTCGGCCTGCGGCAGATCCGCGGTCTATCCAATGCCGATGGTGCGAAGATCGTGGCTGCGCGCGGAGCGGTGCCTTTCACCAGCGTCGAGGAGGTCTGGCGGCGATCCGGCGTGCAGCGCGCGTCGATCGAGAAGCTGGCCGACGGCGATGCCTTCCACAGCTTCGGCGCCGATCGCCGGCAAGGGCTCTGGAAGGTGCGGGGGCTCGGCGAGGCACCGCTGCCGCTTTTTGCCGCCGCCGATCGCGCGGCCGAGCGCTTCAGCGCGGAAGGGATAGAGCCCGAGGTGCCGCTGCGGCCGCTCACCGACGGGAGGGAAGTGATCGAGGATTACCGCTCGCTGCAGCTGTCGCTTCGCGCGCATCCGCTGAGCTTCGTGCGGGATGAACTGCGCCGCCGCGGCGTGACCAAATGCGCCGACCTCGCCAACATCCGGGACGGCCGCCACGTCGAAGTCGCCGGCATCGTCCTGGTCCGCCAGAAGCCGGGTTCGGCGAAGGGGGTCTTGTTCATCACACTCGAGGACGAGACTGGAATCGCTAACGGAATCCTCTGGCCCGACCGTTTCGAGGCGCAGCGCCGCACCATTATGTCGGCGTCAATGGTGGGCCTGAAGGGCCGTGTGCAGAAGGAAGGCGAGGTCATCCACGTCATCTGCGACCGCATCATCGATCATGGTGACCTGCTGCACCGGGTGGGCGAAATGTCCTTCCCGCACCGGACAGGGCGCGGCGACGCTGCCCAGCACCCCGGATCGCCTGACCGTGGCGACAAAGGCTGGGAGCCGAAGCCCAGCAACCAATATTGGCCGCCGCATGCCGACGGCATGGATCCGGAGGACGTCGTGCGGTTCAAGTCGCATGACTTCCATTGAGCGATGCGCAAGCTGCCACGGCATCAGCGCGTTGTGATCGCGCTATCGGTGCATATCCTCAGGAGCGGCGTCACCAGGTGCGCGCACTCGCGCGTCGATCTGCCGGAGATCCGCTTGGCGCTGCGCTGCCTGCTGCCACATTGCCCCGAGAAGTGGCCGCTTACCTGCTACTGGGGCGCCGCGAGCCAGGAGAATGAGATTGGCCGGTCCCAAGGGGTGACTGCTGCGTTCAACGGCATCGTGCGGCAGCTGCGGCGCGCCGGCTGCTATGAGGAGGTGACCCCGCCATGATCTTCGATAGGGCGCTGCATGCCGGCTAAGGTCGAAGGCCCTTATACAACGCTAGGCGAGTGGGCAGTCGAGCGCGCCGATATGCGGATCGTCTGCGAATGCGGGCGCACGATCAACGTGCCCGCCGACAAGATCCTCTCGCGGTTTGGGAGAGACAGCGGGGTGCAGCAGGCTGTTATCCGCCTGCGTTGCAGCACCTGTCGGCGCCGCGGGCATGCCACCATTTCGCCTATTCCGGTGTTAAAGCGCTAGGAAGGGTTGGCACCATGCCGGAGACGAAGCCCACAACGACAGACGACATCCGGAATTTGCTTGCGCACCTTCTGGCCGGTGCGGCGGGTAAGGATGAAGCGCACTGGCTAAAGCTGATCGGACCGGTGACCGCGCTGCCTATCATCGACGCGCCCCGGTCTAATTGGCATATCGAGCCCAAGGGTAAACCTGGAGAGCTGGAGGCGATCGAGAAAGCCACCGAAGTGGTGCGCTTGGCCTACCCGTATGTGCCTTCACCACGCGCCGGCATCCGCACGCCTTAAAAGCATGTCGCGGGAAGGCGCCGAGCGAGCTTTAGCTTTGCTCGGCGCGATGAAAGCCTCTAGCGCTTCAGATACTCGCGCACGTCGTCTGCGCGGTCGCCGACGGCATTCACTGCCTCGACAAGCCTTTCCTTCGAGACGCCGAAGGACTCCGTCCAGTCCCGCACCTCATAATCCTCGCTCAGCGAGATCCGCTGCCGGTCCTGGCCGCCTACCTTGGTTTTGTCGTCTGCCATTTTTGGCTCCTTTCAGCAGGTTAGAACGCGCAAAGCCGGGTTCTGGATCATCCGTCACTGCCGTCCGCCGTTGGCCAGAGACCGCTGGGCGAAAGCTCCAGGTCGAATTCCTCCTCGATCGCCCATGCTGCGTCGGACAGCCGCTCGCCGAGCATCCAGTGCTCGTCGCGCTCGAGACCCGGTGGCAGCTTCTCGGCAATTGCCTTCTCCCGCTCCTCCGCTTCGTGCAGGATGCGAGCACGAACTTCTGCCGTTTCTCGTTCTTCCATCATGAGCGCTCTCCTCAGGAGACGAACGCGCCAACAGCGCGCCTAATGTGAGGGAAACCGCTGCGGCAGGCGAGGAGTTGCAGCTAAATCTAGGTCATCTGCATCAGAGCAGTATTCGCTGGAGACCGTCATTGGCACGAAGCCCTCAACCGGATTTCACCGTGTCGGACACCGATAAGCTCTCGATTGCCGGGCACATCGTGCCAGGGATCATGGAAAGCTTTCGTGCCATGTCCTCCGAAGGCGTCGTCACTGCCGATGACGTGATCGACGTCTTGTCTCTCTGCATCGCGACGATGCTCGAGAACGACACGCACATTACCACGCCCAAGCATACCCGCGACGCGATGAAGACGGTGGAGACGTTCGTGACGCGTTGGGCGCGTCGGTTACGCGACGACCGCGCGGGAGCGGATGCCCCTAGCTTCCTGTCCAGATCGATTGAGCGCTACCGCGCGGAGCTGGCGGAGATCGAGGCACAGGAGGACGGCCACAGCTGAGCCCGCGCTGCTGCGCTATTCCGCGGGCTCCTCGGACGGTTCCTCCACGTGTCTGGTGAGCACAGAATTGCGTTCAGCCATTCGCTCCCACATTTCCGCACTCTGGATGTGCTTCCGACGAACGTTGACCAACGGTGTCGCCTCCGCAGCATCACGATGCTCGCGGGCTCTTTCGAGACAAAAAGACGGGCTCTCGCTCATTCCGCTCCTCTTTTGGGGGCGGAAAACGTCACTTAGCGCGGATTGTTGCAACCAAGTTTGCTAACCTTCATCTATCGCGCTCGAAACGGCGTTGAATAGCCGAGCTCAAAAAAATTGGCGCTCCACCTCGGAGCGCCTACTAAGTTTGGGTCGTGCGGCGTAAATACCATCACGGCCCCGTCAATCAATCACCTGCGACAATTCATTACAAATTTCTCAAATAGCAACGCCTACGAATACCATGAACAAGGCAAGTACTCCGGCAGCTATCTTGCCGCCGCCTACGCTTCTTGCCGCCACTCCGCGTCTTTGCCTGCCCCATGTCTTGTCGCGCGCTGTGCGAAGCGCGAGCACACCGTCCACACAGAGCACCGAACCGACGATGAAGAGGGCGATGCTGAACCCTTTCACGAAGCCGCCTACCCCGTGCCCTGACAGGAGGAAGAAGGCGATGAGCGCGATGGTGAGCAGCGCATAGACCGCCATGCCGACGTCCAGGATGCTGTAGATCCGGTAGAGCCGCGGGCGACCGAAAGGGCTGCGCGCGATCACGATCGGCCGCTTGCAGGTGAGACAGCCCCGAACCTTATGCCGCTTCAAATTCTGGAACAGGATGTTCCCGCAATAGGGGCAGTGCGCTGCCTGGATCTGCGTGGGGGCGTTCATGCGCCAAGCCTTCCGACGTAGTAGACCTCGATCACGGAGAGGCCGCGTCGAACACCTTCGATGGTGACCTCTTCGGCGTCCTCGCATTCTGAAAGAGCTTCCCCCGTCAGCCGCCAGTGCATGCCGCCGTCATCGCAGAGCATGCGTCCGCGCGGCGTCTTGGTCATCTTGCCGGACAGCCGCATCGGCGGATCAGACGCCATCGTCAATCTCCACGGGTTTGTTGAACACGCTGAAGCACTCGGGCGCGCAGTGAACAAGGCGGCGGCCCCGACATACTGCCTGCAGGCCGTCCATCATCACCGGCTGATGGCCAAGGCGGCGGCACGGACTGTTGGTCCTGTCCCGCCACCCACATGGCACCGCCAGCGGCTCCGGCGCGATCTCCACATACTGCGCCTCCAGATCCTCTGGATCAATCGACGGCTCGGGTTCGGCGAAGAGATCAGCCTGCAACTTCATCGCGCACCTCTCAGGAAGGGAAGGGGAGGACTCCCAGCTGGCACCCTCGCCCTTTCTCTCCCTCTCTCCTCACTGCTGCACCGGTGTCGCGCTGGCGCCTACAGGCGCCGAAGCGGGCGCTGCGGCGGCCGCCGGCGGCGAAAGGCGAACCTTCGCGTCCGTCGTGAGCTTGCGATAGGCGTCTAGCAGCGCAAGCGACGTGATCTTGCCCATATCGGTGCTGGTGTAGCTGCCGCCGAGCGCCCCGATGCCGGCATTGAGGAGCACGCCGCCGCCAATGATTGAGAGGTCCTTCTTACGGACCTGGCCGCTGGCGATCGCTCGCTGAATGCCGGTAGACACTTCGACCAGCGCGAGCATGACCTGCGCTTCGAGCTTCTTGCTCTTGAAGCCCATGCCGCCGCCGAACATGCCGGCTACGCCGCCCCCGTAGCCGCCGGCGTTTCCGTCCGAGTAGACGACGGTCGCGGTGAGGAGATAGTCGGCTGCACGCAGCGTGTTGGTCTTGGCCGCGCCGGCAGTGGTCGAGCCCGCCAGCTCGCGCTCGCGCTGGAGCGCGTCGAAGCCTTCGCCACGGTCGACGATCAGGAAGCAGTTCGAGTGGGCCGCGAGCAGCTTGAGGAGAGGGATCGGGTCTACCCGGGTCTGCCCGCCGTTCTGCTGCGCCTCTGCCATCCGCATCATGGCAGCGATCCCAGGTGGGAGCCCGTCCGCAGGCGAGGCGGCGCTGCGCTTTTCGACGATCGCCATCGTGCCGAACGGCTGCACGCACTTCGGCACCTCGGATGTCTCATCGACGCCGGTGCCCCCCTTACCCATCTTCTGTGCATTGGCAGTGCCGATCGACAGGGCCAGCGCGGCCGCGGTCAGTAAAACCTTACGCATGGTGTTCCTCCTTGTGTTGGTTGCTCTTGCCGTTGAGGTTGAAGTTGCAGGGGCGGCGCCAATCACAGCTCGAGGCTCAGGTTCTTTTCGGGCACCGGCGGGCCCTTTGCGCCTTTGGCGCTATCGCCCATTCCCAGATCATCGCTCTTCTTTGAGAGCCCCATGTCGTCACCGCCCTTGGCGTAGCGAGCGGCGTCCTTTTCCTCGAAGCGGGGCAGGGGCGGCAGCGAGCCAAGGTCGCTCGAGCTGAGGCTGAAGCTCATGGTTTGGCCACTGGTTGGCTTCGATCCGTTCCCAGTGCTCGCCGCGCCGCTGCTCCCAGGTCCATCGATGTTGATGCGCCCGACTGTCTCCAGGGCTGATGTCTTGATGCCGGTGTTCCGATCGAGCTGTCGCGAGACCTTCTCCTGATCATTCACCACCACGGTAAGGTCCGAGCGGACGCGGGTGACGCCCACGTTGAACAGCTGCTGGTTGGTGAGGTTGGTCTCTGCGCTTGAGAGCGCCATGATGCCCTTATCGGCAGTCACGCCCTGGGCCATGTGCATGTTGAGCGAGTAGCCGAGATCGAGCCGCGAGAGCATCGCATCACCGTGCTGCAGTGTGAGAACCTGCTTGCTTGCCGTCTCTACCGTGACACCCTTGCCGTCGATCGACATGACGCGGGCCAGCGCGGACCGCTGCAGGTCCCGGTCTTTGTCCTTCTCCGTCCACCGGATCGTGTCACCTTCATGGATCCGGATCTGCTTCGGCACAGAGAGTTCGAGGCGGTCCCGCTTGATGGTGGGGTCCAGCTTCTGAGGGTCGATCTTCAGCCGGCGGCCATTGTGGTCCAGCTCGACCTTGCCGCGGGGTGTGACGCCCATAACGGTGAAGGTGCCGCGCTGCAGGCCGAGCTCCGGGATCTTGCCGGTGACATCGAGGATCTGCCCCTTCTCGTAGTTCTTCGCGTAGCGCAGCTCCTCGCTGGCGAGGTTCACCCGCTCACGCACGGTCAGGGTCAGCCCCTCGCCCTTGAGCGTTCCCTCTGCCGCCAGGCCTTCCTGAAACCGGTTGTTGATGGTGGCACGTGATTCCCGGCCTGAAGAGAAGACGGCGGTCAAGGCGCGCTCCTCCGGTGCCAGGCCGAGCCAGCGCTCGGCCGCGTGCAGTGCGGGGTTCTCATGCGTCGTCACCTTGTCGCCAAGCACCCGCAGCGCAGCGCTCGCCTTGCCGACGTTGGCCAGCGCCGCGACCGTCTTCAGCTGATCGGTCTTCTGCCGGAGGTTCTCGTTCATCCAGGTGATGGTGATCCCGCCGGCTTGGGTCAGCGAGAATGCCTTGCCGGCGTTGATCGAGCCCAGCTGCTTGCGGTCACCGACCAGGACGAGCTTATCGGCACCGATCGCCTCGGCGATGTTGATCAGCTTCACCATGTCGTCGGTCGACAGCATCGAGGCTTCGTCGACCGCGAGGATGGTGTCCTTCATCTCGGCCCGCTTCTCGATTGCGGCGGGGCTGGTCTTGTCGGTGAGGAACCGCTCATTCTGCCAGATGAAAGAGGCGATGGTCTGCGCCTCGATACCGGCCCCCTCCTTCAGGTCGCCGACCATCTTGTTCTGGAAGGCCAGGCCATGCAGGCGCTTGCCGCCACTCTCCGCGACGCGCGCGGCCGCCTCGAAGGTCTGGGAGACTGCCTGCAGCATGGTCGACTTGCCCGATCCGGCGACGCCCTGGATCGCGACGATCTTGTCTGTACTCGAGACAATCAGCGTGGCCGCCGCAAGCTGGCCCGGATTGAGCTCGTGCTTGGAGGCGGCCTGCACGCGGTCGGGAGCGGCCTCTGCGTTGACGATCGGGGTTGCCTGGCCCTTGGTCGCCTCAATGCGGTCGAGGATGTGCTGCTCGGCTTGCAGAGCCTCCCTGGTGGTCACCATCGTCCAGCTGGTCTCGCCCTCGCGCGTGACGCCGGAAATGATGCGCCCTTGCTCAACCAGTTTCTCGATCCGCTCGGTGACGTGCTGGATGGTCACGCCTTTCAACCCGAGATCGAGGGCAGTCTTGGAGAGCCGATTGACGTCGAAGGCCGCCTCGCGCTGCGCGTGGATGCGGATCGCTGAAGCGACGGCGAACTGCGCGCGGGCGGCTTCCGGAGAAGAGGCAAAGCGCGCGACACCTTTGTCGACGAGCGGATCCGGCGTGCGGGTCAGGTTGCTGACGAACTCGCGCGCGCCGCGCACAACCTCGGCCATGAACGCGTAGCCCCGCTGCAGCGTACTTGCGTTCTCGGGCGCAGCCGAGGCCCGCAGCGCGGCTGCGATCAGCTCTTTGCCGTCGAAGCCATAGCTCGCTGCCTTCTCCCGCCAGTCTGCAATGAGCTTGTCCCGGTCTTCCAGAGACAGCTTTGGATCTCGGGTGCGAACTGTAACGCCGTCGAGGCCCTTGGGAGATGATATGCCCAGCGCTGCAGCTGCCTTCAGGATCTCGGCGCGCCTCTGGCTGTTCACCTCCATCAGTTCCTTGGGCACGCCTACTACCTCGAAGGTGCCATGCTTGCCCTTGGTCTCAATCTGGTACCCGAGCTTCTCCATCTCGGCGCGCAGGAAGGCATGGTAGATCGAGCCAATGACGGTGTTGTTCGACCAAATCTTGTCGGCATGCAGCGCCTGCCATTTGCCGTCAGGCCCCTTTGTCAGGTTGGCAACCAGGGCATGGATGTGGAGCTGTGGATCGAGCGCACGGGAGGTGTCGTGCTGGACGAGGGCATAGACCAGGTTGCCGGTCTTCACCGGCACCTTCTTGCCGTCCACGTCCTTGCGCGTTTCGGCGAGGTTCTTCTCGATCCACGCCATCGTGGCACGCACTGCTTTCGTATGCGCGCCGTCCTCGCCGAGGATCCGCTTGTCGCCGGCGACCAGCGCCATGATCGATACCGACTTTGGCGCTGAGAAGGTCAGGTCATAGCCGGGGCGGCGGCCCTGATAGTCAGCGACCTTCTCGCCCGAAGCGAGCTGGCCGCCGAGGATCTTGCCAAGATCCGTCTTGGTGACCTCCCCAGAGACGCCCGCCTCTTCGGCGGCGGCGCCACCCCACTCACTATAGTCGGCGGCATTCTCGCCTGCGTAGTAATCGGCTGAGGCGAAATCGTCCTTGCCGTAGTAGCCGGCGGCCCCGCCTGCAGAACCGATCGAGGCGATGGAGTGCATGGCTTACATCCCCATCCCGTCGTCACTCGGAGCGAAGTCCTGGCGCAGCTCGATGGCGGTCTGATCCTCGACCTCCGCAGGACGGGGAGCGGCCATGTCGTTCCGGTGGTGCTCAGTGGTCTGCGGTCGTTCCGGTTCTGCAGTTCGCGCCAACTCCGGGTCCCGTTCCCCATCGCCTTTGTCGGTGGTCGGGCGCGGCGAAGAAGGGTCCGTCCGCTCCTGTGCTTCGCGGTTGATCTGCGCCTCCTCCTCAGACGCTTCCGAGGGCTGTGCCAAGATACCTGCAGCCAAAGCTGCGGCTGCGCTTGGGGAGGTTTCCACTTCCTCCCCCAGCTCTGGCGATCCGTCTCTGCCACCGGCCTCTTCGCCGTCCAAACCTCCACCACTCTTTCCGCGAACACTTGCCGCCGGCGGAGCCGGTGGACGCTTCACGAAGCCGGGTGCAACCGTGGGGTAATTCTCCCACTGGAGCTGGATGCGGGCTGCGGGAAAGCCATCAGGGAATTTGACGAAGCCGTGCATCGACGGAAGGTTCGTGATGTCGTCGGGGATGACGAGCGGTTCGACCTGTTTGCGCGGCGTCAGCGTCGAGGCGTCGCGGGTGTTGTTATAGCCGTAGCTGTACGCCTCATCCATCTGGCGAACCTCGCGGCTGCCGATGTACTTGCTGCACTGCTCGGCGGTCTCCAGGTCGGCTGCGGCAAGGATCAGCTTGGTGCGTGCCAGCGATGAGAGGTTGCGCGCGTTTTCCTCGCCGTAGACGGCCACCAGCTTGTCGAAAGAGTGCAGCCCCAGGATCATCGCGCCGCCGAAATTTCGGGCTGTCTGCAGGCCGCTTTCGATTGCAGGGAGGCGGTGCAAAGCGCCCAGCTCGTCGAACATGAACCAGGTGCGCAGCGAGCGCGTCCGCGGCATCTCCATAAGGGCGTAGATCGCGAGGTTGCTCCACAACGTGAGGAGCGCGCGGTTCATCTCGAGGTCGGTGTAGTTCGAGGTGATGAAGAGGATCGATCCCGGCTTCTTGTCGCGCGTGATCCAGTCCTTGATCGAGAAGGGTTCGCCCTCGTCCGACAGGAAGCGCAGCACCTGCGCATTGGTGTTGAAGACGGCGCGAATGGACTCTGCCATTCGGGCAGCTTCAGGGGCCGTCAGCGGGTCCGCGATGGTCTTGGCGAGATACTTGTGAACCGCCTTCAGATCGGCGGTCATCAGGTTTTCGGCGAGGGCTCGGTTGCTGGTCTGCTTTTTCTCGATCAGCTTCATGCACATCTCGATGAAGAGCGTGCGCGCAGCCATTGCCCAGAATGGCTCGGCCGACCCGCCGTCCGAGGGGATCAGAGCCGCCGCGGCGGCGGTAAATTCCGAGTAGGTGACGCAGTCGTTGAAGATCGACCAAGCAGGGCAACGGGCATCCAGCGGGTTGAGGATCGTGTCGCGTTCGGGATCGTAGAAGGCTTCGACATATGCCCCGGTGAGATCGAATACGACGGCGTTGTCCTGGCGCTCCTGCATCTGCTTGATCAGCTTGCGCAGGGCCGTCGTCTTACCGGCGCCGGTCGTGCCGATCAGCATCGTGTGGGATTGCTCTAGCCGATGCGGATAGGGGATGCCGGCAAGCGTGTAAGGATGGTGGATCCCGGCGGCTTTCCGAGCCCCGAACGGCATACGAAGAACCTGCTGCGGCGTGTGGCCGGGAAAGAGGTTTGCAGCCTCCTTTTCGAACTCCACCTGGTTGTGCTGGACGATCTCGGAATAGAGCACGTCGCGGGTGACCAGCATGGCGCCGCGTTCGTGCCGCTCCTCGAGGATGTTCTTGCCGCGGCGGCGGGAGAAATCGACATACCAGACAGCCGTCGGCACGGTGATGAAGGTGGCGATGAAGAGGCAGCCAATCAGGCCGCGAACCGCTTTGTGCCACGCGAGCGCAACCTCGGGCACATAGGGCACGTAGCCCATGTAGGTTTGGCGCACCGAGCCATCGGGCAGGAGGAGGTTCACCTGCTTCATCGGGTCGAGCGAAACCCAGTCCCAGAGGGCCGACAGAATGCGCATGCAGATGAGCTGGACGTTGTTCTCATCCAGCGTAATCGACAGCACGATCGTGTACGCCAGGGCGAAGATCACCAGCCACATCAGGACGGGCATCTTCGCGCCCGACAGCCACATCAAAACCTCATGGCTGAGGAGCTGACTGCCGCGGGTGAAGTTGCCCGAATTGCGCTTCACTTCGCCGCGTGCGGAGTGGTGCTGGACGGTAACGGGGCGGCCATCGCTGCGGATGTCAGCGCGCGCCATGGAAACGCTCCATGCGCTTGTCGACTTCCAGGAGAATTGGATCGCGAAACTCGGGATGATTTTCTTGCAGTATCGCGTCGAGCGCGAGCTGCCCGTACTCGCAGACCCGGCGTAAGCGCAGCTCGCTGTCGCTGATGAGTTTTTGCCCGATCAGGTACTGATCTACTGCACGGCGAATAACCTCGCCAGTTGAGCAGCCTAGTCGCCTTGCGACAGCGTCAACCTGGGCCACCTGATCCGCGCTGAGGCGGGTCGTGCTTGGCTTTGATTTCATTGATCAGCCTCCGGGCAAGGGAGGCTGATGGGCACTACGGAAGTCGCACCCTCATACTTGCTAGTACGACATCAAGCAACGAAAATCATCTAGAGTTGCGGCCAAGTGTATGCGCTGCGAATACACCTATCGCTCTGATTTCACGGGAAAGTTTTGGTGTATGCGCCCCGCTGCGCTTTTGTATGCGCCGCGCATACCGGCTAGCAATCTGGTAACTTGCTGAAATAACTTGAGAAACCTAGCACCTTGGTGCGTAGGGTGTGCTCTCTATAGTCCCATATCGTGGGTGGTGTTGATCCTGCTGCTGGTCGATTCAGATCGATGGGAATGGAACGCGGATTCCGCGGGGCACTTGGTCGCCGGGAGGCGAAACCGTGCAAGAAACCGCGCGTTGCGCGCCCGTTTCTGGCGCTGGAAATGGGGCTTCATCGGTTCTCTCCAGTAGGGGGGTAAAGGGCCTTTTCTGCCGCACAGGGAGGGGATAAGATCGAACCGTTCAGAGCCCGATCAGCCTGACCCGAAAGGCAATGGAAATGGCGAAATCACTGGACGCTGAACTGGCCGCGATCGAGGCCGAGGAACGCAAGCTGGCAGAGCGTCGGAAGGCGCATCAGGCGAAGCAGCGTGAGGCAGCGATCGTCGCGGTCGATAGGGCCGGTTTGCTCCGGCTTCCGATCGACCGTTTGGAAGGCCTGTTGAAGGCGGTGAAGACGCTCGGCGTGGACGAAGTTGAGAAGCGGCTGAAGCCAACAGCCTAAGCTCGGCGGAGGACACGAAGTTCAACGGCCGTATCCGCCTTGGGCGGCTGCGGCCGTTTGCTGTTACAGGCCGTTCCGAGGCATCGTGTGCGAAGCTGAACCGGCTTCCGAATAGGGCAGGGGAGTGGCTTCGCCGGCTCGACAGTATCAGGCAAAAAAATGGGAAGCGTGGCCGCCAGGCCAACGCTTCCCATGCTTTCGGTTTCGTCGTGGTAGGTGTCAGGCCCAAGCGAGGTGGGGAGCCCCTTCGAACGCCTTCACCCGCGCCATTTCGGTCAGGTGCGGGAGGTATCGCTCCAAGCCGGGTTCGTTGGAAATCCTGCGGTAGATACTGGGATCGGAAAGGCGGCGGCGAAGCTCGTCCAGAGGGATCGCGCCCATGGTCTCCGATCCGTCAAGACCAAGCATCTCAAGGATCGCTACGCCGCTCTGGCTGGAGACTTCCAGCGCGGGCGCGGCGTCGGCATCGGACGATAGTCCGAGCCAGATGTCGCGGTCCGCTTCGGAGCGCCAGACCCGAATGCGACGGCCTCGAAACTGCGCCTCTTCGAGCACGGTGATGACGCCGGGGTAATGGTCGAAACAGGCGGATACGGATGCCAGCGAAAGCGGGCAGACCCGTGCGCTAAACGAGAAGCTGTGCTCGACGGGAGAGCCGTGCTCCGGGAACATCAGTGCCATCTGGTGGCGGTCGCTCTCGGCGGCCAGCAACCGGCAGAGTTCGCCGAGCTGATCGGAGTTGATGATCGCTGGCGTGATGGTGAGGGGATTGAAGCCGTCGTCGACGCGGAACCTGATGGACATCGCCACCTCCTTTGGTTGAACCGCTTTTCCCTTTCCCTCTCCTCTCTAGCGCCGTGTGGGCGCGCCTGATCGTCCCGGTGTCGCCGGCGATGCGTAGTGCCTCGCGAGGCCCGCCAGGGGGTCGCTAGAGGCCGAGCGAGCCGGGACGAGCAGCGTCGCAACAGGCATGAAAAAGGGCCGCGAGGTTCCCCTCGCAGCCCTGAAAAAAGGAGGAGCAGAGCGCTCCTCCGATATTACTTTAAGAATGGCACCACAGCGGTTGCAGCACCACCGACTAGCGCCACGATAGCGATGATGCTCGTGATGATAATCATCCACACCCGCATCTGGTCGACGCCCTTGCCGACTACATCGACGCCCTTGTTTACAGCTTCGATGCTCATCTTCATGCTGTCCATGTTGGACTTCATGCCGTCGAGCTTCGCCTCGAGCGCCTTGTTTGCCTGACCGACTACCATATCGATGTGCTCCTCGAGCGCTTCCACGACCTTCGCGGCCGTATCGTCATCGATATTAGCGCTCTTCAGAGCACGAAACAACAGAACCTCCATGATGATCCTCCTTGATCGTCGAAAAGACGTTCCCTCGCTTTGGGTGCGGCGGCGAGGGTCAAGGATCGCGAAGCGACCGCGTAAGCGGCGGTAGGGGCAACGATTTTCCCGCAGGGAAAATGGTGGGACCCTGCCGTCCTTGAGGCTCGTCGCCGCGCCCAACACACTGGGACGACTTTGAGAAAGAGATCCCCACACGCGCCCATGGCGTGGGCCGGGGCTCGATGCCCCGGCGCACGCCGTCTCGAGGCAATGCGTAGCGAGGGGAGGCCCGAAGGGGCCGGACCGACGCGAGCGAGCCGGATCACACCAGCGCCAGCGCGCGGGCGAGGGTGGGATCTCCCGCGCCGTTCACAAGCTCGCCGCGGATCTCGCCGCGTGCGATCTTGCCCCGGATCTTCGCCAGCTCTTCGGCGGTCGGCTTGACCTTGTAGGCGAACAGCGCCGGTGAACCCTCGGTCTGGTCAAGCAGGATCACCTTTGCCTTCAGCAGCCGATCCAGCCGCTGCCGCGCCAGCTGGCCGTCGATCAGATCGCCGACGACCAATTCGAGGCAGTTCGGCAGCTGGTATCCTTTGCCTTTTGTGGGCGGCGTGTTGTCCGCCAACCAAGCATCGATTTCCGCGACGCTTGGGCCGGAATAACCTTCCAGTGGATCGTATAGATCGGCCCCGCCGCAACCGCGATTACTGGCCTCGAATGCCGGTTCGCCGTTGACGCAAACGACAGCGGTGTAGGCATGGGTTTCCTGCGACAGGGACGCGCAATGACGCAGCTTCTTGAGCGTGATTTCCATGGGAATTATCCTCTGGGAAGCTGTTCACGCGGGCACGGCCGCGATCAGCAGATGTGGCGGGATGACGAAGCGGGCGAGCATTTCGATCGGAACGTCGCCTTCACGGGCGAGCCGGTGTTCGAGGTGGTCCAGGTAGAGCCACGCTTCGGCCGTTTCTTCGTTGACGCACTCGTCTGCCATCGAGGTCCGGCGGCAGAATTCCGGGGTCATCTGTGACCAGTCCAGGGCGTCGAGGAATCGCTCGCGGCGCTCGCCGTATCGAACGATCCGCGCATAGTCCGAGGCGATGATGTCAATGCAGGTTGAGAGGAGCATGGGGTGCCCTTTCACTCGGTGGAGACCGCCTCTTTCCCTCCCTCTCTCCTCTCGGCCGCAGGCCGACAGACGCGCGCATGCGCGTGACCGGCGCCCGCCTGCCAAGCCGCAGAAGCAGTCGCTCATGCGAGCCATAAGGAGTGGGCGGCAAAACTTGCCTGGTGTCAGGTGAGGGCCGGCAAGATTTGCCGGGTGCGCGTCATCTCGGCGGCGGTTGATCCCTTGTCCAAGCCAGCGGCAGCGCCTTACCGGAGGGGGGAAGGTCGCCGCGCGTGCCGCCGCTTCCGAGCCCCGACGGGGGCGAGGCGGGCGGTGGCACGCGCGGCGACCTGGCGTGGGGGGAACCTGTAGGGTTCACCCCACTCCTGCCGGCACGACAAAGGGCCAGCGCCGGGAGGGTTGCCCCGGTGCTGGCCAGTCATTTCCTGCCAAGGAAAAGGGGAGGGCGGCGCGGCGGCACCGCCCTAAAGCTCACCCCCACATGCTGCGGCTCTGCGCGGGGGCGGGGGCTTGGTTTGCGTGTCGGAAAGCGTGCGTTGGGACGCCTGCAGCCTTGAGGCTGTCGAGCAAGTTCGCTTGCAGGCCGGAGCCTTCGCAGACAATCGCCTCAACGGGACGGAGCGCGGCCAATTGGTCATTGCGGACGAACCCGGCGCGCTTCCCATAGCGGGCGCTGTTCGGCGTGAAAGCAACAACCGGAACGCCTCGGCTTGCGGCCCATGCCGTGGCGATCGCGTCCGCGCCCTTGCGCTGGGCGGTCGTGCAAAGCGTCATATGCGGCACGCGCTCCTTGATCTGGTCCAGTTTGGTCCAGATTTGTTCGTGGTCGTGCCATTCCTGCCCGCCCGAAAAAACGATAAGCGGGCCTGTGGGGGTGCGCTGTTCACGGATCGCGGTTGCGCGGCCCTTGAGGAAGTCGGCGGCGGCGATCTGGCTTGCCGTGGTCGCGCTGGAAACCCGGCTCCCGCGCGCGCTGCTCCACGGGCGGCCTGTCTGCGTGCGGTAACATTCGGCGGCATAGTCGCGCATGCACTCGATAGCGGCCCGCTGCTCCATTTTGGTCTGGGTGCGCAGCTGCAATTCCTCCAGTTCCACGGCGTAGATTTCGGACGGATCTGCGCGGCGGACTAGCTCGCCAAGCTCAAGGGAAAGTGAGTCTTCTTCGCGGGCCAGCTTGGCGGCTTCAAAGTGAAAGCTGTTCACGAAACCCCACGCAATCGCCTGCGCGCTGGTCTCTAGGCGGGTGTCGCGGAACAGGTCGAAAAGCGTCACCATGATAGCGCGGCAATCGTGCTGCGCCTCGGCGGGCTCGGGCATGTCGAGTTCCTGCGGAACTGCGCCCGCTTCGATGATGGAAAGCGCGCCCACGTCGCCGAACGCTTGGGCAAAGGCGGGTGCGGTGGTGTCTTCGCGGATCGCGTCGGCAATCGCCTCGTCGCGGTAGTCGTTGAAGGCTTCGCCAAGCTGCGCGAGGCTGCTAAAGCGGCGGTTAGTCGTTGCTTTCGTCATGGTCTCTAATCCCTTGGCAGATGGTCGCGATTAGGGTCGGGGGAGCGTTCCCGCGCTCTCCCCGCCCGTCTTTCGGTCGTTAGAAGCCCACTTCGTCTTCAAGGGTGCCAGCCCCGACCAGCTTTCCGGCGTCGGTGGCGTTGCCCTCGAAACAATCGCTTCGGGTGCGGCGCTGGCGGCGGTTCGCCTTCGGTGCTTCGTCGTCGCTCTGCGCACCACCCAGCGGCGGGAAGGCTTCTTCGTTTGCTTCCTCGGCTGCGTCGTCCTGACGGCCGCGACGGCTGCGGCGGTTGCCGTCCATATCGCGCGTGCCACGGTCGGGGCGGTTCCACACGACGCGGAAGCCGTCGACGTCGTCACCGAAAAGCATGATCGGAAGCGGTGCGGTGAAGCTCGGGTCTTCAAGCCGTCCCTGATAGAAGGTTTCGCCGCTGGTGTTGCTCACCTGCGCCCACAAGGAACCAACCTGCACCCAACGCTTGGCGACGTTCAGTGCCATGATCTCGAACGCGGGCGCGCGGTCATTGTCGCTGCGGATCGGCTTGAGGCCAAGGCGGGGAAGGTCGATAGTAACCGAAGCGATGGAACCGAGAAGATCGCCGCTGGCAACGCGCTTGAATTCACCGATGTTCATGTCACTTACTCCGCTATGTGGGGGCTTCTCCCCCCTGTCTGGTCCGGGGCGTCTCCCCTTCCCTTCCGACATCTTTCTTTTACTCTCTCCCCTCTAGGTATTCTAGCGCATTGATTTCTTGACGAGATTTCATCGTACCTGGTGAGTCCGAGCAAAGAAAAAGCCCCGACTAGGGGCGCAAAGAAAAAGGCAAATAACGCATTGGCCGCTCATGCGGCCAATTCTGTCTCTATAGCTGCGTTGAGCGCGGCCTGCCCTTGATCTCATCGCACCCGGAGCCGTCCTCGCAGGGGCTCAAGGGGCGGGCCTGTTCGGCGCGGGCAACATAAATGACGGAGGCTCCGTCGCGCTCGCGCGATGAAAACCGTAGGGCCATCAAACAAAAAGCATTGGCCGCAAGGCCAATTCAGAAGCGGCCCGGTATTTCTGTTGAGGGGGCTTCCAACAAACAAAAGCATCGGCCGTAGGCCGATACCCCTTTGCCCCCGACCGTGGCGGGCAGGGCTGCCACGCCGAGACACTGAGAGGCGGCGAAGGGGGCGATGAGATCATGGGCTCACAAGCAGCCCATGACGCGCCCAAGCGCGTCATTCGACAGCCGTAGGCTGCTGGGGATGCAAGGTCAGCGTGCGACCAGGTGGAGGGCAGGGGAGAGCGATCGCGGCGCATCCCACGATAGGTGGTCGTAACCCGATAGGGCCGAGACCGCTTGCGGGCTCGGTCGGAGCGTGCGCAGCGCGCGGAGATAGGGCGCCGGTGCCGGCCAAACGAACAATGCATTGGCCGCAGGCCAATTCTTGATGCCGGCAATCGCGAAGAACTGCCGCGGCTTCAATTCTGCGTCGTTTTCCGAATTGGATCTGCAGACGTCTTAAGCGTCTTAATGGCGGGGCAGCTTCCCCAAGAGTACCGACCAATCCGTGGAACCAATGGACACTTAACCTCGCGTTCCACCTCCGATCTGTCGATAATCAATTTAGTGCCCTGAGTCGGTTCCACATCTAAGAGGGAGTATAGATTCATTTATTTGCAGTTCCATGTTCGTTCTATTGCCTTTCCGGGAGGCAAGGGAAGACCGCACTTCGTGCCTGCCGGTTGCTAGGTTGGCCCGGATGAACCGACTCATTTCATCATCGCGATGCCAAGGTCGTCATCTCCCAGCATCTGGGCCGGGCGCAGAAGCTCAGGATCGACGCCGCCATCTACGCATGGCGGCATCTCATCGAAAACTTCTTCCGCAACCTCAAAGAGTTCAAGCGCGTCGCCATGCGCGCCTGCAAGACCGACCGCAGCTTCGAAGCCATGATCTACCTCGCTGCCGCCGTCATCCACTCAGGAGGAATCCCCACAGGCCCTAGGCTTGGCGCTGGCGCAGGCCCGCTTGATCGCCGGACCCCATCAACGGATCGCTAAACCCGGCGCGTCCGTCTTCGAGGCGGCCGGCGAAGTGCAACTCGCCGCCCGCCGCCGCAAGCCGGAAATCGTACCAATTGGCGGTGTCGGCGACGCTCCAGCGGGTATCGCCGCGGATCGTCCTGTCGGCCTGGCGGCGATAGGCATCCTGCCCCAGCACCGCCTCTCCCCCGCTCAGCGCGACGGTCAGCGATCGGCGGCGCGGATCGTCGCGCAACCGGACCGCCGGCAGGGACGCGACCCCGCCGGCTAGGCGGAAGCCGCGCACAAAGCCGTTGGGGCCGAACACGACGAGGTCGAACTGGCCATCGACCGGCGCCCATTCACCCGCCAGCCGCTTGCCCGCCTCCACCGCATAGCGGCGCGGCAACGCTTCGGGCGCGCGCTTGTCATAGACGTGGAAGGTTGCGCCCACCGTGCCATCATTGACGAATCCGAGCACCAGCCCCTGGCCGTCCGCTGCCGGGGCCGCATCGACATGGAGCCGATAGGGCAAGGCGCGCGATCGGCGGATGCCCGCTTCCTGCGTCACCGTCTGCGGCGCGCGCGGTGGCAACAGCTTGGGCCGGGCGAGATGCTCGGCCAGGATCGCCTCTGCGCGGCTGACATCGGGCAGCGATAGCGCGGTTGCATCCCCCGCGCCGGTGAAGTCGAAGCAGGAGGTCATGTCGCCGCACATCGCCCGGTGCCACGGGCTGATGCCGGGAATGGTCACGCCGAACCGCTTTTCCAGAAACTGCCCGACCGAGGTGTGATCGAACACCTCGCTATTGACCCAGCCGCCCCGGCTCCAGGGCGACACGACATACATGGGCACGCGCGGCCCTAGCCCGAAGGGGCGGATATTGCCCGATGCGGTGTCGTCGCGAGACAGATACTGGTCGGCATGGTCGTCGAAATAATGGCCCGCCAGATCGAACGTCGCGTCGCCCGCGAGCGACCCGTCGGGGCGATAGGAGGGCGGCGCGGGCGGCGGGACATGGTCGAACTGGCCGTCATTTTCGTCAAAAGTCTGGAAGAAGACGGTGCCGCTCCACAGCTCGGGATTGGCTGTCAGCGCGTCGAGCACCTGCGCGGTGAAGGCCGCCCCCTCAATCGGGGTCGACGCGCCGGGATGCTCGGACTTTTCCTTGGGCGGCAGCACCCAGGACACGGCGGGCAGCGTGCCGTCGCGTACGTCCTGCGCGAACTGGTCGAGCGACCAGTGGCGCATACCGCGCTCATAGAGCGGCTCGCCCGGCCGGGTTTCGCGAAATCCCTTGAAGGCCAGGCCGCCATGCATCGCCCCGGTCCAGTTGTCGTTCGGATCCTGATAGATTTTCCAATCGACCCCGGCATCCTGCAACACCTCGGGAATGGTCTTCCACGCCAGCGCATTGCCGGCATAAGTATAGCCGGGTTCGGGCAGCGCGCCCTTCACCCAGCAGCGCAGGTTGTTGGGTTCGCTATGCGTGTCGCGGCAGTTGATGCCCTGGGCTCGCTGTTCGGGATCGAACCCCGCGCCGGACCAGAAGACGACGCGGTTGGGATCGGTGCCCGACGTGACCGAACAGAAATAGGCGTCGCAAATGGTGAACGCCTCGGCCAGCGCGAACTGGAAGGGGATATCGCCGCGCTTGTAATAGCCCATCGAATAATCGGTCTTGAACTTGGGCCACAGGCCGAACCGCCCTTGGTTCCACGCCGCCTGCGCATCGGCAAAACTGTGCGGCGTGCCCGGCACCTTCAGCGCATTGGTCCGCTCGGTATCGAGGTGAAAGGGCGGCAGCGGGCGGACGCCGTTCGATTGCGACCAGACCGGCTGGTCGCCGGGCAGCGGCACGGTATGGCGCTCGCCAAAGCCGCGCACGCCCTTCAACGTCCCGAAATAATGGTCGAAGGAGCGGTTCTCCTGCATCAGGATGACGATGTGGCGCACATCCTTGATCGTGCCGGTGCGGCGCGACGGGGCGATGGCCAGCGCCCGGCCGATGCTGGGGGGCAGGGCTATGGCACCGGCGGCGAGGCCACCGAGCTTCAACAGGTCGCGGCGACGGGTATCGGTCATCGGATCACTCCAGGCAGGGATGGACAGGGATCACAGGACATGGCGCCGCAGCCGCACCGACAGCTGGTCGAGTGCAAGCACGACGAGGAAGATCGCGATCAGGATCGTGGCGACATGGCCATATTCGTACAGGTCGTACCGGCCCTTCAGCTCCTGGCCGATGCCGCCGGCACCGACGAGGCCGACCACCGTCGCCATCCGGATATTCCGATCGAGGATGTACAGCGTATAGGCGATGAATTGCGGCATCACCTGCGGCAGGATCGCAAAGCGCCACACCGCCAGCCGTCCGGCCCCGCCAGCGATCAGCGCGCGTTGCGGCCCGGGATCGGCATTCTCCATGTCATCGGCGAAGAACTTGCCGATGAACCCGGCGGCATACAGCCCCAGCGCCAGAATGCCCGCGATCGGGCCAAAGCCATAGGCGACGACCAGGAACAGCGCGCTGACCAGTTCGGGCATGGCGCGGAACGCCGCGACCACCATATGCGCGGCGATCCTGAACGGCGCCGGGGCCGCCATGTTGGTCGCGCCGAGCAGCGCCAGCGGCAGGCCGAGCGCCAGCGCGATGATCGTGCCCCAGAGCGCGATCTCGATCGTCTCGAGCATCTTGGCCGCGACCTCGGCGACATAGCCATAGGGGCGGACTAGCATCGCGACGCGGACCGGATGCGCTTCCAGCCGCAGCGTTTCGGGGTTAAGCCGCTCGCCCTTCCGCGTCTCGACCTCCAGATGCATGCCCCAGGGCAGATGCTCGGGGTCGATATCCGGGCGGCGCGCGGCTTCCTCGCGCGTGGCCAGCGCGATCGGCACCATGCGTCGTGCCAGGGTGGAAAGGCCGCGCAGCACCTGCGAATCGTCGCGGCCGGTGACACTGGCGACCGCCGCCTGCCCGGTCATCGCACTCATCCGGTCGATGCCCATGCGATGGCCCGACACGAGCAGCAGCAGCAACGCGCACAGCGCCATCCACCCCTCTTGCCGGCCGAACGGGCGCGGAAAGGCCGGGGTCGGCGCGGGGCTCGACAGATCGGGCGTGCTCATGCCGCCCGCTCCGCGGGGAACCGCTGATAGAGCGACGACACGCCCTTGCTGTCCAGGGCGGCGGGCGGTCCGTCGAAAACAATCCGTCCGCCGCGCAGGCCGACGATCCGGTCTGCGAAATCGCGCGCCAGGTCGATCTGGTGCAGGCTGCACAGCACCGTCGCGCCGCGCTCGCGCGCCTGCCGCCCGAGCAGCGCCAGGATTTCGCGCGCGTGATGCGGATCAAGGCTGGCGACGGGTTCGTCGGCCAGCACGATCGCCGGATCGAGCATGAAGGCGCGCGCAATCGCGACCCGTTGTTGCTGTCCACCCGACAATTGATCGACCCGCCGGGCGAGCAGATCGGGGGCGAGCCCGACCTGATCGAGCAGCAGGCGCGCCCGCGCCATCATCGGCCCGGGCCACCTCCCGCTCAGCACCCGCCACAGCGGCAGGGTTGCCGCCGCCCCCGCGATCAGGTTGGTCGCGACGCTCGCGCGCGGGGCCAGCCCGAATTGCTGGTGGATCATGCCGATCCTGGGCCGAACCTCTCGCAAGGCGCGACGGTCGAGCCGCCGCCCGTCGACGATGACATTGCCGGCGGTCGGTCGGGCCAGGCCATTGACCATCGCCAGCAGCGACGATTTGCCCGCCCCCGATGGCCCCAGCAGCACGCACAGCTGCCCCGCCGGCACCGTCAGGTCGATGCCTTCCAGCGCGCGGGTGCCATCGGGATAGCGCAATCCCACCCCCTCGAAGCCGATCGCGCTCATCGCGCCGCCTCGCCCGAGCGGCGCAGCATCGCCTCGGTCAGCGCCGGGGTCACGCGCGCGGCCTGGCGTTCGATCCCGTCGAACATCGCCGGGGTGATCTTGGTGTCATAGCCGTCCACCTGCCCGCCGCCATAGCCGCGGATCATCTCCGGCCGGATGCCGGGCGCGGTGGCGATCGTCGCGAAGGCGTCGCGCAGCTGCGCACGGGTTTTCGCCGGCACGCGTGAGCCGACGATCAGCGGCGGATAGGGGATGGGCTCGCTGCGGGCGACGACGCGCAGGTCGCGCGCGCCGGGCACCGCCTCACGCACCGCCTTGTCATAGCTTTCGAACGACAGCGCGGCGGCATCGACCCGCCCTTCGACCAGCGCTGCCAGGCTGCTCGAATGGCTGCCCAGCAGGTGCACGCCGGCCAGGTCGCGCGCCGGGTCGATCCCGGCGTCGAGCAGCATCGTCACCGGAACGACGAGGGAGGAGGTGGAATTGACGTCGCCAAAGGCCATGCGCCGCCCCCGCAAATCGGCGAGCGTGCGGACCGGCGACGCGTTCGGCACGAAAATCCCGGCATGATAGACCGAGCGCTTGTCCTTGACCGCGACCGCCAGCAATTCGGCGCAGCCGCGCCCGCGCGCCTGGAGATAGGTGACCGGGCCGACAAAGGCGATCGCGGCGGAGCCGTTGCACATCCCCTCGACCACCGCGCCATAGGATTGCGCAACCTTCAGGTCGAAGCGCAGCCCGGTCCGCTGGGCCACCGCATCGAACAGCGGGCGATAATCGGCCAGCGTCCCGCTTTCGGTGCCGCCATCGGCGGGGATCAGCAACACCGCCAGCGTCGGCGGCGCGGCACCGCCATGGTCCTGGTTATGGGCGCGCCACCACCAGGTCGCCGCTATCACCGCCAGCACCACCGCCACAATCGTCATCCAACGCTTCATGTCCGTTCCTCCACAGGGTGGATGGGCTCTATCCTCGCCCTGTGACGGCGCGACGAACGGGTCGGTCCTTATGCGGGGCAAGGCCGATCCGTCCGTCACCGCCAGCGGTCAGAAGCTCGTGGTGTAGGAGCCGAAGATCGAGCGCGGCTTGCCCTCGAACGGATAGCCGTAGAAATATTCGGGGCTGTTCAGCTTGATCTCGCCGCGAATAAAGGCCGATCCGAACCGCTGGTTTCCGTATCCCCAGCGTTCGGCATACTGTTCGTTAAAGATGTTGACGAGGCGCAGCTGAAAGCGGTGCTGGCGCTTGTCGCCGGCCCAATAGGCGATCGAGCCGTTGACGACCAGGTAATTGCCGAAATTGGTTCGCAGGCTGTTATTCAAACCGCCGCTCGCATATTCTGGACCCTGATAGCGCGGCAATAGCGTGATGTGGAAACGGTCACCCGGGCTGTTCCAGACGATATTGCCCTGGATCATATATTTGGGCGTCTCGTTGATCTGAAGATTGCTGCCAGCCAAGTGCGCGTCTTGCTTGGTGAAGCTGATGTTGGTCTGCAGCGCGCGGCCGGCATTGACGTTCAGGTCGATCGTGCCGCCGCGAATCTGGGTGACGGCGGTGTTGTTGAACCAGGTGTTCGGGGTCAGGCCCGACGTGCCCTGGATACGGTTGGTGATGTCGGTCCAGAAGATCCCGCCTTCCAGGCCGACCTGTACCGGGCCGAAGTCGCGGTTGAAGCCGGCCGCGCCGTTGAACGTCTTGGTCTGTTCGGTTTTCAGATCGGGATTGCCGACCTGGGTCGGGCTGATCGAGAATAGCTCGTTGGTGCGCGGCAGGCTGTACGAGGTGCCGCCGTTGCCGCGCAGGTAGAAAGCGCCCAGCGGCTGGCGGAAGCCCGCTTTCCAGATCGTCTTCGAACCGAAGGAGTCCGAGAAATCGGTGCGGATTGCCAGTGACAGCGCGGTGTTCGGGCTGAACCCCAGCATCGGCCGCACATCGGCATAGACGCCGGTCACAACCTCGCGCGCATTGCCGACGGGAAAGATCGGATCGGAGTCATTGCGATACGACACCCGCTGCACCCCGGCGACGATCTCCGCCAGCTTGGGGAAGGTGAAGGTGTTGCGCAGGTTCAGGCCGATTTCCTCGAAACCGGCGACCTTTGAATCTTTGCCAAAGCCCTTGTTGGGATAGGGGGTCGAGCGGCCGGTAGTATCGCCGAAGCGAATCGGCTTGCCGGTATCCACGTCGACGCAGCCGGCCTTGTTGCGGCAGATTTCGGCGAAGGTCTCGGTGTTGTTGAGCTTGGGGTTGCTCCAATAGGCGGATATCTCGGTGAACATCCTGTCCGACCAGCGCCGCGATGCCGCGACGTCGATAATCGGATAGCGCACCCGATTGGGCGAATAGGTCTCGTTGTCGGGAAAGGCGTCCTGGAACTCGATCTGGGTATATTGCGCGTTGGCGCGGATCTCGGTCTCCGCATCGGGCCGCCACAGATATTTGATGCCGATATTGTTGCGATTGAGCGGGTATTTCTGGATGCCGCCGGCCTTGGCGACATTGTCGACAAAGTCCTTTGGGTTGAAGATGCGTGGACCATCGGTCTGCTGGCTGCTGCCATAGACCATGAAGCCATGCGCGCCATCGGACGTCAGGTTGAAGCGGGCATTGCCCCACAATTCGCGCGAGTTGAACGAGCCATAGCTGCCGCCGAATTCGACCTTGTTGGTGCCGTCCGGGCGCTTGGTGACGAGACTGACGACGCCGATGCCGCCATTGCTGCCGAAGAACAGGCTGTTGCCGCCGCGGAAGACTTCGACGCGGTCGATCATGTGCGGATCGATCGTCGTCGATCCCCAGATGTCCTCCAGCGCCGGCCCGCGATCGTACAGCGGTACGCCGTCGAGCACGACCAGCGTATCACGATCGCCGCCGCCGTCGAGCCGGATGGTATATTCGCCTTCGTCGGGCGAATAGCCGATATTGGCGCCCTTGATCAGGAACTGCGCGAGTTCGGCGAAGTTGCTGGCACCGCTGGCCGCGATCGCTTCGGAAGTGACGATCTGGACATTGTTGCCGAACTTGGCGGCATCCGACGCTTGCTTGGTCGCCTTCTCGCGCTCACCGGTAACGATGATGGTGTCGTCACCGGGTGCGCTGGGTGCGCGCTGTGTTTGGTCATCGCCGGCCGGCCTCGCCGGATCCGAAGCCGCATGGGCCGTGGTCGGCATGCTGGCAATGGCGATCACCAGCAAGGATGTGATCCCATAGAGTCGTGCGTTGGTCATGATGGTTTCCCCCGAACCGAGATTCCTGCCGCCTCCGGAACCGAACCACGGCCCCTTCGCGTCGACCCGGCCCTAGGCGGTCCATGTGACAGGAAAATGAACAATGCTCATTCTTTATGGGATTCATAAATGAGACATACTGCCTTGGCGTGCAGCAGATTGGGGTTGCCAGCCATCACCCTTTGAGCAATCCTCATTTTTCAACGTGAAAGTGACGATGCCAAGCAAACCGACCAATCCGACATCAACCGGCCAGGGGCCGGTCGGCAATGCGCTCAATCGCATCCGCGTGGCACAGCCCGGTCTGGCCAAGGGTGCGGCGCGAATCGCCGCCTATGTGCTCGATCATGCTGAAGACATCGTCTCGATGTCGGTCACCGAACTGGCCGAGGCAGTGAAGGTGAGCGAAGGCAGCGTCATCAACTTCTGCCGCAGCATCGGCATGACCGGGTTCCAGCAACTCAAGCTCAGCCTGGCGCAGGACATCGTTCAGCCGGTGCAGTTCATTCATGAGGATGTCGCGCCCGACGACGATACCGATACGGTGTGCCGCAAGGTCTTTCATTCCGGGGTTCAGGCGCTGCGCGACTCGCTGTCCATCCTGGACACTGCGGCCATGGCGAGCGCGGTGGCGACGATTCGCGCGGCCCGCCGGGTCGAAATCTACGGCATCGGCTCCTCGGCGCCGGTGGCAGAGGACGCGCACTACCGGATGCTGCGCATCGGGCTCGACGCACGGGTGGTTACCGACAGTCACATCCAGGCGATCAGCGCATCGCGCTGCGATCCCGATGTGGCGGTGCTGACCATCTCGCATTCGGGAGCGACGCACGAGACGGTCGCAGCGACCCGGCTCGCTAAGGAGGCTGGTGCCCGGACGATCGTCGTCACCAATTTCGGGCGATCGCCGATTCAGTCGTTCGCCGACATCGTCCTGTTCACCATGGCCCGCGAAACTCGATACCGCACTGAGGCAATGACCAGCCGGATCGCGCAGTTCTGCGTCGTCGATGCGTTGGTCGCCTCGCTCGCCCTGGCAGATTATGAGCGCGCAACCGCTTCGCTGCGGCAAACATTCGATGTCTTGTCGATCAAGCGTTTCTGATCGCCCCAGTCGACCGGCCAAGCGGAAAGTGGCAATTCGGCCAGGCGCTCGATACTGGTGGTGCCTAGCGGCCCGACCAGAATACTGCCCATGCCGAGCTGGCGCGCACCGGCAATGTCTGTGTCCGGATTATCACCGATCATCACCGCGTCGTTCGGAGCGATTCCTAATGCGGCGCAGGCCCGCCGATATAGCGCGGGGGCGGGCTTACCGATCTCCACATTTACTGCACCCTCGCCGACACAGGCGGTGATCGCGGCCAGGAGCGCTCCGGTTTCGGGCACGATCCGCCCGCCCGCTCCCGGATGGGTGCGGTCGCGATTGGCGACGATCAGTTGCGCGCCGGCCCCGATGGCATCGACGACCCTCTGGAGCGTGGCATAGCTGAAACCGGTATCGCGCAGAAGAAGAACGCGAGCTGGCCTTTGGTTGACCAGCCTTATCTCCAACCGCCGCGCTTCGCGCCTCATCGCCCTCGAGCCGATGAGCAGGGTCGGCGCATCCTCCTTTGCCGCCCATCGCAACGTTTCTACACCCGCCAACACGATCCGGTCGAGCGGCAGATCCACCTGCACCCGCCGCAGCATGGCGGCGAAGGCTTCTCGATCATGGGTGGTATTGTTCGACACGATCGCGCTGAAGCTGTGGCATCGGCGCAGTAGGCTCGCCGCCGCCGGGGTGATCCGCCCTCCAAGCGCCACACACCCGTCCCAGTCGAACAACACCCCGCGGATCGCGTCCCTATCGACGGCGATAACCTCGGGGGAATCCGGGAAAGAAAGCGTAGCGTGCGCAGGTGTCCTCATACAAGATATGAGACATATTCATATTATAGCCCGCTGGCAATGAGTGTTTATGATAAGAGTAGCGACAAGTCGGGCTAAAGCTCCACCGAGGAAGGCGCACCGCGCGGCTATGCAGGCAGGAGGGTATCGAAATGGCGTATTCGGCAGCCATGTTGAACGATGCCGATACTCGGGCCGGCAAGCGTAGGCCAAAAGCCTATAGATCTGCGGATGCACCAAAAGCTTGCGCAGGATGGCCATCCGGTAAGGCGTGGACGCGCTCGCCGGGGTCTTCGGAAGCAGGATGACCGACCATGCTTGAAGCCAGCCATGCAAGGGCCTTTATCCGACCGTCGGCGAGTGACTCGGAGTGTTCTAAATTTGGATCGTGTCCCGTCGCGTGTGTAGCTTCGGCGGCGCAGCCGCTTTGGCCTCCGGTCAGGACCGGGGCGATTCCGCCGCCGTGGATGACAACGTGAGCGCGAGATCATCGCTCAAATTGCGCAACGCTCTCTGCCGTTGGAAGGAAGGGTCGAGCGCCCATGGTCCCTACAATACGCTGTACAATCGGCATAAGCGTTGGTCGGAAAAGGGCGTGCGGCAGGCAGTGTTCGAAGCTCTCGCCGCTGCCGGCGGACCACCGGCTGAGGTCCTGATCGACAGCACGCATGTAAAACCCATCGGTCGCCAGCCGGCGGAAAAGGGGGGCGCATGCCCAAGCGATCGGCAGCAGCCGCGGCGGGCCCAACACCAAGATCCACGCCATTGCCGACGCCCAAGGCAAGCCGCTCGCTTTTCACCTAACGCCGGGCCAGGCCGCGGACTGTCGAGGCGGCCGAAGCGTTGCTGGGCAGCCTGCCGGTCCGCTGCCTCGTCCATGCGGACCGCGCCAATGAGACAACGGCATCCGCGACCTGATTGAGCAACAGGGTGCCGTTCCCAACATCCCGCCCAAGGCCAATCGACGCTGGAGAAGCTGCTTCAGCTGCAGCCTCTACAAGGGGCGCAACGCCATCTAGCGCATGTTCTGCCGCCTCAAGGACTGCCGACGCCTCGCCACGCGCTATGATCGTACAGCCGCCGTCTTCCTCGGCAGCATCCACCTCGCCGCCAGCGTCATGTGGTTTTTGTGAGCCCAGCCCTAGCAAAGTGACGACGATCAACGTCACTGCCAGTGATAAGAACACCCACGCGGCCTTGTTGTCTCCCAGGGATATTGAAGCCATGGCCGCAATCACGGCCAGGATGATGACGGACAGGATTATCCTCAAGGTCGGGGTCTGGAACATAAGCCTTCTCCGTTTCATCGGGCCGGACAAGTTCTTGGAGCGATAAGTATCATCTCTTCAGGGCAGAGTGTTGCCGTCAGCCGCCGTTCTGAAAAAGTTTGTCCTAGGTCTAGCTTTTGTTCATTGTTTGTTCTAAATGCCCTCGTTGCTAGGGAGAGTACCGATGAACATCAACGACGTCCTTCTTGATTTCGATTTTGACCTTCCGCTGCGTGATGCTTTCGAGGATCGCACCTTGAGCCACTCGCGCCGGATGCTTGCGGGGGTGTCGATCGGCATCGACCTGGCGACGGCCTATTATTCGGTCTCGCAGCTCCACGAGGCGCTGGCCGATTTGGAAGATGACCATCGCAGCGGCACGCGCTTCGGCGTGGGTTATGTGGAGGCCGAGGACATCATCAAGGCTGGCAGCCCGTTTCAGACCAAGGTTTGGCACCTGGTGTGCGACCTGAACCTTTCGCAGGCGGTCGCGGATCTTGGCTGGCTGAAGGCAGTTCTCTATTCCCGCGGCAGCATGGCCAAGGCTGCAGCCAAGCAGGTGCGCGTCACCTATGTCACGCAGGCGCAGACGACCGAGGGACCGACGGCCGCGGCGCTGATGCAGGCGGACGCCTTCAGCTGAGCCAAGCGCGCTGGTCAGGCTACGCAGGCGAGGAATGTTTCGCGGCTCAAGGGCGGCTCCGGCGTGACGCGGAAGGGTTGCACGTCGTTGCCTGTGGCGACGACGAACTGTTCAGCGCCGCTCGCGGCACGCAGCTGGACGGCAACGGCATATGCGTTCTCGAAGGACGCGAGGGTGCCGCGCAGCGGCAAGAGGGTCTGGTTGCTCATACGGGGATTCCGTCAATGGAGTTGAAAGGATCGGCGTGGTAACGAATGCTACGGATTGCCGGCGGTCAGCGTTTGGCCGGACATTCGACACGTAGGTTTCCTTGGGAATGGGGTCGCGGGCACTGCCGGTTCGCGGCCCCATTCTGTTTCTGGCGCTGGTTGCTCGAGGGCCCCGATGCGGACCACCAGGATCCTGACAGCTGGGACGATCGGCGTAGCCGATCAGCCGATCCAGTTTTCCACCTTCAGGCCGCGCACGCGCTGGAACTCGCCGATGTTGGCGGTGACGAGCGTCGCGTCGACGGAATAGGCATGGGCTGCGATCATGAGGTCATTGGGGCCGATCGGTTTGCCCGCAGCTTCCAGCTCGGCGCGGATGCCGCCATATTCGGTGTCCGCAGGCACATCGAACGGCAGAATGTCGATAGCATCCAGGATCGCTTCGACCTGGGCGAGCAGCTTCGGAGATCCCTTCTTCGCGCAGCCGTAGCGCAGCTCGGCCGCGGTGATGACGCTGATGCAAATCTGGTCGCTGCCGAGGCGAAGGATGCGGTCGAATACCCGGCCTTGCGGGTTTCTGACCAAGTCCGACACGATATTGGTGTCGAGCATGTACCGCGCGCCGCTCATAGATCGATGTCGCGCAGCGGCTGCAATGTGCTGTCGATGTCGTCGGGGAAGTCATCCTCTGGCGCCAGCGGGGTCAATGCTTTCAGCGTCTCGACAAGATTCGGCTTGGGCTCGGGCTCGATGATGAGCTTGTTGCCCTCTTTGTGGATCAGCACCCGCGTTCCAGAGAACTCAAATTCAGCGGGGATACGCACTGCCTGGCTGCGGTTGTTGCGGAAGAGCTTGGCTTCGCGTGTGCCGCCGATCGGGGAAGGCTGGGCCATGACAATCTCCTTGTATATGCCAAACATATACCACTCACCCTTATAGGGGGCAACGCTGCTGACAGCTGCCTCCCCCGAGTGGTCATTGCTCATTATCGGACGGCTTAGCGGGAACCATCTCTCTCGGTATTCCGACCGTGACAAAGCCGCCGGTGCTGGTCCAACCGTTTACATATACCTGTAGCAGCTCGCAATGATGATCGCCCGGAATTGCAATAAGGGGCATTTTCCGGCTCACATTGTGTGAGACGGATCGACGCGGCAGGCGCACGATCGTTGAGACGGAAATCACATTTGCTGCGACGGACGCGAGATATTCAGCGGACAGCGCAGCATCGTGGAAACTGCGAAAGCCGGTCGATCATATTTGTCTCAATGTGCAGATCGGCCGGCTCTGCGATCAAGCTGCGTCGTCTGGCTTCGGCATAATACCTGCTGCGATGGCCGCACCGTACGCTTGGGAAACGAAATCCATCATTTCGTTCGAAGAAGTCGCCCCAATCGTGAAGCCGGGTTGTTCGTGAATCTCACGCGCGACGGTCCTCATCTTTCTGGTCAGGGCGGGATCGCCGCCCGTCGCCTCGAAAACCTTGTTCATCCAGCGCCGAGCAAGGTCCATCGCTTCGGGCGATCGAGGGTCCCCAGTTTTCATCAGCCGGGCTGCTTCTTCGCCCAGCGCGTTCCAGTCGGCGTCCGGCTTGTCCATGCCCCCATAACCGTTAGCGGCGAGGGTTGCCTGATCGGCGGGTGAGAGGTGCTTGGCAGCGGCCGCTTCATAAGCGGCTGCCAGGTCGTCGTTGCGTTTTTCGGTCATCGCGGTTTCCTTGGTGAGGTTCATCAAATCGTCCGAGGAAAGGCCGCCGTGCTCAGCAAGCTTGGCCCGCGCCGCTGACAGCAACCGGAGCGCCCGATCGACCCGCTTCGCTTCCTGGTGCAGCACCTGTTCGTGCAACTCCAGGAAACTCGCCAAGTCGGGGAGGCCGCCAGACAGGAGTTCGGCGATCCGGCTGAGCGGAAAGCCGAAGCTCTTGAGGGCGATCACCTGGTGCAAGCGCGCGATCTGGTCGGGACCGTAGACCCGCCAACCGGCCGGCGTCCGCTCGGCCCGGAGCAGCCCATGTGCCTCGTATAGACGCAACGCTTTCCCGCTCACACCAAACCTGTGAGCGGCTTCAGCAGAGCGAAGATATGGTCCAGAGTTCGTCAATGCGCCGCCCTTCCTCGAACAAATCGTCCTATCCGGCCTGCCCCAAGGGCCGGTGCAAGGGAAATCGTCGCCAAAGCTTAGAAGACATTCGCTGTCCGTGCCGATGCAGGCACTGTAAGGAAAACGAGCGGTTATCTCGCGGTCGGACAGTGCCGCTTCGAGCGGCTCGAAAACAGCAAGAAAACCCGTTGTGAAAACCAGCGGCATCTTGCACCATGCCGGTGGTCTTTTCTGGCGGGGTACGCATTGCTCATCGGCTATATCCGGGTGTCCAAGTCGGACGGCACGCAAACGCTAGAGCCGCAGCGCCACGCGCTGCTCGCGGCCGGCATCGATCCGTCACGCATCTATGAGGATATGGCATCGGGTCGCCACGATGCGCGGCCGGGCCTGCTCGCCTGCCTTAAGGCGCTTCAGCCGGGCAACACGCTCGTCATCTGGAAGCTCGACCGGCTTGGCCGCGATCTGCGCCACCTCGTGACGACGGCGGAGGATCTCCGGTCGCGTGGAATCGGGTTGAAGGTGCTGGCCGGTGCCGGCGCGCAAATCGACACGACGTCTGCCAATGGCCGTCTCGCTTTCGGCATCTTTGCGGCGTTTGCTGAATTCGAGCGCGAGCTGATCGCCGAGCGCACCCATGCCGGCCTTGCTGCGGCACGCGCGCGTGGTCGCATGGGGGGTCGGCCACGCAAGATGAACCGGGCGACGCTGATGATGGCAATGGCAGCAATGTCCGATCGGGGTGCCGTCGCGGCCGATGTCGCCAAGCGCCTCGGGATCACAACGACCACCCTCTATGTCTACGTCAACGGTGACGGCACTCCCAAGGCACCGGGACAGGCGTTGCTCGACGCCGGCCCGCCCCGGCAACTGCAAAGCCAGGCCGCGTAATGAGCGCGGGCATCACGGTCCCCATCGAGGCGATCGTGATGCTCCGGCGTCGTTTGGCGGCACTGCCGGCAAGGCATCCGGAGCGACAGCCGCTGATGGCATCGACGGCCGAGCTCTACGACATCAGCCGCGCCACGCTCTACCGGCTGCTGCGCGGCGAGCGACGGCCCAAGGACGCACATCGCGCCGATCGCGGCCTGTCGCGTACCATGTCTCCCGACGAGATTGAGTGGTGGTGTGAGGTCGTCGCGGCGATGAAGAGCCGCACGACCAACCGGCAGGGCCGTCCTCTCTCAACGAAGCGTATCCTAGAAATCGTCACCGAACACGGCGTCGAGACCCCCGATCGTGGTCTCGTGAAGCTGCCGCCCGGACGATTGGCGGCCTCAACGCTTAACCGGCACATGCGGCAACGCGGGTACGATACCGAGCGCATGACGCGCGAGCCGGCCGCGGTGCGCTATCAGGCCGAGCGCGCCAACATGCTCTGGCATTTCGACATGAGTCCGTCGGACCTCAAGCAGTTGAAGGTTCCAACCTGGATCGATCCTGATCGCAATGGCGCACCGACGTTGATGCTGTTCTCGGTGGTCGATGACCGCTCGGGTGTCGTCTACCAGGAATATGCGCTCGTCTATGGCGAGGATGCCGAGGCGGCGCTGCGCTTCCTGTTCCGGGCGATGGCTCCGAAGCAAGACAATCCGTTCGAAGGCATCCCGGAGAACATCCAGCTCGATGGCGGCCCGGTCGGCAAATCGAGCGTGTTCAAGCGGGTCATGGAATGTCTTGGCATCACCGTCACTCCGCACATGCCGGCAGGGTCGGACGGACGCCGCACGACCGCGCGCGCCAAGGGGAAGGTCGAGCGCCCGTTCCGCACCGTCAAGGAAGCGCACGAGACGCTGTACCACTTCCACGAACCCGCCAGCGAAGACGAAGCCAATCGTTGGCTGGCCCGCTACATCGCCACATACAACAGCGGCGATCATCGTCGTGAGCCGCATTCCCGGATCGACGACTGGCTTGGCCATCTGCCCGATGGCGGCATTCGCGCCATGTGCAGTTGGGAACGCTACTGCGCGTTCGCGCGGGAGCCCGAACGCCGGAAGGTCGGCCTCGACTGCCGCCTTACCGTGGCCGGCGTCACCTATGAGGTCACGCCCGAAGTGGCCGGTGAAACCGTCGTCGTCTGGTGGGGGCTGCTCGACCAGGAGCTATGGGTCGAGCATGGCGACGAACGGTACGGTCCATTTGATCCGGTCGGAGGGCCGGTACCGCTGCATCGCTATCGCAAGCATCGCAAGAGCCGGCGCGAGGTCCGCGCGGATCGCGTCGATGCGCTGGCGACGAGGATCGGGATTCCCCGCTCGGTCCTGACGGGCGAGGACGACATCGTGGTGATCGGCCGGAAGCCTGCCGATGGGATCGCACCTGTGCCGGCCCGGCCCTTCGCCGATCCCGACCCGTTCGCCGAACTCACCTTCGCGACGCCGCTCAAGGCGCGCTTCGCCATATCCGAGGAACTGCGCCTGCCGCTTGGCGGCCTTTGCGAGGAGGACCGCGCCTTCATCGACGCGCTGCTCGCGCGCACGCTGTCCAGGTCCGAGGTGATGGATGAAATCCGCAGGCGATTCCCGCCCGGCCATAGACGGAGCGGCTGATGCAGACCGAGGTGATGCGCTATTATGGACTGGCAAGGCCCCCGGTCGATCTCGGCTTCTTCGAGACCGAGCATCATGCCCAGCTCACCCATGATCTGAAGACCGCAATAACGGGCGGACGCCTGATCGCACTCACCGCGACCATCGGCTCGGGCAAAACCGTACGGACGCGGCGACTGCGTGAGGAACTGGAGCGCGAGGGGCGCGTGATCGTGTCGCGTGCGCTCAGCCTCGAGAAGGCCAAGATATCGGTGCCGCTGCTGGTCGCGGCACTATTCTATGATCTGTCGTCCGAGAAGACCGTCTCGATACCCAGCCAGTCGGAACGGCGCGAACGCGACTTGCAGGAGCTGTTCCGCAAGGCCAAGCGGCCGGTCGCTCTGTTCGTCGACGACGCGCACGATCTCCACCCCAAGACACTGACCGCGCTCAAGCGCCTCGTCGAGCTTGTCACCGAGGGCGGCGGTCAACTGGCCGTGATCCTCGTCGGCCATCCCAAATTGCGCAACGACCTGAAACGCCCGCTGATGGAGGAAATTGGCGACCGGACCACTGTGTTCGAGTTTGGTGGCCTGCGCGACCGGCAGCGCGACTATATCGACTGGGCGTTGCGCACTGCGCTGTCGCCGGGGATCGAACCCGATGGCGTACTGACCGAGGACGCAGCGATCCTGCTCGCCGCCAAGCTCAAGACCCCGCTCCAGATCGGCCGCCATCTCGTGCGCGCCTTCGAGGCAGGGTTCGAGGCCAGCGTGAAACCGATTGATGCCGGGACCGTGGAGGGCGTGCTGTCGCGCCAGATTGACGACCTCGAACCCCAGCTCACACGCCACGGCTACGACACGAAAAGCCTGGCGGACCAGTTCGACGCCAAGCCGGCGGAGATACGGCAACTCCTCCGGGGTGGGCTTGATCCGGCTCGTGCACGCGAGCTGACTGACGATATGCGCGCGGCAGGCCTGCCGCTTTGATCGTCGTGTCCACGATCCCGCGCCGCTTAGTGAACATCTCGCGTCCGTAGCAGCGAATGTGATTTGTGTCTCACCGAACGTGCGTCTGACGATCGCCAGCGTCTCACATAATCCGAGCCTGAAACGGCCCTCTATTGCAGTTCCAAGCGATCATCATTGCGAGCCGCTACAGCTAGATTGCTAGTCTGATGGCGTCAGCACAGACGGCACCCCTCTCGATAGCGCAGGAGCTCCCATGAGCCGCTATAAGCTGAACCCCAAGGCAGACCGTTCAGAGATCGATCACGCTGTAGTCGGTTGGGATCGTCCGCTCGAGACGTTCTTCGCCCAGGTCTTCACCAAGGCGTCGCCGGAGGAAGACGCCATCGTGTGGGTTGGCACGGACTACCGAGAGATCCGGACACCGGAGGCGGCGATCGCCGCCGTCGACCAATATGCCACCGTGCCGGAAGACATTCGGGCCAAACTGCTGAGCGACTTTGCAGACAAGCCGGCACGTCATCCAGACCCGAACCTCTCGAAAATCAGGGTTCGTGTGCGAGATGTAGAAGATGTTGATCCAGATTTAGTCGGGCGAGAGGGGAACCTTGTTCGCTCACACCTGAGTGGCTACATCGCGAAACTGGATCCTATCAGCGGTGAATCAAGCCCGCGGAGCGAGTTTTTCGCCGCAAGATCCCTGGCTAGGCTCCGCTGACCATACGAGATTAGCAGGCAGACCCTCGACGTGGCCCCCCGCGTGAGCATCGTTCTCCTGCTAAAGGACCCCGCTCCGCCAACCCCCCTTTCGGTGGAGCGGGGTCCGCCTTTTGAGCCGTGCGACCAGAGAGGAGGGGGAGGAGGAGATCGGATCTTGGTGATCCGGGAGAACTCCGATGCCTCACATCATCGATATCGGCGGCACGCCGGCGAACGAGAATTGTGCCCAGCTGGGGCAGACCGAGGATTTCGAGCGCCTCAACCGCCGCGAAGTCGCGGCTTACAAAGCGGCCCTGATCGGCCGTTTCGGCCCGCCTCCGGTGGGCTGCGAGCTCGTCGAGCTGCGCAATCCGCATGACTTCGGGCACTATTTTACCCTCGGCATCCGCATCGCGGACGAGGACGCGGCGATCGCCGCGGCTGCAGACTATATCGAGCAGGTGGAGAACGGCCTCGGTAGCTGGCTTGAGGCGGGCTTCAGAGCGCCTGTCAGCTACGATGACGCCGGCAACGCGGTGCAGGTGCGACAGCTGAGCGATGTCATCGTGTCGGCGCTTCTGATCACGCGGCCGACTTACGACGGGGTGTTCGCTATCCCCGAGAACGCCGCCGTCTACCAGCACCTGGCCGACGCATATCCCGCGGCAGCGGCGATCGCCGCGTCGCGGCTCACATGCGCATGCGCGGGAGTTTCGCAATGACTGCGGACACCGTCTCTCGCACCGAGCCGATAAACACCGAAACCGTATCGCGTACCGCGCGCATCGCCGCGCTGAGCGATCGCTGCCGTCACGGTCTCGATCGGAACGCTCGCCACATGATCACCCAGAATCTTCGCGCGACGCTTGACCAGAATGGGCCGGTACACGGCCTGCTGGCGACCTCGCGTCTCGTGAAGGCGATCCGCGAGTACCAGTTCACTGCCGACGATGGTCCGGAGCGGGACTTCGGCGCCTTTGACTTCGACGGGCACCGGGTCTGCTTCAAGGTGGACTGCTACGAACCGTCGATGGAGTGGGGCGCAGAGGACCCGAGCGACGCATCCGCGACTGTCCGCGTGATGACGATCATGCTCACCAGCGACTACTGAAATGGAGGCGCTCCGCTTCAGCCGGCAGCTGGTTAACCGACTGTATCAAAATTCAATGATATGTCGGCAGGAGAGTAGGGCGAAGCGAGATGACAGACCTTTCCTCAACATTGTTCCAGAAACTGGAGTTCTGCCATGCTGCTATCCTCGCCGGCATGGCGGAAGTCGAAGAGCACTGCAGTCGTGAAATTCCCGATCTTGCTGCGCTTGCGCTTGTGAGGGTGAAGCTGAGCCGCGCCAGCACAGAGCGGTCCAAGCTAGTCCGCGATGTGATCGTCCCAAAACTCCTCGAAAATGCAGATCCCGCTTTTCGAGGCGAGCTGTCGTTGATGCTCGAAGCTTTCACGGCGAAGCGGGTGGCTTCAAGCAAACATGTTGCGACCTGGAGTTCCTGGACGATCCAGCAGAATTGGGACGGCTACCGCGAGGCATCGCGGACGATCCGGAAGATGATGCAGGACCAGATCGATCGTGAACGTAAAATCTTGAGCCGGCGCTTGCGCGAACGCGGGCTCTAGCTACCGACACCGAGCAATCCGCAACTAGAAGAGCCCGCCCGTGGGGGGCAGGCGGGCTCCTCATTGCAGTGACTCGCAGCGGGGGTGCTGCGGCGCCAGTGCGACCCGGGTTCCACGTAGGTCTGGTTCCGGAACTGAGTTTGTTGATCCAATCGGTCGTCAGAACAACTACGTACATAGCCGATATCGTCCGATGGCTAGCTGTTGGCCGACGTTGTAGATTTGGCCCTATCGGGTCACGAATTGTTGTGCCTAACGTGGCGGCTACCATCCCGCATATCGGAACGAGAACATTTCCTATTCATTTCGAGACCATAGGGGGTGATCATGGGACAACAATTCTCTTCGACGGTCCTCATCGTCGATGATGAGGACTACATTCGCGCGCTCGCATCCGCGGTTCTGCAGGAGGAGGGATTCGACGTGCTGCAGGCGGCCAGCACATCGGAGGCGCTCTACTTGGCCTCAACGCATGAGATTGACGTGTTGCTCACCGATCTTCACATGCCGGGGCCCATGGACGGGCTGCAGCTTGCCGCTCAAATCCGCACCAAGGCCCCTCTGCTACATGTGATCATCTCCTCTGGAGACGACGAGTCCGTCGCGAATAAGGATGCCATTGATGCCGTCTTCCTCCCCAAGCCCTACAGGCCGCATCAGCTGACGGGTGCGGTTCGAGCGCACTTCATAGGTTGAAGCCGGCAGACCGGAAGAGGAACTCGGTGTAGGGGCAGGCAGGTGTACCGCGCGTGCTTCTGCACGGCGGCACCCTTGCTGTTGGTCAAAGTTATCGGCGCGGCCTTCGGGCCCAGGATTGTTCGGGCATGCTGCCGATGTCGCTTCGGCTACTCGTGGTCGTGCAAAAGGCGCCAGACTCATGACGGTCGGCCGCAACTGCATGGGAGCGGCCGCCGTGCAGGCGCCGCCAGATCATGCCGCGCGTAATTCGGCGATGACAGCGCGGTTTCGGCCCTGACGCTTAGCACGATACACGGCCTCATCCGCTGCTTCCAACATCCGCTGCGTGCCACTCCCTTCAGATCTCACGAACCCGGCGATGCCGAATGACGCGGAAATAGGCGGCAGAACAGTATTCCCCGATCGCACGACGAGCTCGCCAAGTGCGAGCCGCAACCGCTCCACCCGGCGTGCGGCAGTTTCGGTCGTCGCTCCTGCGGCAATTACGGTGAACTCCTCGCCACCGTACCGGCAGACGATGTCGCCGTCGCGGAAGTGCTTCTGCATCTCCTCAGCCACAGCCCGCAGAACGGCGTCACCAGCATCGTGACCATGGGTGTCGTTGAAGCGCTTGAAGTGATCGACATCGCACATGATGACGGACAGGGGAACTTCAGACCTCTCTGCTCGGGCCAGTTCAACTTGCAAGCTCTCTTCAAGATACCGGCGGTTAAACAGGTTTGTCAGCGGATCGCGGATGCTCTGCTCCCTCAGATCCCTGCGGAGCACATGGTTCATAAGACCCGAACCGACTTCTCGGCTGAGGGCAGCAAGGCGATATTGCTCGGCGGCAGGTATCGACCCGATTACATGCACCAAACCTACAACGTCACCGCCGGCCATCAGAGGTTCGCAACAATAGTCTGCAGCAGCGCGGGCGTGCTCGCAGGCGAGATCGGGGTCTGAGGGATCGAAGACGTGAGGTTTGACAAGACGTAGCCCCCAGCATTTTTCGGGCTCGAACCACTCGGGCAGGCTTTCTGCATTCCCCCAAGAACCGACCTTGACGAGCTGGTTGCGACTGTTGCTGTGCGCGTAGACGGCCCCGCCTGTACCGGGCAGCAACTTCGGAACGAAGCGACGGATCACCTCCGCAAACTCTGGATCGGAGTTCGCCGACGTCATCCGAAGCGACATGGCGTTCAGAGTGTCCATTGCGGCGCCGCGCTTCTCCAGTTCTACAGATTGCCGGCGCAATTCTTTGTTCGCGATTTCAAGCGCGCTCTGATCAAGCACCTGCTGCTTCATGGTTGTGGAGAGGGTATCGGCCATCGTGTTGTAGCCCGCAGCAATGGACGCAAACTCGCGCCAGCGGACACCCTTGAGATCGATGCGAGCTGACCCGTCTCCAGCTGCAAACGCCTCGATCGAAACGATCATGGAGCGAACGTGCCTTCGGATAGATCGAATGGTCACCGCCTTCATCGCTAGTATGATCAAGACAATCACGGGCACTGCAACCAGCACGATTAGACGGTTCGTGCGAAAAAGCCGTTCCGCGCGAGCGGTGCGTTCCTGGAGCAGGAGGCGTTCGGCCACCAGAAAGTCGTCCCGCTTAGCATCCAGGTCGGCCATCAGCGCTTCAGATGCGCGCGAGCGTGCAAGGACCTGCCCGAACGGCAGAGCTGGGTAGGCTCCACTGGTCTGCAGCGCGATACCGCTGCGGAGGAGTTCAATACGCTTCTCAGCCGCGTTGAGCAGTGCCCGCGCGCGAGCATTTTGCTCAGGGTTGTCGGCTGTCGAGCGAACAAGCCGTCGTAGATCCGCCAGTGCTTCTTCAAGCCGGGCAAGCGAACTGGCCTCCGGGGAGCGCTTTCTCTCAATGATGGAGGCGCGCAGGTCGGATTCCGACCGCCGAATAATGTCCACAGGCCGTTGAGCCAGCTCCAGCACACGCTCCGTGTGCTGCGTCCGGCGGTAGCCACTCTCCATCTTCCACGAGGAATAGAGAAGCAGTGCGGCGAGACCGGACAGCGCAGTCGCTGTGATCAGGCCAAGTGCTGTAATCTTGCGGCTAAGGGAATCGAGCATAGTATGTGCTACTCTAAACAAGACGGAGCGGCGGGCTCAGTGTCCCTGAATCCACATTATTGATGAGGTGTTGGTTCAGATAGGTTGATGCCTGTTTGGCAAGCTCGTCGAGGCGCGCCAGCTGCGATGCACTGATCTCGGGTATTGGAACCGGACCTAGTGCGCACAGCGCGCCAACGGCGGCGCCCCCGACCATCAATCGGGCGCCGGCGTAAAATCGGACCTGGAGTTCGCCTACCACAAGTGGGTTGCCGTCAAACCGCTCATCCTGGGTGGCGTCCCGCACCAAGAGCGGTTTCTCCTGAGAAATCGTATGGCCGCAAAAAGCCTCTGAGCGTCTCGTCGTGCTCACCGGGATACACTCGCGCACGGGTATCCACTGACGGTGATCGTCGATGATCGTGACCGCCGCGGAGGGAACGCCGAAAAGCTTGGCCGCTTCGGAAACGAGGTGCTGGAGCTTGCCGAAGTCAGGCTTTGAGCTGACAAGCCGTTTCACGATGCGCTGACGCCCAACCTCATCCTTCGGATAAGGTCCCGGACTATAGAATAAAGTACTCATAGATACTCCCCGCCGGCAATATATGGTTAACGACGGAAAAGATAAGTAGGGAGTTTTACAGGGCCTCAATTGCATCGGACGTTAAGAGAGTATTAACTATTTAGTAGGGAGTACGACGTCGAAACGAACTGCTCCACCTTTGTCTAACCATTCACATATCATGGATCAGGATGCGATTACGTAGTTTTGCAGCGTAAACGGCCTCGAAGGTCGCGAACGACAGGTTGGTGGCTCGCGTCTGTCGGGATGCGGCAATCCATGGTCTGGTAGCATGCCGGTATCCGCGCTGTCGCCGAACCTCGGGTAGCCTCAGTATGATACCTTAGCGTAACAATCTCGCTGGCGTTCGCTGTTGGGGTTGTGTCACGATCTGCGGCCGCGTCGATGACGCACCCCATGCACGAGAGCGCTTGTCCTCCTCGTACGGTTAAGAAGATGCGCGAGAATGAACGGACCGCTCATACTGCTCGTAGAGGATGAGGTAAGGCTCCTTATGCAGGCCCGGACCATCCTCGAGGAGGGCGATTTTCAGGTACTTTGCGCTCTCAATACCGGTGAGGCGATCGAGATCCTGCATTCTGAGGGCTGCTATATGAACGCGCTTGTTACCGACGTCAATCTTGGCGATGGGCCGAGCGGTTGGGTCGTTGCGACCTTGGCGCGGCAGCTGAAGCCTTCATTGCCGGTGATCTACGCGACGGCCGAAAGTACCGAAAGCTGGCAGAGACAAGGCGTTGGCGAGAGCATTCTCCTTCGCAAACCCTATACGTCCGCCCAGCTGCTATATGCGCTTAACGGCGCGATCCGAGCACCGGTAGTCGTTGATCCTGCCAGACTTGCAAGCGGCTGAACACCGCAGCTTGCCTAAGTTTTCGCACTTCGATTTGGAATCCGCCCCCCCCTACCCAGCTGTTGCCGCCAGTTAGAAAAGGCACATTCCGCCGCAAGATAGAAATGGCACACGCCGCTCGTGGCAGCGGGGGCTGCGTGGAGCCCTCCTCATAGCGCAGCGCTGCCCCCGCTGATGCCCCACACTCCCGGCTCCTGTCCCCGGACCCGCTGCGCACGCAGTGGGCCCGGTTACACCGCCTCAACGATGCATCTCGTGCTATCGGGTAGGGCGTCGACGGCCGCCTCGACTGAGAACGACCAGCTCGAGCCGTTCGGCACCCTGTGCTAGGAGCGCTGCTCTTGCCGAAACCCGCCGTTCCCGCTTCATTGAGCAGACCCGCAACAGTACGCCTCTCGATCGTATGGCAATCCCTTATCGACCGCGGAAGGCGGACGTGCATCATCGCTAACAGGCCGATCGGCTCTGGTGACGAAAAAAGTAGTCGAACGGGCATAAACGATTGGACTGGAACGTCGCGTGCCTCGCACTATCGTCTCACATTGGCGGCTTCTACGTTACTTCGCCAGAGCCTTGATTTACCTTCCCTTGCCCAAAGGCTATACGCTGAGTGATTCGAGCTGCGGCGACTGAGAACGGAGATGGAATTTCACCCGGGATGACTGAGTGGAATGCCGATCCCGGATAGCAAACGAAACGGTTGTATACCCCTTGCACCCTGCAGACTTCAGCCCACTCAGAACTATCAACTATGTACCCCCGAACAATATGATTTCTGCGACTGCGGTGAACCTTGGCGAATTCGGCTCTCTCCTCGTGGGTCGAAAGCATAACGCGGCCAGATGGAAGATGGCGGTAAAAGCATGTAAAACTATCGGATTTGCTCGAAAGGTGGACAAGGCCAAATATTGGTACGTTATCAATATGAGGCACGGCCTGCCTGGAGTGCAAAGCCGAACCGGTCACTGTTACCACTGCGAAGTCGATCTCACAGGGAGCGTCTTCCGGCACATCCACCCCCCAAAGATTCAGATGATCCCTTATGTCTGACGAGAACGAGTCCGCTTCATCTCTCGGAAGAGGGCAATGCAGACCAGGATAGGATGAGTACCCTATTCTGTAGTCAGCGCCAAGCGCTTGGGCACGCACTTGATCAACGTTTTCGTAGAAGTTATCGACGACGAGAATACGATACTCAGGTCCGTCCACCCAATGAGTCACAGCGGCTGAGTTGATTCGCACTTGTTCTACACCCCGTATCGGCTATCCACAGTATCGGCAGCAAGCACGAACAGCAATCTCGCTCGTTGCCAACAGGGGAGATCGAGCATGGGTTACTGGTATATGTACGGTGAAAGCGATACCGGGTTCCAGGATTCGTTGAAACAGTTCTCAAATAAACTCGCGATGGTCGAGCCGAATTCTGACGGTAGCTTCGAGGTAGAAGTGACCGTACGGGGTGCCACGGAGGAACGGATGTCCTTTAAAGCTCAGAACATCGAAGAGCTTCGGGAGATGGTTGATCTTAACGCCGGCAAGATGGCGTAGCTTTGATTGTTGGTGCGAGTGAGCGGTGTGCTTCTGCAGAAGACTCTATACTGCGGGCACACCGTTTCCTAGACGAGAACAGAATTGAGGTGGAGTACAGCACAGAGGGTGAGGATATCGTCACGACGTATTGCAAGTTGATATCGGCGGATGGCTCGATAGCAATTGGCACTGGGAAGGGCCTTTCCGATCAAAGCCAAGCTTCTGCCGTTTTCGAAGCAATAGAGCACCTAGCGTCCGGAAGCCAGCCACCGGGATTGAAATGCGTAGATCTAGATCTACAAGGCGATGACGCCTATCTTGTCGGAGGAAGTCCCGGCTTTGCTGGCTTGCCATCTGGGCTGTCCCTCTCTCTGTCACGTGTCAATGCTTACGCACTGGGCGGAGAGCCAAAAGCCATTCAGTATCCGTATTTTCTAAGGGACCCCGGCTTCTGCTCGAGGGATACCGTGGAAGCGAACTGTCTTCGCGGGCTTGGACTGGCGCGATATGCGACCAATTCAGGCGTAGCAGCGGGCCTTTCTGCAACCGATGCGATCCTTCACGGACTTCTGGAATTGATCGAACGAGACGCAATTGGTGTCACGCTGCTTGCCACTATCTTTAGTAGTACGCCTCGACCTGTTCGAAGACTCTCCCGTGAACGCTTAGGGGATTTGCTCGGCGAAGACTTGAACCGGATAGAGACTGCGGCCGGGAGGCGGCTAGACGCCTGGGATATTACAACTGACCTGCAGGTCCCGGTTTTACTCGCACGGCTCAAGGGGCAAGATGGAAGGGCATTCTATGGCTCGGGCGCTTCTCTTTCATTCGCCTACGCGCTCTTGAGGGCTGGTACTGAAGCTCTTCAGTTTGTTCATGGTGTAAGGAGCGGCAGGGTGGTTGCCCCTGCTGTTGAACGCGAGCGCCACCTTCTGCCGATGTCCGCAAGCCAGCTGCTAAACGGGCAGTTCGGGTTCAGGGGCGGCGAAGAGGTGGGTCCGTGGGGAGCCGATGCCTCGCGTCACTTGGACCTATCCTCGGCCGAGCAGGTCGATGAGATTGTCTCGATGCTCATCGTTAGAGGGATTCACGTTTATCACTGTCCCTTGCTGTCTGGGGCAGTGCACGTAGAGCACGTGATCTCCCCACAACTCGAGAGGTTTTTCCTCGTCAGTTATGGAGTGCCGGTTGCCCCGGGGTCCCGTGGGAAGGCCTTCTTGTCTGGTCGAAATTCTCCTGACAGCTCTCCCCTGTGCTAGATTTGCGCCTGAAATGTGCTGAGGGCTACCCGCGCACTCTCTGTCATTCCGCGAGGCACTTTAGCGAGGGGTGAATGTCGGCTCCTGACAAGAGTTGCCGTTCGACCAATCGCTCCTGAACGGCAGGTATGTCCCAAAACACGTCGATCGCGCTTTCGGCAGCAGTAAACCAGCCCGCATCACCCCGGAGCGGCCACCTGCATCAATGCGACTTGTTTGAGCTGGCGTGCAGGGTCAGCGTCACCGCGTTGCGAATGATGAACCAAGCCGACATTTTGTGGTGGTCGCCTGAAGCCATTGCCTCGTCGATTTTCGCTTGCAGGTAGTCTGCTACGTCGTCGCCATATTGTTCGATCAACTCGTAGGCGATCAGGAAGGCGCGCGATTCCGCATCATCGTTTTGCACGCTTCTGTATAGCGGAGTGCGGCGAGCCCGACACTCCGAAATATTGGCGGCAGAGGGACATGCCGTAAGCGCTCTTGACCTAACCCTCCATCATGTGAGCTACCAGTCGGTGCTCCTCCCAGTCCAACGTCCGCGCGTCCGCAACGGGGGCGGGAGCAGCCCGGCAGCTTTTCCATCATCAGCGGACAGTCTGCTTTTCCTCCATAGAGGTGTCCAGCTGACGCTTGACGCGGGGGAGGGGCGGTCTTCCCCTCCGCTTTGGGGGCTCGGTCCCCGAACGACCATCATCCAGGGTCACGCGCGACGTAGCGAAGACTCCCACCGACTGTGAGCTGCGAGCTGGCGCATTGTTGTTCCGCTGGCGGTGGTGCGGGTTGGCGCTCTGCATGGCCTGCGCCATGGCGAGGGCCGCGCCAAGCCGCTTGTTCTCGACGATCTCGGCCTGGTTGACCCGCTGCATCTTGTCGTAGACCCGGTAGGGCAGGACGACTTCGCCGTGCCGCACCTCAACGCGTCCATCGGGGAATTCGCATACATGGACGCGCTTGCGGGCCAGCGTCCGCGTCAGCGGCGTCGGCTCCAGGATGAACATCGCCTTATTGTAGTGGAGCGCCAGAGCGCCGGTGACGGAGCGCTCGACGCGCCAGACCATCTCGGCTTCCACATTCTCGTGCGGGGCAAGCGGCCGATGCGCGTCGCGAGGGTCTGCAGGCGGGCAGGCGAACTGAGCATTGTGGCGCAAGAGGTAAGAGGGGAGGAAGGTGTTGGCCTCTTCGATGGAGGAGATGCCTTCAAGTCGCATCGCTTTGACGAGGCGGTTCTGGAGCGTGCTGTTGGCCCGCTCAACCCGCCCCTTGGCCTGGGGCGAGTTGGCGCAGATGATCTCGACACCGAGCTTGTCGAGCGCGCGGCCAAGGTGCGACATGCCGTCGCTGTCGGCCGTCGCGCGGTTGTTCCG
>NZ_ALBQ01000047.1 GCF_000282895.1 Sphingomonas sp. ATCC 31555
GGGGAGGACGGTTGCACGGCCGATCGGCCCGCGTTGCAACCCCTCCCCCGGCCCCTCCCGCAAGCGGGAGGGGAGCGCACGTCGCTAGCGACGGACATACAGCACGCGAGGGGTTCAGCATGGCGCGCAATTTCAAGACGCTCGACGACATGGGCGATATCACCGGCAAGCGAGTGCTGGTCCGCGAGGACCTCAACGTGCCGATGGCCGATGGCAAGGTAACCGACGACACCCGACTGCGCGCCGCGATGCAGACCGTCGCCGAACTCGCCGATCGTGGCGCCAAGGTGCTGGTCCTCGCCCATTTTGGCCGCCCCAAGGGCAATCCGAGCCCGGAATTCTCGCTGTCGCAGGTGGTGAAGCCGTTCGAGCAGGTGCTCGGCCGCTCGGTTCGCTATATCGACTGGGAAGGCGATGCCGCGTCGGTCGCGATGCTGAACGACGGCGACATCGCGCTGCTCGAAAACACCCGCTTCTTTGGTGGCGAGGAAAAGAACGATCCCGCCGTGGTCGATCGTTTCGCGTCGCTCGGTGACCTTTATGTCAACGACGCCTTCTCCGCCGCGCACCGCGCCCACGCCTCGACCGAAGGCCTTGCCCACAAGCTGCCCGCGTTCGCCGGCCGCCAGATGGAAGCCGAGCTCGACGCGCTCGACAAGGCGCTGGGCAATCCCGAGCATCCGGTGGCAGCGGTGGTCGGCGGCGCCAAGGTCTCGACCAAGCTCGACGTGCTCAAGCATCTCGTCGCCAGGGTCGATCACCTGATCATCGGCGGCGGCATGGCCAACACCTTCCTCGCCGCGCGCGGCGTCGATGTCGGCAAGAGCCTTTGCGAGCACGACCTGACCGGCACCGCCGAGGAGATCCTGGATGCCGCCGACGCCGCCGGCTGCACCGTCCACCTGCCGTACGACGTGGTGGTCGCGAAGGAATTCCGTGCCAATCCGCCGGTGCGCACCGTCAACGTGCATGAAGTCGCCGCCGACGAGATGATCCTCGACGTCGGCCCGGCGGCGACCGAGGCGCTGGCCGACGTGCTCAAGACCTGCAAGACGCTGGTGTGGAATGGCCCGATGGGCGCGTTCGAGATCCCGCCGTTCGACGCGGCGACGGTGTCGCTCGCCCGCACCGCCGCGGCGCTCACCAAGGAAGGCCAGCTTGTTTCCGTCGCCGGCGGCGGCGACACGGTGGCGGCGCTGAACCAGGCCGGCGTGGCGGGCGAATTCAGCTTCGTCTCCACGGCGGGCGGTGCCTTCCTCGAATGGATGGAAGGCAAGGAACTTCCCGGCGTCGCGGCACTGCTGGGCTGAGGCACGGTTCAACGACAGGGAAGGGCGGGACGCTACGGCGCTCCCGCCCTTCTTGTTTAAGCACGCCGCCATGCGATTCTCTGATCTTCGCAGGCGGTGGACGGTTCGATGCAATGGTATCGCGTCAATAAGACAGCACCTGCTAACCAAAAAGATACCAATTTCATGGCAGGTGTTGGAGCTGTTCCGCAGATGCGAAATAACTTTCGCTCCGCAGCATGTGGCCAACGTTGTCAGCCTTTTCGGGACCAATTCGGCGCGATAGGGACCCCGCATCGATTACCAATGAGGGGAAGATCATGGGCATCACGCCGGCCGTCAAAGCGATCCTCGACAATTACGGCACCGACAATCCAGGGGTGAAGGCGAATCTTGCGCGCATCCTGATGCAGGGCCGGCTCGGCGGCACGGGCAAGCTGATCATCCTGCCAGTCGATCAGGGTTTTGAACACGGCCCGGCGCGCAGCTTTGCGATCAACCCCGACGCTTATGATCCCCATTACCATTTCCAGCTTGCGATCGATGCCGGGCTTTCGGCCTATGCGGCGCCACTCGGCATGATCGAGGCGGGGGCCGACGCCTTTGCCGGCCAGATCCCGACGATCCTCAAGGTCAACAGCTCGAACAGCTGGGCGACCGGCATCGACCAGGCGGTGACCGGCGGCGTCGATGATGCGCTGCGGCTCGGTTGCTCGGCGATCGGCTTCACCATCTATCCGGGCGCGGACGGCGTGTTCGAGATGATGGAAGAGATCAAGGAAATGCGCGCCGAGGCGGCTTCGGTCGGCATCGCCACGGTGATCTGGTCCTATCCGCGCGGCGGCAAGCTGACGAAGGATGGCGAACTGGCGCTCGATGTCGGCGCCTATGCCGCGCACATGGCGGCGCTGCTCGGTGCGCACATCATCAAGGTGAAGCTGCCCAGCAATCATGTCGAGCAGGCCGAGGCCAAGAAGCTCTATGAGGGCACCGACTGGTCGGATCAGGGCGATCGCGTGCGCCATGTGGTGCAAAGCTGCTTCGCCGGCCGCCGCATCGTTGTCTTCTCCGGCGGCGCCGCCAAGGGTGCCGACGCGGTGTACCAGGACGCGCGCGACATCCTCGCCGGCGGGGGCAACGGTTCGATCATCGGCCGCAACACCTTCCAACGTCCCCGCGCCGAGGCTCTGGCGATGCTCGACAAGCTGGTTTCGATTTATAAGGGCGAGGAGGCCTGAAACCTGCCCCGGCGGCGCCGGCAGGATCCGTCCTGCACGGCGCCGCCGCATAACTGCCGCGGCCCGATGCGTCGCACCCGCTGCTTGACCCCGATGGACAGGGGGTGGAAGGCCCGCCGACAAAGGCGGTAGAGTTCCGCCGGTTTCAGCAGCGGAGTATCCCATGTCCGATCCCTTCGACGATATCGAAGACGAAGCGAACCTCGAAGGCTTTGCCGAGAAGTTCGTCCGCGACGATCGTCGCCCGCCCTGCCAGCTCTATCTGATCTCGCCGCTCGACGTGACCGGCGCCTTCCCCGATCGCCTGCGCCGCGCGCTGGACGCTGGGCCGGTTGCTGCCTTTCAGTTCCGGGTGAAGGATGTTGATCAGCATCAGGCCGCCAAGCTCGCCGAGCCACTGCAGCGTATCTGCGCCGATGCCGATGTCGCCTTCATCGTGAACGATAGTGTCAGCCTGGCGAAGCGCCTTGGCGCCGACGGCGTGCACCTTGGCCAGGACGATGGCGACGCGCGCGAGGCACGCACGATCCTGGGCCCGAATGTGCAGATCGGCGTGACCTGCCACGACAGCCGCCATCTCGCGATGGAGGCAGGGGAGGCGGGTGCCGATTATGTGGCGTTCGGTGCCTTTTATCCCACCACTACCAAAGAGACGAAGCATCGGCCCGAGCCGTCCATCCTGTCCTGGTGGTCTGCGCTGTTCGAAATCCCCTGCGTCGCGATTGGCGGAATCACGCCGGCCAATGCTGCGCCGCTGGTTGCTGCCGGCGCCGACTTCGTGGCGGTCAGTGGCGCGATCTGGAGCGCAGACGAAGCCGAGCGGGTGCGTGCATTTGCCGCGATTCCCGGATTTCAGGCCTGATTTGCGGGTGATTCGACGCTGATTCGACGGACAGGGTCATCGAAATGTCATCCTCTTCAGGATTTCTGGTCGATAAAAATCCTTTCATATCAGCTACTTACCTATCTTCTGGGATAAAAACGCCATAAAAG
>NZ_ALBQ01000048.1 GCF_000282895.1 Sphingomonas sp. ATCC 31555
CAGCAGAAGTTGCCACGCAATACGGGTCAGGTCGGACGCTTACGAACAGCCTAGGCCGAACGAGCAATGTCCGCTACTGGGGCGGCAGCTGCCATGGAGGAAAATGGCTGGGAAGCGGACCTAGGACGACATCAGTCTACCGCCTCGATCTCGCGCCGCGGCGATGCTTAATCGCAGACCACAGCGCGAAGGGGAGCGACATGACCGGGATCCAGACCAAGAGCGTTGTGAAAGCCCAGGCGATCGTTGGATAAACTCCCTCCGCCACTGGGGGGAAAGACGGCAGTACTCTGAAGCCTTGGGGGTTGTGGAAGTTTGCGAGCACCAAAAGCACTGGTCCCGTGAATACCCAGATTGCCAGAAGCCGTAGATACCAGTGAGGGTGCATGTCAGACTTCGCCATCTAATCAGCATGCGCCGATAAATATGCGTCCGCTAATGGGCGGGAGCCGACTGAAGGCGCACCTACGCTCGAACCGGAATCCCCGCGGCCGCCAGCGCGGCATGCGCTTCGGCGATGGTCGCCTGGCCGAAGTGGAAGATCGACGCCGCCAGCACCGCAGATGCGTGGCCGTCGCGGATGCCTGCCACCAGATCATCCAGCCCGCCGACGCCGCCCGAGGCGACCACGGGCACCGTCACCTGGTCGGCGATGGTGCGGATCAGGTCGAGGTCATAGCCGTCGCGGGTGCCGTCGCGGTCCATCGAGGTGACGAGCAGCTCGCCCGCGCCCAGTTCGGCGAGGCGCAGCGCGTGTTCGACCGCGTCGATGCCGGTTGCGCGCCGGCCGCCATGGGTGAACACTTCCCAGCGGCCGTCGCCGGTCCGCCGCGCGTCGACCGAGGCGACGACGCATTGGCTGCCCATGCGGTCGGCGATTTCCGCCACCACTTCGGGTCGCGACACCGCGGCGCTGTTCACCGCGACCTTGTCCGCGCCGGCCAGCAGCAGCGCGCGGGCATCCTCGACGCTGCGCACGCCGCCGCCGACGGTGAGCGGCATGAAGCACACCTCGGCGGTGCGGCGCACCACGTCGAGGATCGTGCCGCGCGCTTCGTGGCTGGCGGTGATGTCGAGGAAGCAGAGCTCGTCGGCGCCCGCCGCATCATAGGCGCGGGCCTGCTCGACCGGATCGCCGGCGTCGCGCAGTTCGACGAAGTTGACGCCCTTGACGACGCGGCCGTTCGCCACGTCGAGGCAGGGGATCACACGGGCGCGGACGGTCATCGCCCGGCCTCGATCGCCTCGGCGAGGTCCAGCCGGCCATCATAGAGCGCACGGCCCGAGATCACGCCCTCGATGCCGTCTGCTACATGCTTCCGCAGGGCATGGATGTCGTGGATGTCGGTGACGCCGCCGCTCGCGATCACCGGGATCGAGACGGCGCGGGCGAGCGCCACGGTCGCCTCGACATTGCACCCCTTGAGCAGCCCGTCGCGACCGACATCGGTGAACAGCAGCGCGGCGACGCCGGCATCCTCGAAGCGGCGGGCGAGATCGACGACGCTGACGTCCGACACATCGGCCCAGCCATGCGTTGCGACCATGCCGTCGCGGGCGTCCACCGCGACGACGATCTGGCCGGGATGCGCGCGGGCGGCCTCGCGGACGAGGTCGGGGTTCTCCAGCGCCGCGGTGCCGATCACGACGCGGGTCACGCCCATGTCGAGCCAGCGGCGGATCGATTCGTGGTTCCGGATGCCGCCGCCGAGCTGCACCTTGGCAGGCGTCTTCGCCAGGATGTTGGCGACCGCGAGACCGTTGACCGATTCGCCTGCGAACGCGCCGTCGAGGTCGACGACGTGGAGCCATTCGGCGCCGGCCTCGGCGAACAGCGCGGCCTGGGCGGCGGGGTCGTCGCCATAGACGGTGGCGCGCGCCATATCGCCTTCGGCCAGACGAACGACCTGGCCGGCCTTGAGATCGATGGCGGGGAAGATGTGCAGGGTCATGGGGATCTCAGGGCTTCCAGGCGAGGAATCGTTCGAGCAGCGCGATGCCGTAGCGCTGGCTCTTCTCGGGGTGGAACTGCAGGCCGACGATATTGTCGCGGCCGATCGCGGCGGTCACCGGGCCGCCATGCTCGGTGGTGGCGAGCACCGCGTCGCCGTCGAACGCGAAGCTGTGAAGGAAATAGGCCTCGCCGCGCTCGATCAGCGGGTGGTCGACCGTGGGAACCACATCGTTCCAGCCCATGTGCGGCACGCGGAGTTCCGGACCGGCGGGCAGTTGCCGCACCGTGCCGGGAATCCAGCCTAGCCCGGCATGGCTGCCCAGCTCTTCGCCGGTGGTGGCCAGCAGCTGCATGCCGACGCATACGCCGAGGAAGGGCACGGCGTCTCGCAGCACGCGCGTCTCCAATGCCTCGATCATGCCGGGCAGCGCCCGCAGGCCCGATGCGCAGGCACCGAAGGCGCCAACACCGGGCAGTACTACCCGGTCGGCGCCCAGCACCACCGCCGGGTCCGCGGTCACCGCAATGTCGGCAGCACCCGCCGCCTTCAGCGCATTGTGCACCGAATGGAGATTGCCCGCGCCGTAATCGATCAGCGCGACGCTCACTGCCCGAGCGCTTCCAGCCCCGGTGCGAGGATGCTCGGGGCGACTTCGATGAACGCATATTCCGCCGCACCGGCAGTGGCGAAGGGGTCGCCCGCGGCCCAGGCCTGCACTTCTTCGAGCGAGCCGCGCGCCATGAAGAAGCCGCCGGTCACCGGCACCTTGCGGCCCGCGACCATCAGCCGGCCGTCGGCCACGGCCTGCTTGAGCCACTCGACATGCGCCGGGCGCAGTTCGTCGATCTGGGCGATGTCTACCTTGTAGGTCAGCAGCACGAGGATCATCACAGCACTCCCTTGGTCGACGGGATCACGCCCGCCTTGCGCGGATCGATCTCCACCGCCTCGCGCAGCGCGCGGGCCAGGCCCTTGAAGGCGGCTTCGGCGATATGGTGGTTGTTGCTGCCGTACAAAGTCTCGACGTGCAGCGTCAGCCCCGCGGTCTGGGCGAAGCTGTGGAACCAGTGCTCGAACATCTCGGTGTCCATCTCGCCGAGCTTCTTCTGCGAGAATTCGGTCTTCCACACGAGATAGGGGCGGCCGGAAATGTCGATCGCGACGCGGGTCAGCGTCTCGTCCATCGGCGAGAGCGCATCGGCGTAGCGGCGGATGCCCTTCTTGTCGCCCAGCGCCTTGGCGATCGCCTCGCCGATCGCGAGCCCGGTATCCTCCACCGTGTGGTGCTGGTCGATATGCAGATCGCCCACCGTCTTCACATCCATGTCGATCAGCGAGTGGCGGCTGAGCTGTTCGAGCATGTGATCGAAGAATCCGATGCCCGTGTGGATGGTGTAGACGCCGGTACCGTCGAGATTGACGGTGACGTCGATCGAGGTTTCGCTGGTCTTCCGGCTGATCGTCGCGGTGCGCATGGGGTGCACATAGCGCGGCAAGCGTCGCATGCAATCTTGACCCCAACTTTTCAGCCGCTACCCAGAGGGGCATGACAGGGAATGTGCCCGATAGTTTGATTCCGTACGACGAGATCGTGCAGGAGGCGCTGCGCGCCGTGGTGGGCCGCGTGCTTGGATCGGTGGCGGAGACCGGCGGGCTGCCGGGGGCGCACCATTTCTACATCACCTTCAAGACGCAGGCGCCGGGCGTGGATATCCCCAAGCGGCTGATCGAGCGTTTCCCCGACGAGATGACGATCGTCCTGCAGCACCGCTACTGGGATCTGACGGTCGATTCCAACAAGTTCTCGGTGGGGCTGAGCTTCAACCAGATCCCGTCGATCCTGACGATTCCGTTCTCGGCCATTACCGGGTTCCACGATCCGGCGGTGAACTTCGAACTGCGCTTTCAGGCGCAGGACGGCCCGGAAGGCCCCGAGCCGCACGAGCATGACGATGCCGAGAATGACGGCGGGCCGATCGCCAAGCCGGCCGACGACGGATCGAACGTCGTCTCGGTGGATTTCAAGCGCAAGAAGTGAGGGCGGAGGCAGGCCCGCAGCACTGCTGCCGGCCTGCCCTTCGGATCAGAACGAAAGCCGCGCCCGGCCCAACACGCGGTGCCCCGCGTGGCGGAGATCGGCATAGGGCGACGTAACGACTCGATCCGTGTCGATGTCGGTCCCGATATAATCGACTCCGAGCGTGATCGCTCCCATGGAATGCTCCACACCGACCCGCCAATCCGTATAGTTGCCGGTCGGCCGCAGCCGTGCCGCGCGTGCATCGTCGGTACTGCCTGAGGTACGACCGATCGATCCCAGCACCGTGAACGGCGTGGTGGGGATGCCTACCCGCGCGCCGCCATGCAGATACAGATTGTCGCCGCCGATCGGGCCCTGGTCTGGCGCATAGGCGGCGCCGGCGTTCAGCTGCAGCGGACCGAACGAGAAATTGCCGTCCGCGCCGAGTTCCACATAATCCATGTTCCGTGCCGCGCCGGTGAAAACATGACCGGTGACGAAGCCGCGCAGATTGAGCGCGCCGATGCCGAGGCGATGGCCGACCTCCACGTCGAAAACCGTGTCCGCACCCGCATGGCGGGCGGGCTCGCGCGTCATGGCGACGCGCGCGGAAGCGTCGAAGCCGAGAATGCCGATCGAAGCATCGCCCGACGCGCTCAGCTGGTTCTCGCTCCAGCTCAGGCCGCGGCGGCTTTCATCGGTGGCGAGTTCCACACCGCCCGACACGTTAGGGACAAGCTGTGCCTGTGCCGCGGCAGGCATGGCGAGCGAAAAAAGCGCCGCCGCCCAGCGGCGGCGCGAGTTCAACTTGAATGTCATCCGGTTCTATCGTTTCCCAATCGGTCCAGCTCCGCGCGGAGGCCTTCGGCATCCTGTTGCGCAAGGGCACGGACTTCGCCCTGCACGTCCGTAGTGGCGCGTGCAACGTCGCGGGCGATGGCATCGCGATTGGCGGTGCACCAGCCGGGACGGCTGCCCGAAGCGACGGCCTCACGGCGGAGGCTGCGCTGGAGCACGGTGCCCGCGCTATGCCGGGCGCTGCGATCCAGCAGCAGATCCGCTTCCCAGCGGCAGCGCAGCGTCGAGGGGCGGCCGCCGGGGCCGGCGCTGCCGACCTGGTTGTGGCGGACGTCGATCCGCATCCGATAGTCGGCCTCGACCGGTCCGGCGGCGTGATCGATCCGGATGCTGTGGGCGATCTCCGACACAGGGGGGATCGATAGGGTGGGGGTGCCGAGCAGCATCCCCAAGATCATTGGGATCATAGCTCTTCTCCTGCGGTTGTCCCGGCTGTTTCGCCGGTGACTAGTTTCTGTCTATCCGCCGTCGCCGGCGGGGCAAGTAACCAAGTATTTCCGGCGCGATTGGTTGCAAGCTCGTGCATGAAAGCGGCGGTCGCGGGTTGGTGATCGGGTCTGCCTTTCCTACATCGCTGCCCAGCTTGCAGCGGAGAAAGCCAGTGACCGACACGCGCACCGAAACCGACTCGATCGGCGCGATCGACGTTCCCGCCAGCGCCTATTGGGGCGCCCAGACCCAGCGATCGATCCAGAATTTCCCGTTCGGACCGGAGGAGCGGATGCCGATCGGCATCGTCCATGCCCAGGCGATCGTGAAACAGGCCGCCGCACGCGTAAACGTGAAACACGGGCTCGACCCGAAGATCGCCGAGGTGATCGATCGCGTGGCGCAAGAAGTGATCGACGGCAAGCTGGACGACCAGTTCCCGCTGGTGATCTGGCAGACCGGCAGCGGCACGCAGACCAATATGAACGTCAACGAGGTGATCGCCGGACGCGCCAACGAGATCCTCACCGGGAATCGCGGCGGCAAGAACCCGATCCACCCGAACGACCACGTCAACATGGCGCAGTCGTCGAACGACAGCTTCCCGACCGCACTGCACATCGCCGCGGCGAGGGCGGTGACGCTCGATCTGCTCCCGGCGCTGGAGCGACTGCATGGCGCGCTCGATCGCAAGGCGCGGGAATGGGACCACATCGTCAAGATCGGCCGCACGCACCTGCAGGACGCAACCCCGCTGACGCTGGGCCAGGAATTTTCCGGCTATGTGGCGATGCTCGAATCGGCGCGGGCGCGGTTCCAGAGCGTGCTCGAACTCGACATCTTCAAGCTGGCATTGGGCGGCACGGCAGTGGGGACGGGGCTGAATTCACCGCCGGGCTATGCCGAGGACGTGGCGGCGGAGATCGCCAAGATCACCGGGCTTCCCTTCGTCTCGGCGCCCAACAAGTTCGAGATGCTGGCGACCAAGGACCAGCTGGTGAACCTGTCAGGCGTCTGCAACACGCTGGCCGTCTCGCTCACCAAGATCGCCAACGACATTCGCCTGCTCGGCTCCGGCCCGCGCTCGGGGCTCGGCGAGCTGGAACTGCCGGCGAACGAGCCGGGGAGCTCGATCATGCCGGGCAAGGTCAATCCTACCCAGAGCGAATCGCTGACCATGGTCGCGGCGCAGGTGATCGGCAACCACACCGCGGTCACGGTGGGTGGCATGCAGGGCCATTTTGAGCTCAACGTGTTCAAGCCGCTGATCGGCGCGAACGTGCTGCGCTCGATCACGCTGATGGCGATAGGCATGACCAACTTCGCCGAGCGCGCGGTGGACGGCGCCGTGGCGAACGAGGCGCGGATCAAGGAACTGGTCGACCGCTCGCTGATGCTCGTCACCGCGCTCGCGCCCGCCATCGGCTATGACGCGGCGGCAAAGATCGCCAAGAACGCTCATGAGAAGGGACTTACGCTAAAAGAATCAGGGCTGGCGCTTGGGCTCGTCGACGAAGCGACCTTCGACAGGTTCGTCCGGCCCGAGACGATGATCGGCCGTTGAACGGCTGCGGCCGGCGGTGGGAACGCCGCTGCCCCACTACCGTTCTGGTTGACGAAGGAGAAGACGATGATCGGCAAGGCAATTGCAGGATGGATCGGCAGCCGGATCGACCGGCGCGACGGCGAGGGCGGCGCTCTTGGCGCTGCTGTGGGCGTCGCGACCTGGGAGGTCGCCAAGCGCGTGGTGCCGGCGGCGTTCGTGCTTGGGGCGGGCGCGGTCGGCGCAGCCTATCTGAGGCGCCGGCTGACCACCGAGCATGGTCCCGATACGGGTCTCGGCGCGTGACGCACTGCGGCACCCGGGCTTGACGGCTCGGGTGCCGCTACGCCAAAGGCCCGCATGGCCCATACGCACCAGAACGACCCGCATGGATTCCATCGCCGCGGGGTTTTGTTTGTCCTTTCCTCGCCCTCGGGCGCGGGCAAGTCGACCATCGCCCGCAAGCTGCTGGCGGCTGAGCCCGATCTCGCCGTCTCCGTATCGGTAACGACGCGCGAGCCGCGACCGGGCGAGGTCAATGGGGTCGACTATACGTTCGTCGGCGTCGAGCGGTTCCGCGAGATGGTGGCGCAGCATCATTTCATCGAATGGGCACACGTCTTCAAGCATCGTTATGGCACCCCCAAGGGGCCGGTCGATGCGGTGCTCGCCACCGGCCGCGATATGCTGTTCGATATCGACTGGCAGGGCGCGCAGCAGCTGCACCAGACGATGGGCGGCGACGTGGTGCGCGTGTTCATCCTGCCGCCGTCGATGGCCGAGCTGCATCGCCGCCTGGAAGGCCGCGGTACCGACACCGATGACGTGATCGCCCACCGCATGGCGCGCGCCGCCAACGAAGTGAGCCATTGGGACGGCTATGACTATGTCCTGGTCAACGACGATGCGGACAAGTGCTTCGAAGCAGTGCACACCATCCTGAAAGCCGAGCGGCTGAAGCGGTCGCGCCAGACCGGGCTGATCGGCTTCATCCGCGGCCTGATGAAGCGCGGCGATCCGACCGGAGAAGCCGACGTCCTCTGAGCTGGCTTAGAGCAAGCCGAGGAACCGTGCTCCGGCATCGAAGTCCGCCCGGCGGGCTTCCCGTGCCCTCGTGGCGAGGTCGTCCTCGCCCCATTGTTCGGCCTGCCAATCCTCGTCGAGTTGGGCGGCGCGCCATACCGTCTCGCGATCGGCCGCACCTTCCAGCAGCGCCAGCGCCGCGACGAGCGATCCGCTGATCGTCACCAGCGGGTTCAGCGCCGCGAGCCGGAACGGATCGAGCGCGGCGACCACCTCGTTCAGCCGAATGATCGTCGCTGCGGGCTGAGGGCGGTGCATGATTCCGGCGGTCGTCTCGAAGTGCACGTCATAGCGGGTGCGGGCCCAATCGAGCAGCGGGTCCCAGTGCGCGGCCTGGCGTTCGACCAGCGGCTCGGGCAGCTCGGCACGGTAGCAGAGCAGGTCGCTCTCGCCATAGCGGGCGAGGTCCGCCGCGAAGGGGACGGGATCGGGGGCGATCTGATCGATCGCGGCGTTGGCGAGGCCAGTCAGCGGCATCGTACGCGGATCAATTTCCTCGCCCACGCTCCGCCATTCCTCGGCCACCGCCTCGGCAAGCTGCGGCGTCGGAAGCGCGAGGAGCGCGCGGGCGGGAGTACGGACCGGGCGGCCGTCGAGCTCGACCGCACCATCGACGATCGCAACCGTTTTCCAGAAACGTTTCATGCTTCGGGGGGTGTCCTCCAGCGGCGGGCGAGCATTTTCGGGATCACCGCCATGACCCACAGCGAGGCGAGCAGCAGCGTGCCGCCTAGCATGGTCAATTCGGTCGTCTGGGCGCGGCCGGCGATCAGCAGGCCGAGCACCGCGCCGGCGACGCCGACGCAATTGGCGCCCATCATCAGGAAATAGCGATTCCTCGCGACGCGATCGGCTTCGGTCACAACGCCTCCAGTCACAGGGCCTCCAGATGCGCCGGAATCGCCGACGCATGCTCCACGACCCGCACCGCGCCGGCCGCGTGCAGATCATGGGGAGTGTGGTATCCCCATGCAACACCCAAGGGGTGCGCGCGCGCGGCGACGGCCATCGCCATGTCGAAGCTGGTGTCGCCGATCATCACCGTGGTTTCCGGGCTCGCCCCCGCTTCGGCGATGGCGGCTTCGATCATCGACGGGTGCGGCTTGGACGGATGCCGGTCCGCGGTCTGCAGCGTGACGAAGCGCTGGCGCAGGCCGTGCGCCTCCAGCACGCGGATCAGGCCGCGATCGGACTTGCCGGTGGCGACGCCGAGCAGCCAGCCGTTCGCGTCCAGCGCCTCGATCGCCTCGACGATGCCCTCGTAGAGCGGCTCGTCCTCGATATGGCCGGCGGTGCGCAGGGCGAAATATGCCTGCTTATACTCTTCCGCCAGATGGCGGTGGAGATCGTCCTCCGCCTCCGGCAGCAGATTGGCGATCGCTTCGACCAGGCTCAGGCCGACGATGCGGCGGATCGCATCGCGGGCAGGGGGCTCGAGCTTCTGGCCCGCGAAGCAATGCTCCATGGCGAGGCAGATACTCGCCTGACTGTCGACCAGCGTGCCGTCGCAATCGAACAGGGCGAGGCGGTTCATGCGGCCGCACCCACCATAGGATCGTCATTCCGGCGAACGCCGGGATCCATCCGCCACTCGGTCGCAGAAAGAGCCGTGACGGTGGCCCCAATCGATCCCGGCTTTCGCCGGGATGACGAATAACGGCAGGGCAAGCGCACGCTTACTTCTTCTCCCCCCGGCCCCGGCGTTCGCCGCGGCGTTCCTTGCGGTAGGTCTTGGCGTGCGCCTTGGCCTTCTGCTTGAGCAGTTCCCTGCTCATCGGCGGGGGGCCATCGTCGATCTCGATCGCATTGCCCACCGCCAGGTCGAAGCCAAGCGTGTGCATCGATTCGGCGAAATGGTGCGGCAGCTCGGCGCGGACGTCGATGCGGCCACCATCGGGATGGTCGATGCGGATGCGGCGGGCATGGAGGTGCATCTTGCGACTGATGCCGCCGGTGAGGAACGCCTCCTGCAGCCCGTATTTGCCGTCGCCGACGATCGGGTGGCCGATCGCCGCCATGTGGACGCGCAGCTGGTGGGTGCGGCCGGTGAACGGCTGGAGCTCGACCCAGGCGCAGCGATTGCCCGCCTGTTCGATCACCCGGTAGCGGGTGCGGGCGGGGGAGCCTTCTTCCATATCGACCTGCATCTTCTCGCCGCCGGTGCCCGGCTGCTTGCCGATCGGCAGTTCGATGAAACCGTCCTCGATGTCCGGCACGCCCATCACCAGCGCCCAGTAGATCTTCCGGGCGGTGCGGCTGGAGAAGCTCTTCGAGAAGAACGCCGCCGCGCGGGCCGAGCGGGCGATCAGCAGCGCGCCCGAGGTATCCTTGTCGAGCCGGTGGACCAGCTTGGGGCGGCCCTCCGCCTCGAACTGCAGCGCGTCGAGCAGGCCGTCGACATGCTCGAACGTCTTGGTGCCGCCCTGGGTCGCGAGGCCCGGCGGCTTGTTGAGCACGATCGCCTGGGCGTCGCGGTGGATCACCATGGACTGCGCCAACTCGGTCTGTTCGGCGCTGAGCGGCGGGCGGTTCGACTTAGGGCGAGCCGCGGCGGCGGGCTTGGCCGGCTCGGCGGGAGGCACGCGGATCGTCTGGCCCTCTGCGATGCGGTCGCCGGGCTGGGCCCGCGATCCGTCGACGCGGAGCTGCCCGGTACGCGCCCAGCGCGACACCAGGTTGAAGCTCACGTCCGGCAGATGGCGCTTGAACCAGCGATCCAGCCGGATGCCGTCATCATCCATACCGACGACGAACTGGCGGACATCGTGCTCGCCGCTCATGCCGTCACCGCCCGGGCGAGGTGCATGCCGATGGCGAGAGCGCCGATCGCGCCGACCACCGAGGCGAGGACATAGCCGAGCGCGGTCATGACATCGCCGCGCTCGATCATCGCGAAAGTTTCGAGCGAGAAGGAGGAAAAGGTGGTGAAGCCGCCGAGCACGCCAACGCCGAGCAGCAGCCGCGCCTGTTCGGCCTGGGGACCGAAGCGGAGCAGGCTGGCGCCGAGCAGCCCCATCAGGAAACCGCCGACGATGTTGACGGCGAGGGTCCCCCAGGGAAAGGCCGGACCGAGCAAGGCGACGCCGGCGCGGCCAACGCCGTAGCGGGCCGCGGAGCCGATGGCACCGCCGAGCATCACGAGAAAGAGATTGGGCATGCTGGGCCCCTAGCGCGGATTGGGGAAAAGGGGAAGTTGCGGGCGCTCCGGCGCCGGGAGGGCGCGCGAAGTTTAGGAAGTTTAGGATCGTACGCGATTTGCGTTAGCCGGTGCCCTGGAGGGCAAAGGGCGCATTCAGCGGCGACGCAGCATTGCGCCGCGCGTAGGTATAAGGTGGCCAACGGGATCAAGGAGCGAGTGCCGTGCGGCGGCATCTGATCAGTACAAATAGGGAACGATTTGGTTCGTGCAAGGCGGGCGCAGCCATGTTGCTTAAGCCAGAAGCGGCGATCGGGTACGCATGTCCGAAGGTGGTGGTTAGCCGCCGTTCCGTTGTTGGGTTATAGGGCCGAATG
>NZ_ALBQ01000049.1 GCF_000282895.1 Sphingomonas sp. ATCC 31555
TCACTGCCCGCTTTCCAGTCGGGAAACCTGTCGTGCCAGCTGCATTAATGAATCGGCCAACGCGCGGGGAGAGGCGGTTTGCGTATTGGGCGCCAGGGTGGTTTTTCTTTTCACCAGTGAGACGGGCAACAGCTGATTGCCCTTCACCGCCTGGCCCTGAGAGAGTTGCAGCAAGCGGTCCACGCTGGTTTGCCCCAGCAGGCGAAAATCCTGTTTGATGGTGGTTAACGGCGGGATATAACATGAGCTGTCTTCGGTATCGTCGTATCCCACTACCGAGATATCCGCACCAACGCGCAGCCCGGACTCGGTAATGGCGCGCATTGCGCCCAGCGCCATCTGATCGTTGGCAACCAGCATCGCAGTGGGAACGATGCCCTCATTCAGCATTTGCATGGTTTGTTGAAAACCGGACATGGCACTCCAGTCGCCTTCCCGTTCCGCTATCGGCTGAATTTGATTGCGAGTGAGATATTTATGCCAGCCAGCCAGACGCAGACGCGCCGAGACAGAACTTAATGGGCCCGCTAACAGCGCGATTTGCTGGTGACCCAATGCGACCAGATGCTCCACGCCCAGTCGCGTACCGTCTTCATGGGAGAAAATAATACTGTTGATGGGTGTCTGGTCAGAGACATCAAGAAATAACGCCGGAACATTAGTGCAGGCAGCTTCCACAGCAATGGCATCCTGGTCATCCAGCGGATAGTTAATGATCAGCCCACTGACGCGTTGCGCGAGAAGATTGTGCACCGCCGCTTTACAGGCTTCGACGCCGCTTCGTTCTACCATCGACACCACCACGCTGGCACCCAGTTGATCGGCGCGAGATTTAATCGCCGCGACAATTTGCGACGGCGCGTGCAGGGCCAGACTGGAGGTGGCAACGCCAATCAGCAACGACTGTTTGCCCGCCAGTTGTTGTGCCACGCGGTTGGGAATGTAATTCAGCTCCGCCATCGCCGCTTCCACTTTTTCCCGCGTTTTCGCAGAAACGTGGCTGGCCTGGTTCACCACGCGGGAAACGGTCTGATAAGAGACACCGGCATACTCTGCGACATCGTATAACGTTACTGGTTTCACATTCACCACCCTGAATTGACTCTCTTCCGGGCGCTATCATGCCATACCGCGAAAGGTTTTGCGCCATTCGATGGTGTCCGGGATCTCGACGCTCTCCCTTATGCGACTCCTGCATTAGGAAGCAGCCCAGTAGTAGGTTGAGGCCGTTGAGCACCGCCGCCGCAAGGAATGGTGCATGCAAGGAGATGGCGCCCAACAGTCCCCCGGCCACGGGGCCTGCCACCATACCCACGCCGAAACAAGCGCTCATGAGCCCGAAGTGGCGAGCCCGATCTTCCCCATCGGTGATGTCGGCGATATAGGCGCCAGCAACCGCACCTGTGGCGCCGGTGATGCCGGCCACGATGCGTCCGGCGTAGAGGATCGAGATCTCGATCCCGCGAAATTAATACGACTCACTATAGGGGAATTGTGAGCGGATAACAATTCCCCTCTAGAAATAATTTTGTTTAACTTTAAGAAGGAGATATACCATGGCTATGGCAGACTCGAAATCAGCACAAAATTCCGCAGTTGGGCCTAAACTCGGTAGGCGCCGATTCTCTGAACTCGGCGAGGTCGTTAATAAAGAGCTCATCTTAAATGAGGCTGAAAAGGTTTTCGCTATGCACGGGTTCCTAGGAGCGACCCTTAAGCAAATAGCGCAAAACTCAAACGTTACTCAAGCACTAATTACTTATTACTACGGAACGAAACAGAATCTTTTTATGGAAGTATATCGACGGGGATTGTCCGATATAGACAAGAAGCGTCAGAACTACCTTGATGAACTTAAATCCCGTCCTGAAGGCTATAATACCTATGACATCGTGCGAACCTACTTAAGACCACAATTTGAACACAGGGAAGGAGGACAAGCATGGATGCATTTTGCACGCTTGCAGTCCCGGCTAGCTAGCGAACCTGAAGAGGTGGCCGTACCCTTGAGGAAAGAGCTATATGATCATACATTAAAGGCCTTCATTCATGAAATTATGGAATGTGAGGGTGAAGACGACGCAGCTGCCGTGAGTTGGGGAGCAGTATTTATGGTTTCCATGATTCTTTATATGCTGAGAGGCGTTGATCGTATTGGTGAGCTTACTGACGGACACCTTCACGCAGAATCAGAAGATGACATTGTTGAAAGAATGACGATATTTATCACGGGCGGCATCAACTCTCTCAAGCAAGCAACTCAAGACAAGTATAAACTCGAGCACCACCACCACCACCACTGAGATCCGGCTGCTAACAAAGCCCGAAAGGAAGCTGAGTTGGCTGCTGCCACCGCTGAGCAATAACTAGCATAACCCCTTGGGGCCTCTAAACGGGTCTTGAGGGGTTTTTTGCTGAAAGGAGGAACTATATCCGGATTGGCGAATGGGACGCGCCCTGTAGCGGCGCATTAAGCGCGGCGGGTGTGGTGGTTACGCGCAGCGTGACCGCTACACTTGCCAGCGCCCTAGCGCCCGCTCCTTTCGCTTTCTTCCCTTCCTTTCTCGCCACGTTCGCCGGCTTTCCCCGTCAAGCTCTAAATCGGGGGCTCCCTTTAGGGTTCCGATTTAGTGCTTTACGGCACCTCGACCCCAAAAAACTTGATTAGGGTGATGGTTCACGTAGTGGGCCATCGCCCTGATAGACGGTTTTTCGCCCTTTGACGTTGGAGTCCACGTTCTTTAATAGTGGACTCTTGTTCCAAACTGGAACAACACTCAACCCTATCTCGGTCTATTCTTTTGATTTATAAGGGATT
>NZ_ALBQ01000050.1 GCF_000282895.1 Sphingomonas sp. ATCC 31555
GGCCATACTAGTACTGGATGCATCTGCAGGATATCGCGGCCGCTCTAAACGTGGTAAATTGTTAACTCCGAGCTAGACTTCAGGTGGCCGTATTTATCAGATTTCCTCGTTGTGTCCTCAGAAAAAAATGCCAATACCACTTTCAGCTGTGAATATCCACCATGAAGGGCAAGACATGCTCATAATTAACTGTCAGGCAGGCCAGGCCTTCAGCTACAACGACCTTGAATTGGTTTATTCTGCTTGTCCTCTATAAGTTTGCCAGAGGGAATCACACATGAGCCAAACCTATTGAAGAAAGCATTAGGACAGTGCCAGTCTTAATCACAGTGGGGGGTATGTTATTCCCAATGAAGTCGTCCAGAAACGGACTAGGTAGTTAGCTTTTTCTAGTGCCCAACACATTAGAGGTGTGGTTTTTTTTCTCTAAAATAAGGGTGGCCATAGGCTCTTTTAACCAGAATCGGTGTAGTCAGCTGAAATTGACTTGCACGCCTGGGTCCTGTGTGTCTACTAACTTTCTCGCGAACGATAGCTAACGGATCCCCCGGGCCATACTAGT
>NZ_ALBQ01000051.1:2500-5909 GCF_000282895.1 Sphingomonas sp. ATCC 31555
TTGTGAATGGGTTTTTCAAATCGATGCCGTGACGGCGTTGGTTTAGTCGTGAGACTAGGCAACGAGCGTCATAAACAAGGCTGAGATTTACATCCACACCGATATGCCGCGTGACGCTGCTCTGCCGAGTTGGTGTTTGCTGATAGCAAGCGCCCAGCGTTGTCGTTGGTGGTGTGGACTCTCAAGCGTGAGGTAAGGGCATTTGGTGGATGCCTTGGCATGTACAGGCGATGAAGGACGTGGCACGCTGCGATAAGCGTCGGTGAGCTGTGAGCAAGCTTTGACCCGACGATTTCCGAATGGGGAAACCCACCTTCACCAATTAATTCAGCTCTCCAGCAATGGTTGGCCGAGTTAATTGGGGCAAGGTATCACCGAAGTGAATACATAGCTTTGGTGAAGCGAACCCGGAGAACTGAAACATCTCAGTACCCGGAGGAAAAGACATCAACCGAGATTCCGTTAGTAGTGGCGAGCGAACGCGGACCAGGCCAGTGCCTGATATTCAACTAGCAGAACACTCTGGAAAGTGTGGCCATAGCGGGTGACAGCCCCGTATGCGAAAGTGATGTATCAGGACTCGAGTAGGGCGGGACACGTGAAATCCTGTCTGAACATGGGGGGACCACCCTCCAAGCCTAAATACTCGTACATGACCGATAGCGAACTAGTACCGTGAGGGAAAGGTGAAAAGCACCCCGATGAGGGGAGTGAAACAGTACCTGAAACCGAATGCCTACAAGCAGTGGGAGGGGCTTTATGCCCTGACCGCGTACCTCTTGCATAATGGGTCTGTGACTTAATGTATCAAGCAAGCTTAAGCCGATAGGTGTAGGCGCAGCGAAAGCGAGTCTGAATAGGGCGACATAGTTTGATGCATTAGACCCGAAACCCGGCGATCTATGCATGACCAGGATGAAGGTGGGGTAACACCCACTGGAGGTCCGAACCGATTAACGTTGAAAAGTTACCGGATGAGTTGTGCTTAGGGGTGAAAGGCCAATCAAGCCGGGAAATAGCTGGTTCTCCGCGAAAACTATTGAGGTAGTGCCTCGGATGAACACCCTAGGGGGTAGAGCACTGGATGGATGCGGGGGTCGCGAGATCTACCAATTCTAACCAAACTCCGAATACCTAGGAGTGATATCCGGGAGACAGACGGCGGGTGCTAAGGTCCGTCGTCAAAAGGGAAACAGCCCTGACCTACAGCTAAGGTCCCCAAGTCACGTCTAAGTGGGAAAGCATGTGGGAATCCCAAAACAACCAGGAGGTTGGCTTAGAAGCAGCCATCCTTTAAAGAAAGCGTAACAGCTCACTGGTCTAAATAAGGGTTCCTGCGGCGAAGATGTAACGGGGCTCAAGACGTGCACCGAAGCTTAGGGTGTGATCTTTGATCACGCGGTAGCGGAGCGTTCCGTAAGCCTGTGAAGTGGAAGGGTAACCGACCATGGAGGTATCGGAAGTGCGAATGCAGACATGAGTAGCGATAAAGAGGGTGAGATGCCCTCTCGCCGAAAGACCAAGGGTTCCTGCGCAAGGCTAATCCGCGCAGGGTGAGCCGGCCCCTAAGACGAGCCCGAAGGGGGTAGTCGATGGGAACCACGTTAATATTCGTGGGCCTGGTGGTGTGTGACGGATCTCGTGAGTTGTCAGTCCTTAACGGATTGGACTGGCTTCGAAGAGGTCCCGGGAAATAGCCCCACCGTATAGACCGTACCCGAAACCGACACAGGTGGTCAGGTAGAGTATACCAAGGCGCTTGAGAGAAGTGTCCTGAAGGAACTCGGCAAATTGCCTCCGTACCTTCGGAAGAAGGAGGCCCTCATTCCGGGCAACCGGTATGAGGGGGCACAGGCCAGGGGGTAGCGACTGTTTAGCAAAAACACAGGGCTCTGCTAAGTCGGCTTCAAGACGACGTATAGGGCCTGACGCCTGCCCGGTGCCTGAAGGTTAAGTGGAGGAGTGCAAGCTCCGAAATGAAGCCCAGGTAAACGGCGGCCGTAACTATAACGGTCCTAAGGTAGCGAAATTCCTTGTCGGGTAAGTTCCGACCTGCACGAATGGCGTAACGACTTCCCCACTGTCTCCAGGACATGCTCAGCGAAATTGAATTCTCCGTGAAGATGCGGAGTACCCGCGGTTAGACGGAAAGACCCCGTGCACCTTTACTGCAGCTTCAGAGTGGCAGTGGAGAACAACTGTGTAGAATAGGTGGGAGGCTTTGAAGCACCGGCGCCAGCTGGTGTGGAGCCACCAAGTGAAATACCACCCTGTTGTTCTTTACTGTCTAACCTCGTACCGTCATCCGGTACAGGGACCCTCTGTGGCGGGTAGTTTGACTGGGGCGGTCGCCTCCCAAAGAGTAACGGAGGCGCGCGAAGGTTGGCTCAGGCCGGTTGGAAACCGGCTGTTAGAGTGCAATGGCATAAGCCAGCCTGACTGCGAGACTGACAAGTCGAGCAGAGACGAAAGTCGGTCATAGTGATCCGGTGGTCCCTCGTGGAAGGGCCATCGCTCAACGGATAAAAGGTACGCCGGGGATAACAGGCTGATAACCCCCAAGAGCTCATATCGACGGGGTTGTTTGGCACCTCGATGTCGGCTCATCACATCCTGGGGCTGGAGCAGGTCCCAAGGGTTTGGCTGTTCGCCAATTAAAGTGGTACGTGAGCTGGGTTCAGAACGTCGCGAGACAGTTTGGTCCCTATCTGCCGTGGGCGTCGAAATTTGAGAGGAGTTGACCCTAGTACGAGAGGACCGGGTTGAACATACCTCTGGTGTACCAGTCGTTCCGCCAGGAGCGCAGCTGGGTAGCTATGTATGGACGGGATAACCGCTGAAAGCATCTAAGCGGGAAGCCTCCCTCGAGATAAGATTTCATAGAGCGGTCGAAGACCACGACCTTGATAGATCGGATGTGGAAGCGCGGTAACGCGTGGAGCTAACCGATACTAATTGCTCTTTTCGCGCTTGAGAGTTTCACACCCCCATCGACAACCCTGGGTTGTCAGATAGCGGGTGGATGAATTTCCCAGCCTTATCGGTGCATCGATTTGAAACCCAATTTCCCGCACACCGGCTTCATTGCTTGGTGGCCATAGCGTCTGTGACCCACCCGATCCCATCCCGAACTCGGCCGTGAAACCAGACAGCGCCAATGGTACTATCGCTTAAGCGATGGAAGAGTAGGTCGCCGCCAGGCATTGAAGCCGGTGTACGGAAAATACCAAAACCCATTCACATTCGTCCCCCGTTCTGCCGATATCCTCGGCACCCAACTTTGGCGCGGGGTGGAGCAGCCCGGTAGCTCGTCAGGCTCATAACCTGAAGGCCGCAGGTTCAAATCCTGCCCCCGCAACCAACACACAAAAGCCCCGAAGCTAACGCTCCGGGGCTTTTGTGCGTCTAT
>NZ_ALBQ01000052.1 GCF_000282895.1 Sphingomonas sp. ATCC 31555
TACTGGATGCATCTGCAGGATATCGCGGCCGCACGCCCATATAAACGATCGGATAAATAGCTGAATTTCCATGCCTTACGCGGTTGTCAGGACACAAGCACCATAAAGAAACAAGGGTTGGTCCGGAAGCCTTTAGCCAAGTTTAGCCACCCTGAAAGTATCTCTGGGAGGTGTGGAGGGAAAAACTGCTGTGATTTTAAACCTAAAAGTAACTTAACTCATAATAAGTTGGTAGTTAGACCACATGAAAAAATTGCTTTTGTTGGCCCAGTTCTGTTGATCTTTGAACCATGGTGGGAAAAGTGTAGTTTTAGTCAGTCTGAAGCTGCCATGTAACCAGTGCAAATGAGATAGTGAGTTACATAAACAATATACTTTGTGCTTTTTTTACTGCGCTGGTACATTTTAATGAAAGCAACTAAAAGGGAATCCCAAAATTGCATTTAGGGGGTCAGGCCAGGGCAATCTGTTGGGATATTTAATGACACACCTGGGGAGACTTTACAATAACTCTTTTTAAATCCATCTCCATTTAACTGGCTCTTAAAAGTTTGTACCATGATAATTTACTATCCAGGCAACAGCACAGACTATACGAGCGCGAACCCCTTAACAGGCTAAGTGCGAGCGGATCCCCC
>NZ_ALBQ01000053.1 GCF_000282895.1 Sphingomonas sp. ATCC 31555
GACTGACGTGGAGGGGGTGGACTATGCTGAGATCAGCCCCTCCCCCGCCCCCTCCCGCAAGCGGAAGGGGAGCGCAGGTGGCAATGGCATGCGCATGCGTGGCGTCAGCCTGTCTCGCATGCGGGGCAGGAACGGAAGCCGGGCGATCCTGAATAGTTGCGTCTTGGTGCGCCCGCTCAGGCGGCGGCAGCGCGCGCCGCTCGGCCCGCCGCACGCGGTCGAGCGACCAGTGGGGCAGGAAGAGCGCAGCGACCCGTTGCATCGCAGGCCTCCACCAAGAGTTGGAACGATTCCCCCCCACGCTGCCGCGCCAGCGACAGCTCCCAGCGCGGCCGTCCGACCCCCTCCACCGGCAGCGGTGCCGAAGGCGCGCAGCCGATCCGCCAGCGCGTCACCGCGGCGGACGGCGCGCCCAAGGGATCGCTCCCCTCGCGCGCATGGCGCTTGAGCAGCAAGGCGATCGTGCGGCCCCCCTCGGCCACCAGTTGCAGCCGCCGCGTCGCCGGCATGGCCAGCCGCTTCACTTCGCCGATCACCGCGCCGAGGCCGCGATGGCGCAGCCCCTCTTCCATGATCGCGAGCAGTTCGTCGTCGTCGCGCGCCTCGGCATAGATCACCCGCTTGGGATCGAGCCCGACCTGCGACAGCCCGGGGGCAAACAGGTCGCGCCGCCGCACCACCCACAGCACCGGGCCCCAGCAGCGCGCGGCGACTCCGCCCAGGAACATGGTGGCGGCGCAATCGTCGGTCAGGTCGGGCGTGGCGCCGGCAATCTCGTGCAGCGCATCGAGCCGCAGCCCCCCGTCCGCCAGCTTCGAATCGAGCCGCTCCAGCCCGAACGGCAGCACCGGGCGCCGACGGAATCCGGTGCCGTCGATGGCGCTAAGCATTGCGCGCAACTGGTCGAGAGTGGCAGGATCGGGCACGGCGACTCGCTCGGGGGTTGATGACAGGTCCGACTCGTTCGTTCCTATTTTGTTCCAATCGGTGCGGGAGTCAATCGGACTCGGTGTCCCAAATTTTTAGGCCAGCCCTGCTGCCCCATCTCGACAGGCGCGTTGAAATTTTATAACAGCCTTGCGCAATTCGAGTTCGTGCGTTGTCCGTGGCGACACGGCCGTATCTGATGGAGAGACCATGACGGTGGACGCCCCGCGCGCCAACCTGCCGCCGCTATCGCTGCATGTGCCCGAGCCGCGCTTTCGCCCCGGTGACGAGGCCGATTTCAGCGACCTTGTCGTGCCCCCCGCCGGCGCCGCGCGCCGCCCGGACACCGCCGAGCCGGCCGATCGATTCCACGAACTCGCCTATGGCCTGATCCGCGTCCTCGATGACGCCGGCAACGCCGTGGGCCCCTGGGATCCGCGGCTCGATGCGGAAGCCAAGCGCAAGATGCTGCGCAGCATGGCGCTCACCCGCGCCTTCGACGAACGCATGTTCCGCGCCCAGCGCCAGGGGAAGACCAGCTTCTACATGAAGTCCACCGGCGAGGAGGCGGTGTCGGTCTCCGCCGCGCTGGCGATGGCCGGCGACGACATGTGCTTCCCCAGCTATCGCCAGCAGGGCATCCTGATCACCCGCGGCTATCCGCTGGTCGAGATGATGAACCAGATCTACTCCAACCGAGGCGATCCGCTGCAGGGCCGCCAGCTGCCGATCATGTATTCGTCGAAGGAGACCGGCTTCTTCTCGATCTCCGGCAACCTCGCCACGCAATATCCGCAGGCGGTGGGCTGGGCGATGGCGAGTGCGGCGCGCGGCGATACCCGCATCGCCGCCACCTGGTGCGGCGAGGGCTCTACCGCGGAAGGCGACTTCCACTCGGCGCTGACCTTCGCGACCGTCTACCGCGCCCCGGTGATCTTCAACGTCGTCAACAACCAGTGGGCGATCTCGAGCTTCTCCGGCTTTGCCGGCGCCGAGGCGACCACCTTCGCCGCCCGCGCGATCGGCTATGGTATCGCCGGGCTGCGCGTCGACGGCAATGATGCGCTGGCGGTCTATGCGGCGACGGAGTGGGCGGCCGAGCGCGCGCGGACCAACCAGGGCCCGACGCTGATCGAACATTTCACCTACCGCGCCGAGGGCCATTCCACTTCGGACGATCCCAGCGCCTATCGCTCGGCCGGCGAGCCCAATGCCTGGCCGCTCGGCGATCCGATCCGGCGGCTGAAGGACCATCTGATCGGCCTCGGGGAATGGGACGAGGAACGCCATGCGGCGATGGACCTCGAGCTCGCCGAGACGGTGAAGCGCGCGCAGAAGGAAGCCGAGAAGAACGGCATCCTCGGCCACGGCATGCATCAGCCGTTCGAGACGATGTTCGAGGGCGTCTTCGAGGAGATACCCTGGCATTTGAAGGAACAGAGCGACCAGATGATCGCCGAGCGCAAGGCGGCCGGGATATGAGCGACACTCCCCGGATGAACATGATCCAGGCGATCAATTCCGCCATGGACGTGATGATGGAACGCGATGACCAGGTCGTCGTGATGGGCGAGGATGTCGGCTATTTCGGCGGCGTGTTCCGCGCGACCGCCGGGCTCCAGGCCAAGTACGGCAAGACCCGCGCCTTCGACACGCCGATCACCGAGATCGGCATCATCGGCGTGGCGATCGGCATGGGCGCCTATGGCCTGCGCCCCGTGCCCGAGATCCAGTTCGCCGATTACATCTACCCGGCGCTCGACCAGCTCGTCTCCGAAGCCGCACGCCTCCGCTACCGCTCCAACGGCGACTTCACCGCGCCGATCACGGTGCGCTCGCCCTATGGCGGCGGCATCTTCGGCGGGCAGACGCACAGCCAGTCGCCCGAGGGCATCTTCACCCATGTCTCAGGCATCAAGACGGTGATCCCGTCCACCCCCTATGACGCCAAGGGCCTGCTGATCGCCGCGATCGAGGACAATGATCCCGTCCTCTTCCTCGAGCCCAAGCGCATCTATAACGGCCCGTTCGACGGCCATTATGATCGCCCGGCCAAGAACTGGACCGCGCATCCGGCGAGCGAGGTGCCCGAAGGCTATTACCGCGTCGAACTCGGCAAGGCCGCGACCGTGCGCGAGGGCGAGGCGGTGACGATCCTCTGCTACGGCACGATGGTCCACGTCGTCGCCGCGACGATCGAGGAACTTGGCGTCGATGCCGAGATCCTCGACCTGCGCACCTTGGTGCCGCTCGACATCGAGGCGATCGAAGCCTCGGTCAAGAAGACCGGACGCTGCATGATCGTCCACGAGGCGACGCGCACCTCCGGCTTCGGCGCCGAGCTTTCGGCGCTGGTGCAGGAGCGCTGCTTCTACCATCTCGAAGCGCCGATCGCCCGCGTCACCGGCTTCGACACGCCCTATCCCCACAGCCTCGAATGGGCCTATTTCCCGGGTCCCGTGCGGATCCGCGAGGCGCTCAACAAACTCCTCAAGGACTGACGCCCATGGCTCGTTTTACCTTTCGTCTGCCGGACATCGGCGAAGGCATTGCCGAGGCCGAGATCGTCGCCTGGCACGTGAAGATCGGCGACCGGATCGAAGAGGACCAGCAGGTCGCCGACATGATGACCGACAAGGCCACGGTGGAGATGGAATCGCCCGTCTCCGGCGTGGTGGTCGAGCTCGCCGGCGAAGTGGGCGACCAGGTGCCGATCGGCTCGGCGCTGATGGTGATCGAGGTCGAGGGCGAGGCTGGGGCCGAAACGGAGACGCCGGTCGAGGAGCAGGTCGGGGCCGAGAATCCTGGTGTTGAGGAAGCGACCGAGGCTGAAGCCAGCGCTACCCTCCCGCTTGCGGGAGGGGTCGGGGGTGGGCCCTCGCTCTCCATCAGCGATGCACCCGGGGAGGCCGGGGGCCCACCCCCCAGCCCCCTCCCGCACGCGGGAGGGGGAGCGCAGGAGACCAAGATCCTCGCCTCCCCCGCCGTGCGCGCCCGCGCGGCGGACCTCGGCATCGACCTCGCGCAGGTGAAGCCCGCCGAGGGCGACCGCCTCCGCCACGCCGATCTCGACGCGTTCCTGCGGTATGGCGGCGGCCAGGGCTATCACGCGCCCCACGCCAGCCGCGCCCGCGAGGATCAGCCGGTGAAGGTGATCGGCATGCGCCGCCGCATCGCCGAGAACATGGCCGCATCGAAGCGCGCGATCCCCCACTTCACCTATGTCGACGAGATCGACGTCACCGCGCTGGAGGCGATGCGCGGCGACCTCAACGCCAACCGCGGCCAGCGGCCGAAGCTGACCATGCTGCCGTTCCTGATCGTCGCCTTGTGCCGCACCCTCCCCGACTTCCCGATGCTCAACGCCCGCTATGACGACGAGGCCGGGGTGGTCACTCGCCATGGCCGCGTCCATCTCGGCATGGCGACGCAGACCGATGCCGGGCTGATGGTGCCGGTGATCCGCGACGCGCAGGACCGGAATGTCTGGCAGCTGGCGAGCGAGATCACCCGCCTCGCCGAGGCCGCACGCACCGGCAAGGCGACGTCGCAGGAGCTGAGCGGCTCCACCCTCACCGTCACTTCGCTCGGGCCGCTCGGCGGCATCGCGACGACGCCGGTGATCAACCGGCCGGAAGTGGCGATCATCGGCCCCAACAAGATCGTCGAGCGCCCCGTCTTCCACGGCGACGACATCGTCCGCGCCAAGCTGATGAACCTCTCGATCAGCTGCGACCACCGCGTCGTCGACGGCTGGGATGCGGCAAGCTTCGTCCAGGCAGTGAAGAAGCTGCTGGAGACGCCGGTCCTGCTATTCGCAGACTAGCCGTCGATTCCGATGCTGCGCCCTTGCAGTGCAGCATCGGAATCATTGGACAAACCTCCCTCCGCCGCCATGATGGTAGCGTTAACGAGTCGGGAATCGACAAGCTGGGGAGGTTTGCATGAAACGATTTTACGCGCCCGTCTTCGCCGCAGCACTCGCGGTCGCCGCACCGGGCATGGCGCTGGCCCAGAATGACAAGATGAACGCTATCGCGATCCCGGCACAGCCGGGTGCGATCGAGCTCGGCACCGGCCCGCTGCCGGACGCGAAGGCCAGCGAATCCTGGCACAGCCAATATGGCAGCGTTTTCGCCCGCAATGTCACCGTTGCCACGCTTACCCCGTTCCTGCCCGATCCCGCCAAGGCAAACGGTACGGCTGTTGTCGTAGCGCCCGGCGGCGGCTTCGTGACGCTGTCGATGGAGAATGAAGGCTGGGATGTCGCCAAGGCGCTTGCCGCGCGCGGTGTCGCTGCCTTCGTGCTGAAATATCGGCTGAACCAGTCGCCGCAGGACCTCGCGGCCTATGAAAACTTCATGCGCGATCGATTCTCCGGCGCGCGACCGGCGCGGCCCGATCCCGCGGCGATGATGGCAGGCATCGCCACACAGGTGGCCGATGCCCGCGCCGCCTTTGCGCTGATCCGCCGCCGTGCCGGGGAATGGCATGTGAACCCCGATCGGATCGGCATGATCGGCTTTTCCGCCGGTGCGATGCTCACCATCGCCACGGCGATGACCGGGCAAGACGCCAAGCCGGCCTTTATCGGCAACGTCTATGGTCCGCTCGCCTCCATGCCTGTCCCCGCTGATGCACCACCGATGTTCGTGGCCATTGCTGCGGACGATCCATTTTTCGGCAATGGCGGGTTCGGCCTGATCGAAAGCTGGCGCAACGCCAAGCGGCCGGTGGAATTCCATCTGTTCGAACAGGGCGGCCACGGCTTCGGCATGTATCCGAAGAAGACCACCAGCACCGGGTGGTTCGATGCGTTCGCCCGCTGGATGACGATGCACGACTGGATGAAGCCAGCCGCCTGATGCGAGGGAGCTTGGTCGCAGGCGACGCGTTGATGCGGCGCAAGGGCCTATCGCCCCGAAGGGAGACGAGCATGACCGACGCGACCAACACCACCCCCGTATCGAACCGCAAGACGGCGCTGACCGACGATATCCGCGCCCATTTCTCAGGCAACGGCCCGATCGTCGATAAGGCAAAAGGCTTTGCCAAGGCACGTCCCTGGACCAGCGCAGCCTTTGTCGGCATCGCGGCACTTGCCGTGCTGAACGGCCTGCGCGGCGTCCGCGCCTGACGCACCTGCCCCCGGCCGGCCGCAAAAGCGCGCCGGCCGGGGCATATCCCGCCGAAATGGATGGCACACGCTGCCGCAGGAGTAGGCCAGCGCGCTATTGCACCGGCCCTATTCCCGCTTTCCCGTCGCCTAACTTTTCTTCCTGAACTCCTACTGGAAAGCTCGGTAAACCGCGGGCCGAACCAGGTAAAAAGGGGTTAATCATGCGTACCTTCCGCAACGCGCTGCTGATCGCGGCTTCCGGTGCTGCACTCGCCGCCGGACAGGCTCAGGCCCAGGAGAGCGACGCTGCCGCCGATGCTCCGGACGAAATCGTCGTCACCGGCACGCGCACCGAAGGCCGCTCGCGGCTCGACACCGCATCTCCCGTCGATGTGCTGAGCAACCAGACCCTGACGCGGCAGGGCACGACCGAACTGGGCGCAGCGCTGGCGGCAGTGGCGCCGTCGATCGACTTCCCTCGCCCCTCGGCCACCGACGGCACCGATGCGATCCGCCCCGCAACGCTGCGCGGCCTTTCGCCCGATCAGGTGCTGGTGTTGGTGAACGGCGTGCGCGTGAACAGCTCGGCGCTGCTCAACATCAACGGCTCGGTCGGACGTGGGTCTGCTGCGGTCGATCTCAACACCATCCCGACGGCAGCGCTGGAGCGGATCGAAGTGCTGCGCGACGGCGCGTCGGCGCAATATGGATCGGACGCGATCGCGGGCGTAATCAACCTGCGGCTGCGCGAGGCCCGATCGGGTGGCGGCGCCTCGGCGACCTACGGCATCTATCACACCGATATCGATACGGCGCGCGGCAGCCGCAGCAGCACGGGCGAACCGGTGTTCACCGCCTCCGCCTGGCAGGGGATCGGCTTCGGCAACGATGGCTTCGTCACGGTCACCGGCGAATATGTGAACCGGAAGCCCACCAACCGCGCCGATTTCGATCCGCGCGTCACGCCCAGCCGCGTCACCGGCCGCTTCGGCGATCCGCAGGTGGAGCAATATACCGGCACCGTAAACGCAGGCACCGGCATCGGCGGAGGCTGGAGCCTGTACGGCTGGGGTAGCTACCAGGATCGCGACACCCGCAGCGCGGCCTTCCCGCGGCTGGCGAGCGCGACCACGGCACTGGTCGGCTATCCGGACGGCTTTCTGCCGATCATCAATACGAAGTCGACCAATGCGGTCGGCGCCGTCGGCATCAAGGGCGATGTGGGCGTCTGGGGCGTCGACCTTCATGTCGGCTATGGACGCAACAAGATCGCGTACCGGACGCAGAATTCCGCCAACTACGCCTATGGGGCCGCGAGCCCGAAGAACTTCTATGACGGCGCACTGATCTTCGACCAATGGGTGGCCGGCCTCGACGTGCGGCGCACCTTCGACGTGCTGCAGTCGCTCAACCTTGCCTTCGGTGCGGAAGGACGGCGCGAAGGCTATAAGATCACGCCGGGCGAGCCCGCCTCCTATGATGCGCCGGAGCCGCGCAACGGCCTTGCCGCCGGTGCCCAGGGCTTTGGCGGGTTCGCGCCCGTCAACGCGATCGAGCGATCGCGCCGTAGCGTTTCCGGCTATGTCGACCTGGAGGCACAGGTGACGGAGGCGTTCCTGATCGACGTGGCGGTACGCGGCGAGCATTACTCGGACTTCGGCGATACGGCCAACGGCAAGGTTTCGGCCCGTTATGACGTGGCGCCGTGGTTTGCGCTGCGCGGCACGGTTTCCACGGGTTTCCGCGCACCGAGCCTGCAGCAGCAATATTTCACCTCGGTCGCGCAGGTAATCCAGAACGGCACGCCGATCCTCACCGGCACCTTCCCGTCCACCGCGCCGGTGGCCGCTGCGCTGGGCGGCAAGCCGCTCCAGCCGGAAAAGTCGACCAACTTCTCCGTTGGAACGGTGATCCGCGCCGGCGGCTTCGACCTGAGCGTCGATGCCTATGAGATCCGGCTGCGCGACCAGCTGGGCCTGTCCGAAAACATCCAGTCGACCTTCAGCCCGCAAGTGGCGGCGATCCTGGCGCCGTTCAACGTGCCTTCGGCCCGCTTCTTCATCAACGGCCTGCGTTCTCGCACGCGCGGCATCGACGCCGTGGCGCATTATCGGCTGGGCAACGCGGCCGATGCCGCCGGCGCCTTCGACTTCACGCTGGCCGGCAATGTCAACGAGATCGTCGTAACCCGCGTGCCGACCAACACCGCGACGGTGAACCCGGCGCCGGTGCTGTTCGCCCGTAGCCGCGTTCTAACGATCGAGCAGGGTACGCCGGGCGAGAAGGTAACCGGCACGGTCGACTGGACCAAGGACGCGATCGGCCTCACGCTGCGTGGTACCTATTATGGCGACGTCAACCAGCCGGGCACCACCCCCGCGGCCGACATCCACACCGGCCAGCACCTAATCACCGATCTGGAACTGCGCTATCAGCCGCGCAAGGGCGCACAGATCGCGATCGGCACGAGCAACCTGTTCGACGTATATCCCGATCGGACGATTCCAGCGAACAACTCGACAGGCGTGGTGGGCTTTCCCTACTACTCGCCGTTCGGCTTCAACGGGCGTTATCTGTACGCCCGCCTCGGCGTGAACTGGTGAGCCGGAGGGCGGGGGCCGATCACTCGGCCTCCGTCATCACCGCCTGAGTGAGCCATTCGGCCAGGGAAGCGGCGACGGCCTCCGGCGCCTCCACCGGCATCATGTGCCCCGCGCCCGGCACGATGGTGAGGGCGGCGTGCGGTGCCAGATCGTGCATCGCGGCATGCTGCGCGGGGGGGGACCAGCGATCGTGATCGGCAGACATTAACAGCACCGGCCCGGCATAGCCCGCCAGCACCGATCCGGCATCGGCGCGGCCGAGCAGCGCCTCGATCTGCCCCAAATAGGCGGCAAGCGCATAGCCGGTCACCATCTGCCGCAGTGACGGCATCAGCGCCGCCACCCGATCGGGCGCGGCGCCCATCATCGGCGGCAGCCAGGCTTCGGCCAGCGCCGCCATCCCCTGCGACCGAGCTATATCGATCATGCGCTGGCGCCCGTCACGCTCACCAGGCGCGGGCGGATGCACGCCCGTGTTGGCAAGCACCAGTCCCGCAATTCGCTCCGGCGCCTGGCGCACCGCCTCCAGCGCGACACGTCCGCCCATCGAATGGCCGATCAGCACCAGCGGCCCGTCCGTATCGTGCAAGACTGTCTCCGCCATCGTCGTCAGCGACTCATGGCCCGGGAATGCGAAGATCCGAGTCGGCAGCGCCGCCGGCAGCCGCTCGACCACCGGCTCCCACACGCGCGCGTCGCTCAGCAGCCCGCACAGAAAGGCCAGGGTCGGGGACGATTTGCGTGTCATGCTCTCTCCTGCATCTGATTGGATCCAATCTATGGCAGAAAAGCGTGTCGCACTACCCGCGAATGAACAGGTTGCGCAACCAGGCAGGCCCGCTTTTGGCGGCGGCGCGCCAATCCCCCGCCTCCGGTTCCGCCTCGGCTGGATCGTAGCGGCGCGGATCGAACAGCTTGATCCGCGCGCCGCGATAGGTGGCCAAATCGAACGTCACCAACGTCAGCCCCTGTTCCAGCGCAGTGGCGGCGATCAGGGCAGCGCGGTCGCCCGCAATCGCCACCTGCCCCCGCCGCCGCGCGATGGCACGGTCGATCGCCAGAATATGTCCGTCGAAGGCGGGAACGAGCTGCGCATCGATCCAGCGCCGCAACGCCGCCGCCGCTTCCTTCGACTGCGCCCCCTGCACGACGGCCAGCGCCTCGATTTCGGCGAGCGTCAATGCGGAGACGAACAGTTGCTCGCGCGGAACCCCTGCGGCCCAGGCAGCCAGCCGCGGATCGCCCTGCCCGCCCTTCGCCTTGCGCAGGTCAAGCACCACCGGCGTATCGAGCAGATACATCTACCAGCGTCCGCCGGCCGGATCGACGTCGAACGGATCGGGCGCGGCCAACGCATCGACGATGCTGTCACGCTGGCCGGCGAAGGTGCGAAAGGTGGCGATGCTCATCAGCACATGTGTGGGCCGCCCGCGATCGGTGATGAACACCGGTTCCGTCCGAGCGAATCGCTTGGCCGCGCTGACGTCCTGGTTGAACTCGCGGCTGCTGATCACCTTCATTGCCGCCTCCAGCAGGCATTTTGATAGCGCTAATATGTAGGTACGTACCTAGCTTGTGGAGCCTCGGCAACACTAGGCCGTCGCCGCCGGGAAAAGTGCGGCACCAGTATCGATCGCCCCTTGCCCCCGTCCGCGCGGCAGGCTCCCTAGGGGTTCGCGATGGCGCAGCAGATGCCAGCGCACGAGGGGATCCGACCGAATGAACGAGCTGCTGACCGGCGCCTGGCACGCGCTTACCGACGTCCTCAACCCGCACGGCCCGGCGGTGCACGCCGCCAAAAGCTACGCACCCGGCGACTTCAGCATCCATTTCTTCCTGCAGCTCGCGATCATCCTGCTGGCCTGTCGCGTGGTCGGCTGGCTGGGGCAGAAATTCCTCCGGCAGCCGCAGGTGGTGGGCGAGATGATTGCCGGGGTGGTGCTCGGGCCGTCGCTGTTCGGACTGATCTTCCCCGATCTCCAGCTGGCGATCTTCCCTAAAGAAACGCGTAACATCCTCTATGCCGGCGCACAGCTGGGCGTGGGGCTGTACATGTTCATGGTCGGCCTGACGCTGCGGCTGGATCATTTCCAGTCCAAGGCGAAAAGCGCGGCCGGCGTCTCGGCCGCCGGGATCGCCGCGCCGTTCCTTCTCGCTGCGCTGATCACGCCTAGCCTGCTCACCGTGCCGGGGCTGTTCACGCCCGGGATCAGCCAGGCCAATGCGACGCTGTTCATGGGCGCCTGCATCGCGCTCACCGCCTTCCCGATGCTTGCCCGGATCATCAACGAGCGGGGCCTCGCCAACTCGGCGCTCGGCACGCTTTCGCTTACTGCCGGCGCGTTCGACGATGCCGCGTCGTGGTGCGTGCTGGCCGTGGTGCTGGCGACGTTCGGCGCCGGCGCCGGCGTTGCGGTACTCGCGATCGGCGGGGCACTGCTCTACACCGGCTTCATGCTGCTGCTCGGCCGCCGGCTGCTCGCCCCGCTTGGCCGCATCGTTGAGCAGCGCGGCGAGATGACGACGCCGATCCTGGCCGTCACGATGATGCTGTTCTGCCTCTCCGCCTTCGTGATGGACGCGATCGGCATCCATGCGATCTTCGGCGGCTTTCTGATGGGCGTTTGCATGCCACGCGGCCTGTTCGTCGAGGAGCTGAAGCGCAAGGTGGAGCCGCTGGCGGTGGTGCTGCTGCTGCCGATGTTCTTCACCTATTCGGGGCTGAACACGCGGATGGACATGGTGAACTCGCCGTCGCTGCTGCTGATCGCGCTGGGCATTCTGGCGGTATCGGTGCTCGCCAAGTTCGGAGCCTGCTGGGCCGCGGCACGGATCGCCGGCGAGGACAATCGCACCGCCTTGGGCATCGGCGCCTTGATGAACTCGCGTGGGCTGATGGAACTGATCATCATCAATATCGGGCTGCAAAAGGGCATCATCGGCCCGACGCTGTTCTCGATGCTGGTGCTGATGGCCATCATCACCACGGTGATGGCGACGCCGCTGTTCGAAGCCGTCTATGGCCGCAAGGCGCGCGAAAGCGGTGAGCTCGACGCGCTGGAGAGCGAGCTGGCGACGGCCTGAACCGTCTGCCGCCGCTCAGCCGCGCAGCTGGCCGATCAACTCGCGATGGCCGGGCAGATCGGCAACCGCCTGCTCGCCGAAGCGGCGGATCTGGGCAAAGCGCCGCATCGCCACCGCATCGTTCGGAAAGGCGCCGCGCGCGGGCGAAAGATCGGTGACGAAGTCCATGCCGTAGAGGATGTACTGATAGTTGAAATAGGCGAAGCTTTCGTGGTCGATCACGAAATCGAAGCGGCTGGGCGGGCGATGGCGCCATGCATCGAGCAACCCGGCGAGGCTGGCGGGGATGCTCGCCGGATCGGCGTTGTCGCGCCAGAACGGCTCTTCGCGCCGGCTGAGGCAATAGTGCAGCTTCAGGAAATCCACGATCCGCTCGTACCGTGCGGTCATCCGGGCGTTGAACCGGTGCGCCGCCAAATCCATGGGTCCGGCAAAGGGAAACAGCTCGGCAATCATCGCCACGGCGGTTTCGATCAGCAGGACGCCGGTGGCCTCCAGCGGCTCCAGAAATCCCGCCGAAAGACCCACCGCCACACAATTGCCCGCCCACTGCGCGGGGCGGAAGCCCGGCTCGAACGGAATGAGCCGCGCGGTATAGCGATCATGGCCGATATGCGCGCGCAACACCGCGGCCGCCGCTTCGTCGCTCATGTGCGCAGACGAATAGACGCAACCGATGCCGCGTGTGGCCTGCAGCCCGATATCCCACGTCCATCCCGCGCCATGGGCCGCGGCGATCGTTACCGGCTGTACCGGCCCTTCGGGCGCATCGGCGGCGATTTTGCAGGCCAGGGCGCGATCGGTGAACAGCACGTCGCGCGCTGAACGGAACGGGCTGCCCAGCGCCCTGCCGATCAGCGCCGCATCGAAGCCCGAACAGTCGACATAAAGGTCCGCTTCAAGCGCCCCATGCTCGCGGGTGAGGACGTGCGCGATCCCGCCCTTGCCGTCAGGCTCCACCCCGATCAGCCGACCTTCAAGATGGCCCACGCCCAGTTCGATGGCGCGCGCCTGAAGCAGAACGGCAAGCCGGGTGGCATCGAAATGATAGGCGTAGGGAAGCGGCCCGCCAAACGCATCCTCCTCCGCTCGCTTGGGTGCCCGCCCTTGCTCGACGACTCGGTTCTGGATGGTCATCGCCGCGGCGAAGGCCGGCCGCGTCGCTTCGGGCTGGAGCAGCCAATAGGGTACCAGCCCCGGCCCTTCGGCATCCAGCGGCGCTTCGAACGGGTGGAGGAAGTGATGACGGGTGCCATCGGGTAGCGGCGCATGCAGCCAGTCGTCGAAGCGTATGCCCTGCTTGAACGTGGCGGAAGTGGCGCGGACGAAGTCGCGCTCCTCGATGCCGATGAATGCCAGCGTCGCTCGAAGGGTGGGGAACGCCCCTTCTCCCACGCCGATGATACCAAGTTCCGGTGATTCGAGGACCGTGATCTCGAACGCAGCCTGCTGCGCAAGATCGAGGTACCGGGCCAGATAGGCGGCGGTGAGCCAGCCTGCCGTTCCGCCTCCCACGATCAGAATGCGCCGCTTGCCTTGCATGCTCCTTTGCTACGGCGCGACGCGGGCTACGGCAATGCGCGGCGGCGAGCGATCAGCGCCGACGCGCAACCCAGCGCCACCAGCGCCACGGCGGCCCCCAGGATCAGGTCGATCAGATAATGGGTTCCTTCGACCGGCGTCGCCAGCAGCATCGCACCGGTGATCGCGATCAGAAGCCAGCGCAGGGGTCCGCAGCGCCAAGCAGTAGCGATATACAGCGTGGCGGATGCCGCATGGAAGCTGGGCGCCGACACCAGGCCGCGCAGCTGGCCGAGATCGACCTGGTGCACCTCCCCCCGGCGGAGCGGCGGGATCAGATCCGGCTGCCAAAGCTCGCTGAGGGGCATGTAGGGGATCGGCCCTTTCCACAGTGCGGACAGCGGTCCCACCGCCGGCATCTGGCTGAACAGTGCCAGGGTGAAGATCGCCGCGATCCAGAAGGCCGCGAGGAACCGATGAGCCTCCCGCCGCTGCCCGGTGCAGGCGAACCAGCCGAGCAGCAGCGCCGGCGTCAGATAGATGCACTGATAGGCGGCCATGCCGAGCAACTGCAGCGCGCGATGATCGGCGACGAGGCGATACCAGGCAAGCCAATCGAAGCGCAGCGCCAGATCGATCCGGTGGAGCGTCGCATCGGCGAAGCCTTCGCTCAACGCCGCGATGGGATAGCTGCACACCGCCCCGGTCAGCGCCATCGCGGTGAAGAGCGCGCAATATTCCGTCCAGTCGGCAAGCGCCCGGCTCCAGCGCCGCCCGTCGCGCGCGCAGGCGACGCGGATCAGCGGCACCAGCGCCAGCATGGCATAATAAGGGATGTTGCTACGCGCGAAGGGATTGATCGTTAGCCCTGCGGCCCAGAGCAGCAGGACACAGGCAGCGACGCTGGCGAGCACGGCACCGCGTATCTGCCTCGCGGAAAAGCCGATGGCAGCGTGCGGATCGGCAGAAACGATGGTGATCGGGAACGCGACGGGGGCATTGAAGGCGGCGGCACGGAAAGGATCAGTCAAGTATGAGCTCTTCGATAACGGGGGTCGGGCATCGACCCGCAAAGCCGAGGCTGCACCGCGCGTCGCTGGCGGAACTAGCGCGGGAGCACCCCCGCGGCTAGCCCGCCCGGCCGCCCGGAACCGTTTTGCCCCAGGGCCGCGTAACCATTTGACAGCGAATTGATGATAGCCCCGGGCCATGGTGTTGGGGACGCCCCTTCCAAATCCTGCATGGCCGACTCGCCTCGCGTCCGACCGGCGCGGGACGGTGGCGGTGATCGGCGCGCTGGCGCTGACCACGCTGCTGGGCATCGGCGCGCTTACGGTCGACCTGGGCAGGGGCTATAGCCAGAGAATCGTGAACCAGCGCACCGCCGATGCCGCCGCGATCGGCGCAGCGCTCGCTTATCGCGCCGCGGCGTCTAACGAAGCCGTGCTGCAGCCGACCGCGCAGGATCTCGCCATCGCCAACGGTCTGGCCGACGCCACCGTGACCGCAACCGTGGTGCAGGACGTGCCTGCCAGCGGCAGCCGCGCGGTAAAGGTGACGATTTCCACCCCGGTGCCGATTGCCGTCGCCTCAGCGATCGGCTTCCGTGGCAGCTATGCCGTCTCCGCAACGGCCTATGCGACCCTGGCAGCCGCGCCCAGCATGGCTCCGCCCTGCATTGTCGCGCTCGCCACTTCGGGCGTTGGCATCGCGACCAGCGGTGGCGCGACGATCGACGTGCCCGATTGCACCGTGGCCGCCATTGCCGACATCAACAATCAGGGCACCCGCATCGCCGCCAAGAACATCGTTTCCGGCAGCGGCAACATCATCAACAACTGGGGGACGCTGAGCGCAACGCTGCTCCGCTATGCCGGCAGCTTTTCCAACCCGTCCTGGAACAGCGCCGTTCCGGCCAGCGACAAGATCGTCAACGCAAGCACCGCGATCGTCGATCCGCTGGCGGGCAATGCGAATATCGTGGCCGCGCGCGAGAGCATTGGGAGCAGCGTCGCGCCCAATGGGATCGGAAACCCCACCACGCCGACGGGCGCCGACTGGACGATCGGCTGGTCTCCCTCGGCCAATGTCGCCGCCTTCCGGCGCGGCAACTCGGCCAATTATGTCGTCCCTGCCGGCACCTACACGATCGGGCGCATGACGATCGAGGGCGGCCTGAACGTGCGGTTCGAGAGCGGGTCCAAGATCACGATCGCCAACGGCCTGTCGATCGGCGGCGGTTCAACCGTGGTGTTCGGCGACGTCGACCTCAAGGTGAATGGCGGCTTCGACAGCGGATCGAGCGGCATCACCTTCGGCAAGGGTAGCCTGGCCATCGGCAGCGGCACCGTCGCTTTTTCCGGGACGAGCAGCTTCGGCGACGGCCCGGTGACCATCAACAGCGCGCTGGTGCTGGGCGGCGGCGCGAAACTGACGCTGGGCGCAGGCGCGCACGCCTTCGGATCGCTGCGTATCGACGGCGGCAGTTGGCTGAAGCTGGGCGCCGGCGACCTCGACGTGCGCAGCGGCATTGCCATCGGCGGCGATTCGACGCTCGCCGCCGGCGCCGGCGCCTTCCGACTGGGGCCCGACGGGTCGGGCCGGGCGATCACCCTTTCGGGCAGCGCCGTGCTGCTGATGGGCGACGGCAGCTTCAGCGCGAACGGCGCTATCGTCACCGAAGGCGGCAGCCGGCTGGTCTTTGGCAGGACACGCAATCACCTGATCAACGGCGATTTGGCGATCGCCGGATCGGTGCTGTTCGCCCCGGGCAGATACACCATCGCCGGCAGCCTCACCAACGGCACCGGCGGCACCACCTGGCCCTATAGCTCGCCGGTGACGGGACAGAGCTATGGCACCACGATCGACGGCGTCGACGTGACCGGGTTCGATCTCGCCGGCGTCAATGTCAGCTTCATCCTGAGCGGGACCGTCAACCTGGCGGGCGGCGCCAAGAGCAAACTGCTGGCCGCATCCACCGGGACCGAGGGCGGCGCCATCACCGATCTGCTGATCGACAGCCTGACGACCGGCGCCACCAACTGGGCGGCGGGCGCGCAGAACATCTTCACCGGCGCGGTGCACCTGCCCGCCTCGGACATCACGCTCTCCGGCGGCAGCACCACCCTGTCGAACGGCCAGTGCTTCATGATGATCGCGCGGACGATCAACGCGAGCGGCGGGGCCGCCGCCGGATCCGCCTGCACCAGCATCACCGGCAGCGGCGGAAGCAGCAGCGGTGGCGATATCGGGCTCGTACGATGATCCGCCGCCTGCACGCTCTGCTCCGCGAACAACGCGGCGTGGCGACGATCGAGTTCGCGCTGCTCACCCTGTGCTTCTTCGTCGTGATGCTGCTCGCGCTCGATTTCGGGACCTATTTCGTGCAGCGCAGCCAGATCGGCAGTGCCGTCTCCGCCGCCTCGCTGTCCGCCTTCGGCACCCGGAGCAACATTCCCTTCACCGATCTGCCCGCCTATGTGCAGAAGGCCGCGCGCATGCCCGAACTGCAGGTGTCGGTACGCTGCAACGACAGCACGACCTGTGCGAACAGCAGCCGAAGCTGTGCCTGCCTTACCAAGACCGGCAGCTTCATCGGCGCCAGCTGCGGCGCCAGCTGCGGGAGCGGCACCAGCGCGGGTTCGACCGCGGGCTATTATCTCCGGATCAGCGCGACCACCCCCTATCGGGCGATGGTACTGCCGAAGGGCATGTTGAACGGGACGTCGATCACCCAATCCGTGACGGTGCGGGTGGAATGAAGGCGAAGCGCCTCGCCGGCGATGCGCGCGGCGCCACCGCCGTGGAATTCGCATTGCTCGCGCCGGTATTCCTGCTGCTGCTCTGCGGGATCGTCGAGGTCGGTCGGCTGCTCTGGGCGAAGCAGGTGCTGACGGAGGTGGCCTATAGCGCCGCCCGCTGCGCTGCCATCGGCGCCGGGTGCAAGACGGCCGCCGAGGTCCAGAGCTTCGCCGCCACCCGCGCGATCGGCTGGGGCCTGAAGCTCGACGCACAGCGGGTGAGCTACACCGCCAGCACCACCTGCGACGGCAATGCCGGAAACGCCCAGGTGGCGCTGCGCTATGCCTTCGCCTCGCCGATCACCGGCCTGATCCCGGGGCTGGCCGGCGATCTCGAGGCACGCGGCTGTTTTCCGCGGCTCAACTAGGCGAGTTGGCCCGCAACTCGTCGCAAAATTGAGCCGCGCGGGGTTTTACTGTCACAGATCGTCCCTAGCTGGCGAGCAAAACCGGGAGGAGCGGATGCACTCGATACCGCCGACGATCGCACCGGAAGCGATCGCCTGTATTGCCGAAGGCCGCGAGCCCACCTCTGCGGAGCTGGAGCGCGTAGCCCGCCGCATCCACAGCGAGCTGACCGGCGCGCAGCCGGCCTTCGCCTGGGGTGAGAGCGGCAGCGACAGCTCCGTCGATCTGGTCAGCCGGCGACTTGCCGAAGCGACGCTGCGCGGCAGCCGAACCTGATCGATTTCCCGCCATTGGCAGGACCGACGAAAATTGCTACCGGTGTCAACAAGCCGCCGACCGCTGCGCCGAGGCAGGGTTCGGTGATAAAAGAATGGCTTGGGAGAGCGGTATGCGCGTGTGGGGGATTTCGGCACTGGCTCTGGCGACAGCAACGCCCGCCGTCGCGCAAAGCGCGGGCGAGGACGGGCTGCTCTTCCACCTTTCCGCCGACAAGAGCCTGACCGCGGACGTCGCGCTGGGCGATCCCGTCCCCAATTTCCGTTCGGCAGTGTCGATTGTCCCGGATGGCGCGATCGGCGGCGCGGCGCGCTGGGCGGACGAGGGCTATGTCGCCTGGAACGCACCCGGCAACATGCGCGCCGAACGCGGCACGCTGGCATTTTTCTGGCGCGCCCGCACGCCGCCGGGCGAAGCCCCTTTCGTGATCTTCCGCGCTGGCTTCGCCGATCATTCCAGCTGGGACATGGCGTTCCTGCGGATCGACTGGAACGGCCGTGGCTTCGACGCCTTTGTCACCGACGCCAATCTTTCGCGGCTGCGCGTCTCATTCCGGCTCGAGCGCGTGCCCGCGCCGGAGGAATGGCAGCATCTTGCCTTTGCCTGGGACGAGACGCAGGGCGTGCGGCTGTTCCTGAACGGTCGCGAGGTCGCGCGAAAGGCGCAGCAGGCAGATCTGGACGCGGGGCTGGACCAGTTCGGCATGGCCGGCCGCGTCATCAGCCCGCATCAGGTGCAGAGTCGCTATAACTTCATGCGCGGCAGCGACCTTGACGAGATCCGCGTCTATGATCGGATGCTGGGCACCGCGGACGTGGCGGCACTTGCCGCCCGTACGCTGCCGAGCGCCGCGGCGCCGCGCGACATCGCCGCCGAGCGTGCTGCGTGGCTGCATCGCTATGGCTGGGACAAGGCCTCGCCGCCCCCGCTCACCACCAAGGCGACGCGAGTACGCAAGGTGGAGTTCGCCGATGCGCGCGACCTGAAACAGTGGATGTGGAAGGGCGTCGACGGCATCGCCGAGACGACCTGGCCCGGCGTGTACAACCGATCGCGCCTGCCCGGCCGCACCGACTATTTCGAGCTTCCCGATTGGAACACCTATGTCGAAGGCGGCAAGGCTTATACGCTAACCGTGCCGGCGGGCGAGGCGTTCAATCGCGTCGAGATTCGCGGCGCCGCCTATGGCGATCTCGCCTGGTCGGGCGATGGCGAGCGGTTCACGAAACTGGCGGAGCGCGCGCGCGGCGTGGTCCGGTCGGTGGACGCGCTCGCCCAACGCACGGGCGGCACGCTGCGCTTCACCAACGCGATGCAGGAACAGCCGATCCAAGAGATCTGGGCCTATCAGGTGGAGGACGCCCCCGAGCCGGCAGGCAGCTTCAAGCTCAGCTACCGGGTGAACGCCAAGGCGGCCGCCAACCTCGCCGCGCTGGCAGGCCTGAACCGCTACATCGCCGGCCGCTTCGCTCCCGAGGAACGCAGCACCGTGCTGGCGATGCCCAAATCGGGCGTGCGCGCGGCGGTGGGTGCGGGTGCGGCGGGCGACAGCGGCGCGGCGGTGCGCCCGGCCGGCGCCAAGCCGATCGTCCACTTGCTGATCCCGTCGAACCTCAACCAGGCGCATGCCGATCAGCCGCTGGCGCGCGCCTTCAACTATGGCTGGCGCAACCTGCACGACGGACTGGATGGCATCGCCATCGATCTGCCGGCGCTGAAGGCGACGCCCAACGCCGACGGGCTGATCCCGCTCAACCTCCGTGTGCATGATCCGATCTGGCCGCAGCGCGACCTGATAGACTTCTCCTTCTCGGTCCGGCCGGGCGAGGCGCGAACGTTGTGGCTCGATCTGCGCGACCGCATCCTCAGCGACGACAGCCTGTTCCTGACTCTCGCCTCCGCCGCACCGGACTTCGATGCCGAGGGGCTGGACGGCGCCGAGATCCGCCTCGTCTTCAAGCCACGCGCCGAGGCGCTGGCCGAGCATGTCGCCGATCGCTTCCACCAGGTGAAGGACAATTGGGGCTTCCTGGTCGAAGAACATACGTCGTCCGAGCGGGCCGCGCTCTATCGCCGGGTGCGCACCGATGCGAGCGATCTGCTGCGCGTCGATCCCGAACACAAGGAAATGCGCGCTTATTGGGCGGATATCGATTATCGGCCGGAGAACATGGCAGCGGAGGCATTGCCGCCCATCCCCGCCGGCGTGCCCGCTTGGGCGGCGCGACAGCTGCAGGATCTGCGGCTCACCCGGCGCTTCGTCGAATGGTGGATCGACAATCGCCAGGTACCCTATGGTGACTTCGGGGGGGGGATCAGCGACGATTCCGATCTGCTCCAGCAATGGCCCGGTCTGGCGCTGATGGGCGTCATCCCCGACAAGGTGAATGCGTCGCTGCGCGCGCTCGACGATGCAGCCTATCGCAACGGCATGATCGAAAACGGGCTCGGCACGATCACCACCGATGAACTGCACGCCTATGAGGAAGGGCTGAACGCCGATGCGGCGCGGCTCTACCTCAATTGGGGCGAGCCGAAGACGATCGAGCGGCTGTTCGCCACCACCCGCGCGCTGCGCACCGTGATCCTGCCCAATCCGGCGGGCCATCTCCACTTCGCCAGCAACTGGTATGGCGCCCGGCAGATGTACCGCGAAGGCGCGTTCGAATGGCAGAAGCCCTATAGCTATGTGGTGATGCACGCGCCGATCCTGCTCGGCGTGTTCAATGCCGGGCCGCAGGCACGCGGGCTGGTGACGGGGCTCGCCGATGGCTGGCTGGCGCATGGCAAGCAGGACGCTGACGGCCGCTGGAGCTTCCCCAACGAAATCAACTGGCGCAGCGATGCCACCCGTGTCGGCGACGGCGGCGGCGTCAGCGTGCCGTTGCAGACGGCATGGGCCGCCTGGCGCTTCACCGGCGATACCGCCTATCTGCGCCCGCTGGCCGCCCGGCCGCAGGCAGTCGGCGAGATCAACGAGAATGTCGCGCTGCTGCCCGAAACCCGTGCGCTGGTGAACGCGAAAGGCAGCAGCGATGCCGCCCGCATCGCGGCCTGGACCGTCAGCGGCGATCCGGCCGGACTGGTGCCGCTGCACGAAGCCGCGATCCTTGAAAAGTCGGCCCGGCTGCCGTTGATGACCGAAGGCCATTGGTGGACCGACCGCGTCGAAAGCGAGAACCAGTGGCTGCAGCGCGAGCGGCTGGGCGGGATCGCCTTGCGCCGCAACCAGACCTATCCCGGCAACGCCGTGAGCTGGCGCTTTGCCAAGGCCGATGCGGCCGAGCAGGTGGCACTGCTGGTGCCGGGCGCGACGCCGTCCGCCTTCACCGTAGAAGCGTTCAACACCAGCGCCGTGCCGCAGGACGCGGCGATGACGACCTGGAACGTCACCGCTGGCCGCTGGTCGATGCGCGGCCCCAACGGCACCGTCACCATGCTCGAACTCGGGCGATCCAGCACCGTGCCGATCCGCTTCGCCCCGGGAGCCAGCCGCTATGTCTTCACGCTGGAAGCAGCGGGCGATCCCGTCGAGCGGCGGGCGGATCTGGGCATTGGCCGCGACGATGTGGCGGTGAAGGACCGCACCGTGACCGTCACCGTGCACAGCCTGGGCCATCGCGCCACGACCGGCGGCGTGGTGATCGTAAGCGGGCCCCGGGGTGAACTGGGACGTGCGACGCTGCCGGCGATGGAGGCGCCCGAGGATCTGAAGCCGCGGACCACCCAGGTGCGGATTCCGCTACGCGGTGCCGGCCGGCCCAGCACGGTCCGCATCGCGCTGCCCGGCGACGCGCCGGAGGTGACGCTGCACAACAACCGGGTAACGCTGAACGACTAAAGCGAAACCACTGGAACTTGGGGGACGGCAACCGGGAATGGGTTGCGCGGCGGCAGTGGCTGCCCCAACGGGGGGCCATGTCCACCATCCCCGACCGCGCCGGCCTGATGCTCGGCGTCTCTGCCTATGCCCTATGGGGGGTGCTGCCGCTCTACCTCCACCTGCTGCACGACGTTCCGGCGCTGCAGGTGCTTGCCCACCGGGTAGTCTGGTCGTTGCTGCTGCTCGCTGCGATCGTCATCGCGCTGCGGCGGGTGCGCGCCATCGCCGCGGCGGCGCGCGGCCGTACCTTGCTGTTGCTGGCGGGGGGCGCCGCGCTGATTGCGGGGAACTGGCTGGTCTATATCTGGGCGGTGCAGCACGATCATGTGCTGGACGCGAGCCTTGGCTATTTCATCAACCCGCTGGTCAATGTGGCGCTGGGCATGCTGGTGTTGGGCGAGCGGCTGCGGCGGCTGCAGGGCGTGGCGATCGGCGTTGCCGCTATCGGCGTGCTCCTGCTGACCGTGCAGGGTGGCGATGCGCTATGGGTGCCGCTGGCGCTCGCGCTCAGCTTCGGGGCCTATGGCCTGCTCCGCAAGGTGGCCGCGATCGATGCGTTGGGCGGGCTTACGGTCGAGACCCTGCTGCTCGCGCCCGCTAGCCTGGCGGTGCTGCTCTGGGCCGCGCAGGACGGCACCCAGGCATTCGGTGCGTCCACGCGGATCGATGTGCTGCTGATCGCGGCCGGGGCCGTTACCGCCACGCCCCTGCTGTTGTTCGCCGCTGCCGCCCGCCGACTGCCCTATGCGACGATGGGACTGCTGCAATACATCGCGCCGACGCTGCAGTTCCTGGAGGCGGTGCTGCTCTTCGGCGAGCCGGTGCTGCCGGTGCACTATGTCACCTTCGCGCTGATCTGGTCCGGCTGCGCCATCTATGCATGGGACAGCATCCGGGCCTATCGCGCCGTCGCTACGCGGTGACCGGAGGGGGCGGCACCGGCCACCCCAAAGGCTTCAGGCGAGCGCGATATCCGGCGCGTCTTCGGCCTTCATGCCGATCACGTTGTAGCCGGCGTCGACATGGTGGATCTCGCCGGTGACGCCCGATGCCAGGTCCGACAGCATGTACAGGCCGGCGCCGCCGACATCCTCGATCGTGACGTTGCGGCGAAGCGGCGCGTTCAGCTGGTTCCACTTCAGGATATAGTTGAAGTCGCCGATGCCGCGCGCTGCCAGCGTCTGGATCGGCCCTGCGGAGATCGCGTTGACGCGGATGTTGCGCGGGCCCAGGTCCATGGCGAGATACTTCACCGACGTTTCCAGCGCCGACTTCGCCACGCCCATCACGTTGTAATGGGGTACCACCTTCTCGGCGCCGTAATAGCTGAGCGTCAGCAGGCTGCCCCCATTCGGCATCAGCCGCTGTGCGCGCTGGGCGACGGCGGTGAAGCTGAACACCGAGATGTTCATCGTCATCAGGAAGTTATCGAGCGTGGTGTCGTAATAATGCCCGCGCAGCTGGCTCTTGTCGGAAAAGCCGATCGCGTGGACGATGAAATCGATCGTCGGCCACCGCGCCGCCAGCGTCTCGAACGTACCGTCCAGTGCCGCCATGTCGGACACGTCGCAGTCGATGAGGAAATCGGAGCCAACCTGCTCGGCCAGCGGCTTCACGCGCTTGAGCAGTGCTTCGCCCTGATAGGAAAAGGCCATTTCCGCACCCTGGGCGTGCAGCGCCTTCGCAATTCCCCAGGCCAGCGACTTATCGTTGGCGAGGCCCATGATGAGCCCGCGCTTCCCATGCATCAATCCGGTCACGTCTTCTGAATCTCCTGTCCCTGGTGCTCCTCTAGACCGGGTTCGGGCACTTCCGCCAGAGCGGCGTTGAGTTCCGCCCCTACGACGAGCCCGAGTCCCACCAGGAAGAAGAAGATCAGAGCGACCATTACCCCCGCCAGGCTGCCATAGGTCGCACCATAGCCGCCCATCATGCCCAGCGCCAACGGAAGGCCGCCGGTAACTCCCAGCCACCAAAGCGTAGTCATCAGCGCGCCGGGCCATTTCGGATAGCAATGAGAACGATATTGCGAGGGTGTAAGCGCGTAGAACAGTACGAACAAGGCGCCGAACAGCGCGAAGCCAGGAACGGCGCGGCCCGCCGCGGCAAAGCGCTGCGCCTCGGTCGCCCAGGGCAGAATGCGGTAGAGGAACTGTTCGATGCCCGTCAGGATCACCTGGAAGGTGAAAGCCAGCATCACCATCACCACCGCCCCGACGATCATCCCGATCGAGGCTAGGCGATAGCGCCAGAACGGCGTGCTCGACGTGACGCCATAGGCCTGGTGCAGGATGCCCCGGATCGTCTCGATGAAGCCCGCGGTCGTCCACAGCCCCACCAGCCCGCCGAACCACAACAGACCGCCGGTACGGCCGTTCAGCACTTCGACGACCGGCCCGCGCAGCAGGTCCGCCACATCCGGCGGCACCGTCTGCAGGAACGCCTCCAGCGCATGAATGCCTGTGCCGGTACGCCCGACCAAGCTGGCAACAGCCGTTGCGACGATGAAGAACGGGAACAGGGTGACCAACGACAGATAGGCCAGGTTCCCCGCATAGGTGAACCCTTCGTTGAACGTGCCCAGCGCCACGCGCTTGGTGATTTCCACCATGCGCGCGGTGATGCCAAGGTCTTGCAGACGCTGCGGAATGGCGCCGCCTAAACCACGTCGCCGACCTTCGGGCGAGTGCGGCGAAATCGGATTCAGCGGCTCTTCCACAAGACGTCAGACGCCCATGCGGGCGCGCGGGTTCCCCTGATTTTGCCAGCCCTTAGCAAATTCGGTCAACGCATCGTCCTGCGTCGGCAGGTCGATCATCAGCGTGACGAACAGATCGCCGCGCCCGCTGCCCTTCTTGTGAAAGCCACGGCCCTTCAGGCGCAGCACCTTGCCCGAGCTCGAGCCCTTGGGCACGGTCAGCATCACCGGGCCGTCCGGTGTCGGCACGCGTATCTGTGCCCCCAGCACCGCTTCTGTCAGCGTCACGGGCAGGTCCAGGCGGATATCGTCGCCGTCGCGCGTATAGAAGCGGTGCGACTGGATTTCGATGGTGACGATCGCGTCCCCCGGCCCGCCCGGCCCTTCCTCACCCTTGCCGGCCAGGCGCATCTGGGTGCCTTCTTCCAGGCCCGCGGGCAGCTTCAGGTCGATGGTCTTCCCATCACGCAGCGTGATCCGCTGCGGCGCGAGCTTGGCTGCGTCCTCGAACGACACGGCAAGGCGATAGGCGACGTTCGCGCCCTTGGGCTGCGGGCGCCGACCGAAACCGCCGAACCCGCCGCTGAAGCCGCCGCCGCCACGCTTGCCGCCGCCGAAAAGCCCTTCGAAAATGTCGCCGATATCGGCCTCGCCGCCGCCGAAATCGAACTGGCCGCCGCCGGGGCGGAAGCCGCCTGCGCCGCCACCGCCGCCACCGCCGAAGCCGAACGGCGCGGTGGGGTTGCCGTCGCCATCGATCTCCCCGCGGTCGAAGCGAGCGCGCTTGTCCTTGTCGGTCAGCAGGTCATAGGCCTGGGTGACCTGGCTGAACTTTTCCGAAGCCTTGGGATTGTCCTTGTTGCGATCGGGGTGCAGCTCCTTGGCGAGCTTGCGATAGGCCTTCTTGATCTCGTCCTCGCTCGCGCTGCGCGCCACCCCGAGCGTTACGTATGGATCTGCCACCAAAATCCCCAATGCGTCCAATGCCAATCGCCCGCCCCTTACAGGACAGGTGTTAAAGCCCAAACATCGGCGTGCGGATCGTTTCGCGCAAGGGGTGCGATCAGCCGAGCAGCGCCCATGCGCCACGCAGATCGGCCACGAAGTCCTGGTACGCCTGCGCGGCCGCATCGGCATCGGGCAGGCGGAGCAGGTAGCTCGGGTGCACCGTCACCCAGCCGCTGCCGCCTTCGGGCAGCGCCAGCTTCTGGCCGCGCAGCCGGGAAATGGTCGCCGCCTTGCCGGTGATCTGGCGGGCGGCAGTGGCGCCGAGCGCCACGACCAGCTTGGGGCGGACCAGCGACAGCTCCTGTTCGTACCACCAGCGGCAAGCGGTGATCTCGCCGGCATCGGGCTTGGCGTGGATGCGCCGCTTGCCGCGCGGCTCGAACTTGAAATGCTTGACCGCATTGGTGACGTAGACGCGGGCGCGGTCGATCCCCGCCTCGCCCAGCGCGCGATCGAGCATCTGCCCGGCGGGGCCGACGAACGCGCGGCCGGCGAGATCCTCCTGGTCGCCCGGCTGCTCGCCGACCAGCATCATGTCGGCATCGAGCGGGCCTTCGCCGAACACGGTCTGCGTCGCGGGCTTGTAGAGCGGGCAGCGGGTGCACGCCGCCGCCTCGTCGCGCAACGCTTCCCAGGCGCCTTCGACATTGCCGCCGACCGCGCTTCGCGCCGTCTCCACCATCGCCGTCTCCCGCGCCCGGGCACCGGCCACGAGCTCCTTCACCAACGCGGTTTCGGGCATGTTTTTCCAATATTTGCGCGGCATCTCCTTCAGCATCGCGCCGGTCTTGAGGCGGGCGGGGTTGAAGATGGAGGCATAATAGGTCTTCCACACCGCCTCGACCGGATCGTCGGCGGGCGCGTCGCCGCGCGCGGCGGCGGGGCCTTCGCTGAGCGTGTTCCCGTCCCAGTGGAGCGAGACTTCGGGGGTGAGGATCGACCAGCGCATGGCGGCGAACCGCTCGACGAAGAAGCGGGCATTGGCGCGGACGATATGATGCTCGGGCTCGAACCAGGCGATGAAGCGCGGGCCGGCCTCATCCACCAGTTCACGAAAGCGGACGAAGGCGCGCATCTTGTGGATGTCGCGGCGCACCGCCTTGGCCATCAGCTCCAGCCGGCGGACCAGCGGGTCGGCACGATCCTCGATGCGGTGCGGATCGGTGGCGAGCAGCGTGTAGAGGAGCGAGAATCGCTGCGGGTCCGCGTGGAGGATAACGGTCTGCGCCAACTCCACGAACGCTTTGGGGACTCGCAGCGTAAAACCGGCGGTCGCCGGCGGCGGGGCGGCCTCAGCCGCGAACAGATCGCCGCCGCCCTCGCCTACCCGCCACACGACCTCGGGCGGCGCGACATGCGCCTGGGCCAGCGCCCGCGCCGCATCGCGCCAGCCCTCGAAATCATCCTCGGCGGCAAGCGTTACGGCGCGCAACGCTTACTCGCGCTCGTCGCCCGGCGGGTGGGCTTCGGCGCGCTCCAGCTCCTTGGGCTTGCGCGCCTCGAAGATCTTGCCGAGACGCTCTTCCTCTTCCGAGGAAAGCTCCTTCTCGGCGGTGGGGAACATCTCTTCCTCCTCCTCGTCGATATGGTGGAGGTAGCGATCCTTCATCGCGCGGAACTTCGAGAGCCAGGCCGAGGAGGCCATCTCGATGTCCATCAGCTCGCCGAGCAGGTCGTCGACTTCCTTGTGCTCGGAAACCGAGTGCCGCGCATCCTCGCGCAGCTCGGGGTTGGCGAGCATCGTCGCGTAGAGCGACTCCTCTTCCGCCGCGGCGTGCGACTGAAGCTCGAGGCGAAGCTGCTCGAACAGGTCGCGGCGCTCGGGGCTGTCGCCCGAGGTGGCGTCGATCTGGGCGATCAGGTCGCGCTGGCGGTCATGGTCGGCGATGAGGTCGGCGAAGATGCGGGGCTGGTCAGCCATGTGGGAGTCTCCCTGGTTTCCCAGCCCCAACCGGCGGACCTCCCCTAGGTTGCTCCCGCGAGTCGTTCGCAAGCCCGCCCTCACGCGGCGAACAGCTCTAGCTGCTCCTTCTTGGGCGCGATCCAGGCGCGCAGATCGGCTTTATCGGTCAGCGCGACCGGTCGCCAGTCGGCAGTGACGATAAACGGGCGGATCTTGGCCAGCGACACGGTGAGCCGCGCGACATCCTCCAGCCGCAGCCGCCGCCATTTGCGCGCAGCGAGAATCGAAGCAACCGCCTTGGTGCCCAGCCCCGGCACGCGCAGCAGCGCCTCGCGGGGTGCGCGATTGAGGTCGACCGGAAAGCGATCGCGGAAGCGCAGCGCCCAGGCGAGCTTGGGATCGATGTCGAGCGGCAGCATGCCGGTGCCCGGGTCCACCGCCTGCGCCACCTCGTCGGGTCGATAGTCGTAGAAGCGCATCAGCCAGTCCGACTGATAGAGCCGATGCTCGCGCATCAGCGGCGGGCGCTGGAGCGGCAGCACCGCGCTGGCATCGGGGATCGGGCTGAACGCCGAATAATAGACTCGGCGCAGGCCGAACCGATCGTAAAGGCCCGCCGCCCGGCCGATAATGTCGCCATCGGTGGCAGCATCGGCGCCGACGATCATCTGGGTCGATTGCCCGGCGGGCGCGAACTTGGGCGCCGAGCGATAGCGTTTGCGCGCATCCGCCCCGTCTTCGATCGCACTGCGCATGCCAAGCATCGCGCCTTCGATCTGCGGTGCGGACTTCTCCGGTGCCAGCCGCTTCAGCCCCGCGATGGTCGGCAACTCGACATTGATCGAAAGGCGATCGGCATGAAGCCCGGCCTGGTGGATCAGCTCGGGATCGGCATCGGGAATTGTCTTGAGGTGAATATAGCCGCGGAAATGATGGTCCTCGCGCAACGAGCGCGCCACTTCGACCATCTGCTCCATCGTATAGTTGGACGATCGAATGATGCCGGAGGAGAGGAACAGCCCCTCGATATAATTGCGCCGGTAGAAATTGAGCGTGAGATCGACCACCTCGGCGGGGGTGAACCGCGCGCGGCGTACGTTCGAGCTCTTGCGGTTGATGCAGTAATGGCAGTCGAAGATGCAGCTGTTGGTCAGCAGGATCTTGAGAAGGCTGATGCAGCGCCCGTCCGGCGCATAGGCGTGGCAGATGCCGTTGCCGGTGGTGGAGCCCAACCCCTTGCGATCCGCCGAGGTGCGTTTGCTCGTCCCCGAAGACGCGCACGAAGCATCATATTTCGCAGCATCGGCGAGAATCGCCAGCTTCGCCCGGGTGTCGAGTTGCGCCATCACGTTCGATGTATGTTCTCCGCCGCACGCTGTCCAGATGGACGGTCGGCCATCGGCCCTGTACGAGCGCCCATCGGAGGGTTCGGGCATGATTCAGCGGATCGACGGACGCATGCGGGTGCTGGCGCTCGCCATGGCACTTACCTGCCTGCTCGGCTGGCTGTTCAAGGCGCATTGCATGGCGCATGGCTGGGTGGCAGCCATCCAGTACACCAGCGGCTGCTACAGCGATGCGGTGCCGTTCTGGGGCCAGCGCCATGTGGACCAGGGGCTGATCCCCTATCTGCAGACGCCGATGGAGTATCCGGTGCTCACCGGGCTGCAGATCTGGATCGAGGGTGCCGCCACGCGCGCCCTGTTCGGCATCTCCGCCAACGATGCAGGCTTTCTCGGCATCGTCACGCTGGTCAATGCGATGCTGGCCGGGATGATCCTGTGGATGCTTGCGCGGGCCGGCATGGATCGCACCCGGCTGTGGCTGTGGGCCGCTGCGCCGCCGCTGATCCTGTATCTCGGCCATAACTGGGATCTTGGGGCGGCAACGCTGGCGGTAGCGGCGATGCTCGCGGCACGCCGTCAGCGGCTGGTGCTGGCGGCGACGCTCGCGGCATTGGGCGCGGCCGCCAAGCTGTTCCCGGTGCTGCTGCTGCCGCTGATCGGGCTTTCCGCGTTGGCCGGGCCGGAGCCGCGCTGGCGCGCGCGGGTCACCGCCGCCGCCGCCTGCACGCTGGCCGCGATCGGCGCCTGGACGGCGGTGAACCTGCCGGTGGCGCTCGCGGCATCCGAGAACTGGTCGGAATTCTATCGCTTTTCGCAGGAGCGGTCGGGCACGGCGGCATCGACGTGGGAAATCCTTTCGACGCAGCAAATCTGGGTAACGGGTATCGCGGAGCGCAACCTCTATGCCACGCTCGCCTTTCTGGGCGGCGCCGCGGCGATCGTGGCGCTCGGGTGGCGGCAGCACCAGGCAAGGCTATGGGTACTGTTCACCCCGGTGCTGGCCTGGTTCATGCTGACCAACAAGGTCTGGTCGCCGCAGTTCGACCTTTGGCTATACCCGCTGCTGGTGATGACCGCGCCGCGCTTCAAGCCGTTGGCGCTGTTCGTGATCGGCGATGTCGCCGCCTATTTCGCGGAATTCTGGTGGTTCGCCGGCATGTCCGGCGCATGGCCCTATGCCACGCCACACGACATCCTGCTCGCAGCGAGCATCCGGGGCGTCGCGATGCTGTGGGTGATCGCCGATACTGTTCGGCTGCCGGCGCCCGCGTGGATCACCCGCGCGAGCGCCTGATCGATCAGGGCAGCGGCAGGTCCGTCTCGGCCTTCTTCTGCGCGCGGCGCTCGGCACGCGCCGCGGTGGCGCGCTGGACGAAGCAGCCGGTGCCGCCGCCGGCGCCCACCGTCGAACAGCTGCCGGTGCCGAAATTGCCGGTGGTCAGCGCGTCCTGCGAGCGCACCGCCCAGCTCTCGGTCTTTTGCGGGGAGCCTGGGGTCGTGTCGCGGATCGTCTTCGGAATGCGGAAGCGCTCGCCCTCGTCCAGGCGCTGGCATACGACGATTTCCTGGCCATCCTTGTTGGTCGGGCACTTGTCGTTGCCGTAGATGATCAGCACGCCGTTCTGCGCGGCATTCTGCGCCTGGGCGGCGGCGGGCAGCAGCAGCGGTGCCGCCACGGCCGCGGTGATGAAAGCGATCGTCTTGAGCACCCTGTTTCTCCTCTGCCCTAACTTCAAGCCACTATCGGCGCGCAGGCCTTAACCCGCGCTTTCAGATTCGCTTGGAAACCGCGATCGCGAATCGACAGCCCGCGCGGATCACGCCCGACAACAACGGATAAGCCGGCACATTCTCCGCACCGGAAGCAATCGCCGTGTCGCGATGTTCGATTTCTTCGTCGCGAAACCGGGCGACGGCATCGCGCAGCTCGGGATCCTCCTCGCCCAACTGGGCCAGCTGCTGCTCGTAATGCAGATCGATTTCGGTTTCGATCGCCGCAGTGCAGGCCATTGCCGCCTGCGGCCCGAGTGCGGCCGTCACCACGCCCAGGCCGAACCCCGCCACGTCCCAGAACGGCTGCAGCACGGTCGGCCGCACGCCGCGCCGCGCGATCAGCGCGTCGAAAAAGGCGCGATGATGCTCTTCCTGATTGGCCATGCCGCTGATCGTGCGCGCCGTCGGGGTGCGATCGCCCATCACCGCCAGCTGCCCCGCATAGATGCGCGTCGCGCCATATTCGCCCGCCTGGTCGACGCGAACCATCGCCTCGCGGCTTTCGCGCCGATCGCCCGGTTTCCAGCTCATCGCACCGGCCTCCTTGTTGCCAGGAGCGCGATAAGTGCCGCGCCGCCCAGCGAGAAGATGGCATTATAGCCAGCCAGGCTAATGCCGAACATCTCCCACTGCGCCACGTCGCACCGCACGATCGGCCGGCGCAGCGCTTCGGTCAGCATGTCCATCGCCGAGCCCTGCGTCGGCGCGGCGGTGCAGGCGGTGATGCCCTGCCACCAGTGATACTCGGTTCCGGCATGATAGATGCCGATCACGCCGCTTGCGGCGATCAGCAGGGCGGCGAGCAGCACCAGCGCGGTGACGGCACCGCGGCCCCGCACGAAAAAGGCGAGCAGCGCGACGAGGATCGCGCCCAGATGCGGCCAGCGCTGCCAAACGCACATCTCGCACGGCACCAGGCCGCCGAGGAACTGCGATCCGATCGCGCCGCCGAGCAGGGCGAGCGGCAGCAGCAGCGCGATCCAGCGGGCGAGAACGGGGGCGGTGCGCGGCATCACGCTCATTTGCCCTTGCCTGCCGCCGCCGTTTGCGAAAGCCGGCCGATCGTCTGCAGCGCATAGGCGAGCTGGAAGTCCTCGATCCCCTTCTTCTTCAGTTCCTCTGCCGTGGCGGCGAAGCGCGGATCGGTGGCGGTATCTTCCTCCAGCACGCCGTCATCCACTTTCTGCTGGTTGATCAGGTGGCGGCGCAGATCGGCCTCGCGCAGGATCGGGCGCGACTTGTAATCGGGATCGGAAAGCTGCGGCACCAGGATATCGGGCTTGATCCCGCCTTCCTGCACCGAATGGCCCGACGGGGTGTAGTAGCGGGCGGTCGTGAGCCGCAGCGCCGCACGCTGCCCCATCGGCAGGATGGTCTGCACCGATCCCTTGCCGAAGCTGCGCACGCCCATCACCAGCCCGCGATGATGATCCTGCAGCGCGCCCGCCACGATCTCCGATGCGGAGGCGGTGCCGGAATCGACCAGCACGATCACCGGCAGCCCCTTGGCAAGATCGCCCGGGAACACGCTTTCGGCATAATAGCGCTCGATATCGCCCTTCTCGCGGCCGCGCTGCGACACGATCTCGCCATGGCTGAGGAACACGTCCGATACCGCGATCGCCTCGGTCAGCAGGCCGCCGCCATTTTCGCGAAGATCGACGATATAGCCCAGCGGCTTGTGCCCGAGCTTCTTGTCGATTTCCTGGATCGCCAGCGCAGTGTCGCCGCCGGTGCGAGCGGTGAAGGTATTGATGTTGATGATGCCGATGCCGTCCTTCACCTCCCATTTCACCGGCTTCTGGGTGATGATTTCGCGGGTAAGGGTGAATTGCAGCGGCTTGTCGGTGCCGGGGCGCACCACAGTGAGCGCGATCTTGGTGCCCGGCGCCCCGCGCATCTGGGTGATCGCCTCGTCCAGGCTGCCGCCGACGATGAACTTGCCGTCCAGATGGGTGATGAAGTCGCCGGACTTGATGCCGGCCTTGGCCGCAGGGCCGTCTTCGGTCGGCGCGATCACCTTCACCGCACCGTCCTGCTGCGTCACGGTGAGGCCGAGGCCGCCATAATTGCCCTCGGTCTGGATCTTCAGATTATCGAAATCGAGGCCGTCGGCATAGCTGCTGTGCGGGTCCAGCGCAGCCAGCATGCCCTGGATCGCGCCCTTCACCAGCGTCTTGTCGTCCACCTTGTCGACATAGTTGGCCTTCACGGTGTTGTAGACTTCCATGAAGGTATCGAGTTCGCGATAGCTGCTGGTGTCGACCCCCGCCATGGCGCCGGATGTGATGGGAATGATCGCGAGTGCGCCGACGGCGGCGGTAACCTGAAGAAACGAACGCAGCATCAAGAGACTTTCCGGAAGGGCGACCTAGCTGATGTAGGCGACGATAACGGCTTTTGCACGGCGTGTCAGTCGAGCAATTGGGTCAGGTCCAGCGGCCGACCCCGGCGGCGCAGTTCGACCGTGATACGGGCGCCATCGTTCGCCGGCGCGCTGCCGATACGCCCCCCTTGCGCCACACGTGCGCCAGCACGCACGCTCAACGTGCCGAGCCCCGAAATCAGGCTGGTCCAGCCCTTGCCGTGATCGATGATGACGACGCCGCCATAGCCTGAAAAGGGTGCAGCATAGGCGATCGTGCCGGCGCTTGGGGCACCCACGGCCGCGCGCGGTGCGGCTGCAACGGTCAGCCCGCGCGCGCGGACCCCAGCGGGCGAAATCTCGCCGAACCCGGTGACGATCCGCCCCGCGACGGGAAGCCGATAGGGTGCCGCTCCGCCGTGCCGCACCGCCGCGCTTTCCGGCCGCGGCAAGGGGCCGGGAAGCGCCTGCAGCCGGGCCTGCACCTGCGCGTCGCCCTCGCTCTGCTGGAAATAGGCGGCAAGCTCGCGGGCGGCTTCGCCCAGTGCCAACGCGCGGTCCTCCTCGGCCAGTGCGCTGCGGCCCAGCGTTTCGGCGCGGAGCCGGTGTACGGCCTCCAACTGCACCGCCGCCAGCCGTTCGCGCTCCAGCGCGGCGGTACGGCGTGCCAATTCCTCGGTGGCGGCGGCGGCGGCGGTGCGCAGCGTGCGCGAACGAACGATATCGGCACGTACGCCGGCGCTGCGCGCTTCGATCGCAGGCAGCAGGCTCGCCAGCGTGGCGCGGACATGGACCATATCCTGCGCCGAGCCCGGCTGGGCAAGCGCCAACACCGCCGGGCGGCGCGCCATCGCCTGCAAGGCAGCGACGAGTTCCAGCGCCGGCCGCTGGCGCTCGCCCAACGCGGCGCGTTGGCGATCGAGCAGTCCGTCGAGCAAAGCGACACGGGCTTGCGCCGCAGAGAGCGCCGCCTCCGCCGCCTTCACCCGTTCCGCTGCCGCTGCCTGTTCTGCGCGCGCACGAACAGCCTGGTCCTGCTCGGCCGCCGCCGCCCGATCGAGTGCCGCGGCGCGTGCGATCGCCGCCTTCGCCGCTTCGCCAGCGTCCAGCAATCGGCGTGCCTGGGTACGGGTAGCGTCCGGACGCGGCTGTCCCAAAGCGCCGACAGCACCGATCGCGACCAGCGTTGCGGCCAGGATCAGGCTCCGGCGCGGCCCCATGGGTCAGCCCTCGCGGTGATAGGGGTGGTTGGCGAGGATCGATGCCGCCCGCCATAGTTGTTCGGCGAGCATCGCGCGGGCCAGCATGTGCGGCCAGGTCGCTTTGCCGAAGCTGAGCAGCATGTCCGCCGCCTTGCGATCGGCATCGTCGAATCCGTCCGCCGCGCCGATCAGGAAACGCGTTTCGCGGACGCCGTCGTCGCGCCAGGCACCTAGCCGTGTCGCCAGCGTCTTGGAGGGCAGGTTCTCGCCCAGTTCGTCGAGCATCACGATCCGCGTGCCGGGGGCGATGACGGGCATCTTGCCCCCGGTATCGGGCAGTTCAGTGACGCGCACCGGCCACGTCACGCGCTTCAGATAGCGGTCGACTAGCTCGGCTTCCGGACTGCGCCCGATCCGGCCGCGCGCGACGATGTGCAGCAACATTGCGCGCGTGCCGGAATCAGATCAGGCCTGGCCCTCGAACGACCACATCCGCTCGAGATTGTAGAAGCTGCGCACTTCCGGGCGGAACAGATGGACGATCACGTCGCCCGCGTCGATCAGCACCCAGTCGGCAGCCGGCAGGCCTTCGACGCGCGGGGTGCGGCCCTGCTCTGCCTTCAGCTTCTCGGCCAGCTTCATCGCCATCGAGGCGACCTGGCGGGTCGAGCGGCCCGATGCGATCACCATGTAATCGGCGATGCTGCTTTTCCCGGCGAGCGGGATCGAGACGGTTTCCACCGCCTGATCGTCTTCCAGCGAAGCGAGCACGAGCCTATGCAGCGCTTCGACGCTGTCGGCGTCGTTCGAACGCTGCATATTGGGGGATGTGGCCAAGGTTGCTCCTAGTCTAGCGACTGTCTGTGCTGATGGATGGATACGGCGCCGGACTCTCCTTTTCCATAGTCGGAGAAGTGCCGAGGAATCGCCGGTGCCAGGCTGGATCGGCAGCCCGAAGGCGCGTTGCCGACGTCGGATCGGGGCGGAAGCGCAACAGCACAAGTGCCGGCAATCTCCATCGCGTCCAATGTTTCGCCTGGCCTGCGGGCCGCACAGCGCGCCGCAGCCAACCCATTGCAGGACTTGCATGGGCACCGCGATCATACCCTGGACGCGCGACAACCGCAATCGGAACCTGACGGGCGATGTGCCGCCATCGTTCCCAGCGATGGAACTGCGCAAGATTGTCCGCCCCCATCAGCCAGATAAAGCGATGATTGGGATAGAGCCGGGGCAGCTTGGTCAGCGTATCGGCGGTATAGCGAGTCTTCAGCTTCTTCTCGATGGCGGTCGGCCGGATCGGCGCATGCCGCGCCATTGCCCGCGCCGAAGCAAGCCGCGCCTGGAACGGCGCCATGCCGGCCTTCTCCTTCAGCGGGTTGCCGGGCGAGACCATCCACCAGACTTCGTCGAGATCGAGCGCGCGCAAGGCATGAAGCGACAATCGCCGATGCCCACGATGCGCCGGATTGAACGAGCCCCCGAGAAGTCCGATGCGCTTCAAGAGTGGGTCGGGCGCTTCAAGGCCGGGTCTGGCCAGTGCCGAGCACCAGCCATTTGTAGGTGGTCAGCCCCTCCAGCGCCACCGGCCCGCGTGCGTGCAGGCGGCCGGTGGAGATGCCGATTTCGGCGCCCAGCCCGAACTCGCCACCATCGGCGAACTGGGTCGAGGCGTTCCACATCACGATCGCGCTGTCCACGGTGTTGAGGAAGCGCGCCGCCGTCTCTGCGTCCTCGGTGATGATCGCGTCGGTATGGTGCGAGCTGTGCGCGGCGATATGCGCCACGGCGCCGTCCACGCCGTCGACCAGCTTCACCGACAGGATCGCCTCGAGATACTCGGTGTCCCAATCTTCGTCGGTAGCGAGCTGCACGCGCGGGTCGAGCGCCTGCACTTCGGAATCGCCGCGCAATTCGCACCCCGCTTCGGCCAGTGCGGCAAGGATCGGCTTCGGATCGCCAAAGCCGCGGTCGATCAGCAGCGTCTCGGTCGCGCCGCAAATGCCCGTGCGGCGCATCTTCGCGTTGACCACCAGCGCGACCGCCATCGTCGGATCGGCAGCGCGATCGACATAGGCGTGGTTGATGCCGTCGAGATGCGCGAGCACCGGCACCCGCGCCTCGGCCTGGACGCGCGCGACAAGGCTCTTGCCGCCGCGCGGTACGACCATGTCGATCAGCCCTTCCGCCGTGAGCATCGCCCCCACCGCGGCGCGATCGGTCACCGGCACCAGCTGGATCGCATCGGCGGGCAGGCCCGCCTGCGTCAGCCCATGGACCAGCGCGGTATGGATCGCGCGGTTGCTGCGGATCGCTTCCGAGCCGCCGCGCAAGATCGCGGCATTGCCGGACATCAGGCACAGCGCGCCGGCATCGGCGGTGACGTTCGGGCGGCTTTCGTAAATGATGCCGATGACGCCGATCGGCACGCGCACCCGCTTGAGCACGAGGCCATTGGGACGGGCACGCTCGTCGAGCACGCTGCCCACCGGATCCTCAAGCCCGGCGACCGCCTCGACACCGGACGCCATGCCCTCGATTCGCTTCGCGTCGAGCAGCAGCCGGTCGAGCATCGCGTCGGACAGGCCGTTCGCCTTGCCGGCGGCCATGTCCTCGGCATTGGCGGCAAGAATCGCGTCCTGCGAGGCGCGGATCGCGGCGGCGGCCGCACGCAGCGCCTGCGCCTTGGAAGGGCTCGGCAGCGCCGCCAGCACCGTGGCGGCCGCACGGGCGCGGCGGCCCATATCGGTGATCAGCATCTGCGTGTCGGGCGTGTCGATGTCGGCCATGCTGCAGTCGCTAGCACGAAGCGCGCGAAGCTGATAGCCTTGGGGCCCATGGGGGAATTTGACGCAGCCGGCGAACTGGTTACGGGGGGCCTGCTCGGTCGTGCGGTGGAGCCGCGCGCGGGCGAAGGCCATGGACATGGGCATGGCACGATCTGCCTGAACTGCGGCACGGCGCTGATCGGCCCGCACTGCCACGAATGCGGCCAGTCGGGGCATGTCCATCGCTCGCTTGGCGCCATCGGGCACGAGTTGCTGCACGGCGTCGCCCATTTCGAAGGGAAGATGTGGCGGACGCTGCCGCTGCTCGCTTGGCGGCCGGGCGACCTGACTCGCCGCTACATCGCCGGCGAGCGCGCCCGCTTCGTCTCGCCGATGGCGATGTTCCTCTTCTCGATCTTCACCATGTTCGCGATCTTCCAGATCTTAGGCATCTCGGCGCCTACCGATCTGGAGACCGCAACTGCGCGTCCCGCGGCGGCTATCCAGCACTCGATCGAAAAGGCCGAATCAGGCCGCGCCCGCAAGGCCGCCAAACTTGCCAAGCTTGACGCCAATGACTCGGATCGCGCCGAACTGCAGGAGGATATCGCCAAGGCAGATCGGTATATCGCCAAATATAAGGCCTCAGCTGCGCAGCTGCCGCAAGACGAGAGCGAGATACCAGAGGGCTTTCAAACCAATACTGGCTGGCATACGCTGGATTACGGCATTGAGAAGTGGCAGAAGAATCCGGCACTGATGCTGTACAAGTTGCAAGCAAGCATCTATAAGTTCTCGTGGCTACTGATCCCGCTGTCGGTGCCGTTTGTTTGGCTGCTGTTTTTCTGGAAGCGACAGTACAAGCTCTACGATCACGCCGTTTTCGTCACCTATTCGATCGCGGCGATGTCGTTGCTGTTCATCGTCGTCACACTGCTCAGCGCGGTGCGGGTGCCCGACGATGCATTGATGACGATCGCGATGGTCGTGCCGCCGGTGCATTTGTGCGTGCAGCTCAAACAGGCCTATGGCCTGCGCTGGCGCTCCGCGATCCTGCGCACCATCGTGCTGCTATGGTTCATCGGCATCATCGCCTTGCTGTTCCTCGCGATTCTCGCGCTGCTCGGGATCATGGGCTGACGCGTCAGCGGCACGGATAGCGGCGGTGCATCATCGCCGCGAAGGCCGATGTAACGCTGATGCCGCGGCGGGCAGGCGGTATCTTTTCGAATTCGGCAATCAGTTCGTCGCTGCCGAGCTTCACCTGCCCCTTGGGCGGCGGGCAGCTACGCGGGCGCTTGCCGGCGGCCGCCGCCGCGGCGAGGTCGGCACGATAGGCGGCGGAGGCTGAATCCACCTCCCGCTTGAGCAATCCGATGTCCGGCGACAGCAGCGCCATCGGCCCCTTCGCCTTGAGTGCCTGCACCTTGGCGAGGAAGTCGGCCACGGTCATCGCCTGGGCGGGTGCCGCCCCCATCGAAAGCGCCAATGCCCCTGCCATTATCGCCCTGCGCATAGAAAAACTGCTCCCGGATCATGAACCCGGGAGCAGCTTCTAGAACAGCGGCGCGCGCGCCGACAATCGCGGATCAGGCACCTTGCGGAGCAGGATTGCCGAACGGCCCCTTCAGCCGGCGCGTCTTCGGGATCGACGTGCCGCCCGCAACGGGCATACCGTGCACGCCGGTGGGGTCGCCCCGGTCCAGCGTATCGCCGGCGATCAGCTTCTTGATCTCTTCGCCGGTCAGCGTCTCATATTCGAGCAGCGCCTGCGCAATGGTGTGCAGCTGGTCGATATGGTCGCCCAAGATCTGGCGTGCCCGGTTCAGGCCCTTCTCGACGAAGCTCTTGACCTCGGCATCGATCAGCCGCGCCGTTTCGTCGGACATCGGCTTGGCGCGCTGCACCGAATAGCCGGTGAAGCTGTCCTCGCTCTCCGAGAAATCCAGCGGGCCGAGATTGTCCGACAGACCCCATTTGGTGACCATCGCGCGGGCGAGGCGAGTCGCCTGCATGATGTCGTTCGAGGCGCCCGAGCTGACCTTGTCATAGCCGAAGATCAGTTCCTCGGCGACGCGGCCGCCAAATGCCACGGCGATATCAGCGTGCATCTTGTCGCGGTGATAGCTGTACGAATCACGCTCCGGCAGCGGCTGCACCATGCCGAGAGCAAAACCGCGCGGGATGATCGTCGCCTTATGGATCGGATCCGCCGTCGGCTCGTGCGCGAACACCAGGGCGTGGCCGGCTTCGTGATAGGCGGTCATCCGCTTCTCGTCGTCGGTCATCACCATCGAACGGCGCTCGGCACCCATCAGCACCTTGTCGCGCGCGTCGTCGAACTCCTGCGCCGCCACCAGCCGCTTGCTGCGACGGGCGGCGAGCAGTGCCGCCTCGTTGACGAGGTTGGCGAGATCGGCACCCGAAAAGCCCGGCGTACCGCGCGCGATCACGCGGGCATCGACGTCGGGTGCGATCGGCACCTTCTTCATATGCACCTGCAGGATCTTCACACGACCCTCGATATCGGGGCGCGGCACCTGCACCTGGCGGTCGAAACGGCCCGGACGCAGCAGCGCAGGATCGAGCACGTCCGGCCGGTTGGTCGCGGCAATGATGATGATGCCTTCGTTCGCTTCGAAGCCGTCCATTTCGACGAGAAGCTGGTTCAGCGTCTGCTCGCGCTCGTCATTCTGGTTGCCCAGACCGGCACCGCGCGAGCGGCCGACCGCGTCGATTTCGTCGATGAAGACGATGCACGGCGCCGACTTCTTGGCCTGTTCGAACATGTCGCGCACGCGGCTGGCGCCGACGCCGACGAACATCTCGACGAAATCCGAGCCCGAGATGGTGAAGAAGGGCACGCCCGCCTCGCCTGCAATGGCGCGCGCGAGCAGCGTCTTGCCGGTACCGGGCGAGCCAACCAGCAGCGCGCCCTTGGGGATCTTGCCGCCCAGGCGGGCGAACTTCGACGGGTCCTTCAGGAACTCGACGATTTCCTCGAGTTCCTCGCGCGCCTCGTCGATGCCCGCAACGTCGTCGAACGTGACCTTGCCTTCCTTCTGCGTCAGCAGGCGGGCGCGGCTCTTGCCGAAGCCCATCGCGCCCGAGCCCGAATTCTTCTGCATCTGGCGCAGCACGAAGAAGGCGATGCCGAGGAAGAGCAGGAAGGGCAGCGACTGGACGAGAATATACTGCCAGATCGACGGCGAGTCTTCCGGACGCGCGTTGATCACCACGCCCTTGGCGCGCAGCGTCTCGACCAGCTTGGGATCGCCGGGGTTGTTCGTGCGGAACTTGCCCTCGCTCGCATTGCCGGTGATGACGCCGCTACCTACGGCGATGTTCACGTCCTTGATGTCGCCGGAATCGACTTTGTCGAGGAACGTCGAATACGGGATCGCATTGCCGGCCGGCTGCGTCGGTCCACCCTGGAACAGGGTGACGAACAGCGCCAGCGCCGCGAGGATGCCTACCCAGATGAGCAGGCTCTTCATCCAGGGATTGTTGCCCCCGTTCTCCGGACCTTGCTGCTTGCCGTTCTCGCTCATCGTGTACCCAGTACCTTTCCAGCCTCTAAGATAGGCATGGGGGCGTTAATGACAATGGAACAACGTCGATCACCGTGATCGATGCGGCGGTGCGGGCGCGAAGCGCCAGCGCTGCCCCGGACGGACCACGACTCCGGACAATGTCGCCACCTTCCCGGCATCCACTGCCGCGATCAGGCGGTCAAGTCCGGAACCGCGCAAGGGGGCGGCACTGCCCAGCGCCGCAATGGCGCGGCCGGCGAGCCGGCGGACGAGTTCGCGGGGCAATCCAGCCGTATCGAGCAGAATGCCGCCCTCGCCGCACTCGGCACGGGCTTGCCATTCGCGGTCCGCGATCCAGCTCAGCGCGGCCTCGGCATCGCGCAGATTGCCGGCCGCACGGGCAAGCCGCGCCGGCGACAGCTCCCGCGTCGCCGCCAGCAACGCGCGCATCCGGCTGCGATCGAAGCGCGGATGGACGTTGGAGGGATCCTCCACCGGCACGATCCCCGCCGCGGCGACACATGCGGCAAGTTCCCCCCGCGACCAGCCGAGCAAGGGCCGCACCAGCAACGGGGTGCCGGCGCCAGGCTCCAGCGGACGTAGCGGCTGCATCGCCGCCAGCCCGGTGAGCCCCGCACCCCGCCGCGCGCGCATCAGGAACGTTTCGGCGAGATCATCCTGCTGGTGGGCGATGCCGACCCAGCGCAAGCCCGCGCTTGCCGCCCATGCCGCAAGACAGCGATAGCGGACCGCCCGCGCCCGATCCTGCACATTCCCGCGCGCAAAGCTTCCCGGCGGCGGCCGCAGCACCATGTGGGCAACGCCGAGCCGAGCACAAAGCGCGCCGACACCCCGCGCCTCCTCCGCCGCTTCGGGCCGCAGCCCGTGATCGACGGTGGCAGCGCGCACCTGGCCTGGGAAGGCGGCGCAGGCAAGCAACAGCAGCGCCACGCTGTCCGTACCACCGGAAACGGCGATGCCTGCCCTGTTTGTATCGCTTGGAGCCCCACCGGCAGCCCCGATCCAGTCGGCCTCGAACCGGGCGATATCCGCGCCGGTAATCGCGCCGGTCAGCGGCGCATCACTTGCAGCGCTGATCGGCACGGCCCTTGGTCACGCCTGCCTTCATTTCGGCCGAGAGCTGATCGCCATAGACTTTGGTCAACTCGTCATAGACCTTGCAGACCTCGCCGGCAGGCTTGTTCAGCTTCACCAGCGCTTGCGCCAGATAATAAAGGCTGTCGGGCGCCCGCTCGCCATTGGGGTCCTTCTTGTAATTGTCGTAGAAGGCGACCGCGGCCAGGCTCGGCGCATTGTCGTCCAGGTAGGCGCGGCCGAGCAGGTTGCGGGCATAGCTGGCGCGCTTGCTGCTGGCATATTTGGTGGCGACCTGCTCCAGGGCCTTGCGCGCCTCTGGGTAGAGCTTCGCCTGCCACAGGCGGAAGCCATAGAGATACAGATCTTCGGCCGCATCGCCGCTGTTCGGCCTTTCGACCGCCGCCACCCGGGCCGCGCGCTCGCCCGTCGACTTCGTCGCCGATCCCGCAGCGGCAGGGCCGCCGCTTCGCGCCGCATCGCCGCTCGCGGCCACATCGGCATCGCTGGGCGCAACATCGGCCGGCACTGGCGGGGTTTCGATCGCCTTGAGCCGGCCATCCGTCGCCGCCTTATAGGCGTTAAAGGCCTCTTCCAGCTGACGGACGCGATACTGGCTCTGCTCGATCTGGCCGGTCAGCGACTGGAGCTGCCCTTCCAGCGCCGCGACGCGCTGGGTAAGGTCCGCGAGCGGATTGGTCGCGGGTACGCCCGGCGCCGTCGTGTCGACCTGCTGGGTGATCTGCGGCTCCACCGTCTGCCCCGCGCCGCCCGGAAAGACCTTGCGCTGCACGGCGCGCATCTCGCGCTCCAGCCGATCGACCCGCTGGTCGACGCCGGTCTGGGCCTGTGCCTGGGCCGTGCCGTTGCAGCCTAAAGCCGTGAGGGCCAGTGCCGCTGCCAGTGCGATACGCATGTCGTCATAATCCCTGGAACCATCGCCCGGCGACGGGCGCGCCGCCGCTATAGCCAAGCGACGGCCCTAAACACCAGCCCCTCAGGGGTTGGTGGTATCACTCGGTGGCGAGGCTTCGCCCGCGGGCGGAGTGGCAGGTGCCGACGAATAGTCCACGCTGTCGGATACGCGCGGGCCAAGCCTGCGCTGCGATCCCGGCGCAGCGCCCGCACCCGATACTGCCGGTGCTGCCGGTGCCGCCGCGGCAGGCGCCTGTCCGCGCGCACGCAGGGCAGCCGAGCTGATTTCGACCTCGACCGTCTCCACCGTGGTGCCGAGCGGTGCCACTTCGGCGCCGTTGATCAGCACCTGTATCTGGTCCGGCCGGCCGGTGCGGACGCGCGGACGTGCCGCATCATCGGGTACTTCATAGCGCTCCCCTGCGGCCAGTTCCTTCTCCACGAGCCGTGTGCCGTTCGCATCGGTCACGCGGATCCAGGCCGGTCCCCGCGCGACGAGCGTCACATGCTCCACCGCCGGGACGCTCGGCTGCGGCGTCGGCGCAGCAGCAACCGCCGCTGTCGGAGCCGGCGTGGGCGCCAGCTCCTGCGCCAGACCGTCTCCTGCTGCCGATGCGCCGCCGCGGAACAGGTTGGTCCCATACCAGATGCCGATGGCCGCCACGAGCAGCACGGCGACGATCACGCCAAACCAGGCGAGCCCGCTCGAGGCAACGCGCGTCGGATCTTCCAACGGATATTCGGGCATGGGCGCGGGGCGCTCCTGCTGACCCAGTTCATCGCGGACCTGACGCGCAATCGCAACTTCGTCCGCGCCCACCGCGCGGGCATAGGCTTTGGCGAAGCCGGTCGCATAGGTGATGGAAGGCAGGCCGCTATAGGTGCCCTGCTCGATTGCCTCCAGATGTCGTTGCGGAATGCGGGTGCGTGCGGCGACTTCGGCAAGGTCCAGTCCCTGCGCCTCGCGCGCTGCCCGAAGCTGATCACCCGGCCGTGCGGGGTTTGGCGTGAATTCGTCGGGCATGTCGCCTTGCATTATGTCCTCCGGCGAACGTGTTAGACCCCTGGTGCCGCTCGCCTTATCTGGTTTGGGGGGATGCCTTCTCGATGCGGGGGCTGTCAACGCCGCCGCGACATCAATCCGCCGATCCCTTAAGCCAATTCAACGCCGTTCGCATCGGCCCAGGCCCCCAGCATGGTCCGCACGGAGCGTTCGGGCTGATCGAGCATCGCCTGCACCGCCGCAAGCGCCGCTTCGCGATCGAGCGATCGCACCATCGCCTTGATCGGCCCGACCGCGGCAGGCGTGATCGACAGTCGATCGATGCCGAGCCCGATCAGCGCCAGCGCCTCCAGCGGTCGCCCGCCCATTTCACCGCACACCGCCACCGGCACATTCGCAGCCCGTGCCTGATCGATCACGCGGCGGAGAAAGCGCAGGATGGCCGGGCTGAGCCAGTCATAGCGCAGCGCCAGCTTGGGATGGGCCCTGTCGGCCGCGAACAGGAACTGCGTCAGATCGTTGGTGCCGATCGACAGGAAATCCAGCCTGGGCAGCAGCAGGTCGAGCACTTCGGCCAGCGCCGGCACTTCCAGCATCGCACCATAGCGGATCGCGTTGGGCAGCTTGCGCCCGCGCGCCGCCAGCCAGGTCCGCTGCGCCTCGAACAGCGCGCGCGCCTCGTCGAACTCCCAGGGCTCGGAAACCATGGGGAACATCACGTTCAGCGTGCGCCCCGCCGCCGCTTCGATCAGCGCCCGCGCCTGCGCCTTCATCAGCCCGTCGCGGTCGAGCGCGAGGCGCAACGCCCGCCACCCCATCGCCGGGTTCTCCTCCTCCCCATCCTCGTCATGGTTCAGATAGGGCAGTGCCTTGTCCCCGCCGATATCCACCGTCCGGAAAATGACGGGCCGATCGCCGGCGATATCGAGCACGTCGCGATACAGCCGACGCTGTTCCTCGCGCTGCGGCAGGGTGGCGGAAACCAGGAACTGGAATTCGGTACGGAACAGGCCGATGCCGTCGGCCCCGGCGAGATCGAGCGCCGCCACATCGTCGCGCAGGCCGGCATTGACCATCACCGTCACGCGGTGGCCGTCACGGGTCACCGGTGCCTCGTTCCGCAGCTTGGCGAAAACGGCGCGACGCTTCTGGCTGAGCGCGAGCTTGGCCTCGAATGCCTCCTCGATCGCCAGCGTCGGTCGCACGAACAGGCTCTGCTCGCCCACGTCGAGCAGCAGAAGATCGCCCTCGGCCACTTCGCGCCGCACGTCGCGCACGCGGCCCAGCACCGGCACGCCCATCGCCCGCGCGACGATGGTGACGTGCGCGGTCAGCGAGCCTTCTTCCAGCACCACGCCCTTCAGGCGGCGGCGATCATATTCCAGCAGTTCGGCCGGCCCCAGATTGCGCGCGATCAGGATCGAATCCTGCCGCAGGCCCAGCTGCGCCGCCGTCCCGAGCTGGCCGGAGACGATGCGCAGCAACCGATTGGAAAGATCCTCCAGATCGTGCATCCGATCGCTGAGCAGCGGATCGTCGATCTCGCGCATGCGCATCCGGGTGCGCTGCTGCACCCGCTCGATCGCCGCCTCTGCCGTAAGGCCGGAATCGATCGCCTCGTTGATCCGGCGGCTCCAGCCTTCGTCATAGGCGAACATCTTGTAGGTGGCGAGGATCTCCTCATGCTCCCCGCCGCTGCCGAATTCGGCCTGGCTGGTCATGCGTTCGATCTGATCGCGCATCTTGTCGAACGCCGCATAGACGCGATGGCGTTCGGCCTCGATATCGTCGGCTACGGTGTGCTCGATCACGATGCGCGGCTGGTGGAACACCGCGACGCCGCGGGCCATGCCGTCCACCAGCGCAAAGCCGCGGACGCTGCTGGCACTGGTCGGCTGCAGCCGCGTGGACGTGCCGCCGGCCAAGTCGATCAGCTCGGCGTTGGCGATCAGCTCGGAAAGCACCATCGCCACCGTCTGCAGCGCTTCGATCTCGATATCGGCATAGCGGCGCGGATCGACATGCTGCACGGCGAGCACGCCCACCGCGCGTTCGCGCCGGATGATCGGCACGCCGGCAAAGCTGTGGAACCGCTCTTCGCCCGTCTCGGGATTGTGCACGAAATTGGGGTGGCTGGTCGCCTCGTCGAGGTTCAGCGTCTCGACATTGGCCGCGATGGTGCCGACCAGGCCCTCGCCCAGGCCCAGCTTGGTGACGTGCACGGCCTCCTGCTTCAGCCCGCGCGTGGCGAACAGTTCCAGCACGCCTTCGCGCAGCAGGTAGATCGAGCAGACCTCGCTGTGCAGCGCCTCGCCGATGATGTTGACCACGGCGTTGAGCTTGGATTGCGCCGGCAGCCGCTTCGCCATCAGATCGTGAAGGCGGGTCAGGATTTCCCGGGCGGAGGCGGCTGCGGTCAAGGCCATGGTGCAGCGCTATCAGATTGTGCAACGCTGCGCCAACCGGGTGTGCAGCAAAAGGCACGCAGCATTGCTTTGACGCACTCAGGTCGTGCGCTTCTCCAGCGCATGGGCGGCTTCAGCCATCAGCGTGGCGATGATGTCGGCCACCGGCTCTTCCTTGGTGACCATGCCGACCGACTGGCCCGCCATCAGGCTGCCATGCTCGACATCACCATCGATCACCGCGCGGCGCAGCGCGCCCGCCCAGTAATGCTCGATCTGCAGCTGCGCCTCGGCCATTGCGATCACGCCTTCGTCCAGCGCCTGCGCCACTTCGCGCTGCTTGGCGGTGAAGGCATCGCTGCCGGCATTCTTCAGGGCACGCACGGGGATGACCGGTAGGCGCGGATCGATCTGAACGCTGGCGATCGCGTCGCGGGCGGAGGCGCGGATGAACGCCTTCTTGAAATTGGCGTGGGCGATGCTTTCGCTGGAAGCCGCGAAGCGCGTGCCGAGCTGCACGCCCGCTGCCCCCATGTCGAGATAGCCGGCGATGGCCTCGCCGCGCCCGATGCCGCCGGCGACGAACACGGGCACCTGCTCCGCCACTTCGGGCAGGATTTCCTGCGCCAGCACGCTGGTGGAGACCGGTCCGATATGGCCGCCCGCCTCCATGCCTTCCACCACCAGCGCATCGACGCCCGATCGGATCAGCTTCTTCGCCAGGCTGAGCGCCGGAGCGAAGCAGATCAGCTTGGCGCCGTTGCCCTTGATCGCGTCCAGCGAGCCGGCCGGCGGCAATCCGCCCGCGAGCACGACATGGCCGACACCGTGCTTGGCGCACACCGCGATCAGGTCAAACAGCTGCGGGTGCATGGTGATCAGGTTCACGCCGAACGGCTTGTCGGTCAGCGCCTTGGTCGCGGCGATTTCGGCATCGAGCAGCTCGGGGCTCATCGCGCCGCACGCGATCACGCCGAAGCCGCCGGCATTCGAAATCGCCGATACCAGGCTCCGCTCCGACACCCATGACATCGCGCCGGCGAGGATCGCCACCTCGCTGCCCAGGAAGTCGCAACCGCGCGCCATGCGGCGTGCCAGGCGCTCGGCGCCGATCGAGGAGGTGGTAGTCATGGCGCGCGCCTAGCGCTGTCCGGGCGCCTTCTGCAAGGGGGCGCAATCACGCAACCAGACCGGTTTGGCGCTTGCTCCCGCGGGTTACGATCGGCATGGTAACGCTATCAACGACAAGAAATCGCAGGAGTTGTGATGTCCGGGCCCGCAAAAGTCCCCGCAAATGTCGATCGTCGTACGCTGCTGCAGGCATCCGCCGCCGCCACGTTGATCGCCGGCGCCCCCCGTGCGGGCGCAGCGCCGGAGCCGCTCGGCCAGGTGCAGTCCGGCGGCCGCGGCTTTCCGCTGATCCGCGGCGGCGTGCCCGCCGCGCTGGTGGTGGACGCCGGCGCCAACGCCGCCCTCGCCCATGTCGCCGATGCCTTTGCGCAGGATCTTGCCCGGGTCGGCGGCACCGCACCGCAACGCCTGGCCCGGCTTACGGACGCGCGTGGCCCCGTGGTGCTGATCGGCGAGCTCGGCCGCTGCCCGATGATCGACGCCCTTGTGCGGGAAGGCAGGATCGACCTGCGCGACCTGCAGGGTGAATGGGAAGCCTATCGCCAGATCGTGCTCGACAACCCCGCCCCCGGCATCCCCCAGGCGCTGGTGATCGTCGGCGCGGATCGTCGCGGCGCGGTCTATGGCACCTATGACGTGTCGCAGCGGATCGGCGTGTCGCCCTGGCACTGGTTCGCCGACGTGCCGGTGCGCCGTCGCGCCGACGTGACGCTCGCCCCCGGCAGCCGCCGCGACCAGCCGCGCGTGCGCTATCGCGGCTTCTTCATCAACGACGAGGATCCGGCCTTCAGCAGCTGGGCGAAGCAGCATTTCGGCGGGATCAACGCCGCGATGTACGCTCATGTCTTCGAGCTGCTGCTGCGGCTCAGGGGCAATTATCTGTGGCCGCCGATGTGGGGCAAGGCGTTCAACGACGACGATCCGCAGAACATGGTCCTGGCCGACGCGATGGGCGTGGTGATGGGCACCTCCCATCACGAACCGATGACCCGCGCGCAGGAGGAATGGCACCGCAATACCGACAAGGGCGTCACCGGCGGCAAATGGGATTATGCGACCAATGCCGAGAATCTCCGCCGCTTCTGGCGCGGCGGCATCGAGCGGATGATGTCGAAGGGCGACGGCAAGGGCTATGAATGCCTGGTCACCGTCGGCATGCGCGGCGACGGCGACGAGGCGATGGCGGAGGGCACCGCCACCGAACTGCTAGAAAAGATCGTCACCGACCAGCGCAGCATCCTGGCGGACGTAACCGCCCGCCCGGCCGAGGCGACGCCGCAAATGTGGGCGCTCTACAAGGAAGTGCAGGACTATTACGACCACGGCATGCGCGTGCCGGACGATGTGACGCTGCTCTTCGCCGACGACAACTGGGGCCAGATCCGCCGGCTCGCCACCGTCGATCTCAACCGCAAGGGCGGGTATGGGGTCTATTACCATTTCGATTATGTCGGCGCGCCGCGCAACTACAAGTGGCTGAACACCAACCAGATCGAGAAGACCTGGCAGCAGATGGACCTCGCCTGGCAGCGCGGCGCGCGCACCATCTGGATCGTCAATGTCGGCGATCTAAAGCCGATGGAATTCCCCTTGAGCTTCTTCCTCGACCAGGCCTGGAACCCCGAGGCGATGACGCTCGAGGCGATGACCGCCTACCCGGCGCGCTGGGCCGGTGCAGCGTTCGGGCAGGCACACGCCGAGAAGGTGGGTGCGCTGCTCACCCGCTATGGCCAGCTCGCCGCGCGGCGCAAGCCCGAGCTGCTCGACGCCGACAGCTTCGCGCTGGGGCCGGTCCGCAGCGACGGCAAGCTGGACGGCGGCGACTTCGGCCGCGTGGTCGCCGAATGGGAGGCGCTGGAGCGCGACATGGCGGCGGTGAAGCCGCGCATTGCCGCCGACGCGCGCGACGCCTGGTTTCAGCTGGTCGAGCATCCGATCCTCGCCGTCGCGAACGTCTACCGGCTCTACTACGCCGTGGCGTGGAACCGCCGCCTCGCCGCCGCCGGCGATGCCCGCGCCAACCGCTTTGCCGAGCAGGCCGAGCGCGCCTTCGCCCGCGACGCGGAGATCACCGCTGCCTATCACGCGCTGAACGGCGGCAAATGGGACGGGATGATGGCCCAGACCCATATCGGCTATACCAGCTGGCAGGAACCCAGGCAGCAGGTGATGCCGGCGGTGCGCCGGGTCGACGGCAAGGCCGCGCCGATCGTCTTCGTCGCGCCTGCCCTGCCCATCGATCAGATCGTGATCGAGGCGCCGGACTTCGCAGCGGCCAGCGGCGGCAAGGGGCTAAGCTGGCGCCGGGTGCCGCATCTCGGTCGCACGCTGGGCGCCGTGACGACCTTTCCGCAGGGGCGCCCTGCCACCGCCGCTGCCGACGGGGTCCATGTCGATTATGCGGTAACGCTACCCAAGGGCGGCCCGCTGGAGGTGGCGCTGGAACTGGTGCCGACGCTCGACACCACCGGCCGCAACCAGCAGCGGATCGGCGTGTCGGTGAACGACGGGCCGGTGCAAATCCTCACCGACAGCCTCGTCCCCGCCCCCAATGCGACGACCACCCAGGCCCAGCGTGATTGGAACAAGGCGGTGGAAGAAAATGGGCGCACGATCACCGCCCGCTTTCCCGCGGTGGCCGCCGGCCGGCACGTCGTGAAGGTATGGCGCATCGACGACAATGTCGTCCTGCAGCGCCTCGTCGTGACGACGGAGGCGTAGCCGCTTCGGCCACGCCTCCGGTACAAGGTCAGGCGGCGACGTCGTCGGCGTCGAGGCCATAGGCGGTGTGCAGCACGCGCACCGCCAACTCGGTATAGTCTTCCTCGATCAGCACCGAGACCTTGATCTCGGAGGTGGTGATCGCCTGGATGTTGATGCCGCGCGCGCCCAGCGTCTGGAACATCGTCGCGGCGACACCGGCATGGCTGCGCATGCCCACGCCTACCACCGACACCTTCGCCACGCGGGTATCATGCGTGATGTCGCTGAAGCCGATCGTCGCGCGCGACTGGTTGAGGATCTCGATCGAGCGCGCCAGATCCGCCGCCGGCACCGTGAACGTCACGTCGGTAGCGCTGGCGCTGCCGGCGCTCTGGTGCGCGATGTTCTGGATGATCATGTCCACGTTGATGCTGGCATCGGCGAGCGGGGTGAAGATCGATGCCACCGCACCGGGCTTGTCCGGCACGGCGGTCAGCGTGATCTTGGCCTCGTTCTTGTCGTGCGCGATGCCGGTGATGAGCTGGCGTTCCACGTCCTGAATCTCCTCTTCGCCCACGATCATCGTCCCGGGCAATGTATCTGCCATCGGCGCGTCGTCGCCCGTGAAGGACGAGAGCACCTGCACGCGAACCCCTTCCTTCATCGCCAGGCCGACCGAACGGGTCTGGAGCACCTTGGCGCCGACGCTGGCGAGTTCGAGCATTTCCTCATAGGTCACGCGCTTCAGCTTGCGCGCGCGGGGCACGATGCGCGGGTCCGTCGTGTAGACCCCGTCGACATCGGTGTAGATGTCGCAGCGATCCGCCTTCACCGCCGCCGCCACCGCCACCGCCGAAGTGTCCGATCCGCCACGGCCGAGCGTGGTGATGCGGCCTTCGTGCACGCCCTGGAATCCCGGCACCACCGCGACTTCGCCGCCTTCCATGCTGGCGAGCAGCGCGTCGGTGCCGATGTCCTCGATGCGCGCCTTGGCGAAGGCGTCCGAGGTCTGCACCGGCAGCTGCCAGCCGAGCCACGAACGCGCCGGCACGCCGATCGCCTGCAGCGCGATCGCCAGCAGGCCGCTGGTGATCTGCTCGCCGGCGGAGACGACGACGTCATATTCCTTGGGGTCGTACAGCGACGAGGCCTCGCGGCAGAAGCCGACCAGCCGATCGGTCTCGCCTGCCATGGCCGAGACGACAACGGCGACCTGGTTGCCCGCCTCCCACTCGCGTTTGACGCGGGCGGCAACGCTGCGGATACGCTCGATCCCGGCCATCGATGTGCCGCCGAACTTCATTACGATACGCGCCATGGCTGGTTGCTTGTTTCCTGCCCTTGGGAGAGATGGGCGTGCCTGATAGGAGCCAGCGATGCCGAACGCAACAATAGCTACGATTGACCCCCGTGAAGCGGAACATTTCGGTCGTCTGGCGGCCGATTGGTGGAATCCAAAAGGCTCCTCCGCCATGCTGCACAGACTGAATCCTGCGCGGCTCGGCTATATCCGCCGCGCGATCGACACGCATTGGCCCGGCGACTCGGCGGGCTTCACGCCCCTTGGCGGTAAGACGGCGATCGATGTGGGTTGCGGCGCCGGGTTGCTCTGCGAACCGTTGGCCCGGTTGGGCGCGCAGGTCACCGGCGTGGACGCGGCGGGTGAGAATATCGGTGCGGCGCGCGCGCACGCCGAGCTGTCGGGACTGCCCATCGATTATATCCATGGAGGCATCGAAGATCTGGCGGGCCGCAGCTTCGATCTCGTCACCTCGATGGAAGTGATCGAACATGTCAGCGACCCCGCCGGCTTCGTCCGCGGTCTGGCGGGCGCGCTGGCCGAGGACGGGCTGATGGTGCTCTCCACGCCCAACCGCACGCCGCTGTCGCGGCTGGCGATGATCACTCTGGCCGAGGGCACCGGCGCGATTCCCAAGGGCACGCACGACTGGCGGCGCTTCCTCAAGCCCGAGGAGCTGGAGGCGCTGCTTGCCGACGCCGGCATGCGCGTGATCGATCGCCAGGGGCTGAGCTTTTCGCCGGCTCGCGGGTTTGTGGTGAGCGAGAACGACGCGCTCAACTATCTGGTGACCGCGATCCGCGCCTGACGAGGAGACCGCCATGGGCCCGCTCGACCGCTTCGTCGCCGCACAGGCGGGTGACTATGCGGCCGCGCTGGCCGAACTCCGGCATGGCCGCAAGACCAGCCACTGGATCTGGTACGTGTTCCCGCAGATTGCCGGGCTGGGCACCAGCGCGATGTCGCAGCGCTACGCCATCGCCGATCTCACGGAGGCGAAGGCCTATCTCCAGCACCCGCTGCTTGGTGCGCGGCTGCGGGAGGCGTCGGCCGCGATGCTCGACCATGCCGGCAAGCGCTCGGCAGAGGCGGTGCTTGGCGGAATCGACGCCGTGAAGTTCCGCTCGTCGATGACGCTGTTCGAAGCCGCGGACACGGAGACAGGCAGCATATTCGCCGCCTGTCTCGATGCATTCTACGACGGCGTCCGCGATCGCGAGACGCTGCGCCGGATCACTTGTTAAGGTCGAGCAACAGAATGGGTCCGATGTCTAGCACCTGCTTCGCCGTCGCCAGATGCAGCGAAACGGAAATGTCGCCGGGAGCATAATCGCGGTCGACGGTTCCCGCGACGTGCACCATCTTCCATTCCGTGCCGACTTCGGCTTCCCCCTTGAAGACGGTGGTATAAGGCTCCTTGGCGAGCCCTACCTGGATCGTGGCGATCTTTGCGGTGGTGGCACCCTCCGGCAGCTTTTCGGCGCGCGCCCAGACCGCGACCACCAGCTTGTCACCCTTCTTCACGGGCTGGTTGATGGCGGAGATCAGGCCCACGCTCCACGGCTGATCCGAACCGCCGGCGATCGGCACGCGTATTGCCCGGCCGCCTTGCACATTCTTGTCCTTTACCACCGCCGGCTTGGCGCTGAGACCATAGACGGTGAACGTCTCCGGCGTGGGCGAATTGATGATTTGCTGTGATATATCGCTTTGCTGCTGTGCCTGCGCCCGTGCAGGTGACGCATCGATGAAAGGCAGACAGCACGCTGCCGCAATCAGCCATGATTTCATGACACCCCTCCTCTTGTTTTCGTTGAGATCAGGCTATCGCGAGCGTCAACGCTGTCAATAGCTGCTGATTGACACACCCGCTCCGGCACCGGACAGACGGTTTCCATGTCGACGATCAAGCTGCATCCGAGTTGGCTAGCACCCCTCCAACAGGAATTCGCGCAACCCTATATGGCTGCCCTGCGCAGCTATCTGCAGGCCGAAAAGGCGGCGGGAAAGCGCATCTTCCCGGCCGGGAGCGAATGGTTTCGCGCGCTTGACCTGACGCCGCTGGAGGCGGTGCGCGTCGTGATTCTCGGCCAGGATCCCTATCATGGCGAAGGTCAGGCCCATGGTCTGTGCTTCTCCGTCCGCCCCGGCGTGCGCACGCCGCCGAGTCTGGTGAACATCTACAAGGAGATGGAGACCGATCTCGGCATCCCGCGCGCGCAGCACGGTTTCCTGGAGCATTGGGCGCGCCAGGGCGTGCTGCTGCTTAATGCGGTGCTGACGGTGGAGATGGGCCGCGCCGCGGCGCATCAGGGCCAGGGCTGGGAGCGCTTTACCGACGCGGTGATCCGGCTGGTCAACGCCCGGCCGGAGCCGGTGGTGTTTCTGCTCTGGGGCAGCCATGCGCAGAAAAAGGCCGCGTTCGTCGATTCGATCGACAAGGGCGGCCGGCACCTGGTGTTGAAGGCACCCCATCCTTCGCCGCTATCCGCGCATTCGGGCTTTTTCGGGTGCCGGCATTTCAGCAAGGCCAATGCTTTTTTGGAAAGCATTGGCCAGAAGCCGATCGATTGGGCGCTGCCGCCGGTTGCTTGAACGCTCTCAGGCGGCGAACGACACGGTCACCGAAGGGCGGCGTTGGCGGCGCAACGCCGCGCCGGCCAGCGCGAAGCCGCCGATCAGCATCGCCCAGGCCGCGGGCTCCGGCACGGGGCCTGCGCCGCCCGTGCCGGTAGTGGTGAAACTGAGGCTCCATCCGCGATCGACCGAGCCGATATCCCCCGCCGCCGTGTCTGCCGCCAACAGGGTCCACCGGCCATTGGGATCGTAGCCGGCGAAGTCGGCGAAGGACAAGACATCGCCAACGCCGTTGATGCCATAGGCGTACCAGTTCGACGGCAGATAGCTGCCGGTCGTGACCGGGCCCATGTCGAACAGCGGATAGGGCAGGAAGCCGGCGGCGGCATCGTTGAACGTGACGGTCGCGTTGCTGACGGCGTTGTTCCCGCCCGCACCGCTCCAGAAGATCAAGCCGAGCTGGAGATCCTCCGCCACGAGCCCGAAAACCAGGTCGTCCGAATAGCTGTGGTTCACCCCGTTGAGGGTAAGGGACAGGCTGGAGATCGTGCCCTGGAGACCGGAAACATCGATGGAGCTCAGCGCCTGGCCGGTATCGGGAATGTTGATCCGGTTGCTGTTCGTCAGCGTCTGCGCAGCGGCGGGCGCAGCGGCGACCGCCAGTGCCAGAGCGAAGGAGACGATCCTCTTGTGCATTTTCTTTCCCCTCTTGCCACCCAACCCTCGCGACACCGCGCGCGGACTAAGGCGTATCAACCATCCACCCTCGTCGTACGCATGTTTCTGCGTCTCATTTGGTAAATATGTCGTTAACCGTAAGGATTCAGAATCGTGCGGAGCGAAGGATGGTTCCGTGCATAGGCACGACTATTACTGTCCTCCTTCCGCCGGCCGGCGTGATGGAGGGCGGCGGAAGAAAAACGTTGTGGGAAACCGACCCTGGGGTCGATGGGATCAATCGTGCTCGCGGCCGCCGGCGCCCATGTAAAGCTCGCTGCCGGTCTCGCGGAACACCTTGCTCATCTCGGCCATGCCCGTCTCGGCATCCACCGTCGCCGGCGTCGCTGCGAGGAAGGTATCGGCCGAGGCGTTCTGCTTCGCCGCGAAGTCGCGCACTTCCTGGGTGATCTTCATCGAGCAGAATTTCGGCCCGCACATCGAGCAGAAATGCGCGGTCTTGGCGCCCTCGGCCGGCAGCGTCTGGTCGTGATACTGCTCCGCCGTGTCCGGATCGAGCGACAGGTTGAACTGGTCGCGCCAGCGGAACTCGAAGCGCGCGCGGCTCAGCGCGTCGTCGCGCACCTTCGCCGCCGGATGGCCCTTGGCGAGGTCCGCCGCGTGCGCCGCCAGCTTGTAGGTGACCACGCCCACCTTCACGTCGTCGCGATCTGGGAGCCCCAGATGCTCCTTGGGCGTGACGTAGCAGAGCATCGCCGTGCCGTACCAGCCGATCATCGCCGCGCCGATTCCGCTGGTGATGTGGTCATAGCCCGGCGCGATGTCGGTGGTCAGCGGCCCGAGCGTGTAGAAGGGCGCCTCGCCGCACGCCTCGAGCTGCTTTTCCATGTTCTGCTTGATCTTGTGCATCGGCACATGGCCGGGGCCCTCGATCATTACCTGTACGTCCTGTTCCCAGGCGCGCTTGGTCAGCTCGCCCAGCGTGTAGAGCTCGGCGAACTGCGCCTCGTCATTGGCGTCGGCGATCGAGCCGGGGCGCAGGCCGTCGCCCAGCGAATAGGCGATGTCATAGGCCTTCATGATCTCGGTGATCTCGTCGAACCGCTCGTACAGGAACGATTCGCGGTGATGCGCGAGGCACCACTTGGCCATGATCGAGCCGCCGCGGCTGACGATGCCGGTGACGCGCTTGGCGGTCATCGGGATGTACGGCAGCCGCACGCCGGCATGGATGGTGAAATAGTCGACGCCCTGCTCGGCCTGCTCGATCAGCGTGTCGCGGAAGATTTCCCAGGTGAGATCCTCGGCGATGCCGCCCACCTTTTCCAGCGCCTGGTAGATCGGCACCGTGCCGATCGGCACCGGCGAGTTGCGCAGGATCCATTCGCGGGTGTCGTGGATGTTGCGGCCGGTGGAGAGGTCCATCACCGTGTCCGCGCCCCAGCGGATCGACCAGACCATCTTGTCGACCTCGCTCGCCACGTCGCTGGCGACCGCCGAGTTGCCAATATTGGCGTTGATCTTCACCAGGAAGTTGCGACCGATCGCCATCGGCTCGCTTTCCGGGTGGTTGATGTTGTTCGGGATGATCGCCCGGCCGCGCGCGACTTCGTCGCGGACGAACTCCGGGGTCACGTAATCGGGGATCGAGGCGCCCCAGTCCTGCCCGTCGCGGACATATTCGGCCAGCCGCTCGCGGCCGAGATTCTCGCGCTCGGCGACATATTCCATCTCGGGCGTGATGATGCCGCGCTTGGCATAGTGCATCTGGGACACGTTCATGCCCGGCTTGGCGCGCAACGGGCGCTTCACGACATTCGGGAACTGCGGCACGCCGGCCGAGCGGTCCGGCCCCTTCAGGCCATTGTCCTCGGGCTTCACCTGGCGCGCGTCATAGGCCTCGACGTCGCCGCGGCCGAGGATCCAGTCGCGGCGCAGCGCCGGCAGGCCGGCCATGATGTCGATACGGGCATCGGGATCGGTGTAGGGGCCCGACGTATCGTACACGCGCACCGGCGGCTCGCCGCTGCCCGGCTCCAGGTGGATCTCGCGCATCGCGACGCGATGCTTGCCGACATGGATCTTGCGGCTGCCGCGGATCGGGCCGGTGGTGACGCCGATTTCAGTCTTTGCGGGAATGTCGGCCATGCTCGTCTCTCCTTCGGGCGGACGCAAGGAGAGCAGATGGACCTCGGGGAACAAGACCCTCCCTCCCTACGCCGGTGTCAACCGGATCAGGTTCAGCGGGTCGAAGGCTGCAGCCTTCCTCTCAACCGCTGCGCCAGCGGTCCCCCGGGGAATGAGCACCCGTCTACGCGCAAGCGGCGCGCCGAGCAATCCCGACGCGCCGCCCATCTATCAGAAGTGGCAAGATCAGACGAGAGCTTCGACGCGCGCTCCCCGGCGACGGCCACGCAGCATGCCGCCGGTGAGGCCGAAGCCGCCAATCAGCAAGGCCCAGGCGGCCGGCTCGGGAACGCCGGACGTCGCACCGGCGCTGAATTCTGCCCGGAACTGCACGTCGCCAAGCGCACCGGCGCTTGCATCCCAATCCCGCGCCAGCAGGCTCGCAGCGCTGTCACCCGCATTGGCATAGACGAAGTCGCCGCCGCCATAGGGATTGCTGCCGAACGTGCCCGCGGTCGGCATCCAAGCGCCTGCACCCGACGGCTGGGTCAGCCCCGCCGTGGTCAGAAACGCCACATAGCGACCTCCGGACACCAGATCGATTGCGCCGACATCAAAGCGGAGCGCATCGAAAGCCGTGCCCGTCGTGCCGCCAAAGCTGCGCGCATCGCTGGCGTAATAGGCACCGCCCACCGCGCGGTTGCCGTTCCAGGCATAGACATAGGCGCGCACATTGACCGCGCCGCCGCCCAGGAAGAAGGTGAAGCTGTTGAGCGCGTTATCGCTGCCTACCGTAAAGGTCTGCCCGTACACCGGCGTGGAACGCGCGCCGAAGCTGTCGATCTTCGCGACATAGGCGCCGCTGGTGTCGATCGTTGCCGCCGATGCCGGCACCGCCAGCATCGCGGCGGCCAAACCAAGGGCCTTGAATGCGGAATACAATGTCATGCCTCCCCCTGTTCGGTCCACTTGCTCGTCGCCCAATCGCGTCGAATGGCACCAAGCAGAACCCTAGCATTGATGCGTAACGCTTGGAAGTTGTAGGATCAATTTGGAAGCGCACGTCAAATAAGCGGTTCGCCGCATTACCGTCCCGCTTTGGGCAGGCCCCGTTTCGCCGCGCGTCCTTCCCGCCCCCGACTTGCCTTCAGAAAGTATAAGCGAGGCCCAGCGCACCATACCATTGGTTGCGCGAACCTGCGATCCGCACCACCGGCGAATCGGCGGCATCGTCCAGCATGCGACGATAGCCGACGCCGCCCACCATCGAGAGGCCGTGGAGGAGATCGCCGGTCAGCGATACGTTGCCCAGCGCGCCCAACGTCCAATCCTTCCAGCCCTTGCGCGCGGTGAAGGCCGGCAGTCCGCTTGCCGCGCTGCCCGCCGGCGTGACGCCGAAATAGGTGCGCGCATAGCCGTCGCCCATGTAATTGGCCGAGAGGTTGAGTGCGACGAAAGCCTTGCGGCTGAGCGGGGTGCTATACGTAACCGACGGCGAGACCAGATAGCTTTTGTGCACGGTGCCGACATCGTTGGTGTAGGAAACGCCGACGCTCAGCTTGTCATAGTCGCTGGTAATCAGGCCCTGCTTGCCAATGCCGATGAAACCGCCCGCTTCGATCGCGGGATCGATCTTGCCGAGCTGGCGGACCTGCCGATCCTGAATGCGCGCCGTGCGGTTGAGGTTGAGATTGACCACCGGGCCCGCCTGAAAGTCCCATCCTGGCCCAGCGCCGTCGGCGATCAGATCGGCCCAGGCGCGACCGCCCAGCACCGAAAAGTTGATGCCGGAAATAGTGCCGCGCGCCGCTGGCGCGACCGTCACCACGGACTGATCGGAACCGTCATAGCTGGGGACGATGGCGAGGCCGGCCCCCACCGTTACGCTATCTCCGCTCAGATCAGGTGCGGGTTCGGACGATTGCTGGGCCAGGGCGGGCATCGCGATCGACAGGCAGAGCAGCGTGCAGGTGCTGTGGTACGCGGTACGAACAGAAAACATGAAAGGCTCCGGGGACGGATGTTGCACCAGCGCAACGCAGGTCGCTGATCGCAGTTCCTGTCGCGGTTATAGCAGATAGCGCATGCGCACTTCCTGGCGATCGCTGCCGCCGGTCAGCGGGAACTGCGCGGCGGTGAATCGGGGCGGGCCGAACCCGATGGCCGGATTGCGCGAAAAGCCGAAGCCCTCGCGCGGGATACCCATCATCGTATCCAGCTTGCCGTTGCCATTCGCGTCGTGGATCACCGCGACCGCATAGTCGCCAGGCGCCAGGCCCGTGACGCGCAGCTGACCCGCGCTCGCCGGAATCGAGCGCTTGATCGCGCCGCCGCCGTCACGGCAATCAGGAAACACGGAGGGCGCAGGCGCGATGCACACCTGCAGCAGCCCGCGACTCGAACGCAGTTTGACGAAATCAATCTCCAGCGTCGCCAGTGGCGATCCGCCGCCCAGTATCGGGAACAGAGCCAGCGCGGCGAGCGCGCGGCGTGCCCTGGAACTGCCCCAACCCCTGGTCCGTCCCGCACAGCCGGTCCCAGAACCGGAAATAAAGCCCATAGTTGCACCCATATCGTTCATGGTGGCGCTGATGATGGCTCGCGGTGATCACCCACGCCCCGACTGGCCCCCGCCACAACCACGCTGGGAAGATCTCCCAACCCATATGATTAGTCACCCCCATAACCGTCATGATCGTCAGCACCAAGCCGAGCGCGGCGACATGAATGGGAATCACGAAGACCAGCAGCGGTATCACGATTGCGCCCGACAGCGCCTCGCCCCAATGGAAACTCATCGCCGCCCAGGCGGTGGGCGGACGGCTGGCGTGGTGGACGGCATGGTAGCGACGAAAAAGCGCCGGCATGTGCATCGCCCGGTGCGTCCAGTAGAACCAGCTGTCGTGCAGGAACAGGTACAGGAACGCCGACACCGGCAGATACCAGAGCGGCCAGGCATGGACATCGTCATAGATGCGCGTCCAGCCCTGCGCCTTCCAGCCCCACGCGACGATGCCGGCGGGGATGCCGTAGATCGCGGTAGAGGCGAGGCTCCAGCCGATTTCTTTGCGAATCTGCCGATCCAGCCCGGCATAGAGGCCGGGATGCCGCAGCCGCGTGGCGAGCGCGAATCCAGCGGACGCCGCGAGATAGCGCACCCCGACGATCACCGTCATGACGACCGCGGAGGTCAGCAAGGCAAGGGCGATGTCCATGGCAGAGCCTGCTACGCCTTCGCGGCGCGGGCGGCAATGCGATTGACGCCGATCCAGCGCCACTTAGCGACGCGAAACACCGTCGGTTGCGCCCAGTGCGCGGCAGATGACACCGGTAAACCGTTGTGATGAAGCAACAGTCGTAGTTTTACGCAGAAGCGCACAACAAGATTGTAAACCTGATCAGGTGCACCCTCCCACCCCTTAAACAACAGCAAGTACGGGTCGGGAGTGGTCGTCGTGAAATTGCGGTATCTTTTGCTCGCGTTCTGCTCGAACGCCATAGTCGCCCCTGCGCTGGCGCAATCCGCCGGCGACAGCGAGAAGCCTTCGGAGACCGCGCAAGTCCCCGAGAAGGAAGTTTTTTCAACCGGCGTCGCCAAGGGACGCGACCGCCTGGACAGCGCAACGTCGACCAGCGCGTTCCGCGCCGCCGAGTTCGAAAAGCTGGGGCCGCGCCCGCTTGCCGATTTGTTGCGCACCATGCCGGGATTACGCGTCGCCAACAATATCGGTGAAGGCAACGCCAACTATACGGTACGCGGCCTGCCACTGGCGGCCGGCGGCTCCAAATACATGCAGTTCCAGGAAGACGGGCTGCCCGTCCTCGAGTTCGGCGACTTCTTCAACATCGCCGCAGACGTGTACATGCGGGCGGACTTCAATGTCGCCGCGATCGAATCCATCCGTGGTGGTTCCGGCTCGACCTTCTCGTCCAACGCCCCCGGCGGCGTGATCAACCTGATTTCGAAGACGGGCGAAGTCGCCGGCGGTGCGATTCGGCTGTCGACCGGCGTGGATTATGGCGAGAAGCGCGTCGACTTCGACTATGGTAGCCCGCTCGGCGGCGGCTGGCGCTTCCACATCGGCGGCTATTATCGCTCGGGCGAAGGGCCGCGCGACATCGGCTTCACCGGCTTCAAGGGCGGCCAGATCCGCGTCAACGTGACCAAGCAGTTCGCCAACGGCTATGTTCGCGTGCACGGCAAATGGCTGGACGATCGTTCGCCCACTTTCGCGCCTTATGCCGTCCGCATCACGGGGACGAACGACAATCCGGTGATCAGCGATGTGCCGGGCTTCGACATCCGCCGCGACTCGACACTGTCTCCCTATATCGGGCCGGTGATCACGCTCGACGGCGAGAACAAGCTGCAGCGATTCCCGGTCGCCAACGGGATGCATCCCACCTCCAAGTCGATCGGCCTGGAAGCGCAGTTCGACGTCGCCGGTTTCACCATTTCGAACCGCATGCGCTATTCGAAGAATGGCGGCGACTACAATCGCGCCTTCCCGTCGAGCATTACCACCGTGGCCGCGCTTGCGGCGTCTCAGGGAGGCGCCGGCGCCACGGCGCGCTATGCCACCGGCCCCAATGCCGGCCAGTTGATCTCCACGACGACGCCGGTCAACGGCAACGGCCTCTTGATGTTTTCCTACATCTCGCAGACCCGCGCCCGTTCGCTTGACAATTTCACCAATGATTTCCGCGCTACCCGCGTCTGGAAGATGGGCCGCGGCGATCTGACGGTGACCGGCGGGCTCTATAAGGCGAACCAGCAGCTCAACACCCAGTGGCTGCACACCGCGATCAACACCGATGTCGTCGGCAACGGCCAGACCGCAATGGTGGACATCTTCAACGCGCAGGGCGTGGCCCAGACGCAGGGCGGCTATTATGCGTTCAGCCGAAACGGCAGCAATTTCCGCCGCATCTTCGACGTATCCTACGACATTCTGGCCCCCTATGGTTCGGCCAACTACCATATCGGCAAGATCTCGATCGGCGGCAGCGTCCGCTATGATCGCGGGCGGGTGCGCGGCCAGCTGTTCGGAGCGGACCTGGGCGGGGGCCGGGTGGGCGTAACCCGATTCGACGTCAATGGCGACGGCATGATCTCGCCGGCCGAAACACGCGTCGCGACCCTGCCGCTCGATGCACCGGCGCCGGTGAACTACAATTACGGCTATTGGAGCTATTCGAGCGGCATCAACTACCGCGTCGCCGAGCCCTTCTCGCTCTTCGCCCGCTATAGCCGGGGCGCGCGCGCCAATGCCGACAAGATCCTGTTCACGCCAGCGGTGAGCGCGACCACAGGCGGCGTGGCCGATCCCAGCGACAAATATGACGAGGTCCGCCAGCTGGAGGGCGGCTTCAAGTTCCGCAAGTCCAACGCGACGCTGAACGTCACCGCCTTCCGCGCGACGGCGGACGACCACAACGTCCTCAACGGCGCCGCCACGCGCACGTTCCGCACCTATCGTGCGACCGGCGTCGAGATGGAAGGCAGCTACCGCTACGGCATTTTCAGCATTACCGCCGGGGCGACCTACACCAAAGCGAAGATCACTGAAGACAAGCTCGACGCCACGCTCACCGGCAAGGAGCCGCGCCACCAGCCGACCTGGACGCTGGAGGCGACGCCGCAGATCGAGCTGCGCTATGCTACGCTAGGTGCCAATGTAGTGACGATCACCAGCAGCTATGCGCAGGACAGCAATTTGCTGCGGATGCCCGGCTTCACCGTCGTCAACGCCTTCGCGGTGGTGCGGCCGGTGCCGAAGGTCGAGCTGATGCTCAATGCGACTAACCTGCTCGACCAGCGCGGCTTCTTCGAGATCAATCAGAGCACCGTGCCGGCGAACGGCATCGGCTGGGCCCGGTCGATCAACGGCCGGACGATCTCGGTCTCAGCAAAGTACAGCTTCTGAATCGGTAAAGGCAGGCTCCGGTGCGATCGGAGCCAGCCAGCCACTCAGCCGATCGAAGCGGCACAAGGTCACGGCTTCCTCCGCATCGATATGGACCAGCCGGCCGGAATAGGGTTCGGCACGACCGGAGGCGATGTTGCGATCGATCGTCCGGACCGCCTGTTCGATATCGGTGAAGTCCGCATCGTCGAGGGCACTCAGGCCGTAGTTCCACCATTGCAGTCGCATCAGCTCGGCAATGATGTCGGGTGGGAAACGCGTTTTGATGGGCTTGGCGGGTATGCCGCCGACGATCGTATAGGGCCGCACATCCTTCACCACCACCGCGCGAGACGCGATCACCGCGCCATCGCCGATCGTCACGCCGCGCCGAATGAAGGCGCCCTCGCCGATCCAGACATCGTTGCCGACGACGATCTTGTCAGCCCGGCCCTGCACCCGCGTGCCCGCAAGTGCCGCGGCCTTTGCGATCGCCGGCGCGTTTCGCGCGCGGAATTCGCTTAGCTGTGGCCAATCGAACTCACCTTCGAACAGCGGATGGGCCGAAAGATAATCGGTCGGGTGCTCAACCTGCCCCATGACGACGTTGTTGGCGATCGAACAGAAGCGGCCGATGCTCGCGACATGCCGGAAGATGGATGCGCCGCCGCCAAGATAGGTGAAGCCGCCGATGAAATCGGCGAGGTACCTGCCTGACTGCAAGTTGGCGGGCCCCTCGATCAGCGTTTCGCCTTTCGCCCCAGCTCAGCCGAAGCAAACGTCCTGAGCGATGCCGCCGCCGATCTTCCGGCAGATTTGCCGTGCCTCTTCAGCAAGCTGGTTCTCGTTCTTCGGCGACATGAAACCTCCTGCCTTCCTTATAGCAAGAGATCAGGTGCGGCAGTCGGCATGTACGCGCCCCGCTTCGGCGCGCGGGTCCTACGCGCGGGGTTCCCACACCCCCGGGGTTGAGCTAGGCGACGGACATGCCTTCAACCATCAGTTGCGACGTCGCCATTGTCGGCGGCGGCCTTGCGGGCGGGCTTATCGCGCTCGCAATCCGGAAGAAGAAACCACATTGCTCCGTCCGGCTCATCGAAGGCTCGGCGCGGATCGGCGGCAATCATCTCTGGTCGTTCTTCGCGGACGACGTGGCGCCCGAGCATCGCTGGCTCGCTGCGCCGCTGATCAGCCATGGCTGGTCGAACTATGATGTCGCATTCCCCGGTCACAGCCGGACGCTGCCGGCGCGCTACTATTCGGTGGAATCGGAGCATTTCGATCGCGTCGTGCGCGAGGCGCTGGGGCCCAAGGGCCTGCTGCTCGGCCGCGAGGCGGCGGACATCACGCCCAACGCCGTCGCGCTTGCCGATGGCGATCTGGTCGAAGCGGATGGCGTGATCGATTGTCGCGGCGTGGGCGACACCAGCGCGCTGCAGCTCGGCTGGCAAAAATTCCACGGAGCCGAGCTCGCGCTCGCCGCGCTCAACACGGTGCAACGGCCGCTGATCATGGACGCAACGGTGCCGCAGATCGACGGTTATCGCTTCGTCTACTGCCTGCCGTTCAGCCCGACGCGGATGTTCGTCGAAGATACCTATTACAGCGACACGCCATCGATCGACCTGCTTGCCACCGGCGCGCGGATCGAAGCCTATGCCGATGCGGCAGGCTGGCAGGTGGAGCGCGTGCTGCGCGAAGAAGTGGGCAGCCTTCCGGTGGCGATGGGCGGCGACCATGCCGCCTATTGGGCCGCCGGCGGTCGCGGCATCGCCAAGGCGGGCATGAAAGCCGGGCTGTTCCACCCGATGACCGGCTATTCCTTCCCCGACGCAGTGCGGACCGCCGCGCTGATCGCCGAGGAAAAGGATTATTCCGGCGAGGCGCTGCACCAAATGCTGTATGGCTATTCGCGCGGGCTATGGCGCAAGCGCGGCTTCTATCGCATGCTCGCCGCGATGCTGTTCAAGGCGGCCGAACCCGAGGAGCGCTATCGCGTGCTGGAACGTTTTTACCGTCTGGATGCAGGTCTGATCCAGCGCTTCTATGCCGGGCAGTCGACCTGGGGTGATCGCGTGCGCGTGCTTTCGGGCAAGCCGCCGGTGCCGATCGGCCGCGCCCTTTCTGCGATCTGGAACCGCTGATGCGCCGCGCAGCCGTGATCGGCGCCGGATTCGGCGGCCTCGCCCTTGCCATCCGACTGCAGTCCGCCGGCGTGGACACCACGCTGATCGAGGCGCGCGACAAGCCCGGCGGCCGCGCCTATTATTGGGACCGCGACGGCTTCATCTTCGACGGCGGCCCGACGGTGATCACCGATCCGGACGCGCTGAAGGAGCTGTGGCGCCTTTCGGGCCACGATATCTCGGAAGACGTTACGCTGAAGCCGGTCACGCCCTTCTATCGCCTGTCCTGGCCGGACGGCACGACCTTCGACTACACCAACGACGACGCCGTGCTCGCGGGCGAGATCGCGAAGCTCGATGCCAGCGACATCGCCGGCTATCGCAAGTTCCTGGAATATTCCGAACGGGTCTATCAGGAAGGCTATGTGAAGCTGGGCGCGAAGGCGTTCCTGGACTTCAAGTCGATGCTGAAGGCCGCACCCGCGTTGATGCAGAACCAGGCCTGGCGCTCGGTCTATTCGATCGTCTCCAGTTTCGTGAAGAACGAGAAACTGCGCGAGGCGCTGTCGTTCCACACCCTGCTCGTCGGCGGCAATCCGATGGCGACCAGCAGCATCTATGCACTGATCCACAAGCTGGAGCGCGACGGCGGCGTGTGGTGGGCCGAAGGCGGCACCAACCGGCTGGTCGCCGGCATGATCCGCCATTTCGAGCGGCTGGGCGGCGCGGTGCGGATCGGCGACCCGGTCGACGAGATCCTGACGCTGGGCGATCGGGTGACCGGCTTGCGCACCAAGAGCGGCTTCGAACTGGAAGTCGATGCGGTGGCGAGCAATGCGGACATCGTCCACAGCTATCGCGACCTGCTGCGCAATTCGCGGAGCGCGCGGCGAACGGCAGGGCGGCTCGTCAACAAGCGCTTTTCGCCGTCGCTGTTCGTGGTGCATTTCGGACTGCGCGGCACCTTCCCCGACATTCCGCACCATATGATCCTGTTCGGCCCGCGCTATAAGGGTCTGCTCGACGACATCTACACGCATGGCGTGATCAGCGAGGACTTCTCGCTGTATCTCCACCATCCGTCGGCTTCGGACGCCAGCATGGCGCCGGAGGGACATTCGACCTTTTACGTGCTCGCGCCGGTGCCGCATCTCGGCAAATTCCCGGCAGACTGGAGCGAAGTGGGTCCAATTCTAGAGCAGCGCATCCTTGCCGAGGTGCAGCGTCGGCTGATCCCGGATCTGGCGGATCGAATCGTCACCAAGTTCCACTATGCGCCCACCGACTTCCGCGACGATCTTGCCGCGCATCACGGATCGGGATTCAGCCTGGAGCCGATCCTGACGCAGAGCGCGTGGTTCCGCGTGCACAATCGCGATGACGCGATTTCGAACCTGTATTTCGTCGGCGCGGGAACGCATCCGGGCGCGGGTATTCCGGGCGTGGTGGGGAGCGCCAAGGCAACTGCCGAGCTGATGCTGGGCGAAATGGTCTGAAGCATCTCAAGCCCCTCCTCCTTGGAGGAGGGGTTGGGGTGAAGGGTTTCCGGAACGAAAGTAGGTCTCGGTGAGACACCGCGCCATCCCATTCCCCTGAAGGTGCGGCGCTAAGTACCCCCTCTTCCTCCCCGCGAAAACACGCTATCAGCCCCGCCACAGGAGCACATAATGAAGCGTATCGCCGTCTATTGCGGTTCGGCCAGCCCGGCCAATCCGGTCTATATCGAAGCCGCCCGCACCTTGGGCCGCACGCTTGCCGAGCGCGGCATCGGTGTCGTCTATGGCGGCGGTCGGCTCGGCCTGATGGGCGCGGTCGCCGATGCAGCGCTGGAGGCTGGCGGCGAGGTGATCGGGGTAATCCCCACCCTGCTCGTCAACGCCGAGGTCGCGCATCGCGGCCTCACCTCCCTCGAGGTGTGCGAGACGATGCACGAGCGCAAGGCGCGCTTCACCGAGCTGGCCGACGGCTTCGTCAACCTGCCCGGCGGCACCGGTACGATGGACGAACTTTGGGAAGCAATGAGCTGGGCGCAGCTCGGCTACCACGCCGATCCGATCGGTCTGCTCAACATCGCCGGCTATTACGACAAGCTCGTCGAGTTCTGGGAGCATATGGGAACGGTTGGGTTCGTGCGGTCGCAGCACCAGGGCCTGTTGCTGGTCGACAGCACGATCGACGGCCTGCTGGCCAAGATGGCCGATGCCCAGCCGATCGTGCCGATCGCCCAGTTGCGGCGCGACCAGCTGTAATGCGCTTTCCCGGCCGCGATGCGATCGTCGCCACCGCCGGCGAATCGATCGCCCGCGGCTCGCGCAGTTTTGCCGCGGCCAGCAAACTGTTCGATCCCAAGACGCGGGAGCGTGCCTGGCTGCTTTATGCCTGGTGCCGCCGCTGCGACGATATCGCCGACGGTCAGGATCACGGCCATGGCATGACCGTGGTCGAGGATCCCCAGGCCCGCTTGGCGGAAGTGCGCGAACGCACCGCTGCGGCACTGGCGGGCGAATGGGTCGGCGATGCAGCGTTCGACGCACTACGCATCGTAGCGCAAGAGACCGGCATGCCGCATCGCTTCGCCTGGGACCTGATCGACGGCTTTGCGCTCGATGCCGATGGCTGGCAGCCGACAAATGAGGACGATCTGCTGCGCTATTGCTACCATGTCGCCGGCGTGGTCGGCTGCATGATGGCGGTGGTGATGGGCGTGCAGCCTGAGGATGAGGCGGTTCTCGATCGCGCGTGCGACCTGGGCCTCGCCTTTCAGCTCGCCAATATCGCGCGCGACATTGGCGAGGATGCTGAAGCCGGCCGCTGCTACCTGCCCGCCGCCTGGCTCGCGGAGGTGGGGCTGACCGCCGACAACCCGCTCGCCGATCGCAGCGCGCTCGCCATCCTCGGCACGCGGCTCGCCGACCGGGCGGAAGCCTATGAGATCAGCGCGCGGGGCGGGGCGGCGGCGCTGTCGTTCCGCTCGGCCTGGGCGGTACTGGCCGCCGCCGACATCTATGGCGGCATCGCCCGCAAGGTTCGCGCGCGGGGCGCAGGCGCGTGGGAGAGCCGCACCACAACGTCGGGCGGCGAGAAGCTCGCCGCGATCGGCGGGGCCTGGATCGCGGCATGGAAGCGGGCGCCGACGCCACGGCCGGCAGGACTGTGGACGCGGCCGCGATAACTTTGGTTATTGGGCGTTCAGCGCGTTGATCGCGGCATGCACCCGCGCTTCAACTTCGCGTCGCGGAAGGCCAGGCGGAATCGGCTCGCCAAAGCGGAACACGATGTCGCCTTTGTGCATCAGCCCTTTGCGGGGCCAGACATGCCCGCTCTTCACCGCCACTGGAACCACCGGCAGATCGAGGGCACGGTACAGGCCGGCAAAGCCGGAACGGAGCGGGGGTGCCTCACCGGGCAGCACGCGGGTGCCTTCCGGAAAGATCAGCACCGATCGGCCGCTGGCCAGCGCGGTTTTCGCGTCTCGCATCAACGCCCGCAGGGCGCTGGCGTTTGCGGCCCGGTCCACCACGATTGTGCCATAACGCTGCGCCGCCCAGCCCCAGATCGGGATCTTGGCCAGTTCGCGCTTCATCACGGTTGCCGGGCTGTCGAGCATGCGCGTGAGTTCCAGCGCCTCGTAATAGCTTTCGTGCTTGCCGGCGAAGAGCAGCTGCCCGCTCGGTATCGTGCCTTCGACGCGCAGCCGCGCGCCCATGATCGCGCCGACCGACCATTGCATCAGCCATGCCCACAGATTCGAGTGCGCCCGCAGCGCTCGCCCGCCGAACAACGCGACGATCGGCACCAGCAACACCATCACGACGGAGATGCTGTAGAAGAACAGGCGAAAAGCCCAGGTTCGCAGCACGTCCATCAATCCACCCCCACGAGCAGCGCCCCCCGGCGCACCAGATATTTGTGGTATTCCTGCAGCAACATGCGCCAGCGGAGGCGGCTCGGCACGCCGTCTCCCACGATCGTCACACCGCCCAGCACATGGGCAAGCTCCAGTCGGGCGCGCGGCATGTGCCAGTCGGACGTGACCAGCCGCACGCTGCGATACTCGTGCTCGCGCACCCAGCGGACGGTCTCGTCGGCGTTGGAACGCGTGTCGACCGCCTCATGGCCCAAATCGACGCAGCAGCGGAACAGCGCGCGATCGGCCGGAAACTGCGCCGCCAGCTCGCGCGGGCGAACGTCCGGATTGACGCCGCTCACCAGCATGCGCCGTGCATCCTGCCGACGCAGCGCATCCAGCCCGCGCTGGATGCGCCCGGGCCCCCCGGTCAATACCACCACCGCATCGGTGGGATGCGCGCCCAGCGGCTTGCCCAGGCTCAGCAAGAAGACGCCAAAGCCGACGGCCCAGGAGAACGCGACCAGCAACAGCAGCAGGAACAGCCGCCGCATCAGAGCTGCCCCGCCAGCGCGCGCAGCACCGCGATTCGCGCCGCCCCCGTCGCGAGCAACGCAAACGCCACGGGCAGTAGGATCAGCAGCGCCCAGTCGACCGGAGCCAGCCCGGTGCCGCCCAGAATGCCGGAGCCGATCTGCACCAGCCGCGCCTGCAGCAGCACGATCAGCGCCAGGGCCAGAATCGCGCCCGCGGCTCCGCCCAGGAGCGTGTCGAAAGCAATCCGCCGCTGGAACAGGCGGGCAATCTGGTGATCGGTGGAGCCGAGCATATGCAGCACTTCGATGGTATCGCGGTGCGTGTCCAGCCCCGCGCGCGTCACCAGCAGCACAACGCCGGCCGCCGCCGCCGCAATCACCAGCACCAGCCCTGCGGCGACGGCGCCCAGCGTGGCGAGGAAGCGGCGCACCGGCGCCAGCCAGGCGGCGCTGCGATCGACCCGGATGCCCGCCGCCACCGATCGCGCCGCGGCGATCACCGCCTCCGCGCGCTCAGCCGGCACCTCGACATCGATCAGCACCGGCATCGGCAGGTCGGGATCGAGACCGGCATCGCCCAGCCACGGTCGGAGCAGCGCCGCCAGCCGATCGCGATCCGCTTCCACGACCCGGCGCACGCCCGGCATCGCCTTCAGCCGCCCCACCAAGGCCGCCGCGCGCCTGTCGCGCAGCCGGGCATCGGGTTCGACCAGTTGCACCACCAGCTTGCCGGCAAAGCCGCGATCGAGGTCGCCCACCGCGCGCGTGACGCCCAGCCCGAGCGCTGCGCTCAACACCGTCAGGAACAGCATGATGCCCATGATGCCGATCATGATCCGCGCGTGCTGGCCGCGATCGAGCAGTTGGCGATCGATCGTGCGATCCGGGGCCAGGCGCATCATGCCGCTCCCGGCGGATGCAGCAGCACGCCCGTCGGATCGACCAGCCGGCCCTTCTCCACCCGCATCCGGTGCGCATGGGGTATCCGGCCGATGAGGTGCAGGTCGTGCGTGGCCATCACCACCGTCGTGCCCAGCCGGTGCAGCGCTTCGAACAGGTGGAGCAGCCGATCGGCCATGTCGGGATCGACATTGCCGGTAGGCTCGTCGGCCACCAGCAATTCGGGGCGGGCGATAACGGCGCGGGCGATGGCGATGCGCTGCTGCTCGCCGCCGGAAAGCGTGGGCGGCCGTGCAGTGACGCGCGCGCTCAGCCCCACCCATTCGAGCATTTCCCGCACGGGCGCGTCGATATCGCTTTCCCGAACGCCCGCGAGGCGCAGCGGCAGCGCGACATTGTCATAGGCGGAAAGATGCGGGACGAGGCGGAAATCCTGAAACACGACGCCGATCCTGCGACGCAGCGCGGGCAGCCGCCGTCGCGGCAGCGCGCCGGCATCCTCGCCGAACAGCCGGATGACGCCGCGCGTCGGCCGCTGCGCCAGATAGAGCAGGCGCAGCAGCGATGTCTTGCCCGCGCCCGAGGCGCCGGTGAGGAAATAGAAGCCGCCCTTGGCGAGCGTGAAACTGACGTCCGACAGCGTTTCTACCCCGGTGCCGTAGCGCAGGCCGACCTTCTCGAAGTGCACGATGTTCGCCATGCGCCGTGCGGCCCATCCCATCCCTTGATCCGCTTGAGCGGCCGCCATCGCACAGCACCCGATGGCGCTCAACCCGCCGCCAAGCCGCTTGCTGCCCGGAATCGGCGCGGCTAGGCTTCGCGTCCGGCGCGTCTTCGGCCGGGGTAGAGGGGCGGACAGCATGATCTTGGAGTGTAGCCAGTGCGGATCGCGCTATGATGTGCCGAGTTCCGCGATCGGCCCGGACGGGCGGACCGTGCGGTGCGTCAACTGCAAGCACAGCTGGTTTCAATCGCCCGAGCCGCTAGAGCTGACGACACCCGCCGAAGAAAGAGCGGCGCCGCAGCTCGACGCCGTGGAAGAACCGGCGCTGCCTGTGCCCGCTGAGGCCGTCGAGGCAGTAGATGCCGAGCCGGAGGCCTATGATCCGTTCGCCGATCCGCCGCCGCCGCCCCGGCGGGGACGGCTGCGCTGGACGATCGCGGCGATCGTTGCCACCCTGTCGGTGCTGCTGGGCGGTGCCGCGCTGCTCCACTGGAAGGCGCCCGGCGTGGCCGCGAAGCTGGGGCTCAACTTCGGGGCAGGCGAAACGCCGCTGCTGTTCAGCGAGAAGAATGTCGAGCTGAAGACCCGCACCGACGGCAGCCGCCTGTTCATCGTTTCCGGCAAGGTGCTCAATCCCACCGGCAGCGCGCAGCACGTGCCCGATATCCGCATCCGGCTGATGGATGGCCAGGGCCGCGAAGTCTATGGCTGGCGGATCACGCCGGCGGCGCGGACGTTGGACGCGCAGGCGGCGATGGAATTCAACGGCGCCAAGGTCGACGTGCCGGCCGAAGCGAAGGTCGCCCGCCTCAGCTTTGCGAGCGAAATCGGCGAGTGACCTGGATCAGCCGCCCGCCGTTCAGCAGCGCGGCGGCCACCATGCCGAGCCCAGAGGCGAGCACCAGACCCTGCGCGCTATAGCCACCGTGCACCAGGAGCAGTCCCAGTCCGCCGGTGACGATGAAGAAGGCGACGATGCCGTTGACGCCCGCCGCCACCTGATCGCCGAGCGAGCGCAGCGCATAGACGAACACCACCTGGATCCCGTCGAACAGGATGAAGGGCGCCCACAGCATCAGCATCGACGCGGCAATGGCATGAACCTGGGCGCTGGCGGGGAACCCCTGCACCGCAAGCATCGGCGCAAGGATCAGGCCGATCGCTAGAAGCCCGGTGGCGATCGCCGCCAGCACCGCGGCGATCGCGGTGCGCTTCGCCGCCACCTGCGGCACCCCTTCCCCCACCGCATTGCCCACGCGTACGCCCGCGGCGGATCCCAGGCCAAGCGCCACCGCAAAGGTGACGTTGTGGATCGAAAACACGATCTGGAAGGCGTGCGCGGTCGATTCTCCCAACTGGGTGGAGAGCACGATCAGGATGGAGAAGCCGACCAGTTCCAGCCCGGACGCGATCGCCGGCACGACGCCGAACCGCGCCAGCGCCCAGGCCCCGGCCCAGTTGCCCGGCGCCGCCCAGGAACGCAGCGCACGCACGCCGCGCGCCTGTGCACGCGGCAAGGTCCATGCGGCGGCGACCATCCCCACTGCGCCCAGCGCGGAGGCAATAGCGGTAGCCGCCGCCGCGCCTGCCGCACCCCAGGCCGGCAATCCTCCGGCGCCGGTGGCGAGAAGCCAGGCGAGCAGACCGTTGACAGGCAGGATGGCCAGATTGACGGTGGTGACGCGGCCCGGCCGGCTCACCCCCTCCAGGAAGAAGCTCGCGGCGATCGTCACCAGTTGAAACGGGTAGGCCAGCGCCATCATCCGCACCACCGGCGCCGCCACCGGCACCAGATCGGGCGCAACCCCGACCATCGCCAGCAACGGTGCGGCGAATCCGAACAGCAGTGCGCCGCTCACCAGACCCAGCATCAGCGCGAGCAGAAGGCCGCGGTGCAGGACGCGGCCGGTGCCGGGCAGATCGCCGGCGCCGTCCGCCCGCGACACATGCACCAGCACGCCCGAAAGCGCGCCCAACCCCATCACGATGCCGGGAAAGGTGATCGTGCGGCTGGCGCCCAGCGCCGCCACCTGATGCGTGCCCGTCAGCCCGACCACGATCACATCTGTGACGTGCAGGATCGTCCAGTTCAGGCCCGTCAGAATGACCGGCCATGCCAGCGCAAGGATCCGGCGCGTCTCCGCAGCAAGGGGCGTTGTGGCAGCCATGCCCGGGGCATAGGCGCAAGCGGCGTCGCAAGAAAGCCGAACAAGGCGGGTTGCCAGCCCGGTTTCGCTTTGCTAGGGGCCGCTGCCTTACCAGCCGCCGGAACGAAAATGCCGGCGGAAATTCACGTGCGGTCGTGGCGGAACTGGTAGACGCGCAACGTTGAGGTCGTTGTGGCCGAAAGGCCGTGGAAGTTCGAGTCTTCTCGACCGCACCAGTGAACAAGACGATGGGGGCTCCGGCCCCCATTTTCGCATCTGCATCCTGCGCTGCGACATTTATCTTATATTTTGGCACAGTTTTGCGACATGTGCGTCGTACCCGGCGAATGAAGAAGGGCGGGCCTGCGGGCCCGCTTGTGATTCGGTAACAAAGGGACGGAACAACGATGAAGCGACTGGGGACCACCCTGGCAGGTCTGTTGGCAGGCGTATCGCCGCTGGTGGCGCAGGCACAAACTACGGCCCAGCCACAGCAGGGCAGCCGCCCTGCCCAGGCGCCCGCGCAGGAAGCCGATCCCTATACCGATGAAATCGTCGTCACCTCCTCCGCCCCACGCGGCGCGGTGCAGAGCGACATTCCCCCTGAAATTCAGCTCAATCAGGCGGACATCCGTGCCTATGCGGTGTCGTCTATTTCCGATCTGCTCAACGAGTTGGCGCCGCAGACGGGCAGCGGGCGCGGCAGCGGCAGGCCGGTGGTGCTGCTCAACGGCCGCCGCATCTCCAGCTTCGCCGAGATTCGCGACCTGCCGACCGAGGCAATCGAGCGCGTCGACATCCTGGCGGAGGAAGTGGCGCTGAAGTTCGGCTACTCGGCTGATCAGCGCGTCGTCAATTTCGTACTGCGCGAGCGTTTCCGCGCCCTCACCACCGAGCTGGAAGGCGGCGGCCCCACCGAGGGCGGCAACAGCAGCCAGGAAGTGCAAGCCGACATCCTCAAGATCAACCGCGATCGTCGCGTCAATCTGGACGTGAAATATGAGGGCAATTCGGCGCTGCTCGAAAGCGAGCGCAACGTGCTGCCGACGGTCACCGACAGCAGCGGCGTCAACCAGGCGCCCTATCGCACGCTGGTATCCCCGAGCCAGGATCTGACGATCAACAGCTCCTATGCGCGCGACCTTAATCCAAAGCTGGGCGCGACGATCAACGGCACGCTGGAAGTGCAGCAGAGCGAGGCGCTGCGCGGCCTTGCGCTTTCGCAGACGGCGGCCCCGATCGCGCTGCCCAGCGAGCCCAATCCGCTCACCGCCAGCAGCCGCACGATCACCGCGCATCTCGGCACCACGCTGAACGGCGATGGCCTGCCTTGGGGCAATGCGTGGAGCTGGTCGGTGATCGGCAATTACGATCGCGTGACCAGCAACACCATCACCGATCGCGGCTTCGATACCGCCGGGCTGGCGCGCCCCGCAGATCAGGGCCAATCCGTGTCGAATGTCGGCGCGGTCGATGCGCTGCTGCGCGGCCCGCTGTTCCGGCTGCCGGCAGGCGATGTTTCCACTTCGCTGCGTCTGGGCGGATCGTTGAGCAGCTTCGACAGCACCGCCGTGCGCAACGGCCTGCCGACCGATGCGTCGCTGTCGCGCAACATTGCCAGCAGCCAGCTGAACATCGACGTGCCGATCGCCAGCCGCCGCCGCGCCGTGCTGAGCGCGATCGGCGATCTGACGCTCAATGGCAATGTCGCCGTCCAGCACCTGTCGGACTTCGGCACGCTGACGACCACGGGCTATGGCGTGAACTGGTCGCCGCTCAAGCCGCTGCGGCTGATCGCCTCCTGGACCGATACCGAGGACGCGCCGACCACGGGCCAGCTCGGCAATCCGGTAATCGCCAGCCCCAATACCCGTGTGTTCGACTATCGTACCGGCCAGACGGTGACGATCACTACGATCACCGGCGGCAACCCGCTGCTCACCGCCGAGAACCGGCATGTGATGAAGCTGGGCCTGGAACTGCGCCCGTCGGAAAAGACCGATCTGTCGTTCCGCGCCGATTACGTGACCACGCGCATCCGCAACGACATCGCCACGCTTCCTTCCGTGACCGCGCCGATCGAAGCGGCGTTCCCCGATCGGTTCGTCCGCGATGCCGATGGCGATCTGGTGAGCATCGACAACCGTGCTGTCAATTTCGCCGAGAACAACACCCAGCAGCTCCGCTGGGGCTTCAACCTTTCGGTGCCGATCCGGTCGTCCGTCGAAAAGAAGATCGCTGCGATGCGCGCCCAGCGCGAAGCCGAACGCGCCGCGGCCGTTGCCGCCGGAAAGCCGCTGCCGGCGGAAGGGCAGGCGGGCATGTTCGGGCAGCAACAGGGGCAGAACGGCCAGCAGCCCCGTCCGCCCGGCGGCGGCAGCCTCTTCGGCCCGCCCCCTGGCGCGGGCCAGGGGGGGCCTGGCGGTCCCGGCGGCGGCTTCCGCGGTGGGCGTGGTGGCTTTGGCGGGCCGAACGGCGCGCTCGCCGGTCGCGCGCAGTTCAGCCTCTATCATACCTGGTATTTCAAGAATCAGATCAAGATACGCGATGGCGTGCCGATCCTCGACCTGCTGAACGGCGATGCCGCCGGCAACAATGGTGGCCAGCCGGCCCACCAGATCGAAGGACAGGCGGGCTTCACCAAGGACGGCGTGGGCATCCGGCTCGGCTATAAGTGGCAGAGCAGCACCACCGTCTTCACCGGCTTGAACAACACCGATCGGCTGAATTTTGGCGATCTCGGCACGTTCAACCTGCGGCTGTTCGCGGATCTGGGCCGACAGTTCAAGCTGGTGCGCGAGCATCGCTGGCTGCGCGGTACGCGTGTGAGCTTGGGCGTTTCCAACCTTCTCAACACCCGGCAGCGCGTGACCGACCAGACCGGCACGATTCCGGTCAACTATCAACCCGACCTGCTCGACCCGACGGGCCGGACGGTGACCCTGAGCGTCCGCAAGCTGTTCTTCTGATCCCGGCGGCGGCGCGGCGCGTGGTTGCGCGTCGCGCCCGCTTGGCCCATCACGCCCCCGCAACCGAACGGGGGAAGTGCGAATGAGGCGTGGGTATCTGCTGGCGGCATGGGCTGCAGTGAGCGTGCTGGCCGTGCCAGCGGCGGCGCAGCAGGCAGAGGTAAGCAGCACATGGGTGCGTGCGCACGAGACCTTCCTCGCCGGCGACGAGCTACGCGGGCGCGGCAGCGCGACACCCGATGAGGCGATCGCCGCCGCCTATGTCGCCGCGCAGTTCCAAGGCGCCGGTCTGCAACCTGCGCCTGGCATGAACGGCTATCTGCAAAAGGCCGAAATCGTCCGCCTCAAGCTTCAGGCGCCGATCACGCTGACGGTGGACGGCACGCCGGTCGCCGGGGCCGCGCTGCTGATCGGCGACGGCAAGGGCGTGGAAGGGGCATTGCGCGTTGTTCCCGCCAAGGCGCTGTCGCGCGCTGCGCCTGCCGACGCAATGATCGTTACCGGCGATCAACCGGCGATGCAGGTCTATCGCACTGCCAGCCAGCTGAAGAGCGCCCGCCTGGTGATTGTCCGCGAGAGCGCCGACACCAAGGCGTTGGCGGAGCGGCTGGGCGGCGAACCCCGCTTGCCCGGCTATTTGCGCGGCACCGTGCCGGAGGGCCGCCCCGCCCTTGTGGTGCTGCCGGCGGCAGCGTTCGACGCGCTGGCAAAGCAGGGCGGCGCACGCGCCGTGCTGACGGTGCCGGTGGCGGAAGCGGCCAGCGTCACCACCAACGCGGTGGGCTGGCTGCCCGGCACCGATCCCAAGGCGGGCGTTCTTTTGCTCAGCGCGCATCTCGATCATCTTGGGGTTCAGCCCGACGGCACGGTGATGCACGGCGCGAACGACGATGCCTCGGGCACCACGGCGGTGCTCGAACTCGCACGCACCCTCGCCTTGAAGGGCCGCACGAAGCGCGGCATCCTGTTCGTCGCCTATGGATCGGAAGAGATTGGCGGCTATGGCGCGCGTCATTTCATCGCCCATGCGCCGGTGCCGCTCGACCAGATCGTTGCCAACATCGAAGTCGAGATGATCGGCGCGCAGGATCCCAAGCTGCCCGCCGGCACGATGATGATGACCGGCTTCGAACGCTCGACGCTGGGCGAGACGCTGAAGGCGCACGGCGCGCTGGTGACGTCCGATCCCTATCCGGAACAGAACTTCTTCCAGCGATCGGACAATTACGCCCTCGCGCTGAAGGGAGTCGTCGCCCATACCATTTCTGGCTGGGCGGTGGTGCCGACCTACCACAGCAAGGAGGATACGGTCGCAAATATCGACATCGCCTTCATGACCCGCGCGATCCAGTCGCTGGTCGAACCGCTCCATGCCCTGGCGAACAGCGATGCCAAGCCGGAATGGAAGCCCGGCGGCAAACCCGAATGACGTTCCCCAAGCTGGCGCCCCGCGCCGGCTTGCTCTAGCGAGTATTCATGCACACGCCTCACATCGTCGCGCTGGGCGGCACCCTGCGCGCCCAATCCAGCACCGGCAAACTGCTTGCCGCCGCCCTTTCCCGGGCCGAGGCGCGCGGCGCGCGCACCACCCTGCTCACCGGACCGGACATCGTCTTCCCACATTACGAGCCCGAACATGGCGAGAGCGACGCCAAGGTGATCCGCTATGTCGAGGCGCTGCGTACGGCCGATGCGGTGATCATCGGATCGCCAGGCTATCACGGCACGCTTTCAGGGCTGGTGAAAACGGCGCTCGACTATGTCGAGCTGCTGAGCCGCGACAAGCGCGTCTATTTCGACGGACTCCCAATCGGCTTGATCGCGACGGCGGCCGGCTGGCAGGCCTCGGTCGCGACGCTGCAGGCGCTGCGCACCATCACCCACGCGCTGCGAGGATGGCCGACGCCGATGGGAATCGCGGTCAACACCGTGGAGACGCCGGACGTAGAGGCGCATTGCCAGGGCGCGCTCGACGTGATGGTCGGGCAGATCTTCGAGTTTCTGAACCGCTGACGTTCTTCCGCCCTCCCGGCCTGCGCCGGCGCGACCATCTCATTCGAACCAGTGCCGATAGACGAAATAGCCCGCGATCCCGCCGGACATCGTCACGCACACAGCCACCACGCCCCAGAATGCCCAGGGTTCGTGCGCGAAGGGGATGCCGTCGACATTCATGCCGAGCAAGCCGGTAAGAAAGGTCAGCGGCAGGAACACCATCGCGACGATGGCGATCACGAGCGAGCGCTGGTCGAGCAGTTCGCCGCGCAGATCGGTGAGCGTTTCATGCGTCAGCGCAGCGCGCTCGCGAATGCTCTCCACTTCCTCGGCCATGCGGGCCGCGCGATCGGCGGCGGCGGCGAGGTGGAGGCGATCGTCCTCGCGCAGCCATTCGCCGGGCAGGCCGGCCAGCTTTTCGATCGCGGCGCGCTGGGGATTGAGAAAGCGGCGATAGCCGATCGCCTGCACCCGGACGCGGTTGACCATCCGCCGCAACTCGAACGCGCGGTGCGCGGAAAGCTGCTCCTCGCAATCATCGAGCGAGTCGCCGAGCTCGGCGACGACCGGATCGAGCTCTTCGGTGATCTGCGAGGCGATCGCCGCGATCAGGTCGCCCGGATCGAGAATCTTGTGCGATTCCACTTCCTCGCGGACCGGCTGCAGCGCGTTGAGATGCTTGCGCGTCACCGAGAACACGCAGCCGCCCATCGCATAGATGCGGATTGAAGCCAGGGGATCGGAGGCGGTCGTCACTTCAGACGAGAGCCCACGCAGGTTGATCATCGCGCCTTCGCCCACCGCGTCGCAGCGCGGCCGCGTCTCGGTGGCGGTCAGCGAATCGATCACATATTGCGACAGCTTCGCCTCGCCGCCGAGCCAGAGCTGGGCCCGCTCGTCATTGGTGGTGAGGTGGATCCAGGTGAGCCCGCCACGCGCCTCGAGCGCCGCGCGCATCGTCGGCTGCTCGACCTTCCCGTCCTTCACGACATAGGCAAAGCCGCTCAACCCGCCATCTCCAGCCAAAGCGACAGGCCTTCGCCAGGATCGGCGGGGGGACGGGCAAGGATGCGCGCGGCGTCGGCGCGCGCGCGGTTGAGGATGGCGTCGGGCACGTCGCCTAGATGGAAAAGCCGGTCAGCCTGCGCAAGCAGCCGGGCGTGACGCAGCGTGAGGTCCTCGGGGTCCGGCGAGGTCAGCCGCAGCGATACGAGCTGCGCCTGCGGTGCGGCTCCCTGCGCCAACCAGCGATCGACATCGCCGTCGCCTGCCAGCAGGTCGAGCATCCCGCCCTCGCTCAGCGCATCGGCCAGGGCGCGGCGACGGGCCCCCGCATCGGGCCAGCGCGTCTTCATCGCAGCGCGGCTGCGGCCCAGTCCCTTGGCGAGCGTGCCAAGGCTTGCCGGCAGCAACGCCTCCAGCCGCTGGCGCAGTGCCGCCGCCAGCCCCGCCGAGACCCCGCCGGTGCCGATTGCGATCAGCACGGGATCGCGGTCGACAATCGCCGGCAGGGTGAAGTCGCACAGCTCGGGCCGGTCGACGCAATTGACCAGCACGCCCCGCGCCTTGAGCCGCGCGACCACGTCCTCGGGATCATCGAGTGCGACGATGGCGAGCGCGGCGGCATCGCCCTCGCCCACCACCTGCGCGCCGGCGCGGTCGAGCAGGCGGCGCTTGGCGTCCGCCGGCTCGCCCTCGCCGACCAGAATCACCGGCCGCCCCGCCAGCTTCACGAACAGGGGCAGCGCGGCGAGCGTCACTTCAGCCAGTCCGGCACCTGCTCGGCGGCCATGATCTCCTCGGCGGAGATGCGGCCGGCGACGATGGCGTAGCGGTCACCCGAGACCAGCACCTCGGGCACCAGCGGGCGGCTGTTGTACGTGCTGGCCATGGTCGCGCCGTACGCGCCGGCGGTCTCCAGCACGGCGAGGTCGCCGGCCTTCACCGCGTCGATCTCGCGCGCCTTCACGAACACGTCGGTGCTTTCGCACACCGGCCCGGCGACGTTCGCGACGAAGCGCTCGCCATTGGGCTTCACCGCCGCAAAGCCGTGATAGGCATCGTACAGCGCCACGCGGGCAAGGTCGTTCATCGCCGCGTCGACCACCACCCAGGGATGGACCTGCCCCGGCTTCACCCACAACACTTCCGTCACCAGCACGCCTGCGCTGCCGGCGATGGTGCGACCCGGCTCGAACATCAGTTCGACGTCCCAGTCCTTGGTCACCCGCGCGACCATCTCGGCATAGGCCTCCGGCGTCGGCGGCACCTCGCCGGGACGATAGGCGACGCCCAAGCCGCCGCCGAGATCGACATGGGTGATGGTGTGGCCATTGGCGCGCAGTTCGGCGAGCAGCCGGCCGACGCGCTCGAACGCGGCCTCCAGCGGCGCGAGGCCGAGCAGCTGGCTGCCGATATGGACCGCGATGCCGTGCAGATCGAGCCCAGGCAGCTTGCCGAGCCGATCGAAGATCTCCGGTGCCTCGCCGATCGGCAAGCCGAACTTGTTCTCCGCCTTGCCGGTCGAAATCTTCTCGTGCGTGCCGGCATCGACATCAGGGTTCACGCGCAGCGCCGCCCGCGCGGTCAGCCCGCGCTCCGCCGCGAGCGCCGCCAGCACTTCGCCTTCCTCGACCAGCTCGAGATTGAACTGGCCGATGCCGGCCTCCAGCCCCTTCACCAGCTCGCCCCTTGTCTTGCCGACGCCGGAGAAGACGATGTCCTTGGGCGCCACGCCCGCCGCCAGCGCCCGCGCCATCTCGCCGCCGGAGACGACATCGGCGCCGAAGCCCTCGTTCGCCAGCAGCTTGAGCACCGCGAGGTTGGGGTTGGCCTTGATCGCGAAGGCGAGGTGGATGCGTCCCAGCGGCTTCAGCGCGTCGCGAAAGGCGCGGGCATTGGCCTGGAAGCGTTCGGTGGAATAGACATAGATGGGCGTACCCACCTCGGCGGCGATGCGCGCGAGGGGCAGCGATTCGACGTGCAGTTCGCCGTCGATCATCGAGAAATCGGTCATGGGCCTCTGGGTGCGGCGCGAATGGCCGCCAAAATTAGTTGGGTGGCAGGTCGAACTCGTCGCTCCGCCGCGCTTCGGACGCCTGGATCAGGTCGTCGCTGCGCGCCGGGCGGGTCTGCGGCTCGGGTTTGAGAAGGTCGGGAGGCGTGGGCGTTGCGCGGGCGCCATAGGGCGCCACCGGCAGCGAAGCACCCGGCCGCGGGGCCAGGGGTTCGCGTGCACCGCAACCGCCGAGCGCGAGCACCAGGCTCGCGAGCAGCATTTGCCTCCTCATGCTTCCTCCTCGCGACCCTTGCGGGCCGCCGCTATCGCCGCACGAACCCGTGCGGGCGCCGTGCCGCCGAAGCTCGTCCGGCTGTTCACCGATGCATCGACGCTGAGAACGCCGTACACGCGTTCGTCGATCCGCGCATCGATTTCCTTGAGCGCGTCGATCGGCAACTGGTCGAGCCGGATGCCGCCCGCTTCCGCCTTCGCCACCGCGCGGCCGGTAATGTGGTGCGCCTCGCGAAACGGAATGCCGCCCTCGCGGACCAGCCAGTCGGCCAGGTCGGTCGCGGTCGAGAAGCCGGCCTCGGCTGCGGTGCGCATCCGCTCCAGCCGGAAGGTCGCGCTTTCGACCATGCCGGTCATCGCCGCGATGCTGAGGCCGAGCAGATCGTGCGCCTCGAACACCGGCGGCTTGTCGTCCTGCATGTCCTTCGAATAGGCGAGCGGCAGGCCCTTCATCGTCATCATCAGGCTGAACAGCGCGCCGCTGATCCGTCCCGAATGGCCGCGGACCAGCTCGGCCGCGTCGGGGTTGCGCTTCTGCGGCATGATCGAGCTGCCGGTCGACCATTGATCCGAAAGTGCCACGAAGCCGAAGGGCTGGCTCGCCCAAATCACGAATTCCTCGGCCAACCGACTGAGGTGGAGGCTGCACTGCGCGGCGGCCGTCAGGTAATCGAGCGCGAAGTCGCGGTCTGACACCGAATCGAGCGAGTTACGGGTCGGGCCGTCGAAGCCCAGCGCCTTGGCCGTCATCTCGCGGTCGAGGTTGAAGCCGGTACCGGCCAGCGCCGCCGAGCCCAGCGGGCACAAATTCATCCGCGCCCGCGCATCCTTCAACCGCGAGCGGTCGCGCGCGAACATCTCGAAATAGGCCATCAGATGGTGGCCCAGGGTCACCGGCTGCGCGACCTGGAGATGGGTGAAGCCCGGCATCACGCTGTCGGCGTGCTGCTCGGCGCGCGCCAGCAGCGCGTCCTGCAGCGCGCCCAGCGCCGCATCGGCCTGGTCGATCGCGTCGCGCACCCAGAGGCGGAAATCGGTCGCGACCTGGTCGTTGCGCGATCGCGCGGTGTGCAGGCGGCCCGCCACGGGGCCGATTTTCTCTGCCAGCCGGCTTTCGGAGAGCATATGGATGTCTTCGAGCGCGAGATCCTCGGGCACGCCGTGCGCGGCGAAGTCCTCGGCGACCTGATCCAGACCCGCGCCGATCGTCGCGGCATCCTCCGCACCCACGATCCCCTGCTGGCCCAGCATCGCGACATGCGCCTTGGAGCCGCGCAGATCCTGTTGCCACATCCGCTTGTCGAAGGGGATGGAGGCGTTTATCTCGCGCATCACCGCGGACGGGCCTTCGGCGAAGCGCCCTCCCCACATGGAATTGGAGCTGTCCTTGCGCTCGGTGATCGGTCTTCTCCTTCTGGGCGCCCTCGCAATCGCGGGGTGCGATACGCAAACGCAGCCGTCTCAGCAAGCGAACGAAACTTCGGCCCCGGCAAACGCCGCTGCACCCGCGCCCGTCAGCAAGGTCGATCGCAGCCACGCAGGCGAGACCGCGCCGAGCCTGCCGTTCACGGATGCGGCCGGCAAGAAGCTGTCGCTGGCCGATTTCCGCGGCAAGCCGGTGCTGCTCAACCTCTGGGCCACCTGGTGCATCCCGTGCATCAAGGAGATGCCGACGCTCGATGCGCTGGCCGGCCGCACGGGTGACGCGCTGGTGGTCCTGCCGCTCAGCCAGGATCTTAAGGGAATGGAGGTCGTAGGCCCCTTCTTCCAAAAGAACGGCTACCAGGCGCTGAAGCCCTATCTCGATACGGATACGGCATTCAGCGTGGAGCTCGGCGCCAATCTGCCGACCACGATCCTCTACGATGCCGCAGGGAAGGAAGTGTGGCGTGTTGCGGGCGAGTTCGACTGGTCCGGCGAGCAGGCCTCGGCGCTGATCGCCGAGGCCAAATAAGGTTAGACCGCCTTGCGCTTGGTATAGACGTAGAGCGCGAGCGTGATCGCCAGGAACGCCAGCGTGCCCCCGGCCAGCGCATAGGGAGCGAAGCCGGGACCCACCAGCGCGAGCGGCGATTCGCTACCGGTTTCGTACACGATGCCGGCGTAGAGCACCCCGAACAGGCTGTCGCCGACGATCATGCCGGTCGCCATCAGCACGCCCATGCGCTTGACGAGTTCGGGGTCGCGCGCGCGGTCTGCAGCGCGATCGTAGAACCAGCCGATCACGGCGCCGACCACCACCGTCAGCGTCACGCCCATCGGCAGGTAGATGCCCAGGCCGACGGCCAGCGGCGGCAGCCGCAACTTGCTGGTGCGGGCCAGCACCTCGTCGACCAGGATCACGCCCGCGCCGATCAATGCACCGATCCCGATCAGGTCCCAGCGCAGGTCGCCGCCCAGCACGCCCTTGGCCAGCGACGAGATCAGCGCCGCCTGCGGGGCGGGCAGCGCGTCGGCGCTGGCCCCCGGAACGCCGGCAAAGCCGAACGAGGCGTTGAGCACGCTCAGCACCGGCGGAATGACCAGGCTGCCGAAGATCACGCCGAAGATCAGCGCGACCTGCTGCTTCCAGGGCGTAGCCCCCACCAGCTGGCCCGTCTTCAGGTCCTGGAGATTGTCGTTGGAGATCGTCGCCACGCCGAACACGATGCCGGTGACGATCAGCGCATAGGCGATCAGCGCCTGGGTGGTGCCGGGATCGAGATCGCGGCCGAACAGCCCGACGAGCATCAGCGATGCCGCGACGACCGAAAGAATGCCGATGCCGGAAACCGGGCTGTTCGATGCGCCGATCAGGCCGGCCATGTACCCGCACACCGATGCGATCACCAAGCCGACGACCAGCACGAACGCCAGCGACCCCGCCACCAGCAGCCCGGCCGAGGCGGAAAGCGGGCCGACGGAGAGCACGCTCCACAACAACCAGCCGATCGGCAGCAGCATGAACAGCGTCACGCCGCCGACGATGCCGATCGGCAGGTCGCGCTCGCCCACCGCGACCACGGCGCCGCCGCGCGCGGCAGCGGAAGCGGCGAGCGAGGAGCGGATGCCGCCGATCACCGGGCCGATGATCTTCAGCAGCGTCCAGATCGCCGCCATGCCGATGGTGCCCGCGCCCAGGAAGCGCACATCGCTGCGGAACACGGCGCTGGCCACCTCCTCGGCGGCGCCCGGAATCCCGGCGCTCAGGATCGGTAGCGCGATCCACCAGCCGATCGCCACGCCGACCAGAATGGCGATTCCGACGGTGAGGCCGATCAGATGCCCCGCACCGATCAGCGCGAATTGCAGCCCGCCGATGATGCCGGTGGAGCCTGCCCCCGCCTTGAAGAAGACCGCGCCTTCCTCGGCGGCGAGCCGCATCCGGGTGATCAGCGCGAACCCGGCGGAAGCGAGCGCGTTGACGACGATCACCGCCAGCCCGCGCGAACTTTCCTCGGCGCCCTCGCGGCTGCCTGCGCCCACCTGCAGCACTTCGGCGGCGGCGCGGCCCTCGGGATAGGGCAGATCGGGCGAATCGACGACGAGCGCACGCCGCAGCGGCACGGAGAACATCACGCCCAATATGCCGCCGAACATCGTGATCGCGGCGGTTTCCAAATAGGGGAAACCGTTCCACCAGCCGATCATCACCAGCCCGGGCAGCACGAAGATGATCGCGGCCAGCGTGCCCGCCGCGCTCGCGACGGTCTGGACGATATTGTTCTCGAGGATCGTCGAATTCGAGAAGAAGCGCAGGATCGCCATCGAGATCACCGCTGCGGGGATCGAGGTAGCGAAGGTGAGGCCGATCTTCAGGCCAAGATAGACATTTGCCGCCGTGAACAGCAGCGTGATCACGCCGCCGAGCAGCACGCCTCGCAGCGTGAGTTCAAGCGGCGCACGGGCAGAGGCAGTGGCCATGCGCTAGAGGCTCCGAAAGAGGGAAGCGGCGGGGCGCACGAATCCATGCCACTGCTGCACGCAGTGGTCCGTCCGGATCAGCATAGGCACCCTCGCCGTCGCATTGCCGCCACCGTGGCACCGGCGCTCGCGAAAGAACAGGGCTTTCCCTCGGGTCAGCCGCGGAACAGCCCGCCCAGCACGCCGCGCACCACCTGGCCCAGCACACCCCCGCCGCTTTTGCTGCCGAACACCGCCTTGCTCACTTCGTTCGCCACCGCCCGGCCGGCGGCGGAGGACGCGGACCGCGATGCCGATCGGATCGCCCGGTTCAGCGGATGGTTCGCCGCCTCGCGCTCGGCGGCGATGCGGGCGCGCTCCGCCGCCTTGGCGCGACGGGCATCCTCCTTCGCCTGCGCGGCGGCGGCCTTCTCGGCGGTATCGCGCGCCTGAATCTCGGCGGCGGCAGCGCTGGCCTCGGCGCGCTTGGCGGCCAGCAGTTCCTCGGCGGATTCGCGATCGATCGTCACGTCGTATCTCGATCCGATCGCGTCGGTTTCGACGAGGATCTTGCGCTCATCCGGTGCCAGCGGGCCGGCGCGCGAGGCAGGGGGCCGGATCAATGTGCGCGAAACCGGCGCGGGGGCGCCATCGGCCTGGAGCAGCGAGACCAGCGCCTCGCCCACCGCCAGCTCGGTGATCGCAGTCGCCACGTCGAGGCCGTCGCGTGCCCGGAAGGTCTCGGCCGCCGCGCGGATCGCCTTCTGGTCGCGCGGCGTGAAGGCACGCAGCGCGTGCTGGACGCGGTTGCCGAGCTGGGCGGCCACATCTTCGGGTATGTCGATCGGGTTCTGGGTGACGAAATAGACGCCGACGCCCTTGGAGCGGATCAGCCGCACCACCTGCTCGATCTTCTCGAGCAGCGCCTTGGGCGCGTCGTCGAACAGCAGATGCGCTTCGTCGAAGAAGAAGACGAGCACCGGCTTGTCGGGATCGCCGATCTCGGGAAGCGTTTCGAACAGTTCGGAGAGCAGCCAGAGCAGGAAGCTGGCGTAGAGCCGCGGGCTCGCCATCAGCTTGTCGGCGGCGAGGATGTTGATCACGCCGCGCCCGCTGTCGTCCAGCGCCAGGAAATCCTGGATGCTGAGCGCAGGCTCGCCGAAGAAGTGCGCTCCGCCCTGGGTGCGCAGCTGAAGCAGCTGGCGCTGGATCGCGCCGACGCTCTGCTTCGAGACATTGCCATAGGTGGTGCCGAGTTCGTCGGCGCGTTCGGCGCAATGCGCCAGCATCGCCTGGAGGTCGTCGAGGTCGAGCAGCAGCAGCCCCTCGGCATCGGCGACATGGAAGGCGATGGTCAGCACGCCTTCCTGCACTTCGTTCAGGTTCATCAGCCGCGCGAGCAGCAGCGGGCCCATTTCGGACACGGTGGCGCGGATCGGATGGCCCTGCTCGCCGAAAAGGTCCCAGAGCTGCACCGGCATCGCGCGGTACTGCCAGTCGCCGTCCGCGATCGCCCGGGCGCGCTCGGCGAAGGTCGTGTGGGGCTTGGCGAGCGGCGATCCGGCCATGCCCAGGCCGGCGAGATCGCCCTTCACGTCCGCCACGAACACCGGCACGCCGGCGGCGGAGAAGCCTTCCGCCAGTCCCTGCAACGTCACCGTCTTTCCGGTGCCTGTCGCGCCCGCGATAAGCCCGTGACGATTGGCGCGCCGCAGGTTGAGGTTGATCCGCTCACTGCCTGCTGCGCCCACGAAAAGGCCCGCTTCCTGCGCCATGTTCTACTCCTTGTCCGGAGCAGGCATAGGCAAAAAGCGGGGCCTGGTCAGCCGCTTTGCGGCGAATCAGTTGCCGGTGATACCAAGCGGGAAGTAGTTGCCCTGGTTCCGGCGCTGAACGAAAACAACGATCTGCCTGCGCCCGGCGGCCTTCGCTGCCGCGACAATCCGGCTGAGGTCGGCAGCTGTCCGAACCGGCTGCTGGTTCGCCGTGACGATCACGTCGCCGCGCTGCAGACCCTTGCCCGCCGCGTCGCTGCTCGGATTGACGCCCAGGATCACCAGGCCGCCGATCGACGGATCGACGCCGACGGAGCGCGCAATTTGCGGGGTCAGCGGCGTCACGCCAATGCCGAGCGCGGCGCTGGGCGCCGTCGCCGAGCTGTCGTCGCCATCTTCGCCCTGCCCGCCGTCCTGGTCGTTGGGGTCGAACTGGGCAAGCTGCTCATCCGGCGGACGCGTGCCGACGGTGACGGTCACGGTCTGGCGCTTGCCGTCGCGAATGAGCTCCACCGGTACGCGCGTGCCCGGCGGCACATTGGTAACGATGTAGGACAGCGTCTGTTCGGGGGTCACGTCCTTGCCATTGACCTTGACGATAACGTCACCTTGCCTGATGCCCGCCTTCTCAGCCGGCTGGCCCGGCTCGACGCGCGCGACCAGGGTGCCGCGATCGGAGGGCAGGCCGAAGCCGGCCGCCAGATCCTTGGTCAGATCCTGCATCGCGATGCCGAGATAGCCGCGGGTGATCGACTGGCCCTTCATCAGCTTGTCGATGATCGGCTTGGCTTCCTCGGCCGGAATCGCGAAGCCGATGCCGACATTCCCGCCGGTGGGCGACAAAATCTGCGAGTTGATGCCGATCACGTTGCCGTTCAGATCGAACATGGGGCCGCCCGAATTGCCGCGGTTGATTGAGGCATCGGTCTGAATGAAGCGATCATAGGCCCCTGCGCCGGTGACGCGGTGCGTAGCCGAGATGATGCCCGAGGTGACGGTGCCGCCCAGCCCGAACGGGTTGCCGATCGCAACGATCCAGTCGCCCACGCGCGCGCGGCTCGAATCGCCGAACTTCACAAAGGGCAGCGCCGCACCGTCGATCTTGAGCACCGCGAGGTCGGACGCGGCATCGTGGCCGATCAACTTGGCCTTGAAGTCGCGGCCGTCCGCGAGCGTGACGGTGATTGATTCAACCACCGCTCCGCGCGCACCGGCGGAAATCACGTGGTTGTTGGTGACGACATAACCATCGGCGGAGATGATGAAGCCGGAACCGAGCGACTGCGCCTCGCGCGTCACCGGCTGGCCCTGGCCGCCGCCAAAGCCGAACATTTCGAGCGGCGTGCCCGCGAAGGGATTGGCATTCACCTGCACCCGCTGGGTAGTGGAGATATTAACCACCGCCGGCTGGAGGCGCGCCACCAGATCGGCGAAGCTCATCGGTGCACCGGCCTTGGGCGCGACCGCCTGGATGGTGCCCGGTTCGTTCTGCGCGGTCTGCGCGCCGGCCGGCTGGTTGAGCGAAAGCGCAGTGGCGGCGCCACCCAGGAGAACCGCAGTAGTCAAGGCGTAGGCGTAACGCACGGGATCATTTCCTCTCGAAAGGAACAGTCTTCGTCTCATCGCGCGCTTGTACGCAGCGCGGCTGAACCGGAATTGAATATGAACGGCCGGACAGGCTCATCGTTGCCCGGTGAACTCCTTCAGATACGCATTGTTCGGTGAAAGAATGATCTGCGACTCGCCCTTTGCGTCAGGGCTCAGGAAGGTCGTCCGGTACGACTGCATGGCGCGGTAAAAATCGTAGAACTTCGGATCCTTGTTGAACGCCGCCGCATAGATTTCCGCCGCCTGCGCCTGCGCGTTGGCGCGGATGATCTGCGCGTCCTTCAAGCCCTGCGCCTTGATCGTTTCCGCTTCCTGCCGACGGGCGCTGGCCATGCGGGTCAGCGCACTGTCGAGCGGGGAGCCCGAGGGCAGCTCGGTCTGCTTGATCCGGACATCGACGATCGCGACGCCGTATTGGCTGGCAAGGCGCTGCAGCGATGCCTGGATATTGTCCATCACCTGCCCGCGTTCGGGGCTGAGCAGCACTTCCGAACGGCGGCGGCCCAGCTCGTTGCGCAGCGACGAGCGCAGCAGCGGCTGCAACTGCTCGCGTAACCGCTCCTCATTGCCGACCGTAACCACCATCCGTAGCGGATCAGTGATGCGATAGCGGGCATAAGCATCGATCTCGAGCCGCAGCTGGTCTGTCGACAGCACCGGCTCGCCGGGAAGATCGACATCGAGCACGCGCTTGTCGACCCAGACTAGGCGATCAACGAACGGAATGCGGAACACCGGTCCGGCGCCCGTGCGGCCGAAATTCTCGCCCGTCTGATAGGCGTTGACGGTGCGATACGGCTTCTCCAGCCGCAGAACCACCGCCTGCTTGGTCTCCGGCACGATCGACACCGTGCTCATCAGCAGGACGAGCAGCAGGATCACCGCGACGACGAGCGAGATCGGGTTGCGAATCCAACCGGTCACTTGGCATCTCCCTTCGCGGCATCACCTTCGGCCTGCTGCCGGTTACGCAGCTGCGGCAGCGGCAGATAGCTGTTCACGCCGGGCGCCTCGATGATGGTCTTGTTGGTGCGAGCCAGCACGGACTCCATGGTTTCATAGTAGAGCCGGCGCCGGGTAACTTCGGGCGCAAGCCGATATTGTTCGTAGATCTTGTCGAACTCGGCCGCCTCGCCTTGCGCCGCTGCGATCACGCGCTGGGCATAGGCATTGGCGTTGTTGCGGTTCGATTCGGCTTCCTGGCTGGCGGCCGTCACTGCCTTGAAATCCTCATCGACCTGGCTGGGTGCCGCGGCCTTCTGCACCGCCACGCCCTGGATGCGGATGCCGGACTGATATTCGTCGAGGATGCGCTGCATTAACACCTGCGCCTCCGCCTCGATCTGCGATCGGCCTTCGCCGATCGCCTCGTTCAGCGAGGTATTGGCGATCACCGCGCGCATCGCGCTTTCCGCCGTCGCGCGCACCGTTTCGCGCGGATCGGCCAGCTGAAACACGTAAAGCGGCGCGCTGCGCACGTCCCAGCGTACCGAATAGGCCAGATCGACGATGTTCTGGCCGCCGGTGAGCACCAGATTTTCGCCGCTGGCCGGGAAGTTCTCGGTGCGGATGTTGCCCACATCGACGACTTCGACCAACTGGAACGGCGCCGGCAAAGTGAATTGGATGCCTGGATCGAGCGTGCCCGAATAGCGGCCCAGAAACGTCACCACGCCCTTTTCGCGTGGCCCGATCGGATGGATCGAGGTGAACAGCACCCAAATGCCGATCAGCGCTGCGAGTATCAGCAGCCACAGACGCGATCCGCTGGGTACGCCGGGGAAACCGCCGCCCCCGCCATTGCGGGCGCGGCGCCACAGTTCGTCGATCGCGCTGGGGCCGCTGCCGCCCGTTCGCCGGCCGCCGGGCGGCACGGACCAGGGATTGCGCGGCCCGCCGCCCTTGTCGCCGCTGCCATTGCCGCTGCCCCAGGGGCTTTTCGGCGCCTCATTGTGGAAGGTGCCGGACAAGATATCGCGGCCAGAACTATTCGCCATGCCAGCCTTTATAAGGATGGATCTGCGGATTTACAGTGGCAGCCGACGATTGTCTCCCTATGTGTCCGGCGCCATGACCATGCCAGACAGTCTTTCCGCCGCGCTCGCCTCCGTTTCCGCCGGCCGCGCCACAGCCCGCTTGGCCGGAAGCCGCGTCGATATCGTCCTCGACGTGACCGGCCTCGCGCCAGAGGTTCAGGCGGCGCTGGAGGAAGATGTGCGCGCCGCCGCCGCCGCCCTGCCGGAGGTGGCGGAGGTGCGCGTGCTGCGCACCAGCGAGCGGCGCACCCGACGCATCCTTGCCGTGGCCAGCGGCAAGGGCGGCGTGGGCAAATCGACCGTGGCCGCCAATCTCGCCATCGCACTGGCGCGCAGGGGCCTGAAGGTCGGGCTGGTCGACGCCGATATCTATGGGCCGTCCCAGCCAAAGCTGATGGGGGTTGAAGGCGTGCGACCGCAGGCGCGCGAAAAGACGCTGCTCCCTGTGGAGACTCCGCACGGCGTGCGGCTACTTTCGATGGGCGGCCTTGTGGCCGAAGGGCAGGCGATCGCATGGCGGGGGCCGATGGCGGGCGGCGCGCTGGGCCAGCTGGTCGATGCCGATTGGGGCGATACCGAGCTGCTGGTGCTCGATCTGCCGCCAGGCACCGGCGACGTGCAACTGACCATGATCCAGAAGCACAAGCCTGCCGGCGCGGTGATCGTTTCCACGCCGCAGGATCTGGCGCTGATCGACGCCACCCGCGCGATTGATCTGTTCAACAAGGCGGGCGTGCCGATCGTCGGGCTGGTCGAAAACATGGCCGGCTATTGCTGCCCACATTGCGGCGGCATTTCGGATCCATTCGGCAGCGGCGGAGCGGAGGCGGCGGCCGGCACGCTCGGCATCCCGTTCCTCGCGCGCATCCCGCTCACCATGGCGATCCGCGCCGCCTCCGATGCGGGCACGCCGCCCGCGGCCGGCGACGGCGATACGGCGGCGCCATTTGGCGCCTTGGCCGATTCCGTCTATGAATGGGTCAAGAGGTAACATGATGCCGCTGACTCGCGACGAAGACATACGGGCACTGCTCGAAGAAACGCGGACCATTGCGATGGTTGGCGCATCCGATCGACCGAATCGGCCGAGCAACGGCGTGATGCTGCTGCTCCAGCGCCACGGCTATCGCGTGATCCCGGTGAACCCGCAGATTACCGGTGAACATATCCACGGCGAGTTCGTCTTCCGCGATATCGGTCAGATCGGCGTCCCGATCGACATGGTCGATATCTTCCGTCGCTCGGAACAGGCAGGCGAAGCGGTGGATGCCGCCATCGCTGCCGGGGCCAAGTCGGTATGGATGCAGCTGGACGTAGTGGACGAAGCCGCGGCGGCCCGCGCGGAAGCCGCTGGCCTCAAGGTGGTGATGAACCGCTGCCCGGCAATCGAGATCCGTCGCCTGGGCCTCGCTCCCGTCGCCTAGTCAAAGCCGGGCAAGCGCGGCGCCAAGCCGCGCCACGTCACGGCTGTCCTGATACAGGCCCAGCCCGATGCGCAGCACGTCACCGCGTACGTCGGTTACGATCTCCTCCGCTGCCAGCGCCGCTTGCCAGGCGGCGGCATGGCGCGAACGCAACGCCACGAAGCGCGCCTGCGGTGCATCCGGCGCGGCAGGATTGATTTGTTCGGCGTCGAGGGGAAATTGATCCAACAGTTGCGCGCGCAGCGGTGCGACATGAGCGTTGATCGCGCCCGTCGTCAAACCTTCACGCGCCAGCATCTCGCGCACCGCAAGGAACCGGTATAGCCCGGACGGATCGAACGTCGCGCCCAAGAAGCGCCGGGCATCGGGCGCATAGCCGATTGTGCCTGGCGGCAGCGCCAAATCCTCGAATTCGGCATACCAGCCGGTGAGTTCCGGCCGGAGCCCGAACCCCGGCGGCGCATGGAGAAAGCCGACGCCTTCGCCCGCCATCGCATATTTATAGCCGCCGGCGACGTAGAACAGCCGATCGGCCACCACCGACAGATCGGTCTCGACCGCCATGAACCCGTGATAGCCGTCGATCAGTACCCAAGGCCCGTCGGGCCGGGCGAGCGCGGCAAGATCGGCGATGCCGTCAAAGATATGTCCGGTGCCGAACTGGACGTGGCTGGCCACGATCAGGTCGAAATCGCCCCCCGCTGCCGTCGCGACGATCTGCGCGATCGGCACGCGCGTCACCCTGGCCGTGCCCGCTTCCTCCCAGCGCAGCGACTGGCGGCGGAAGCTGTGGAACTCGCCGTCGGTTGCCAGGATGCGCAGCGGCCGGCGCGGCGCCATCGCCGAGACGACGCGCAGCAGCAATTCGTGCGTGTTGGCGGCAAACACCACGGTGGATGGATCAGGCAGGCGCAGTTCGGTAGCGACTTCGGCCTGAGCCGCCGGCCAGATCTCGTCCATCACGCGGCCCCATTTGCGATCGGCGAGGCGCGCAGCATCGTCCCATGCCGCCTGCTGCCCCAACCACGACGCATCGGGCCACAGATGGTGGCTGTGCGCGGCGAAATGCAGCCGATCGGGGGCAGCGGCGATGGCGCGCTGGAACAGATGCTTCCAGCCGCTCACAGGTCCGTCCTGAGCGACCAGAGTTCGGGAAAAGCGCGCTTGGCCAGCGTCGATTCCAGATAGGAAACACCGGCGGTGCCGCCGGTGCCGGGCTTGCCGCCGATCACCCGGCTCACCGTGAGCACATGCTTGTGCCGCCAGGTGGCCAGCGCATCGTCAATATCCACGAGCTTCTCGGCGAGCTGGTACAGATCCCAATGGCGAGTCGGGTCGCGATACACCTCGGCCCAGGCGGCACGCACCGCTTCGCTGGGTGCATAGGGCTGCGGCCAGTCCCGCGCCAGCGCCTCCGCCGGAAGCGGAAAGCCGGCAGCGGCCATCGCCGCATTCGCATCGTCCCACAGGCTGGGCTCGGCGGCGGCCGCGGTGGTCAGCGGCCCCGGCACCCCGCCACCGCGCAGACCGAGCATCGTCTCCACCGCGCGAAACTGATCGGATTGGAAGCCGGAACTGGGGCCCAGCACTTGGCGAAACCGGGTATAATCGCTGGGCGTCATCGTCGCCAGCACGTCCCAGCTGAGCGTCATCACCGCCTGGATGCGGCTGATGCGCGCCAGCCCCTTGTAGGCCTCGATCAGCTTGCCGTCACGCACCAGCGCCTTGGCGAGCCGCAGTTCCGCAAGTATCTGCTTGAGCCACAATTCCTTGGTCTGGTGGATGATGATGAACAACAGCTCGTCGTGCCGGTCCGAACGGGGATGCTGGGCGGCGAGCAGATCGTCGAGCGCCAGATAGCGCCCATAAGTCATCGCTTCGGTCATCCCGCAAGGCTAGCTTGCAATGCCGAATGGGTCGAGCCGGTTATCGGCCGGCCAGCACCGCCCGCAGCCATGCTTCGGTCTGCGCCGCGTGCGTCACCGGCAGCATGTGGCCGCCATCGATCAGCGTCAGCCGCGCGCCGACGATCTCCCGTGCCGTGCGCTCGCCGTGGCGCGCGGGATCGAGCACATTGTCGTTCCGGCCGAACAGGATCGATACCGGCAGCGTGATCTCGCCGTAGCGTGGGACGAGCGTCTGCATCGCGCGCGTCGCCATATTCACTTCGAAGCTGCCCATCTGATAGGCTTGTGGCCGCGCGGCCAGCGCGCCGCCGCCGGCCGTGGCGAAATCACGGGGGACCGGATCGGGGGCAAACACCTCTGCCGCATTCCGGCGTGCCCGCGCCAGCGCAGCCGGCACCGCGATCGTCCAGGACAGCAACTCGCGCAGCCCCGGCGGCGTCATCAGCCCGCGAAATGCCGGCGGCAGGCGCTCCGCCACCTGACTGAGCGGCGCGATGAGCGCGAGGGCGTGCGGCACCGCCGGGAAGTCGAGCGCCAGCGACAGCGCCACCGCGCCGCCCATCGAATGGCCGACGACCAGCGGCTTCACCAACCCTAGTCGATCGATCAGTTCCGCGATCATGCGCGCCTGCCCCGCCAGATCGGGACGGGGGCCGGCTAGGTGCGAATGGCCCCAGCCGGGGCGATCGACCAGAAGCACCCGATGGTCTTCCGCCAGCCGCCCGGCGAGCGAGTGGCTGAAGTTCCGGAGCTGGCCCATAAGGCCGTGAATCATCACGATCGCGGGGCCTTCGGCATGGGCTGGGCCAAGCTCGACGACATGCAGCCGCGCCCCGGCGATGTCGACGAAGCGGCCGTCCGGTGGCACCATCTCCTCCGCCTTGCGTGCTACCCATGCAGACCAGCCGGCCAAGCCCAATATGCCGATCCCGGCGGCTCCGAACGGTATCAGCATCCGCTTGTCTCCCAATCCGGCCAACGCACCCGGCACCGATCCGTGCCTAGCGGATATAGCCATTCTTGCGCAGAAGGGCCTTCAAGTCTGCCGGAAACGGCTTCCTGTCCCAGGTCGCGCTTCGATCGTAATGCGCGAGCATCAGCTTCCACGCCGTCGCGAACTGCCCGGTGCGCGCCGCATTGGCGACATAGCCCGCGCAGGCGCCGTTGCGCTCGCTGTCTTGCGACGCAGGCGCCGTGCAATAGGCACGCGCCTCGGCCATCTTCATCAGGAACAACGGCCGCATGCCCGGCGCTTTCGAAACGTCGACGGTGCGTCCGCCGCGGATGTTCAGCACCAGCGGCGGCGGCATGCTGCCGGCATAGCTGGAGAAGCGGTACAGGAACGCATCGTCCGTCAGCACGAAATCGGCAATCCCGTCACCGGACAGGTCGATGGGAAAGGCGTCGAGCACGGCATCGAACATGTCGCTTATCCGGCCGTCAACGCCACGATGGCGGAGGCGCACCGCGCGGTAGGCTTTGCCCATCGGCACCGCCACCTCGATCACGCTGCAGCAATGCGCGCCGCCGGTAAAGCTCTGCAGCAGCACCGCCGGTGCTTTCACCCGCGCATCCACCTGCCCGATGCCGAACTGCCAGGCGAGACCCGGCGCGCCGCGCAGCGTCACCGGCGCCATGCCGGTCCGCGTGATCGTGACGACCGGCACGCGATCCTCCGGCTGGCCCGCATCGCTGGGCGTGATCGTCAGGCGCAGCGCCCCGCTGGCATAGCTGACAACACCGTCCTTCGGCCGCCATTCCAGCAGGCTGCGCCACGGCATTGCCTGCGGTTCGGAAGCCTTCGGCCTCGCCGCGGCAGGAGATACGCTTACAACCACGGCGGCAAGCAAGGCGAGGACAAGGGCGCGCACGGATGAGGCTCCGATTCGGGAAACGCCGTCACGCTACTGCAGCCAATCCGCTCCGTCTATCGACAGAATCGCACGGCTTGCCGCGGCGTTAGTTAGCGACGGAGGTGTCGCCTTCCTCGCGTTCCTGTGCCTGCCTAGTCCACATTTCGGCATAGATACCGCCTCTGCGCAGCAAATCGGCATGGGTGCCCTGCTCGACGACGCGGCCAGCCTCTAGCACGACGATCCGGTCAGCATGAACCACGGTGGAGAGCCGATGGGCGATGACGATGGTTGTGCGGCCCTCTTCAATCGCTTCCAGCGTCGCCTGAATGTCTGCCTCGGTGCGGCTGTCGAGTGCGCTGGTTGCTTCGTCGAGGATCAGAATCGGCGGGTTCTTCACCAGCGTGCGGGCGATCGCCACGCGCTGCTTCTCGCCGCCCGAGAGCTTGAGCCCACGCTCGCCCACGCGCGTGTCGAGCCCGTCGGGCAGCGCCTGGATGAAGTTCGCGATCGAGGCGCCGCGCACCGCCTCGGCGATCTCCTCGGGGGTCGCGCCCTCGCGGCCATAGGCAATGTTGTAGCCGATCGTTTCGTTGAACAGCACGGTATCCTGCGGCACGATGCCGATCGCGGCGCGCAGGCTAGCCTGAGTTACCGCGCGGATATCCTGCCCGTCGATGGTGATGCGGCCGCCGGTCACGTCGTAGAAGCGGTACATCAGCCGGGCGAGCGTCGACTTGCCCGCGCCCGAGGGACCGACCACCGCGACGGTGGCGCCGGCCGGGATGTCGAGATCGATGCCCTTCAAGATCTGGCGATCGGCGTCATAGCCGAACTGCACGCCCTCAAACCGGACATGCCCCTGCCGAATCGCAAGGGGGCGGGCGTCAGCGGCGTCGGTCACTTCGGCATTGGTATCGAGCAGGTCGAACATTGCGCCCATGTCGATCACGCCCTGGCGGATCGTGCGATAGACCCAGCCGAGCATGTCGAGCGGACGGAACAACTGGCTGAGCAGCGTCGACACCAGCACCACGTCGCCCGGGGTGAAGCGCCCGCTCGCCCAGCCGAACACCACCAGGGCCATGCCTGCGGCGAGCATCAGATTGGTGATCACCGCCTGGCCGATGTTGAGCCACGCGAGCGAATTCTCGCTGGTGACGGCGGCGGTCATATAGGCCGACATCGCCTTGTCGTAGCGGGCGCTCTCGCGCGCTTCGGCGTTGAAATATTTGACAGTTTCGAAGTTGAGCAGCGAGTCGACGGCATGCGCGACCGCGCCGGTATCGAGGTCGTTCATCTTTTCGCGCAGCTTCGATCGCCAGTCGGTCACCCAGCGGGTGAAGGCGATGTAGATCACCACCATCGCCAGCGTACCGGCGACCAGCCACATGCCGAAGCGCGTGCCGAAAATGCCGAGTACCATGCCGAGCTCGAGAATAGTCGGCGCGATGTTGAACAGCAGGAAGTAGAGCATCGTGTCGATGCTTTTGGTGCCCCGCTCGACCACCTTGGTAACCGCGCCGGTGCGGCGGTTGAGGTGGAAGCGCAAGCTCAGCTGATGGAGATGGCGGAATACGTCCGAGGCGAGCCGGCGGGTCGCATCCTGCCCCACCCGCTCGAATACCGCGTTGCGCAGATTGTCGAACAGCACCGTGCCCAGCCGCGCGGCGGCATAGCCGGTGACGAGCGCGACGATCAGCCACACCGCGTCGCGCGGGCCCGAGGCCATCCGGTCGATCGCGCCCTGCAGCGCGAAAGGCGCGCCATAGACCTGCACTAGCTTCGAGCACAGCACGAGCAGCAGCGCGAGTACGATCCGCACCCGCAGCCCCGGCGCGTGACGCGGCCAGAGATAGGGCAGGAAGCGCTTCATAGTGCCGAGCATGGGCCGCTCGGGTGCGGAGGACAGTGTTTCGGGAGGCATTGCGCCTAACTTGGGACGCGAAGAGACGCGATGCAACGCCGGGAACAGGCCGGACGTCCGTCCGTTGATTGCGGTAGGAGGTCATTCGCCATGGACCAACTGCTCTACGTACTGGCCATCATGGGCTGCAGCGACGATTCGCAGGCATGCCGCCAGGTTCGCCTGGAACCCACCCGCTATACGTCGCAGGTCGCCTGCCAGGAAGCCATGGAAGGCGCGCTTCGTCGCGCCACCGATGTCGACTATCCTGTCGTGGAGGCGGCGTGTCAGCAACAGGGCGAACGGATGGTGGCGAGAGAGCCGCAGCGGCCGGTGACAGGAGGCTGACCTTTCCCAGCGCTTCGTCATCCCGCAAAGGGGATCTATGGGCGCTGAAGCAAAGGTTCGTTCCCGAGCGTCGCAGCAAATGAATTCCTGCCTTCGCGGGAATTACGATTGTATGGACGGACGCCGGTTCCCGCGGCGCCAACCCTATTCGTGCGAACGGCCGAAATCCGGCCGGGCATCGTCTTGTCCCTGGTCAATGATCGAGCGGCGGATTGCGCGGGTGCGGCTGAACAGGTCGAACAGTTCGTCGCCCTTGCCCCAGCGGATCGCGCGCTGGAGCGCGGTCAGGTCCTCGGTGAAGCGCTGAAGCATATCGAGCACCGCCTCGCGGTTGCTCAGGAACACGTCGCGCCACATCGTCGGATCGGATGCGGCGATCCGGGTGAAATCGCGAAAGCCGCCCGCGGAGTATTTGATCACCTCGGACTGGGTGACTTCCTCCAGGTCCGAAGCGGTGCCGACGATCGTATAGGCGATCAGGTGCGGCAGATGGCTGGTCACCGCCAGCACGCGATCGTGATGCGTCGGCTCCATCGTCTCGACCATCGCGCCCAGGCGCCGCCAGAACTCGCTTACGCGCTCCACCGCCAGCGGATCGCTGCCCTCCGGCGGCGTGACGATGCACCAGCGATGATGGAACAGCGAGGCGAAGCCGGCAGTAGGCCCACTATTCTCCGTGCCCGCCACCGGGTGCGCCGGGATGAAGGTTGCCAACGGCAACGCCGCCCGCACCGCCTCGATCACGCTTTCCTTAGACGAACCGACGTCGCTGACGATCGCGTCCGATGGCAGATCGGAGGCGAATTCCGCCGCCACCGCGCCCATCGCACCCACCGGCACGCACAGGATCACCAGATCGGCGTCGATCACCGCGGTGCCGGCGCTGTCCGCCACGTCGTCGCACAAATCGATCGCCATCGCCGTTTCGCGCACAGACGGATCGGCGTCATAGCCAGTCACGCGCACGCTGGGCATGTGCTGGCGGACCCCCCGGGCGATCGACGAGCCGATCAGCCCCAGCCCGATGATGGTGACACGTGCGAAGGGCAGCATCAGGCGCCGAGCAGCCGGCGCAGCGACGCCGCCACGCCCTGGATCTCGTCCTCGGTGCCGATGGTGATGCGCAGGCCGTGCGGCAGGCCCTGCCCCGGCAGCCAGCGGACGATATAGCCGTCCTCCATCAACTGCTTATAGGCTTGCTCGGCGTTCACCTCGCCCTCGAACAGGACGAGCTGGAAATTCGCCTTGGAAGGCACAGCGCGCACGCCCTTGTTGCCCATGCTCGCAATCTGGTCGGCGAACCAAGCACGCCACTTGGCGTTGTGCGCGCGGCTGTGCTCGACAAAATCCTTGTCGCCAAGTGCCGCGATCGCTGCGCGGCCTGCCCCGATGCTGAACGCGAAGGGCGCGCGGATGCGGTGCATCGCCGCGATGATGTCCGGGTGCGCATAGCCCCAGCCCACCCGCTCGGAAGCGAGCCCGAAGATCTTCGAGAAGGTGCGCGTCACCAGCACGTTGGGCTGGGTGCGGGCGAGATCGAGGCCGCCATCGTCATCCTCGGGCGCCAGATATTCGGTGTACGCCTGGTCGAGCACCAGCAGAACGCTCTTGGGCAGTGCCGCGTGCAGCCGGGCGATTTCCTCGCGCGCTGTGTAGGTGCCGGTCGGGTTGTTCGGATTCGCGAGGAAGACGACCCTGGTCTTTTCGGTCACGCAGGCGAGGATCGCGTCGACGTCGGTCGCATAGTCGCGATCGGGGGCCACCACCGGCGTCGCGCCGACGCGGCGGGCGGCGATATCGTACACCGCGAAGCCGTAGCGGACATAGATGATCTCGTCGCCCACGCCGGCAAAGGCGCCCGCTGCGAGGTGCAGCACCTCGTCCGAGCCGGTGCCGTAGACGATCCGCTCGGGCTCCACCCCGTAATGTGCGCCCAGCGCCTCGCGCAGCGCGACCGCGCCGGCATCGGGATAGCGCTCCAGCTCGGTCGCGGCGGCGGCATAGGCGTCGCGCGCGGCCTGGGGCGTGCCGAACGGATTCTCGTTCGACGAGAGCTTGGCGGCGGGCTTGCCCGAATCGGTGGTGGCGCGGCCCGGGACATAGGGGGCGATGGCCATCACCCAGGGCTTGGGGACGGGTGCGTTCATGCGGCGCGGATTGGCGGAATGGCGGCCGATTGGCAAGCCGTGCGGCGGGGAAGCTTGAACACCGGCCCTACCCGGCTTAACCGCCGGATATGTCCGATGATCCGCGTTTCGGCCTTCGCCGCTCGGTAACGCTGCCGGGGCCGTTGCGCCTCGATGGCGGCGTGCTGTTCTCGCCGGTAGACATCGCCTATGAGACCTATGGCACGCTGAACCCGCAAGCGAGCAACGCCATCCTCGTCTGCCACGCGCTGACCGGCGACCAGCACCTCGCCTCCGAGCATCCCGTCACCGGCAAACCCGGCTGGTGGAGCCGCATGGTAGGTCCCGGCAAGCCGATCGATACAAACCGCTGGTTCGTGGTCTGCTCGAACGTGCTGGGCAGCTGTCTCGGCTCGTCGGGCCCGGCGACGATCAACCCCGCGACCGGCCAGCCCTGGGGCATGCAGTTCCCGGTCATCACCATCCGCGACATGGTCCGCGCGCAAGCCATGCTGCTCGATCATCTCGGCATCGATCGCCTGTTCGCGGTGGTCGGCGGGTCGATGGGCGGCATGCAGGCGCTCAGCTGGGCGGCGACCTTCCCCGAGCGGGTGCGCGCCGCGGTGGTGATCGCATCCGCCGCACGGCATTCGGCGCAGAACATCGCCTTCCACGAAGTCGGTCGCCAGGCGATCATGGCGGACCCGAAGTGGCGCGGCGGCGCCTATTACGAGGCGCAGGATCCCCCCGCCGCCGGCCTCGCCGTCGCCCGGATGGCGGCGCACATCACCTATTTGTCCGAAGCCGGCCTCACCGCAAAGTTCGGCCGCAAGCTGCAAGGTCGCGAAACCAAGACCTTCGGCTTCGACGCCGACTTCCAGGTCGAGAGCTATCTGCGCCACCAGGGGCTGGCCTTCGTCGACCGCTTCGACGCCAACTCCTATCTCTATATCACGCGCGCCTTGGATTACTTCGACTTGGCCGAGGAGCATGGCGGCCTGCTCGCCAACGCCTTCCGCCAATCGCAGGCCCGATTCTGCGTGGTGAGCTTTGATACCGACTGGCTCTACCCCACCGCGGAATCGCGCAGCATCGCCCATGCGCTCAACGCCGCCGGGGCCCCCGCCAGCTTCGTCGAACTCAGCTCGCCCTTCGGCCACGACGCCTTCCTGCTGGAGAGCCCGGAGCTCGACCGCGTGATCGGCGGCTTCCTTGCCGCGGGAGAACGGCCATGACGCTCCGCCCCGACCTCGCGATCATCGCGTCCAATGTGGATCGCGGCGCACGCATCCTCGACGTCGGCTGCGGCGACGGGGCGCTGATGGCGGCGCTGCGCGACGACCGCGGCTGCGATGCGCGCGGCCTCGAGCTGGAGCCGACCAACGTCGCCGCAGCGGTGGGCCGCGGCCTATCGGTGATCCAGGGCGACGCCGATACCGACCTTGCCGACTATCCCGACGACAGCTTCGACTATGCCATCCTCAGCCAGACGCTGCAGACCACCAGGCGGCCCGACTGGGTGCTGGAGCAGCTGCTGCGGATCGGCCGCCATGCCTTCGTGTCGTTCCCCAATTTCGCCCATTGGCGGGTACGCGCCTCGCTGCTGTTCGGGGGGCGGATGCCGGTCACGCGGCTGCTGCCGATCGCCTGGTATGCGACGCCCAACATCCACCATGTCACCGTCGACGATTTCCGCGCGCTGGTGAAGGAACGGGGGATCGCGATCGAGGGCGCCTGGTTCCTCTCGGGTGATCAGCAGACCGGCTCCGGGCTCGCCAATCTGCTCGCCGAACACGCCGTTTTCCTGTTGAGGCACGATCGATGACCGACGTCACCCTGCTCGCCACCCATGCGGCGTACCGCGACGATATCGGCGACCTCGTCACCCGCCGCCCCGTGCCGGGGCCAGGGCTGGAGCGGATCGGCGCCTTCCTGTTCCTCAACCATCACGGGCCGCAGCGCTATCGGGCGAACAATCGCGGCCTCCCCTTCGGCCCGCACCCGCATCGCGGTTTCGAGACAGTGACCTTCATCCTCGAAGGCTCGCTCGCGCACACCGATTCGGCGGGGCATGAAAGCATCATCCGGGCCGGCGGCGTGCAGTGGATGACCGCCGGGCGCGGCATCGTCCACGCCGAGGTCTCGCCGGACGAGTTCAAACGCGACGGCGGGCCGATGGAGATCCTGCAGCTCTGGGTGAACTTGCCCAGCCAACTGAAAATGACCGCGCCGCGTTATGTGGGGCTGCAATCCGATGCTTTTCCCGCCGTGCAGGCCGGGCAGGGCACGACGGTGCACCTCGTCTCCGGGCGCTTCGACGGCCAGACCGGACCAATCGAGTCGCTGACCGGCTTGTTCCTCTGCTGGGCCGAACTGGCGCGGGGCGCCACCCTGAGCTTCGACGGCATCGGCGGGCGGGACCTGTTCCTCTACGCGGTGCGCGGCGGCGTGCGCGTGGGCGAGCGGAGCCTGCCGCAATGGCACCTCGCGAACCTTTCGGCGGGCGACACGCTCACGCTCACTGCCGACGATCCGGCGCTGGTCCTGTTCGGCCACGCCGCGCCGATTGCCGAACCGGTCGTCGCGCATGGCCCGTTCGTGATGAATTCGGTGGAGGAAATCCGCCAAGCCTATGCCGATTATCAGCGCGGCAGCTTTGGCGTAGCGGAGATCGTCGCCGGCTGAGCGACTTGGCTAGGTGCCCTGTCCCCAGTTGACCGTCACGCGGGTGCGGCCGTTCCGCGCGTCGACGACGATCATCAGGCTACGCTCCGCTTCGTCGCCGGCGGCATAGAGGGTTTCCGTCTCGCGACCGAAGCGCAAGCCGGAGGCATTGGCCTGGGCGCGCGACCAGCCGAGTACCTCCTTTGCGCTTGCCCCCGTCTCATAGACAATCGTGCCGCTCACATGACCCTTGGCGATCCCGTCCTCGCTGGCGATGCACTGCGTTATGAGCGCATCGGCATAGATCGGCACGAAATCCGGCCGATTGCTGCAATCCACCGCCGCGGCAACATTCGCCGGCGTGCCCTCCGCCGCAGCGGAGGCGACATTCTGCGCGACCGGATCGTCGGTCGTGCGCTCGCCTCGTCCGCAGGCCGCGAGCAGAAACAGGGCCAAGGCTGCGCCGATGTGGTTCCGCCAGGGATATGCCATGCGCGCCTGCCTTTCGCCCCTGCCGGGGAATGGGTGATGGCGGCAGAACGCACCTGCCGCCCTTTCGGCTCACCCCCGCTGCAACTGTCGCACCGCATGGTCGGCAGCGCGCACCGTCAGCGCCATGAAGGTCAGCGACGGATTCACGCACGAGATCGAGGCCATCTGCGCGCCATCGGTGACGTAGACATTGGGCGCATCGTGCGTGCGGCTAAAGCCGTCGAGCACCGAATTGCGCGGATCCGTGCCCATGCGCGCGCCGCCCATCTCGTGGATCGCATCGCCGGGAACGTGCTCGCCTTCGGAGCTGCGCACGTTGATCAGCCCCGCGGCCTTCAGCATTGCTTCGCCCTGCGCCCGCGCATCCGCCATCATCCGCAGTTCGTTTTCGCGGAAAGTGACGTCGAACCGCATCAGCGGCACCCCGAACCGATCCACCTTGCTCGGATGGAGCGACACGCGGTTATCCTTGTAGGGCAGGCATTCGCCGAATGCGCCCATCGAAAAGCGCCAAGGGCCATAGCGGCGCATGCCGTGCTTCATGGATTCGCCAAAGCCCACCGGTGCCGCCACGTCGCGCCGCGCGCTGCCCTGATAGCCATAGCCGCGCCGGAAGCCCACGCCTTCCTCGCCGCCGACATTGCGGAAGCGCGGAATATAGACGCCTCCGGGACGACGACCATATTCGATCAGATCAGTCATCCCCGGAATCTCGCCTTCCACACCCACGCGGAAGATGTGATCCATCACATAGCGGCCCAGCGTGCCGCTGCTGTCGAAATAGCTGCGGTCGCTGCCTGGCGCGCGGGAGTTCATCAGGATCTGCGTCGATGCCATTGCCGATGCGCAGACGAAGACAAGATCGGCCTGCACCACTTCCGCCTGGCCGCTCTTGGCGTCGACATAGCGGACGCCCGTCGCCCGCTTCTTCACGGGATCATATTCAATGTTGGTGACGACCGCGTCGGACTTCAGCGTCAGACGGCCCGTCGCCCGCGCCGCCGGCAGCGTTACCGCCTGGGTGGAGAAATAAGCGCCGAACGAGCAGCCATTGCCGCACTGGTTGCGCAGCTGGCATTTGGTGCGGCCCTGTTCGGGTTTGTCCTCGGTCAGGTTGGACAGGCGGGTATGGATCAGCTTGCGGCCCGGGAACTGCGCCTCCAGCCGCTGCTTCAGCCATTTCTCGGCGACGTTCATCGGCATTGGCGGCTGGAAGTTGCTGTCCGGCAGATGCGGCAGGTTCTCGCGGGACCCGGAAACGCCGATATAGTCTTCCACCCGCGCATACCATGGGGCGATGTCGTCATAGCCGATCGGCCACACGCCATCGACGCCCTCGCGCTTGTTCGCGTCGAAATCCTCCTGGCTCCAGCGGAAGCTCCAACGGCCCCAGATCAGCGATTTGCCGCCGACGGCGCCGGGACGGATCCAGTAAAATTTGCTCCCCTCGTCATAGGCATAGGGGTTCAGCCGGTCGTTATTGTAGAAGCCCATGCTGCTCGGCTGAACATAGCCGAAGCGCGCGATGAAATAGTCCTTTTCGACCAGCGGTCGGGGCATGGCGTTACGGGCGGGCACCTCGAAGGCAGGCTTGCCGTCATAAGGGTAGCCCTCGCCATGCTCGACCATGCGGCCGCGGTCGAGCATCAGCACGCGCAGCCCTTTTTCGGTCAGTTCCTTGGCGGCGAAACCGCCGCTTACGCCGGAGCCAATGACGATCGCATCGAACCTGTTGGTTGCAGCCATGGTGTTCCCCTCCAGGGATCTTGTTCTTAGAAGCGCAGTGCGCGGAGCGTTTTGAAGCTGGTGGTAATGTCGGGCAAATAGGGCGCGGGCGCCTGATCGTTCTCGACATAGAAGTGGCGCACGCCGGCCCCGGCCTTGCGCTTGAACAGCGCCGCGAAGTCGATCGTGCCGGCGCCTACTGCCGTCATGCTGCGGTCGGGGCGCATGTCCTTCACATGATAGGCATAGATCCGGCTGCCGAGCCGATCGATCAGCGCTGACAGATCCTGTCCGGCGAATTTCGCCCAGTAGAGATCGAGCTCGATCTTCACCAAGGTGGGATCCGTTTCCTTCAGGAACCGCTCGTACAGGCTCACGCCGCCGGGTTGGACGGTGAACTCGAAATCATGGTTGTGATACGCGAAGCCAAGGCCCGCCTTCTTCAGATCGGCGGCGAAGCGGTTGAAGTTGGGTAGCGCCTTCTGCCAGCCTTCTTCGGTACGATGCTCTGCGGTCATGTACGGCAGCACCACCGTATCGGCGCCCAGCGTCTTCGCCCGCGCTACCGACTGCTCGAACTGGCCGAGCAACGCATCATAGCCGACATGGATCGATGGGGAACGCAGGCCGACGCGGTCCATCGTCTGGCGCAGCATCGCGGCATCCATCGCCTCATAGCCACCGCCACCGAATTCGACCTCGCGATAGCCGATGCTTGCGATCGCTTCGAGCGTGGCGGCCGGATCCTTCTGGAAGAGATCGCGCACCGTGTAGAGCTGGATGCCGATCGCCTGGAGGCTGGCGGCGTGCGCCGGCGGCACGACCCGGTCGAGCAGGAGCACGGCCGCAGCGCCGCCGGCGCCTGCGAGCAGAGTACGACGGCTGATCATCATGCGCTGTACACCTTGTTGACCTGAGAATAGGGAAAGGCGCCGTTATATTCGCCGGGCACCGGCAGATATTCGCGCTCCTGCGTGATGCCGATCTCCGACGTGTAATATCCTGCGATCACCATCTGCCGGAATGCATCGAAGAAGGGCTTGCCACCCTGGATCTCGCCGTTCATCGCCAGTGTGAGCAGCGCATCGTGCTGCGCGGGAGTCGCCTTGGTCGCGGCAATCTTATAGTCCTGCTGGCACCGTGCCTCGATTGCGTCGAGGCCGGCCAGGATCGGGATGCGATCATCCGGCGCCGCCCAGTCGGCGAGCAGCTTCTCGATGAACGCAGGAACGCCCGCAGCGATCGCGCCGGGCGTGTCCGTGGTCGGGATCACGCGCTCGCTCAGCGCCGTCATCAACGTCCGCTGGGGAGGGTTGAACACCGCGACGCTGGGCGGGCCGTCGCTGATCAGCTCGGTGGCCGCCACCTGGGCCGCGCGCGCTAGGGGCGCGAACAAGCCCGCACCGAACATGGCGGCAACACCGGCCAGCGCCGTTCTGCGATCGATCATTTGCCTGCTCCCGGAAGGTCTTGCGCGATCGCTGCCTCGGGCAGCGGGCGGACCCAGATGTTGCGGAACGAAACCGGCGAGTCATGGTCCTGCAGCTGGATCGGCAGGGCATCGGCATGCGCCGTATATTCGGCGACGTGGCGCCAGTTGGTGGTGCCGAGCATCGCCTGATGGTTCTGCACCAGCACGCCGTTCAGAAAGGCCGTGATGTACGCCGGTCGCAGCAGCTTGCCATCGGCGGCAAAGCGGGGGCGCTCGAAGACGATATCGTAGCTCTGCCACTCGCCGGGCTTGCGCGACGGGTTCACCAGCGGCGGCTTCCAGCCGTAGACTCCGCCGACGGTGCCGTCGGCGTAGGTGGGGTTCTGATAGCCGTCGAGGATCTGGATCTCGTAGCGCTGCATGAACCAGATGCCGCTATTGCCCCGATCCTGCGAACTCTTAGTCGGCGGGTTGGGCGAACGGAACTCCAGATGGAGCTGGACGTCGCCGAAGCTCCGCTTGGTGATCAGCGCATTCTCGCCGCCGCTGCTGGCGCGCGTGGGAACAGTGAGTACGCCGTTGGCAACCGGCCAAAGCTTGCGCTGGGCCTGCCAGGCATCGAGAGAGCGGCCATCGAACAGCATGATCGCATCCGAAGGCGCGCCGCCGGGCTGGGCGGCGGGAGTCACGACGCTGGGGTACGGCCGATCGCTGTCATGGACGTGCCAGTTCCCGCCAGGCAGGATCGGGGTGTCCTTAAACCCCGGTTTCTCCTGCGCGACCGCCGGGGTGGCGGCAAGTGCCGCCAGTCCGGCAAGCAGCAGGGTGCTGCATCTCGACATCTTTTCTCTCCCCTCAGACGGCGTCGATCGTGCGATAGGCGGCGACCAGCCGCTCTTCGCCTGCGCGCCCCTTGATCGAATTGCCGTGTTCCATCCCGATCACGCCGGCATAGTTCCGCCCGCGCAGCCAGCGGACGATGGTTGCATAGTTGACTTCGCCGCTGCCCGGCTCGTTGCGACCGGGATTGTCGCCGAACTGGATATAGCCGATCTCGTCCCAGCACATGCCGAGCGTCGGGATCAGGTTCCCGGACTGGATCTGCTCATGATAGAGGTCGGCGAGGATCTTGGTGCCCGGGCTGTTCGCCCCGCGCGCCACGGCGTAGCCCTGCGCGATCGTCTGCATATACACGCCGGGATGGTTGGTGCGGGTGTTGAGCGGCTCCATCACCAACGCCATGTTGTGTGGGGCGACAATGTCGCCGGCCCGGCGCATCACGTCGATCACTCGCGCCGTCTGGATGTCGATCGGCACCTTTGGGTCCATGAACCCGGTCACCACCGTCATCCGCGTCGCGTTCAGCCGCTTGGCGACATCGATGGACTTGCGGATATCCGCGAGGAACGCCTCGCGCTCCGCGCCGTCGTTCGCACCGAGGATTGGCCGCGACTGCGACCATTTCGGCATGCTGGCGACGAACACGCCCATCTTCATGCCGCGGCTGGACAGCGCCTTGGCCATCTGGGTCTGCTCGTCGACCGTGCGGCCGGCGGCTTCATTGTCCTCCCAGGCGGTGAACCCCTGGTCCGCGGCGAAGGCGATCTGTTCGATTCGCCCGCCGCGGCTGGCGAAGCTGCCCTCGTGCGGAGCATAGTGCATCGAAAAACGCGCGGCGTTCGATTGGCCGCGCGCGGCGGAGGCGACCAGCGGGGCAGCGGCGGCCCCTACCAAAACGGTGCGGCGCGACACGCTCATTTGCCGCTTGCCGCCTTGAGATAGGCGATGATCTGCGCACGCTTTGCGGCATCGGCCATGCCGATCGGCATTCGCGTACCAGGAACCTTCTTCATCGGCGCGGCCAGGAACTGGTCCAGCGTCGCCGCATCCCATTGCAGCTTCGAATTCTTGAGCGCGGTGGAATAGTTGAAGCCGGGCAGCGAGGCGGCCGGACGGCCGACGACACCGTTGAGGTTGGGGCCGACACCGTTCCTACCGCCCTTTTCGACGGTGTGGCACGCCTTGCACGCCGCGAAGGCCGGGGGGGCTGCGGTCTGTGCCCAGGCGGCCGGGCTGGCCGTCAGCGCCGCAGTCGCGGCAAGCGCCATCCAGAACTTCATTCACGCTCTCCAGAAACGATTTCGGTCCATTTGTGGTCGGCATGCGCGTTGGCGATCATCGCCTCGACGAACGCCATGGTGCGCAGGCCATCCCGCACGCCTGGGCAGCCGCCGCCCTGCTCGCCGCGGATCGCCGCCGCGAAGCCGCGGTACAGATTGGCGAACGCCTCGACATAGCCTTCGGGGTGCCCGGCGGGGGTTCGCAGCAGCAGCTTGGTGCTCGGCCCCAGGCCTGGTCCACCCGCGCGCAGCGTTTCCGCCGGGCGATCGAGCCAGCGTAGGGTGAGCGTGTTCGGCTCCATCTGCGCCCATTCCAGCCCGCCGCGCTCGCCATGGATGCGCAGGCGCAGCCCGTTTTCCTCGCCAGCGGCGACCTGCGTCGCCTTGAGCGTCCCGCGTGCGCCACCGGCAAAGCGAAGCAGCGCACTGACATCGTCGTCGAGCCGGCGGCCCGGCACATGGATCGCGAGTTCGGCAGCCAGCGTTTCGACGCGCAAACCCGAAACATGCTCGGCAAGGTGAAAGGCGTGGGTGCCGATGTCGCCCAGGCAACCGCCCAACCCGGCGCGGGCCGGATCGGTGCGCCATTCGGCCTGCTTGTTGCCTTCAGTGTCTAACGGCGCGCTCAGCCAGCCCTGGATATATTCCACCTGCACGAGCCGGATCGCTCCGAAATCACCGCGAGCGACGCGGGCTCGCGCCTCTTCAACCAGCGGGTAGCCGCTATAGGTGAAGGCGAGACCGAACTGCTTGCCGCTCGCTGTCGCCGCGCCGGCAATGGCGCGGGCCTCGTCGCCGTTCATCGCCATCGGCTTTTCGCAGAAGACGTGAAAGCCGGCGTTCAGCGCAGCAATAGCGACGGGAGCGTGGAGATGGTTGGGGGTGACGATTGCCACCGCATCAATCCGCTCATTTTCCGGCAGCGCCGCTTCGCCCGCGAGCAGTTCGCCATAGGTGGCATAGACCCGCGCCGGATGAAGACCGAGCAGGTCGCCGGTACGCGCATTCTTGCCCGCATCGGTGCTGAACGCGCCCGCCGCCAGTCGCCAGTCACCGTCGAGCGCCGCCGCCATGCGGTGCACGGCGCCGATGAACGCGCCTTCGCCACCGCCGACCATGCCGAGCTTGAGCGGATGCCGGATCATGCCCGCCCACGCTCCAGCCCGAGCAGCGTGCGGATCGCGTCCTTGTCGACGCCACTCGAGGCGAAATCGTCGAACGCACGGCCGGTGACGCGGATGATATGGTCGCGAATGAATGGCGCGCCTTCACGGGCGCCGTCCTCGCTGTTCTTTAGCGCGCATTCCCATTCGATCACCGCCCAGCCGCGATAGCCATATTGGGCGAGCTTGCTGAAGACGCCGACGAAATCGACCTGCCCGTCGCCGGTCGAGCGGAAGCGCCCGGCGCGGTCCGCCCAGCTCTCATAGCCGCCATAGACGCCGCTGCGCCCGGTGGGATTGAACTCGGCATCCTTGACGTGGAAGCACGAGATGCGATCGTGATAGCGATCGATGAAGTCGAGATAGTCGAGCTGTTGCAGCACATAGTGCGACGGATCGAACAGGATACGCGCTCGAGGATGGTTGCCCACCGCCGCCAGGAAGCGCTCCCAGGTCGCGCCGTCGTGGATGTCCTCGCCCGGATGGATTTCGAACGCGCAATCGACGCCGGCATCTTCAAACACGTCGAGAATCGGCAGCCAGCGGCGGGCGAGTTCGGCGAATGCCTCTTCCACCAGCCCGGCCGGGCGCTGCGGCCACGGATAGACATAGGGCCAGGCGAGCGCGCCGGAGAAAGTGGCATGCGCCTTCAACCCCAGCCGGGCGCTGGCGCGCGCGGCGAGCTTAACCTGCTCGACGGCCCAAGCCTGGCGCTCGGCCGGCTTGCCGTGGAGCTCGGCAGGCGCGAAACCGTCGAACAACGTGTCATAGGCCGGGTGCACCGCCACCAGCTGCCCCTGCAGGTGCGTCGACAGCTCGGTCGGCTGGATGCCGAACTTGTCGAGCCGGGCGCGGAGATCGTCGCAATAGGCTTGGCTTTCGGCCGCTTGCTTCACATCGATCAGGCGCGGATCGCACGGGATCTGCACCCCGACATAACCGAGCCCTGCGGCCCATTCGGCCAGATGATCGAGCGTGTCGAACGGCGCCTGGTCGCCGAGGAACTGGGCGAGGAAGATGGCCGGGCCCTGCATCGCGGTCATGCGCGCGCCTCCTTGGCGGGATTTTTGAAGGTGATCTGGAAGAGCAGCGCGATGACCGCTGCCGCGACCGCCGGGTACCACCAGAGCTGGTGCCAGTCGGCCGGCATCGCATTAGCCGGCAGCTGCGCATAGAGCAGTCCGCCGATCTGCGAGCCGAGCAGCATGCCCACGCCATAGGTGAACAGCGTCAGCATCCCCTGCGCCTGAGCATTGACACCCTTCGGCGTTGCGATGGTGCCGGTGTAGATTGCGCCGGCGACGAAAAAGAAATCGTAGCAAACACCGTGAAGCGCAACGCCAAGATAGATCGCCCAGATCCCGCCGGCGCCGTCGCCGATCGCGAACAGGGCATAGCGCAGCGCCCAGGCGATCATGCCGACGAGCAGCAGCGGCTTCACGCCGAAGCGGCGATACAGCCACGGCATCGAGAACATGAAGACCAGTTCGGACATCTGCCCGATCGCCAGCGTGCCGCCGACATTCTCGATCCCCGCCGCACCGATAAAGGGCGAAGCATAGGCATAATACATCGCCAGTGGGATCGAGATCAGCGTGGCGCAGAGCATGAAGACGAGGAAGGAACGGTTGCGCATCAGGCCGAAGGCTTCGGTGCAGAACACCTCGGCAACAAGGCTCTGGCCCTGCGGGGCATCGGGCTGAACGTTCGGCAGAGTGACGCTGTACAGGCCGAGCGCAAGCGACACCACGCCGGCGACCTGGAAGATCTGCGGACTGGCAGAAAGCCCGGCCCAGCCGATGATCAGCCCCGCGACGATCCAGCCGAGCGTGCCGAAGGCGCGGACAAAGGGGAAGCGATCCACGCGTTCGCCGAAGCTCTTGAGCGCAATGGTGTTCGCCAAGCCCACGGTGGGCATGTAGAGGATCATATACCCAAGCAGCAGCCAGACGAAGCTGGCGCCATGTTCCGGCGTGAGCAGCGTCGGCAGCACGAACAGCAGAGCGCCCCCGACGAGGTGCAGCACCACCATCAGCATCTTGGGGCTGAGGAACCGTGCCGCCGCCATGCCGAGCAGGAAAGATCCGACGATCGAGGCAATCGGGCCGACGGAAAAGGCGTTGGCGATCAGGCTACCGACACCCATGGTCTGCATTACCAGGCCCAAGGTTACGTTCCACGCCCCCCAGACGAAGAATTGCATGAACATCAGCGCGCTGAGGCGCCCCGTTAGCAAACCCGATGCCGGGCCTGCGGTGCCCGCACTTGCCCCTTCTGCAGCGACCATGCGCTATCCTCTCCCCGAACGCGGCGTTCCCGCTGTCGAATCGCAGCCTAGGCACCACCGCCGATGATGTAAAGGATTACATCGTTTCCTATCGACACGCTTGTCGCCAAGCGACATGACGAGCGGATGACGACGATCATCGAAGTCGCGGCCGCCGCCGGCGTTTCGACGGCCACCGTGTCGCGCGTGCTCAGCCAGCCCGATCGGGTGGCAGCGGCAACGCGGGTGCGGGTGCTCGAAGTCGTTGATGCGCTTGGATATCGCCCCAATGTGGCGGCCCGTACGCTGCGCACGCTGCGCGCCGCGAAGATTCTGCTGACGGTGCCCGATATCTCCAACCCGTTCTTCGCCAGCGTGATTCGCGGCGCGGAGGAAGCGGCCCGCGACGCCGGCTATGCCATGGTGCTGGGCGATACGCGCCACGACGCGCAGGTCGAGGATCAATATGCCGAAATGCTGTCGCGCCGCGAAGTGGACGGGCTCGTCTTTCTCGGCCATCGCCTGCCGGCCAGCCTGGCGCCGCTGGTCGCCACCAGTGGCGGCATCGCGCCGATCGTCAATGGCTGCGAATATAGCCCCGATCTGGGCGTGCCCAGCGTGCATATCGACAATGCCGCCGCCAGCGCCGACGCAATCGAGCATCTCGTCGCGCTCGGCCACCATGCGATCGGCATCCTCACCGGCCCGCCGATCAGCCCGATCAGCCGCGATCGCCTGGCGGGCGCGATGCGCGCGGCCGAACGCCATGGGATTGCCGGGCAGATGCAGATCCGCGTCGGCGACTATTCGGCCGATTGCGCCTGCCGCGAGGCACGGTTCCTGCTCGCGGCTGGCGTGACGGCGATCTTCTGCTTCAATGACGAAATGGCCGTCGGGGCGATCAGCGCCATCGACGAGGCGGGTCTGCGCTGCCCTGTCGACGTGTCCGTCATGGGTTTCGACGATCTGCCGCTGTCGCGCTTCTTCCATCCGCCGCTGACCACCATCGCCCAGCCCAAGGCGCTGATCGGCCGCCACGCCGTTGAACTGCTGGTCGATATCCTGCGTGGCGGCGTGCCGCGCGAGCGACAAGTGACGCTCAAGCACGAACTGATCGTACGGCGCAGCACCGCTGCGCCGCCGCGCTGAATCAGTCACGCGCCGCCACGATCCGCGGCAGGCTGCGGATCGGTTCGATGGTGATGCGGCGGAACCAGGTTTCGGCGCCTTCCGACTGCAACTGAATCTGGCCATGGGTCAGCGGCGTGCGACTGCCGTCGGGCGCCACCACTACCAGATCGCGCACCTCGGCCACCGGCACGCCGTTCACCACATGCACCGCCCGGTTGCCGAGCACGTACAAGTCGAGCGTGTTCCATTCGCCGACCGGCTTTTCCGCGTCGACAGCGGCCTCTACGTTCCAGGTGGGCGTGCCGTTGATCATCTCGACGGTGCGACCATCAAGGCGGAACCGCAGATGCGGGGCAATCAGCGCTGGATCGACCACCGCATTCGTCTGCGCGCGTACCTGGCGGCCGACCATCACGATCATGCCCGTCGAGCCGCGCATGATCTCGAATTCGGCCGAGGGGCGCCAGGTGCCGAACACCTCTCCCGCCCGTCCATGCGTGTGATAGAGCAGGCCGTTATTCTGCGGCAGGCTTTTGCGCGGGGCGAAGGTATGCGTGCCCCATTTGAACTGCAGCCGCAGATGATAATCGCGCAGATCGCTACGGTGGACCAGGCTACCCCAGGTCTCGCCCTTGATCCAGATCGCCGGTTCGCCATCGACATTGCGTACGGCGAAATCGCCGCTGGTGTCGCGGCTGGTGCCGATCGGCGTGGCGCTGCTATCCGCGCGATAGGTGATCGCAGGATCGGCATAGCCCAGCCAGGGCTGCCAATCGCCAAGCGTTCGCCCGTCGAACAGCGTTGTCGCCTTGCCAGCGGGCTTGGGGATGTCGGCAAGCACCAGGCGCTGCGGCTTGCCCGCCGGAGCCCCCGCCACGGCGCGGGCCTGATCCAGCGATTCCTGGCCCGCCGCCGATCCGGCCGGCAGCACCAGCAGCAACGCCAAGCTTCGTATCATGTGCCTGCATCCCCCTTCGCGCGCGCCAGCGTAACGCGCTGACGGGCTTATGCAATTTTCGCCGCAATCGGTCGCGCGGGGGATGGTAGCGCTATCCGTTGGCCGTGCAACCCACCAAAGGTGGTAGATCGAGCCGTTGCGGCCCAGCGCCGGACCTGGTCCGGTCCGGCGCGGACCGACGCATCAGAACGGTACGTCGTCGTCCAGATCGTCCGGGAAGCCGCCGCCAAAGCCGCCGCCGCTCGTCGCACCGCCGCTGCGCTGGCCGCCCCCGTTGAAGGTACCGCCGCGGCCGCCCGACGCACCGCCCCCGCCAAACGACTCGTCCGCGCCCCAATCGTCGCCGCCGCTGCTACGGCCGCCACCCATGCCCGCACCCTGGCCGCCGCCGGGTCCGTCGAGCAGCACCATCTGCGCGTTGAAGCCCTGCAGCACGATTTCGGTCGAATAGCGATCGGCGCCGCTCTGGTCCTGCCACTTGCGGGTCTGCAGCTGACCTTCGAGATAGACCTTGCTGCCCTTGCGCAGATAGCGCTCCGCAACGTTGGCGAGACCTTCGGAGAAGATCTTCACCGTGTGCCATTCGGTCTTCTCGCGCTTCTCGCCGCTGCTGCGATCCTTCCAGCTTTCCGACGTGGCGATGCGCAGTTCCACCACCTTGCCGCCATTCTGGAACGACCGCGATTCGGGGTCGCGCCCCAAATTGCCGACCAGGATCACTTTGTTGACGCTGCCCGCCATGCTTCAAAAACTCCGATGATTGGGTGGTGCGCCCACGCGGCGGGGCGCTAAAAAGACTCTGATATGGCCGAGATCATTAACCTGAACAAAGCGCGAAAAGCGAGAGCGAAAGCGACGGCCGAGGCACAGGCCGTGGCCAACCGCGCCCGCTTCGGCCGCACCAAGGCCGAAAAGGCGCGGGACGCGGCGGAGGCCGAACGCAAGCTGCGCACGCTCGACCAGGCCAAGCGCGAGACGCCGGAGGACTGACGCCAGCTCTGCTGTCCGGGGCAAGAGGGATCGGGCGAGACTGGGCGCCCTCACCGTTCCCCCGGGTCGCGGCTCCCGCTCTTTGCCGGGGGGCATTCACACCCTTTCGAATGGAGGTTGAGAGCGACCGGCGCATGCCGCGCGCTTTCGAAGCTCACCCCACCGCTTTGCCGCTGTCAAAGCGGAACGCATCATGTACAACGGCCACAGACCGATGCAGCCGCCGCTCCCCTATCCCGCCCTGCATGCCAGCCATTCCGGCGTGTGGATCGCCACGGCCGAAGGAACGCGCGGGCTGAGCCGGGGCGAGGCCATCCGGATCGCGGCGGACACGCCGGTACTGCTGCTCAACGCGCCGCTGGTCGGCCAGCGGCTCGGCCATCCCGAGCTAAGCGGGCTGGATCTGCTCGAGCTGTTCGCCTTTCTACGCCCTGCCCGCTTCATGGTCCCGACACCCAAGGGCCTTGCCCGTGCCTGTGGCCTGGAGCCGCCGAAGGACGATGCGGAGGTCGCCGCCTTTCTCCGCGAGGCGGCCGCTGCGCTGCTGGCGCTGCCCGAGGGCAACTGGCCCGAGCGCGAAGGCGCATGGCACGGGCTGCAATCGCTCGCCCGGCTCCGCTGGCCCTGGGCCGCCCCACTTGGCCAGCGCGTCGCCAAGCCGGAACGGGCCGAACGCTGGCTGTTCTCCAAGCTTCCCGAATGGGAGGAAAGCGCGCCGCGACCGGCGCCGCGCACCATCACCCTCGACCCCGTTGACGTCGCCGAGCGCCTGGCCCGCTTGACCGGCAATGGCGCCGAACGCCGGCAGGGCCAGCGCGACTATGCCGAAGCGGCGGCGCAGGCCTTCGCGCCGCGGAGCGTGCCGGATACGCCCAATCTGGTGCTGGCCGAAGCCGGCACCGGCATCGGCAAGACGCTCGGCTACCTTGCCCCCGCCTCGGTCTGGGCAGAGCGCTCGGGCGGGCCGGTATGGGTCTCCACCTTCACCAAGGCGCTGCAACGCCAGCTCGGCAAGGAAGGCGAGCGGCTGTTTCCCGATGCCGAGCAGCGCCGCGCGCGCATCGTGACGCGCAAGGGCCGCGAGAATTATGTCTGCCTGCTCAACCTGGAGGATGCGCTGCAGGGCGGCTTTGCCGGGCGCGCAGCGATCCTCGCGCAGCTGGTGGCGCGCTGGGCCGCCTATACCGCCGATGGCGACATGGTCGGCGGCGACCTGCCCGGCTGGCTCCCCACCCTCTTCCGCCGCAACGGATCGACCGCGCTGACCGATCGGCGCGGCGAGTGCATCTATGCCGGCTGCCCGCATTATCGGAAATGCTTCATCGAGCGCGCCGCCCGCGCCAGCGCCGATGCCGATATCGTTATCGCCAACCATGCGCTGGTGATGGTCAACGCCGCGCGCGGCCGCGAGAACCAGACGCGCCCCACCCGCTATGTGTTCGACGAAGGCCATCACCTGTTCGACGCCGCCGACGCGATGTTCTCGGTCGCGCTCACCGGGCAGGAATCGATCGAGCTCCGCCGCTGGCTGACCGGCCCCGAGTCCGGCTCGCGGGGACGCCGGCGGGGCCTCGCCGCGCGCCTCTCCGACGTCGCCAGCTATGACGATGCCGGCGGCCGCGCCATTTCCGAAGCCGTGGACGCTGCCCGCGCGCTGCCAAGCGACGGCTGGCTGCAGCGGCTGAACGAAGGCGAACCGTTCGGACCCGTGGAAGCGCTGCTCGCAGCCGTGCGCGGCCTGGTCTATGCCCGCGACGCCAACGGCTCGGCGGACGCCGGCTATGGGCTCGAAACCGAACTCACCGAACCCGATGCGGCGCTGGTCGAGGCCGCGGGCATTGCCACGGCGGCGCTCGATGCGCTGCTCCGCCCGATGGTGGTGCTCGGCCGCCGGCTGGAAGCGGTGCTGGCCGAGGCACCCGACTGGATGGACGGCCCGGCGCGGGCGCGGATCGAAGGGGCAGTGGCCTCGCTCGGCTGGCGGGTCGATACGGTTGGCGCCTGGCTGGCCCTGATCGCGCGGATCGGCGGGCCGGCCGATCCCGAATTCGTCGACTGGCTTGCCGTCGATCGCGTCGATGGCCGCGAATATGACGTCGGCCTGCATCGGCACTGGCTCGATCCCGCCCGGCCGCTGGCGAAGACCGTGCTGGAGCCCGCGCACGGCGTGCTCGTCACTTCCGCCACTCTGCGCGCCGGCGGCGACTGGGATGTGGCGGAGGCGCGCTCCGGCGCCACCCACTTGCTGCGCCCCGCGCAACGCTTCGAAGCGAAGAGCCCGTTCGACTATCCCAACCAGGCCGAGGTGCTGATCGTCACCGACGTGAAGCGTGGCGACCTGCCCGCGCTCGCCAATGCCTATGCCCGGCTGATCGCCGCGGCGGGCGGCGGCACGCTCGGGCTGTTCACCGCGATCCGGCGACTGCGCGCGGTGCATGCCCGCATCGCCGACCGGCTGGCGCGCGACGGGCTGCCGCTGCTCGCCCAGCATGTCGATCCGATCGACACTGGCACGCTGGTCGATATCTTCCGCGACGATCCGCGCGCCTCGCTGATCGGCACCGATGCGCTGCGCGACGGCGTGGACGTGCCGGGCGATTCGCTGCGGCTGGTGGTGATGGAAGGCGTGCCCTGGCCCAAGCCGAGCGTGCTCCACGCAGCCCGACGGCTGGCTGGCGGCGGCTCGGCCTATGACGACCGCATCGTTCGCGCGCGGCTCGCCCAGGCGTTCGGCCGTCTGATCCGGCGGGCGGACGATCGCGGCGCCTTCGTGCTGCTCTCCGCCGCCACGCCGTCGCGGCTGCTCGACGCCTTTCCGCCGGGCACGCGCATCACCCGCTGCGCGCTCGACCAGGCGGTGGAGCGGGTTCGGCTTTCCTTGGGCTCCGGCTTGCGGCATGACGCGCCGGCAACCGCCAGCACCAATATCGGGGAAGCATGAAAACACTCCTGGTCCTGCGCCATGCGAAATCGGGGTGGGACGATCCCGTTGCCCGCGATTTCGATCGGCCGCTGAATCCCAAGGGCCAGCGCGCCGCCGTGACGATGGGGCGGTATTTGCGCGAGCAGGGGCTGCGGTTCGATCATGTCGCCGCATCTCCTGCGGTGCGCGTGCAGGAGACGCTAGCGCAGGTGGCGACCGGCTATGGTGCGGCGATCGCGCCGGCCTGGGACCAGAAGCTCTACCTCGCCTCGGTCGGCACGCTGCTCGACGCGATCGAGGCGTTCCCCGATTCGGCAGAAACGGTGCTGCTGTCCGGCCATAATCCGGGGCTGGAGGAACTGGTGCTCGATCTGACCGCCGACAGCGGCGAGTTGCGCGGCGAAGTGGCGCGCAAATTCCCAACCGCCGCTCTGGCCGAACTGCGTTTCACGGTCGATCGCTGGGCCGATGCGCCGAGTGCGGGCGCCGAGCTGCGGCGCTTCGTGCGTCCGCGCGACCTGGATCCGAGCCTGGGGCCGGACGGCTGACAGGCGTCAGCCGTCGGCGTCCAGCGCTTCGGCCAGCGAGTCGCGGATCGCCTGGAGCTCCTCGCCCCGGCCCTTGCCGCGCGCAGCCTTCTCCGAAGCCAGCAGGCGCTGCACGCCGCGAATCGTATAGCCTTCCTGGCTCAGCAGATGGTGGATGCGGCGAACCAGTGCCACGTCTTCCGGGCGGTAATAGCGGCGGTTGCCTGCACGGGTGAGCGGCTTCAGCTGGGGAAACCGCGTTTCCCAATAGCGCAATATGTGCTGTGGCCTGCCGATTTCCGCGGCGAGCTCACCGATGGTTCGCAACGCACCAGCGGCCTTTTCGGTCGCCGGCATGGTCGGTCTCAGCTCGCCGAGACGATGCGATCGCGCATCATCTGGCTGGCCCGGAAGGTGAGGACGCGACGCGGCGCGATCGGCACTTCCACGCCGGTTTTGGGGTTGCGGCCGATCCGCTCGCCCTTGTCCCGAAGCACGAAGCTGCCGAAGCCCGAGATCTTCACATTCTCGCCTCGGGCAAGCGCCTCGCACATATGCTTCAGGATCTGCTCGACCAGCCGCGCCGCGTCGGCGCGAGACAGGCCCACTTCCCGATGCAGCGATTCAGCCAGATCTGCTCTGGTGAGCGTACCTGCAGCACTCATCTCGGCAACTTCCTTCCCTTTGATTGGCTACCCGTACCAGATTGTTACGCGCTATCAAGGATGATGTTGAACGCCTAGAAACGCCTCAGACATACTCTGGAAAAACACGTAATCTTCGTCTTTTCGCCGGCAACGTCAGAACCGCACGACCGCGGCACCCCAGGTGAAGCCGCCGCCCATCGCCTCCAGAACGAGCAGGTCGCCGCGCTGAATGCGCCCGTCGCGCACCGCTGTGTCCAGGGCGAGCGGCACCGACGCGGCCGAGGTGTTGGCGTGCCGATCCACGGTGACGATCACCTTTTCCGGGGCAAGGTCCAGCTTGCGCGCCGTCGCGTCAAGGATGCGGGCATTGGCCTGATGCGGCACGACCCAATCGACGTCGCCCGGCTGTAGCCCGGCTGCGGCAAGCGATTCCTGCATTACAGAAGCGAGATTTACCACCGCGTGGCGAAACACTTCGCGCCCCTTCATCCGCAGCTTGCCGACGGTGCCCGTGGTCGAAGGGCCGCCATCGACATAGAGAAGGTCGTTATACCGGCCATCGGCGTGGAGCTTGGTGGCAAGGATGCCCTGCGGCGATTCGCCATCGGTGTCCTGCGCCTCGAGCACGATCGCGCCGGCGCCATCGCCGAACAACACGCAGGTCGTGCGGTCCTCCCAGTCGAGAATGCGGCTGAACGTTTCCGCGCCGATCACCAGTGCGCGGCGATGCGCGCCGGCGCGCAGCATCGAATCGGCGACCTGCACCGCGTAGAGAAAGCCCGAGCACACCGCCGCCACGTCAAAGGCGACGCAATCGAGGATGCCGAGCGCGCTCTGCACGCGGGTGGCGGTGGCAGGGAAGGTCTGGTCCGGGGTGGCCGTCGCCAGCACGATCAGATCGATGTCGGTCGCAGCGATCCCCGCCGACTCCAGCGCCGCGCGCGCCGCCTGCGTGGCCAGCGTGCCGGTCGATTCGTCTGGTCCGGCGATGTGGCGAAAGCGGATGCCGGTCCGCTCGACGATCCATTCGTCGCTGGTATCGACACGCTCCGCCAGCTCCGCGTTGGAAACACGCTGTGCCGGCAGGGCCGAACCCGTGCCGAGAATCACCGATCGTACGGTCATGCGACCCCTTCTTACCCCGTCTCTACGCGGCCTTGGCCTCGAAGTTCCCCAGATCCTCGGCAATGCGCCGGGTGAGTTCGTCGCGCACCATCTTGGCGGCAAAGCCGATCGCGGTATCCACACCGATCTCGTTCGCGCCGCCATGGCTCTTCACAACGATGCCGTTCAGCCCGAGGAAAACGGCACCATTATGATTATTCGGGTCGAGATGGTGGCGCAGGAGATCGGTCGCCGGCTTGGAGATCAGAAAGCCGACCTTTGAACGCAGCGAACTGCTGAACGCGCGGCGCAGCAGGTCCGCCACGAACCGCGCGGTGCCTTCCGCCGTCTTGAGCGCGATATTGCCGGAAAAGCCGTCGCAGACGATCACGTCGACATCGCCGCGCGACAGCCGATTGCCTTCGATGAAGCCGGTGAATTCCAGCGGCAGATGCTTCGCCGCACGCAATTGGGCGGCAGCATCGCGGATGCTGTCGGTGCCCTTCATCTCTTCCGTGCCGATGTTGAGGAGCGCCACGCGGGGGCGTGAAAGATCGAGCGCGGTGCGCGCATAGGCAGCGCCCATCACCGCGAACTGCACCAGGTTGCGCTCGTCCACCTCGGTATTGGCGCCGAGATCGAGCATCACCGTGTCGTTCGCACCCAGCGAGGGCATCAGCGCGGCAAGCGCCGGCCGGTCGATCCCCGCCATGGTGCGGAGCGACAGCTTGGCCATCGCCATCAGCGCGCCGGTGTTGCCCGAAGAAACGGCGGCGCCGGCGCGGCCCTGCTTCACCAGATCGATGGCAATTCCCATCGATGTGGTCTTGGCGCGGCGAATCGCCTGGCTGGGCTTGGCATCGGCCGCGACGACTTCGGCCGCGTGGACGATCTCGCACGCGGCTGCCAAGTTGGGATGCGCCTTCAAAGCGTCCCGGATGCGCGGCTCGTCGCCGACGAGAAGGAATTCCATCCCGTCGAAGCGACGCCGTGCGCGTGCGGCGCCAGCCAGCATGACGGCGATCCCCTCATCGCCGCCCATTGCATCGACGGCGATCCGCGAGGGAACAGTCATACCGGCAACCCCCCGTTGCGGAACGTCGCTCAGCCCTCGACCGAAACGATCTCGCGGCCGTTATAATGGCCGCAGGCGTTGCAGAGGTTATGCGGACGCTTCAGTTCGCCGCAGTTCGGGCATTCTTGGAACGACTCGACGGTCAGCGCGTCGTGCGAGCGGCGCATGCCGCGCTTCGACGGCGAGGTCTTTCTCTTCGGAACGGCCATCTCGGCACCTTCAATAAGCTACAGAATCAATAAAGTCGCGATACGCCCACAGGGTTGTTCGGGCAAGCGACGGCTAGGCCGGCCGCTCGCCGGACCAGCAGGCAGGTCACGAAGCGAGCCCGCGCGTATAGCGATTCTCGTCCGCGTTGCAAGCAGAAGCCGCACGTGGCAGGGGTTTCCACCTCGGTTTCAGGGGACGCGCATGTTTTTTCTGCCGGTTACACTCACCAGTGCGGGCGCCGCGGCGCTGATCAACCTGTGGCTGGCGATTCGCGTCATTCAGCTGCGCTATGCCGACAAGGTGCTGACCGGCGACGGCGGGAGCCCGCGACTTCTCGCGCGCATGCGCGCGCAGATGAACTTCGTCGAATACACGCCTTTCATCCTGATCCTGATCGGCCTGATCGAGCTGGCCCAGGGCACCCGATTCTATCTGTGGGTGATCGCCGCCGTGTACCTGCTCGGCCGCGTGCTGCACGGCTTCGGCATGGACGGCTGGCAGCCCGGCCGTGCGATCGGTGCGCTGACCACCTTCCTCACACTCGCGGGCTTGGGCCTCTACGCCGCGTGGCTCGGCTATACGGGATCGAACCCGCTGCATTGATCCGCCCCTTCCGTCGTCCCGGCAACAGCCGGGATGACGGCCATTGATCGGTGCCTCGACTCAGGCGCGCGCCAGCACCGAATCGGCAACGAACGGATTGGTACGGCGCTCCTGACCGAAATTGCTCGGCTGGCCGTGGCCGGGGACGAACACCGTCTCATCCCCCAGCGGCCACAACCGGGTGGTGATCGCGTCGATCAGATCCTGATGATTGCCCAAGGGGAAATCGGTTCGCCCGATCGAACCTTGAAACAGCACGTCGCCGACGATCGCCAGCTGCGATGCGGGGTGGTGGAACACGACATGGCCGGGGGTGTGGCCCGGACAATGATAGACATCGAGCACCAGTTCGCCCACCGTCACCTGATCGCCCTGCTGCAGCCAGCGGTCGGGCTCGAAAGGCTTTCCGGGCACGCGATAGGCGCGGCCGTCGTCCTCCAGCCGTGCGATCCAGTAGCGATCCGCTTCGTGCGGCCCTTCGATCGGCACGCCCAGCTCCTCGGCAAAGATCCCGGCCGATCCGCAATGATCGATATGGCCATGGGTGATCAGCAGCTTTTCGATCGTGACCCCGTGCTGCTTTGCCGCCGCTCGCAACCGATCAAGGTCGCCGCCCGGATCGACAAAGGCGCCGCGCATCGTGTTGGTGCACCAGAGCAGGGTACAGTTCTGCTGAAGCGGCGTAACGGGCACGATCGCCGCACGAAGCGGCGGCTGGGCAGCGGAAGAATGCGAGGTTGCCATGCCCCTTCGCTACTCCGGCCGGACGCGCGCGGCAACCAAGGCTTGCCCTGTGCCGCATGGCTCTGCATTCCAGCCGGCTGATGGTGTTGCATCCCCCCTTTGTCCTGCTCGACGACGCGCGCGCCGATGGGTGCGGCGCGCGCCTCTATGTCGATCCTGTCGAGATCGTCGTCGCGCAGCAGCTCGACGAGATCGTCCCGGCGCTGGACCGACTGCGCACCGCCCTTGGCCGCGGCTTGGACGCCGCCGGCTGGCTTTCGTACGAAGCAGGTGCCGCGCTCGAACCCGCCGCTCCGCCACGCGAGACCGATGGTCCGCTGCTCTGGTTCGGCCTGTTCGGCGGGCACCGGAAGCTCAGGCCGGACGAGGTTCCTCAGCTGCTCCCCGATCCCGCCGGCGCCTGGGCCGGGCGCCCCCGCCCGCTGCTCGACCGCGCGGCCTATGATGCCGCCCTCGCGCGCGTGCTGCACTATATCCGTGCAGGCGACATCTATCAGGCAAACCTGACCTTCCGGGCCGAGGTGCCGGTCGCGGGTCATCCCGCCGCGCTCTATGCGCTGCTCCGCGCCCGCGCCGCCGCCGGGCACGGCGCGCTGGTCGCAACCGGTACGCAATGGCTGCTGAGCCTCTCGCCCGAATTGTTCTTCACGCTTGAAGACGGCATGCTCGCCGCCCGCCCGATGAAGGGCACCGAGCGCCGCGATGCCGATCCCGCTGCGGACGCCGCGTGCGCTCTGGCGTTGCAGGCCGATCCCAAGCAGCGCGCCGAAAACCTGATGATCGTCGATCTGATGCGCAACGATCTCGGCCGGATCGCCCGCCCGGGCAGCGTCGCCGTGCCGCAGCTCTTCGCGGTGGAAACCTATCCTACCGTCCATCAGATGACTTCGACGATCACTGCCAGCCTTGCAGACAGGCTGGGAGCCGTCGACGCGCTCGCGGCGTTGTTCCCCTGCGGATCGGTGACGGGTGCGCCGAAAATTCGCGCAATGCAGGTGATTGCCGAAGTCGAGCCCGATTCACGTGGGCCCTATACCGGCGCGATCGGGAGGATGGATGCCGATGGCAGTGCCGAATTCAACGTCGCGATCCGCACGCTCGTGCTGGCCCAACCGGGTCGGGCGACGCTGGGCCTCGGCTCGGGCGTGGTCGCCGATTCGAACGCGGTCGACGAATGGAGCGAATGCCTTGCCAAGGGGGCGTTCGTGACGGCAGGCGAGCGCGGCTTCGACCTGATCGAGACGATGCGGTTCGATCCCGAGGACGGCCTGCTGCTGCTCGAGCGTCACCTCGATCGCATTCGGGCCAGCGCCGCCATCTTCGGGTTTCCGTTCGATCGCCACGTCGTCCGCAATGAGCTGCAAGCCGCCACCTTCCGCCTGCGCGATGCGGCCAAGGTGCGGCTGCTGCTCGGTCCCTCGGGCGCGGTCGCGATCGGCATCGCCCCGCTCCCCCCGCCGCCGCCCAGGCAGGCCACGGTCAGGATCGTGCCCCATTCGGTACCGCGCGTCGATTTTCGCCTTGCCCACAAGACCACGCGACGGTCGATCTACGACGCGCCGCGCCGCGCTGCCGGTACCTGGGAAGTCGTGTTCACCGATGCCGACGGCTATTGCACCGAAGGCAGCTTCACCTCGTTGTTCGTCGAGCGCGACGGCGTGCTGGTGACGCCGCCGCTGTCGCGCGGACTGCTTCCCGGGGTGCTCCGTGCCGAACTGCTCGCCACCGGCCGCGCAGTGGAGGGGGACCTGCGGCCGGAGGATCTCGCGGGCGGCTTCCTGCTCGGGAACGCGCTGCGGGGACTGGTTGCAGCGGTTACAGTTGCGGAAAGCGCCGAAGCGGACCTATAGGCGCGCATCTTCCCCGGAAAAGGCGTCTAGACCATGCAGACTTCCGCCGCGCTCCAGCGCATCCAGCCCTCCGCCACGCTCGCCATGACCAGCCGCGTGTTCGAGCTGAAGCGTGCCGGCGTCGACGTGATTGGCTTGGGCGCCGGCGAGCCCGATTTCGACACGCCGGACTTCGTGAAGGAAGCCGCGATTCAGGCGATCCGCGACGGCAAGACCAAATACACCAATGTCGACGGGACGCCCGAGCTGAAGGATGCCGTGATCAACAAGTTCAAGCGCGACAATGGCTTGGACTATACCGCGCAGCAGATCACGATCAACGTCGGTGGCAAGCACACCCTGTTCAACGCGATCGTGGCGACGGTGGAAGCCGGCGATGAAGTGATCATCCCGGCACCCTATTGGGTCAGCTATCCTGACGTAGTGCAGTTTGCGGGCGGCACGCCGGTATTCATCGCCGCCGGTGCCGAGCAGAACTACAAGATCACCCCTGCACAGCTCGAAGCGGCGATCACGCCGAAGACCAAGTGGGTGATTCTCAACTCGCCGTCCAACCCGACGGGCGCCGCCTATTCGGCCGCCGAGCTCAAGGCGCTGGGCGAAGTGATCGAGCGCCACCCGCATGTCTGGGTGTTCGCCGACGACATGTACGAGCACATCCTGTACGACGGCTTCGAATTCGCCACCATCGCGCAGGTCTGCCCGTCGCTCTACGAGCGTACTCTCACCGTCAACGGCTGCTCCAAGGCCTATGCGATGACCGGCTGGCGCATCGGCTTCGCCGGCGGCCCGGCACCGCTGATCAAGGCGATCGCCAAGCTACAATCGCAGTCGACCTCGAACCCGTGCTCGATCGCCCAGGCGGCCGCCGTCGCGGCGCTGACCGGCGACCAGAGCTTCCTCAAGGACCGCGCCGCCGCCTTCCAGACGCGCCGCGACCTGGTCGTCGGCATGCTCAACGAAATCGACGGCATGCACTGCCCGACGCCTGAGGGTGCCTTCTACGTCTATCCGGAATTCAGCGCGCTGATCGGCAAGACCACGCCCAAGGGCAAGGTGATCGCCACCGACGAGGACATGATCGGCTATTTCCTCGATGAAGCCCGCGTGGCGGCCGTGCACGGCGCGGCGTTCGGCCTGTCACCGGCGATGCGGATCAGCTATGCAACGTCGGAAACATTGCTTCGCGAGGCGTGCACGCGAATCCAGGCCGCCTGCGCCGATCTGCGCTGAACCGACGCCCGTCTTCCGCGGGAGCCGCAGCGACCCTAGAAAGGGCCATGATGACCCGACGCTCGTTCCGGCTCCCGCTTATCGTCGCCCCTCTCGTTGGTGGGGCGTTGTTGCTGCTCGCCGCCGGTGCGCCGTCGATCGAGAGGGCCGTGGCGGTGCCGCTGCCGGCGCTGGACCTGCCCAAGGCCAAGGGTCCGCAGGTGGCGGTGCTCGCTGGCGGCTGCTTCTGGGGCATGGAGGCGGTGTTCCAATCGGTGAAGGGCGTTCAATCCGTCACCAGCGGCTATGCCGGCGGCAGCGGGGCCACCGCGACGTATGCTCAGGTCTCGACCGAAAGGACCGGCCATGCCGAGGCGGTGCGTATCGTCTATGATCCGTCGCGCGTGAGCTTCGGCACGCTGTTGCGCATCTACTTCGCCGTGGCGCACGATCCGACGCAGCTCAACCGCCAAGGTCCGGATCGCGGCCCGAGCTATCGCTCGGCAATCTTCCCCCAGAATGGCGAGCAGCGGCGGGTGGCGGAGGCGTATCTCGGCCAGCTCAGCCGCTCGAAGGCCTTTGCGCGCCCGATCGTGACGCGGATCGAAACGGGCCGATTCTATGCGGCGGAAGCATATCATCAGGATTTCTTCTGGCGCCATCCGACGCATCCCTACATCACGCGCTGGGACAAGCCGAAGGTCGCCGCGTTCCGCACGGCCTTTCCGCAGCTGGCAAATTAGACTAGTCGAACACCGTCGCCGGTGTTGGTGAGCGGCGCGAACGGGAATTGGCCAGCCGCCGATCGAGCGACCAGGGTCCGCTGCCGACGGCGAACAGGTACAGACACCCAAGCAACATGGTGAGGTCGGCGCGGGCCTCGTGCTGCGCGCTCCAGAAGCCGTAGCGCTTGACGTCGGGGAGGCTGAACGGGCCGAAACCATGGCCGAGCAGGATCGGCAGCTTGGTCGAAACCAGCGCCACGAGCATTGTTATGATGAGCGGAACGGCCGCCAGCCGCGTGAACAAGCCCAGCACGATCAGCCCGCCGCATACGAGTTCGACCAGGCCGACGAACGGTCCGGTGACATCGGGGTACGGAATGCCGATCTTTGCGAACCGCCCCGCGCCGAGGATCTCGGGGAAGATCAGCTTTTGGATGCCTTCGGGGAAAAAGACGATGAGGCCGGCCGCAAGGCGGATCAGTATCGTCCATGGGCTCGCCGTGCTGCGGGTAATGCGCTCGAACATCCGCGGGGTATAGCCAAGCAAGGTTCGGTCCGCGAGGGCCGTTATAGACGCACAAAAGCCCCGGAGCGTTAGCTTCGGGGCTTTTGT
>NZ_ALBQ01000054.1 GCF_000282895.1 Sphingomonas sp. ATCC 31555
CAGATCAGCGCTACGTCCGAGGAACTCGCCGCCCAGGCCGAGGAGCTGCAGCACAGCATCGCCTATTTCAAGGTCGACGGCATGCAGCGTGCTCGCCCGGCTGCGATCGCTCGTCCCGCCGCTCGCAAGCCCGCCGCCAAGCCGGCAGCGGCGCGTGCCAAGCCGGGCAGCGTGAGCGACCAGCAGGCCCGCGCCCGCGGCTTCGCTCTCGATCTCGCCAATGGCGGGGCGGACGAGGAGGACCATCGCTTCCACATCCAGGCGGCATGATCTGTTTCGCGTTTCTTGCCGCCCTGCCAACGCCGCCGGCCCGCACACTGGGCTGAGGATCGCTGGGGCCGCATTCGCGGGCTCGCACCGTGAACAGAAGTTACGGAGCTATACTTACGGGGATCAATACAAGGAAAGACAAGGTTAAAAATACCTCAGTAACTTTTTTCTTCCTAAATATTGAGATGCCTCAAAGGACCCGCCATGTCGATGAATCTCTTCAACGGTGTATCATATTCTGATCTGATGGCCGAAATCGCTCGCCTGGAGGTCGCAGTTACGCGCGGCGATCTCTCGGAACGCGCCAATCTGTCCTTTGCCAGAGGCCGGACCCGGAACGTGCTAGTCGCGATCAACCAGCTTCTCGACAGTGCGATGCGTCCGGTTGCTGCGCTGAACGACAGCATTAGCGAAATGGCTTCCGAGCACGAGAAGGGCGACATTGATGCCGTGATGCCGACCGAGGCGTTCCAGGGCAGCTTCGCCACGCTTGCCAAGCGCGTCAACGGTCTGGTCGCCAGCCACATCGGCGTCAAGAAGAAGGCGATGGCCTGCGTGAAGGAACTGAGCGAAGGCAATTTCGATGCGCAGATCGAGCAGCTGCCCGGCAAGAAGGCGTTCATCAACGACACAATTGAAACCATGCGCAGCAATCTCAAGGGCCTCATCTTTGAGATGGATCGCATGGCGGCGGAACATGAGAAGGGAAATATCGACGTCGTCGTTCCCGTCGAGAAGTTCCGCGGCGACTTCGCGATCATGGCGCAGGGCGTGAACAGCATGGTGGCCAGCCATATCGCCGTAAAGAAAATGGCGATGGCGTGCTTCAAGGAATTCAGCGAGGGCAATTTCGACGCGCAAATCGAGCAGCTGCCGGGCAAGAAAGCCTTCATCAACGACACGATCGAAACCATGCGCGGCAATCTCAAGGGCCTGATCTCTGAGATGAAGCATATGTCGGCCGAACACGACAAGGGCGACATCGACGTGCTGGTGCCGGTGGAGAAGTTTCGCGGCGACTTCGCGACGATGGCGCAGGGCGTGAATAATATGGTCATCAGCCATATCGCGGTGAAGAAGAAGGCGATGGCGTGCATCAAGGAGTTTGGCGAAGGCAACTTCGAAGCGCCGCTCGAGCAATTCCCGGGCAAGAAGGCCTTCATCAACGACACGGTGGAAACGCTTCGGCGCAACCTTCGCGAGATCACGGGAGAGATTCAGCGGCTGATCGCCCTGTCGACGTCCGGCGACCTCAACGCGCGCGGCGACCAGAAGCGCTTCGTGGGCGACTTCGCGGCGCTTGTCGGGGGCATCAACGGTATGCTCGACGCCATCCTGCTGCCGATCGCCGAGGGCAATCGGGTGCTCAACCTCGTCAGCCTGGGCGACCTGCGCGAGCGTGTCGAATTATCCTGCGACGGCGATCACCGGCGCATGAAGGACTCGATCAACCTGCTGGTTGACAATCTCCGGGTCAGCGCAAACTTGGCCGACCAGATCGCGGCTGGCGACCTGACCGTCAATCACAAGCCGCTGTCGGAGAAGGACACGCTGGGCAACGCGCTGGTGCGCATGGTCGAGCGGCTGCGCGGCGTCGTCGGCGATGCAACGGTGGCAGCGGAGAATGTCTCTTCCGGCAGCCAGCAGCTTTCGTCGAGCTCCGAACAGGTGTCGCAAGGCGCGACCGAGCAGGCCGCCGCTGCGGAACAGGCCTCGGCCGCGATGGAAGAGATGGCCGCCAACATCAAGCAGAACGCCGATAACGCGGCGCAGACGGAGAAGATCGCCCGCCAGTCCGCCAAGGATGCTGAAGTCAGCGGCATCGCCGTCGATCGTGCCGTGGGCGCGATGCAAACGATCGCGGAGAAGATCGGCATCGTCCAGGAAATCGCCCGCCA
>NZ_ALBQ01000055.1 GCF_000282895.1 Sphingomonas sp. ATCC 31555
CCCGGAGAGGATTCGAACCTCCGACCTCTCGATTAGGAATCGAGAGGAAAGCCTTATTTTTCAACGCGCCTTACTACAAATTCTCGTTTTGTTCTCGTACGATATTCCGCGGCTTACGGCGAATTGTCAAAACGCCGTAAGCTTTCGATGTTCTACCCGTGTTCTGCTCTTTAGGCAAAACGACTCGAGGCTTTGTGCTCGCCCTTCGAGTCGCATTTTGCACCGCTTAGTTTCGGTCGCGGCCAGTGCTTGAATGCCTTCGGATTTCGGCTGCTAGCCGGGCAGACGGCTTCCGAGCTCTCCGAATCCTCCTAGTACAACTCCCTACGTAACGTTTTTCACTCCTTAACCGCCTCGCCTGCACAGACGGCCCCGGACACAAACCAGAAAAGTGGGGTCTCCCGTGAATAACTTCCGTCTCGTGCTGGCGACTTCGTGCGCTCTCTTCGCAACCGCGGCTCACGCGCAGGATCAGGCGCTTGGCGAAGGCACCCCCGCCTCGCGCAGCGCCAAAGCAGCGCCGGCCGCAACGGCCAAGCAGTCGTTCACGACGGGCGTCGCCAAGGGACGCGACCTGCTCGACTCGGCCATCTCTGCAAGCTCGATCGACGAAGAGCAGATCCAGAAGATCGGGACTCGTTCGATCGCCGAAGTGTTGGCCAACATACCCGGCATCCGCGCCGAAACCGCCGGCACCGACGGCCTGACCGCAATCACGATCCGCGGCCTGCCCATGGCTGCCGACGGCTCGAAGTTCCTGCAAATACAGGAAGACGGCCTGCCCGTGCTCGAGTTCGGCGACATCCACTTCGCTGCCACCACGGCCTTCCTGCGCACCGACCTCAGCCTGTCCCAGGTACAGGCTATCCGTGGCGGTTCGGCGTCCACCTTCGCGTCCAACTCGCCGGGCGGCCTGGTCAACTTCATCTCGAAGACCGGCGAGGAAGAAGGCGGCACGATCCAGCTCTCCTCAGGCATCGATCATGAACTCGGTCGCGTCGACTTCAACTATGGTGGGCACCTGAGCAAGACCGTGCGCTTCAACGTAGGCGGCTTCTATCGTCAGGGCGAAGGCCCCCGCGCGACCGGCTTCGACGCATTCAAGGGCGGCCAGATCAAGCTGAACGTCACCAAGACGTTCGAGAACGGCTATGTTCGTGTCTACGGCAAGTATCTTGACGACCGCGAACCCAACTACGCGATGATGCCGGTTGCCGTCCGCGGCACCAATGCCGATCCCGTATACAGCACGATTGCTGGCTTCGATCCCCGTAAAGACACCCTCGACTCGCGCTTCAAGTCGTCGATCCTTGCGCTGGACGGTAACAACAACGTCACCAACCTGAACCTGCTAGACGGCAATCGCAGCAAGGTGGCTTCGCTCGGCCTGGAAGCGCAGTTCGACATTGCCGGGTGGACGTTCAGCAACCGCATGCGCTACGCCTCGATCTCGGGTAGTTACAACGAGAGCAGCTCGTTGGCGTTGCTGCCGGCTGTAGCCGTAGCACCGACGCTGGGTGGTCCGGGCGCGACGCTGCGCTATGCCACTGGCCCGAAGTCCGGTCAGACGATCACCAATCTCGCATCGCTGAACGGCAACGGGCTGATGATGTACGGCCTGGCCATCCATTCAGACCTCGACAAACTCGACAACTTCACCAACGATTTCCGCGGGAGTCGCGTGTGGAACGTCGGCGAGGGCAAGCTGACGACAACTGCCGGGTTCTATGCCTCGTCGCAGGCGCTCTGGCAAAACCTGAACCTGATGACGAACGTGTTCGACATCGCGCCGAACGGGGGTTCGGCTTATGTCGATGTGGTCACCGCTACGGGCACCTCGGTTACTCAAGGCGGCGTGGTAAACTACGGTATCTCGGGTGGTTCCGCGTATCGCCGCCGCTACGACCTCGATTACCGGGTGTTCGCTCCCTATGGCTCGATCAACTACCAGATCGGTGCGCTCTCGGTCGGCGCCAGCATGCGCTATGATTTCGGAAAGGTCAGCGGCACGCTCTATGGCGCCGATCTCGGCGGCGGACGCATGGGTACGGCACCGGTCGACATGAACCGCGACGGCACGATTGCACCGGCCGAACGTGCGGTCGCCGTACTGCCGCTCTCGCGCCCTGGCGTGGCAGACTATAGCTACAAATACGCCTCCTACTCCGTCGGCGTGAACTATCGCGTCGCAGAACCGCTGTCGGTGTTCGCGCGCTACAGCCGTGGCGGGCGCGCCACTGCTGAACGCCTGTTCTTCTCGCCCGCCGTCAACCCCGCCTCCGGCGCGCTGACCGATCCGGCTATGGCCTATGGGCCGGTGAAGCAGGCAGAAGGCGGCGTGAAGTTCCGCAAGGACGGCGTCACGCTGTTCGCCACCGGCTTCTGGGCCTCGACTCAGGACAAGAACCTGCAGATCGGCGCCAACGCCACCGGCAACACCGTCGTGCTGCAGATCGATCGCGACTACAGTGCCAAGGGCGTTGAAGTGGAAGGCCTGTTCGAGCAAGGGCCGTTCGGGTTGCGGCTTGGTGCTACCTACACCAAGGCCACGATTGATGCGGACAAGGCGGACAAGACGCTGGTGGGCAACACGCCGCGCCACCAGCCGGACTTGATCTTCCAGGCGACGCCGCAGTTCGAAGTGAAGCACTTCACCATCGGCACCAATGTGCTGGGCACCACCAGCAGCTTCGCCCAGGACAACAACGTGCTGAAGCAGCCGGGCTATGCCATCGTCAGCCCGTTCGTCCAGGTTCGCCCGGTCGACGGCATTCAGATCGGCCTGAACGTGTTCAACGTGTTCGACAAGCTCGCCTTCGTCTCGGTCAATTCGGCTGCGATCCCGGCTTCCGGCATCGTCACCGCGCAGACCCTCACCGGCCGCACGGTCACTGCTTCGGTCCGCTTCAGCTTCTGATCCAGCGGACGTGGCAACGAGGGCGGCCCCGCACTTAGGTGCGGGGCCGCCTTTTCTTTACCTACGAGCCAACGCCTAGTATTGATCCAGTGTCGTAACAATATTGATCCGCAGCATGATGTTTCATTCGGACCACCCAAACCAGATAAACATTGCGCGCCCTTTTTATTTATGGTTAACCTATTATTAGTCTTCACTAGGTAGAAGGCTCCCAGATGGACCCTTGCCTATTCGGGCGCTTCCTTCGGGAGGCGCCCGACTTTTTTCTGACTCGCTGTCCATCAATCAGTGGATCTGCTTCGATCTCGCGACCCATGAAGGCAATCATCGGCTGATTCCCGTGGCTCTCGCACCGCGAGCGCGCAAGATGCTTCCCAATGTTATTTGCGGACTAGTGGGCGTTGCTGTTCGAATGTTGGCACTGACCATCCTGCCGTGCTCACCCCCCTTCCCTGCCGCCAATCTGCTTAGCGGCCTTGCGCCCGTTGCGGCGGTGTGATGCATCGACTCAGCGTAAGCGTCCGACCTGACCCGTATTGCGTGGCAACTTCTGCTG
>NZ_ALBQ01000056.1 GCF_000282895.1 Sphingomonas sp. ATCC 31555
TCCAGTACTAGTATGGCCCGGGGGATCCTTAAGTCGTGTCCTTCTCCTACGATCTTGTGAACGATGGATATTTTCTTTCTAAACTTTAAACAAACAGTGGAGAGATGTTGTTGTGTGTGGAACGACGCTTAGCCTACCGAGGAAGATCCAGACTACAATAGAATATGTGGCCAAAACTCTCCGCAACTTCAGCAGCAAAAAGGATATTATTGACATAACCTCCTCACAAAAAGTACACAAATGGCTAAATAACAGAGCCCCTCTTTTTACTAGGGAAATGGTGGATGTGGACTTTAGAATTTAAGATAATAAAGCTCTTGATCCCAATGTTATTTCCATGTGAGGGACATTAAATTGAGTAACCTTTGCCACATACCCTCTCCCAGAGTCCATTCTCTAAAACTTGAAGCTCCGCCCCTTTTTACGCACATTAGGCTTCCAATTACGGTCAATGGTCTTGAAGATTGGGAGCTTTTGAAGAGTAATAAGAACCATCACAAAAAGGAACCCAGAAGCCGGGAGTGTCTACCAAAAAAATTCAAGGGTTAAAAAAAAGTGACATTTTCTCCTGTTTTTTACACATGATTTTGAATGCTGATGGGTCCACGTCCAGCTCTAAAGGTAGGTTCATGGTTCTCCAAAGTTGCTTTCTTGTCAGAATTGAGCCACATCAGGTAGGTGGGGAAGTAGATCAGTGAGGATGCTTCACATGTGTGGGCACTGGGAACAGAATGCTTCAATAACACGAGCTGACGAGGGCCCGCTATGAAAAAAAAGATTCTCTGTGCCCCCTGGCGCCTCCGCACTTAAAGAATTGATGACCGTGCGGCCGCGATATCCTGCAGATGCATCCAGTACTAGTATGG
>NZ_ALBQ01000057.1 GCF_000282895.1 Sphingomonas sp. ATCC 31555
GGGGGACTCCGCTTCGATCGCGGGACTCGCTTCCCGGTCATGCCCCACCCCCAACCCCTCCCCTGAAGGGGAGGGGCTTTGGATTGGCGCTGGCGCGTCGAGCTCTTTATCGGATCAGGGACTATCGCTCGACCGAATGGTAGATGTCGCGAACCTTCGGGTTCTGGTCCAGCAGCCTGGCAAGCCGGACCTTCCGAACGCGATCGATCATCTTCCAGAGAAAAATGATGGCAAGAAGGAGGGACCCCAGGAAATTGCGGCCGCTTCCATTGGAGAAACCCACCCATGCAAAAAAGAGGGATATCGGGATCACGAGAAAGCCGATCCAGAAATCGAAACCGAGCGATCGTGCCAAGGGAGACTTCATCCGATCCGCATCCGATCTCAAGTGCTAACCGCGATCATAGTCGTTTCGCTTCGTTCGTAAACGTGAAGGTCGCGACGACGAGTGTGGGGCACTTCAAACACTCGTCCCCACAACCCGCCCGATCCCAGCCGTCAGCGCCATTGCCAGCGCGCCCCAGAACACCACCCGCACCACCGGCTTGAGCGGCCTGGCCCCGCCGGTGATCGCGCCCAGCGTGCCGAGCAGGGCGAGGAACAGGATCGATCCCGCCGCTTCCCCCGCCGCCATCCAGCGCATCGGCAGCAGCGCGGCGAGCAGCAGCGGCAGCGCCGCGCCCGCCGTAAATGTTGCCGCCGAGGTGAGCGCGGCGACCACCGGGCGCGCGGTCGTCATCTCGGTGATGTGGAGCTCGTCGCGGGCGTGGGCGCCCAGCGCGTCGTGCGCCATCATCTGCTCGGCCACCGCCTTGGCCGTCGCGGGATCGACGCCGCGGCCGACATAGATGGCGGCCAGCTCGCGCAGCTCGGCCTCGGGCACGGTGGCGAGTTCCACCCGCTCGCGGGCGAGGTCGGCGCGCTCGGTATCGGCCTGCGCGCTGACCGAGACATATTCGCCCGCCGCCATCGACATCGCGCCTGCCACCAGCCCCGCCACGCCCGCGACGAGCATCGCGGGCCGCTCGCCCCCCGAGGCGGCGACGCCCAGGATCAGGCTGGCGGTGGAGACGAGGCCGTCATTCGCCCCCAGCACGGCGGCGCGCAGCCAGTCGATCCGGGCGACGAGATGCTTTTCGCGTACGGGGGCATGGCGGGCTGCCCGGGGTGATGGAGGCGCTTGGGATGGTGTCGCGGAGCCGGCGGGGCGATCGGGGACTTTCCGAAGGGTCAGCCGCTACGTCACCTCGCGCAGCGCCGCTTCGACGGCGGCGGAATAGCTCGTCCCGAACAGGCGCAGATGCACGAGCAGCGGCCACAACCGGTAGATGGGCTGCCGCGCCTTCCAGCCGGGCGGGAGCGCCAGCGCGTCGAAGAAGCGTGCCGGCGGGGCGTCGAACAGGCTGAGCATCGCCGCATCCACCTCCCGATCGCCGTAACAGCAGGCCGGATCGATCAGCGCGCTGATCCGCCCCTCCGCCACCAGGATGTTGCCGCCCCACAGATCACCGTGAAGCAGCGCGGGCGGGGGACGGGCGGGTAGCAGATCCGGCAGGCGATCCGCCAGCGCCTCGACCCGCCGGGCAAGCGGCGGCTGCAGGTGCGGCAGATGGCAGCGCAGGCGATGCTCCGCCCAGAAGCTGGGCCAGTCCGCCGCAGGTCCATTCGGAATCGCAACGCGGCCAAAGGCATAGTCGACGGGCCAGCCATAGTCGGGCGCCGTGACGGCATGGAGGCAAGCGAGCGTTTCGGCCAGATCCTCCCACGCCGCGCCAAGCTGGCCGCCCGCCGGGCATTCCTGCAACAGCAGCAGATCGTCGGCCAGCGCCAGCACCTGCGGGGCGGGGGCGCCGCTTGCCGCGATCGCCGCCAGCATGGCCGCCTCCACGGCCACCAAGGGGCCCTGCTTGGCAATCGCGCTGCCGCCGTCCCCGAGGCGCAGGCGATGGACGGCGGAGAGATCGCCCCCCGCGAGCGGCGCGCATCCGAGGACCGTGGTGCCGAGCGCGGTCGCCGCGCGGGAGGCAAGGCTGGCAAGCATCGGCTGACTGTGGGCCGGAGGAGGCGATTTGGAAAGGGTGGTTCGGCCGTGCCATGCCCGCTCCCCCAGGACTGGACGAAGTCTCCGTTACGAGCTAGACGATATAACATATCATTCTCATGAGCGAGTATCCGATGCCGCCCTCTTCCGCTTCCCTTGCACCCGATCGCCGTTTGCCGGTCACCGTTCTTTCCGGCTTCCTGGGCGCCGGCAAGACGACGCTGCTCAACCACATCCTCGCCAATCGCGAAGGCAAGCGCGTGGCGGTGATCGTCAACGATATGTCGGAAGTGAACATCGATGCGGATCTGGTGCGCGGGGGCGAAGCGGCGCTGTCGCGCAGCGAGGAAGCGCTGGTGGAAATGACGAATGGCTGCATCTGCTGCACGTTGCGTGACGATCTGTTGAAGGAGGTGCGCACGCTCGCCGAGGCGGGGCGGTTCGACTATCTGGTGATTGAAAGTACCGGCATTTCGGAGCCGCTGCCGGTCGCCGCTACCTTCAGCTTCCGCGACGAAGCCGGCCAGAGCCTCGGCGATGTCGCGCGGCTGGATACGATGGTGACGGTGGTGGATGCGCTGAACCTGCTCGCCGATTTCGACAGCGAGGATTTCCTCGCCGATCGCGGTGAATCGCTGGGTGAGGAGGATACGCGCAGCCTGGTGGGGCTGTTGGTCGAGCAGATCGAATTCGCCGATGTGGTGATCGTCAACAAGGCGAGCGATGTGTCCCCGGCGCAGCTCGCGCGGGTGAAGCAGCTTGTCGCATCGCTCAATGCCGATGCCCGCATCGTTACGGCGGATCGGGCCTGCGTGGGGCTGGATGCTGTGCTGGGCACCGGCCGCTTTGACGAGGAAGCGGCGGCGCGCAATCCGCTCTGGGCGAAGGAGCTCTACGGCTATGCCAGCCATCGCCCGGAAAGCGAGGAATATGGCATTGAAAGCTTCGTCTATCGGGCGCGGCGGCCGTTCGATCCGGCGCGCTTCTATCGCTTCCTCACCGAAGGCGGCCTGGCCCAGGTGATCCGTGCCAAGGGGCATTTCTGGCTGGCGACACGGCCCCATTGGGTGGGCGAACTGGCAGTCGCCGGGCGGCAGACCATGACGGCGCGGCTCGGCCGCTGGTGGGCCTCGGTCCCCAAGCACCATTGGCCTGCCGATGGCCGGTTCGAGGAATTCGTGGTGGCGCATTGGGATGGCGATTGGGGCGATCGCCGGCAGGAGCTGGTGTTCATCGGCATCGACATGGACCAGGCGGCGATCACCCGTGCGCTCGACGGGTGTCTGATCGCCGCCGATGCCTTCGATCCTGGCGCCTGGACGCAGCTCGCCGATCCGTTTCCCGCCTGGACCGCCGAGCAGGCGGTGCTCGCATGAGCGCGGTGGCAGCACTCGACGCCGCGGTGGCGCGTGGCGCAGACGCGGCGGTGTTGCGGCGCATCCTGGCGGCGGAGGTGGCGCTGGCGCTATGGTCGCCCGCGCCCGATCCGCAGTTGGCCCGCGCCTTGGCCGGGCTGCCGCTGGCGGCGATCGACGATGTCGATCTGGTGCTGGGCGTGGATGTCGGTGCGGCAAGCTTCGCCGGCACGCTCCGGGTCGCCGGCTATCCGGCAAGCGCCGCGATGGCGCTGAGCGAGGATTGCCTCGCGCTCGCTGCGTGCTTCGCCGAGATCACCGGACGCCGGCGTCTGGCGTTGCGGCTGCAGGTGGTGGAAACCGATGCCTGCCGCAAGTTCCACGCCGATTACGTCGCGTGGCGGCTGCTCAAAACCTATGTCGGGCCGGCGACGCAGTGGATACGCGCCGATGCCCCCGACACGATCAATGCGATGGCGACCGGCGACGTCGGCATCTTCAAGGGGCGGCTGCTCCATCCAATGCCGCGCGTGCTGCATCGCTCGCCACCGATCGTGGCGACGGGAGAGTGCCGGCTGATGCTGGTCCTCGATACGGAGGACCTGACCGGCTGATCCGCGGGATCAGAAAGCCGGCTGGTTGGGATCCTCGCCGTCAACCGGGGTGTGGATCCCGCATTCGGTCTTGTCCCAGCCGCGCCAGCGCCCGGCGCGGGGATCTTCGCCGGGCTTGACCATGCTGGTGCAGGGCGCGCAGCCGATCGAGGGATAGCCTTGTGCTACCAACGGATGCACCGGCAGGTCGTGCGCGACGAAATAGGCGTCGAGATCGGCCTTGGTCCAATCCGCCAGCGGGTTGATCTTCAGCCGATCGCCGTCCAGCTCGAAGCGGGGCAGGGCGGCGCGGGTACTCGCCTGGAACGCCTTGCGGCCGGTGATGGTCGCGTCGAAACCGGCGAGGCCCGCCGCCAGCGGCTGCACCTTGCGGATCTCGCAACAGCCATCGGGATCGTAGGACCAGCGCAGTTCGGTGGCATCGCGCTTGGCCAGAATCTCCGGATCGGGCCGCAGGTTGCGCAGATCCTGCAACCCTAGCCGCTCGGCAAGCAGATCGCGATAGGCCAGCGTCTCCGGGAAATGCTTGCCCGTGTCGAGGAAGAGCACCGGCACGGTGGGGTCGATGCTGGCGACCAGGTGCAGCAGCGCCGCCGATTCCGCGCCGAACGAGGAGACGATCGCCACATCGCCGGCCATCTGCTCCGCCAGCACGGTGCGCAGCATCTCCTGCGTGCTCGCGCCGCGGAACAGGTTGTTCAGCCGGATGGCATCCGCTTCGGTGAAGCGCGGGGCGACATCAATCCGGTCGATCTGGCGCGCGACTTCAGCCATGCCGCAGCTTCCACACCGGCGCCACCGGGTCCGCTGCGGCCTGGTAGCGGAAGTCGTAGCGCTCCAGCGCGGCGGCAAGCGTGCCCTCGTCAACCGGGGCGTTTGGCGCGAAGCTGTCAAAGCCGCAGCGCCGCATCAGCGGGATCTGATCGACGAGCACGTCGCCCTGGGCGCGCAACTCGCCGATATAGCCCGCCTCGCGCAGGATGCGGGCGGTGGAATAGCCGCGGCCGTCGCGGAAGCTGGGGAAACTCACTTCGATCAGCGCGATCCGATCGAGATGCGCCAGCAGCGCGCGCGCATCCTCACCGGATTCGATCCGCACCGCTGTGGCGTTCGACTGGCCGAGGAAGCTGTCGAGCGTGACGGCGGGCTCGTCATGCGCCTCGTCGTCGCGGTAGCGCAGAAACTCAACCATAAATGGCCTCCTTGAACGGTGCCATGCCGATCCGGCGATAGGTGTCTACGAAGCGCTCGCCGGGCGTGCGTTCGCGGACATAGACGTTGGTGGCGCGCTCGATCGCGTCGACCACGCCATCCTCGCTGAAGCCGGGGCCGGTAATGTCGGCCAGGCTCACATCCTCCGCGCCCGATCCGCCGAGCAACAGCTGGTAATTCTCGGTGCCTTTCCGGTCGACGCCCAGAATGCCGATATGGCCGGCATGGTGATGGCCGCAGGCATTGATGCAGCCCGAGATCTTGAGCTTGAGTTCGCCCAGGTCGCGCTGGCGCACGGGATCGGCAAAGCGCTGACTGATCTTCTGCGCGAGCGGGATCGATCGGGCGTTGGCCAAGCTGCAATAATCGAGCCCGGGGCAGGCGATGATATCGCTGATCAGGTCGAGATTGGCTTCGGCCAGCCCTGCATCGCGTAGCGCGGTCCAGATGGCGTACAGGTCAGCCTTTCGGACATGCGGCAGGACGATGTTCTGCGCATGGGTAACGCGCAGCTCATCGAAGCTGTAGCGCTCGGCGAGATCGGCCATCAGGTCGATCTGGTCGGCAGAAGCGTCGCCGGGAATGCCGCCGGTGGGCTTGAGGCTGATCGTGACGACGGCATAGCCCGGCACCTTGTGGGCATGAACGTTCTGATCGAGCCATACGGCGAAATCGGGGTCGCTGCGATCGACGGCGTCGGCAAGACCGGCTTCGAACGGCGGCGGCGCAAAATGCGCGGCGATGCGGTCGAACTCGGCCTGCGGCGGATCGATGCCCAGCGCCTTCACTGCCTGGAACTCCTCCTCAACTTGCCGAGAATATTCTTCTGCACCAATGGCATGGACGAGTATCTTGATTCTGGCTTTGTAGATGTTGTCGCGCCGGCCGTAGCGATTGTAGACGCGCAGGCACGCCTCCAGATAGCTGACGAAATCGGCGAACGGCACGAAATCCTTGATCAGCGGTGCGATCATCGGGGTGCGGCCCATCCCCCCGCCGGCATAGATTCGCGCGCCCAGCTCGCCTGCGTCGTTCCGCACGATCTGGATACCGATGTCGTGCAGCCGCATCGCCGCGCGATCCGTGTCGCTCGCGATCACCGCTATCTTAAATTTTCGCGGCAAATAGCTGAATTCAGGGTGAAACGTACTCCACTGGCGAAGCAGCTCGGCCCAGGGGCGCGGATCGGTGATCTCGTCGGCCGCAGCGCCGGCAAACTGGTCCGAGCTGATGTTGCGGATGCAGTTGCCGCTGGTCTGAATGGCATGCATCTCCACCGTCGCCAGCTCGGCGAGAATGTCGGGTGCGTCCTCCAGCTTGATCCAGTTGTACTGGAGGTTCTGACGGGTTGTGAAATGGCCATAGCCGCGATCATATTTGCGGGCGATATGCGCCAGCATGTGCATCTGCCGGCTGTCGAGCGTGCCATAGGGCACCGCGACGCGCAGCATATAGGCATGCAGCTGCAGATAAAGTCCGTTCATTAACCGCAGCGGCTTGAACTGATCCTCGGTCAGATGCCCCGCCAGACGGCGCTGCACTTGGTCGCGGAACTCCTCGACTCGGGCGGCGACGATCGAAGCGTCGTATTCGTCATATTTGTACATCGTCGTTTCCCGAAATTCAGCGATGGGCGCCGAGGCGAAGCCGTCGGCTGCCGACAATCGTCCCAAGGTCGCGCAAGCCGCGCCCATCGACCAGCACCGTGCGATGCCGTGCGCGAATTGCTTCGAACGCGGCGGCGGTTCCGGGCGCGTCATAGCCTCGCGCATCGGGGTAGCCGACCGTGACCATTACGTCCCAGTCCGTCCCGCCGCCTTCATATACCGCATAGCTGGTGAATAGGCCCTGGCGGACGGCTTCCTCATCCATCACGAACCAGTTCTGCTCGATGAAGCGGATCAGCGCCGCACGTCGGCCGGGCGCAGCTTTCAAATAGGTCTGTTCGATCGCAACGGTCGGCGCGACGGCTTGGGCCGTGACGCTTACCGCAGCGACTGTCAGCCCGGTGATCATATCACCCAACTTCCCGCTGCCGGGTCGGCGGGCTTGAGCGTCAGGTCCGCGCGGACGGTTGGGCCGAGCGCGCGGATGCGGTCCTTGATGTGCGCGGGCCGCGGGCCTTCCGACGTCGCTTCGGCCTCGATCACATAGGGTACGTTCACGCGGCGTGCGGCCTCTTCCGTCGCTGCAAGCACATCGCCCTTGTCGCCAACATCCACCGCATCGGCGATGTGGCGCGACCAGCCTTCGCCGGCCCACCAGATGACATCGCCGGTGAAAAGATCGTTTCCTGTCAGGAGTTTCATGCCTGTTCTTCCCCCAGAATCTCGGCAGTGCGCGCCCAGCGAGACAGCCTGTCCTGCGCATCGGCCAGCAGCACCACCTCGCCGACGACGATGATCGCCGGGCTCTTCACGGCTTCCTGCTCCACCATCGGGCCCAGATCGGCGAGCAGCGTGCGCAGCGCGCGATGCCCCGCCAGGGTCGCGCGTTCCAACACCGCCACCGGCATGTCGGGAGCGACGCCATCGGCCATCAGCTTGTCGGCAATGGCGGACGCCGTCGCTACGCCCATGTAAATCACCAGCGTACGGCCTTTGCCGGCGAGCCCGGACCAGTCCTGGTCCGTCAGCCCCTTGCACTGGCCGGCGACGAAGCTCACCGCGCTCGACCAGTCGCGATGGGTGAGCGGCAGCATCGCTTCGGCGGCTGCCCCGAGCGCAGCGGAGACGCCTGGGATCACTTCGACCGGCAGCCCGGCTTCGCGCACGGCCTCCACTTCTTCGCCGCCACGCCCGAAGATGAACGGGTCGCCGCCCTTGAGGCGAACGACGACCGCGCCGGTCTTCACATGCGCGACGATCAGTGCGTTGATCGATTCCTGCGGCAGCGTGTGTTGCGACCGGCGCTTGGCGACCGAAATTCGGTGTGCCTGCGGCGCTAGATCGAGCACGCGCTCGTCGACCAGCCCGTCATGGACCAGCACGTCGCACGCTTTCAGCGCTTCGACGGCACGAACGGTGAGCAGGCCCGGGTCGCCGGGGCCGGCGCCGACAAGGATCACGCGTCCGCGCGATTGGGGATCGAGAAGCGATGCCATGCTGCCCAAATGGGCCGATGGTGGCCAAGGGGCAATGGAGGATCCTTTGGGGCCGCCGAAGGGATTCTTTCGGGGGAGCCTCAGTCCCCGGCGCGCCAGTCGCCCGATTTGCCGCCGGTCTTGGTCAGCAGGCGGATGTCGCCCAGCACCATGCCCTTATCCAGCGCCTTGGCCATGTCGTAGAGCGTCAGCAGCGCGACCGATACGGCGGTGAGCGCTTCCATTTCCACACCGGTCTTGCCTTCGGTGGCGGCGGTCGCGGTGACGGTCACGCCGCCTTCGTCCAGATCGAGATCGAGAGCGACGCGGGTAAGCGGCAGGGGGTGGCACAGGGGGATCAGTTCGGCCGTTCGCTTCGCTGCCATAATGCCCGCGATGCGCGCGGTTGCGAGTACGTCGCCTTTCTTCACGCTGCCCGCGCGGATTGCGGCGGCGGCTTCGGCCGACATGGTGATGCGGCCCCGCGCTACCGCCTCGCGCGCGGTGATCGCCTTCCCGCCGACATCGACCATGTGCGCAGCGCCCTGCGCGTCCAGATGCGTGAGCCCGCTCACCCGACCAGCGCCCGCGTCGCCGCCTCGACATCGGCCTGTCGCATCAGCGATTCCCCGATCAGAAAGCAGCGAACGTTATGTGCAGCCATCGCGTCGATGTCGGCGCGCGTGTTGAGCCCGGACTCGGCGACGAAGGTGCAGTCCTTGGGTGCGTGGCGAACCAGCTCATAGGTCTTCTGCATATCGACTTCGAAGGTCTTGAGATTACGGTTGTTTACGCCAATCAGGCGCGACTGAAGCTTGAGCGCGCGTTCCAATTCGTCGGCGTCGTGTACCTCGACCAGCGCATCGAGGCCCTGTTCGATTGCGGCCGCTTCGATCTCCGCCATCTGGCTGTCTTCCAGCGCGGCGACGATGATCAGGATCGCGTCTGCGCCCATCGCTCGCGATTCCTCGACCTGCCATGGATCGATCAGGAAGTCCTTGCGGATCACCGGGAGGTCGCACGCAGCACGGGCTGCGACGAGATACGCGTCATCGCCTTGGAAATAGTCCCGGTCGGTCAGCACCGAGAGGCACGTGGCGCCGCCTGCCGCATAGGCGCGGGCATGCGCCGGCGGATCGAAATCCGCGCGGATCAGGCCCTTGGAGGGGCTGGCCTTCTTGATCTCGGCGATCAGCCCATAGCCACCCGCCGCGACGCGCGCGTCTAGCGCCGCCTTGAAGCCGCGCGGTGCCGTGGGCGTGGGCCATGCGCGCGGGGCCGTCTTGCGGGCGGCGACTTCGGTGCGCTTGGTGGCGATGATCGTATCGAGGATGGTGCTCATGCGAAGGCGATCCAGCAGTCGAGCAGCGCGTTGGCAAGCCCGTTGTCGAGCATTTCTGCGGCTTCCTCCACGCCCTCGCGCAGCGTGTCGGCGCGGCCGGCGACCATCAGGGCGGCCGCCGCGTTGAGCAGCACCGCGTCGCGATAGGCGCCGGGCTCCCCCTGGAGCAGGCGGCGAAGGGCAAGGGCATTATATTCCGGATCGCCGCCGCGGATCGCTGCCAGCGGATGGCGGGGCAGGCCGGCATCTTCTGGCGTGATGCGGCTGGGCAGCGCGGCCCGCCCGACATTCACCACCACGCTGGCCGTCTCGGTCGAAAGTTCGTCGAGGGCGTCTTCGCCGGAGACGATCGCCGCCGCCTCGACGCCGAGCTGCTCCAGCGCCTCGGCATAGACCGGGGCATAATCGGGCCGCGCGATGCCGATCAACTGGTGCCGGACATGCGCCGGATTGGCGAGCGGCCCCATCAAGTTGAAGATCGTTCGGCGCCCGATGCGGCGGCGGATCGGCGCAATGCGGGCCAGCGAGGGGTGGTGGTGCTGCGCGAACAGAAAGGCGATGCCGATTTCGTTCAGGCTCTGCTCGGCGCGCGCGGCGGCGCGATCGAGATTCAGCCCCAGCGCCTCCAGCGTATCCGCCGCGCCTGCCTTGGACGAAGCCGCGCGGTTGCCGTGCTTGGCAACCGGCACGCCGGCTGCGGCGACCACCAGGCTGACGGCGGTGGAAACGTTGAGCGTGTGGTGCCCGTCGCCACCGGTTCCGCAGACGTCGATTGCCCCCTCCGGCGCGGTGACCGGGATCAGCCGGGCCCGCAGCGCGCGTGCCGCTTCGGCGATTTCGATGCTGGTCTCGCCGCGGATCGACAGCGCGATCAGAAAGGCTTCGATCGCGGCTTCGGGCGCGGTGCCGTCGAGGATGTCGGCAAAGGCCTGGGCGGCGCTCTCGCGGGCCAAAGGCGACGTGGGATCGGGAAGCATGGCTAGGCTGGTCACGCCGCCTTCTATTCCGGGGCGCGGCCAGCCTGTCGAGCAAATCCTCTGTTCGGCCGCGCTAGTTTGCCTTTTTGGGCTTGGTGTAGGGCACGAACTTCCCGAGATTCACAAAGCCGCGCGGGAAGAAGGATGCGCGGTCGATCAGCCGGACGATATCGATGCTGCACAGCTGCGCGCCGAACGTGTTGGTCACCAGGATCGAATTGTCGTCCAGCTGATCGGCGCCGCCGCGCGGCTCGTTGACATAGAGCGTGCTGCCGCTGCGATAGACGATCGCCTTGCCACTGATGATCTGGCTCGAGCCCGTCCGCGACAGGCTGATGCAGTCGACGGGCGTGCCGGCGACTCGCCCTTCGAGCAGCTTTGCCAGCTTGGCATCGGGCGTGTCGCGCGTGCGCTGGGCTTGAGCGACGGGCGCCGCGAGCAGCGCGGCACCGGCGAGCAGGGCAGGGAGGATCCTCTTCATGGCGCTCGTATAGCATGATCGCCATGAACGGCGGCTGAAAAAGCTCAGGCAGCGGCCGCCGTGTCGGCGATTCCGGCGAGGCGTAGGAAATTGGCGAGCATCGCATGGCCATGTTCGGTGGCGATGCTTTCGGGATGGAACTGCACGCTGTGGATCGGCAGGCTATGATGGCGGAATCCCATCACCGATCCGTCTTGTGCGGTGGCGTTCACGACCAGCGTATCCGGAATTTCGGTGACGATAAGCGAGTGATAGCGCGTTGCGGTGAACGGCGAGGGGAGGCCGGTGAACAGGCCGGTGCCATCGTGCGAAACAGGCGAGGTCTTGCCGTGCATCAGCCCGCCGCGCACCACGCTGCCGCCGAAATGCTGGCCGATCGACTGGTGGCCGAGGCAGACGCCGAGCAGCGGCTTGCCCAGATCGGCGCAGGCGGCGACGAGATCGAGGCTGATCCCCGCTTCATTGGGCGTGCACGGGCCGGGCGAGATCAGGAAACCCTGCGCATTGCTGGCGATGGCTTCGTTGGCGGTCAACGCGTCGTTGCGCACCACCTTCACCTCCACCCCCAGGTCCATGAGATAATGGACGAGGTTCCAGGTGAAGCTGTCGTAATTGTCGATAACCAGGATCATGGCGCCTGACCTAGGCGCTCGAGGGCCGCAGCACAATCCGGCCTTGTCGCCGCCACAGTGCGTTGGCAGCCGGTACCGGCGCGCAGGGGCGTTGCCGATGTTCAGGAGTATTCGATGTTCGCTCGCGTGATGATTGCCGCCGCCCTGCTTGCCGCCCCCGCTTTCGCCCAGTCACAGGATCAGAATGCAGCGGAGGGCCCGCCCAAGCGGGTCCGCAGCATCCTTCTCTACAACGACGACAGCTGCCCCAAGCCGGCCTCGCCCGACGAGATCGTCGTATGTTCGAACGCTGGCGAGTCGCCCTATCGCATTCCCAAGCGGTTCCGCGATCAGCCCAAGCAGGACGCGCCATCGACCAGCTGGACGCGTCGCATGGAAGTGGTGGAGGAAGTGAACAGCCGCGGCATGCCGAACAGCTGTTCGCCGGTGGGCACCGGCGGCCAGACCGGCTGCACCCGCCAGATGCTGCAGCGCTGGTATCAGGAGAAGCTGGATAAGGAAGCCGCCGCCTCGCGCGTGCCCTGATCGGCCGCGGCGGGGGGCGGGCTACTGGCCGAAGCCCGCTTCCGCGGCGCGGGCAACCGCCTCGCGCGCGGCCGCGAACAGCGCGCCCGACTTCGCTTCGCATTCCCGCTGTTCATAGGCCGGATCGGAATCGGCGACGATGCCGGCACCGGCCTGAACATGCATCACGCCGTCTTTCACCAGCGCGGTGCGTAGGACGATGCACGAGTCCATCGATCCATCGGGCGAGAAATAGCCGACGCCGCCGGCATAAGGCCCGCGCGTCTCCGGTTCCAGCTCGGCGATGATCTGGCAGGCGCGGACTTTCGGCGCGCCGCTCACCGTACCGGCAGGGAAGCCGGCGAACAGCGCGTCGATCGCATCCGCATCGTCGCGCAACCGGCCCACCACATTCGATACGATGTGCATGACGTGGCTGTAGAATTCCACCGTATAGCTGTCCGTCACGCGAACGCTGCCGGGGGCTGCCGCGCGGCCGACATCGTTGCGGCCCAGGTCGAGCAGCATCAGATGCTCGGCCCGCTCCTTGGGATCGGCGAGCAGCGACGTGCGGTTCGCCTCGTCTTCCGCGGCGGTGCGGCCACGCGGCCGCGTGCCGGCGATCGGCCGGATGGTGATTTCCCCGTCTCGCGCGCGCACCAGGATTTCGGGGCTCGATCCGGTCAGACTGAAGCCGGGCAGATCAAGATGGTAAAGGAACGGCGAGGGGTTGATCCGCCGTAGCGCCCGATAAAGCTCGAACGGCGGCAGCGTGAACGGCGTGGTGAAGCGCTGTGCCAGCACCACCTGGAAGATATCGCCCGCCGAGATGTATTCCTTCGCCGCGGCAACCATTTCGGCATAGCGACCGGCCGGCAGCACCGGCGTAGGCTCAATCGCGATCGGGTCGGCACGAACCGGCGCAGGCAGCGGCGCCCTGGCAAGCTGCGCGGAGACCGCGTCGATACGCTCGGCGGCGGTGTCCGGGTCCGATCCCGGCCACACCGGGGCGACGATGAACAGCGAGTCCGCCAGACGATCAAACACGAGCAGCACCGTCGGGCGCACGAAAATCATGTCGGGCACATCCACCGTGCTCTGGGCGGGGCGCGGCAGCGTTTCGACCAAGCCGATCGTCTCGTAGCTGAAATAGCCGACCAGGCAGGCGAGCGCGCGCGGCAGCGACTCCGGGACGTCCATCCTGCAATCGGCGACCAGCCCCCGCAGCGCCGCCAGCGGCGCATCGCCGGCATGCACGAACGCGGTGCGATCGGTGAGCCAGTTGCGGTTGATCTCGGCCCGTGTGCCGGTGGATCGAAACACGAGATCGGGGGCGAGCCCGATCAGGCTGTGCCGCCCTCGCACCGATCCGCCCTCGACCGATTCGAGCAGGAAATCCCCGCGACCGGGCTCGATCAGCTTCAGCGCGGCGGCGACCGGGGTTTCCGTATCGGCCAGCTGCTGACGCCAAACCAGCGCCGGGCGTCCGGCGGCCAGCGCGGCGCGGGCGGCGTCGATCTCCTGGATCACTGGCCGCCGGCGCCCTGGCGCTGGAGATCGGCGCGCAGGCGCGCAATCGCGTTTTCGTTGCGGCGGATCGTCACCGCCTTGGCGACCGCGGCGGAGAACTGCCGCTCATATTCCGCAGCGCCCAGCTGGTTCAGCGCGTTGCGCAGCGGCGCGATGGCGGCTGCATCGCCGGTGGCGTTGCCTGGCTGGATGGTGTCGACATAGACGACATAATAGCCTGCGCGGTTCGGCGCCTCGACCAGGCGGGCCGTCTTGGCCGGCATGTCGAATGCCATCTGCACGAAGTTCTCCTTGTCGCGCAGCTCGCTGCGCTTGAGGTCGAACGGCTTGGGCGCCGCGCCCTTGGTAACGCCCGCTTCGGCGAGCGCCTGCGCCATCGGAACGCCCTTTTGCAGCTTGGGCAGCATCGCGGTGGCGGCAGCGCGGGCCTTGGCCAGCGCCTGATCCAGCAGATAATCTGCCTTCACCTTTTCGGTGATCTGGGCGAGCGGGCGGGGGGCGGCGGGAACGATGCGCTCCAGCGACACCACGGCAAATCCGCCGTCCTCGCCGACCGGCACCACCTGCGGCTCGTCGCCGGCCTGTTCGAAGCCGAAGCCCGCCTTGGTGATCGCTGTGAGATTGGGATCGGCGGGCGTATCCGGGGTATCCGGGTTGGTGCCGGCAGCGGTGAGCGCGGGGGTGCTCGCGGCGGTCAGCTTGGCATCGCGGACCGCTTCTTCGAAGGTCTTGCCGTCGCCGATGCCGTCCTCGATCGACTGGCGCGTCTCGGCCAGCAGCGCAGCCAGCTTGCGCTTGCGCACTTCTTCGGTCAGCTCGCCGCGCACCTGATCCAGGCTTCGCGCGGCGGTGGTTTCCGTCTTGCTCACGCGATAGACGTACCAGCTGGCGCCGAGCCGCACCGGCCCCTGGACGGCATTGGCGGGAGCGGCGAATGCGGCGTCGGCGAACGGCGCCGAAACCTGCTTGGCTGCCGCTGCCTTGTCGACGGCGTCGAGCGTGCGGCTTTCCAGCCCGGCAGCCTGCGCAGCAGCGGCGATATCACCACCCTTGGCGGCATCGGCGATCTTGCGCGCGGCGCCTTGGTCGATCGCGGCGACGAGCTGGATCGTCCGCTTCTCCACCGCGGCGTAGCGATTTGCGTTCTTCTTATAGGCGTCGGCGATTTCCGCTTCGGTCGGCGCGGCCTGCGCCTGCAGCGCCTCGGGACGGGCGAGCGCGTAGCGAACGACGCGACGTTCCGGCACCAGATAGCGTGTGCGATTGCGGCCATAATAATCGGCCAGAGTCTTCTGGTCCGGATCGGCGCCGGGATCCATCGCCAGCGACTGGACGAAGCCGACCACGCCGGTGCGGCGTTCGAGCAGCATCGATGCATAGGGCAGCACCACGCCGTCGGGCGCGGCGGCGCGCATCGTCACCGGGCCGATCAGCCATGCGGCGTAGCGCTGGCTGGTGAGCGCATCGCGGAACTGGCCGGGCATGATCTGGTTCTGCGCCAGCAGGCTCTCGAACGTCTGTTGGCTGAACTTGCCGTCGATGCCGGCGAATTGCGGATTGTTGGCGATGATCGAATCGATCAGCCGCTTGCCAACGCGCATATCGCTTTCGTGCGCGAATTCCTGGATCGCGGCAGAGGTGATCGCGTCGGACACGGCGGCCTCGAACCCGCCTTGTGCCAGAAGCTGCGCCATCGTCACCGTCTGGCCCTGGGCCTGGGCGTTGCGGATCAGGCGATCGATCCGGTCGCGCACGTCCGCCTCGGTCACCTGGGTGCTGCCGACCTTCGCCAGCGTCGTGCTGCTCGCTCCCGTGACGGAGCTGCGCAGGCCGGTTACGTCGCCGGCCGTGAAGGCGAAGGCGAGCAGGCCGAGGAAGATGAACACGACCACCAGGCCGTAGCGCGACTTGGTGAACTTGCGGAAGGCGTTGAGCATGAAGAGCCGTTCGTTCGAGGATTTTTGCCACGCTTTAGGGTTCATCCCCAGGGACGGCAATGGCTGTGATTCCGCACGGCTCCGTCTTCGTTGCGGCTTCGCTGCGCCTGCGAACCATTGGTGCTTGTGCTGGGCGGACGCTTCGGTATCGGCAGTATGAAACGATAGGGGAGTGGAAAATGCGTCGGAAGCTGGTTGCTGGAAACTGGAAGATGCACGGCCTGCGCGGCCATATGGGCGAGATCGAGGCGATCGCCGCGGCAGCGTCGGCCCATCCCGAGGTCGATGTGCTGCTGTGCGTGCCCGCCACGCTGATCGCGCTGGCGAGCGAGGTGGCCGGTTCGCTTCCGATCGGCGCGCAGGACGTGCACGAGAACGATCTGGGCGCGCACACCGGCTGCGTTTCCGCGCCGATGCTGCTCGAAGCCGGTGCCAAGGTGGTGATCGTCGGCCATTCCGAACGCCGTGCCGACCAGCACGAGACCAGCCACGACGCTTGGGCCAAGGCTGCGGCGGCGCGTCGCCACGGTCTCGGGGTGATCTTGTGCTGCGGCGAAACCGAAGCCGAGCACGATGCCGGCCGGGCCGAGCGGATCGTTCAGTCGCAGATCGAGAAGTCGTTGCCGGACGGCGCCGGGCCGGACTGGCTGACCATCGCGTACGAGCCCCGCTGGGCGATCGGCACCGGCAAGACGCCGACGCTCGACGAAATCGCCACCATGCACGCCATTTTGCGTGCCAAGCTGCGCGGGATGATCGGCGATGCCGCCAGCAATATGCGCATCCTGTACGGCGGTTCCGTTACCGGCGCGAATGCGGCGTCGATCCTGGCGCTGGAGGATGTCGACGGCGCGCTCGTGGGCGGCGCCAGCCTGACCGCCGCCAAGTTCGTGCCGATCATCGAAGCCGCCGCGAAAATTGCGTAGGCGGAATTAACCCGTTGTCGGGAGGTTGGCGGTACAAGGCGGCATGCTTTCGCGGATGCGCCTTGTCCGGCCTGGACTGACAAAGCTGGATCGTGCCATTCTGACCGAGCAGTATCGCGTGCTCGGTCAGCAGATCCCGCTGATGTACGTGCTCGTCTTCATCGATGCGCTGTTTCTCGGCTTTGCGACTCACGGCACCGCATCGCCGCGATTGACGATCGGGGCGCCGCTACTGCTCGGGATCGCGGCGACGATTCGCACGGGACTTTGGATCACCCGCCGGCGCGATGCGCTGCCGTCGCTGCGGGCGATCCGGCGATACCTGACCGGCACCATCATCGCGGCGGCGGTGCTCAGCCTGGCGTTCGGCGGCTGGGCGCTGCTGCTATATGCCGAAGCGGATCTCGCGCGGCGCACCTGCATCGCGCTCTACATCTTTATCGGCGCGATCACCTGCTGCTACTGCCTGCAGACCTTTCCGGTGGCGGCACGGCTGGTGCTTTGCTGCGGGGCATTGCCGGTAACGCTATGCCTGCTCGCCTCGGGCGACTGGTTCCTGACCGGGCTGGCGATCGACATGCTGATCGTTTCCGGCGTGGTGCTGCGCATGTTCGAGACCGGCTATGCCGGCTTCGTCGAAGTGATCGCCTCCCGCGCGGACATGCTGGCCGAGCAGCGCCGGGCGCGGCTGGCGGAGCAGCGGGCGCATCAACTCGCCTATCACGATCCGCTGACTGGCCTGCCCAATCGCCGGGCACTTACCGAATATCTGCGCGTCGCCGAGCACCGCACCTTCGGGCTGATGCTGGTCGATCTGGATCGGTTCAAGTCGATCAATGACGTGCACGGGCATCCGGTCGGCGATCAGCTGCTGCGGGCGGTGGCCGGGCGGCTCAGCTGGGTCGTCGGCGATGCCGGCAAGAGCTATCGGCTGGGGGGGGACGAATTCGCCATCTCCATCCCCTTTTCCGCCGGCGATCCCGATCGCGTGCGCAGCGTGGCCCATGCGATCGTCCGCGAAGTCGGGCGCCCGTTCCTGATCGACGATCGAATGCACCATATCGGCGCCAGCGTCGGTATCGCGCTTTATCCGGACGATGGCGAGGACGCCAACACGTTGATGCGGCGGGCGGACGTCGCCCTCTACCAGGCCAAGGAAGCGGGCAAGGGCCGCTACTGCGCCTTTGCCGCGCAGATGGATGCGGAGATCCGCCGCCGGTCGAACATCGAGGCGGAGATGCGCGACGCCCTGATCGAAGGGCATTTCTATCCGCGCTACCAGCCGATCGTCGATCTGCGCACCGGCCATGTCCGCGGCTTCGAACTGCTCGCCCGCTGGCGCCGCGAACAGGGCGAGATCGGCCCCGATCAGTTCATCCCGATCGCCGAGGAGTGCGGGCTGCTCAACAAGCTGATGCTCGATCTGCTTACCCGCGCCTGCGCCGACGCGCGCGAATGGCCGGCGGCAGTCGGCATCGCCATCAACATCTCGCCCGGGCAGCTGCGCGACACCTGGTTGAGCCACAAAATCCTGTCGGTGCTCGCGCGGACCGGCTTCCCGCCGCATCGACTGACCGTGGAGATCACCGAGAACGCGCTGATCGTCGATGCGGACAAGGCGCACCAGGCCATCGAGTCGCTCAAGAACCAGGGGGTGAAGCTCGCCCTCGACGATTTCGGCACCGGCTATGCATCGATCCAGCATCTGCGGATGCTGCCGTTCGACAAGATCAAGATCGATCGTTCCTTCGTCGACTCGCTCGGCGAGGACGCGGAAGCGCTGCGCATCGTGCGCGCTATCCTCGGCCTGGCCTCAACGCTCGATCTGCCGGTGGTGGCGGAAGGCGTGGAGACCGTCGACACGGCGGAGACGTTGCGCAACCTGGGCTGCGCCGAAGGGCAGGGCTATCTCTTCGGCCACCCGATGGACAAGGCCGAGGTCGAACAATGGCTCGCCGACGGCAAGGTGCCGCCGGCGGCCGAGCAGTTCATCCGCCGTATCGGTCTTTGAGCACCTTCCAGGTGGCGCGCAGGCTTACCGCCTCGGCGCCCTTGGGGCGGCCGGGCTTGGCGCTGCTGTTCCAGCAGAAGATGTCGAAATGCGCCCACTGCGCCTTGGCCGGCACGAATTCCTTGAGGAACAGCGCCGCGGTGATCGCGCCGCCGAACGGGCCCTCGGCCGCGTTGACCATGTCCGCCACGTCCGACTTCAGCAGATCCTTGTACGGATCGTAGAGCGGCATCCGCCAGATCGGATCGGCCTCTTCCTCGCCCGCTGCCAGGATCTCGGCCGCCAGCGTATCGTCATTGGCGAACAGCGCCTGGAGGTCCGCGCCGAGCGCCACGCGCGCGGCACCGGTCAGCGTCGCGAAGTCGAACACCAGTTCCGGGTTCTTTTCCTCGGCCTTGGTCAGCGCATCGCCCAGGATCAGGCGGCCTTCGGCATCGGTGTTGCTGTTCTCGACGGTGATGCCCTTGCGCGAGGTCATCACGTCGCCGGGCCGGGTCGCCTCGCCGGAGATCGAGTTCTCGACGGCGGGGACGAGCATGTGCAACCGCACCGGCAGCTTGTTCTGCATGACCAGTTCGGCGAGCGCGAGCGCATGGGCGGCGCCGCCCATGTCCTTCTTCATCAGCCGCATGCCGCTGGCCGGCTTGATGTCGAGGCCGCCGCTGTCGAAGCACACGCCCTTGCCGATGATCGCGATGCGGGGATGTTCCGGGTTGCCCCATTCCAGCTCGATCAGGCGCGGCTCGCGGCCCACGCCGGCGGCCTTGCCGACCGCCCAGAGCATGCCATAGCCCTTTTCGAGCTCGTCGCCCTTCGCCACGGTGAAGGTGGCACCGTATGCCTTGGCCAGTTCCGCGCCCGCCTGTTCGAGATCGGCGGGGCTCATGTCATTGGCGCCGGTGTTGATCCGGTCGCGCAGCTTGAAGGTGACGGCGGCCATCGCCAGCGCCTCTTCCATTTTCACGGGATCGCCGGTGAGCAGCACCCGCGCACCCTGGGCCTTGGGATCGGGCTTGCGGTAGCGATCGAACTTGTACTGCGCGACCAGCCAGCCATAGATCGCCTTGCCGGGTTCGACGCCCTCGACGCGATAGCTTCCCTCCGGCAGCGTCTCGGCCAGCTTGGCTAGGCACCAGGGCGAAAGCTTCTCGACATTGGCGACCACGCTGACGACCGACCAGTCTTCGGGTGCATCGCCGGGCAGGATGGCGCTCGAATATGCCGAGGCGCTCAGCTTCTGCGCCGCGGCGGCCGCGCGGTGGCGGGGCGGCTGCGCGGCGAGCCAGGCATCAAAGCCCTTGGCGTCGATCAGGTGGATGGTGCGAGCGGCCTGGCCGCGATCGGGCTGAACGAGCGTGTTTAGATCCGTCATGCTCCTGATCTAGGACGCCGGGCACCTTCCGCCTAGCCCGTCCGCCTGCCGAATTTTGAATTGTTACGGAACAATGCTGGCGCCGCTTGGGTTTGCCCGCTGTTCCTGACGCATTCGCCGGCCGCTTCCTTTTTGCGCGGGAGCCGACCGGCCGCGCCGCCCCGTTCGGGAGAGTCGGCCATGTCCGATCCACACACCGCCTTCGCCACCTTCTTCCGGCCGGGGTCACACCCCAGTTGGGCTGGATATCTCGTCGGCACCGTCCTTGCGTTGATCGGTCTGGTCCTGGCGATCGGCGGTGCGTGGTTGGCGGTGCTCGGCGGGTCGCTCTACTATCTGCTCGCCGGCATTGCGATGCTGGTGGCCGGGGTGCTGCTGGTGCGCGGGCGGCTGCTGGGCGGATGGCTGTACGTGGCCACCGTGGCGATCACCTTCCTGTGGACCTGGTGGGAAGTCGGCGCCGATGCCTGGGCGCAGGTGCCCCGCATCATCGCGCCCGTGGTGCTGCTGGTGCCCGTGCTGGTGGCGATGGCGACGCTCACCGTCCGGCGCAATCGCTGGCGCCTCGCTCTGGGAAGCGCGGCCGGTGCCGTGGTGCTGACCGCGATCGATCTCGCCGCCGCCGCGAGCGGCGGTCCCGCGACGATCGAGACTGCGCTCCCCGCGCCCGGAACGCAGGGGATGGCGGATCCGTCCGGGCAGCAGGCCGGTGCGGACTGGCCGAGCTATGGCGGCACCGGCAGCGCGCGCCGCTTCTCGCCCCTTGCGCAGATCAATGCGGCGAATGTCGGCAAGCTCGAGCGTGCCTGGATGATCCATACCGGTGACATGCCGAGTTCGCCGACGATCGCCAAAACCTATGGTGCGGAAAACACGCCGCTCAAGATCGGCGACAGCCTGTATCTGTGCACGCCGAAGAACATCCTGATCGCGCTCGATGCCGCCAATGGCGAGCAGCGCTGGCGTTATGATCCGAACGTGCCCGATCGCGCCATTCCCTACACGGCGGCCTGTCGCGGCGTGGTGTATTACGCCGTACCCGGGATGGCGGCGAACCAGGCTTGCGCGACGCGCATCATCGAAGGCACGCTCGACGCGCGGCTGATCGCGGTCGACGCGCGTACCGGCAAGCCCTGCGCCGATTTCGGCACGGCGGGTCAGGCCGATATCAAGCAGGGCATGGGCCGCGTGCCCTGGGGCTATGTCTCGATCAATTCGCCGCCCACGCTGGTGCGCGGCGTCCTCGTCGTCGGCCACCAGGTGCTGGACGGGCAGGATCGCTGGGCGCCTTCCGGCGTGATCCAGGGGTTCGATGCGCGCACCGGCAAGCTCCGCTGGGCGTGGGACATGATGCACCCCGAATGGAACGGCTATCCGCCCGCCGGGCAGGAATGGGCGCGCGGCACGCCCAACATGTGGACGATGGCGAGCGGCGACGAGCAGCTCGGCCTGGTCTATCTGCCGATGGGTAATGCCGCGGCGGACTATTATTCCAGCCTGCGCCGGCCCGAGGAGAACCGCTTCGCCACGTCTTTGGTCGCGCTGGACGTGACCACCGGCAAGCCGCGCTGGCGGTTCCAGGCGGTGCGCAAGGATGTGTGGGACTATGATTTCGGTGCGCAGGCGACGCTCGTCGACTACAAGGGCGTACCGGCGATGGTGCTGCCGTCCAAGCAGGGCGACATCTACATCCTCGATCGTCGCACCGGTCGCCCGCTGACGCCGGTCGGCGAGATCCGCGCCCCTTCGGGCGGCGTCGAGCCGGAGCAGCGCGCGGCGACTCAGCCGGTGTCGCTGTGGCATACGCTGCGCAAGCGTGACCTGACCGAACGCGACATGTGGGGCATGTCGCCCATCGACCAGATGGTCTGTCGCATCCAGTTTCGGAGCGCGAGCTACAAGGGCTTCTTCACGCCGCCCGAGGCCGATCGCCATTCGATCGAATATCCCGGCTATAATGGCGGCACCGATTGGGGCGGCGTGGCGGTGGATCCGCAGCGCGGGGTGATCGTCGCCAATTACAACGACATGCCCAACTATGTCCGGCTTGTCCCGCGCGCCGAGGCGAACAAGCGGGGCTGGGCACCGCGCGACCAGGCACGGGGCGCGGTAGGCGGGGCGGAAGGGGCAGGCGATCCGCAGGCGAACACGCCCTATGCGATCAATGTGAATGCCGGCTGGCGGGTGCCCTTCACCGGCATGCTCTGCAAAAAGCCCCCCTATGGCGGCATCCGCGCGATCGACATGGCGACGGGCAAGACGATTTGGGATCGCCCGCTGGGCGAAGCGCGCACCAACGGTCCGTTTGGCATTCCCTCGATGCTGCCGATCACCATCGGCACGCCGAACAACGGTGGATCGGTGGTCACGGCGGGCGGCCTGATCTTCGTTGCCGCCACGACCGACAATCTGATCCGCGCGATTGATCTGCGCACTGGCAAGACGCTGTGGAAGGACGTGCTGCCCGCAGGCGGCCAGGCGACGCCGATCACCTATGAGGTGAATGGCAGGCAATATCTGGTGATCTATGCCGGTGGGCATCACTTCATGGAAACGCCGATCGGTGACGAAGTGGTCGCCTATGCGCTGCCCGGCTGATCGGGGTGGCCGCGCCCCGGCTCAGCGCGCCGGGGCAGGCGGCAGCAGCTTCTTCCAGCGCGCGTCCACCCGCGCCTGCGCCGCGTCGCGTCGTACCTTCGTTACCAGCGAGATGCCGCGCAGATTGATGCTGTGTCCGCTCAGGAACCCGCCGGCGATGGTGTAGCCGACGTCATAGAGGGCCACGTCCTGGTGCGGCTCGCCATCGGCGAGAAATCGGGTGACGATCGCAACCGGCAAGCGATCGTCGCCGCGGCTATCGTCCGGCAGTTGCGCCTTCTCCCGCGCCTTCTTCAGCGCATGTTCGAACCAGCCCACTTCGATGCGGGGTTCGCCGGTGGTCTCGGCGGGCGGGATGCCCAGGCCGGTCGGGAACAGGATCGTCTGGCTCTGCACCGATTGCTCCCCGGTCGCCGGCTTCAGCGTCAGCGTGCGCTCGCCGCCGTCCGCCGCCACCAGCACCAGCGTCGCCGCCCGGGCCGAGGCCCGCTGTGCCGCCGTCGCCTGCTCGGCCTTGCTCTCGCGCCGATCGGACCAGCTGTTCCACAGCGTCAGCCCGGAAATCAGCACGGCGGCCACGCCCAGCACTTCGCCGAGCGTGATCCAGCGGCGGCGTACTGCTGCGGCTTCGGCACGCGCCTTGGCGCGGGCGACGGCATCGTCCTGGGGCGGGCTGGGGGGCGTATCGCTCACCCCCCAATCTCCACCATCTGGCACGTCCGCCGTCAAGCCGCCCGCCTTGTCTGCGTTTCCTTTGATCCCTATTTGTTCTCCTTGGTCGAGGTCGACCGCCGCTCTTTGAAATTGTCGGGATGCAGGTCTGCTCACGCGCGCGGGAGCCTAAACTTCATAAACTTTGGTCGTGCCGTCGCCGAAAACGTTCAACGGCCGCTCCACGTAGAGTCGTGCGCGAGCCTAAACTTCATAAACTTCGGCCGTTCCGCTGCCGAAATCGTTCAGTGGCCCAGTCGCGCAGATTCGCGCGGGAGCCTAAACTTCATAAACTTTGATCGTTCCGCTGCGAAAAACGTTCAACGCCGCCGCGTCAGCGTGGCATCACCAGGAACTGCTCGAACTTGCCCTCGGCGCCCGGCTCGGCATAGGTCACGGCGATCAGCTGCCGGTCCTTGTAGCGGATGCGGTAGTTGCGGTTGACGAAGCCGCCGCGCAGGCGGGCCTTGCCGATCGCCTCGAACGCCAGCGGCTCGCCCAGCGCGGACAGGCTGGCGCGATAATCGCCCAGCACGGTGTCGTCGAAGAAGTAGTTGGCGTCCTCGGTCATCAGGCTGCGGTTGGGCGTGCCGGCGCGGAGCTGGTCGAACAGCGTGCGGGCGAGCGCGTCGCGCTGCTGGTCCAGGCTGGGCGCGGCGGCCTGCTTGGCAACCGGCAGCAGCAGATCGGTAATGCCTTCGGCGATCGCGTCGTGCGCGCCGCCGAAATCCGCATTGACCAGCGAGACGACGGCGAACCGCGCCTCGGGGATCACGACGTTGCTGGACAGGAACCCGACCGCCTCGCCACCATGCGAGACCTCCTTCTTGCCGCCATGCTCCCCCAGCGACACACCAAGGCCGTAGCGCGTGGACGAGCCGTCGGCGAGCTTCACTTCGGTTTCCTGCGCATTCCAGTCCTCTGCGGGGAGCAGCCTGCGCTCGATCCGGGCGATGTCCCATTTGGCTAGGTCGGTTGCGCTCATCGCCAGCTGGCCGGCGGCCCAGAGCCAGCCGTCCGCCGCGGGCTTGGCGGGGCGGACGGGGCCGAGCGCATAGCGATGCGTTCCCTGGGGGAATCCCTTTCCGGTCGCCCGGTCCTGGTCGATCGCGTCCATGCCCAGCGGCTTGAAGATCTTCGCCCGCAGATAGTCGAGCAGCTTCTTGCCCGAGGCCTTCTCGATGATCATCCCGGCGACGACATAGCCGGTGTTTGAATATTGCCAGGCCGTGCCGGGGGCGAAGTCGAGCGGCTTCTTCGCCCAGCGGTCGACGATCTGCTGCGGCGTCACCGCCGTCTCCATCGCCTTGAAGCTATAGTCCTGCGGCCAGTAATCCTGCAGGCCGGCCGTGTGGCTGAGCAGCTGGCGGATGGTGATCTTGTCCGCATCGGTGACGTCGGGCACCCATTTGGCGACCTTGTCGTCCAGGCTCAGCTTGCCTTCCTCCTCCAGCAGCAGGATCGCCGCGGCGGTGAACTGCTTGGAAACGGATGCGATCTGGTATTTGGCGGCGACATCCGGGCCCTTTGCGATGCCGGGTCCCTGGTCGCCATAGGCCTTGGTGAACACGATCTTGCCGTCGCGCACGATCGCTACCGATGCAGAGGGCACCCCGCTGCTCTTCAGCGCATCGGCGACGATGGCGTCCACCTTGGCGGTCTGCTCCGCGGTAAGCTGCTGTGCGGCGGCAGGGGTGGCAATCAGCAGGGTGGCGGCAAAAGCGGAACGGAACATCGGGCCTCCGGAAATCATGCCGGAGGCTTAGCGCTGCACGCCCGTTGTGCCAACGGGCCTCAGCCCATCGGCACCCCATACAGATCATGCTCGTCGGCGTCCTCGATCAGGACGGGCACGATGTCGCCCTGTTCCAGATGTCCGGCGTCGCGAAGGAACACCTCGCCGTCGATCTCCGGCGCATCGGCCTGGCTGCGGCCGGTGGCGCCACCTTCTTCGTCGACCGCATCGATGATCACCGCGAGCTTCCGGCCGACCTTCGCCTGGAGCTTGGCGGCGCTGATCGCGGCGGTCTTCTCCATGATCCGGGCGTAGCGCTCTTCCTTTACCTCTTCCGGCACCGCGCCAGGCAGGTCATTGGCCGAGGCACCTTCGACCGGCTCGAAGCGGAACGCGCCGACGCGGTCGAGCTGGGCCTCGTCGAGCCAGTCGAGCAGATACTGGAAATCGGACTCGGTCTCGCCAGGGAAGCCGACAACGAAGGTCGAGCGGATCGCAATGTCCGGGGCGATTTCGCGCCAGCCGCGTAGCCGCTCGAGCACCTTGGCTTCGTTGGCCGGGCGCTTCATCGCGCGCAGCACGTTCGGCGCCGCATGCTGGAACGGGATGTCGAGATAGGGGAGCACCAGCCCCTCCGCCATCAGCGGGATCACCTGGTCGACATGCGGGTAGGGATACACATAGTGCAGCCGCACCCAGGGCGCGATCTGGCCGAGTTCGCGGGCGAGATCGGTCATGTGCGGCACGACTTCGCGGCCCTTCCAGGCGCGCGGCTCCTTGCGGATGTCGATGCCATAGGCCGAGGTGTCCTGGCTGATGACCAGCAGTTCCTTGGTGCCGGCGGCGACCAGCTTCTCCGCCTCGCGCAGGATCGCATCGGGCCGGCGGCTGACCAGGTCGCCGCGCAGCGACGGGATGATGCAGAAGCTGCAGCGATGGTTGCAGCCTTCCGAGATCTTCAGATAGCTGTAATGGCGCGGCGTGAGCTTGAGCCCGCTGTCCGGCACCAGGTTGACGAAGGGCGAGGGCGGCATCGGCGCCGCGTCGTGCACCGCGCCGACGACTTCCTCATATTGATGCGCGCCAGTGACCGCGAGCACGTTGGGGAAGCGGGCGCGGATGACCTCGGCTTCCTTGCCCATGCAGCCGGTGACGATCACCCGGCCGTTCTCAGCGATCGCCTCGCCGATCGCCTCAAGCGACTCTTCCTTGGCGCTGTCGAGAAAGCCGCAGGTATTCACCAGCACGACGTCCGCGCCGGCATAGTCCGGCGACAGCGCATAGCCGTCCGAACGGAGCTTCGTGAGGATACGCTCGGAGTCGACCAGATTCTTGGGACAGCCGAGCGACACCATGCCCACCTTGGGGGCTTCGGGGAGTCGCGTTGCCATGATCGTTGGCGCACATAGGGCTTTTCGCGGAAATTGCCAGCCATCGGGCGTTTACGGATGGCTCGCCCGCACCTCGATCGGTAGGGGCGGCCCAGCAACCATTCGGGAGATATCGTCATGACCGCGACCACCGCAGAGCCTGTCCAACTGCCGACCCGCTCCGGACTTGTCATTGACGTCCGCACCGTGCGCCCTGACGACGAGGCGGGACTCACTCGTTTTTTCGATCACGTCTCGAACGAGGACCGGCGCTTCCGCTTCTTCACGGCCAGCCCGCATCTGCAGCCGCACCAGGCAGCGGCGCTGATCAACGTCGATCACCATCAGACCGAAAGCTATCTCGCCTTTACGGCCGAGGGCGAACTCGTCGCCTCGGCGATGCTGGCCTGCGATGCGACAATGGAAACGGCCGAGGTGGCGATCTCCATCCGCGCGGATCGTAAGGGCCAGGGGATCGGTTGGAGCCTCCTTCATTATCTGACCGGTGAGGCCAAGGCGCGCGGTGTTAAGCGACTTCAGTCGATCGAGAGCCGCGAGAACCACCTCGCCATCGAGCTCGAGCGCGAAATGGGCTTTGTTGCCCATGCGGTGGAAGGCGATCCCAGCGTCGTGCTGCTGGAAGTGCGCTTCTGATCTCGATCAGGCGGGTGCGCGAAACAGGAAGAACGCGCCCGCCGCGATCAGCGCGAAGCCGATTAGGTGATTGGTCGTGATCTTCTGTCCCAAGTACAGTACCGAGAAGCCGGCAAAGACGGTGAGCGTGATCACTTCCTGCATGCCCTTTAGCTGGGCGGCCGAATAGACGGCGCTGCCCAGGCGGTTGGCCGGCACCGCGAAGCAATATTCGACGAAGGCGATGCCCCAGCTGACGACGATGGCGAGCAGTAGCGGCGCCGACTTGTACTTCAGGTGGCCATACCAGGCGAAGGTCATGAACAGGTTGGAGACGAGCAGCAGCCCGATCGGCAACAGGCGATCCATCATCGGCACGGCTATCGCTCCTCAGCCGGCATAGGCGCCGCGGAGCCGATCCATGGATTCGCGGTGCGTCAGGTCCAAATGGAGCGGCGTGACGGTGACGAACCCCGCCTCGATTGCGTCCAAATCGGTGTCCGGCATCGGCTGGTGCTGCAGGCGGCCCATCGCCAGCCAGTAATAGGGGAAGCCACGCGGATCGACGCGCTTGTCGAGACCGACCCGCCCATAATCCCGCAGCCCCTGCGCCACCACTTTGATGCCTTGCACTGCATCTGCGTCGATGGGGGGGAAGTTGATGTTGACCAGCGTGCGCGCAGCCCAGTCCATGTCGAGCAGCGGCCGCAGCGCACGTTCGCCCCAGCTCTCCGCTGTGCCGAACGGCACCTCATCGCCCATCCCGCTGCGGGCGTACCGCTGGCTGAGCGCGACTGAGCGGATGCCCGCGAGCGCCCCCTCCATCGCCGCCGAAACGGTGCCGGAATAGCTGACGTCCTCCGCAAGGTTTCCGCCACGGTTCACGCCGGAAAGGATCAGGTCCGGCTTGGCATCCTTCATCACCTCCGCGAGCGCGAACATCACGCAATCAGTGGGCGTCCCCTTCACCGCATAACGATTGTCGCCATGGCGGCGGACGCGGAACGGCTCGGTAAGCGTGAGCGAGCGGCCTTTGCCCGACTGCTCCTCAGCCGGCGCGACGACGGTGATGTCATCGGAGATTGTGCGGGCAATCCGCTCCAGAACGCCGAGGCCGCGGGCGTGATAGCCATCGTCGTTGGTGAGGAGGATCCGCATCAGCCGCGCGGTTCGAGCATTGTGAGGCCCCCAAGATAGGGCTGTAGCACGGCCGGCACGGCGACCGCGCCATCCTCTTGCTGATAGTTTTCCAGTACGGCGACCAGCGTGCGCCCCACTGCCAGGCCGGAGCCGTTGAGCGTGTGGACGAAGCGCGTGCCTTTCTCACCTTCCGGGCGATAGCGGGCGTTCATGCGCCGTGCCTGGAAATCCCCGCAGGTGGAGCAGGACGAAATCTCGCGATACCGGTCCTGACCCGGCAGCCAAACTTCGAGATCGTAGGTGCGAGCCGCGGTGAAGCCCATGTCGCCGCTGCAAAGCTTCATGCGGCGGAAGGCGAGGCCCAGCTTGGTCAGCACATCCTCGGCACAGGCCGTCATCCGTTCATGCTCGGCTTCGGACTGGTCAGGCGTGGTGATTGACACCATTTCGACCTTCTCGAACTGGTGCTGCCGGATGAAACCGCGTGTGTCGCGGCCAGCCGCACCTGCTTCGGAACGGAAGCATGCGGTCAGCGCGGTGAGGCGCAGCGGCAGTTCCTCCTCGTCCAGGATTTTCTCGCGCACCGCGTTGGTCAGGCTCACCTCGGCCGTCGGGATCAGCCAGCGGCCGTCGGTGGTGCGGAACAGATCCTCCGCGAATTTCGGAAGCTGGCCGGTGCCGAATACGGCTTCGTCACGCACCAGCAGCGGCGGCACGCATTCCTCATAGCCATGCTCGCCCGTCAGCGTATCGAGCATGAACTGTCCGAGCGCACGGTGGAGGCGCGCCGCGTGGCCGCGCACGAAAGTAAAGCGGGCGCCCGAAATGGCGGCGCCGGTCTCAAAATCCAGGCCGATCGTGGAGCCGATCGCGTCGTGCTCCTTCACCGAGAAGGGGAAGCGGGGCGGGGTGCCGCGCTCGTGCACCAGCACATTGTCGTTCTCGTCAGCGCCCAGAGCGACATCGGGGTAGGGCAGGTTGGGGAGGGCGGCAAGCTGCCCTTCGAGCGCCTCGCCTAGGGTCTTTTCCTCCGCCTCTAGAGCGGGCAGCCGCTCCTTCAGTTGCGCCACTTCCGTCATCAGCGCAGCGGCGGCCGCTTCGTCCTTCTTCGCCTTGGCCGCACCTATCGCCTTCGACGCTTCATTACGACGCGCCTGCCCGTTCTGCAGCTCGGTGATCAGCGCGCGGCGTCGCTCGTCGAGCGCCATAAGCTCGGCCGCAAGCGGTGCCAACCCGCGCCGTTCGAGGCCCTGGTCGAAGGTTTCGGGATGTTCGCGGATGAAGCGGATGTCGTGCATGACGATTAGCCTATGGCGGCGGCCCCGCAGCCGCGCAACCCCGCGCGGGCCCGTCCGTTACTCTTGCATCAGACACAAAAGGAGAGCCCCATGGAAGTGCCGCACGATGCGATGGTTGTTGTTGCCGATGGGCGCAAGATGCTGATGCTTCGCAACCAGGGCGATGCCACCTATCCGAACCTGCAGGTGGTGAAGAAGGAAGTGCATGCAAACCCGAAAACCTCCGACCAGAAAACCGATTCCTCGGGGAGCGCAAGTTCGACCCAGTCGGGACAGGGTGCGCCGCCTGCCGCGCAGGGCGGATCGATGCACGCTCGGGGCGGTGGAGCCCAGTTCGCGCCTTCGCGCGGGACGATGGGGGAAACCGACTTCCACCAGCTGGAGGAAGATCGATTCGCTGCCGAAGTAGCAGAGATGCTGAAGGAGGCGGCGCTGCGCAACGACTTCGAAGCGCTCATCATCGTGGCGCCGCCGAAGACTCTGGGCGAGCTGCGCAAACATTATCATGGCTCGGTCAGCGATCGGCTTGCCGGGGAACTCGCCAAGGACTTGACCGACCACCCCGTGCCCGAGATCGAGGCGGCCCTTCAGGGGGCGTGATCCCCACGGTTGATTGCCTTCGCGGGAGCCAGTGCCAGGCAGACGCGGGCTCCCGCGTTTCCCAGTGAACATGTATTTTTTCGGGGCGCTACTACGCCTTCGTTCACCCTCTTCTTCGTATATTTCGCATGTGCTGCGCGATACGCTGTGGCTTCAGTTCAGGCCATGCTAATTTCCCCCATAGTACAGGGAATTGCCGTCGGTGGTTTGTAAGCATCCGCTTGTGAAGCGCTGATTGCGAAAGTATAGGGCCTGCGGGCAATGCGGTCTTCCGGCGGCTGGCCACCGGGTGACTGGTGTGGAGAGTGGGAATGGCAACTGTTTTGGGTCGTGCGGACGAACCGGGTGAGGGCGTTCCTCCTGCTGCGAATGACAGCGGATCGAGCTATCGTCCAAGCGACGACGAAGAGTTCATGAATCCCCGGCAGCAGGAATATTTCCGCGCCAAGCTGAACGCGTGGAAGGATGCCATCTATCGCGAGGCGGCCGGAACGCTGAACCAGCTTCAATCGGATTCGCTGCGCGAGGCGGACCTGACGGATCGCGCTTCGAGCGAGACGGACTGGTCCATCGAACTGCGCACGCGCGATCGCCAGCGCAAGCTGATAGCCAAGATCGATGCGGCGCTGCGTCGTATAGACGAAGGCGAATATGGCTATTGCGAAGTGACCGGCGAGCCGATCCCGCTCGCACGATTGGAAGCGCGGCCAACCGCAACCATGACCGTCGAGGCACAAGAACGCAACGAGCGCAACGAAAAGATCAGTCGGGAAGAGTGATGCCGCTACCCGTCCGGCGCCACGTAGAAGTACGAGGGCTGAATTGGGGTAATTCTTTTGTTAAGGATTGCTGGTCTACGCATCGTCGCGTGAGAATCTGCGTTTGAGAGTCTCGAATGGACCAGCAGTCGTATATCCCCGCAAGCACGCTTTCGGCCGATGATTTTGCCGGCAAACGGAGCGGTGCCCGCGACAGCCTGTTGCTGACGGCGCAGTTCCGCGTTGACGGCGAACATGTTGGGCAGGTGCGCGTCCGAAACCTCTCGGCCGGCGGGCTGATGGCGGAGTATCCGGGCCCGATCGGCCTGCGCGCACCCGTTGAGATCGAAGTGCGTGGCGTGGGCTGGGTTTCGGGCAAGATCGCCTGGGCTGCGGAAGGCCGTGTCGGCGTGGCGTTTGACATTGAAATCGATCCCAAGCTCGCCCGCAAGCCGGTGGGCGGTGGCGCCCAGACGCCGGAATATGTGAAGCCCATCCTCACGCGTCGTTGAACGCCCAACAGGTTCCCCGACATCGTTGGTGGGTCTCGCGCAAGCCTGTGCATCGCACGTTCGATGCGCTGTGCTAGTCAGGCAACTGCTCGCAGCTTCTTTCGCGCTTGGGCTGTTTGAAGGACCTGCCGCGCGAGCAACGCGCTCGCGCGACCGATCCTCTGGTAAATAAATTGTGGATAGCGCTATTAGCGCTGCATCTCTTCCTTGACGCGCAGTTTGGCTTTCTTCAATTGCGCTAGAAGCATTTGATCGGGGAGGGGGCGTTGCGACTCCGCGGCGATTCGCTTGTCCAGGTGCGAATGTTTGGCGTTAAGTGCCGAAATATGCGCATTGTGCATGGAAGCGTTCCTCCTTGGTACGTCTAGGGGGTGACAACTAGACCATGATTCGCTCCGGTTGTCGCGTGCAGAATCATCCCTCATCGACAGATCGGCGAAAACCCGCGATGGGTTGCGACGGGCGAGTGTTTCGTTCGCTAAGCGTTTCGGGGGGCAGGGATGGACGATAGCGAGATCCGGCGACGTCTGGAGGATTTGCGCACCGAGCATCGCGATCTGGATGCGAACATCGCCACATTGATCGAAGACGCCACCGGCGATCAGCTGCGGATCGCCCGGCTGAAGAAGCGTAAGTTGAAGCTGCGCGACGAGATTTCGCTGCTTGAGGATCAACTGATTCCCGACATCATCGCATGAGGCCCGCAGCGGGACGCGCGCACCGCGGATTTGGGCTTTTCGGACCATCGCCAGCTGTGGCACGGATCCTTCATGATTGCTGAGGGGCCATCCACCATTCGCCGCAAGCTGATCGACTCGCTCTATGTCGAAGCGATGGTGCTGGCCGATGAGACGCGCGGCTATTTCGATCACCTGGGCCGTGAAGAGCGCGAGACACTCTGCGCACTCGATCGCGTCGCCTTTTCGTGCGAGTCGCTGAAGATAACCACGCGGCTGATGCATATAATCGCATGGCTGCTGACCCAGCGTGCCGTCGACGCCGGCGAATTGAGCACGCACGATGCCTGCGCTCCGGGTCGTCGACTGGGCGTTGGTCCGGAAACCAACCCGGCCGTGATGCAGGGCCTGCCTGAGCAGGCGATTGCGCTGATCCAGGCTAGCCAGGATCTCTATCGTCGCGTTGCGCGGCTCGACAGCGCGGTTGATGTGCCGGCGGATCTGGCGAGCCCCGCCCGGCGGATGCTGGACCGGCTCGCCGGCGCTTTCTAGCTGCTGGCGAGCAGCCGCGCGCGGGCGGCTGCATATTCCTCCGCCAGGCGCTCGATCCGCACCGCTGCCGGCTCCACGGCATGGACGGCGCCAATGCCTTGGCCGGATCCCCAGATTTCCTTCCATGCCTTCGCGCCCGCGAAGTTCATCGCGCTGGGATCGCTTTCGGGAAGATTGTCCGGGTCGAGGCCGGCAGCCACGATGGACGCGCGCAGATAATTGCCGTGTACGCCGGTGAAGAGGTTGGAATAGACGATATCGTCGGCGCGGCCGTCTACGATCGCCTGCTTGTACGCGTCGACCGCATTGGCTTCTTTCGTCGCGATGAAGGGCGATCCGATATACGCCAGGTCCGAGCCCATCGCTTGTGCGGCGAGGATGGCTCCCCCGGTTGCGATGGCGCCGGAAAGGGCAATCGGCCCATCGAACCATGCGCGGACTTCCTGTACCAGCGCGAAGGGGCTCAGTCGACCAGCATGGCCGCCCGCTCCCGCGGCCACCAGGATCAGTCCGTCCGCTCCCTTTTCGACCGCCTTGTGGGCAAATTTATCGTCAATCACGTCGTGCAGAGTGATGCCACCCCAAGCATGGACCGCATCGTTCAATTCGGGGCGCGCGCCGAGCGACGTGATGACAATCGGCACCTTCCATTTCGCGCACGTCGTCAAGTCGTCCTCGAGCCGTGGGTTGGAACGGTGGACGATCTGGTTCACGGCGAATGGCGCAGAGGGACGATCGGGATGGTCGCGATCCCAGGAGGCGAGCGCTTCGGTTATCTGGTGCAGCCATTCGTCGAGTTGGCTCTGCGGCCGCGCGTTGAGCGCCGGGAAGGAGCCCACGATACCGGCGGTACATTGCGCGATCACCAGATCAGGGACTGAGATGATGAAGAGCGGCGATCCGATAACCGGAAGCCGCAGACGATCAAACAGCGCGGGAAGTGCCATGCGCAGAAGTGATACCGCAATGACGAAGTCTGTCTAGGTGGTGGTCACGGACGCTACGGAAAGCCTTCAAGTGCAAGCGAGCATCAAGCTACCTGGCCAGCGAATCGCGTCAGTCTTCGAGTCGGGTGAGGCTCATCGCGTAGCTTTTCGCCTTTTCGACATAAAGTGCCGCGCTGGATCGCAGCATGGCCTTTTGCGCGTCGTTCAAAGGACGCACAGCGCGGGCGGGGCTGCCGACGATCAGGAAACCGGCAGGGAACTCCTTTCCCTCCGTCACCAACGCTCCTGCGCCGATCAGGCAATCCGGCCCGATCACAGCCCGGTTGAGCACAATGGCGCCCATGCCGATCAGCACGCGGTCGCCGATCGTGCAGCCATGCAGCACGGCGTGATGTCCGACCGTCACATCCTCGCCGATCGTCAGCGGTGCACCAGGATCCGAATGAAGCATGGCGCCCTCCTGGATGTTGCTGCGCGCGCCGATCATGATGGGGGTATTGTCCGCACGCACGACAGCGCCGAACCATATGCTGGACAACGGGCCAAGCTGCACATCGGCGATCAGTTCGGCGCTGGGCGCAATCCAGGCGTCGGTTGCGACGTGCGGCGCGACTCCGTCCAGGCTGTAACGCGGCACGTTCGTCAGAAAACCGGTGCGCTGAAATCGCCAGGCAGCGGCATCTGCAGGCCCATGGCGAGTGCGAGGGCAACGGCGCCCATCAGCAGCGCCAGCGTCGAGGAGAGCGAGAAAAGACCCCAGCCGACCATGGTCACCATAGGGGAATCCTGCCGCTGTTCCCGGCGATTGCGCTGCATCGTCAGCAGCACGAAACCCGATGCCATGGCATAGACGAAGACAAAGAATTCAGCCACCTGCGACCACCCCGATCTTGCTCGCAATCAGGGCTAAACCGTTCAGGTCGCACCATCAATCCAGGGAAATTGCGGACTGCCGCGGTGCAGCGCGCTTTCGCCGCACCGCCCGGGAACTTTCGGAGGTTCAAAGCGTGACGCCCCTCTTCCAGATCGCGATTTCGCGTTCGCCATTGCGCTCGGAGGCGGTAGTCGCGCCCGACGCGATTTCGCCGATCTTTGCCAGTAGCGCGTCCGCCGCCGCGTCCATGCCCGCGGCCAGCACCTGCCCGGCGTCGAAGTCGATCCAGCCCGGCTTGCGTGCGGCAAGATCGCTATTCGACGCAATCTTGATCGTCGGCACCGGGAAGCCGAGCGGCGTACCGCGTCCGGTGGTAAACAGGATGACCGTCGCTCCGGCCGCTGCCAGCGCGGTGGAAGAAACCGCATCGTTGCCCGGCGCTTCCAGCAGCGTCAGTCCACGCCGCCGGATACGCTCTCCATAGTGCAGCACATCGGTGACGGTCGCGTGGCCCGCTTTCTGGACCGCGCCGAGCGATTTTTCCTCAAGCGTTGTGATCCCGCCCGCGATGTTGCCGGGCGACGGGTTTTCGGACACGGGTTCGCCGTGACGAGTGAAATACGCTTTGAAGCCGTTCACCAGTCCGACGATCGAATCGAAGATCTGGGCAGTTTCGGCGCGCGCCATGAGCAATTGTTCGGCGCCGAAGATCTCCGGGATCTCGGTCAGGATCGCAGCGCCGCCGGCTGCTGTGACCGCATCGCTCATCCGCCCAACGAGCGGGTTCGCGGTAAGGCCCGAGAAGCCGTCCGAGCCACCACATTTTACCCCGAGCACCAGATCGGCTAACGGGGTAGGGGTCCGCAGCGCCTGTTCCGCCTGCGCGATCAGCGCCTCGACGAGCGCCAGACCTTCTTCCACCTCGTCCCCCGCGGCCTGGGCCCCGATGGTGCGCAGGTTGGGCTGGGTGATGTCCGGTAGTAGTCGGGCCATCTGGTTGGATTCGCAGCCGAGCCCGACGAGCAGCACACCGCCGGCATTCGGATGGTTGGCCAATGCCGCGAGGATGGCGCGCGTGCCTTCAAGGTCGTCGCCCAGCTGCGAGCAGCCGAACGGATGCGCGAAGGCGTGGATGCCATCCACCCGTCCGGCGAACCGCTGTTGCGCCAGCGCTGCGATCTTCTCCGCCGTGCGCCCGACACAACCCACGGTGGGGAGGACCCAGATCTCGTTGCGGGTGCCGACCCGGCCGTCCGCGCGCCGATAGCCGAGAAATTCGCCTCGCCCTGCCCGAGGAGCGGGCGCTTCGAACGCGGGCCGATAGGTGTAGCTGCCGCTCGTTTCCAGCGCGGTCGCGACATTGTGGACATGGACATGCTCGCCCGGCGCGATCGGCTGGGTCGCGCGACCGATGGGGAAGCCAAACTTGTGGACAGGCGCGCCGGCGGCGATCGGGCGAACAGCGATCTTGTGCCCTTTGGGAACATCGGATGTCACGGTAACGCCCAGCGCGACTTCGCCTGCCTGCACGTCGCGAAGAGTGTTGGCGACGGCGTCGCGCGGATCGATCTGGAACAGGGCGATGGTCATAACGTCGTCGTACTGCGGCTCCCATGCGCGGTCCACCGCCGGATGTGCTGCTTTTTGCAGCGGGCGGTACTTCCCTGACGTAGGGCCCTCAGCTTGGAAGTCGCACGAACCCTCCGTATTAATTGGTAAGTCAGGTATTCAGCCCGCGCTGAAGTCGGCTAAGTATATTCCCTGAAGGGGCGAGCGCGGGAGTATCGGTTCCAGTTACGTTAACCCTGGGGCTGCAAACAGGCGGCTGAGATGGGAAGAGGGTCGTAGTGAACGCACCGCCAAAACGATCTGCGGTGATTGCAGTGCTGATGCGCAGCTTCCGCTGGACCATGCAGCTGGAACGCCGGCAGGCGGTGCACGCGGTTGCCCTTTGTTTTGCCATTGTAGCGGCGCTGGACATTATTACCGGACCGCGACTTTCGCCCAGCATGGGATATGTTTTCGTTGAGTGCCTTGCAGCGTGGACGTTGCGCGAGGCGGGCGGCATCGCTGTGGTTCTTCTCTGCATCACGGCCAATTCGCTGATCAACGGCTTCGGTGCGAACGCGTTTGCAGGGCGCGAAGAATATTCCGCTGCCGTCACCTTGTGGAACATGGGCACTCGCACGCTGACGGCGATCATGATCGTTCTGATGGTCGCCACGCTGCGCCATTCCATCGATCGCGAGCGCTGGATCGCTTCCACCGACCATCTGACGCAGTCCCTAAATCGTGGCGCATTTCGCAGCCGGGTTGAACGGGTCGCCAGGATGGCGCGCCGCCGTCGGGCGCAGCTCCTGCTCGTCTATATGGACCTCGACGGGTTCAAGGCGGTGAACGACAGGCACGGCCATTCGGCCGGTGATCTGGTCCTGCGCCGATTTGCCGACGAGGCGCGTGCGCGGATACGCGCCGGGGACTTGTTCGCACGAGTGGGTGGCGACGAGTTCTGCGCCTTTCTAGTCGTCGAGCGGGGGGTGGCGCCCGAACAGGTGGCCGAAAGCCTGCACGCTCGGCTCACCGAAGCGCTCCGCGCGACCGGATTCGATGTTACCTGCAGCATGGGTGCGGTGGTCGTCGCTGCGGCGGACACGATGGAAACCGACCGGCTGATCTCGCTTGCCGATCAGGCAATGCTGGAGGTGAAGCGCAGCGGCAAGGATGCAATTCGCATTGCCTTTTCCGACGCCCCGGAAGCGGAACAGCCACGCTCGAGGAGAGCCGCATGACGCTTCATTTCTTTTCGGCGGCATTCAGGCCCTATGATGAAGTGGCGCGGCAGCGCGCTGTCGACGCCCTTCCGTCGATCCCTGCCGACGACGCCGAGCTGCAATTCATCCTCGAAGAGGTTCGCGCGGTGCTGGGGACGCCGATGGCTATGCTGACGATCATCGATCATGAGGTGCAACACATGCCGATCGCGATCGGGGTGCAGCCCATGACAGTCAGTCGCGCGATGGCCTTCTGCCCGCATACCATGGCCGAACCGGACGGCGTGCTGTGCGTACCCGACCTGCGTGCCGACAGTCGCTTCAGCGCCAACCCCATGGTCTCCGGCCCGATGGGCATCCGCTATTATGCAGGCGCCAGCGTAATGAACGGCCTGGATCGCGTCGGTGCCTTGTGCGGGATCGACACACGGCCAGGCGGGCCGCTTTCGTCGGCGAAACGCAGCACGCTGACCCGACTTGCCCAAGCTGTCGCGGCGCATATTGGTGCGGCCTCGCGAAGGCTGGATTAGGCCTGTAACGAAATTGGTTGACACCGACCGTGCCACTTGACAAGTGGCCTGCTTATCAAGCCGATTCTTTCGGCCCTGAAATGTAACCGGTTACAAATGTAGAGGGGATGACCAGGGTGCTCAAGCTCAACTCGTTTCGAGGTCGTTTGGTTGCGGCCACCATGCTCGCAGGCGGTGCGATCGTTCCGGTTGCGGGTGCGCATGCGCAGGTAACCACCGGTAACATCCGCGGTGCGGTTGCCGGGCCGGATGGCACGCCGGCGGCAGGCGCGCAGGTGGCGGCGCGCAGCACTGGCACGAACCAGACCTATCGCGCGATTGCCGATGCGAATGGCAACTACGTCCTTACCGGCCTGCGCCCTGGTCAATATGAAGTGAGCGCGACGGTCGGCACGGAAACCACTCGCCAGATCGTGCAACTCGGCATCGGGCAGTCGGCCAGCCTCGATCTCGGTTTCGCCGCGGACATCGCGGCTGCGGCACCAGAGGGTGGGGCGGAAATCGTGGTGACCGGCGGACGTCTGAACGAAACTCGTACCAGCGAAGTCGCCACCAACGTCAGCCGCGAGCAGATCGAGCGTCTGCCGCAGACCGATCGTAACTTCCTGTCCTTCGCCGCGCTGGCGCCGGGCGTACGCTATGTCGACTCGGAAACCGATAAGGGTTTCCGTTCCGGCGCCTCCACCGCGAGCCAGGTGAACGTCTTCATCGACGGCGTGAGCCTGAAGAACAAGCTGCGGGAAGGCGGCGTCGCCGGCCAGCAGAACAGCCGCGGCAACCCGTTCGGCCAGCTGGCGGTGCAGGAATTCCGTGTTCTCACCCAGAACTACAAGGCCGAATATGAGCAGGCTGGATCGGCGATCATCACCTCGGTCACCAAGTCCGGTACCAACGAGTTCCATGGCGAAGCGTTTGGGCAGTACACTGATCGCGGCCTGACGCAGAAGAGCTTCATCGACGCGCGCGACGGCAACCGGAAGCCGTCGTTCGAGCGCAAGCAATATGGCGTGTCGCTGGGCGGCCCGATCATCAAGGATCGGTTGTTCTTCTTCGGCGCCTATGAAGGCAACGACCAGGATCGCGCCTTCAACGTGCGTAGCAACGGCACGGCGGAGCAGATCCAGGAATTCGAGCGCTTCTCCGGTCGGCGGATCACCGATTTCCAGGGCGCGTTCGTCAGCCCATTCCGCGGCGATTTCTATTTCGGCAAGCTCACCCTCACGCCGGACGATCGCCAGGTATTTGATCTGTCGTTCAGCCGTCGCGAAGAAACCGACATTCAGGGCTTCGGTGGCAACACCGCCTATGAATATGCTGAGAACAAGCGCAACAAGGTCGACACCTATCTGTTCAAGTGGACCTATAATGGCGACAAGTTCATCAACGAGTTCAATGCGAACTATTTGAATTACGAGTTCAATCCGACATCGCTCAATCCGAACCTGCCGAGCTTCGACTACAGTGGTGTGATCCTGTTTGGTGGTAAGGATTCTACGCGGCGCGAATTGCAGCAGGGTTACACGATCCGCGATGACTTCACCTACAGCGGCTTTGATGGCCATGTGATCAAGGTGGGCGCGCGCGTCGAGGTCACCGACATCCAGTTCGCCAACAACGCCTATATCCAGCCGCGTTACACCTTCCTGCGCGAGCCGAACAACAATTTGAACTTCTCCTTCCCGGCGGAAGCACGTCTCGGCCTGGGCAATGGGAACATTATCGCGTCGAACACGCAAATCGGTCTGTATGCACAGGACGACTGGGATGTCACCGATCGACTGCAGCTGAATCTGGGTGTGCGCTGGGATTACGAAACCAACGGCTTCAACAACGATTATGTTACGCCCCCTGCTGCGGCCGCAGCGCTGCGTTCGTTGCCGCGCACCAGCTATTTCGATCCCGAAAACTACATCACCGACGGCTCGGGCCGGTCTCCGTTCGCGGGCGCAATCGCGCCGCGTTTCGGCTTCTCCTGGGATATCACGGGCACCCGATCGACGGTGATCTTCGGTGGCGCGGGCCGCTATTATGATCGCAACAACTTCAACAACACCGTCGACGAACTGTCGCGCACGATCAATCCCGTGGGGGTCTTCCGCTTCTCGGCGGACGGCACGCCGCGCAACGGGCAGCCCACGACGGTATGGAACCCGTCTTATCTGACGCGTGACGGCCTGCTGGCCCTGCGCAACGCAAACCCGCAGGTCGCCCTGCCGGAACTGTTCGCTGTGAAGAACGACGCGAAGCCGCCGGTGAACGATCAGTTCAGCTTCGGCGTGCGCCAGCGCATCGGCGTGTTCGAAGCATCGCTGTCGGGTTCCTATCAGCGTGGCCGCAATGGCTATACGAACCTGTTTGCCACCCGTCGGAACGCAGGTCTGGGTCCGTGCTGCGACACCGCTTCGGCGATCGCCAACGGCTACTCGAACGTGATTATTGGCTATGACGGGCTTGATACCCGGTACAAGGCGCTCTTCTTCACGCTCGACAAGAACTACACGCGTACGTCTGGCTGGGGCATGAACATCGCCTACACGCTGGGCAAGGCCGAGCAGAACGGTGGGGACCTGTTCAGCCTAGATGCGATCACGCCGGATGCCTATGGGTGGCGGCCTTCGCGTGGCGACGAGCGGCACCGCGTCGTCTTCTCGGGCATGGTCGACTTGCCGTTGGGCTTCCAGTTTTCGACGCTCAGCACGTTCGGCAGCGGCGCGGCATATCAGGTGGTCGATAGCACTAACGGCCAATCCGCCGGGTTCAATCGGTTCACCGCGGCCTATCCCGAGAAGAATTGCATCAAGGGGGTTTTTGCCTTCTGCGAGGTCAACCTGACGCTCGCCAATCGCGTGAAGATCGCCCGCAGCCACGAGGTCGAACTGGCGGTCGATGTGCTCAACGCCTTCAACAACAAGAACTTCACCGGGTTCGACGAAGGCTTCAACAACCAGATCAATCCGGCAACGGGGCAGGTCATCGATCCGCTTCGCCCTGCCAATGGCACCACGGCGTCCGGCCTGCTCACGCTGCCGCGCCGGATCCAGTTCCGGGTCGGCTATCGCTTCTAACCGAACGGACATCGTCGGGCGTAAGAAAAGGGGAGCTTCGCGCTCCCCTTTTTTGCGTCCCGTCCCCGCTGCCCAGATTTTGCCACCATTCGTCGCCCAGCGCACTCTCTCCGGCGGCTATCCTTACCAAAATTCATTTCGGGTTCATGGCGCGATGGCTCTTTTCGCGGCCATGTTTGTTGCAACGCAGCGCCCAACAGAAGGTGAGGGGAGCAGAATGCCGTTTCTTGTAAGCCCGGCAAGGTTCCTGTTTCATTATGTCACGCAGCGCCCCTGGGCGTTCGCGCTGTTGGCGGCGCTTGTCGTCGGCGGCTCGGCGAGCGCTGTGGGTGTGCAGTACGCCATGAAACTGCTGATCGATGCCATGACCGTACATGCGCCTTCGCGGGGCGCGGTGTATGTCGCTCTGGCGGCATTCGTCGGATTGGTCGCACTGGAGAACGGCCTCGTACGCGGTGCGTCGATGCTGTTGTGCAACATTACCGTAGCCAGCGGCGTCCGCATCCGGCTCGACATGTTTCACTATCTTACTGGGCACCACATCAGCTTCTTCCAGAACCAGCGCGGCGGGTCGCTCGGGCATCGCGTGGGCGCGCTGACCGGCTCGTTTTCGGCGCTTACCCACCGCATTCTGATGGAGATCACGCCGCCGCTGATCGCCTTCGGCGGCGCGCTTCTGATCTTCGCTGCGATAGATTGGCGGATGGCCGCGGTGATCGCGCTCGTCTTCGTCGGCGCCAGCATTGGCCTGGTGCTGCTCGGCTTGAAAGGCGATCGCCATCATACCGCCTTTGCGCGTCGTGCCAGCGAGAGTGGTGGTGAGCTTGTCGATCTTGTTGGCAACATCGCCGCGATCAAGGCCTTCGGGGCCCGTCGTCGGGAAGCCGAGCGGCTCCGCGGCTTCTTCGAAGCCGAAGGCAGGGCGCAGCGGCGCGGTTGGATGTTTGTGGAGCGTATCCGCGCGCTGCACGATGTCGCGCTGGTGGTGCTGGTAGCAGGTTCGCTGGTGTGGGCGATCGAGCGCTGGGTTGCGGGTGGCATCACCGCCGGCGACGTGGTGGTCGTGAGCACCATGACCTTCCGGATGCTCAACGGTTCGCGCGATCTGGCGATGGCGCTGATCGATACCAGCCAGCAGTTCAGCTATTTGCGCGAGACGCTGGAGATCGTCGGCACCCCCCACAAGCTCACCGATGCGCCCGGTGCGGTGCCGCTCCGCGTCACCCAGGGCCGGTTGCGCATCGACGAGGTCGTGTTTGGTCACGATCCCGCACGCCCGGTGGTCCGCGGCGTGACCCTCGAAATTCCCGCCGGCCAGAAGATCGGCATTGTCGGCCCCTCGGGCGCGGGCAAGTCGACGATCCTGCAGCTTGTCCAGCGTCTCCACGATCCGCAGCAAGGCCGCATCTTGATCGACGGGCAGTCGATCGAGCGCGTGACCCAGGAAAGCTTGCACCAGGCAGTTGCCGTGGTGCCGCAGGAGGTGCTGCTGTTCCATCGCTCGATCCTGGAGAATATCCGGTTCGCGCGCCCCGATGCTTCCGATGCGGAAGTGCGCGAGGCAGCGGCGGCGGCACATTGCGCGCATTTCATCGCCGCATTGCCCCAGGGCTATGACACGGTGGTGGGCGAGCGCGGCACCAATCTGTCAGGGGGGCAGCGGCAGCGAATCGGCATCGCCCGTGCCTTCCTCAGCAAGGCACCGATCGTGCTGCTCGACGAAGCGACGTCTGCGCTCGATACCGGATCCGAGATCGAAGTGCAGCAGGCACTGGAAGCGCTGATGGCGGATCGCACCGTCTTGGCCGTCGCTCACCGACTATCGACGGTTGTGGGCCTCGACCGTGTGATCGTCGTCGAACAAGGCCGGGTGGTCGAAGATGGTCCGCCGCTGAAGTTGCTGCGGGCCGGTGGTGCTTTCCAGCGCCTATGGGCCTTGCAGGCCGAAGGGCTCGACGCGCCGCTGGATCGCATGACGGTGATGCCGCGCCTGATGGCGGGCACGGCACGCCGCGTACTGGGGCTGGGGAGCAGGCCGCCGCTTCGGGTACTCGAGCGGCAGGCTGCCAGCTGACCCATATCAAATTAGATCGGTGCCATAACTGTTATTGACGGAAACTAAATAGAATGCGATTTTCCCTTTGTACCGGCTTCCCACGAGAGGCTGGACAGGGGAGGTTGGCATGGCTGGCTTTACAGCGCGCATTCGGTTGCGCGGCACCTATTGCGTCGCTGCGATGGTGGCGGCAATGCTCGGCGGCAATCCTGCTGCCGTTTTCGCTCAATCGGCGTCTTCGCCTGCGCAGACAGCCGATGAGGCGAACCAGGAAATCGTCGTCACGGCGCGTCGGCGCGCCGAGAGCCTTCAGGATACGCCGGTGGCGATCACCGCGCTCAGCGCCGAGACGCTGCAGGACCGCCAGATCCAGCAAACCCAGGACCTGGAACGGATCACGCCCAGCTTGCAGTTCAAGCCGGCGGGCCAGCTTTCAGGCAACAGCGCCTCGTCAGTCGTATTCATCCGTGGTGTCGGCCAAGTGGATCCGACAGCGGCGGTAGACCCCGGCGTCGGCATCTATCTCGATGAAGTTTATCTGGGCCGTGCAGTGGGAGGCACCATCGATTTCGGCGACATCGATGGGGTTGAGGTGCTTCGTGGGCCCCAAGGTACGTTGTTCGGCCGGAACACCATCGGCGGCGCCATCCTTGTCCGGACAAAGCAGCCGGTGCTGGGCGAATGGAGCGGTCGTGCCCGCTTGCGCGCCGGTGAGTATAACCTGCGCGAAGGGTTCGCCGCGCTCAACATCCCGCTTGCAGATACGCTTGCGGCGCGGGTTTCGGGCGGCTTTCGGAAGCGCGACGGCTATGTGATCCGCAGCGTCGACGGTCTTGACCTGGGCAATGAGAATGGCTGGTCGGCCAACGGCGCGCTGAAATGGGAACCATCAAGCGATTTCGACCTGTTCCTCCGCGCCGATTATTCGAAGCGTGACGAAAACGGCGCACCGTTCGTCTTCGCCGGCGTGAACGAGCAGGCGCCTGTCGCCGCAATCGCCAGCGTCGGTGCGGGCTGCCCGGGCGCGACCATTCCCTTTGCGCCACTGACTGCGGGCGATCCGAGGTTTGGCGCGCCCAATGTGCCGATGCTGAACGACGTCCGCTGTGCCAACGATCTGCAGGCACGGGGCCCATTCGTGAATGGCGGCACCGCCCCGGTGATGAGTTCGTCGGAGGTTTGGGGTATTGGTGCGACCGCTAATATCCGGCTGACCGATGTGGCGGCGGTGAAGCTCATCTCTGCCTATCGTAACACGGAATCACGCGGCATTCGCGATGCAGACAATACGCCGCTGCTGCTGATCACTACCGACGTCGGTGCCCAATCCCACCAGTTCAGTCAGGAAGTGCAGTTGCAGCTCGATTGGGAAAGCGTCAGTGCCATTCTGGGCGGCTATTACTTCAATGAAGTGACCAACGAGCGTGCGACCGTACCGGTATCCTTCCCGCCTTCGCCGCCGGTGATCCGCTCGATCCTGGCGGGCGGCCCGGGCTCGCGTGACCTCCAGGTGTCACGATTGAAGACCGACTCGCTGGCCGGTTTCGGTGAAGTCAGCGTGAAACCGGTGGCCGGGCTCGAACTTACCGGAGGGCTGCGCTACACCACCGATCGCAAAACCTATCTGGGAACCGCGTTCAATCTGTTCCCGGCGACGCTGCCCGATCCCGATCCGCTGCCGACGTTAGCCATCCCGGAAGGCGGGCCGCTGTTTCTCTATCGCCGCCCGTTCGTCCAGACGTTCTCGGCGCTCACCGGATCGGCGAGCATCCAGTATCGCTGGAGCAATGCGATCAGCACCTATGCCTCCTATGCCCGCAGCTTCAAATCGGGTGGCTTCAACACACGCTATAACGCGGCGCCCGCCGGCAACGTGCCGGTGCCGTTCGACGAGGAGAGCGTCACCAGCTACGAAATCGGCGCCAAGACGAACATCGGCCGGCTGCGGCTGAATTTGGCCGCGTTCCAGGCCGAGTATGACGATATTCAGCTGATCTTCCGACAGGGCGTGGTGCCGCTGCTGTTCAACGCCGGCAAGGCACGGATCCGCGGCCTCGAGGCGGAAGCCAGCTGGCGCGCGCCCTGGGGCCTCATCCTCGACGCAGGGGCAAGTGTGCTCGACGACAAGATCAAGAGCATCACGCCCGTGCCGGGGGCGACCGCAACGGTAACGCCCAGCGATGACCTGCCGCTGACGCCGGATCTGCAGGCAAATATCGGCATCGCCTTTGATCTGAAGATGGCCAACGGCATGACACTGACACCGCGGTTCGACGGTAGCTACACGTCGAAGATCACCTTCATCACCGGCAGCATCCCGCTTATCGAAGAGGATGGCTATTTCATCGGCAATGCCTCCCTGACGCTCAAGCTATCCGATCGGTACGAGTTGAGCGGCGGCGTGAACAATCTGTTCGACGAACGCTATCTGATCCAAGGCAACGCCTCGCTTGCGACGCTCGGTTATGCCGAGCGGATGTATGCGCGGCCACGCAACTGGTATCTACAGGTGTCGGGCCGCTTCTGACCGCGCCTAGAGCGGATTTCGACCGCACTGAATCGGTGAGGGATTCCCA
>NZ_ALBQ01000058.1 GCF_000282895.1 Sphingomonas sp. ATCC 31555
TTTGTAGTTAACGGTTGGATACCACTTTGAGGCATGTAATATGGTACTGAGCTTCGGCACAGGGCTCAAATTGCATCATTAAATGTCTCCGATGTGGCTATATGTCATGGATAAAGGCAGCCCCCTATATCTTTTTTTGTGGCAGCATGGGTCCATCAAAGCAATTATTCAGGGTCTTAATGACCTCCACAGCTCTAAACGTAATTCATCTGGCTTTGCCTGTACTTACTTCCTCCATGAAAAAAAGTGTTGATAATGCTCATAATGCTGCCCAGCAATTTCCTCCCTTCTCAAGACTATTCTGGCTTCCTGGGTACTTAAAAACAGGGCTTAGAGTATGGCTGCTGACAAAATTGCACTCTAAACGCTAGCTTAGGTCTTCTGCGGCCGCGATATCCTGCAGATGCATCCAGTACAGATCGGAAGAGCACACGTCTGAACTCCAGTCACTGACCAATCCTCGATGCCGTCTTCTGCTTGAAAAAAAAAAACCCAGACCGGCAACGCGCGAGCGGCCGACCGCGTCGATTTCGTCGATGAAGACGATG
>NZ_ALBQ01000059.1 GCF_000282895.1 Sphingomonas sp. ATCC 31555
CCGGCTTGGGCTCGGCCGCGGGCGCGGCCGCGGCGGCGGCGGCGGCCGCGGCCTTGGCTTCGTTGGCCTTTACCGGCGAGGGGCGCGACGGCAGGCCCAGGCGATGCGCCTTGCCGATCACCGCGTTGCGCGAAACGCCGCCCAGTTCCTCGGCGATCTGGGTGGCGGTCAGGCCGCTGTCCCACATCTTCTTCAGCGTTTCGATACGCTCGTCGGTCCAGCTCACTTTGGTTCCTTCGTCTTGCGGGCGGCGGCGTCAGCGGGTACGCGATCGCGCCATGAGCAGCCACCCCGAAATCGGTTCACAGCTTCCCGAGCCGGGCGTTCCGGTGATTCGCAACGTCAACTGGGGAGGCTTGCGCACCCTCTATATCAAGGAGGTGCGCCGTTTCTTCAAGGTGCAGCTCCAGACGGTGTGGGCGCCAGCCGTCACCACGCTGCTGTATCTGGTGATCTTTACCGTCGCGCTCGGCGGAAATGGCCGGGTGGTGGTGCTCGATGGCCGCGCCGTTCCCTATGCCGATTTCATTGCCCCCGGCCTGATCGTGATGGGCATGCTGCAGAACGCCTTCGCCAATGCCAGCTTCTCGCTGCTGGTCGGCAAGATCCAGGGCACCATCGTCGATTATCTGATGCCGCCCTTGTCCACGGGCGAGATGCTGGCGGCGCTGGCCGGCGGTGCGGTGACGCGGGCGTTCTGCGTCGGCGGCACGGTGTGGTTGGCAATGGCGCTGTGGGGCGTGCACGTCATGCCCGCGCATCTCTGGGCGGTGCTGTGGTTCGGCTTCCTGGGCTCGCTGTTCCTGGCGCTGATGGGCGTGCTCACCTCGATCTGGGCGGAAAAGTTCGATCATGCCGCGGCGATCACCAACTTCGTCGTGGCGCCGCTGTCGCTGCTGTCGGGCACCTTCTACTCCGTCGACAATCTCTCGCCGGTGTTCCGCGCGATCAGCCATGCCAACCCCTTCTTCTATATCATCTCCGGCTTCCGCTACGGCTTCCTCGGCGTGGCCGATTCGCCGGTCCTGCTGGGCACCGGCGTGATCCTGACGCTCAACGTAGCGCTGGCGCTGTTCTGCTACGGGCTGTTGCGCCGCGGCTGGAAGATCAAGAGCTGAGCCGGCAAAGCAAAAGCGTCGTTACGAATTCCAAACGAAATCGTGCATAAGACCATGGCGAAAGACTTCGCGGGGGCGGAGTCGCAACGTCATGGGGGAAATCATGCGATTGCTGCGTTCGCTGGTGCTGCTTGCCGCGGCGGGACTTTCCGTCGCCGGCTGTAGCCAGCCCCGGCCCAAGCCGATTCTCGGCTGCAACTATCAGGTCGTGCCGCTCACCGTCGGACCGCGCTGGCGCCAGGCGCCGCTGCGGCTCGATGCGGTGGCAGGCGCCGCCTCGGTGCAGGACGGGACCAGCGCCCGCCTGGGCGCGCTGCTCAGCGAGCGCCGCAGGATCCGCCAGCCGCTGCTCGGCGCCGAAGCCGCCAAGGGCGAGCCAGCATCCGATCAGTTCCTCGCACTGAGCGGCGGCGGCCAGCACGGCGCGTTCGGCGCGGGCTTCTTCTACGGCATGGCAAAGCTGCCCAGCTGGGACATCGTCACCGGCGTCAGCACCGGTTCGCTGCAGAGCACCCTCTTGTTCCTCGCCAACCAGCCGGTGCCGGCGGACCGCACCGACTATAGCTGGGTCGATGGCCCGATGTCCGGGCAGGACGGCGCCACCGGGCTGGTGGTGAAGCCGGGCACGTCGAACGTCGGCGATCTCGTGCTTGCCTATTCGATCGCCGAGGAAGCCGATCTGATGCGCAAGCGCGCCGGCGGTGCTGCGATGGGCGTGGTGCTCAAGGGCTCCACCGCCAGCTTCGGCCCGCTGCGGGCGCGGCTGCTCAAGGTGATGACGCCCGGCACGCTGCGCGCCGTCGGTCGCGAATGGCGCGACCAGAAGCGCCAGCTGTTCGTAGGGGTAAGCAACCTCGACGACGGCGAAGGCTATGGCATCGACATGACCGAGCTCGCCGCCCGCGCGCTCGATACCGACTCGCCTGCCGAGCTGGCGCGCCTCCAGGGCTGCTATGTCGATGCGATGCTCGCTTCCTCCTCCGTCCCGCCCGGCGTGCCGCCGATCACGCTGCAGACCGCGAAGGCCACCCAGATGTACATGGATGGCGGCGCCCGCTTCGGCATGTTCCTCGAACCGGTGATGGCCGCGATCAAGGGCGCCGGCGGCGAGGGCAGGGGCCACATCATGCTCATGGTCAACACGACGATGGACGTGGGCAGCTGGAGCGGCACCGGCCAGCCGATGCAGCGCTGGTCGGCCGTCACCGCCGCGCTGCGCGCCGTCGACCTGATGGAAACGCAGGTCTACCGCTTCTCGGCTGCCAGCGTCGAGCAGCTGGGCATCGCCAAGGGCGGGCTGGACATGGCCTTTCTCAGCAACGCCGACATCCCCGGCGGCGAGCGGCCAGACGACCATGTCTTCAATGGCAAGACCTGCGCGGCCTGGCAGGCGATCGACGCCAAGGCGAAGCCGCTGCAATTCTATCCCTGGTACATGGCGTGCACCGCCGATTACGGCCGTTCGCGCGGCGCCGCGCAGCAATGGAACCACAGCGTGGCGCGGTAGCACGAACGGCACGGTTGACCTGCGGCCCCATGCCGCCGTAGAGACGCGACTGGGCGGCCGGGGATAGGCCGCCCTTTTGCGTTTCTGGAGTTCCATCCACCCTTTTTCGTTTTGTTCAGGAGGTACAGTTCCCATGACCATCACCCCGCTCATGCCCGTCTACCCGCGGTGCGATGTGCGGCCGGTGCGAGGCGAGGGCTGCTACCTGATCGGCGAACGAGGGGAGCGCTATCTCGATTTCGCCGCCGGTATCGCCGTCAACGCGCTGGGCCATGGCCACCCGCATCTGGTGAAGGCGATCGCCGATCAGGCGGCCACGCTGATGCACGTGTCGAACCTGTACGGCAGCCCCCAGGGCGAGGCGCTGGCGCAGCGCATCGTCGACAACAGCTTCGCCGATACGGTGTTCTTCACCAATTCGGGCGCCGAGGCGATCGAGTGCGCGATCAAGACCGCGCGCCGCTATCACCATGTGAACGGCAACCCGCAGCGCCACAAGCTGATCACCTTCAAGAACGCCTTCCACGGCCGCACCATGGGCGCGATCTCGGCGACCGATCAGGCGAAGATGCGTGACGGCTTCGAGCCGCTGGCGCCGGGCTTCGACTATGTCGCGTTCAACGATCTCGAGGGCGCGCTCGCCAAGATCGACGGCGAGACCGCCGGCTTCCTGGTCGAAACCGTGCAGGGCGAAGGCGGCATCAGCGCCGGCACGCCGCAATTCATCCAGGGCCTGCGCAAGGCCGCGGACGCGCACGGCCTGCTGCTGGTGCTGGACGAAGTCCAGTGCGGCTATGGTCGCAGCGGCAAGATGTGGGCGTACGAGCATTACGGCATCACGCCGGACATCCTCGCCTCGGCCAAGGGCATCGGCGGCGGCTTCCCGCTCGGCGCCTGCCTCGCCACCGAGGAAGCGGCCAAGGGCATGGTGTTCGGCACGCACGGCTCCACCTATGGCGGCAACCCGCTCGCCATGGCGGCGGGCGAAGCAGTGCTCGACGTGATGCTCGCGGACGGGTTCCTCGAAAACGTCACCAAGATGGGCGATCGGCTGCGCAGTTCGCTCGAACAGCTGCTCCCCAACCACGATCACCTGTTCGAGGAAGTTCGCGGCCTTGGCCTGATGCTCGGCATCAAGCTGAAGCCCGAGGCGGAGGCGCGCAGCTTCGTCGCGCATCTGCGCGATCATCACGGGCTGCTCACCGTGGCGGCGGGCGAGAATGTCGTCCGTATTCTGCCGCCGCTGGTGATCGAGGAAAGCCATATCGCCGAGGCAATCGAGAAGCTCAGCGCCGGCGCGCGCAGCTTCGCCACGGCGGCTGCGGCCTGAGGACTGAACCGATCCTCCCCGGGACGGGGAGGGGGACCATGCGAAGCATGGTGGAGGGGGTTCTCCGCAAAGGGCGTCGCTGGTGGAGACCCCCCTCCACTCCGACGCTCCGCGTCGCGGTCCCCCTTCCCGTGCCGGGGAGGATTTGGAAATGACCCGCCACTTTATCGATCTCACCGATGCCGGACCGGATGCCATCGCGGCGATGCTGAACGACGCGATGGCGCGCAAGGCCGCCCGTGCTGGCTGGCCCAAGGGCAAGCCGGATGCCGACGCGCCGCTCGCCGGCCATGTCCTGGCGATGATCTTCGAGAAGAACTCCACCCGCACCCGCGTCTCCTTCGACATGGCGATCCGCCAGCTCGGCGGCACCAGCATCGTGATGGACGCCGGCTCGATGCAGCTCGGCCGCGGCGAAAGCATTGCCGATACCGCGCGCGTCCTCTCGGGCTATGTCGACGCGATCATGATCCGCACCGACGATCACCAGAAGGTGCTCGACATGGCGAAGTACGCGACGGTGCCGGTGATCAACGGCCTGACGGACGCGTCGCACCCCTGCCAGATCATGGCCGACCTGCTGACCATCCTCGAAAGCGGCAAGGCGCTGCCGGGCCTCAAGGTCGCGTGGCTGGGCGACGGCAACAACGTGCTCGCCTCGATCATGGAGGCCGGCGGGCTGATGCAGTTCGACGTCGTCGCCGCTTGCCCGCAGGGCTATCAGCCGAGCGATGCCGATGTCGCCCGTGGGCGTGGCCGTGCCCGTGTGGTCGGCACCGCGCGCGAGGCGGTGGAAGGCGCGGACATCATCGTCACCGATACCTGGATCTCGATGGGCCAGGCCCATGCCGAGACCAAGCTCAAGGCGATGATGCCGTTCCAGGTGGACGAGGCGCTGATGGCCGCCGCCAAGCCCGACGCCCGCTTCCTCCACTGCCTGCCCGCGCATCGCGGCGAGGAAGTGACCGACGCGGTGATCGACGGGCCCCAGTCGCTGATCTGGCCCGAGGCGGAGAACCGCCTCCACGCGCAGAAGTCCGTCCTGCGCTGGTGCTTCGGGCAGCTATAAAGATCCTCCCCTGCCAGGGGGCGGTGTCAGGCGCAGCCTGACGGAGGGGGAGGGAGCCTGTCGGTGGGCGGGCCGCCATCCGCCCCTCCGTCGCCTCCCCTTGGCGGGGGAGGATCATCTGATGTGCGACTACGCTCAGATCCCCGCCAGTGCGCTCACCGCGCCGACGTCGGCGATCGGCAGCGCGCCTACCGCTTGGTCCACCGTCGCCAGTGCCTGCTCGCCGGAGCGCCGATCGTCGTCATCGTCCCTGCGCTCCTTTCGCCGCAGTGCCGCCTTGAGCGCACGGGCAAGGTCCCGCACCTCGTTCTTGAAATCCTCATCGGCCTTGTCCCGGGCGGTTTGCGCAGCACTTTTGCCCCCGTCGGACGTGCCCAGGCCGGGCGCGGCCCCGTCGGGCTTGGCATCTGCCTTGTCGCCGCCCGCCGCGTCCTTCGTCGGAGTCTCGGTGCTCTCGGCCGGGACGGAACCCTGCGCGTTCCCCTCCATGCCCTCGACCGGACCGGCACTCGCGGCCGGCGCGCCTGCATCCGCCGCCCCGCCCAGATCGCCCGCATTGCCCCCGGCGCTGACATAGCTCTTCACCGCCCCGGCAAGCTCGCGCGCGATCTGTGCGGCGGCCTTGGCGAGCTTCTTCGGATCGCCCGCATAGAGCATCTTCAGCGCCTGCAGCCGTGCCTTGAGCTGCTTCACCTTCTCGGCGGCGCGGGCCTTTTCGTCGTCCTTGCTCCGCGTCTTCACCATGGCCAGCGTGGCGACGGCGTCCCTCGCCGACTGCAGCTTGCGCGCGGCCATTTCCTCCTTCTTGGAGGGCGGTGCGGCGGGTGCGAGGCCACCGTTGCCGCGCGGCTGCACGGACGCGGCGAGCGCGGCGAAGGAGAGCGCGGAAAGCTTCATACCTGCTTCATAGCATGCCGATGGCGGCGCGGTGCGGCTTGGCCCTATCCCTTTGCCGTCCGCTCCATTCCCGTCATGGATCACGACGATGTTTGCGTGCCAGTCTGTCCGCTACGCAGGCGGAAAGCTCGGGCTTTGCCCTCCTGCCCTTCAAGGCGCAGTCCTGGATCAGGTCGCAGATGGCGGCCACGGCATCGCGATCCTGCTGCGCGTCACGCGGGATGCAAGCGGTCATCAAAGCGCCCCGCAATCGATAATCCACCTTTATGGGCTGCAACCGCGTGCCGGTCACCACGATCTCCTCTCCCGCAGCTTCGCTGGTGGTTTGCATGGGCGCGGCGGCAATGGCGTGAAGCGCTGCCGCGAGTGCCGCGAGTGCCGCGAGTCCAGCGCGGAAAATGATGGTACCCAGCGGGTTCTCGACTAGCATCGACACGGTGCCTCGATCCTGTCCGGAGCACGCGGTGGCATAACGCTGCCATTCGGGCACCCAGCCTATACTCGCTCCGCTCCGGGTTTCCGCGCGGCTTTATGTGCGTTGCGCCAGGGATCGGACGGGCTTGCAAACTATAGCATGTTCCATATATGTTCTCTCGCCTCGCGGCGGAGGTGCGCTCTTTGCCATCGTTAGACCCCATCTATGGTCTGCTCAATCAGCAGGTCGCAATAACGGGCCGATGGTGACCGTATCCGCCCCAAAGTCGGATTCCCGAAGCTGTGCTCGTTTCTCGTCCGGAGGGGAGCGTCGAAGAAAGCATCATTCCCGCAGTCGCGCAGCGTCCGATCACCTCCCATTGTACGACATTTCATCTCGCGGCGTGAACGGGTGCGGCGCCTGCTCCCACCAAAGCACGGTGACTTCGGCTATGTCACAAGCCTAAACTTCCTAAACTTTATCCCTGTCGCAACCTGTCACAAGTCTCAACTTCCCGAAGCCGGCGTGACCGAGGAACGCCGGCGGCAGGCCTAAACTTCCTAAACTTCGCGGCGCTTTGAAAACCGTCACAGGCCTAAACTTCCTAAACTTCACCGCCACTGCCAGAACCTGTCGGGCGCCTAAACTTCCTAAACTTAACCACTCTCCGGCGTCCCGCGGCCCAACATTGTTTCCGGCAACGGAACGCCTATCTACGCCGTCGAACCCAGAAAATGCGTTCGCCCGAACGCGTGGAGTCAGCCCGACTTCTCGCGGCCGAGCCGAATGCCGGAGACGACCAGTGACCCATCCCGTTCCCGCCGCCGATCTCGATCGCGTGACCGGCTTTGCCATTCCCGAGCGCCATGTCCGCGGCCGCGTCGCGCGGCTTGGGCCGGTCTTGAACGACATCCTCTCGGCCCATGCCTATCCGGCGCCGATCGAGAAGCTGCTGGCCGAGGCGCTGACGCTCACTGCGCTGCTCGGCAGCACGCTCAAGGATGCCGAGGGGCAGATGACGCTGCAGGCGCAGACCCAGCGCGGCATCGTCAGCCTGATGGTGTGCGACTATAAGAATGGCGAGCTGCGCGGCTATGTGCAGTTCGATGCGCTGCGGCTCAGCCAGCTCGGCAAGAATCCGTCGCTCAAGTCGCTGTTCAACGGCGGCTATCTGGCGGTAACGTTCGATCAGGCGCTCACCAAGGAACGCTACCAGGGCATCGTGCCGCTGGAAGGCGCTTCGATTGCCGAGGCGGCGCAGAACTATTTCTTCCAGTCGGAACAGATCCCGACGCTGGTTCGCCTCGGCGTGCACAAGGACAAGGCGAGCGGCAAGATCGTCGCCGGCGGCCTGTTCCTCCAGCATCTGCCGGAGGGCGAGGTGGGCCGCGAGCGCTTGCATGTGCGGCTCGATCATCCCGAATGGCAGCATGTCGAGGCGCTGGGCGGCACGATGGGCGCCGACGAACTGGCCGATCCCGCAATCCCGCTGGAAGGGCTGGTCTGGCGGCTGTTCAACGAGGAAGCCGAAGTCCGCATGCTTGCCGGGCATGATCTGTCGCGTGGCTGTCGCTGCGGGGCGGACTATATTCAGCAAGTGCTCGCCAAGTTCCCCGAAGAGGAGCGGGCGGCGATGGCTGACGAGGGTGGCGTGATCAAGGTCGATTGCGCCTTCTGTTCGAAGCAGTTCCCGGTGGCACTTGCGGATTTCGTTCCGCCGGCGTTGTAAAGTTGCAATTCCCCTATGATATGTCGAACGGGGGCGGCGCTGTGGGAGCGGCGCCGCCTTCGGAACGGAGTTTGAACGGGTGAGCAGAGGGTTTGTCTGGATGCGTCTGGCGGCAGTCGTCGGGCTCGGTCTGGTGACGGCGGGTGCGGCGGCGCAGCAGCGGCCGGGTGCGGCGGCCAATGTGCGGGGTGCGGATGTGCCCGCGGTCAACGTGGTGCAGCCGGGCAAGTGGCTGCTGCGCGATGCGGACGGCAACGAACGGCCGATGTGTCTGCGCGATCCCTATCAGATTCTGCGGCCCAGCCATGCCACGGCGGTGTGCCAACGCGTCTTGCTGGAAAGCGCCGCGAGCCGCGCGACCGTGCGCAACGTCTGTGCTGGCCATGGCACCATGCTTACCCGCATCACCGTCGATACCCCGCGCCAGGTCAGCTTGGACGTCCAGGGCGTGATCGACGGTCAGCCCTTCTCGGAAACCTACGAGGCCCGGCGTGTCGGGGAATGTTCCTGAAGCGCATGGTTACCATTTGTTAAGCTTTGCGCGGTTATAAGGGTGGCGTTCCGGAAAGACGCTCTTTCCGGCGATGGTTTTCCCATTTCTATCCTTTCCGGGCCGTCCCTTCGGGGGCGGCCATTTTTTTGCCGGCGAGACGTCCTAAATGGCGCCGATGACTCACAGCATCGCCATCGCCCTGGTTTCGGGCGGACTTGATTCGATGGTGTCGGCCGCGCGGGCTCGCGAGGACGGCCACCGCCTGCTTGCGCTTTCGATCGACTACAACCAGCGCCACAAGGTGGAGCTGGATGCCGCTGCCAGAATCGCCGCCATGCTCGGCGCAGAGCGACACGTCGTCCTGCCGCTCGATCTGCGCGCGTTCGGCGGCTCGGCGCTTACCGCCGATATCGATGTGCCGAAGGGCGGTGTCGGCAGCGACATTCCGGTCACCTATGTTCCGGCACGCAACACCATCTTCCTCAGCCTCGCACTCGGCTGGGCCGAGGCGGCGGGGGCGCGGGACCTGTATATCGGCGTGAACGCGCTCGATTATTCGGGCTATCCCGATTGCCGGCCGGAATTCATCGCCGGCTTCGAGAAGCTCGCCGAACTGGCTACCAAGGCCGGCGTGGAAGGCCAGCCGTTCCGCATCCAGGCGCCGCTCCAGCATATGAGCAAGGCCGACATCGTCCGCGAAGCAGCGCGGCTGGGGCTGGATGCCGGGCTCAGCTGGTCCTGCTACGATCCGACGCCCCAGGGATTGCATTGCGGCCTGTGCGACAGCTGTCGGCTGCGCTCGCGGGGCTTTGTCGAGGCGGGGCTGCCAGATCCGACCCGGTACGCCGCCCAGCCATGAGCTATGCGGTCAAGGAGATGTTCCTAACCCTGCAGGGCGAAGGGGTGAATGTCGGCGCGCGGGCGGTGTTCGTGCGCTTCGCCGGGTGCAATCTATGGTCGGGTCGCGAGGTCGACCGGGCGTCGGCGGTATGCCGGTTCTGCGACACCGACTTCGTCGGCATCGACGGGGTGGGCGGGGGGCGCTTCGCCGATGCGACCGCGCTGGCCGATGCGGCGGAAGGGCATTGGGGTCCGGACCGCGCCGCGCGCTTCGTGGTGCTGACCGGCGGCGAACCAATGTTGCAGATCGATGATTCGTTGGTCGAGGCGCTACACGCCCGCGGCTTCCGCATCGCCATCGAGACCAACGGCACGCTGCCGGTGCACCCGGGCATCGACTGGGTCTGCGTCAGCCCCAAGGCGGGCAGCACGGTGGTGCAGCAACGGGGCGACGAGCTCAAGCTGGTCTGGCCGCAGCCCGGTACCGATCTCGAAGCGATCGAGGGCTGGGACTTCGATCATTTTTTGGTGCAGCCGATGGACGACGCCGAAGCCGAAGCGAACAAGGCCGCGGCGATCGCGCTGGCAATGGCGCGACCCCGCTGGCGGCTGAGCCTGCAGACGCACAAGTTGCTGGGCCTGCGCTGATAGGGCGGGGAAGCAGGGCGCTCCCCCGTTCCTCGGGGTCAGCGGGTGAGGGGCCCGCACTTGCGCGAATAATATTCACCCTTGCGCCAGCACTTGTCGTTGCCGAACGGCGGTAGCGGGCGCTGGGACGGCAGGCTGAGCGCGACGCGGCGACTGCGGAAATATTGCTCTCCCCAGGCAGCGAGGCTCGCCCGCAGTTCGCGCATCCGCTCAATCGCGACATCCCCCAGCCTGCCCCGCGGCGCGAACACCGCGTCCCTGCCGATTACGGCAGCCGTCTGGCAGAAAGATAGCTGGCCAGAGACGGTGGAGAAACTCGAATAGACTCGCGTTCCGAACCGATCGAGCTCGATCTGCCCGATCTTCGCCGTCTTGGCCTTTCTAATAAAATATTTCTCAAGCGTTCCGTAGGATTGTCGAAGTTCGACTTCGTGGTCGTCCAGCAGTGCATTATAGTTTTCGAGCGTCATCAACGTCGGCTCGAATTGGCACTGCAGCGCAGCGACGTTCAGGGCGGCGCGAAGGTTCCACACCAAGGCGGCGCGGAGCTCCGCCGGGGTTGCGCCCGGCAGCCCAGGGCCGATGATCCCGGGTTCTTCACCGGTAACCGGTGCACCCGCCAGATCGACGGGCTGAAGGAAAAACTGGGCCGAGGCAGGTGCCGAAAGACAGAACCCCGCCAAGGCCGCGATGCCGAAACTGATACGACGAACGAGCATCCCGCCCTCATGGTTATTCTAAACCATGCTCGTTAGGGCGTTTCGATTCGTCGCCCAAGCCCCTTTTTGCCGTTCGCCGGATTATGCGACGGATGGATGCCGCTTCTGCACAGATATGTAAAAAGGGCCGCCCGGTTTCCCGAACGGCCCTTTTAGAAACACGCCGAAGCGCGATGATTACATCGCGTTGGTGGTGTTCTCAGCGGCCATGCCGTTGTCGACAACACCGTTGTCCATCATGCCGGCGTCAACGTTGGTCACCATCGCGTCGGTGGTGTTCTCGGCAACGACGTCGGTGGTGTTGGTGACGTTGGTGCTCTCGTTGTTGGTGCACGCCGAGGCCAGGAGGGCCGCACCGGCGATCATCGAACCAGCAACGATCTTCGAAAGGACTGCACGCATGTAAATAGCTCCCTAGATAGTGGATTTGGACGACGGTTTACGCCGCTAATACCCAAACCGTGATGGACATTAGACGGTTCGAGGGACACCCTCAAGTCTCGAATTTATCCCGCGCCAGCCAGAGCGTCTAAAAACGGCAAAAATGTGGCGCTCAGCGCCGCGTCGAAGCGTTCCGTCGCAATCGGCTTTCCCAGCGCAGCGGCGCTAGTGACGGGGAATTCCGCGATCCCGCAAGGCACGATGCCCGTGAAATGGCTCAGATCGGGATCGAGATTGATCGCGAACCCGTGCAGCGTCACCCATTGGCGAATCCGTACGCCGATCGCGCCGATCTTCGCTTCCACGCCGCGATCGAAAGTCCAAATGCCTATGCGGCCCGGCGCGCGGAACGCCTCGATATCGCATTCGCCGAGAGCCGCGATTACCCAACCTTCGATCGCATGCACATAGTTGCGCACGTCCCGTCTGCGTTCGCGCAGGTCCAGCACGACATAGCCGATCCGCTGGCCCGGCCCATGATAGGTGTAACGGCCACCCCGCCCGGTGCGGTGGACGGGAAATCGCTGGTCCAGCATCTCGGCGGGGTCGGCGCTGGTGCCGGCAGTGTAGACTGGGGGATGTTCGAGCAGCCAGACCAGCTCGCGCGCCTCGCCCGCCGTGACGGCCGCGGCGCGGGCCTCCATCGCCGCCAGCGCCTCGGCGTAATCGAGGGGCTGCGGTTCCACCCGCCATTCGATCGTCTCGTCCATGATTGCGCGATTGCGCCGAACCGCGGGCCAAGGCAAGCCATTGGCAACCGCCCGGGGGACAGGTAACAGGCGGAGCCTTGAAGCAAGGATTTGGCCACATGGCGAAGATGGGAGCTGTCTGGGATCGGACGGCGGAGTTTCTGGGCGACAGGGCAGGAGCCCTGGTTCCGCTCGCGCTGTTCGCCCTAGCCGTTCCTGCCGGGATCAGCGCCAATCTGTCGGCCTTGGCCGGGACTGGCGGAGTCGCGCGCGGTGTTGCACTGGTCGTTCAACTGCTCTTGTGGCTCGTCTCGATGTGGGGATCGCTTGCAGTGACGGCGCTGGCGATCGGCGCCGGCGGCGTCAGCGAAGCGGGGCAGGTCGCCCGGCGCCGCCTGCTTGCCACCCTGATCGTGGCGCTGACGCTCGGCATCGCCGCCGCCGTGCTGGGCATGCCGATGGTGGTGATGCTGGTTGCCGCAGGATATGATCTGAATGCGATTGGCCAACCCAATGCATCGATGCAGGTCGATCCGGCAACGGCGATGCGGGTTGGCGCCTACTCTCTGCTATGGCTCGTCATCATTCTCGTGCTGTTCGTGCGGCTGGTGGTCGTCAATCCGGTGCTGCTGCGGGAAGGCGGGCTGTTCGGATCGCTGGGCCGGTCGTGGCAGCTGACCCGCCGGCACACTTTCCGTATTGTCGGCGTACTGATCCTGCTGCTCGTGGTGGCCAGTGTCTGCCAACTTGCCGCGCAGGCGGTGTTCGGCAGCGTGCTAGCACTTGTGCTGGGCGGCGGTTCGGGCATTTCACTGGCGACAGTGCTCACATCGCTCGTCGTCGCGGCGGTGCAGTCGGTCTTCATGGTGGTGTTCGCCGCCTTCCAAGGGAAGCTTTACGTCGCGCTCGCCGGAGACACGGAGCAGCCGGACCTGCATCCCGCCGCATGATGACCCTCCGCTTTCCAGCTCTTTTCGCCGACGCCGGCGCGCTGTGGCGTGCCGAACGGACGTTGCTGCTCCCGCTCGCCGGCATGTTCTTCTTGGTACCGATGCTCGGCATCATTCTGCTGATCGCCGCGAGCGCGCCGCCGCTCGACGTGCCGGCGGATCAAGCCGCTGCGGCGCTGCAGGAATTTTACCAACGCTTCGGTCAGACCAACATCGTGCCGCTCGCGCTGGCAAATGCCGGAATCGATTTCGGGATTTTCGCCATCCTGAACCTGTATCTGCAGGGTGAAGGGCGCACATTGGGCGGCGTGCTGTTGCACACGCTGCGCAGCCTGTTCCCGTTCCTGGTGCTGGAGCTGCTCGTCGGCTTCGCTTTCTCCCTTGGCATTTCGCTGTTCATTGTGCCGGGCTTGTTCGTGTTTGCACGCACCTGGTTGGCGGCGCCTGCGCTTGCCGCCAACCCGAAGGCTGGGCTTACCGGCGCCTTGCGCGAAGGCTGGGTGCGCAGCCGCGGCTCTGCCGGATTTATTTTGCTCGCCGTCGCTGCCGTCGTGTTCGTCGGCGGACTCGGTGTCATGGCGATCGGCAGCGTGGTGGTGGGCCTAGTCGCGGGACTGTTCGGCGGCGGCGGCGTCGCGGAAACGCTCAGCTTCCTGCTGATCTCGATGGTGGGCGCGGGGATATGGACGGCGCTAACGCTGCTCCGGCTTGCCGCCTATCGCGCCACCGGGACCAGGCAGGGAATGTGAGGCGCCGCCTCGGCCGGCAGGATGCCGGCGGAGCGCGGATCGGCAAATGTCTCGATCGTCCGCTGATAGGGTAAGAAGCCGTGTCGGCGGTAAAAGCCCAGCGCCGCCGGGTGATCGAGCGTGCAGGTATGCACCCAGACGCGTGTCACGTCCTTGCGCCAGGCCAGCGCCAGCGCATGCCCCATCAGCCAGTTGCCATGGCCCTTGCCGGTGATTTCCGGCACAAGCCCCACGAACGAGAGCTCGCAGGTTCCGGTGCTGCGATAATCCAGCTCGAGCATGCCCACTTCCACGCCCGCGCGATCGACCACAGCATGGACCATAACGGCCGAATCGTCGAGGATCCGGCGGAGCGCGGCTTCCTCCATCACCAGCCGCGAGAACCACAGCCAGGGCGTACCCACCCGGCGGAACAGCGCGCGATACTTGTCGCTGTCCGGCGCCGGCCAATGGACCAGCCGGAAAGGCGATAAAGGCAACGGGCGGGGTCGCGGACGCTCCCGCATCTCCAGCGCGGTGACGATCGTGGCGATCTGATCGTTGGCGACCGGCAACAACCCCATCTCAGCTCCAGGCTGCCATCGGCGGAAGGCTCATCAGGATCGCGTCGACATTGCCGCCGGTCTTCAGGCCGAACAATGTGCCGCGGTCATAGATCAGGTTGAACTCCGCATAGCGGCCCCGCCATTCGAGCTGGCGCTGGCGATCAGCCTCATCGAAAACTTCATGCATCCGCCGACGGACGAGGCGCGGGAATACGTCCAGAAACGCACTGCCGACATCCTGGGTGAAAGCGAAGTCCGATTCCCAGTCGCCTTCGAGATGGTCGTAGAAGATGCCGCCCACGCCGCGATGCACCTGGCGGTGGGGAATGTAGAAATACTCGTCCGCCCATGCCTTGAAGCGCGGATAATAGGCGGGATCATGGGCGTCGCACGCTGCTTGCAGGCGCGCGTGGAATTCGACGGTGTCCTCGTCTCGCGGCAGCGGCGGGTTGAGATCGGCGCCGCCGCCGAACCAGCGTTTGGTGGTGGTGAGGAAGCGCGTGTTCATGTGCACGGCGGGAACGTGCGGATTGGCCATGTGTGCGACGAGGCTGATGCCGGTGGCGAAGAAGCTGGGATCTTCCCCTGCGCCGTGGATTGTCTTGGCGAAATCGCCTTCGAACGCCCCACCGACGGTAGAGACGTTCACCCCGACTTTCTCGAAAACGCGGCCCTTCATGACACCGCGCACGCCACCGCCGCCTGGCGCGCCGCTCGAATCGAGGCGGTCCCATGGCAGATAGGTGAAGGTGGCGTCCGATCCGGCCTCGCGCTCGATCGCTTCGAATTCGGCGCAGATCGAATCGCGTAGGCTTTCAAACCAAGCGCGGGCGCGCTGTTGTTGCTCGTCCATGGCGATCACTGCGGGAATCCTTCTGTCTGGCGTAATGCCTCGGCGAGCCCGATGCCCGTTGCAACTGCGAGGTTCAAGGAGCGCAGTTCCGCTCGGATCGGGATTCGCACGCCGAGATCGGCGCGGGCATGGACATGGTCGGGCACACCGCTGCTTTCGGAGCCGAACAGCAGCGTGTCGCCCGGCTCGAAGCGGGCTTGCGGTAGGCGGATCCCTCCTCGCGTGGTGAACAGCACCAGCCGGGCAGGGACCTGCGCTTCGAACGCTTCCCAGTCGGCATGGCGCACCACCTCCGACGCAGTGTCATAGTCCATCGCCGCGCGTTTGCGGGCACGATCGCCCCAGGGAAAACCCATAGGCTCGATCAGATCGACGGCGGCGCCGAGGCAGGCGGCGAGGCGCAAAATCGTGCCCACATTCCCGGCGATTTCAGGCTGAAACAGGGCGATACGCATCAAGGCCGCTCAAGTCATTTTGCAGTGCAACATTATGGCGTTGCGAGGAGTGGATCGAACAAGAAATGAAAATCCCTGTTGGCAAAGCTGCTTCGTGCCGTCTATCAAAACCAAGATAGCCACCGGAACCCCGGCCGGCACTGGGCTTCGTTTCGTCCGCGTTCCTCTCTCCGCGATGCAATCGCGGAAGTGTTTCGAAGTGCAAGGGCTAGAGCATGGCAACGTTTGAAGAAGGCGTTTCTCCCGAACAGACCGTAGGCCCTGGTGGCGAAATTTTGGAAAATCCCCGTCGTCGCGACTACCTGACCTATGCCGCCGTTTCGGTGGCCGCGGTGGGCGCTGGCGTGGTAGTACTGCCGCTGGTCAACTCGATGAACCCCTCGGCCGATGTGCTCGCACTTTCGACGACCGAGGTGAACCTCGCCGCGATTGAGCCGGGCCAGGCCATCAAGGCTAGCTTCCGCAAGCAGCCGCTGTTCGTGCGCAATTTGACGCCGAAGGAGATGGCGGAGGCCGATGCGGTGCCGGTTTCCAGTCTGCGCGATCCGCAGACGCTGGAGGAGCGGACCAAGGAAGGCCATAAGAACTGGCTGATTACGCTGGGCGTGTGTACCCATCTCGGTTGCGTGCCGCTGGGGGCAGGCGAGGGCGAGAATCGCGGCCCGTTCGGCGGCTATTTCTGTCCGTGTCATGGCTCTGCCTATGATACGGCAGGTCGCATCCGGCAGGGGCCGGCGCCGACGAATCTCGAAGTACCAGAATATAATTTCACGTCTGACACTGTCGTCGTGGTCGGGTGAGGAGGGACCTGGATGAGCTTTCCCTGGGCGCGCCATTACGAGCCGAAAAACCCGGTGATGAAATGGGTGGACGATCGGCTGCCACTGCCGCGGTTCGTCTATAACGCGATCGGCGCCGGGTATCCGGTGCCGCGCAACCTGAATTACTTCTGGAATTTCGGCATTCTCGCCGGACTTTCGCTGGTTATCCAGATCGTCACCGGCATCGTGCTGGCGATGCACTTCCACAGTTCGGCTGCCGGCGCCTTCGAATCGGTGAACGGCACGATCATGCGAGATGTGAACGCGGGCTGGTTCCTGCGCTTCGCCCACGCCAACGGCGCCAGCATGTTCTTCATCGTGGTATACATCCACATCTTCCGCGGCCTGCACTACGGTTCGTACAAGGCACCGCGCGAGATGGTGTGGCTGCTCGGCGTGGTCATCTTCCTGCTGATGATGGCCACGGCGTTCATGGGCTATGTGCTTCCCTGGGGGCAGATGAGCTTCTGGGGCGCGCAGGTGATCACCGGTTTCTTCTCGGCGATACCCGTTGTGGGCGACTGGATCCGCATCTGGCTGCTCGGCGGTTATGCGCCGGATGACGCTGCACTCAATCGCTTCTTCTCGCTCCACTATCTGCTGCCATTCGTGATCGCGGGTGTAATCATCCTGCACATCTGGGCGTTGCACATTCCCGGCTCGAGCAACCCGACCGGCGTGGAAGTGAAGGGCGAGCAGGATACCGTGCCGTTCCACCCCTATTACACCGCCAAGGACGGCTTCGGGGTGGGCGTGTTCCTGATCCTGTTTTCGATCCTGATCTTCTTCTATCCGGATTATCTGGGCCACCCGGACAATTACATCCCGGCGAACCCGCTCTCCACGCCTGCGCACATCGTTCCCGAATGGTATTTCTGGCCGTTCTACGCGATCCTGCGCGCTTTTACCGCGGACTTCATCATCCCGGCGAAGCTTTGGGGCGTGCTGGCGATGTTCGGATCGATCCTGCTGCTGTTCTTCCTGCCATGGCTCGATCGGTCGCCGGTGCGTTCGGCCAACTACCGGCCGATGTACCGCATCGCCTTCTGGGTGCTGGTTGCGGACGTGCTGATCCTGGGATGGTGCGGTGGCTCGCCGGCGGAACCCTTCTATGTGATCACGAGCCAGATCGCCTCGGCCTATTATTTCGCGCACTTCCTGATCATCGTGCCGATCATCTCGCGGATCGAAACGCCGCGGCCGCTGCCCAACTCGATCACCGAAGCGGTGCTGAAGGGTGAGGGCGGATCGCGCATCACTGCCACCGCGGCGACGGCGTAAGGGGGCCGGGGACCATGACGTCGATCTTTCAACGCTCGATCAAGTTCCTGATTGGTGCCGGCTTCGTGTTCGTGCTGCTGCTGGCGCTTGTCGGCAGCATCACCGGCCTGATCAACGAACCGCCGCAGGAAACGGCGGAGCATGCGCTGCACAAGCATCCCAAGGAGCTGGAGCTCGCCTCCAACGGCCCGCTGGGCAAGTTCGAACTGGGCCAGCTGCAGCGTGGCTTCAAGGTTTACAAAGAAGTTTGCGCCGCCTGCCACTCTCTAAACCTCGTCGCGTTCCGCAACCTGAAGACCTGGGCTATAGCGACGCGCAGGTGAAGAAGATCGCCAAGGAGTGGATGGTCAAGCAGCCGGCCTTCGACGAGAAGGCGGGCACCTGGGGCGAGCGGGACAACCTGCCGTCCGATCGTTTCCCCAAAGTCTTCTATGCCGGTACCGGCAATCCGCCGGACCTGAGCCTGATGGCCAAGGCGCGGCACGATGGTGCAGCCTATGTCTACTCGCTGCTGACCGGCTATGGCGAGAAGCCTGATCCGGCCAAGGCGGCGAAGTTCCCCGACGTGGCGAAGACGCCGGAGGGCATGTACTTCAACCCGTATTTCGCCAACCTCAACATCTCCATGCCGCCGCCGCTGACCAGCGAAGGGCAGGTGCAATATGATGACGGCACCCGCGCGACCGTCGATCAGATGGCCAAGGACGTGAGCGCCTTCCTAGTCTGGACGGCGGAGCCGACGCTCCAGAAGCGGCACCAGGCCGGCGTAGCGGTCGTGATCTTCTTGCTGTTTGCCACGGGGCTCGCCTATGGCGCGTACCTCACTGTGTGGCGCGGCATGAAGCACTGATGGACCTGAACCAGAACGACGATATTCGCAGTCGCATCCGGACGATCCCCGACTTCCCGAAGCCGGGGATCCAGTTCCGCGACATCACAACGCTGCTGCTCGATGCCGAAGGGCTGAAGCTGACGATCGAGCGCATGGCGGCGCAGGTGCAATGGCCGGTAGACCTCGTCGCCGGCATCGAAGCGCGCGGGTTCCTGTTCGCGTCGGCGCTGGCGATGCAACTGGAGGCCGGCGTGCTGCTGGTTCGCAAGGACGGCAAGCTGCCGGGCGCGACCATCGCCGAAGACTATGCACTCGAATATGGCACCGATCGCATCGCCATCCATGCCGATGCCTGTGCGCCGGGTGCTCGCGTGCTTCTGGTTGACGACCTGATCGCCACAGGCGGCACCGCGCGCGCGGCCGTGCGGTTGCTGCACAAGGCGGGCGCCGAGGTGGTGCAGGCGTCTTTCGTGGTCGACTTGCCAGATCTCGGCGGCGCGGATGCGCTTCGCAGCGACGGGGTGACCGTATCGGCGCTGGTGGCGTTCGCCGGGCACTGAGCGGCGCCAGCGCCACCATGGGGCGCCGCGTCGGCGTTCACGACGCATCGAACGGGGCGACCACCACCGAGATGTGTATCGCGAGCGGTAGCGATCGCCGGCTACGGTGCGGAACCTCCACCACCATTCGCGCGATTTTCGCTCCCTGAGGCGCGGTCTGCGGGTGTCCCGCCCGATCGTGGCTCCAGTGATAAGGAGCGTATCGATGCGATTGGCCTGGAAACCGTTGATCGGCGCAGCGCTGCTGGGCGCCGCTGCCACGCTGGGCGCATGCACCGGCGGCGGCTATGGCAGATCAGGCGTGGCGGTGGGGTATAATAGCGGCTGGGGCAACCCCTATTGGGGTTGGTACGACAACTATTACTACCCCGGCACGGGCGCCTATGTGTACGACCGGTATCGCCATCGCCGCGCGTGGAACGATGTCCAGCGCGGCTATTGGCTGCAGCGCCGAAACGACTGGCGCGGCGAGCGGCGCTGGCGCAACAACTGGCGCGATTTCCGCGGGCGGCCGGGCATTCGGCGCCCGCGCTGAGCTGCTTTAGCGAAGGCTCACGGACAGGGATCTGTCGTATCCCTGTCCCCTCCACCGAAGCCGGAACCTCGTCGCCTCTCCGGGCCTGGTCTTACCCTACGCCGATCTCACGCCGCATCCAGCGCGCGTCCGCACCATAGCGGGCCACTTTGGCCGCCAACGCCGGTGAGGTCGCAGCCTCGACAAAGCCCAGGTGCCGCCAAAAGGGGGCAGCGCCTTCCACGGCGATCAGTTCGGCCGTGCAAATGCCGTCTTGAGCGGCTTGCTGCACGGCCCGTTCGACCAAGTCGCGCCCGACGCCGGAACCGCGGCCCGAGCCGGAAACCGCGAGATCGTGAACGAACAGCACGTCCTGGGCAGCGGCGGGCGGCAAAAGGGTGCCGACCGCCGGCGGCGCCTCCCGCGCCCAGCCATGCGCCAGCAGATACGCGATCAGCACATCGCCGCGAAACGCGCCCAGGCAATAGGATGCGGCGATGCTGAGCCGCGTGGCGAACGCCGCCGCGTCCTCTCGCAGAAACGCGGGATAGCATTCCGCCTGAATCGCAAGCGCCGCCGGCAAATCCGAACGTGCAAGCGGGCGGACGACAAGGTTCGACAGGGGCTGGTGCATTCCGAACGGGTATCGGAGCCTGCGCGTGCATGCCAGTCTATCCCGCGGCCGGCGTCAGGCGGCTCTCGAGTCGCAAATGGCCGTGCTGCGGCTGACATCGCGATGCATTGCGGGCGCCGCTTCGGCTTTTGCCGGGTGGCGAACCCATCAACGTGTCGCCCCTTCGACGCGGGCGTGAACGTCGGGCCTGCTGGGGAGGACCCGGCGTGGTGGCCATCGACCGAAGTTTAGGAAGTTTAGGTGTTCGCGGGTTTTGCCGGGTCGGCGTGGAGGGACGAAGTTTAGGAAGTTTAGGCGTTCGCGGGTTCTGCCGGGCCGGCGTGGAGGGACGAAGTTTAGGAAGTTTAGGCGTTCGCGGGTTTTGCCGGGTCGGCGTGGAGGGACGAAGTTTAGGAAGTTTAGGCGTTCGCGGGTTCTGCCGGGCCGGCGTGGAGGGGCGAAGTTTAGGAAGTTTAGGCGCGTGGAGATTCTGCGCGTCCGGCTCGCCGACGCACAGGTCGATACCGCCACGCGTTTCTCTCCGCGCGCAAAAGGGCGTTACCAAACAGGTTCAAAGAGCGGCCGACGGAAAGCGACGACATGGTACATATGGGGAACATTGCGGCGGGCTCAAGGTTGGATCGCCGCGAATGGAACATGTTGGTGGCTAGCTGCCATTCGCCAGCGAGAGCTTGGCGCTTACCAACGCATCGCCAATTGTTTCGAACAGACCCTCCCGGGGTTCTGCCTGTATCTGCCAGAAGGGTTCCCAGTGTGCGCCGCAGGGAAATGGCACATTATCGGGGTGCCACTCATCGTTCGCTTCGTAGCTTCGCACCCGCTCTTCAACAATTTGATAGCGGAGATCAGCTCGGTCGTAGATCGCGAGCCGCAGCATCGCGTCGGCGGAGAGTAGTTCGGCGTGACGATATCGCAGTTCCATCCCCCCACGATGCTCCGCAAGGGCCATGTCCGCAACTGCGGCGGGATCTGACATGACGCGTTAACCCTCCCCCGATTGCAAGCGGGAATGGGGGAAAGTGGTGGAGAGCGGACGTAGGTTAGTCTCCTAGCGTAAAGTTGACCCTGACGTGTGGCAGCCACTCGGGAAGCACCTCGCGCGATAGGTCAAGGCTTGCAAGTTGGCGCTCCGCCTCATCCGCATCGCCGTGGAATCCATACACGGTGGGGACATTGGGCCCCTTCACTGGTATGCCGCCGCACCACAACCCCGGTGCTGGAACCGGCCCGTTGAAGTGTTGGCCCCAGGCGTGATCTACCACCCAAAGCTCCCAGCCAAGCACTTCGACGCGATCCTCTCGGCACGCCGCGAGGAACGATGCCGCGTCCTCCGGCAGCACGCCAAGCTCGCCATTCCTCGCATGGAAAGCTCGCGAGCGGACGACGGGATCAAGTGAGGGTGGCCACAACATCAAAGCACTCTACTGCGAAGCTAAACGTCCGCTAGTGGGGCGAAAGCCGCTCTCAGCGGGTTCGTTGACCAGGAACATCCGCGCCTTTCCGAAACTCGCCGCAGCGACACAAGCGGTAACGCTGTCGCGTTGCCGCGCTCTACATGGTCCTCGACGGCAGATCCGTGGGCCCCAGATCGTCCGAGGCGACGGGCACACAAGGCGGGCTTGTGGAACTTGCGCCGGCAACCGATGCCAGGGCCAGCAGGAGCAGTTTCACCCCTGCGCCGGCCGTCGCCCGATCATTGCGTTGGCGATGAAGGTGAGAACCGGGGCGTCCTGCTGGTTGTAGGTCGTCATCCTGCTGCGGACGATGCCCATCTCCGGACGGCTCTGCGAGGCGCGGACTTCCAGGACTTCGGTTTCGCAGCGCAGCACGTCGCCGGGGAAGACGGGCTTCAGCCAGCGCAGTTCGTCGATGCCGGCGGCGCCCAGGCTGGCGACGGGCTCCGCTTCGTGATGCGCCACCAGCATCGCCATCGTCATTGCGTTGGTGTGCCAGCCGCTCGCCGCCAGGCGGCCGAAATGCGTCCGCGCGGCCGCTTCGTCGGAAAGGTGGAAGGGCTGCGGATCATATTTCCGGGCGAATTCCAGCACTTCTTCGCGCGTGACTTCGTAGCGGCCGAAGCTGGCGCGATCGCCTATCTGGATATCATCGAAATAGCGCATGGCGGTGAGTTTCGATTGAAAACCAGTTTCAGGCAAGCGGATTCATCGGGGTGCCAGCCACGGCCGGAACGGCGCGTCGGTGCCGTCGATCCCGGTGCGTGGCGGCAGCCCGAGCAGGGTGCGGAGCAGCGGATAGACATCGACATTGTCGAACGCCGGCACGGTGCCGTGGCGAAAGGCGGGGCCGGCGGCGATGAACAGCGCCAGCATTTCGGGCGCCTGATTGTCATAGCCATGGGCGCCGCCGGTCGACGGCTTGGTCGGAGCCTTTTCGAGGATCAGCCAGCCCATCTCCGCCAGGCAGAGGATCGGCGCGACCCGCGGGTTGCTGCCATAGCGGAAGCGGCTGGGGATATCCTGCTTGCGCCAGCACTGCATATGCGGGTGCGGCGCGAGCAGCTGGCGCTCGACGACCGCTTCCTGGCCCGGGGTGGGCACCACCGTGGCATAAGGCCCGGTTTCCAGCACATGATAGCTGCCCGCCGGCAGATCGAGCGTCACCACGCGTTCGCTGCTGGTGGGACCCATGCCGTGATCCGATACGATCACCAGATTGGCCGGCTGGCGCAAGGCGGCCAGGCCATCGCGCAGCGCGCCGATCTGGCGATCGATCGTGGCGGCGGCCTCGGCCACTTCGGCGCTGTCGGGACCGCTTTCATGGCCGATCACGTCGACGCGATCGAAATAGAGCGTCAGCAGCCTTGGTCGGATCGCGGCGGGACGGCGGAGCCAATCGAGCAGGGTGTTGACGCGCTGCGTCTCGCTGATCGCATCGTTGAAGGCGAGCCAATCCTGCGGCCGCACGCCGCCTTCCACCTTGGCATGGCCGCTCTTCGTCGCCGTGCCGCCGAAGGCGACCTCCGAACCCGGCCAGAACAGCGTGCCCGTGCGGATGCCGGCGCGCTCGGCATCGACCCAGATCGGCGGCGTCGCGTTCCACCAGAAGGGATCGGTTTCCGCCATGGTGAAGATCTCGCCCGGGCGGGCCGCGTCTTCCATCTTGTTGCCGACCAGGCCGGTGTGATCGGGCACCATGCCGGTTACGATCGTCCAGTGATTGGGGAAGGTCTTGGTCGGGAAGCTGGGCCGCATCGGGCCGGTGAGTCCTTCGGCGACCAGCCGGTTGAGGTTGGGCGTGACGCCGCGGCGCAGATAATCGGGGCGGAAGCCGTCGATCGAAATCAGGATCGTGACCGGTTCGCGCGTTTCCGCGACGGCGGCGGGTGGGGTGGGCGTGATCGCCGGCGGAGTGGCACATGCCTGGAGAAGCGCGACGCACATGGCCGCGGCGATTCGAGAATACCAACGCATCCGCGCCTGATGCCGCCGAATGGTTACGCTGGAAAGGCGTCGCAGCAGCGCAAGCAAATCAATGCCTTCCCGAAAACTTCGAATTCCTGCACATTGGCAGGAAAGCGCCTTTCCGGATGTTTGCCGGATGCCGTGCAGGTGCCGCGCCGCCGATCGCCGCCGGCAGGAACATGGTGAACGAACGTCCGGCTGAGACATTGTGTGTCGCACGCGCGGCAACGGCACAGGCGAAGGAGGTTCGATTGGGGGATCATGGCTACCCGATCGGTGGAGGGCTGCTGGGGCAGCTGATCCGCGGCCATGACTGGTCCCGCACGTCGATCGGGCCGATCGACGCCTGGCCGCAGAGCCTGAAATCCGTCACCCAGATGCTGCTGCTGTCGCCGGTGCCGATCGTGCTGCTGTGGGGCGAGGACGGCGTGATGATCTACAACGACGCTTATTCGGTCTTCGCCGGAAGCCGCCATCCCGCATTGCTGGGATCGAAGGTGCGCGAGGGCTGGTCGGAGATTTCCGACTTCAACGATCATGTGATGCGCGTCGGCCTGGGCGGGGAAACGCTGGCCTATCGCGACCTGGAACTGGCGCTGCAGCGGCGCGGCAAGCCGGAGCCGGTGTGGATGGACCTGGATTACTCGCCGGTGCTCGACGAATCGGGAACGCCGGCCGGCGTGATCGCGATCGTGGTGGAGACGACCGAGAAGGTTCTGGCACAACGCCAGCTGCGGGAGAGCGAGCGGCGGCTGCGCGCGTTCGTGAATGCCACGTCCGACGCGATCTATCGGATGAGCCCCGACTGGTCGGAACTCTATGATCTGGACGGCGGGAGCTTCCTGACCCACGCCAACGAACCGCGGCGCGACTGGGTGGAGCATTATCTGCACCCCGAGGATCGGCCATGGGTGCAGGCGGCGATTGCCGAGGCGGTGGCGACGCGCAGCCCGCTGGAGCTGGAACACCGGGTGCACCAGGCCGATGGCAGCATCGGCTGGGTGGCATCGCGCGCGGTTCCCCTCACCGACGAGTACGGCGAACTGATCGAATGGTTTGGCGCGGCGACCGACATCACCGAGCGGCGGCGCACCAACGAGCATCTGCGGCTGGTCGTCAACGAACTCAACCACCGGGTGAAGAACACGCTGGCGATGGTGCAGGCGATCGCGATGCGCACCTTTCGCGCGGCCCCCGACATGGCCGCGGCGCAGGAGCAGTTCGCCGCCCGGATCGTTGCGCTGGCGCAGGCGAACGACCTGCTGACCGGCGAACGCTGGGCCGGCGCATCGCTGCACGACGCCATCACCCAAGCAGTGCGGCCGCACCAGCTGGGGGAGGCGCGATGCCGCATCTCCGGCCCGGATGTTCGGATATCACCCAAGACGGCGCTGGCGGTGGCGCTGGCCATGCACGAGCTGGCGACCAACGCCGTGAAATATGGCGCCTGGTCGAACGAGTCGGGCAAGGTCGCGATTGGCTGGCGCATCGAAGAGGGGGTGCTGGACCTGACCTGGCAGGAAAGCGACGGGCCGCCGGTCGTGACGCCGCGGCGGCGCGGATTCGGCTCGCGGCTGATCGAACGGGGACTTGCAAAGGAACTTGGCGGCTCGGTGACGCTTTACTTTGATCCCGCGGGGCTGCGATGCACCATCGCTGCGTCGCTTGCGGGCGTAACTGTAGAGTAGAATATGGGTTTGCGTTTCCTGGTCGTCGAAGACGAAATGACGATCGCCTTCCTGATCGAGGACATGCTCGCAGATCTCGGCCACGAGGTGGTGGAGATTGCGATGCGGCTTCCCGAGGCATTGGCTGCGGCGGAGCGGCTGGACGTCGATCTGGCGATCCTCGACGTCAATCTGGACGGGCACCGCTCCTTTCCGGTGGCCGACATATTGACCGAACGCGCCATCCCCTTTGCCTTTGCCACGGGCTATGGCGCCCTTGGACTGGAAGGCGCGTATCGCGAGCGACCGGTGCTCGCCAAGCCGTTCCTGCGCGAGCATCTGGTGGCGTTGATCGCCAAGGCGTGCGGGTAGGGCGCACGCAAGTCCCCCCGAGAAGGAGGGGCTTATGACGTTGTTCAGCTGTGCAGGAAGTGCATCACGTCGCCGTCCTGGACGATATAAGCCTTGCCTTCCGCGCGCAGCTTGCCGGCTTCGCGGGCCTTGGCTTCGCCGCCCAGCGTGACGAAATCGTCATAGGCGATCGTTTCGGCGCGGATGAAGCCCTTCTCGAAATCGCTGTGGATCTCGCCCGCCGCATTGGGCGCGGTGGCGCCGCGATGGACGGTCCAGGCGCGGGCCTCCTTGGGGCCGACGGTGAAGAAGGTCAGCAGGTCGAGCAGCGTGTAGCCGGCGCGGATCACGCGGGCGAGGCCCGTTTCCTCGAGCCCGAGCTCGCCGAGGAACTCGCCGCGCTCCTCCATCGGCATGGTTGCGATCTCTGCCTCGATCGCCGCCGAGACGACGACCGCCTGCGCACCTTCGGCCGCCGCCTTGGCGAAGACCTTGGCGGAGAGCTCGTTGCCGTTCGCGGCGTCTTCCTCGTTGACGTTGCAGACGTAGAGCACCGGCTTGGCGGTGAGCAGCTGGGCGAGGCGGAGGTGGCGTGCCTCGTCCTCGTCCTTGGGCTGGGTCAGCCGCGCGGGCTTGCCGTCGCGCAGCAGGTCGAGCGCCTGGCCGAGGACGGACGCGGCCGCCTTGGCTTCCTTGTCGCCCTGCGCCGCCTTCTTGGCGAGGTTGGGCACACGCTTCTCGAGGCTTTCGAGATCGGAGAGCATCAGCTCGGTCTCGACCGTCTCGGCATCGGCGATCGGATCGACGCGGTTGTCGACATGCTGGATGTCGTCATTCTCGAAGCAGCGCAGGACGTGGACGACGGCGTCCACCTCGCGGATGTTGCCGAGGAACTGGTTGCCCAGGCCTTCGCCCTTGCTGGCGCCGCGCACCAGGCCGGCGATGTCGACGAAGCCGAGCTGCGTCTCGATGATCTTCTGCGATCCCGCGATCGCCGCCAGCTTGTTCAGCCGGGGATCGGGCACGGCGACGTTGCCGACGTTCGGCTCGATCGTGCAGAACGGATAATTGGCCGCCTGTGCCGCGGCCGTCTCGGTCAGCGCATTGAAAAGCGTGGACTTGCCGACATTGGGCAGGCCAACGATGCCGCAACGGAAACCCATGGGTGTTCGATCCTGTCGTGAATGGGCCGGCGAGGCGCCGGCGGTGTTGCCGGCTCGATAGGCGCAAGCCGCGGCTTTTTCCAGTGCGGTGCGTTCCCCCGCGTCTAGCCTTGACGCGGGGCCGTTCATCTGAGGTACAGGGGCGGCACGTCTTTTCCTGCTGGCAGCAGGTTCTCGAGGAGTTTTGTATGATTCGCCGTTATGTGATTGTGGGCGCCGCCGCGACCGCGGCCGTGCTGTCTAGCTGCAGCGGTGGCGGAGACTCCTCGGCAACGCCAACCCCGACGCCGACCAGCACCGCGACGCCCACCCCGACGCCCACGCCGACCTACACGGCATTCCCGCTGGCGGGCGCGACCGAGTTCAACACGCTGAACGCCACCACCAACTATACCGGCGATCCAGCGACCGGTGCGGTGACGCTGGGCGTGACGTCCACCGAAACGCTGACCAACCGCGTGAAGCTGGCGACGGCGCCGGACGTGGCGACCGGCACCTTCGTGATCAACGAGGCGGCGGAAGAGTCGCGATTCACCACCACCAACGTTCTAACCGCACCGGCGACCACCGTCGCCGAAGCGGTGTTCCGCAGCACCAGCACCGCCACCGGCGCACTGGCGGGCAATTTCACCCAGCTCGAGTTCCTGAACAACACGTTCAAGGCGGACGTGCAGAGCAGCGACAGCTTCATCAAGTCGCTGGCGACGGTGAGCTACGCCAATTGGTGGCGCGGCGATTCGACTACCGGCCAGAAGCGCCTGACCTATTCGATCTGGGGCTATTCGACGCTGGGCTACGACATGCCGACGACCGGCAGCGCCAGCTATACCACCCGCATCGTCGGCCGCGCGGTGAGCGTTGCCAACAATGCGACGACGCTGAACCGCTTGGGCGGCACGGCGACGGTGACCGTGAACTTCGCAACCGGCCTGGTGACGACGACCCTCAGCCTGACGACGGTGCCGACGACCGGGGCGGAAACGGCCTATCTGACGCTGAGCGCGCAGGGCGCAATCCCGATCGGGCAGAACCAGTTCAGCGGCAGCTTCTCCAGCGGCAGCCCGGTGACCGGGACAATCGCGGGCGCCTTCTATGGCGCGAAGGGCGTGAACATGGGCATCGTGTTCGGCGCCGCCGGCACGGTGAACGGCGCGGACACGCGGATCGTTGGCGAAGTCGTGGGTGTGAAGCAGTAAGCCGAACGACCCTTTCTGAAAGAAGGGGGCTCGGGAAACCGGGCCCCTTTTTCGTTCGCGGGGACGCTGAGGCGTGCGGGCGCTCGCTAGCGGCGGGGATGCAGCGGCGGGGAGTAATCCGCCATCGACATGAAGATGCTTTCCACCTTGGTGACCAGCTTGCCGTTCGCCTCGGACTCCGCGACCACCTTCTGCCATTCGGGATCGGCGCCGAACGCCTTCCAGTCCGCATCGCGCGCTTCGCGGCTGGGGTAGGAGAGGATGTAGACCAAGCGACCCTCGGGCGCGTCCGGGCGGGGCAGCTCGTTCCAATAGGCGACATTGTGCATGCCGTGCTTGGCGAACAGCTTGAGCGTGTGGTTGCGGAAGCGCGCGTTGAGCGCGTCGGCCTTGCCTGGGGCCGGGTAGTAGATGCGGAGTTCGTACACCGGCTGCTGTGCCTGGGCGGTGGCGGTGGCGGTCTGCGACACGGCGGGCGCGGAAAGGGGTAGCAAGGCCAGCAAGGCGGGCAGGACTAGACGCATGAGGCACCCCTTCATCGATGGTGGCGGCAGGATGGCACGGCCGGTGTTGCCGTACCACCGCAACCTCTTTGATCCAGGGCAAGGCCTGGGCGCGCGGCGCTCAGTCCTGCATTCGCCGTGCCACCTCGTTCATGAAGCGCACGTCATCCCCCGCCGCCAGCCAGGATGCCTCGGCGGCGATGGCGCCGAGCATGTCGCTGAGCGGCTCGATCTCCGCCTTGGCATAGTTACCGAGAACATAGCCGGTCACGCGATCCTTGTGCCCCGGATGACCGATGCCCAGCCGCACGCGGCGAAAGTCGGGGCCGAGATGCGCGTCGGTGGAGCGCAGGCCGTTATGCCCCGCCGTGCCGCCGCCGCGCTTCACCTTCACCTTCATCGGCAAGAGGTCGAGCTCGTCGTGGAAGACGGTCACGTCTTCCGGCGACAATTTGTAGAAGTCCATCGCCGCGCGCACCGCGCGACCGCTCTCGTTCATGAAGGTGCCGGGCTTGAGCAGGATGACCTTCTCTGTGCCGATGCGGCCCTCCTGGGTCCAGCCCTGGAACTGCTTCTTGGGCGCGGAGAAGCCGTGCACCTCCGCCAGCGCATCGAGCGCCATGAACCCGACATTGTGGCGGTGCATCGCATATTGCGGCCCCGGATTGCCGAGACCCACCCATAGCTGCATCACCTACTCCCTGAAAAGAAAATCGCCCCCGCACCTAGGGTGCGGAGGCGATCTTTTGAACCCGTGAAGGGAAGGCCGATCAGCCCTCGGCCGACTCGGCGTCCGCGTCGCCGTCCGCCGACTTCAGCGCCGACGGCGCGACGACGGTGGCGATGGTGAAGTCACGATCGGTGATCGAGGGGGTCGCGCCCTTGGGCAGGGTCACGGCCGAGATGTGCAGCGAGTCGCCGACTTCGAGGCCCTTGACCGAGATCTCGATCTGGTCGGGGATCTCTGCCGCGTCGACCACCAGCTCCAGCTCGTGACGAACAACGTTGAGCACGCCGCCGCGCTTCAGGCCGGGGGCCAGCTCTTCGTCGACGAACACGATCGGCACTTCGACGGTGACGGTCGCGTGCTCGGAGATGCGCAGGAAGTCGACATGCAGCGGACGATCGGTCACGACGTCGAACGCGACGTCCTTGGCCAGCGTACGCTCGCCGTTGACCATGATCACCGAGTTGAAGAAGTGGCCGGTGTTCAGCAGCTTCTGCAGCTCACGCTCGTTGACGTGGATGCTCTGCGGATCCTGCTTGTTGCCATAGATCACGGCGGGGACGCGGCCTTCACGACGCAGCGCCCGGGAGGCTCCCTTGCCAGCCCGGTCGCGCGTTTCGGCCGACAGCGTAAGCGTGTCGCTCATGTGTCGATTTCCAATGCGCTAAATGTTTCAACGTGCATGCCGAGACAGGCCTCCAGGGATGACCCTGTGCCGGCAAGCGCGCGCCTATAGGCGAGAAGCTAAGAAATCGCAAGCTGCGAGGTTATTGCAATCGCTCCACCTTGAGCCCGGCCTGCTCCAGCATGGCGAGCACGCTTTGGCCCCCGGCCAGGTGCCCGGCGCCCACCGCGACGAACACGGTGCCGGGACGACGCATCCGTGCGGCGATCCAGCGTGCCCAGTTGCGGTTGCGGGCGATGAGCAGCGTGTCGCGCAGCTCCGGATTGCCGGCGAGATCGGCATTGAGCAGGCGGGCGAGGCCGTCCGCATCGCCGTTGCTCCAGGCGACGATCATCGCCTCGATGGTGGCTCCGGTACCGGGCAGACCATCCAGCGTATCGCCCAGCAGGCGCGTCTGGGCGGCGGCCGACAGGTGATCGAAATAGCCGAATTGCTGCTCGGCGGTCTCCAGCCCCTGGACGGTCTTGCCCGCGCCTTGCGCGGCGGATTGCAGCACCTTTTCGGCGCCGCTGGCATCGTCATAGCCGAGCTTCTGGAGCGGCAGCAGCGACAAAGTGAGCGCGGCGAGCCAGGGTTCGTCGCGGTCGAGCGCTTGGGGGGAGAGACCGGCCTGGCGGAGCGCGCCTTCAAGCCTGGCGTGCTCGGGAGGCGGCAGCGCCTCGACCTTCGGGTCGCCAGGGGTGCGACCGAGCTGGTCGAGCAGCGCCTGCGTTTCCGCCTCGGGCGGCATCACCAGTTCGAGCACCAGCGTGTCGCTGGCATCGAACGCGGTGCGGACCGGGCCCTGGAACCAGCGCAGATCCGGGCGGAGCAGGTGGACCGTGCCGAACAGATAGATCGTCGTGTCGCCGTCCCGCACCGCCCAGAGCGCGGGCTTGGCGTCGCGAGGGGCGGCGCCGCAGCTGCCGAGGAGGAACAGGGCGGTGAAAAGGAGCGCGCGGAGCATGAGGGCGGCTTGGCGGGGCGGGATAGGCGAGTCAACGGGGTGCCGCTGCTCCTACAGCCGTCATCCCGACGACCCATTCGCCACTCGGCTTGGGATTGAGCCGCGCCGGTGACCACAATGGATCCCGGCTTTCGCCGGGATGACGATGAAGGGGAAGGTCTGTGCCCTGCCGGGATGACGGCCGGGGCAAGGGGGCACCGGTTGACCCCCTGTGCGCCCTGCGCCAAAGCGCTCCCCAAACCTCACAGGGTGACCAACTTGTCCGAACCTCTCAGCTTCCAGCGCATGATCCTGACGCTCCATGACTATTGGAGCACGCGCGGCTGCCTGATCCTGCAGCCCTATGACATGCGCATGGGCGCCGGCACCTTCCACCCCGCCACCACGCTGCGCGCGCTGGGGCCGGACTCGTGGAACGCCGCCTTCGTCCAGCCCTGCCGCCGCCCGACCGACGGCCGCTATGGCGAGAATCCCAACCGGCTGCAGCATTACTACCAGTATCAGGTGATCCTGAAGCCGAGCCCGCCCGATTTGCAGGAGCTGTACCTGGGCAGCCTCGCCGCGATCGGCATCGACTTCACCAAGCACGACATCCGCTTCGTCGAGGACGATTGGGAATCGCCGACGCTCGGCGCCTGGGGCCTGGGCTGGGAAGTGTGGTGCGACGGGATGGAAGTCACCCAGTTCACCTATTTCCAGCAGATGGGCGGGTTCGACTGCAAGCCGGTCGCGGGCGAGCTCACCTACGGGCTCGAACGCCTCGCCATGTACATCCAGAACAAGGACAGCGTGTACGATCTCGCCTTCAACGACGCGGGCGTGACGTACGGCGACGTGTTCCTGGAGAATGAGCGCGAGATGTCGAAGTGGAACTTCGAGGTGGCGGACACCGACGCGCTGTTCGACCTGTTCCGCAAGGCCGCGGCCGAGTGCGAGCGTTCGCTGGAGGCGAAGCTGCCGATCCCGGCCTATGAGCAGGCGATCGAGGCGAGCCACATCTTCAACCTGCTGAACGCGCGCGGCGTGATCTCCGTGGCGGAGCGCCAGGCCTATATCGGCCGGGTGCGCGATCTGGCGAAGGGCGCCTGTGCGGCGTGGATGGAAAAGAACGGGTGGGCAGCGTGACGGACTTTCTTCTCGAACTCCGCTCGGAGGAAATCCCGGCGCGCATGCAGGAAAAGGCGCGGGAGGATCTTGCGCGCCTGTTCGCCGCCGAACTGGACAAGGCCGGGCTCAAAGCCGCCGAGACGATCAGCTATGCGACGCCCCGCCGGCTGGCGCTGATCCTCAAGGGCCTGCCCGCTGAGACCGCCGCCGTCTCCGAGGAGACCAAGGGCCCGCGCGTCGGCGCGCCGCCCCAGGCGCTCGAAGGCTTTCTGCGCAAGACCGGCCTGACCGCCGACCAGCTGGTCGAGCGCGACGGCGTGCTGTTCGCGGTGGTCGACAAGCCCGGCCGGGCGACGGCGGAAGTGCTGGCCGCTGCGATCCCCGCGGTGATCCGCGCGTTCCCCTGGCCCAAGTCGATGCGCTGGGGGGCGGATTCGCTCTCCACGGAGTCCTTGCGCTGGGTGCGCCCGCTCCAGGGCATCGTTGCGCTGTTCGGCAGCGACGTGGTGCCGTGCGAGATCGCGGGTGTGGTGAGCGGCGCGGCGACGGTGGGGCATCGCTTCCACCATCCGGGTGTCATCACCATCGGGTCGGCGGACGACTATGTCGAGAAGCTGCGCGCCTGCCATGTCATCGTCGACGGGGCCGAGCGCCGCAACATCATCGCGCTGGGCGCGAAGATGGCGGCGCAGAAGGCCGGGCTCAGCCTGATCGAAGACGAGGGCCTGCTGTTCGAGAATGCCGGGCTCACCGAATGGCCGATGCCGCTGCTCGGCCGCTTCGACGAAGCCTTCCTGGCGGTGCCGCCCGAGGTGATCCAGCTCACCGCGCGGGTGAACCAGAAATATTTCGTGTGCCGCGATGGCGCTGGCAAGCTGGCCAACGCCTTCGTGTGCGTGGCGAATATCGACGCGGCCGATGGCGGCGAGAAGATCGTCGCGGGCAACCAGAAGGTGCTGGCGGCCCGGCTCAGCGATGCGCGGTTTTTCTACGAGACGGACCTCAAGGTGCCGCTCGCCGATCAGGTGCAGAAGCTCGAGAAGATCGTTTTCCACGAGAAGCTGGGCACGGTGGCCGACAAGGTCGCGCGCGTCGCGAAGCTGGCCGAGTGGCTGGCGGCCGAGAAAATCGTGCCGAACTGCGATCCCGCGCTCGCGCGCCGCGCGGCCGAACTCGCCAAGGCGGACCTCGTCACCGGCATGGTCGGCGAGTTCCCCGAACTGCAGGGTCTGATGGGCGGCTATTACGCTGCCGCGCAGGGCGAGGACCCGGCGGTCGCCGCGGCGATCCGCGATCACTACAAGCCGGTCGGGCAGGGCGACGACGTCCCCACCGATCCGGTGACGGTGGCGGTGGCGCTGGCGGACAAGCTGGATACGATCGTCAGCTTCTTCGCAATCGACCAAAGGCCTACTGGTTCGAAAGACCCTTTTGCCCTTCGTCGGGCTACTCTGGGTTCAGAAATTCTGATCATCATCAACGGCCTCCGAGCTGAGTTGCTGAAAGTGTTTGATCAGGTCGCGAAAATCCTTTGTGATCAGAATCCTGCCATTTCTGAGCGGCTGGCGACGCTGGGGCAAGGGGCGATGGATATTGCGGTGTCGCAGAATATTCCTCTGTCGAAGGAGTATAGCTCTCCGTTGCATTTCGAGGTTTCGCAGCTGTCAATTGACGTGCTGACCGAAGTGCTCGACTTCTTCGCCGACCGCCTCAAGGTCCAGCAGCGCGAGGCGGGTGTCCGCCACGACCTGATCGATGCGGTGTTCGCGCTCGGCGGGGAGGACGATCTCGTCCGGCTGCTCGCGCGGGTGAAGGCGTTGCAGGCGTTCGTCACTACCGAGGACGGCGCCAACCTGCTCGCCGGCTACAAGCGCGCGGCGAACATCCTCAAGAAGGAGGAATGGGAAGCCGGCGCGGTGAACCCCGCGCCCGAACCCGCCGAGGCCACGCTCGCCGCGGCCCTCGACGCCGCCGAGCCCAAGGCGACCGCCGCGATCGAAGCCGAGCAGTTCGAGGATGCCATGGCCGCGCTCGCGACCCTGCGCGCGCCGATCGACGCCTTCTTCGATCAGGTGACCGTCAACGATGCCGATCCCGCCAAGCGTGCCGCGCGGCTGGGCCTGCTCGCGCGGATGCGTGATGCAGTGCACAAGGTCGCGGACTTCGCCAGAATAGAGGGTTGAGACCCTTAATTGTACGATTAATCACTGGTAAATTGGCCTGAAACTGCCATTGTCCTGAAATAAACCGGCACCGACAACGTAGTCAGCGGTTCCTGAGTCTTCGCAGCTGCGGTAGCGCCCCTTTTGTCTTGGAGGGGCGCTTTCGATCGGAAGGGGATCAGAATGACGCAATATGTGTACCGCTTCGGCGGTGGTGTTTCGGACGGTGGTGCGGGGGACAAGTTTCTGCTCGGCGGCAAGGGCGCGAACCTTGCCGAGATGGCCTCGATCGGCCTCCCGGTGCCGCCCGGCTTCACCATTTCGACGGCAATGTGCACGCGTTATTATGAGGAAGGCGAGACCTTCCCCGAAAGCGTGAAGGCCGAAGTCGCGAACGGCATCGCGCATATCGAAGGCATTACCGAGAAGAAGTTCGGCGACGCGGGCGATCCGCTGCTCGTCTCGGTCCGATCGGGCGCGCGCGTGTCGATGCCGGGCATGATGGACACTGTGCTCAACCTCGGCCTCAACGACCAGACGGTGCAGGGGCTGGCCGCCACCAGCGGCGACGACCGCTTCGCCTGGGACAGCTATCGCCGCTTCATCCAGATGTATGCGGATGTCGTGCTCGGTCTCGACCATGGCCGGTTCGAGGACGCGCTGGAGATCGCCAAGGAAGATCGCGGCTTCACGCTCGATACCGAGCTGTCGGCCGGCGACCTCCAGGCGCTGGTCGCCGAGTACAAGGCGATCGTCGAGGAGCTGTGGAACAAGCCGTTCCCGCAGGACGTGCACGACCAGCTCTGGGGCGCGATCGGCGCGGTATTCGGATCGTGGCAGTCGGAGCGCGCCAAGGTCTATCGCCGGCTGAACGACATCCCGGCCGATTGGGGCACCGCGGTGAACGTGCAGGCGATGGTGTTCGGCAATATGGGCGACACCTCGGCGACGGGCGTGGCCTTCACCCGCGACCCTTCGACCGGCGAGCGGGCCTATTATGGCGAGTTCCTGATCAACGCGCAGGGCGAGGACGTGGTCGCTGGCATCCGCACGCCGCAATATCTGACCAAGACCGCTCGCGAGGCGGCAGGCGCCAAGCCTGCCTCGATGGAAGAGGCGATGCCCGAGGTCTATGGCGAGCTGGCGGCGGTGTTCGACCGGCTCGAAACGCATTACCGCGACATGCAGGACATCGAGTTCACCGTCGAGCGCGCCAAGCTGTGGATGCTGCAGACCCGCAGCGGCAAGCGCACCGCCAAGGCGGCGCTCAAGATCGCGGTCGACATGGCGAATGAGGGGCTGATCACCCGCGAGGAGGCGATCCTGCGCGTCGATCCGCAGGCGCTCGACCAGCTGCTCCACCCGACGCTCGATCCCAAGGCGCCGCGCGACGTGCTGACCAAGGGCCTGCCCGCCAGCCCAGGCGCCGCCTCGGGCCTCGCGGTGTTCGACAGCGACACGGCGGAGAAGCGCGCCAATGCCGGCGACGCGGTGATCCTGATCCGCGTCGAGACCAGCCCCGAGGACATCCATGGCATGCACGCGGCGCGCGGCATCCTCACCGCACGCGGCGGCATGACCAGCCACGCGGCGGTCGTGGCGCGCGGCATGGGCCGTCCCTGCGTCTCCGGCGCGGGCAGCCTGTCGATCAACGCGCGCGAGAAGGTGATGCGTGTCGGCACCCGTGAGGTCCGCGAGGGCGACATGGTGACGATCGACGGCGCCACCGGCGAGGTGATGGCCGGCCAGGTGCCGACCGTGCAGCCCGAGCTGTCGGGCGATTTCGGCACGCTGATGGCCTGGGCCGACGAAGTCCGCCGCCTCAAGGTGCGCGCCAATGCCGAGACGCCGCTCGACTGCCGCACCGCGCGCGAGTTCGGCGCCGAGGGCGTCGGCCTGTGCCGCACCGAGCACATGTTCTTCGATTCGGCGCGCATCACCGCAGTGCGCCAGATGATCCTCGCCGAGGACGAGGCCGGCCGTCGCGCTGCGCTGGAGAAGCTGCTGCCCGAACAGCGCAGCGACTTCCTCGAGATCTTCGAGGTGATGGCGGGCCTGCCGGTGACGATCCGCCTGCTCGATCCGCCGCTCCACGAGTTCCTGCCGCACGAAGAGGCGGAATTCGCCGAGGTCGCGACGGCGGCGGGCGTGGACGTCGACACGCTCAAGCGCCGCGCGGCCGAGCTACACGAGTTCAACCCGATGCTCGGCCATCGCGGCTGTCGTCTGGGTGTGACCTATCCCGAAATCTACGAGATGCAGGCGCGCGCGATCTTCGAGGCGGCGATCGCGGTGGCGGAGAAGTCGGGTGCGGCGCCGGTGCCGGAAGTGATGATCCCGCTGGTCGGCACCCGCCGCGAGCTGGAGCTGATGAAGACGGTGGTCGACAAGGCAGCGCAGGCGGTGTTCGCCGAGAAGGGCCGCACGCTCGACTATCTGGTCGGCACGATGATCGAGCTGCCGCGCGCAGCACTGATGGCGGGCGAGATCGCCGAAGTGGGCGCCTTCTTCTCGTTCGGCACCAACGACCTCACCCAGACCACGCTGGGCGTGAGCCGCGACGATGCCTCGCGTTTCCTGACGACCTATGTCGAGAAGGGCATCTACGCCAAGGATCCGTTCGTCAGCCTCGACGTCGAGGGCGTCGGCCAGCTGATCGCGCTTGCCGCCGACCGCGGCCGTGCGACCCGGCCTGACATCAAGCTGGGCATCTGCGGCGAGCATGGCGGCGATCCGGCGTCGATCGCATTCTGTGAGAAGACGGGGCTCGATTATGTCTCGGCCTCGCCCTATCGCGTGCCGATCGCGCGGCTGGCGGCAGCGCAGGCAGCCATTCGAGGAAAGTGATGCTGGTAGTGGCGGTAGCGGCGGCGACGGACGATGCGGCGGCGTTGAGCCGCGACCTTCTCGCCAGCGCGACCGCCACCGCCGTGCTGGAGCGGCGCTGTGGACAGCCGATCCGTGCGGAAGTCGATCGTGCGGCACACAAGGATCCGACGCCGGAGCAACGCAAACGACTCGGCGTCGGGCCGGAGGAGAGGGTGGCCTATCGCAGCGTCGTGCTCCGCTGCGCGGGCGTGCCTTTCTCGGTGGCGGAGAACTGGTATGTGCCCGCGCGCCTCACGCCCGAGATGAACGCGGCGTTGGAGCAAGGGGAGCGGCCGTTCGGCGCGGTGATCCTGCCGCTGCAGCCGCACCGCAAGCCGCTGGAGCAGCTGCTTGCCGGCATCGCGCCCTATGTGCTGCGCCACCGCGCGCTGGTGCTGGATGCGGAGGGCCGTGCGTTGGCGGAGGTGGTGGAGAATTACACGGCGGCCGTGCTGAAGTAGGGCGGCCACATACGCTGCAAGCAGAAATCGCCCGAGCCGGAGCCCGAGCGATGCTGGCTTGCTCCGAAATCCTTACGCGACGCGGCCGAAGCGGCGCTCATGCTCCTCGGCATGGCCGCTCCGCAGCATCGCCGCCTGTTCGCGCCATTGTTCGTCGACGATCGTCCCGTGGGGCACGCCCAGCCGTTCTTCCAGCGGCAGCTCGTCTTCGCGCGGCAGGTTTTCGATGTCGCGAAACTGCTGGATGCCGAGCTGGTTGAGCTGGCGCTCGCGATGTTCGTCGATCCCGCGGATACGCGAAAGCACGTCGGTGCCGCCGTAGAACCAGCTGCGCATCGCCGTTTCCCGGCGGCTCTTGGGATCGCTATGCGCGGGCTCGGGTGCACGGCGATCGGCCAGGTTGCGCTCCAGCCGCGAATTGGCGGCTTCGAGATCGCGGATACGGGTATTGGCGGTGCTCAGTTCGTTGCGCACCGCCTGATGCTGGTCACGCTCCTGCTCATATTGTTCGCGCCAGCGGCGCCCGTTGGCGCTGGTGGCCATGCCGAGCAGCCAGCCTGCGAGCAAGGCGAGCGCGAGCCCGACAAACTGGAGAGGTGTGGTAAAAGGCAGTTCTGTCATGGTTCTGGCTCCGGCAACTCGGACAGAACCGGCAAGCCGCAGCCGGGTTCCCGCGCATCCTTCAGCGCATCAGCGTATCGTGGATCGAGCAGGCAGCCGGCCCCAGGATTACGATGAACAGTACCGGCAGGATGAACAGGATCAGCGGCACGGTCATGATCGCCGGCAGGCGCGCGGCCTTTTCCTCCGCCCGCATCATGCGCTCGTGGCGGAACTCGGCGGCCAGTACGCGCAGCGAAGAGGCCAGCGGGGTGCCGTATTTTTCGGTCTGGATCATCGTTGTCGCCACGCCGCGGATCGATTCCAGATCGATTCGCGTGGCGAGATTGTCGAACGCCTGACGTCGATCGGTGAGGAAGCCGAGCTCGATCGCCGTCAGTGAGAATTCCTCGCCCAGTTCGGCATAGGCGCGGCCAAGCTCCTTCGCGACGCGGGCGAAGGCGGCATCGATCGTCAGGCCTGCTTCGGCGCAGATCACCAGTAGATCGAGCGCGTCGGGCAGCGCCTGGCGGATCGCATGGCTGCGCTTCTGGATGCGGTTGTTGAGGTACAGGTCCGGTGCCTTGTAGCTGAGGACCAGCGCGCCGGCGGCCAGCGCATAGGCCTTGAGCGGCGACCAGTCGGCGACCGCATCGGTGCCGTAGACGATATAAAGGACCGGGCCGCCGATCAGGATCGGCAGCATCATGCGCGCGAAGATCAGAATGACGGCGAATTCGCGGCGGCGGATGCCGGCGCGCAACAGCTTCACCTGCATCTGTTCGAGCTGCTCGTCCTGCAGAACGCGGAGCGCGGAGAGCAGGGCGCGGATGCGATCGGTCGTATCGCTGCGCTGGACGAGCGTCGCGCGGCGCTTTGCCGGGAGGACGATGCCGGCCTTCAATTGCTCGCGCCGCTCGTTCAGCACGCGGACACGCCGCGTCATCGGATCGGTGGCGATGAAGGCAGCATACAGGGCGACCATCACCGCGATCGCGGCGATGCCGGCCAGGATCGCTGCGACCCAGCCGGGATCGAGGCCGAGAAGCGAGAGGGGAGCGGAGGACATCGCTTTAGATCTCGAACCGAACCATGCGGGCCATGATGAAGGCGCCCAGCGCCATCCACACCACCGCGCCGGCACCGGCAAGCATCAGCCGGGGATCGAGAAAGAACTGAGCCATATAGCCGTTGTTGAGAAACCAGATCAGGGCAAAGACGATGAAGGGCAGCGCCCCCACGATCATGGCGGAGGCCTTGCCTTCCGAGGACATGGCCTTGATCTTCAACCGCATCTGCGCGCGTTTGCGCAGCACCTCGGCCAGATTGGACAGCGTTTCAGCGAGGTTGCCGCCGGTTTCGCGCTGGATGGCGATGGTGATGGTGAAGAAGCGGAACTCGGGCGTGTCCAGCTTGTCGGCGGTATCCTGGAGCGCGGCGTCGAGCGTGCGGCCGATCTTGATCTTGTCGCCGATCGCGCGGAATTCCTCACCCACCGGGCCGTCGACTTCCTGGCCGACCACGGCCATCGTCTCGGGCACGGGCAGGCCAGAGCGGAGCCCGCGCACGAGCAGGTCGATGGCGTCCGGAAAGCGCGCGGTGAAGCGGGCGCCGCGCCGTGCGATGCACAGATTCAGCACCATGTGCGGCACGGCCAATCCTACCAGGATCCCCAGCGCCAGCGCGAGCAGCGATCCCATGCCGCTCATCAGCAAGAGCAGCGTCGCCGCGAGCATCACGCCCAGCGTGGCGCCGCCATATTGGCCGATGGTCCAGTCCTTGCCCGTCCGATCGAGCCGCTTCGCCAGCTGCGCCCGGTTGGGCAGTAGCTGCGCCGCGATGCGATCCCACTCGGTCGCCTGCGCCGTGGAAATGCCGCGCAACTGCGCGGGCGTGCCATCGGGCGTGTCGATGCTGGTGAGGTGGCGGTCGCGCAGGGAGGACAGGCGACGCGCGCTTGCCCGCCCCGTCGAGGGACCCGAAAATGCCAGCGCGATCAGCAACAGCGTCGTGGAGACGCCGCCACCGATAACGAGCACAGGCAGAACCGACACGCTGCGTCTCCCTACGTCCGGCTTGGGGCCAGCAGCGCCTTCAATCCGCCCAGCCGGCCGAGCAGCGATGCGCCCGCGATCGGCTTGGCAGGCGCGGCATCCCCCGCATCGCTCGCCTCACCGATGGCGATGATGCGCCTGGCCAGATCGGCGAGGCCGGCAAGGCCGCGATGCCCCTTGGCGACGTTCGCGATGGGCTTGCCCAGCTTGGCTGCCTGCGCGGCGATCCGCGGTTCGAAGGGCAGCACCAGATCGAGCTTTTGTTCGATCGATCCTTCGAAATCCTTGCGGCTGATCTCGAGCATCGCCGCCGAGGGCACCTTGTTGGCGACGATAAGGACGCGGGTTTCCGGCGCATTGGTCTTCAGCCAGCTGAGGATGCGGATCGCATCGCGCGCGGACGCGAGCGTGAGTTCGGTGACGAGCACGGCGACCTGTACGTCGGCGATCAGATGGGGGTGATGCACCAGCATCTGGCGCGGCAGATCGACCACGGTGCAGTCGAATGCGTGGCGCATCTCTTCCTGCAACTGATAGAAGACCGCGCCGTCCCCCATCATCGGCGCATGGATCGGCGCCTCTGCTGACAGCACCGCCAGGCGTTCCGATGCGCGCACCATCGCCCGTTCGATGAACAGCCCGTCGATGCGGCTGGGATTTTCGATCGCATCGGTCAAGCCGCGTCCGGGTTCCAGATCGAGCGAAAGCGCGCCGGTACCGAAATGCACATCCAGGTCGAGCAGTGCGGTGGTCTGTCCCTGGTTGCTGATCAGCCAGGCGAGCGACGTCGCGATGCTGGTCGCGCCCACGCCCCCGCGGGTGCCGATCACTGCCACTGCGCAGTGCGGCCGACCGCTTTGGACCTCGCGCATATCGGCGCCGTACAGATTGGCCTGCGCGTTCAGAAAGGCTTCGCGCAGCAATTCCGGGTGGATAGGCTTCAGCAGATAGTCCTGAACGCTGCTGGCGAGCAGGGCGCGATACAGTCGCACGTCGTTCAGTTGACCGGCGGTGATCACTACGGTGCCCGGTTCGCACACTTCGGCAAGGGCATGGATGTCGCTGAGGGGATCGCTCGAATCGGAGAGATCGACGAACAGAATGCTGGGGCTGGCCGACACGGCCAGCGTCTGCACGGCATCGCGCGGGCTGCCGCGCATCACCTTTTCCGGCGCCCATCCAAGCTCGACCGTGACCGGTCGCATCATCTCCAAGGTCGCATCGTCACAGACGAAAGCGGCGAAGGGCTCCCGGTCTCCGGCGCGCTGCGGGTTGAACGGCATGTTCACCGCGGCGAGCCTCCGGTCGACTCGGCCTTGACCGTGGTGCCGCCGCCGCCGCTCGGCGCCGCAGCGCGATAGGCCGCGATCGCCTTGGCGGACGTCGCCGGATCGGGCGTGGCTGTATCGGACACGCCGCGCACCAGATGGGCCGGATCGGCGACCATCGCCGCAAGATTGCTGTTGGTTGCGCAACCGAAGGTGGAGCCGGTGCTGGCGTCCGCGCTCGCCGCCGCGGGGCGCGCATATTCCGGGCAGCCGGGCACGCTGGCGATCGAACGCGACACGACGACGCGCACCGTGCCCGGGCTGACCGCGCCGAGGGTCGCCGGGGCACGCTCGGCCAGCGTCAGGCCATAGCGGCTGGCCAGCGCCGCAACGTCCGCGCGCGCCAGCGCCCCTTCGGCTCCGTCGTCGACGGCGATGCTGTCGCCATAGCGCAGGCCGAGCGCCGCCATCCATGCGCCCAGCCGCTGCGTTTCGTCCGCAGCGAGCCCGCCGGACTCCGCTCGTACGTCGATGGCGAGACGCTGTTCGGTGACGACCGGCTGGTGGACCGATTCGAGGCCGCTACTATAGCCGGTGCACGCCGCAAGGAGCAGGACCGGGGCGGCAAGGAGCGGGCGGGGGGTGCGCGGGAACAAGCGGAGTCTCCTCATGCGCGATCAGAAGCTGAAGCCCGGCGCGGGCGCCGGCTGGTTGGCGCTGCCGGCCGGCGCTGCGGGTGCAGCATTCGGCTTGGGCGCGGGCTTGGCGCCGCTGCCGGCGAGCTTGCCCAGGAACAGGCGATCGAAGTCGTTGGGCGCGCGGTAGCCGTCGGTCGGCAGCACGATCTGGTTCGCGTTGACCGGGCGGACGAGATAGGGGGTGATCACAATGACCAGCTCGGTTTCGTTGCGCTGAAATGCGTTGGAACGGAACAGCGCCCCCAGGATCGGCATGTCGCCCAGGCCCGGCGTCTTGGTGATCGAATTATTGTGGCTGTTCTGCAGCAGGCCGCCGATCACCATGCTTTCGCCGGAGCCGAGCTCCACGGTGGTTTCGCTCCGCCGCGTGGTGAGCGCCGGGATCGTCGTGTTGTTCACCGTGACGGCACCGGAGGAGGAAAGCTGCGACACCTCTGGCCGGACGTGCAGCGCGATCCGGCCGTCGGACATGACGGTGGGCGTGAACGCAAGGCTGACGCCATATTGCTTATATTCCACCGTCGTGGTGCCGAGCGCCTGAGCAATCGGGATCGGAATTTCGCCGCCGGCAAGGAAATTGGCCGTTTCGCCGGAAAGCGCGGTGAGGCTGGGAGAGGCGAGAGTGGAAACCTGGCCGATCGTCTCGCCGAAATCGAGGCTGGCGAGCAGATCGGTGCCGAGCAACCGCCCGGCCGCGCCGATCAGGCTGTTGCCGCTGCCAGGGGCGGGGAATTTGTAGATCTTGCCGCCTGGTCCCACACCGCTGGCCGAATCGACGATCGTCCCGTTGTTGGTGGTGATCGACCCTTGCGTGCCCTGCTGGAAGCCGAACAGGAAGCTGCCCTGATCGCGATTGGTGAGATTGACGTTCAGGTTCTTGACGAAGCTGCGGCTGACTTCGGCAAAGCGGACCTGCAACTGCACCTGCAGCGGGGTGGCCGTCCGCAGCCGATTGACCACGCCGATCTTCAACGCGGCATTCGGATCGGGGTTGAGCAGACTGGTAACGAGCTGCTGCGCCTGTTCGCTGTCCTGTGGCGAGCGCACCGTGCCGTTCAGCACCGCGAGCCGGCCCACCGTGGTGACGGTGATATCGGCATCGGGCATCGCCGCCTTCATCATGCGATCGATCGACCCGAGATTCTGGCTGACGCGCACCGTGGCGGCGTAGACGATCGCACCGCTGGCGCTGGTGGCGAACACCGTCGCCTCGCCCGCCGCCTTGCCGAACAGATGGATCTGCCGAGTGCTGGCGACATAGACATCGGCGACGCCGGGATTGGATGTCCATATATTGGCCGCCGCGGCGGGCAGGGTGACGAGTTCGCCCTCGCCGATCGACAGCGCGACATCGTTCTGCGGCCGCTGGCTGCCGGCCGGAAGCTGGGCCATGCGGGCGACGGCGCGTGGCGGGCGTTGCTGGGCGAAGACCGGCGCGACCGCGAGCGCGACAAGGGCGGTCGCAAGGGTGGCGCGGAGGAGCGGCTGAATCGCCATGATCAGTTCTTTCCCCCCACCGGCACCAGGCTGCTGTCATTGCCGCGGACCACGCGGACCACGCGGACCGCCGCCGCGCTGCCGGCAGCGGGCGCCGGCGCGGCGGTGGCGGACAGCGACGGTGCGGCTTCCGATCGGCCCGGTACGGTGCTGCGCTGGAAGCGGGAGACGTCGGCGCCCGTTACGAAGGTTTCGCCGCCTTCCTGCGGCCGCGCGGTGCGGCGAGCGAGCATCGCCTTTTCCTGGCGAGGATCGTCGGGCACCTCGATCGCGCCGCTGGCGATTGCTTCCTCCAGATCGTCCGGCGCGTCGGCGATCGAGCGGAGCGAGAGCGACAGCGCGCCGACCGTCTGCGCGACGGCGATCTTCTCGGCGATCCGCGGGGTTGCCTCCAGCGTGACCGTCGAATAGCCGTTGACGACGGTGTTGCCGCGCCCATCGGTCTGCTTGTCGGTGCGCTGATCGGTGGCCAGCACGCGCAGATTGCGCAGTACGGTTTCCGAGGCGCGCAGCGGCGGGCCGTCGCCGCCGCCGTCGACGGTCTGGGTGAGGATCAGGTCCACACGGTCGCCTGGGAAAACGAAGCCGGCCACCGCGCTCTGCGCCGACACCGGCACCGTTATGGCGCGCATCCCCGGTCCCAGCGCGGCGGCAAGGAAGCCGCGGTCTCCGGGTTGGACCAGCGCGCCCTGCGGCACCGGCTGGCCGGCGGGAATGGCGAAGCGTACCACGGTGCCTTGCAGCCGCGAGACATCGGTCTGCCCGCGCAGCAGATAGGCGCCGGCTACCAGTTCCTTTGGCCAGGGACGGAATTCGACGGTGCTGGCATCCAGGATCGTGCCGACCGGCAACGCCCGGCGTGCGACAAGCACTTCGGTGGTGTTGGCCGGTGGCGCAGGCGGGCCGAGCACCGGCACGGCGACCGCGGTTGGCGCAGGCGTGCCCACCACGAGGCTGCGCGCCAGAAACGCCGTGACCGCCGCGACGACAAGCGCGCCGACGATCAGCAATAGCCTCCGTGGATCCATCTTGAAATCACACCTTTTCGTGTCGTTGGCCGCGCCCGGTTTCGGCGGCGTTAAGTATCATCCAAAGCGGTTAAGAATCGGTTCGTGCAGCGCGATCAGCGTCGCCGCGATGATCGCCACGCCGTAGGGAATCTCGATCGAGCGGACGTCGTGCCGGCGCAGCCGCGCATAAGCGAGCATCGCCAGGGTCAGCGCACCGCCCAGCAGCGCCATGCCCACCAGCATCCGCAGCAGCGGCAGCAGCGGCAACCACAGCGCGACCGCACCGATCAGCTTCACGTCCCCCCCACCCATCTGGCCGAGCGCGAAGGCGCCGGCGAACAGCGCGAAGACGAGCGCGGCAGATCCGATCTGGAGGGCAATATCCGGCCAGGCCGCCAGCCCCTGCGCCCACCACCATGCCGGTGCGAGCAGCGCGATCGCCGCGTTCCTGCGATTGCCGATCTCACGCGTGCGCACGTCCTGCACGCCGGCTGCGAGCAGCAGCAGCACCAGCGCGCCGAGCAGAACCGCTGAGAAGATCGCCCCCATGGGGCCAAGTGGCTAGACGGGCGGGCTTACGAAACCGTAACCACGAACCATGGCAGATTTACCGAAGCTGCGCCGCGCCATTCCTCCGCAGGCCCTGGTCGATTCGTGGATCGCGCGCGACGGCTGGGCGCTGCGGCGCTTCCGCTGGCCGGCGGAATCCGCGCCGGCGCGGGGCAGCATGCTGTTTCAGACCGGCCGCGGGGACGTTTTCGAGAAATATCTGGAAAGCTTCGGCCATTGGCATGACGAAGGATGGAACATCGCCGCTTTCGATTGGCGCGGGCAGGGCGGTTCCGGCCGACTGACGACCAAGGCCAATTGCGGCGACATCGACGATTTCGCGACCTATATCGCCGATCTCGCTGCTTTCTATCGGGAATGGGCGGCGTCCACGCCGGGCCCGCATGTCGTGATGGGCCATTCGATGGGTGGACATCTTGTGCTGCGCGCGCTGGCGGAACATGCCATCGCGCCCGACGCTGCCGTGCTGATCGCACCGATGCTGGGCGTGCGCAGTCCGCTCGGTCGGCTCGCGGCACCGGCGGCGCGGCTGCTCGCGCGGCTGGGGGATGCCGGGCGGCCGGCATGGAAGGGCAATGAGAAGCCCTACACCACCGAAACCCGTTCGCGCCTGTTGACGCACGATCCCGACCGCTATGCCGACGAAATCTGGTGGCAGACGGAGGCACCCGCGCTGCTGACCGGGCCGCCGAGCTGGCGCTGGCTGCTCGCAGCCTTCGACTCGATGGCTGCGCTGGAAGCGGGCCCGATCGAACACGTGGCGGTGCCGCTGCTGCTGCTCGTCGCCGAAGCCGATGGGCTGGTGGACGCACGGGCGGCGCTGCGGATCGCGCCCCGCCTTCCCGACGGACAACTGGTGCGCTTCGGGCCGGAGAGCGCGCATGAGATTTTGCGCGAAGCCGATCCGGTGCGGGAGCGTGCGCTCGCGGCCATCGATGCGTTTCTCGCGGCACGGGCGGCGCGCCGATGAGCCGGTTCGACATTGCCATCATCGGTGCAGGGATCGCGGGCGCGAGCCTTGCCGCCGCACTGGCGCCGCAAATGCGCGTGCTGCTCTTGGAGGCAGAGGATCGTCCCGGCTATCACGCCACCGGGCGCTCGGCCGCGTTCTGGTCCGAAACTTATGGCGGGCCGGACGTGCAGCCACTGACTACTGCTTCCGGGCCGATGCTGCGCGCGGGCGGTTTCCTCGATCCGCTGGGCGAGGTGCACATCGCGCGCCGCGGCGACGAAGCGGCGGTGGACACGTTCCTCGCGACGTTCGCCGACAGCGGCGTGACGCTGGAGCCGGTGGACCCGCGCGGGCGCATTCCGGGCCTGCGCGACGAATGGGCGCTGGGGGTGCACGAACCCGGCTGCGCCTATATCGACGTCGCCGCGCTGCATCAGCATTTCCTTGGCGAGGCCCGCCGCGCGGGAGCGGTGCTGCACCTGTCCGCCGGGGTGACCGGCCTGACGCGCGCGGCGGGCGCATGGACGATCGACACGCAGGCCGGGCGCTTTACCGCCGATCTGCTCGCCAACGCGGCGGGCGCCTGGGCCGATGCGGTGGCGGCGCTGGCCGGGGCGGCGCGGATCGGCATCCGCGCCTATCGCCGGACGATGGTGCAACTGCGCACCGATCCCGCGCCGCCGGCGGGCTGCCCGCTGGTGAGCGACCTGGGCGGCAGCTTCTACTTCAAGCCCGAGGCCGGCGGGCGTTTGTGGCTGACGCCGCATGACGAGATCGACAGCCCGCCCTGCGACGCCGCACCCGAGGAGATCGACATCGCCATTGCGATTGATCGTTTCGAACGGGCGGTGGACTGGCGCGTCGCGGCGCTCGAGCATCGATGGGCCGGGCTGCGCAGCTTCGCGCCCGATCGCCGCCCCGTCTATGGCCCCGACCCGGCGGTTCCCGGCTTCTTCTGGTGCGCCGGGCAGGGGGGCTTCGGCATCCAGACGGCGCCGGCGGCTGCCGGGCTTGCGGCCGCCGCGATCCTGGGTACCGCAGCGGAGTTCGACATCGATCCAGCGCGCTATCTTCCTGCCCGATTCCTGGACGCCAAGGCTTGATTGGTCTGGCCAAACTGCCTTGCGAAATGCCCGCTCTTGCCTATGAATGTTTCCCGATGAAGCTCAATCGCAGCAAACTTTACCAGCGCGTTGCCGCGTCCATTGCCGACGGCATCGAATCCGGCCGATGGGCGACGGGAACCCGTCTGCCCGGCGAACGCGATCTGGCCGAGGAATATAAGGTCAGCCGCCCCACCATCCGCGAAGCCATGATCGCGCTCGAGATGAAGGGGTGGATCGAGGCGCGCCACGGCTCCGGCCTGTACGTTACGCACCGCGACAGCCAGGGCGGCCTGCGCGAGGACGCGCTGAACCTGGATATCGGCGCGTTCGACCTGACCGAGGCGCGCATCCTGTTCGAAGGCGAGGCGGCGGCGCTTGCCGCAGTATCGGCAACGCCCGACCAATTGGCCGAACTGGATGGAATTGCGCGGGAAATGTCAGACCCGGCGGTAGCCAACGCCGCGCTGTTCGACGCCGATCACCGCTTCCACATCGCCATCGCCAATGCCACCGGCAATGCCGCGATCCGCAGCGTGGTGGAGTATCTGTGGGATCTGCGCACGCGCTCGCCGCTGTGCGCCAATATGTTCGATCGCGCGCGCCGCAACGGCGTGAACCCGCGGTTCGACGAGCATCGCCCGATCCTGGACGCGCTGCACGCGCGCGATCCGCACGGCGCGCGTTCGGCGATGCGCCGCCATCTGCGCGGGGTGGTCGACGATTTGCTGGAGGCGACCGAGCTGGAACTGCTCGAACGCGCCCGCCACGAACTGGACGCGCGGCGCGACACGCTCGCGCGCCGGCTGAAAATCGGCCCGGATTGAGTTCTGCCGCTACGGCAAGCGCGGCTCGGCGGCGCCGGGGGATTTCTGGCGTGATTCGGTGTGCCGAGGGATGCGCCGGGCGCGCTTTTGCCCTATGATGGTAAGGTGACCATGTTTGCCATCCCCTTCGAATTCCGCGTCGACGTTGCGCAGGACGACATCGACTTCATGGGGCATGTCAACAATGCCTCTTATCTCAAATGGGTGCAGGAAGCCGTGGTCAGCCACTGGCAGGCGCTCGCCCCGGTCGAGGCCGTGGCCGAGCATCTGTGGGTCGCGCTGAAGCACGAGATCACCTATCGCCGCCCCGCCTTCATGGATGACGACGTGGTCGCCACCGTGCTGCTGGAAAAGGTGCAGGGCGCGCGGGCCTTTTACGAAACCGTGATCCGGCGGGGCACGGAGGTGCTGGCGGAAGTGAAGTCCAGCTGGTGCTGCCTGGACGCCGAGACTCGCCGTCCGGCGCGCCTGGCCAAGGACGTGATCGACCGGTTCTTCGTGAAGAGCGAGTAAGCGGGCCGGTAAGAATCGCGGCTATGCCTTCTGCCAGACGGGAAAGAACGCGTTTTCCGTCGATCCCATCGCCTGACCCATCTGCGCGAAATCGAAGCCGGGCAGGGCGGTGAGGTAATCCAGCGCCGCGTTTTCGCCCGTCGCGCCTTGCGGATAGGCACAGGCGACGCGATCGTCCGGGCCAAGCAGAAGCCACCAGAGGTCGGTTCCCCACGGACCGGAGTCGTTGGTTTCGATGGCGACGCCCGTAAGGTCGCGCTTCGCCAGCCGCTTCACCGTCCCGGCATCGTCGGTGATCTGGAGGTGGTGGGCATCGACCTCGACAGTCCAGCGCGCTTCCGGTTGCGGGCGCCGCGCTCGCCTCCTGAGCCAGCCGAACATGCGCCGCCGCCCGCTATTGCGCCAATGCGGCGTCGCTGGCGAGCTTGTCGGCGCGCTCGTTGTCGGGGTGGCCGGCATGGCCCTTCACCCATTTCCACTCGACTCGGTGCGGCTTGGCGGCGGCGAGCAGGTCCTGCCAGAGATCGGCGTTCTTCACCGGCTTCTTGTCGGCGGTGCGCCAGCCATTCTTCATCCAGCCATGGATCCACTTGGTCAGGCCGTCCATCACATAGCGGCTGTCGGTGGACAGCGTCACGCGGCATGGGCGCTTGAGCGCCTTCAGGCCCTCGATCGCCGCCATCAGTTCCATGCGGTTGTTGGTGGTGTGCGCCTCGCCGCCGGACATCTCCCGTTCGACGCTGCCCATGCGCAGCACGACGCCCCAACCGCCGCGGCCGGGATTGCCCTTGCACGCGCCGTCGGTCGCGATCTCGACATGCTGAAGTTCGGTCATGCCAGCGCCGACAGGGCTGCCTCATAGGCACGCGACCGCCGCCAGAAGGCGAGCGGATCCTTGCGCGTCACCAGCGCGTCGGCGGGCGTGTTGAGCCAATCCCACGCGCGCGACAGGGTGAAGCGGATGCAGGCGCCGGTCGCCAGCAGCGGCAGGATCGCGCGCTCCTTCTCGCTCAGCTTGTAGCTCGTCTCATAGCCCTGGAGCAGCGCCTCGGAGACATAGGGATCGAACTTCTGGCCGGTGGAATCGAACGCCCAGGCGGTGTGCATCACCGCGAGGTCGTAGAGCCGCAGGTCGGTGCAGGCGAAATAGAAGTCGATCAGCCCGGTCACCCGGTTGCCGAGCATCAAGACATTGTCCGGGAACAGGTCGGCATGGATCGCGCAGCTGTCGAAGCCGGTGCGGGGCCAAAGGGCGGTGACACGGTCCAGCGCCTGACCGAGTTCGTCGTAGAGGCCCGGCGCGATGTCGTTGAGGCTGGTGCCGCAGCGTTCGAACAGCGGGCGCCAGGTGTCGACACCCATGGAATTGGGGCGGTCCTGCGGGAAGTCGGCGACGGCCCTGTGCATCCGGCCCATCGCCTCGGCGGCGGCACGCGCTTGGGCCGCCGTGGGATGCGAGACCGAGACGCCCGACAGGAACTGGATCAGGCAGGCCGGGCGGCCCTCCAGTGCATGGATCAGCGTGCCGTCGCGATCGGGCACCGCCGGGGGCACCGGCAGCCCGCGATCGGCGCAGTGATCGAGGAGCGCCATGAAATAGGGCAGGTCGCCCTGGTCGACACGCTTTTCGTAGAGCGTCAGAATGAAACGGCTTTTGCTCGTGTCGACCAGATAGTTGCTGTTCTCCACCCCCTCGGCGATGCCCTTGGCGGAGACCAGCTCGCCGACGTCGAAGCGCTCGAGAAACGCGGAGAGCGCCTCGGCCGAAACCTGCGTGTAGACGGCCATTACGCTGCCTCTAAGCCGCGGGGCAGCTTGAACACGACGCTTTCTTCCACCGTCTCGACTTCCCGCTCGCTGATCGCGAACTGCGTTCCGAGCTGCTCGACGACTTCGCGTACCAATATTTCCGGGGCCGAGGCGCCGGCGCTGATGCCGACCTTGGTGACGCCGTCGAACCAGGCGAAGTCGATCTCGGCGGCGCGCTGGATCAGCACCGCGCGGGCGCCGCCGCGCTTGGCGACTTCGACGAGGCGCAGCGAGTTGGACGAATTGGGGGCGCCGATCACCAGCACCAGCTCAACCTGCTCCGCGATCGCCTTTACCGCGCCCTGGCGGTTCGAGGTGGCGTAGCAGATGTCGTCCGCGCCCGGCGCCAGCATCGTCGGGAAGCGGCGCTTGAGGATGCCGAGTACCGCGGCGGTATCGTCCACCGACAGTGTCGTCTGGGTGAGGAAGGCGAGGTTATCGGGATCGGGCACCGCGACCGATTCCGCATCCGCCTCGGTCTCCACCAGCGTCATTGCGCCTTCGGGCACCTGGCCGAAGGTACCGATCACCTCCGGATGGCCTTCGTGACCGACGAACAGGATGTGGCGGCCAGCGGCGACATGGCGCTCGGCCTGACGGTGAACCTTGGAGACCAGCGGACAAGTGGCGTCGAGATAGGAAAGGCCGCGTTGTTCGGCCTTGTGTGGCACCGCCTTGGGCACGCCGTGCGCGGAAAACACCACCGGAACGCCATCCGGCACATGATCCAGCGTTTCGACGAACACGGCGCCCTTTCCGCGCAGGCTTTCCACGACATATTTGTTGTGGACGATTTCGTGGCGGACATAGACCGGCGCGCCATATTTCTCGATCGCGAGCTCGACGATGCGGATCGCGCGGTCGACGCCGGCGCAAAAGCCGCGGGGCGCTGCGATCAGCAGCTCCAGGGGACGCTTTTCGGTGTGTGCCATCGGATGGAGCCTCTACGCGATTGCTTGCGCGGGCGGAAGGCGGTTCCTATGGTGCGCGCCGTTCCGGCCCCCGGCTTATGAGATGGGGGGCGGCTGTTCGGTTCGAAAGGTTGCCTCCCTTGTCTGTGCCTAAGTTCACCGTTCCCGCCCTGATCCTGCTTGCTGCCGGTGGCTGCTCCCGCACCGGCGAAATCACCGAGGGCGGCATCAGCGCGGTGCGCACCGCCTGCCCGACGGTAGCGATTCCGGCCGGCACCGGCGACGTGACGCTGTTCGATCCGGCCGAGAGCCGCGAGGCGCAGGCGATCGACGTGGTGGCGACGATCACCAACGTAAAGGCGGCGTGCAACGATGCCGGTGCGCAGGTGGTGACGGACATCAGCTTCGACGTGCTGGCGCGCCGCCGCGATGCGGGCCCGGCGCGGGACGTGACTGTGCCCTATTTCCTTACGATCGTGCGCGGGGGGACATCCGTGACCGCCAAGCGCGTGAGCAATATCACCCTGCACTTCGATGCCGGCCAGATCCGCGCCAGCGCCGTCGGCACCGCCACCAGCAGCGTATCGCATGCCGCGGCGACCCTGCCCGACGAGGTCCGCCGCCGGCTGACCGAGAAGCGCAAGGCGGGCGAGCAGTCCGCAGCGACCGATCCGCTGTCCGATCCCTCGGTGCGCACGGCGGTGCTGTCGGCTACGTTCGAGGCGCTGGTCGGCTTCCAATTGACCGAGGCCCAGCTGAAGTACAACGCGACGCGATAATCCACGCTTAAGATCCTCCCCTGCGCGGCGAGGGGAGCCATACGCAGCATGGCGGAGGGGCTGTCCATGAGCGAGTCCGGTGCGGCGCCCCCCGCTCCGCCACGCGCGTGGCGCCGCGCGGCCCCCCGTGCCGGGAGGATCTAAATTCCCCTCAATCCCGATTGACTCCGACAAGCCCTCCGGCCAAGGCGGGCGTGTCGATGCCGGGCAACCGGCATGGGCATGCGCGGGAGAGAATCCGGCTTGCCGGATCGCCGAAGGAGCAACCGCCCCGGAATCTCTCAGGCACCGAGGACCGCGCAGGCCACGACACTCTGGAAAGCGAGACGGCCGCATAGGCCGGGCTCCACCGAAGGGGTAAGCCGGCTCGCCGGCGAAAGCTCTCAGGTTCCGTGACAGAGGGGGCGATGGTGCAGGCCGGGCGAGCGCGCCCGGGCGTGCCATTGAACCCTTGATGCCCGGAGTGCCCCGATGAGCGATATCGCCGAAGACACCGTCACCGAAACGCCGATCGAGACGCTGCCGCTCGACGCCTGGCACCGCGCGCGCGGCGGCCGGATGGTGCCGTTCGCAGGTTACTCCATGCCGGTCCAGTATGAAGGCATCATGGCCGAGCACCTGTGGACGCGCGAGCATGCCGGGCTGTTCGACGTCAGTCATATGGGCCAGCTGCTCTTCTCGGGCGTCGAGTTCGATGCGGGCCTTGAAAAGCTGCTGCCGGGCGACGTGAAGGGGCTGGGCGAGGGCCGGATGCGCTATTCGCTGCTGCTCAGCGAAGAAGGCGGCATCCATGACGACCTGATGATGACCCGCCTGCCCGCCGACAATGCCTTCGAGATCGACGGCGGTACGATCTACATGGTCGTCAACGGCGCGACCAAGTGGGACGATCTCGGCGTGTTCCGCGAATTCCTGCCCGACGAAGTGACGATCAACCATCTAGAAGACCAGGCGCTGCTGGCGCTGCAGGGGCCGGAAGCGGTCACCGCGCTCGCCCGCGTGCTGCCCGGCGTCGAGAAGCTGGTGTTCATGACCGCCGCTGCGTTCGAATGGAACGGCAACCCGCTCTGGGTGAGCCGTTCGGGCTATACCGGCGAGGACGGGTTCGAGATTTCGCTGCCGGGCGAGGCGGCCGAGGCGTTCGCCGACGCGCTCACCGCGCAGCCCGAAGTCAAGCCGATCGGCCTGGGCGCGCGCGACTCGCTGCGCCTGGAGGCCGGCCTGCCGCTCTACGGCCATGACCTCGACCTGGAGACCACGCCGGTCGCCGCCGATCTCGGCTTTGCGCTGTCCAAGCGCCGCCGTGAGGAAGGTGGTTTTGCCGGTGCCGAGCGCATCCTCGCCGAGCGCGAGCAGGGCAGTGCCATGAAGCGCGTCGGCCTGATCGTCGAGGGCCGCCAGCCGGTGCGCGAGGGCGCGGCGGTGGTCGATGCCTCGGGCGCGGAAGTCGGCAAGGTTACTTCGGGCGGGTTCGCGCCGTCGGTGCAGAAGCCGATTGCGATGGCCTATGTGCCTTCGGCGCTTGCAGCGGCCGGCACCAAGATTACGCTTGTCCAGCGGGGCAAGCAGCACTCCGCGGAAGTCGTGGCAATGCCCTTCGTCCCCCACCGCTATGTCCGAAAGGGAGCGTGACATGAGCCGTTATTTTACCGAAGACCATGAGTGGATCGAAGTCGACGGCGACGTCGCGACGGTCGGCATCACCGAATATGCCCAGAGCCAGCTCGGCGACATCGTGTTCGTCGAAGTGCCCGACGAGGGCAAGGAACTGAGCAAGGGCGACGATGCCGCCGTCGTCGAGAGCGTGAAGGCGGCGTCGGACGTGTATGCGCCGGTGTCGGGCACCGTCGTCGAGGGCAATGCCGACCTCGCCGACAATCCCGCGCTGGTGAACGAGGATCCGGAAGGCGAAGGCTGGTTCTTCAAGATGACTCTGAGCGACGAGAGCGAGCTGGAAGGCCTGATGAACGAGGCCAAGTACCAGGCGTTCGTCGCCAAGCTGTGATGTGACCTTTTCCCCCTCCCGCGTGCGGGAGGGGGCAGGGGGCGGGCCTACGCTCTCCTCCTGACGGGCCGCCCGAGGATAGCGGGCGCCCACCCCCGGCCCCTCCCGCACGCGGGAGGGGAGAAGCAAGGGGGCACCGAATTTCTCCTCCTCATGCGGGAGGAATGCCGGGGCGGGCCAAAACCCACCCCAGAAACCGAAAGGCCCGCGGATGGCGGGGGCCCACCCCCAACCCCTCCCGCACGCGGGAGGGGAGTAGGACAGTCGATGCGCTACCTGCCCCTTACCCCGGCCGACCGTCAGGCAATGCTTGGCACGATCGGCGCCCAGTCGATCGACGACCTGTTCGTCGACGTGCCCGAAAGCGCCCGCCTGAGCGGGCCGATCGCCGGCCTGCCGATGCATGCGTCGGAACTCGCGGTCGAACGCCACATGACCGCGCTCGCCCGCAAGAACATTGCCGCCGGCGAAGCGCCGTTCTTCTTGGGGGCAGGGGCCTATCGCCACCATGTGCCGGCCTCGGTCGATCACATCATCCAGCGCGGCGAGTTCCTCACCGCCTACACGCCCTACCAGCCGGAAATCGCGCAGGGCACGCTGCAGATGATGTTCGAGTTCCAGAGCCAGATCGCCCGGCTGCTGGGTTGCGACGTCGCCAACGCCTCGATGTACGACGGCTCGACCGCGTGCTGGGAAGCGATCTCGATGGCGCGGCGCGTCACCAAGCGCGGCAAGGCGATCCTCTCGGGCGGCCTGCACCCCCACTACGTGTCGGTCGCCAAGACGATGGCGCGCTTCACCGGCGACCAGCTCGTCACCGGCGTGCCGACGTTCAGCCCCGAGCCCGACACGCTCGACCTGATCAACGCGATCGACGCCGACACCTCGTGCGTCGTCGTCCAGTATCCCGACATTCTCGGCCGCATCGAGGACATGTCCGCACTGGCCGACGCCTGCCACGCCAAGAAGGCGCTGCTGATCGCCGTCGTCACCGAGCCGGTGGCGCTGGGGGCGATCAAGGCGCCGGGCGAGATGGGCGCGGACATCGTCGTCGGCGAGGGCCAGTCGCTCGGCGTCGGCCTCCAGTTCGGCGGGCCGTATGTAGGCCTGTTCGCCTGCTCGGAAAAGCTGGTCCGCCAGATGCCGGGGCGCCTGTGTGGCGAGACGGTGGACGCCAGCGGCAAGCGCGGCTTCGTGCTGACGCTCTCCACCCGCGAGCAGCATATCCGCCGCGAGAAGGCGACGTCGAACATCTGCACCAGCTCGGTGCTGTGCGCGCTCGCCATGTCGGTGCACATGACGCTGCTGGGCGAGAAAGGCCTGCGCCAGCTCGCCGAGCTCAACCATGTCGGCGCCAGCGCCGCCGCCGATCGCCTGGCCGAAGTGGACGGGGTGGAGCTGGTCACCGACCGGTTCTTCAACGAATTCACCCTGAAGCTGTCGAAGGAAGCGCGTCCGGTCGTCCGCCAGCTGGCCGACAAGGGCATATTGGCCGGCGTGTCGCTCGGCCGCCTCTATCCGGGCGTCGAAGCGCTGCAGAACGGCCTCGTCGTCGCGGTCACCGAAACCACCACGGAGGAGGACGTCGAGACGCTTGCCTCCGCACTCGAGGAGGTGCTGGCATGAGCACGATCAATCCGTCGGGCTGGCGCCCCACCACGCCGTCGCAGGGCGGCGAGACCGCCGAGGGCACGTTCACCGGCAACCGCGCGCTGATGCTGGAAGAGGCGCTGATTTTCGAGATCGGCTCCACCGACACCACCGGCGTCGATTTCGGCGAGGCCCCCGCAGGCAAGTCCCGCCTGGGCGGCATGGAGCGCAGCAAGGCGATCGGCCTGCCGGGCCTGTCCGAGCCCGAGACGGTGCGCCACTATACCCGCCTCAGCCGCCAGAATTATGCCATCGATCTCGGCCTGTTCCCGCTGGGCAGCTGCACGATGAAGCATAATCCGCGCCTCAACGAGCGGATGGCGCGCCTGCCGGGCTTCGCCGATATCCACCCGCTCCAGCCGGTCGATACCGTGCAGGGCGCGCTGGAGGCGATCGACCAGCTCGCGCACTGGCTGATCACGCTCACCGGCATGCAGGCGGTGGCGATGAGCCCCAAGGCCGGCGCCCACGGCGAACTCTGCGGCGTGCTGGCGATCCGCGCGGCGCTCGACGCTAAGGGCGAGACCGCGCGTCGCATCATGCTGGTGCCGGAGAGCGCGCACGGCACCAACCCGGCGACGGCGGCATTCGCCGGCTTCGCGGTGGAGGACATCCCCGCGACTCCGCAAGGCCGGGTCGACGTGGCGGCGCTCAAGGCGCGGCTGGGGCCGGACATCGCCGGCGTGATGATCACCAACCCGAACACCTGCGGGCTGTTCGAACCGGACCTCAAGGACATTTCCGACGCGGTCCATGCCGCCGGCGGCTATGTCTATTGCGACGGCGCCAACTTCAACGCGATCGTCGGCCGGGTCCGCCCGGGCGACCTCGGCGTCGATGCGATGCACATCAACCTGCACAAGACCTTCTCCACCCCGCATGGCGGCGGCGGCCCGGGTTCGGGTCCGGTCGTGCTGTCGGCGGCACTGGCACCCTATGCGCCGCTGCCCTTCGTCGAGAAGACCGAGAGCGGCTATCGCATCGTCGAGGAGGAGAATGCCGAGGAGCATCATGCCGGCACCTTCGGCCGCATGACCGCCTTCCACGGCCAGATGGGCATGTTCACCCGCGCGCTGACCTATATCCTCAGCCACGGCGCCGACGGCCTGCGCCAGGTCGCCGAGGATTCGGTGCTCAATGCCAATTACGTGCTGCGCGCGATGGAGGACGTGCTCGACGCGCCCTTCGCCAAGACCGGCCCGTGCATGCATGAGGCGATCTTCAGCGACAAGGGCCTGCCCGAGGGCTTCTCGACGCTCGACATCGCCAAGGGACTGATCGACGAGGGTTATCACCCGATGACGGTGTATTTCCCGCTGGTCGTCCACGGCGCGATGCTGGTCGAGCCGACCGAGACCGAGAGCAAGGCGGCGCTCGACCAGTTCATCGGCGCGTTCCGCAACGTCGCGATGAAGGCCAAGCAGGGCGAGGCGGCGCTCAAGAGCGCACCGCACTTCGCGCCCCGCCGCCGCCTCGACGAGACGCTCGCCGCGCGCAAGCCGGTGCTGGCCTACAAGGATGCGGCGCCGGCCGAAGCGGCCGAGTAAGCGCCCGACCCGTTACCCCCCGAGAGAGGGTCGCACACGCCGGCTGGAAGCCCCCGCTTCCAGCCGGCGCTTTGCATTTGCGGGGGAGTTGCGTGGCTGACTGCAGATTGCAGCGTTTCAGTCGTGCAACCAGTCCGCGCGGATCTCGCCCCGATGCCCGTCCGGCGCCAGCGCGGCACGCAGCGCTTCCAGCAGCGGCGGCAGCGCCTGCACGAAGGCATAGGGCGGATTGACGATGAACAAGCCCGCGCCGTTATAGATGCCGGGCATATCGGCATCGTACAGCCAATGCTCCACGACAAGGAATTTCGGGATGCCGAGCCTGCGCAGCTTCTGCTTCCACTGCTGGTGCGTCGCGCGGTCCTTCAGCGGATACCAGATCACCGTCACGCCATGCGCCCATTTGCGGTGCGCGGCGGCGAGGGTGGCGACGATGCGGTCGCGCTCGTCGGTCTGCTCATAGGGCGGATCGACGACCACCACGCCGCGCGCCGTCCGGGTCGGCAGCAGCGCCAGCCACAGCTCATAGGCATCGCGCGCGTGCACGGCGGCCGGCGACCCGCGCATCGCATCGCGCAGGATCGCGACGTCCTCGGGATGCTTCTCGTTGAGGATCAGCAGGTCCTGCGGGCGCAGCAGCTGCGCGAGGAACTGCGGCGAGCCGGGGTAGAGGTGCGGCTCCGCCCCGTCATTCACCGCCCGCACCGCGGCGCGATAGTCGTCGAGCAGAGGGTTCGTATCGGCAAAGGCGCGCAGCACGCCGTGCGCGGCCTCGCCGGTGCGCTGCGCCTGCTCACCGCCAAGGTCGTAGAGCCCGCAGCCGGCATGGGTATCGATCAGGGTCAGCGCGCCCTCTTTCTGCTGCAGGGCCCGGAGGAGCGCGATCAGCAGGCTGTGCTTCACGACATCGGCGCTGTTGCCGGCATGGAAGGAGTGGCGATAATTCATTGAGATCTCAAACTCGTGTCCATGCTGGTGATTTCCTCGAACTGGCCCGGCGCAATCCCGGCGACACACCAGTCGCCGATGGACCAGCGGACCAGCCGCAGCGTGGGAAACCCCACCGCCGCCGTCATGCGGCGCACTTGCCGGTTGCGCCCTTCGCGGATGGTGATCTTCAGCCAGCTGTCGGGGATGAACTTGCGCTGGCGGATCGGCGGGTCGCGTTCCCACAGCTCCGGCGGGTCGATCCGCTCGACCTCGGCCGGCAGGGTCATGCCGTCCTTGAGCAGGACGCCCCGTCGCAGGCGCTCGAGGTCCGCCGCCTGCGGATCGCCCTCGACCTGGACGAGATAGGTCTTGGGCATCTTGAAGCGCGGATCGGCGATGCGCGCCTGCAGCCGCCCATCATCGCACAGCAGCAGCAGCCCCTCGCTGTCGCGATCGAGCCTGCCGGCGGGGTAGACACCCTTCACCTCGATGAAATCCGACAAGGTCGACCGAAGTGTCGGCGATCCGCGGTCCGTGAATTGCGACAGGACGCCAAAGGGTTTGTTGAACAGGAGCAGCCGGGCCATCCTGCGCGCATAGCGTTCGGCCGCGGCAATGTCTTCTCGCGCATGCCGCGGGCAGATCAACTGCGCTCGCCCGCTCTACCCAGAGGCCGTCGGTCGGGCTTCCTGCTTTCGCAGGGCGAAACGGCCGATCCGCTACCGCGCCGAACGTGGTCCGTCGCAGCTTGCACCTCCGCCGAACGCTTGCATTCGGGGCGGGCTTGGAGCGGTCGGCTTCCGATCTCAGCCGCCCCTTCGCTGGCACAGCAGCGTTTTGACCGCGCCACGCTTCCTCCTATGTTGCACCGCATCTACCGGGAGGACTCGCATGCAGTTCGATACGCCGTACGGGATACGCTACCGCATCACTGCGCTCGTGGTGGGGCTGTTCAGCGCGATGCGGGCGGCGCTGTATCTCCGGGGCAAGCGCCTGCTCGCCAAGGCGCGCGTCGCCGCATGAGCGATCGCGAACGCAGCTGGCTGGCCCCGCCCGAGGGCGTGCGTCGCCATGCTCCCGCGACGCTGCGCAACCGCGCGCCGATTGCCACGATTCTAGCGCAACTGCTGCCCGCCGCCGGCCATGTGCTGGAAGTGGCAAGCGGCAGCGGCGAGCATTGCGCCTATTTTGCCGAGCATTTCCCCAAGCTGGAATGGCACCCCAGCGACCCCGATCCGCAAGCGCTCGCGTCGATTGCCGCCTGGTGCGATGGGCTGGGCAATGTCCGGCCGCCGCTGGCCCTTGATGCGGCCGCCCTTGCCTGGCCGATTGCGCACGCCGATGCGATCCTCTGCGTCAACATGGTCCATATCAGCCCGTGGGAGGCTACGCTGGGGCTGATGGCGGGGGCGGGGCGGTTGTTGCCGCCGGGCGGGCCGCTGGTCCTCTACGGCCCGTATCGTGAGGCGGGCGTGTCCACCGCGCCTTCCAACGAGGACTTCGATCGTTCGCTGCGCGCGCGCAACCCTGCCTGGGGGCTGCGGCTGCTGAGCGACGTGACGGCGGCGGCGGAAGCGCAAGGGCTGGTGTTCGACCGGCGGGTGGAGATGCCCGCCAACAATCTCATAGTGGCGTTTCGGCGTAGCTAGCCTGACCGCGCGCGAGCTTCTGCTCGCGATAGACGATGTACAGGCCGCTGGCGATGATCACCGGTGCGCCCAGCCAGGTGGAGGTGGTCGGCAGCACGCCGAACAGCAGCCAGCCGTAGAGCGTCGCCCAGATGAGACCCGAATAGTCCATCGGCACCACGGCGGAGACGGGGGCGAAGCGCATCGCGCCGGTGAGCGCGAGCTGGCCGACGCCGCCGACCAGCCCGGTGGCGATCAGGATCGCCCAGGTGACCGGATCATGGTTCTGGAAGTTGAAGGCATAAACCAGGCCCAGCACCGGCACCGACAGCAGCGAGAACCAGAAAACGGTGGTGCCGGCACTTTCGGTGCGGCCGATCTGGCGCAGGGTGATTGCCACGAGCGCGACGAACAACGCTGCCAGAAGCCCCACGACGGCGCTGAAGATCGGGATCGCCTGATGCCCCGGCTGCACCACGATCAGCACGCCGACGAATCCGAGGATCACCGCGCTCCAGCGATGCCAGCCGGTCGGCTCGCGCAGCAGCAGGGCGCCGAGCAGCGTCGCGAAGATCGGCACGGTGAACTGGAAGGTCTGCGCCTCTGCCAGGGGCAGCAGCACGACCGCGCCGAAGGTGAAGATCATGCCGGTAAGACCCACCGCTGTGCGCCATACATGCGCGCCGAAGCGCTTGGTCTTCAGTGATTGCAGCCCCGGCCCGGCCGCCACCCACAACGTTACCAGCGGCACCGCCCATAGCTGGCGATGGAACATCGTCTCGACAAGATTGGCGCCCCGGATTTCGGATAGCTTGATCAGTGCCGACATGGTCGCCAGGCAGGCAATCGCGAACAGGCGTAGCGCAAGGCCGGTAGCGATGCGATCGGTGCGGGCATTGGACACGCCGGCTGGTTAGGGCGCAGGGCGTTGGGCGGCAAGTCGTTTTGTTCTTGCCGTCTAGTCTCCGATGGCGCGGTGCAGCAATAGGCGGTTGCCCGGCCGAAAATAATTGCCTAACCGGTTAGCGGGTGACAACGATCGGGGGTTTGCAGCCGTGCCGTGCGCGACGTCGATGGCTCGATCAACCCTGCGCCCTTTGGCTGCCCCGAATGTTCCGCTGGCCGGGCCTGTCCGACAATCCACCAACATCTTCTCCGCTGACAAGGGCTGATGATCCGATGCTTCACGTACTTCTTACGCGCTTCAACATCGCCAGCCCCGGACGCGAGGTCGCCATCCGCAACTCACCGGGCTGGCTGGATCGGCGCTTCGGTCTGTTCGAGCAATTCTGCCTGCCTAGCATCGCCGGCCAGACCGAGCGAAACTTCCATTGGCTGATCTATTTCGACAAGGATACGCCGGCCGAGTTCAAGGAACGGATCGAGCGCGATCGGGCGATCTTCAACTTCACCCCGCGCTTCGTCGCGATGTTCGACAAGGCCCTGATTGCTGACGACGTCCGCGCCCTGGCAAAACCAGGAGAGGATCTGATCGTCACCACGCGCCTGGACAATGACGATGCATTGTCCTCGGACTTTGTCGCCCGTGTGCAGGCCGCGGCCGTCGATGCGCCCGCGCAGACGGTGCTCAATTTCACGCAGGGCATCGCGATGCGCAACGGCCGCCTGTACACCGCAAGCGACCACAGCAACCCGTTTACGTCGCTGGTCGAGCGCGATCTGCCGACGATGGAGACGATCTGGGCGAAATCGCACCATGAGCTGGGCGAGAAATGGACCATCGTTCAAGTGCCCAGTCAACCGCTATGGTTGCAGGTGGTGCACGGTGAAAACGTCACCAATCGCATCAAGGGCAAGCTGGTCGCGGATACGGACATCATCGATTCCTTCAAGATCCGCAGTGACGTGGCAGCCCATCGGGTAAGTCCCGCCGGCGTTTTTTGGGACCACGCTGTCGTTTCGCCCGTCCGGAAGCTGCGGGAATTCGGGATTAAGCTGATCAAGCCGGTTGTGGTTCGAATCCGCGACCGGTGAAAATGGGACATCACAATCGTTAAAAGTTGTTTACCCGAATCGCCGCGGCTGAATATGATCAGCCGGGGCGTTTTCGGGGGGACGACATGACTTTGGCGGCAGATACCTCGGACTTTTTTTTCTTCAACCGGGAACGCCTTTACGCGCTGGCAGAAGAATATCACGAGCGCTTTGTGAACGCCGAACCCTACGAGCATGTCGCAATTGACAATTTTCTACCGGACGATGTCGCGAAGCGGCTTGCTTCGGCTTTTCCCGGCCTCGACGATATCAACTGGCGACTGGAAGGGCCGGGGGACAGCGCGCATAGCGGTGATCGCCGCGTCGAAAAGGTCACGACCTCCGACGAAGAGATGTTCCCGCCCCTGGTCCGGCTGATGATGATGCAGTTTCAGTCCGGCATCTTCTGCAACTTCCTGGATCGGCTGACCGGCAACAAGTTTCTGCTTCCGGATCCAAATCATTATGGCTGCGGCTTGCATTCGACGGGTTCCGGCGGGCGCCTGATGTTGCACATCGATGCGTCGCGGCATCCGAACAAGAGGCTCAGCCAGCAGGTCAACTGCATCTATTACTGTACGCCCGACTGGCAGGAAGAATGGGGCGGCAATCTGGAGCTGTGGGACGAGGACGCGACCAAATGCGTCTCCAGCATCGTGCCCAAGTTCAATCGGCTGGCGATCTTCCGCGTTTCCGGCAAGTCGTGGCACGGCCAGCCCTTCCCGCTCAAGACGCCGGAGAACGTTCGGCGTAATTCGCTCGCCCTCTATTACTACAGCGCCGAAGAGGACACGGAGGGGTTGGGCTATTCGAACTTCGTGCGCTGGAAGGCGGTATCCGCGCATGACAAGCGTACGCCGCTGCACCGCGTGAAGGGCGTAATCCGCGATTATGCGCCGACGCCGGTGATCAACAGCCTTGCCAAATTTGCCCGGAAGACCGGCCTGAACTTCAAGCGCTGATGGGATTGTTCGGCAGTCTCTTTGCCGCTCCGCCGGAGTCGCCGTGTCGCAAGGTATGCCGCCTCGACATGGAGATCCGGTTATGCCTGGGCTGCTGGCGGAAGCCGGCAGAGATTGCCGGCTGGAGCGACATGAGCCCGCGCGCGCAGCGCGCGGTGCTCGCCGAGCTTCCCGGCCGAGAGAAGCAGCATGGTGGGCGCCGCTAGGAACACTTTGAAGGACGGATAAGCTAGGCTCGCCGACTCTGTTGCAGGCAGCAGCGTCGACGATGTTTCGGCAGTCGCCAAGGCTGGCTACTTGCGGGTGGCGAAGGACCTGAACGGCGTCTCCGCCGCCAAGCTTCTACGCGGCGGCGGAGGCGCTTTGCTTGTCAGCGGGCGAGACGGTCCATCACGATCGCTAGCGAGTCCTGCCATGCGGGCGCGCGATACCCGAAGGTTTCGGTAAAGCGCGAGCAATCGAGGCGCGAGTTGGCGGGCCGCTTGGCCGGCGTTGGATAGTCCGAGCTGGGAATGCCGGTGACGTCCGCCGCCGGCCCGTCGCGCTTTGCGCTTTCCGCGAAGATGGCGCGGGCGAAATCTGCCCAATTGGTCTCGCCCGATCCGGCGAAATGATAGACGCCCTTCGAAGCGCCCTCGCGTTGCCAATGCTCGGTGACCGCAAGGATCGCAGTGGCGATATCGAGCGCCGAACTTGGGCAGCCCTGCTGGTCTTCCACCACGTTCAGCGCATCGCGGGTCTCGGCAAGGCGGAGCATCGTCTTGACGAAGTTGTTACCAAACGGGCTGTACACCCAAGCCAGCCGCATCACCGCGTAATCCGCGCCTGAGGCCTGCACTGCCTGCTCGCCGGCCAGCTTGGTTGCGCCGTACACGCCGAGTGGGCCGGTGGGGTCGTCTTCGCGCCAGGGGCGGTCCAGACTGCCGTCGAACACATAGTCAGTGGAAAGATGAATGATCGGCGCGCCGATCTTCGCCCCGGCCCGGGCTAGCACGCCGGGGCCGTCGCCGTTGATCGCCATGGCGAGTTCGGGCTCGCTCTCCGCCTTGTCCACCGCGGTGTACGCCGCAGCCGAGACGATGAGGTCAGGCTGAACCCGCGCTACCATCGCCTCGATCGTCGCCGGCTGCGACAGGTCGAAGTCCGGCCGGGCGGCGAAGACCAGTTCGTGCCCATCGGCCTGCTCCGCCAGTGCCTGGGCGACCTGGCCGTCCTTGCCGGTGACGAGGATACGCATCAGGCGGTCTGGCCCAACCGTTCGCCGGCGTATTTGCCCGAGCGGATCGGGCCCCACCACCATTCGTTCTCGAGATACCAATCGATCGTCGCGGCGATGCCGGTGTCAAAATTCTCCTCCGCCTTCCAGCCAAGCTCGGTCTCGAGCTTGGTCGCGTCGATCGCGTAGCGGCGGTCATGGCCGGGGCGATCGGTGACGAAGGTGATCAACTCGCGGCGCTTCTTGCCGTCGGGCAGGGGGATGCGCTGGTCGAGCAGGTCGCAGATCGTCTCGACGACCTGCAGGTTCGTGCGCTCGTTGCGGCCGCCGACATTGTAGCTCTGGCCGACCTTGCCGGTGGTGGCGATGGTCGCCAGCGCCTTGGCGTGATCGTCCACGTACAGCCAGTCGCGGATGTTCTCGCCCTTACCGTAGACCGGCAGGGGCTTGCCCTCGAGCGCGTTGAGGATCGTCAGCGGGATCAGCTTCTCGGGGAAGTGGAACGGACCGTAATTGTTCGAGCAGTTCGACAGCACTACTGGCAGGCCATAGGTGTGGCCCCAGGCGCGGACCAGGTGGTCACTCGCCGCCTTCGACGCCGAATAGGGCGAGGACGGGTCGTAGGGCGTCTCTTCGGTGAAGATGCCGCTGTCGAACGGCAGGTCGCCGAACACTTCGTCGGTGGAGATATGGTGGAAGCGGAACGCGTCGCGCTTTTCGCCTTCCAGTTCGCGCCAATATTGCAGCGCCGACTGGAGCAGCTTGAAGGTGCCGACGACGTTGGTCTCGATGAACTCGCCCGGGCCGTCGATCGAGCGATCGACATGGCTCTCGGCGGCGAGGTGCATCACCACATCGACCTGCTCTTCGCGCAGCAGCGGCAGGATCGTCGCGGTGTCGGCGATGTCGGCATGGACGAAGCGGTAGTTGGGCGCGTTCTCGATCGCGGTCAGCGAGGCCGGGTTGCCGGCATAGGTGAGCTTGTCGAGATTGATGACACGCGCGCCCTGGCGGACGAGGTGGCGCACCACCGCCGAGCCGATGAAGCCGGCGCCGCCGGTGACGAGGAAGGTCTGCTGCATGGATCAGCCCTGATAGAAGAAGGGGGTGTTGAATTCGGCGAACGGGGTCGCGACCGCGTCCTTTTCGGAAAGCACCGGCTCGACGCCGATCTCCGGCCAGGTAATCGCGAGATCGGGATCGTCCCAGCGGATCGCCATCTCCGATTCCTTGGAATATTTGGCGCTGACCTTATACAAGATTTCGCAATCCGGAACGAGCGTCATGAAGCCGTGTGCATAGCCGGCGGGAACCAGCAACTGGTTCCACTTGTCCGCCGACAGCTCGACGCCGACCCATTTGCCATAGGTGGGCGAGCCGCGACGAATATCGACTGCTACGTCATAGATCGCGCCCCGCAGCACGCGGACGAGCTTGGCCTGGGCGAAGGGAGGGGCTTGCAGGTGCAGCCCGCGGATCGTGCCGGGTGCGGCCGAGAAGCTCTGATTGTCCTGCACCCAGCGTGCATCGACACCTTCGGCATCGAGCGTGGACTGCTTGAATGCCTCCGAAAACCAGCCACGATGGTCGCCGTGCTTGGGTGGCGTGAACTCGATTACGCCGGACAGTTCGTGATGATGGACTTGGGTCATGCTGCGGTCACCAGCTTACGGAGATAGGCGGCATAGCCGGTCTTGCCGAGACCGGCTGCGCGCTTCAGCAGGTCCTCGGCGCCCAGCCAACCGGCTTCGAAAGCGACTTCCTCGGGACAGGCGATCTTCACGCCGGTCCGATGCTCCAGCGTGCGGACGAACGAGCCAGCCTCGTGCAGGCTATCATGCGTGCCGGTGTCGAGCCAGGCATAGCCACGGCCCAGCCGGGTGATGTGCAGGTCGCCGCGTTCCATGTAGATGCGGTTGACGTCGGTAATTTCGAGCTCGCCGCGCGCCGAGGGCTGGATCGACTTGGCGATGTCTACCACGTCCTTGTCGTAGAAATAGAGACCCGTGATCGCCCAATTAGACTTAGGCGTAGCCGGCTTTTCCTCGACACTGGTGGCAACGCCCGTTTCCGGATCGAAAGCCACTACACCGTAGCGCTCGGGATCATCGACATGATAGGCGAAGACATTGGCGCCGCCCTGCGAAGCCTGGGCAGCGGCCGTCTGGCAGCGCTCGCCCATCTTTTCGCCATGATAGATATTGTCGCCGAGGATCAGCGCGCTCGGATCGTTGCCGACGAAATCGGCGCCGATGATGAAGGCTTCGGCCAGCCCGTTGGGGGAAGGCTGCTCGGCATAGCTGAGGTTGATGCCGAAGGCCGAACCGTCGCCAAGCAGCGCCTGGAACATCGGCAGATCGCGCGGCGTGGAGATGATCAGGATGTCACGGATGCCCGTGAGCATCAGCACGGACAGGGGGTAGAAGATCATCGGCTTGTCGTAAACGGGAAGCAGCTGCTTCGAAATCGACAAGGTTGCGGGATACAGGCGCGTGCCGCTTCCCCCCGCAAGAATGATACCCTTCATTCTACAAATCCCCCTTGGTGCAGGCTGGGCGCCGCACGGACGTTAAACTTCAAAAACGGAAGTGGTCGCAGTGTCAATCCATCGCCTTCTACAACAATGGTGGCGCCGCCGATCAGAAGGCGTTGGAGTGGACGATCACGCGCAGTGTCTTGAACAGGATGGTGATATCGCGCCAGATGTCCCAGCCGTCGATATATTCCATGTCCGCCTGCAGCCGGTTGGTAAGGTCGACCCGGCGATCCGTGGCGCCGCGGAACCCGCGCACCTGTGCCAGGCCGGTCATGCCGGGCTTCAGCGTGTGACGATGCCAGTAGCGTTCGTCGATTTCCCAGAAGTAATGATCGGCCGCTCTGGATCCGAGTGCGTGCGGCCGCGGCCCGACCACGCTCATGTCGCCGCGCAGCACGTTCAGGAGTTGCGGCAATTCGTCGATGCTGGTCTTGCGGATGAAACCGCCGACCTTGGTGATGCGATCGTCATCTCGGCTCGCCGAGACATTGCCGTCCGCGTCGCACAATGCCTGGCGCATCGACCGGAATTTCAGGATCTTGAACAAGCGGTTGCCGCGACCGACGCGATCCTGCGCGAACAGCACCGGCCCCGGGCTCTCGACCTTTATGGCGATGGCCACCAGGATCATCAGCGGCGCGAGCGCAATCAGCACCGGCACGGTGATTGCCAGGTCGAGAATGCGCTTCTTCGCCCGATTGGGCATGTTGAGCGGGCCCTGCGACACGACCAGCGTATCCTGCCCGTCATAGGCGTCGACGCCGATTGCGCCGAGCGCATTGAACTGCGGGACGAGGATCTCGCCCTTCACGTTCATCCCCTTGAGCAGCAACGCCCAGACCGCGCGTTGTTCCGAGGTGCATGCCACCACCACGCGATCGAAGCCGGCGACCATCGAGCCGAGCCGATGCAACATCTGCGGATTGTGGGGATCGGGCGTCAGGTTGAGGATGCGCGCATCGAGCGCCACCGCACCGTCGGTTACGTCCAGCGACACGCCGTCGACAATTACCAACTCGTCCAGCAGCTTGCCGCCGGTCATGCGGCGCACATGGCGACGAAAGCCCAGACGGGCGGCCATGATGAAGGTCAATGCGAGAACGACACCAAGCGCGAGCTGCACGCGCGACAGCGGCAGCTCGGCTGTCAACAAATAGCTACCGAGCAGCACGATAAATACCGAGAAGAAGAAGGCGGAGAAGATGTTTTTCACACCGCTCACGGGATGCCGCAGGGCGGAGAGCCCATAGGCGCCGCTGGCGACGGCCGTACCGAGCGTCACCGGCAGCAGGAATATGCCGACGTTCACGCCGGCCAGCGACAGCCAGTTGCTGTCCCGAACGCACGCCGCGAGATAGAACGCGATCAGGATCGCAATGCTGTCGAACAGGACAAGCTCGGTGTACAAGAGCAACCGAAGCGCGGACTTGCGCAACATCGGCGCACGTCGTTGTTCGGCACGCGCATGTGCCCGCAACTGTTCCTCAAAGGCTCGCTGCGCTTCGAAAGCGTTCATAGCCTCGCCGGGCTCCCTCACGGTTTAGCACGCTGTCAGCGGGCGATTCGGCCTGCTGCACTGCACTATAACGAGACAAGTTTGCGGGCGGAAGCGCTTCCGTCGGTGAGCGGGTCCATTTATGAGACGAGCAGGATGCAAGCATGTACCCCAGATGATTGATGCTTCAAAACGGCCAATGAAACAGCGGCCTTGATACGCAACGCCCGCGCCGAAATCTGCGGTGCCGATTGCCGGCAACTTGAACCATCGACGTGCCACTACTGGGCTTAGCGCACTTGTTGCTGAGCGATCAACACTGCTCCCGCCGCTCGGTAGGGACGATCTGCTGCCATTAGCGCCTGCAGCACAGAATCGTTGCAAGGCCGTGGCAATGCGCTGCAGTGCAGCATTTTCTTGCGTCGGGCCAAGCTGTTGAGTCTCCATGGGCCTGCGTATGAGCGTGCGCGGTTAAAGTGGGGATAATCCCGCTGGCGCGCTGCACCCAAAAAAAGAGGCGCTCCGAAGAGCGCCTCTCACTTCTGGCCGATATGCCGGACCCGGTTGGGATCAGGCAGTGGCAAGCGTGGTCGCACGGCGACGACGCAGCGCGATACCGCCCATCGCGAACCCACCGATCAGCATGCCCCAAGCGGCCGGCTCCGGCACGGCGGCCAGATCGATCGTGCCGCTGTAGGACGAGACGACCGAGCCGCTGTTGGTCAGGTTGGTGACCAGGTCATAGGTGCCCGCCGTGGCGATGTTGAAGAAATACTTGTCGCCGCTCACCGGAGTGAAAGTGGTGCCGGCGAAGGAAAAGCTGCCGAACGTCAGGTTCGCCGAGGTGAAGGTGAGGATCAGCTGACCCGGCGTGTCCACGGCGATCTGGAACAGGTCGCTCTTGCTGCTGTTCGCGGCAACCTTCACGTTCGAGAAACCACCGGTTCCCTGATCGAACGAGCACGGGCTCGAGACGGCGTCACAAACATAGGTGGTGGCGTTCGCCGAACCAGCGAAACCAAGGGTCGCGCCCATAACGGCGACGGCGGCGATTGCCCGCTTGAAGTTGACCATGAAAGCCTCCCGAAAATGGAAAAGTGCAGACCGCTTGCAAAGCCTGCGCTGCGGTGCACTACGTTAACAGCGCGTAAACTTCAACCGAGTTCCCGGCGCTTTCAAGTAAAACGGGGCATAGCATAGGTTAGCCGAGGCAGGGTTGCGGCAGGCGGATCGGCGCCTTTTCGGCCCATCGGCCGTGCTAGGTATAACCACCCAAAAACAACAAATTAAACGAGTTTTTACCAATTGGCTTCACCATCGCGCTCGTCATCCAGGCCAGCGGAGGCGACGTCCCAGAATGAAACGCGAAGAGATGCAGGCACGCCTGCAAAGTGCGTTCGCCGCCCATGCGGCGGCCGATCAAGTGGCAGAGCAACGAGAGTCCGGCCTTCGTGCGTTGGCGCTGCTGCTGTCGGCACACAATGTGGCGGTCACCGCTGAGCAGTTGCGGCATATGTTGGGCCATGCCGATGCCCCTTCGGCGGATGACCTGATTCTTTTGGCGAAACGCCAGCGGGGCGTGCGCGCCAAGGTGGTGGAGGTGCCTCGCGGCGGACTGGCGCGACATCCGCTGCCGGCGCTCGCCGACGGCCCCGAAGGCTGGTTCGTGATCGGTGGCCTTACCGAGCATGGTGTAATCGTGCAGCGCCCGGGCCGGGCGCCCGAACAGCTGGATCGGCAGGGGCTGGATGCGATCTGGTCGGGCACGCTCCTGCTGCTGACGACTCGGGCGGTGGGATCGCAGCCGCTGCGCTTCGGCTTCAGCTGGTTCACCCGCCAGTTTCACCGTTATCGCGTGTTGCTGCTGGAGGTGCTGGCGATCACGCTCGCGCTCAACTTGCTAGGACTGGCTGCGCCGCTGCTGTTCCAGGGCGTGATCGACAAGGTCCTTGTTCATAACAGCATGAGCACGCTCAGCGTGCTGGCCCTGGCGTTCCTCGCGGTATCGCTGTGGGAAGTGGCGCTCGGCTGGATCCGTACGCGGCTGTTCACCGAAACGGCGCAGAAGATCGACGTTGAGCTCGGCGCAAGGCTGTTCCACCATCTGCTTGCCCTGCCGCTCGGCTATTTCGAAAGGCGCCGCGTGGGCGACACCGTCACGCGGGTGCGGCAGCTGGAAACCATCCGCGAATTCCTCACCAACGCTTCGCTGACCGTGATGATCGATCCGATGTTCACGATCGTCTTCCTGGTGGCGATGCTGTTCTACTCGCCGATGCTCTTTGGCATCGTGCTGGTCTCGCTGGTGGCCTATGCGCTGGTGTCGTTCATGGCGGCGGGGCCGCTGCGGGCGCGGGTGAATGACAAGTTCGAGAAGAGCTCCGCCAGCAACGCGCTGCTTGTGGAGAGCGTCTCCGGCATCCATACGATCAAGGCGACGGCGGTGGAGCCGCACTGGCAAAATCAGTGGGAACGCCAGCTAGCCTCCTACACCGCCGCGTCGCAGCGGCTGGTGAACACCGCCAACACCGGCAGCCAGGCGATCGAACTGATCTCGAAGCTCAGCTTCGCCGCCATCCTGTTCTTCGGTGCCAAGGCGGTGATCGCCGGATCGATGACGGTGGGTGCGCTGGTGGCGTTCAACATGTTCGCGCAGCGCGTGGCGACACCGGTGATCCGGATGGCGCAGCTTTGGCAGGATTTTCAACAGGTGCGGATCGCCATCGAGCGACTGGGCGACGTGCTCAATCATCCGGTTGAGCCTCGCCCCGAATCCGCTGCCACCCTGCCGGTGTTGCGCGGCGGGATTCGATTTGAAAATGTGAGCTTCCGCTATGCTGATAGCCAGCCGCCGGTGGTGAGCGACATCACGCTGGAAATCCCCGCCGGGACCTCGCTGGGGATTGTCGGCTCCTCGGGGTCGGGCAAGTCGACGCTGGCCAAGCTGTTGCAGCGCCTGAACGTGCCCGATGCAGGGCGCGTGCTGGTCGACGAGGTGGATGTTGCCCAACTCGATCCTGCCTGGCTGCGGCGCCAGATTGGCGTGGTACTCCAGGAAAACCTGCTGTTCAGTCGATCGATTCGCGACAATATCGCGCTCGCCAATCCGGCGATGCCGTTCGAACAGATTGTCGCCGCGGCCACCTTGGCCGGTGCGCACGACTTCATCCTGCGCCAGCCGCGTGGCTATGATACCGAGATCGTGGAACGCGGCGTCAACCTGTCTGGCGGCCAGCGCCAGCGCATTGCCATTGCCCGTGCCTTAGTTAGCAACCCGCGCATCTTGGTCTTCGATGAAGCGACCTCGGCGCTGGATGCGGAGAGCGAGGAACTGATCCAGAGCAATCTGCGCGCGATTTCGGCAGGGCGGACGCTGGTGATCATCGCGCACCGCTTGTCTGCGGTGCGCGCCTGCGACCGGATCATCACGCTGGAACAGGGGCGGATCGTCGAAAGCGGTCGGCATGAGGAATTACTGCGCCAGGGCGGCCGCTACGCCGACCTGTATCGCCGCCAGAGCGGCCTTGGGGAGATGGCGGCATGAACGCGTTGGTCACGATCGGCCGGGGCGGGGCCCTTGCCAAAATGAAGGGTGCGATTCTGGCGCCCCGAGCCGTGGATTACGACACCACCTTTCTGCCTGCCGCGCTGGAGATCATCGAACGGCCGGTCTCGCCGACCGCGCGAATCACCGCGCGGGTGATGCTGGCCGGCCTGATCGCCACCGGGGCATGGCTCACGTTCGGACGCGTCGATGTCGTAGCGCCGACCCAGGGACGGATTGCGCCGATCGGCGAGACGAAGGTCGTGCAGTCGCCGGAAGGGGGCATTGTCCGCGCCATTCTGGTGCGCGAAGGGCAGCGGGTGCGCAAGGGGCAAGTACTGGTGACGCTGGACCCGACGATCTCGGGGGCAGAGGCCGCCCAGGCGCGCGTTGCCTTGCTCAGCGCGGAACTGGATGTGGCGCGCAATCAGGCAATCGTCGATGCGCTGGACGGAAAAGGCTTCAATTTCGTTGCTCCGGCGGAGGCTAGCCCGATGGAGGCTGAGACGAACCGCGGACTTGCGCGCGCTCGGCTGGCGCAGATCGAAGCGATGCTCGCCGTTGGCCGGTCGGACAGCGGCGCCGCTGCTTCCGCCTCTGTCGAGGCGCAGGCGCAGGTTCGCAAGCTGGAGCAATCGCTGCCGCTTCTGGAGCAGCAAATCGCCGCCAACGAAAAGATGGCGGCCAAAGGCTATGTCTCTCGGCTGCGCGTGGTCGAGATGCGGCGCCAGCTGATCGCGGAGCGCCAGGACCTCGTCGCGGCGCGGGCGACCGTCGCCCGCTTCGGGCAACAGTCGCGCAGCGCCGCAAGCAGTTCGATCCGTACTCGCGAGGAAGCGCGAGCGCAGATCCTGCAGGATCTGGTAAAGGCGCAGGAAGAGGCGCGGGCGCGGCGCGAAGAGGTGGCGAAGACGGTGCTGCGCAGCTCGTTCCGCGACCTGCGCGCGCCGGTTGACGGCACGATTTCGCAGCTTCAGCTGCACACCGAGGGCGGCGTGGTCGAAGGCGCCAAGCCGCTGCTGACGCTGGTGCCGGACAATGCGCGCCTGGAAGCCGAAGTGATGATCGGCAACGGCGATATCGGCTTCGTGCGCACCGGCATGCCGGTGAAGGTGAAGCTGCAGGCATTTCCCTATTCCCGCTACGGTACCATTCCCGGCACGGTGGTGGCGATCAGCCCCGAGGCCGTGGTGATGAAGGAAGGGCAGCCGGCGGTCTACAAGGCGCGGGTCGCGCTCGACCGCGGCTATATCGTCGCCAATGGTGCAAAGGTGCGGTTGCGTCCCGGCATGATCGCGTCCGCCGATATCGTCACCGGCACGCGAACATTGCTAAGCTACATCGTCGGGCCAGTTCTCGAAACCGGCGGCGACGCGCTGCACGAACGATAAGCCAGGGTCCAGGGTGGCGCGGTCGCGCGCCCCTGGCCCTTTTTCGTTCAGCTACGGGGCGGGTGCTGCGCTTCGAACGCCTTGGCGAAGCTGGTTCCGAGCAGCGGCGGCAGCGCCGCGCCCGGCAGGGTGGCGATCAGCTGGCGGGCGAAATCGAGGTTGATCGCGGTACCCTCTGCAACGTCCGCGGTGATGCTGGAAATGCGGACCAACACGCCATCGACGATCCACCCGGCCATCTGGCTCTTCAGCCGCGCCATCAGCTGCTGATTGCCGTCCTGCGGAAGATAATCGCCGACACGCGTCCAGTAGAGGATCTGCTCGGTGCGGTTGAAGCTGGACGCGGTAAGCGCTCGGCCCGGCACCGCAATGCCGTTGGCGACGGGAATGGTCTGCGCTTCGCTGCGTTCGACGGTGAAGCCGAAAAAGGGATAGCAGACTTCGGGCCGGTGCAGCTGCAGCAGATCGGTCTGGGCGTTGCCATAGGCGATCAGCATCATCACCACCGCGCCGTCTTCGCGCGAGAACACGCGGCTGACGGTCTGGTTATAGAGCTTGTCTTCCAAGCTGCCTTCGCGCGGCGGCGCGATCAGCGCACCGGTATCTTCCGCGCGCCAGGGGCCGAACGCATGCGGCAGCAGCGAATCGAGCTTTGCATTGCCCAGCAGGTCCATCCGCTTGCGCGGCTTCAGGGCGAGCGAGGCGCCGGCGGCCGCGAAGCAGCCCGCGCCGATCATAAGGTCACGCCGGTTGAACATGCCGCCTCCGGCTGATTAGGAAAAGGCGCTCGACGGCCCAGTCGATCGCGAAAATGCAAAGCAGCGCGACCACGAACATTACCATCCCGGTGGTGACGTGCAGGAAGCTCTGCGCCGCCGCGTCGCCCAGATGATAGGTGATCAGCACCAGCATCACGATGCGCAGGATGTTGGTGGCCACGGCCACCGGAATCACCAGCATGGCAATGAACAGCGCATAGCCCCAGGACGGCTTGTTCTTGATGTAGATGTACAGAAGCGTCACGACGACCAGGCTGGACAGCGAACGGAGCCCCGAACAGGCATCTTCCACCAGCAGCTGGTACGGGCCGATGAACAGCGTCACGCCCTGACGCAAGATCGGATAGTCGAGCCAGGATAAGAAGCCGGTCGACGCATAGGAGACGAATTCCTTCAGCGGCGCCGTGACTCGGTCGACCATCCAGCCCGGCGGGGGGATCAGGAAGGCCAGCCACAGAACCGGAAACCATACAGCGCGCAGCGCAGCGCCACCGAAGTAAAGATAGCCGGTCGTGATCACCGTAGCGACCAGGCCGGTCGCTTCGATGCTGACAAAATCGAAGACGCGGCCTGCTGTATAGACTGCAAGAGAAAGAAGCAGCAGCAGGGTGCCGATCAACAGATTGCCGGGCCGGCGCAGCCGCACCAACGTGTCACGCTGACGCGCCAGCATCCAGATGCCGGTGGCGAGCACGATCGGCCCGTGCACGCCGCCATCGGAACTCCAGACCTGCCGGCCGAGCGTTATAAACGTGGGAATTCCCAACGCGAGCAGCCCGGCAATTGCGAGCCAGAAGCCGTTGCCCGGCTTGTGCTGCTCCCGCGTGCGCGCGGTGGCGGTCATCGTGTCCAAATCAATATCCGTTCAGCACGCAACCGACAACGTTGGTGCGATCCGAACGCAGCGTGCGGGTGAGCGTCGTCACGTCGCGCATATAGCTCGTATCCTTGCGTGCAACGATCAGCGCATAGCCGGCGACGTTGGCAACGCGCTGCCCGTCGGCGCAAGTGTTCGATGCCGTGGTGTCGAAGATCGTAATGTCGAATTCCCGCAGCAGCTGCGTTGCCAGTTCGCGGAACTGTTCGGACGACAAAAGCTCTTGCGGGCTGTGATCGACACGGCCAGCCGGAACCACGGCAAGATTTTCCATGCGGGTGCGATGAAGGATCGCGTCCAAGGAAACGTCCCCGGACGTAAGATAATCCGCCAGGCCCGGTTTGTCCGCGCTGAGGCCGAACGCTTCGGCGATGGCCGGTTCGCGCAGATTGGCGTCGACAAGCGCCGTCTTGATGCCGATCTGGGCCAGCGCCGTGGCGAGATTAACCGCGACGAAGGAGCACCCGGTGCCGGCCGAGGCTGCGCAGATCGCAAGCGCCCTGCGACCCTCGCGCAAATGCTGGCTGACAATGCGGGTACGCAGCGCACGGATGGCTTCCGCTTCGATGCCGGTGGGGTCCGCGAGGACAAGCTGGTACTCGGGGATGCCGGTCGTATCCGGCATCACCAGTGCACCGCTCGGGCGATCCTGCTGCGGTTCGGGCGTAGTGATCGCGTCCATTACTGTACTGCAACTCCCTCAAACTCGTGCGATTCTTCCGCCGCTTCTCGGCTCCGGTGCAAACGACCGGCGAGATTCGCGCGGCTCTGCACAACTCCGAATACCGGCGCATCGGCAGCGACCTCCAAATCGTCGGCGCTACGCACCCGCCGGGCAAGAAGCTCCACAAGGAGCGCAATGAGCAGGCCAAAGCCGAGCCCGAAGCCCGCCGCACCACCGATGATCAGCGGCACCTTCGGGTAATAGGGGTATTCCGGTGCCGAGGCTTCGCTCAGCGTCGTCATACCCGTCTCGTTGCTGCTCGCTTCAAGACGGAGATCGGCCACCCGCTGTGCCGCCTTCATGTACTGATCCTGCTTCAGCGTGACGTCACGCTGAAGCTCCATTAGGCGGTCAACGTCTTCCCGATTGCCCAGAACGCGTGCGCGCTGTGCATTGGCGGCGCTTTCGACCGCGCCGCGATTGCTGGTGTTCGCTGCGTTTGCTTGGGCGCGCTCCTGCGCAGCAGCACGGACATACACCTCACGCTGGCGCTGTAGCGCCTGAAAGGCTGGGTGGTTCGGTCCAAGGCTGGTTGCGGCCTGCTGAAGCTGCTGGTCGATCTGGGCGAGCTGCATCTGCGCTGGGCCGATGCCGGCAGCAGCCATTGGAGCGACTGCCGCGCTGGCTGCAGCGCTCTGGCCCTGCAGCTGTTCAAGCTTCTGGGTGTCGAGATCGTTGCCCGTGCCGGTCAGTACAATGCCCGACTTCTTGGCAAAAGCGGTGCGTGCATCCGCCGCAGCGATCAGCGCATTGCGTGCCGCAGCCGCTTGCTGGGCATACCACTCGGCTGATTTCGCCGCAGCTTGCCTCTTAGCCGCCAGCGCCTGAGTCAGGAATGCTTGGCGGATCATGTTCGCAATCTGCTCGGCGCGCTCCGGCGAGCTATCCGAATAGGATATCTCGAGGATGTTGCTGCCTTCGATCACGTTGGCGTTGGTGCCGCCGATAATCTGCTTTGCGAGCCAGCGACGAATATCGCCGGTGGCTGCGGATGACGAATCGTTGAACGCAGCGATATTGGCGGGATCGTTCGCCCAACCCAGCTCGTCGACGACGCGACCGGCCGTCGCATAATCCTCGATCAGCTCCACCTGCGTCTGAACATAGGCCCGCATAAACTGCGAGCTCATCACTTGACCGGTCACCGGATCGGGCTTGAATGTATCCAGCACGATCCGGGTGGTCGCGCGATAGCGCGACGGAAGGAACTGGACGACCAGCGTCGCGGTGACCACGGAGACGAGGAACGCCGGCAGGATAATCCAGCGTCGCGCCCAGAGAATCCGAAAGAATTGGACTATGTTCACCGAATTTCCTCGTAAGCTGACAACGGCGCCAAGATCAGAACAGTCGTTCGCCGACGACGACGACATCGCCCGGCTTGATCGGATCGTCCATCTTCAACTTGATCTCCTGGCCGTTGCGGCTGATCTTGACGCGTTTGCTGGAGCCTGCTGGAGTCAGTCCGCCGCCCTGGGCAAGCGCTCGACGTAACGTCATTTCATCGCGAATCGCGTATACGCCCGGAGCGTTAACTTGGCCATAAATGTAGAACTTCTCGGCCTCGGGCACGAAGATCTTGTCTCCGGCCTTGACCTCGGGGTCTTCGTTTGGGCCCCCTTGCGCTAGTTTCGTGTAGTCGAGTTTGGTGCTGCTACCATCGGCGCGGGTGAGGACAACCGACTCTGCCCCGGTTGCGCGTAAACCGCCCGCCCGGGCGATAATCTCCGAGACGCGATAGGCGCGGTCAATGGGCTGAAGCCCAGCGGAATTCACCTCGCCCAGCACAGTCACATAGTTGCTGACGAACGTTATGATTTCCACATTCACGATAGGCTTGGCGTAGTAACCGCCGGCTCGCAGCAACTTCGCAAGCTTTTCAGCGAGCGAAACCGCAGTTTCGCCCTGCACCGGTACGGCGCCCAGATAGGGCAGGGGCACGGTACCGTCTGCCCGTACGCGAGCCCGCGTCTTGAAATCCGCCTGTCCAAGCACGTCCGCCTCGATCACGTCGTCCACGCCGATCGTATACCCGGCCGGAGCACTGACGCCGCCGGGTGTGGATGCCGGCAAAGCCTGAGCAGGCTGCACTTCCTGCGAGGGGGACGCGGCGGGAGCGGGCACAGACGGGCGCACGGGCGCTGGTGGCGTGCGATTGGGGATCTGCGCTGCCGCCTGGGTGGTAATGCCGGTCATCGCAGCCAAGGCGGTGGCGATCATCAAACGGCGTTTGTCGTGCATGTAAAATGCCCTTGTCACAGCGATAGGGAAGTGGTCAGACTGATGCGCTTTGCATCAAACCCGAATAGCTGAATGTTCGACGTTCGCTTCATATAGGTTCCATCGAGCGAAAACCGTAGTCGTCGGCTTGCTTCGAAACGGATGCCGGCGTTGAGCGTAGCATTTTCGTCCTTTCCGTTCGCCGGTGCGCTCGGGAAGAGCGGCGAAGACGCAAACTCGCGACGCAGATAGCTGGCGCCGACCTGCAGCTGTGTGCGCTCCGACAGCTGGCGCGACAGCGTCGCGCGCACGGTCGTTTCGAGGTTGTAGCTGACGAAAAGAAGCTGCGAAGGCACCGCGTTTCGGCTTGCCCCGACAACCAGGTTGAACAGGTCACCGTTGTACGTCGTAGAAAGGTCGAAACCCATGCCTGAGAAGCCGGGAGTGCCTGCCAGTTTAGGATTGACCTTCGTGTAGTTCACCGATCCCCGGAAGTTTAGCCGCGTACCGACGTTGCGTTCCAGCTGAACGCCACCAGCATATGATTCAAGGCCATCCTGGCCCACCCCGGTGGGCGTCTCGCGATTGATGTAGCTCGCATCGGAATAGCGACCGAATATCGAAACGGTGCCGATCGCGGGAGAGGCGAGTCCCAATTGAGCCGTGATCGTGTTGGCGTTCGAATCTGCGAACTTCCGAAGTGCGGTGCTGTTTCGCACCTCACTGCGTGTGAAACCAATTGACGGCCGAATGCCGATCTGACCGCCGCAACCGATATCGGCGGTATAGGTCCGTCGTTCTTCGGTGTTGTTCACGCTTGCCGCTGCGTCCTGCGCTAGCAGGTTGCTCAAATCTGTTAGGCGACGGTTATAGGCAACTTCCGCATGTCCGATACAGGAGGCGAGTCGCTGATCCGCGCCGCCGATCAGATCGATCGATTCGCGGTTGAGCCGGGTGTAGCGCCGATAGAAGTTGTACCCCACATTGCCGCGAAGATAAAAGTCGCCGGTGGCCCGCGGGAGATACAGATTGACGTCCAGCGCAGGCGCGGCGCTGAAATCGCCCTTCGGCTGACCTGCGACCAAGTTGGGATTATTCAGAACGACGTTATCGTCATATTGCAGCCGTGTCGTGGCCGTGACTTTGATCTGCCGCCCTTGATTCGTCGCTGCGGCCGAGCGCGACTGGCTCCATGCGGGCGTCGTACATGTTGCAGACGCGAAAAACATGGCCGTCAGGCAAATTCCCGTGAAAGAGCTGCCGATCTGAGCAGCCCCGAACTTCTGGTGATTACTTAACGGCACACATGGTCCCCCAGGGTGGTTAGCTCATTATCAACCGGCCTTCGCGCGCGCAACCGGATCTCCGACCATGGATGGCCGAAAATCTCGTCACTTGTTCCGCCGCGGGTCACATATGACCGGCTTGGCGCATCTTGTGTGCGATACCTGCACAAACCCGGCGCTTCTTAACCACGCCTTATCGGGTTTTCAGCTATCTAGCGATATGCGCAGCCCGCTGCTAGTGCACCCGGAAAGGCGCCGTGATCCAGGACGGAGTCCATTGCAGCACGGAAAGGATATGCATGCAGACGCCCTATGACTGGGTGACCATCGCGATTTTCGCCGGTCTAATCGTCATTTTTCTCCAACGGTCGCAAGCCGATTCGACGGTGCGCGATTCGATGCTGAGCTATTTGCCGCCTGCGGTAGGTTGTGCAATTGCGAACTATCTAGGAAATGAAGAGCACCACGCGTTCGCTATCATCACCATTGTCCTAATTTTCGCCTATGTCGCACTGGTGATAAAACCGTATGAGTTCTTCAAGCGGCGCTGATCGCGGCAATGGCGGAATAGGACTGGGCTTGGCTGGTGCGATCGGCTGCTTGCCGACGCGGGTGACTTCAAGTTTCGAAGGGGTTGTTGAGTGGCTGTAGGTTCCGCGCTTAAATTTCTGTGGCCGTTCTCTCGCCGCGAGCAACGCGATGAAGAGGGCCAGTTCCCGGCTTCCGGTTATGTGGCGAGCCGCGATGTGCGGGGCGCCCGCGTGCGAGCCGACTTCCCAAACTTCCGCGCTTCCGCATTGGACCGCCCGCTGGGCGGCGTCGGGGCGGAGCGGCGTGAGATCAGTCGGGCGCGTTTCGCGCTGGCAACCTACTTCACGCCGACGCAGCCAGTCACCGATCGTTCGAGTTTCGCAGGACGTTTGGGCGTGCTCAGTCGGCTGATTTCTGCGATCGAAAGCCAGCGGAGCCATGTCGTCCTGTATGGTGAACGCGGGATCGGCAAGACATCGCTGCTGCATGTGCTGGCCGATGTTGCGCGGGAATCCAGCTACATCGTCAGCTATGCGACATGCGGTGCCCATGCCGATTTTTCGGATCTGTTCCGCAGCGCACTCAGCGATGTGCCGCTGTTGTTCCATCGCGGCGTGGCGCCGAATACGGATGAGGCTGAAAGTGGCCGCAAACTGGCCGATCGCTTGCCAGCCGGGCCGTTCGATGCGAGCGAGCTGGCCGCGCTTTGCTCGGAGATTGTCGGCACGCGTGTGCTGATCGTACTCGACGAATATGACCGAGTAACCAGTCCCGATTTCCGTCAGCAGGTCGCCGAGCTCATCAAGAACCTGTCCGATCGCGCCGCCCGGGTGCACCTCGTGATCGCTGGCGTCGCTTCCAACCTGCAGGAACTGATCGGCTATGTGCCCTCGATCCGCCGCAACGTTATCGGCCTGCCGATGCCGAGGCTGGAGGAGGAGGAGGTTCAGGAAATGGTGGCACTGGGCGAGGCTGCGTCCGGCGTGCGTTTTGATCCTAATCTGACGCGCGTCGTGCACCTTCTCTCCCTGGGCTCGCCGTACCTGGCGCGCTTGCTCTGCCACCACGCCGCGCAGGAAGCACTCGACCATGGCCGCCTTACTGTCGACATGGGGCATTTGCGCAGCGCAGTGGATCTGGCGATCGCCGAAGTGGAAGGTCGAATGGCGCCTCGCGCCGTCGCCGAACTCCGCAAGCTGGTGAGCGGTCGCTACGACCCGGTGGTGGCGGCGCTTTCCGAAGCGTCGCGGTCCAGCGATGGGTGGTTCAGCGGGCGCAGCGTCGTGCAACTGCTGCCGAACACGTCCGTCACCGCACAGCAGGTCGAGCGCGAACTCGCGGAGTTGGCCGGCAAGCTCCAGCTCGAAACCGAAAACGTTGACGAGGAGCGGCGCTTCCGCTTCAGCGACGACAACCTGCCGGTGTATCTGTGGTTGATGCTGGGCCGGACCAGGCTCGACAGCCCGACACTCGAAGCCGATCTTTCCAGCCGCTGACGCGGCTGGAGAGATCCTACACCCTGAAGCCCAGCGACTGCAGCACGCCTGCCATGCCTCGCCAGAAGCGGAGGCGGGCAAGCGTAGCGATGGCTTGCACCCTTGCACCCTCCAGCCCGGGAGTGCGCAGGATCTTCGCGGTATCGGCCGGGATTAGCGCGGGCTGAAGAACCGACCGCGCGATCCAGCGCAGCCGCCCATGGCGCCGTTCGATGTGGAACAGGAACAGTTCGCGCTGGATCCGTCGCGTCTTGACCAACAGCGCGGCCCAATCCGGGCGCGGTGGATGGCCTACGACAGCGTCGGCGGCATAACCGATCGTAAGGCCCATCGCCAAGGCGCGGTGGCACCATTCGACATCTTCGGATACCCCGACTCGAAAGCCGCCGACCCGCTCGAAGTCGGTGCGCATCACGAACAGGTTTGCGGTCACGGTGAACCGGGACTTGCGGACATAGGCTTCGTTGTTGAACGCCAGCGCCAGTTCGAGCGCGGCGCTACCATTCAGTCGCCCTTCCGGTCGAAGCACGAACATCCGCCCGCCCAGGAACCGGCCGGGGGCGACATCGCGAACCCCCGCAGCGAGCCAGTCCGGTTCGGCGATGCAATCGCTGTCGATGAACGCCAATACCTCGCCGACTGCGTGCTTCGCGGCGCCGTTACGGGCAGGGCCTGCGCCCTTTTCGGCCACGGTGACGATCTTCGCCCGTCCTGCCACTGCGGCCTCCACCGCCGCCAATCCGCATGGCGAATTGTTGTCACCGACGATGATCTCGAATTGATCGCGCGCGATCGTCTGCCGCTCGATCGAATCAATGCAGGCGTTTAGCCCTGCCGGATCGTTATAGTGCGGGATAACAACGGAGATGCGCGGTGCGGTCATCGCTTCGCTCCCCATTTGGCGAGCATTTCGCGCAATCGGCCGGCCAGCGCGGTATGGTCGGTGGTAGCAAGGCGCGGTTCCGTCGCCTTCGCCGCCTCGACGGCAGCACCGAGCTCGCGCTCGTCCCGCACCACCTGTAGCAAGCCGCGATCCGCGAAGGTCTGCGAGATCTCTTCCTGATGGTCGTCATAATGTTCCAAAAGGTCATGGCGGCGGGGGAATGCAATGACACGGCAGCCGGCCCGCAGCGCCGTCACCAGCGAGCCTGTGCCGCCATGGCAGATTACCGTGTCCGCATCGCGCAGTAGCAACTGCAGATCATCGAACGGAATGGTCGACCGAATTTCGACGTCCGGCAGCCCTGGGTCCTGCAGCTGCTGATCGCCATATTGCAGGATCAGGCGCCCGGGCAGACCTCCGGCGCGCTTCAGATCGAGCACCGCCTGGACCAGCCGGGGGAAAGGCAGCGTCGCGCCGACCGTCGCGAAGGTGAGCGGCTGCTTGGGCGGACGCGGCGTGTCGAGCAGGCGGAACGGGTCGAACAGTTCCGCGTCCGGCCAGTGCTGCTTGAGCGCTGCCGACTGGACGATCGTGACCGTCGCGAACCGCTTCACCATCTTGCCGAAAGTCGACGGGTGATCGAAGCGAGCGAAGCTTTCGATGTGCACGAACTTGGCGCCGTGCAGCTTCGCCAGCACTGACGTAAAAAACACGGCGCCGGCGCCGGTGGAAATGACCACGTCGGGCTTGTGGCGCCGGATGATCGCCCGGCTCTGCCGGAGATTGCGCCATGCACCCGATAGCATGTGCAGCGGGTGGCCAAGCTTCGCCTGGCCGAGCGCATAGTGATCGACCAATTCGACCGGATGCTTTTCCGCCAGGCTGCGGCCCAGCGCCGTATCTTCGGTCACGAAGAAATAGTCGTGCTCCTTCCAGACCGATTCGAGGTCCAGGATCTGTCGCAGATGCCCGCCTCCCGACGCGGCGAGGCACATCTTCAGCCGCCTGCCGCCGTTTTGATCCGCGTCGCTCTGTTCCGCCATGCTGTCCCCCGTGCCGCACGTCTCCCAGAGGGAGGCGTTCGCCGTGCCAATGCTATTGCGGATGCCCGGCTGCCCGAATAGGTTCAAGTAGAAGTTTGTGCCGTGTGCAATTCCGTGCGCGGCCGGGAGGTTTTCATGAAGAAGTTGTTTCTGGTGACGGCAGCGGCAGCGGCCGCGCTGGCGATTTCCGGTTGCGGTGGCAAGAGCGAAGAGCAGCTTGAAAAGGGTCAGGTGGTCGCCACCGTCGATGGCGAAGAAGTGACGATCTTCGAACTGAACGCTGAGCTTCAGGCGTCGCCGATCCCTCCGGGCGCCGATCGCAAGGCCCTTGAGCAACTCGCGCTGCAGCGCGTGATCGAGCGCAAGATCCTCGCCAAGATCGCTCGGGGTGAGAAACTGGACAAGACGCCTTCCTTTCTGATCCAGCAGCGTCGGGCGAACGAACTCATCCTGGCCACTATGCTGCGCGATAAGATTGCTGCCGGCGTGACCCAGCCGACCGAGGCGGATATCGCGCAGTACCAGGCCGCACATCCAGACCGGTTTGCGCAGCGCAAGGTCTACACCGTCGAACAGATCCTGTTTGCGCCGCCGACATCCAACGAGAAGCTGCGCGAGTTCGCGCCGCTCAAGACGCTCGATCAGCTTGCCGCCAAGCTCGGTGCGGACGGCATCCAGTTTCGTCGCTCGAACACGCAAATCGATTCGGCGGAATTGCCGCCGGAGATTGGTGCAAAGATCGCCGGGCTGCCTGCGGCGGAGATGTTTATCCTGCCCACCCAACAGGGGCTTACCGCCAATGTCATCACGGGATCGACGGTGCAGCCGCTTGCAGGTCCTCAGGCACGCGAGGTTGCGCTGAATGCACTGCGAGGAGAACGATTCTCCAAGGCGGCCGACGCGCAGCTTAATGATCGCATCAAAAAGGCGCGGGAGACCGTGAAGTATCAGCCTGGCTACGCCGCGCCGGTGCAGCCCAAGGCGGCGCCCGCTCCGACGTCCGGAGAGGCTGCGGCGCCGGTCGGCAATTCAGCACAGTAAGGCGAACGGGGTGCGCAGACCCGCGGGTCTGCGGCCCTCAGCCGCGGGGGCGGTCCAGATAACCGCGCCACCACCGGGCCCGCTGCCGGAATATGGGTCCCCAGCCATTGCTGAGCGAGCGGTAATGAACAGCGCGAGCCGGGAATATCCGGCCCAGCGCTGACCCGATTACGACGTATTTTGCCGCGGTCAGCCAAAGTGCCCACCCGGTGATCAGCGCCCCTAATGGGCTGAAATGCTTGCGCGCATAATGCATGCGCCCGGTTATGAGGTACATCAACCGGCTTGGCGACAGCGACTGTCCGCCCCCGGTATCGTGAACCACGGCAACCGACGGGTCGACCAGCACCGCATGGCCTCGCGCCCGGATCCGCTGGAACAAGTCGATTTCTTCGGAATAGAGGAAGAAGCCTTCATCAAATCCGGCGAGTTCGTGCCACACGTCGGCGCGAACCATCATGAAACCGCCGTTGAGCACGTCGACTGGGCCAGGTGAGGATGTGTCCGCTGGCAAGCCCCCTCGGCGCATCGGGCTGCTGTCGACGATCGACACCACGAAGTCCCGGACGGTTGGCAAGGCCAGGAAGTTTGCGTGGTCGAGCGTGCCATCCGGTGAATAGGAGCGGCCGCCCCAGGCGGCAGCGTCCGGGTGCTCCTTCGAGAAGGCGACGAGGCGGTCGATCGCACCGGGTTGTGGGATAGCATCCGGATTGACCAGCAGTAGGCGTTGAGCCCGGGCGTGAGACGCCAGTCGATTGTTGCCCGCGCCGAACCCTATATTTCCCTCGCTCGGAATGATCCGCACCTCGGGGAACTGGGAGGCTACCACCGATTCGGTGTCGCCGCCTCCATTGTCGATCAACAACACCTCATACGGGGTTGTCTGCGCCCCTTCGGCAATGCCGCGGATGCATTGAGCGATAAATGGTGCCGAGTGGTAAGCTACTACCAGCACGCTGACCTCGGGGCAGGAAGGCGATGTCATAACGATGGTCATAGCTTTGCCGCACTGCGGCGTCGACCCTTCGATGCGGGTTCCACGCCGCCTACGGAGTGGTGCGGATGTGGTATATCCGAACAACTTGAAAAACAGGCGCTTAACTGTGTTCCTTTAATGCCATTTCACGGCCGGGCGATAGCGTTGCCTCGACGGAATCACGCGTCGATCGGGTCGACCAGTAAAGGATGCTTACCATGCCGGACGTCATCGTCAAAAATCAGAGCGAGCTTGATGCTGCCTTGAAGGCAGCGAGGGGCGGTGAAGTGATCAAGCTAGCGGCGGGATCGTACACGACGCTCGGTATCAACTTGCGGAACTTCACGTCTGCCGTGACCATCCAGTCGCTGGACGTGAACAACAAGGCGCTCGTTCAATCGATGTCGATCACATCGAGCAGCAACATCGTCGTCAAGGATTTGGACATCAAGCAGAACTTCCAGCCCGAACAAGACTGGATGCTTGCTAATCGCGTGGTCAACTCCAAGAACGTTACGCTGGACGGCGTCGCCATCAGCGGCGGAACAGGCGATCCAGCATTGTCGAGAGGCATCGGCCTGGTCGTACGCGACAGCAGCGTTGTCTCGATCAAGAACTCCTCGATCGATCATTTTGCGGTAGGTTTGGATGGACGCAACACCGATGCGATGACCATTCAGAACAACGACTTCCATCACAATCGCCGGGATCACACGAACTTCTCGGAGATGAGCAACCTGTTGATCGACAACAATCTCTTCACCGATCTTTATCCGGTGAACGGCGAACACCCCGACAATATCCAGTTCTTGACGAGCGGACGCGCGAAAGGCAGCTCCAACATCACCATCACCAACAACGTCATCATGCAAGGCAATGGAGGCTCGAGCCAGGGCATCTTCATGAATGATGAGAACGGCAATCTTCCCTACACCAATATCAATATAAAAAATAATCTGGTGTACACCAACGGAATGTATCACGGCATCAATGTCGTGAACGGCCGTAACGTGAACATCGACTCCAATACCATCGTCTCTAAGATGGACGGAACGTCTCTTTGGATCCGTTTGGACAAGACGGCGGATGCTACGATCACGAACAACGTAACAGACGCAATCATCCTCGACGCAACCTCGACCAACATTCGCCAGTCGAACAATGCGGTTCTCACCAGTGACGCAGTAACGCTGCGGAAGCTCTACGATCTCAACGCCGTGTCTACCGCGGCTCTAAGCAACCTCATTGTCAGCGGCGTCGGTTTCCAGCCGCCGGTCGGGAGCGCTGCAGCATCGCTGGTGGCCAAGGAACTGGTGACGCTGGCAAAGCCCACAAGTCCGAACCTGTTGCTAAACATGCAGTTTACCGGCAGCGGCATCGTCGACCAGTCGCGCTGGAGCTCGGATGAAACCAAGAGTGCCGTCAATCTGGCAGCGATCAACGGCGGCTTCTTCCAAGTAAAGACTGGGACTGGCTTTGAACTGCTCCGCGAGTATTCACGTCAGCTTTACAGCCTTCCGGCCTTTACCATCAGCTTCGATATGAAGCGAGACTCGGTAACGGCACCGGTAGGTCAGATCATGGGGATCAACCAGAGTTGGGGTATATCCCTCCGCGCCAACGGCGAACTCGCCTTCACCATGACCAACGCGGCTGGCAAGAACTTCTCGCTCGTTACCACCGGCGCGAACATCACGGACACGGCTACTCACAAGATTGCCCTCACCTATGACAGCGCCAAGGGCAACGCTATCCTCTATGTTGATGGCGTGGCGCGGGGTAGCCTCGCAATGACGGGCAGCACCCGCGCATCCGAGTTTTGGGGACTGTATGTCGGCAGTCCGTTCAGCAGTGCCTTCAGCGGCGGGATCGGCGGCATTCAGATACGCGAAGGCGCTCTGAGTGCTTCGGAGATCCTCGTCCTCGGAGGGGGGGCGAACGCAACCTTGCCGACTTCTGAGGCAGTGAAGTACAGCCTTACCAAGGGCGCGGCGTCGAGCGCGGCGCTGTTGCTGATGTCCGGCGGTACCAGCACAACCAAGGCCGTGACCGCGGTGGGGACGTCAACCTTGGCATCGACGCTCACCGGCGGCGCGACCGCGCAGCTGGCGCTCGCATCAAAGGTCTCCGTCACTGACGATATTAGCTTGACGGGGGATCTCGGCGGTAGCGCGTTGTGGCAGCGCAGCACGATGATCACTGGCAACTCCTACCGCATGGAATTGCACCACGTCTGATCGACGCGGGCGGGCTTGCCCACTGGAAGAGGCTGCCATAAGGCACGGGCAGTTCTCCCAGGGGGCAAGCATCCGTCGTGAAAGCTAGTAAGTTGCACCTGCGAGGGCTGCGGGGCCAGATGATCGTCGGATTCGGCGTCAAAGGCTTTGGAGCGGTTACAAGCTTCCTGTTCACCTGGCTCGTTGCGCGCGCATTCGGCCCTGCCGGAGTGGGTGCCTTCGGCACGGCTCTCACCTCAGCGCAGATGGCGGTAATCATTGCGTTGGTCGGGCTGGATACCATCCTCGTCCGAACGGTTGCGGTATGTGTCGCCCAGGATCGTACAGGCACTGCTCGCGCTGCACTGCAGCATGCGATCCGAGTGGCGATGGCGTCGGGTTTGGCGATGATGGTTTGCGTGCTGCTCTTCCATCGGCAAATCGCTACCAACGTGTTCAGCAGCGCCGCCATGGCACCGGACCTCATGGTCATGGCGATGCTTATCCCGGTAGGTGCCTATTGCCGTCTTGCTTCGACCGCGCTCCGAGGGACCGGTCGCATTGGTGAATCGCAGATGGTAGATGGCCCGCTGGGCACGCTTATCGGCGGCGCGTTGCTCACAGGCGCCATCCTGCTAGGTGTGGCGCACAATCCGCTGCTGCCATCGGTGCTCTATCTGATTGGATGGATCGCGACCATGGTGGTCGCCAGCGTGTTGTTGCGACGGGCGACGCGCGCCTGGAAGTCTCGCGAGCCGCTCGAGGGATCGATGGTCCGGCCCGGCGTGATGATTTTGGTGTCGAACGCCAACAACTTCTTCATCGACTGGTTTGCTACCGTGGTGCTGGCCGCCACGCATGGCCCGGCCGAAGCGGGCCTGTTTCGTGTCGGCTACCAGATTGCTTCGTCACTCAAGCTGCTTTCCAGCACGTCAGAAACGATCTTGCAGCCGGTTTTTGCGGCAAGCTACCAGCAGGGCGATGTGCGGCGTATCGCACGTGTTCTGCGTCTTACGCTTCTGGCGCTTCTACTCGCCTCGATGCCGATCGTTGCGGCCGTGCTAATCGCGCCGCAGTGGATCATGAACTTGTTCGGCAAGCAGTTTGGTGCGGGCGCCGTTGCGATGCAGGTGATGGTCTTGGGGCAGGTGTTTAGCTTGATATTCGCATCAAGTGGCGGCGTGTTGCTGATGGCCAATCGAGAGCGGCTGGTCGCGGCATTGACCTTCGCTGCTGTCGCACTCGCTGCAATACTCGCGCTCCTGCTGATTCCGCCCTATGGTGCACTTGGGGCGGCGATCGCGAGCGTCGTGCCCTTCATCTTCTTGCGATTTGCCTCGATGGTCGCGGTGCGGCTCATCGGGATACCGATCATCTAAGGGGCGATTATGGCAGTAACAGCAAAGGGTCGGGCGGGAGCAAGTCGCGTCGGCTGGGCTCTTCGGCGCATGCGCGCTACCGTGTTCCGGCCCGCGCGCCCGGTGCTGCCGCTCTACGCTCCTGAGCGGTCCGGGCTCGCAGTCCTCGGGCGTCGCAGCGCGCTGCTGCTCACCGTCATAATCATTGCAATGTTCTACGGCCTCTTGGTAGCCATCCTCCCTGCTCGGTTACTGATACCTGCGGCCGCGCCAATGGCAGTCCTGGCACTGATCGTGATCTGGGCCTTGCCAGAAGCGAAGAGGCCGCCGATCCAAATTCTAATTGGCTGCTATATTGCCTTTGTTCTCTTAACGATATTGTGGCCGAATTACTTATCGGTCGCCGCGGGCGGCCTCCCATGGATTTCTGTCCGTCGCCTGCTCGGCGTAGTAACATCTCTAGTGTTTCTGCTTTGCTATTCGATGTCCGCAAAGTTTCGACTGGAGATCAAAGATATAATGAAGTCTTCGCCACTTCTGGCGAGATTTGCTCTCGGATTTCTTGTTCTTCAAGCGGTGTCTACTTTCGTGTCCACGGCGCCGGGATCGACGATTGGACGGCTCATAAGTGCAACGTTGACCATTACGCCCTTTTTCTTTTTGACCCTGTGGGTCGCCGGAACGCGGCGCTTCAGCTCTGACGCTTGGCTGAAAATGATGTTGAGCTGCTTGTTGATTCTGATGATGATCGGATTTCTTGAATTCCGATCGGAGCATATCATCTGGGTCAACAATATTCCGAGCTTTCTAAAAATAAATGACGATCGTGTCGCCAAGATATTTGTGCCACAGTATCGCGATCATTATCGCGTTGTGACGGTGTTTGCGACGCCATTGGCTTGGGGGGAGTTTATTGCTCTCATCGCCCCATTTGTACTACATTGCCTTGCTAATGCTCGATCTTTGAAGAGTTTGATTGCGTTTGCTTTGTTTGATATAATGTTGCTTGTGTCCGCGTATATGAGCGGCGCAAGGCTCAGCATGGTAGGGGTCATCGTTGCTCATGCAATCTATCTGCTACTATGGGGCGTCAAGCGCTGGCGCAGCGACCGTGGGGGGTTGATTGGCATCACCACAACGATGTTGTATCCCGCTTTTGCGTTAGTGCTTGCTGCGATGATTTTCTTTGTTCCAGCCGTCCACAATCGCGTCCTAGGGGGTGGTGCGACCCAGGTCAGCAATGATGGCAGAAGAGAGCAGTGGCAGCTTGGTATTCCTGCCGTCGCCAAGCGGCCGCTATTTGGCTATGGCCCGGGTGAAGGGGCCGGCGCCGTCGGCTGGCGCGCTGCCGATGGAACGCTGTCGATCGACAGCGGGTTTCTCTCAATGGCTGCCGACTACGGCGTCCTGGGCTTTGTCGCTTACTACGGCGCGATCGTGCTGATGGCATTGCAACTTGCGACCGTTGGCCTGCGTACCGCCGTCCCGCGCTATCCGATCCACCTCGCTCTTGCGGTCAGTTTGGTGGTGCTGATGTTCACGAAGTCGGTGCTGTCACAAATCGAAAACGAACACGTCGTGTACATGCTTCTGGGGCTTGGCTTTGCCCTGTTGTATCGCTCGAAAATTGAGTCCGGCACGCAGCCGCTGTCCCGCGCAGGTGAATAGACGCGTGGATCGCGGATCCTAAAAATAAGGCTTGCAGAACATGGTGGATGGCACGCGCAGATCCTTCGTCGGGGGCGCGCTAGCGCTATCGACCGCAACGCTGGCCTGTTCCGCGCCCAGCAGTATGGCGACGGGCGATAGGCGCAAGGCCGCCCCCGGCGTTCTGCAGCCGGGGCCGGGATGGACTGGTGTGGCAGGGAGTGGCGGCCGTCCACCCGCTGAGAGTGACCGTCCGTTCGGAACATTGGTGCCGGATGAACGGTTCACCGGCGGCTTTTCGGCCGTTCCGGGCCAATGGATTCACGGCGAGGGCATCCGCATCACCGCACTTGGATTGCCGCCGCAACCGGTTGGGGCGGCCGCGATCAACTACTTCAAGGAAGCTGTCTTCTACCTTGAGGGAAACAGCATCACCGTTACCGAATGGAGCGTAAATACCACGCCGGTACGCTCCCACGACGGCACGATGATCCCCCAGGGCTCGATCGGCTTTTCGGTAGAGATCGGCGCGGGAGAGGGAGACGTGACCGCCGGAGACGCCATCCTCTATTGCTTTCTACGCGGGGAACATGGGCTCGAGCGGCGGATCGAAATACCGCTGGTCATCAACGTGGATCGCAAGCTCGATGCCAAGCGCCGTGTCTGCTTCGTGGATCCGCAACGCGGTAGCGACGAGGGCGATGGAAGTCGCTCCGCGCCGTGGCGTACCCTGTACCACGCGTTGGGCAGCAAAGGTGTCGGCGACGGCGGCAAGCTGATCTTGCAAAAGCCGGGCCGCTACGTCGAGGACGTCAACATATCGCGCCTCCCGCCGCTGAACAATCGGCGCGCGATTGAAGTCTTCGCTGCGGAAGGGCTGCGCGCCGATCAGGTCATCATCACCCGCACCGCACGTCGGCTGCCGGAACCGAGGTGGGTGATTCAGGCTCGGGCAGTTCACTTTCATGGCCTTACCGTCGATCTGGGCAAGATCATGCTGCTGTGGGGTCCAGCCGATCGTGCGATCGCCTTTCTGGGCTGCCGGCTGGTCGATCCGCGCGGACCGGAAGGCGATCGTGACGAGAATGGCCTTGCGCTTGGCTTCAATCTTTCGAAGGGCACGCCTGCGCAGCGGGACACGCTAGCCGCAGGATTGCCCTATAGCTTCGGCGGTTTCTACCTGGCGGAATGCCTGTTCGTGAATTTCACCACCCAGGGTGCGCGCCTCTACCGCAATGTGACGGCATACCAGACGACGGACTCTTTTGCGGGAGGGCCCGGCTACGACAATGTCGTGGTTGACGGGTACGACGTCATCATGCCGGCAGAAGGTATCACGCGGCTGCATCTGAATTCGCATCTGGAAGTCGCGTCGGTGCAGTCAGGGCCGCAAGCGACCACCATCCTGACGCTGGTCGATCCGCAGGACCTTCCCCGGCAAGAAAAGGCACCGGACCTCAGGCTCCGCTTTCTTTCGGGCGTGTTGGCGGGTCAGGAGGAGCAGATCCTTTCTATCAATCCAGGCGAGCGCCGAATCGTTATCCGAGGAGATAGCGCCTCCCGCGTGGCAGCTGGGGATCGCATCCGCTGCTATGCGATCTGGCATGCGGACTTCTGCCAGCAGCAGGGCGTGCAGCGCCCCGATCAGCGCGGCTTACGGAACATCACGATCTTTCGCTACCGGGCGAGTTCGCCGACATCGCAATTGTTCCTGACCCAGGCGCCGGTGCGGGTAGAGCCCAAGACTCGAATCAGCACCAGCGGCGCGCAATTTCAAATCATCAGCGGTACCGGCAAACCCAACCTCGTTCTCGACGACGACGTGCTGCGCCTGCAGGAAGGCCCTCAAGCCGGCGAGTATCGGATCGTCGCGGCGTTCGATGGCGCCACCGGCACGGGCACCCTGCTGGAGCCCTTTAGCGCAGATCAGCGTGACACCCTGGTAGAGCGCTCCAAATCGATCAACGGCTTCGTCATGGCGCTCTCGGTATTGCGCAAGACGGGGAAGGGCTGGGAAATGGGCCAATTCCAAGATGGACACCGCAATTTCCTGCTGACTCAGAATACGTTTATCGGCCAGCCAAACTGCCTGAGCTTCCGAAGCAAGTTTCCCGGCCACGGCCACCGAAACCATGTGCAGCTGTTCAACCTGATCAGCAAAATGGATGCCGACACGCCCGAATTCCCAAGCTGGGGCTTGCGCATCGAGCGCAATCATTTCCTTCGCGGCGTATCTCGCGGGCGGGAGGGCCGCGTGCTTGACGGTCGCCCAGTCTTCGACGCCAATAACCGCTATCGTCCGTTTCGCGGGCAGCTGTCGATCGGGCGCAAGCCGCTGATCCCGTTCGACAGCTTCGGCAATCCGGTGGATGAGAATTCGCCCGTGGGTGCCGTTTCGGTGTGAACCAGCCGCGCGCCGGCCCTTGCGTCCGCCCGTCCAGGCGCTAATCGCTGCACCCATGATCAAGCACGCCCTTTCCGTCACGCGCGACGGCGATTTCGCGCAATGGTACCAGACCGTTATCAGCGAAGCCGACATGGCCGAGGATTCGGGCGTGCGCGGCTGCATGGTCATCCGGCCCTGGGGCTATGGCATCTGGGAACGCATCCAGCGCCTGCTCGACGATCGCATCAAGGCGACGGGGCACGAGAACTGCTATTTCCCGCTGTTCATCCCGCTTTCCTATTTCGAGAAGGAAGCCGAGCATGTCGACGGCTTCGCCAAGGAAATGGCGGTCGTCACCCATCACCGTCTCGTCCAGAAGGACGGCCGGCTGGTGCCCGATCCCGAGGCGAAGCTGGAAGAGCCGCTCGTCGTCCGCCCCACCTCGGAGACGGTGATCGGCGCGGCGATGTCGCGCTGGGTGCAGAGCTGGCGCGACCTGCCGGTGCTGATCAACCAATGGGCCAATGTCGTCCGCTGGGAGATGCGTACCCGCATGTTCCTGCGCACCGCCGAATTCCTGTGGCAGGAAGGGCATACCGCCCACGCCACCGTCGAAGAGGCGCAGGAAGAGACGCTCAAGATGCTCGAGGTCTATCGCAGCTTCGCCGAGGATTGCCTGGCGATGCCGGTGGTCGCGGGCGAGAAGCCGGAGAATGAGCGATTCCCGGGCGCGGTCTCGACCTTCTCGATCGAGGCGATGATGCAGGACGGCAAGGCGCTGCAGGCCGGCACCTCGCACTTCCTCGGCACCACCTTCTCCTCGGCCCAGGACATCAAGTTCCAGAATTCGGAAGGCCAGTTCGAGCTGGCGCAGACGACCAGCTGGGGCGTCTCCACCCGCATGATCGGCGGGCTGATCATGGTGCACGGCGACGACGACGGCCTGCGCGTGCCGCCGATGGTGGCGCCGTGGCAGATCGTGATCGTGCCGATGCTGCGCGACCAGCCCGAGGACGCCGCGACGATCGACTATTGCAAGTCGCTCCAGGCCGAACTCGCCAAGCTGAGCGCGCTCGGCGAGCCGGTGCGCGCGCTGCTCGACCTCAAGGCAGTGAAGGCGCAGACCAAGCGCTGGGGCTGGGTGAAGAAGGGCGCGCCGATCGTGATCGAGGTCGGCGGGCGCGACGTCGCCGGCGGCAACGTTTCGGTGATCCAGCGTAACAAGCTCTATCGCGAGGACGGCAAGCTCGATTCGCAGATCATGCCGCGCGGCGACTTCGTGCTGGAAGCGGCGGCGATCCTAGAGAGCATCCAGCAGGACCTGTATCTCGACGCGCGCGACCGGCTGGAGAGCAATATCCGCCGCGACGTGACCGACTTCGACACGCTCGCCGAGATGTTCGCGGACTCGGTCAAGTTCCCCGGCTGGGCCGAGGTGAACTGGGCCAAGCCCACCGGCGCCGAGCTGGAGGTGGTGGTCGAGCGGCTGAAGGCGCTCAAGCTCACCTTCCGCAACGTGCCCGGCGGTGCGGCGCCGGCCGAAGGCACCTGCCTGTTCACCGGCAAGCCCGCGGTCGAGCGCATCCTGGTCGCGCGCGCCTATTGATGGGTTGGCGCGGCCGAGGGCGCCAAATCAACTCAATTCGCGCCAGACGGATCGCAATCCGAACTGCGGCGTGTCGCCGCCCGTGACCAGCAATTTCATGCCGTCGGGCGTCTCGTGAAGGCGATCCGGTCGATAAAATAGCGGATTGGCGGTGTCGGCCCGGGTATCGAAGACCGTTCTACCCGTACGCCGGATACGGGCGATATCCAGCACGCGCAGCATCGACTCATATTTCTGGCCACGCGCAGTCTGCGTATCCTTTGCCAGATCGTTGCCGGCCAAGCTGCGCTGCAGCGCGCGGTAGCTCGTATAGCCATTGCCGCCGTTTATGAACGGTTCGATGTTGTCGTGCATCTCCACGAGCAGCGTGACCTCCCAGCCGAGACTTGTGTAGCTCGGCTGACGATCATCCGAAATCACGCGCACCAGATCGCGATAGATGGCTGAGGACCGGTCGGTGAGCGGCCGGATGTCAGGTCGGCTCAGGTCGTTATGCCCGCACATGAACGCCAGCCTGTTAATTCCGCCAGGAATGCGCTGGCAGAGGCCAGCTGTCACCGGCGGCAGACTCAACCGCGCCCGCAGCGTCACCGTAGAGGAACCTCCCGCAGCATAGTTGATCATGCGGACCGAGGCTGGCAGTGCATGGGGCGCGCCAGGCTCTGTCAGCATCATGCCGGGATTGTCACAGGTGCTGGTGGGCGGAACGCCGCAGATCCGGCTGTCGCCCTCCAGCACGAATTGATCGGTGATCTCCGGGATGCGATAGGCATCGGCCACCGCGGCCATGACCGCATCGAACTCCACGTCCTTCAACGCGCGGTCATAGACGATCACATCCAGGATGTCCCCGCTATACCAACTGCCGGAACTGATCTGGGGTATGGTCGGTATGCTCGGCGGCGTGGCGACCGCAGAATCTCGCCCGATCTCGAGCCCGGCGACCAACGCACCGCGCCGGTTGGGAACGGTGGCTGCCTTCCGGTTCACGCCGCAGCGCTGCCCGGTCGTGCTGTCGCGTCCGGCGCGGGGATTGCCGAGCGGCCCGTTACGCCAACCCGCCACCTGCAATTGGCACCCCAGAAGCAGGTGCGGGCAGAGCATCGGATCGGTGCAAGTGCCGGCGCGGCCGACGAACGGCGCCTCCCCGGCAACGGCGTTGGACAGGAACGCCAGCTTCGCGCCACCGGCGACAGAACGTTTGCCCGAAGAGACGATCGTCTTGTGCGTGGCTCTGGTATTGTGATCGCGAAGTACAACGATGACCGTGGAGGCAATGGGGTCGAGCGGCGGTGTATTCGCCGACAGGAAAGCGTCCTGGTTGAAGCGCAGCGCCTGCATGCCATTCGGATACCGGACCAAGTGCGGGCCAAGTCCGGACCCCTCGTCGCTTGCAACAAAGCCCTTTTCGGATACGTCGCTGATCGAACGAACACGTCCCTCTCTAGCAACGACGATGGATTGGTTGGCCGACCAGCGTGCGATCAGTCCCTTCTCCACGGGCAGGCGAAGTTGCAGGCGAAAGGGTCCGGGATTGGCGGTCTGGCCCGCGGCACTCTTTGATTCGCTCGTACAGGAAACGCACGTGGAAAGCGCGAATCCGGCGGTTGCCCGCAGCAAGTCCCTTCTCGTTCCCAGCATCACGATCCTTGCAGCTCTACGAGGTCTGTTCGCTCGGGTGGCGGTGCGTCCCAAGGGCAAGTCTCGGGGACGCCAAGTGTCTGCTGGCAACAGCAAGCGCCTGGGATGGTACGGTCGTCTTCAAGCCGGCGCAATCCATTGAAGGAGCGGATTTCGGCAGCTCCATGTAAATAGGCGCGCTAGGACCGCTCCTTTGTGATCCTGCCGCCCCACATTATGCGCTGGCGGCATTCTTACCAGAAATGCTAGGGAGCGCAGTAAGTCCCGGGGAGAGGGGGAAGTTTGTGATCGAGGGCAAAAGGTTTACGGAGATTGACGGGCTGAGAGGCGTTGCAGCGTTGCTTGTCGTGCTCACCCATTTCGGCGAAAGTCTAACCAAGCTGCCCGTGCCTGCGGCCGTGAGGGCTGCAGCCAATCTGTGGTTTTTAGATCTATTCAGCCCAGGTCGTGTCGGGGTCGTTGCGTTCTTCTGCATCAGTGGGTTCGTGATCCCGTATAGCTTTGGCGGCAAGAACCCGGCTCTTTCTTTCCCCATCAACCGGTTTTTCCGAATTTATCCTGCTTTCTGGCTGGCGGTCTGCCTAGCGACGCTGGTCTTCGCCGAACTGGGCGTGCGCAGCACTACCCCGTCACAGTTCCTCGTGAACCTTACCTTGCTGCATCGCATGGTTGGCGTGCCGTATATTCTTACGGTCGACTGGACCTTACTTATTGAGCTGCTGTTCTACGTCAGCTGCTACGCATTGTTTCTGGTGAAGCGTATTCATAGTTTCCCCGTGCATTTCGCGGCCATGGTCGTGCTTCTGGCGATTGCGCTCGGCGGCGGCGTCTATCGCTGGTATCATCCCATGAGCAGCCTGCCGATCGGTATCCCGACCTACTTGGCAGCGATGCATTTCGGCGCTCTGACCCGCATGCGCGTCACCGGGTACGGTCCCGTTGCAACCAGATTCTTTCCTGCGGCGCTCTTCCTGCTGGTGTTCGGTGCGGCGGCGGCGAACACCCTGGCCTATCATCACACCAAGACCGAACTGATCGGCGTGGTGGCTGCCAACACCGGCTATCTCGGCGGCGTGGCGCTCTTTCTCGCCTGTGTGTACGCCAAGTTGTTCGTCTCGGGGCCGGCGCAGTTGCTCGGCAAGGTCAGCTATTCGGTCTATCTTCTGCACACGATTGTCCTCGCGATCGTCATCGGCCTCTGGCCGTTCTTCTCATCGTGGATCATGGCGCTGCTGGTTCTGGTGCCGGCATATTTTGCGGTGGTCGTCCTGGTTTCGATCTTGGCGCAGCGTTACGTCGAAAAGCCGTCGGTAGCGTTCGGGCGGTGGGGCGTGCGGCGCTTGGAAGGACAGGCACGGATCGGCTCCAAGCGTACGACTTGAAAGATGCTGCAATAGATCGGAGAGCCAGCCTTGGGGAACTGCGCCGTCGACCCTGACGAGCTGGTTGGAGGGGGCGATCAATGCACTTGGTACAGACAATGCTCGGAACGCTGGAAGACGCGCGTGCCTTTATCGCTCTGGCGCATGGTATGCAGGAGTGGGGCCATGCGCCGAGCTTTGCCGACGGCAACGTTTCGGTGATCCAGCGCGACAAGCTCCACCGCGCGGACGGCAAGCTCGATCCGCAGATCATGCCGCGCGAGGACTTCGTGGCAGAGGCTGCCGCGATCCTCGAGAGCATCCAGCAGGGCCTAAATCTCGATGCGGACGACCGGCTGGACAGCAACGTCCGCCGCGACGTGAGCGACTTCGGCAAGCCCGCGGTCGAGCGCATCCTGGTCGCGCGCGCCTATTGATGGATCGGCGCGGCTTCCTCGGAGGATTGGCGGTCGGGGCGCTGGCCGGCCCTGCGCTGGCCGTGGCAACGCCGCGCCGTTGGGACATCATCGTCGATCGGCGCGGGGGAGCCGGCACGGTTGGTACCCTGGGGGAGGCACTGCGCCGTGCCGAGGCGGCCGGTGGGCGTCCCGTGTCGATTCTGCTGCGCGCGGGCCTGTGGCGCGAAAAGCAGACGATCACCGTTCCCAACCTTACCCTTGCGGGGGCGGGGCCGGAGACGGTGATCGCATTCGATGCCCATGCCGGCGGCAGCGGGCCGGAGGGTCGACCCTGGGGAACCTCGGGATCGGCGACGCTGGCGATCGCCGCGCCCGGTGTCACCTTGCGCGACCTGACCATCCGCAACGATTTCGATTATATCGGTACCCGGCGCGATGCTGCGGGCAACGGCGCTCAGGCGGTCGCCCTGCGCATCGATGCCACTGCCGATCGCACTCAGGTCCGGAACTGCCGGATCGAAGGCTATCAGGATACGCTGTACATCCAGTCGCGCGCGCATCTGGCACATTGCCGCGTCGCCGGCGGCGTGGATTTCATATTTGGCGGCGGAGCGGCCTGGATCGAGCGGTGTTCGATCGTCACCCGCCATGTTCCGGGGGCGGTTGAATCCGGTTTCATCGCCGCTCCCAGCACGCCTGCAGACCAAACGCACGGCCTCGTCTTCGCCGATTGCCGGCTGGAGCATGAGCCGGGCGTTCCGGAGAGATCTGCCTGGCTCGGCCGCCCCTGGCGGGCCGGCGGCAACATGGCATTGACCGGGCATGCCGTATTCTTGCGCTGCTGGATGGACGCCCACATCCAGCACGCGGGATGGACATCGATGGGCTATAAGGCGCCCGATGGCAGCCGAACGATGCTGACGCCTCAGGAGGCGCGCCTGTTCGAATTTGCAAGTCGCGGGCCGGGCGCGGGGCCCGCTGGACCCACGCGGCGCATGCTGACCGTCGACGAGGCGCGCAGCCTTACCCGGGCGAGCGTGCTGGGGGATTGGGCTGGCGGCGGGCAGCGCCCGTCCTGATACGACGCCGCCTGGTGCTCTCGTTCAGGCAGCCAGAGCGGAAAAGATCAGCGGCAGATGATATCGGGTGGGGGCGTAGCGCTCCAGGCCCAGTGCGATCTGCTCCTCCAATCCGTCCAAGAAGCGCTCCGGATCGGCGGGATCGAGGCCGGCAAAATCGGCGACGTGATAGTCCCACCAACGAACCCGCAGGGCGCGATCGATGATCGCGTCGGGCAAGCGATAGCGCAACACCCGTGCCGGAACGCCGCCGACAATGGCGAACGGCGGAACGTCGTGCACGACCACCGAGCCTGCCGCGATGATCGCACCGTCGCCGATCGTCACGCCGCGGCGGATTGTCGCGCGCTGGCCGATCCAGACGTCGTTGCCGATCCGCACCGGGCCCCGGCTACGTTCAAAGTCGGCTGCTTCGGGCCCGCAGCCGTGCACGCGGGCGATCGCATCCGTATAATAGCGCTGATGCGTGAAAACATGCGTGCTGATGTGGTCGGTCGGATGCTCGTAGCCGGTAACCTGAACCTCTGCCGCAACACTCGTGTAACGGCCGGCTTCCGTGTCCTGATCGATATAGCTCGTTGATTGGCAGTAGGAAAAGGCGCCCGCATTCCAGAAGCCGCCGCGCGGCATGGAGGATTCGGGTTCAACATATACCGGGTGTCTGAACGTGATCGGCTGCCCGCCCTGGATCACGCCTTCGATCTGATTGTGGAAGGCGAGATAGATGCGCTCCCGCTTCAGGAAGAGCAGCATCGCTTCATTGAACGGGACTGTAAATGGGTAGGTGAGTTCGGTTTGCACCCGACGACTTCCCTGAAAGTTACACCTCCCTCATAGGCGGGGGGTGCGGCTGGCCCAAATCGCGAGCGGGTCGTTGGGTGCAGCAAGTGGCCGTGCTATCCGGCGCTGCGGTTCTGGGGGTACGCAATGCGGATTGTCTTGGCGACCATCGGTTCTCTCGGCGATCTTCATCCTTTCATCGCCATCGGACGCGCCCTCCAGGCGCAGGGACATCAGGTGCTGTTGGCGATACCCGAGGACGGACTGGCCAAGGTTCGCGCAGCCGGGCTGGAGGCGGTGGCGGTCCTGCCGAGTTACGCCGCGGTCTGCGATCGTCTCGGGTTGCAGCCCGAGCAGGTCGCGATGCGGGCCTTTTCCGATCCGGGTTTCGTGGTCGACGAAATCCTGCTGCCGTCGCTGGTGGCAAGCACTGCCGTGCTGGACAGGGTTTCGGCGCAGGCGGACGTGATCGCCAGTTCGATCTTCGCCTTGGCGGCCGATATCGTTGCGGAGAAGCGCGGCCTGCCTCTGGCGACCATGGTGCTGCAGCCGATGACGCTATTCTCCACCTGGAATCCGCCGCACGCGCCCCGGTTCGAAGGAATGCGCCACCATCCTCGCAGCGTACTCGGGCGCAGCTGGAACCGAGCTTTCTATGCGCTGGCCCGCAAGGCTTTACGCCGGCGCTACGGCCCGAAGATCGACTCCGTGCGTGCGCAGCACGGGCTTGGCCGGGCGCGCGGGGCACCCTTGATGGAGCGTGGCCGTGCCACGCAGACGGTGCTGTGCTGCTGGTCTGCGGCGCTTGGCGCGCTGCCCCCTGATGCCCCGCTAAACGCGGATCTTGTCGGCTTTCCGTTCTTCGACAGCGAAAGCGGCGCGGAAGAGCCGTTGGCGCCCGAACTGGACGCGTTCTTGCAGGATGGCGAGCCGCCGCTGGTATTCACGCTAGGCTCCTTCGCCGTCGTGTCGGCGGGGCGATTTTACGATGAGGCCATGATGGCCGCCCGGCAATTGGGCAGGCGCGCTGTTCTGCTGACGGGGCAGCCGGGAGCGCCGCGGCGCGAGGGCGACTGCCTCTTCCTCGACTATGCTCCGCATTCGGCGGTGTTTCCTCATGCAGCGGTCGTCATACATCATGGCGGCATCGGCACGACGGGGCAGGCGCTGCGGGCCGGCTGCCCCCAGATCGTGGTGCCGCATTTCGGCGACCAGTTCGACAATGCAGCGCGCCTGCAGCGGGCCGGCATCGGCCGCACCCTTTTGCGCGAGCGGTTTCGATCTGGCCAGGTTGTGGAGGATATCACGCGCCTGTTATCGACGCCTATCGCGCGCGAGGCTGCATCGCGGGCGGCCCTGCAAATTGCGGGTGAAGACGGGGCGGTTGCCGCCGCACACCGCATCGCCGCGCTTCGCGCGTAAAGCGAGTGCGCGGTTATTGCCCCGCAGCCTGAATCCCGCGATAGCGCCGCCGTGCGCACGCTCTTTTCAACCCTGCTCTACCAGCAGCCGCTGGGCGATGATGCCCTGATCGCCGATCTCGAGGCTTCGTGTCTGCAATTGGCGGAGGACGATGTCGCCGGGCGCCGCTGGTGCCGTGACAATCACTATCGCGGCTATACCAGCTATGCTTCGCTCGACGATCTGCCGATCCGGGATCCCGCCTTTGCCGATCTGAAGCGGCTGCTCGACCGGCATGTCGCCAGGTTCGCGGAAGCCTGTGCCTTCGATCTGGGCGGGCGGAAGCTCAAGCTGGACAGTCTTTGGGTGAACGTGCTCGACGGCAAGGGCGGGCATGGCGCGCATATTCATCCGCACAGCGTCGTCTCCGGCACCGTCTATATCGCGCTGCCGCCGGGATCGCGCGGGTTGAAGCTGGAGGATCCGCGGCTTGCCATGATGATGGCGGCGCCGACGCGGCGGCCGGACGCGCCGGAAGCGCTGCAGCCCTTCATCGAAGTGACGCCGGAGGTTGGCACGGTCCTATTGTGGGAAAGCTGGCTTCGGCACGAGGTGCCGCCCGGTTCGGGCAAGGACAAGCGGATTAGCGTGAGCTTCAATTATCGCCGGTGAGCCGGCGCCGCCTTCGGGTATGGGAGGACAGGATGGGCATACAAAGCACGATCGACCGGGTACTGCTGAAGCTGGTGCGGAACCATGAGGAAAGCGCGCTGCTCCGCAGCCGCTTCCGCAAGCTCTACCGAATCGAGATCGGCGAATATAGCTACGGCGCGTTCGATCGCTGGCGGATTCCGCCGGGCACGCAGATCGGCCGCTATTGCTCGTTCGCGGGATCGGCACTGATCATTTCCGCCAACCACCCGATGCAGGCGCTGTCGACCCACCCGATCTTCTACCTGAAGGCGCGCGGCGTGATCGATCGCGACCGCGTTGTCGCCCAGCCGACGATCGTCGAGGACGATGTGTGGATCGGCCATCATGCGATCATCACACCCGGTTGCAAGCGGATCGGCCGCGGCGCGGTGATCGGCGCGGGCGCCGTGGTGACGCGCGATGTGGCGCCCTATGCGATCGTCGCCGGCAATCCCGCCAAGCTGATCCGATATCGGTTCGCGCCCGAGGTGATCGACGCGCTGGAGCGCACCCGCTGGTGGGAACTCGACCGCACGGCGCTGGCCCGCGCCTGCGCGCAGGTGCCAGCGTTCGCGCTGGAGCCGACCGTGGAGAATGCTGCCGCCTTCGAACGCGCGGTGGCCGCGGGATAGCGATTGGTTTGTGGTTCCCGAATGCCTATGTTCGGGGTCAATGGCTAAGAACAGAACAAGAGCAGGGCTGCCGACGCGGCAGCAAATTCTCGATTTCATCGCATCGTCCGACACGCCTGCCGGCAAGCGCGAGATCGCGCGGGCGTTCGGGCTGAGCGCGCAGGACAAGATCCTGCTCAAGGCGCTCCTGAAGGATATGACCGACGAGGGGCTGATCGACGTCGCTCCCGGCCGTGCCTTCCACAAAATGGGTGGGCTGCCCAAGGTGACTGTGCTGCGCGTCACCGATGCCGATGGGGACACGGTATGGGCGGTGCCCGAGCGCTGGGAAGCGGAACATGTGCCCGCGCCCCGCCTGCGCGTGCGCGAGGCCCGCGGCAAGCGATCGGCGCTTGGTGTCGGCGATCGCATCCTTGCCCGCACCGAAGAGGCCGGGAATGGCTGGATCGCGCATCCGATGAAGAAGCTCGCGCGCGGCGAGGAACTGATGCTCGGCGTGCTCCACGAAGAGGGCGGCCGGATGTGGCTGCAGGGCGTCGAGAAGAAGGAACGGCGGGACTATCCCGTTTCCGACGCGGGCGGTGCCGAGCAGGGGGATCTCGTGCTTGCCGAGAAGACCGGCCGGCCGCCACGGATCACGGCCAAGGTGGTCGAGCGCCTGGGTGATCCGTTCGCCCCGCGCAGCTTCTCGCTAATTGCGATCCACCGGCACGGCATCCCCAACATCTTCTCGGAAGAGCTGTTGGAGGAGGCGGAGCGCGTAGCGCAGCAGCCACTGGGCGACGGGCGGGAGGATCTGCGCCACCTGCCGATCGTGGCGATCGACCCCGCCGATGCGCGCGACCACGACGATGCCGTCTGGGCGACCCCGGACGACGATCCCGCCAATGAGGGCGGCTGGAAGGCGATCGTCGCGATTGCCGACGTGTCTTTCTACGTCCGGCCCGGGTCCGAGTTGGACCGCGAGGCGCGCAAGCGCGGCAATTCGGTATACTTCCCCGATCGCGTGGTGCCGATGCTTCCCGAGGTGCTTTCTGCGGACGTGTGTTCGCTGAAGGAAGGCGTCGATCGCGCTGCGTTGGCCTGTCACCTGCAAGTAACGAAGGCCGGTGCGTTGAAGGGCTGGCGGTTCACCCGGGCGGTCGTGCGGCTCGCGGCGAACATCGCCTATGAGGATGCGCAGGCGGCGATCGACGGTACGTTGGAGAACGCGCTTACCGAAACCGCCTTGCGTCCGCTCTGGGATTGCTGGCGCGCGCTCGCCGCCGCGCGGAACGAGCGCGAGCCGCTCGATCTGGATCTGCCGGAGCGGCGGATCGTGCTGGACGAGAAGGGGCGGATCCTGTCCGTCGCTCCGCGCGAGCGGCTCGATGCGCACAAGCTGATCGAAGAATATATGATCGCCGCCAACGTGGCCGCCGCCAAGGCGCTGGAAGCGAAGAAGATGCCGGTGATGTACCGCATCCACGAGCCGCCCGCGCGCGAGAAGCTGACTGCGCTGAAGGAATATCTCAAGACCTTCGACATCGAATTCGCGCTGGGGCAGGTGATCCGCCCGGCGACGTTCAACCGCATCCTCGATCGGTTGGGCGAGGTGGATTTCCGCCCGCAGGTGATGGAACAGGTGCTGCGCACGCAGACCCAGGCCTATTACGGGCCGGAGAATGTCGGCCATTTCGGCCTGGCGCTTGGCTCCTACGCGCATTTCACCTCGCCTATCCGGCGCTATTCGGACCTGATCGTCCATCGGGCGCTGGTGGAGGCGTACCGATTGGGACCGGGCGGGCTGACCGCTGAGGATTCCGCATCAATGGATCGCATTGGCGAGACGATCAGCAAGCTCGAGCGCCGCGCCATGGAGGCAGAGCGCGAGACGATCGACCGCTATGTCGCCGCCTATCTGGCCACCCATGTCGGCGAGGTGCTGGAAGCGCGGATCACCGGTGTGCAGAACTTCGGCTTTTTCGCCACGGTCGAGGGTGTGGGCGGCGACGGGCTGGTCTCCGTGCGCGATCTGGGTAGCGAGTATTTCCACTTCGACGAAGCCGCCAAGCGGCTGGTGGGCGAGCATAGCGGCGACGCGTTCGCCTTGGGGCAGCGGTTGGAACTGCGGCTGGTGGAGGCGAACCCCGTTTCGGGCGCGCTGCGCTTCGAACTGCCGGAGGGGAAGGGCGCCGGCGGCGGCGCTCCCCGTACGGGCCGACCCGGCAAGGGGGCGCCCAAGCGCGTGCTGCATCGACGTGGGCGGCCTTCCAACATCCGGCATCAGGGACGGAAGCGGTAGCTCCGGCTCCGAAGTGGGTGAACATAGCGATCAGTGGTGGAAGCCGCTTACCAAAGTCAGTGCATTGCAGGGGCAGGCGCGCTACAAGCCGGCAACGCACATGATACAGTAGCGGAACGATGCAATGCAGTGGGGAGCCCGATGACCACACGCCCGACGATCAAGGAAGTCTCGAAGATCGCAGGCGTTTCGTTCAAGACGGTTTCCCGCGTCCTCAACAATGAAAAGCATGTCAGCGACGAAACCCGGCGCCGGGTGGAGGAAGTCGTTGCACAGCTCAACTTCCGCCCCAGCCATGCCGCGCGCATCCTCGCGGGCAGGCGCTCGTTTCAGGTTGCGCTACTCTACGATAACCCCAGTCCCTATTACGTCTTCCACATCCAGGCGGGCGCGATGGAGCGCTGCGGCGAACTGGGATATCGCCTGCTGATGCAGCCCGTGGACAGCACCGCACGACATCTGGCGAAGGATGTGCTCGCGCTGGTCGACGAGGCCCATCTCGACGGCCTGATCCTGTCGCCGCCGCTTACCGAAATGCCGGATCTGATCGATGCGCTGGACAAGCGGAAGCTGCCCTATGTCCGCATCGCGCCGGGGCTGCGCAAAGGCCATGGACTGTCGACGACCATGGACGACGTGGCCGCCGCGCGCGAAATTACCCGCCACCTGATCGATCTCGGGCACTGCGCGATCGCCTTTGTCTCCGGGCCGGAAAGCCATGTCTCGTCCAAGGATCGCATGGCCGGCTATCGTCAGGAACTGGAAGCACATGGCATCCTGTTCGACCCTGCGCTGGTGATTGCCGGCGATTACAGCTTCGCTTCCGGTGGCGCCGCCGCGCGGGCGCTGCTGGCGCGCAATCCGCGACCGACGGCGATCTTCGCTGGCAATGACGATATGGCGGCCGGCGCGCTTGCCGCGGCGCACGAAGCCGATCTCGGCGTGCCCGACGCGCTTTCGATCGCCGGGTTCGACGACAGCGATCTTGCCCGCGCGGTATGGCCGCCCTTGACGACGATCCGCCAGCCGGTGCGCCAGCTTGCCTATGCGGCGGTGGACCTGATGCTTTCCGGCCAGGCGCTTGCGCCGCAGTTGACGCTGGACCACGAACTCAAGATTCGCGCGACCACGGGACCGGCGCCCAAGGCATAGCGGCGGGTCGCCGCCGGATCCTCGCGTAGCACACGCGGCACTTGCGCCGGATCTCCGCAGCGCGCCCAAAATCGGCCCGGTCCCGTAACAAGACGGCGTTAACCATCATTGCCGCTGGCCGAAATCCTAAACGGCGCGTTAACTTTGGGCATGCAGCGTACCCTGACCATACGCGACGCCCAGCGTCATGCCTTTCGCAGCCATGTGCGGGCGACGATGTCGCGCCACCGCAAGGCGAAGGACGATGGCGATGTGCGGCTGTTCCTGCTCAGCTTCGCCGCCTTCTTCACCTGTTTCTATACGTTCCTGCTGTAAGGATCGGCCAGCACCACCGGCTGGGGCAGCCCTGCGCAGGATCGCCTCGCGGGCGAAGGTTTAGCCGTTCCGGCAATCGCCGCGGCGCGGCACGTCGCCTTCCTTGTAGAGCAGCCGGGCGCAGGCCGCCGAGGCCAGCGCCAGCGCTACCACTACCCACAGCGAATCCTCCACGCGCACGCCCGGAATGCGGGTGAACGCGAAAATGCCGACCGATCCGAGCACCATCGCCCCTGAATTCACAACATTGTTCGCCGCCACCGTGCGCGCGGTCTGCGACTTTTCGACCGTGGTGGTGAGGAAGGCGTAGAGCGGTACCACGAACATGCCGCCGGTGACGGCGATCATCGCGAGATCGCCGAGTACGTGCCAGGCTGCCGGCATCCGCACGAAGTCCAGGGTCTTCAGAAGCGGGCCGTCATGCACCGGCCAATAGCGGGCGGCGAAGTGGAAATCGATGACGAACGCCGCCATCGCCAGCACCGAAGGCACGCAGTATCGCGCGGAGACATTGCCCTTCAGCAGCTTGTTGATGATGACCGAGCCGATCGCGATGCCGATCGAGAAGATGCCCAGGAACACGCTCGCCACGTCCTTCTGCGCGTGAAACACGTTCTTGACGAGCGGGGGAAACAGAACGCCGAGCACCGCCGCGATCGACCAGAAGACGCTGATCGATACGATTGCCAGGAACAGGCGGCGGATGTGCATCGTCGCGGAGATCAGCCGGGCGGATGCCCGAAAAATATTGAAGTCGATCTCGAGGTGCGTGAGCGGCGGCGCGGGCGGGATCTTGAGCGATGCGAACCAGCCCGTCAGCGCAATTCCGATCACCGCAACGGCCGCAGCATGGGCGCTGAGCAGCCCGCCGGCGATCGTCCCGAACAGGATCGCGATATAGGTGCCCGCCTCGATCATGCCGGTGCCGCCCAGCACGTCGTCCTCCGCCAGATGCTGCGGCAAGATCGCGTATTTGATCGGGCCGAAAAAGGTGGAGTGCACGCCCATGCCGATCAGGGCGACCAGCATCAGCGGCAGGCTGGCGAGGAAGATTCCGGTGGCGCCGACCAGCATGATCGCCACTTCCGCTGCCTTGATGATCCGCATGATCCGCGCCTTGTCATGCGTGTCGGCCAGTTGGCCGGCAAGCGCGGAGAACAGGAAGAAGGGCAGGATGAAGATGCCGGTCGCGATCGCGCTGAACTGGGTCTCCTGCTCCACCGAGTTGAAAATCTGGTAGGTCGCGAAAAAGATCATCGCGTTCTTGAAGAGGTTGTCGTTGAACGCTCCCAGGAACTGCGTGACGAACAAGGGCAGGAACCGGCGCTCCTTCATGAGCCCGAGCGCACCGATCATTCGATATATGCTCCCCTTGACGCGGTCTTCCGCTCGGTGAAGGGGCGGCATACCGGGGGGCGGGCGCGGCTTCAATCGATTAATCCTCGGGCTTGGGAACGAGAGGGGAACATGGCACGCGAAGAAGCGACCAGCGCGCTCGAGGTGCCGGCCAGCCTGGCGGTGGCGGGGCGGCGCTGGTTTCGGGATCGGGTGGGCGAATCCGGCTGTGCGGTCTATCGCCTGACGGAAGACGGATCGGACGATCTTTACCTGAAGGTGGCGCACGGCCCAGTCGTGACCGATCTGGTCGATGAGGCGGTGCGCCTGCGCTGGCTGGCGCCCTATCTGCCGGTGGCGCCGCTGCATGGCTTCGTGCTTGAATCGGATTCGGCCTGGCTGCTCACCGGCCGGCTGCCGGGGCGCACGGCATATCAGCTGCTCGAACGCGATCCGTCCGCTGCACCGGTGCTGGCAGCTTCGCTCGCCCGTTTCCTCCGCCGCCTTCATGCGTTGCCGGCCGATCGCTGCCCGTTCAACGCCGATCACCGCCTGCGGCTTGCCGCAGCACGCGATCGCATCGACGCCGGCCTGGTGGACGAAAGCGACTTCGACGATGCCCGGATCGGCATGTCGGCCGAACAGGTGTGGGACGCAATGATGGCGGCGCTGCCGCCGGCCTTCGACCGGGTGGTAACGCATGGCGACATCTCGCTCGACAACTTGCTGGTTGTGGAGGGCGAGGTGGTCGGCTGTATCGATCTGGGGCGGGTGGGCGTCGCCGATCCGTGGCAGGATCTGGCGATCCTGTGGAACAGCCTGCAGGAGTTCGGCGATGGCGCGGCGCAGGCGATGCTGGACGCCTATGGCGTCGCGCTCGATGGCGCGAGGCTCGACTTCCACCTTCGCCTGGACGAATTGTTCTGAGCCGGGGAGCTTTATCGCTCCCCCGCGCGTACCGGCGGTGCTAGGACTTTTGCATGTTGACGTTGCCGAATATCCTGACGCTCTCCCGGATCTTCGCCGTGCCGTTGCTGGTGGGGTTCCTGTGGTGGCCGCATTGGGCACCGGGATTTGCGATCGCTTTCGCGCTCTATTGCCTGATGGGCATCACCGACTATTTCGACGGTTATCTGGCGCGCGCCCAGGGCACGGTGTCCAAGCTGGGCATCTTCCTCGATCCGATCGCCGACAAGATCATGGTCGCGGCGGTGATCCTTATCCTGGTGGGGAAAGGCGTGATCGCCGACTGGCATGTCATCGCCGCCTTGGTGATTTTGCTGCGCGAGATCGCTGTATCGGGGCTCCGCGAGTTCCTCGGCGGGCTGCAGGTGTCCGTGCCGGTTTCGCGGTTGGCGAAGTGGAAGACGGCGCTGCAACTGGTATCGCTGGGCGCGCTGATCCTGTCCGGCGCGCTCCCGGAATGGCCCTGGGTCTTGGCAGTGGGGCTCGCAACGCTGTGGAGTGCCGCGGCGCTGACCGCGATTACCGGCTGGGATTATCTGCGGGTCGGCCTGAGCCATATGGACAGCTGATGGCGATCACCATGCTCTATTTCGCCTGGGTGCGTGAGCGGGTGGGCACCGGCGAGGAGCAGGTCGAACCGCCGGCCGCCGTGCGCAACGTGGCGGACCTGATCGACTGGCTGGCCGGCCGCAGCGATGGGCATGCCGCGGCGCTGGCCGAGCCTGCCAAGCTGCGCGCCGCGATCGACCAGCGCTTCGTGCCCCTCGACGCGCTGCTGGGTGATGCCCGTGAAGTGGCGATTTTCCCGCCGGTGACCGGCGGATGATCCGCGTCTCCGTCGATCCCGCGCCCATCGAACTGGCGATGGAAGTGGCGGCACTGGAAGAGCGCGGAGCAGGCGGCGTTGCAACTTTCACCGGCGTGGTTCGAACGGATGACGGCGTTTTGGCGCTGGAACTCGAACATTATCCGGGCATGACGGAGGCGGCGCTCTGCGCGCTCGCGGAAGCGGCGGTGGACCGCTGGAACCTGCTGGGCGTCACCATCGTCCACCGGGTCGGGCGGATGACGGCGGGGGAGCGCATCGTGTTCGTCGGTACCGCCGCCGCGCATCGGCGCGAGGCGCTGGAAGCCTGCGCCTATCTGATCGACCGACTGAAGACCGACGCGCCCTTCTGGAAGCGCGAATGGCTGGCGGGCGGCACGCGCTGGGTGGAGCCCCGCACGGGCGACCACGACGCTGCCGCTAGCTGGAACTAGAGCATCTCGCTTTAGCGTTCAGGCCCGCGCTGCGGCCAGCACGTCCGCCAGCAATCGAAAGTCGCGTTCGCGGGGAGAGGCCTTGCGCCAGACCAGGGCGATGTGGCGCGAGGCATTGGCTGCGTCGAGCGGCCGTGCCTTGACCGAGGTATGCTCCAGGATGCCGGCGTCCACCGCCATCTCCGGCAGCATCGTCACGCCCAGGCCATTGTCCACCATCTGCACCATGGTGTGGAGCGACGTGCCGAGCATCGTCGCCTCCGCACGCATCTCCGGCCGGTTGCAGGCGGCAAGGGCATGGTCCTTCAGGCAGTGCCCGTCTTCCAGCATCAGCAGCCTGGTTTCGTCGATCGCGTCGGGGTGGATCGATGGGCTCGGCGTCATCTCGCCTTCCCGAAACGCGACGAACAGTCGGTCGTCGAACAGCCGTGCGCTCTCCACATCGCCGCAGGAGAAGGGCAGCGCGAGCAGCACGCAATCCGTGCGGCCATGGCTCAGCGCCTCGCAAGCCTGTCCGCTCGTTTCCTCGCGCAGATAGAGCTTGAGGTCGGGATATTGCTGGCGGAGCCGCGGCAGGATGCGGGGCAGCAGGAACGGCGCGATGGTGGGGATCACGCTCATCCGCATTTCGCCCGAGAGGGGGCGTCCGGCGGCGCGGGCGAGATCGCCCAGCTCGTCAGCTTCACGCAAGACCCGGCGGGCCTTCTCCACGATTCGCTCGCCTAGGGGCGTAAAGCGCACCACCCGGCGGGTCCGCTCGACCAGTACCACGCCGATCAGCGTCTCCAGCTCGCGAATACCGGCGGAAAGGGTGGACTGGGTGACGAAACATGCCTCTGCAGCACGCCCGAAATGGCCGGCGTCATGCAGCGCGACCAGATATTGCAGCTGTTTCAGGGTCGGCAGGTAGGTTTGCGCCAATGATCGCCTCTATCGATTGTAGGCCGGATATATAGTGGCTGCCTCGAATATAGGAAGCGAATAGCAGAAGGCTCCCCTCCCGCAAGCGGGAGGGGAGCAGGGCTCAGGCAGCAGCAGCCTGGAGCACGTCTTCGGGCAAGCGGATCATGTAGTCGAACGCCGAGAGCGCTGCGGTGGAACCCGCGCCCATCGCGATCACGATCTGCTTGTACGGCACGGTGGTGCAGTCGCCCGCCGCGAAAATGCCCGGCCGGCTGGTTTCGCCGCGCGCGTCGATTTCGATCTCGCCGCGCGTGGTGAGGGCCACTGCGTCCTTCAGCCATTCGGTGTTCGGCACCAGCCCGATCTGGACGAAAATGCCTTCCAGCTCGATATCGTGCTCGGCGCCGCTGTTGCGATCCTTGTAGGTCAGGCCCGAAACCTTCTCGCCGTCGCCGTTGACGCGCGTGGTCATCGCCGAGGTGAGTACCTTCACGTTTGGCAGGCTGGCAAGCTTGCGCTGCAGCACCGCATCGGCGCGGAGCTGGCTGTCGAACTCGATCAGCGTCACGTGCGCGACGATGCCGGCCAGGTCGATCGCGGCCTCGACACCCGAATTGCCGCCGCCGATCACCGCAACGCGCTTGCCCTTGAACAGCGGGCCGTCGCAGTGCGGGCAATAGGCCACGCCCTTGTTCTTATACTCGTCCTCGCCCGGCACGTTCATCTGCCGCCAGCGTGCACCGGTGGAAAGAATGACCGCCTTTGCCTTCAGGCTCGCGCCGTTGGCGAGGATGACCTCGTGCAGCCCGCCCTCGCGTGCCGCCGGGATCAGCTTCTCGGCACGCTGCAGGTTCATGACGTCGACGTCATACTCCTTCACATGCTGCTCCAGCTGCGCGACCAGTTTGGGACCTTCGGTATGGGACACCGAGATGAAGTTCTCGATACCCATCGTGTCTAGCACCTGTCCGCCGAAGCGCTCCGCCGCGATACCCACGCGGATGCCCTTGCGCGCGGTATAGATCGCCGCAGCCGCACCGGCGGGGCCGCCGCCGACGATCAGGACTTCGAACGGCTCCTTCTTGGCGATCTTCTCGGCCGCGCGCGTTTCGGCGCCGCTGTCGATTTTCGCGACGATCTGCTCCAGCTCCATCCGGCCAGAGGCAAAGGGTTCGCCGTTCAGGTACACCGTCGGCACCGCCATCACCTTGCGCGCCTCGACCTCGTCCTTGAACAGCGCGCCGTCGATCGCGGTATGGCGGATGCGCGGGTTGAGCACCGCCATCAGGTTCAGCGCCTGCACCACGTCCGGGCAGTTCTGGCACGACAGCGAGAAATAGGTTTCGAAGCTGAAGTCTCCGTCGATGTTGCGGACCTGTTCGATCAGATCCTGTGCCGCCTTGCTCGGGTGGCCGCCGACCTGGAGCAGGGCGAGCACCAGCGAGGTGAACTCATGCCCCATCGGGATACCGGCGAAGCGCACGCCGATATCCGTGCCCTTGCGGCGGATCATGAAGCTGGGCTTGCGCGCGTTATCGGCGGCGACGAGATCGATCTTGTCCGAGAGCGCGGCAATATCTGCCAGCAAATCGCCCAGCTCGCGCGACTTCGCGTCGTCGCCCAGGCTGGCGACGAGCTCGATCGGCTCGCGGATGTTCACGAGATAGCCCTTGAGCTGTTGCGTCAGATTGGCGTCGAGCATGGGAAAACTCCTGTGGTTCTCACTAAAACGGCCCGAGGCGGAGGGGTTCCGCCCCGGGCCGCATGTGGCGCCCGTTGAGGGGGGCAGGGGGGCGCCGTAACACTTCCCCTTCTTTCCTCCCCTTATAGGAGAGGAAAGGGGCTTAGATTTTGCCGACCAGGTCGAGCGACGGCGCGAGCGTTTCGGCGCCTTCTTCCCACTTCGCGGGGCAGACTTCGCCTGGATGCGCCGCGACATACTGTGCGGCCTTGATCTTGCGGAGCAGTTCCTGGGCGTTGCGGCCAACGCCTTCCGAAGTGATCTCCATGATCTGAATCACGCCGTCGGGATCCACCACGAAAGTGCCGCGGTCGGCCAGGCCCTGGCCTTCGCGCAGAACGTCGAAGTTGTTCGAGATGATGTGGTTCTGGTCGCCGAGCATGTAGTAGTTGATCTTGCCGATCGCGGGCGAGGTGTCATGCCAAGCCTTGTGGCTGAAGTGCGTGTCGGTCGAGACCGAATAGACTTCGACGCCCATGTTCTGCAGGGTCGGATAGATATCGGCCAGGTCTTCCAGCTCGGTCGGGCACACGAAGGTGAAATCCGCCGGATAGAAGAAGAAGACGGCCCACTTGCCCTTCACGTCGGCTTCGGTGACTTCGACGAACTTGCCCTGCTTATAGGCTTGCGCGGTGAACGGCTTAATGGTGCTGCCGATGAGAGCCATGAATGGTTTCCTCCAGAACGGGGTTGCTATTGCAATGCGGCATATAGGTGCGCTGCGCGGCAATGAGAAATTGGAAGACCCGTTCGGTATGATCGACTGCGTCACTCAATCGCCAGGAAATAATCGAGTTTGACATGGATCAAGCGTCACACCACTGGATGTTCAGGCGGCGCAAACACGGCTTCTAAGCATTTGTTACGCTGAGAAACGTTCCTGAGGCATCGAAGTCGCGCCCCATCGCGCTATCTTTTCCGCCGCGCCCCATTGATCGAGGCAGCGGCAGAAAGACTGTTTTTTGCGGTGCCGCGATCGTTGCGATGGCGGTGTGTCCGTCGCGACAGGCCGCCCGCCTGGCATCTAGGCGTCAGGCCAGCGCCCGATACAGGCTGAACGCGCTGGTCGCGGTCAGCACGATGCCGACCAGGCACAGCAGCACCCGCGTAGGCACGCGCTTGGCAAAGACCGCCCCGAACGGCGCCGCCACCACGCCACCGATCAGCAGCCCCGATACGGGGTGCCAGAACGCAGGCGTGAATCCTTCGCTGCCGATGTGGAACAGGAAGGTCGCTGAAATGGTGAGGGTTAGGAAGAATTCGACCGTGTTCACCGTGCCGATGGTCGTGCGCGGCTGCGCGCCCTGTACGAGCAGGTTGCTGGTCACCACCGGCCCCCATCCGCCGCCGCCCGCCGCATCCAGAAAGCCGCCCAGCAGCCCAAGCGGCTCGACGATCTTGGGTTCGCGGGGGCGTGGCGGAAACCGAAGGGCGCGCAACAGCAGGTACAGGCCGATCGCGGCGAGATAGGCCATCACGAACGGCCGGGTCACCGCCGCATCGAGCGACGTCAGCACATAGGCCCCCAGCACGCCGCCGATGATTCCCGGGATCAGCAGCCGGGCGAACAGCCGCCAGTTGACGTTCCGGTGGAGCGCATGGCTCAGCCCGGACACGCCGGTGGTCATCGTCTCGACCAGGTGCACGCCTGCGGAGGCGGTGGCCGGCGGGATGCCCAGCACGCTCACCATCAAGGTGCTGGAAATGACTCCGAATGCCATGCCGAGCGCGCCATCCACCAGCTGGGCGGCGAAGCCCACGGCCAGATAGGGCACCATCTCGGCCAGCGTAATCCCTGCGAACATGCGTGCCCCTGTAGCGACCGGCTAACCTTCCAATGGCAAGTCCGCGCAAATCCCACAAGATAGATGGTGTTTAGCGCGCAGAACCTGTGGCCATGCCCATGCTGGAAATCCCGCGGGACCGCCCCTATTTCCTTCCGCTAAAGGGGTCCGGCCATGCTGCAGCGTCTGAAAGCCTATCTCGATTCGATCCTCGCGCGTGACCCCGCGCCACGGAGTCGGCTGGAGATTCTGCTATACCCGGGCGTGTGGGCGCTGGGCTATCACCGCATCGCGCACGCGCTGTTCCGCCGCCGGTTCTTCTTCCTGGCCCGGCTCGTCAATCACTGGTCGCGGTGGATGACCGCGATCGACATTCATCCGGGCGCCACGATCGGCCGCAACTTCTTCATCGACCATGGCTTCGTCGTGATCGGCGAAACCGCGACGATCGGCGACAATGTCACTATCTATCAGTGCGTGACGTTGGGCGGCACCAGCCCGGACAATGGCGTGGGCGGCAAGCGCCACCCGACGCTGCTCGACGGCGTGATTATCGGTTCCGGCGCGCAGGTGCTGGGGCCGATCGTCGTCGGCGAGCGCGCCCGGATCGGCGCCAATGCGGTGGTCACGAAGGATGTGGCGCCCGGCGCGGTAATGGTTGGCATCCCGGCCAAGCCGACGCTGGTGGAGGCGGTCGCCTGGCAGAAGGATTTCGTCCCCTATGGCACCCCGTGTAGCGAATTGTTCGATCCCGCGAGCCAGAAGCTGGAACTGATGCGCTGTGAGATCGAGACGCTGCGCAAGCGCCTGGATGCGATGATCGCCGAGCGTGAGGCAGGCGCCGGGCAGCGCGACCGGGCCTGATGGGAACCGTCACGCCGCTCCCCATCGGCCGCCCCGGGCAAGTCGGCTTCGAACGCACCGAACTCAACCGCATTCTCGACCTGTATGGGCGGATGGTCGCGGCGGGGCACTGGCGCGATTATGCCATGCAGTTCGACAAGGATCTTGCGGTTTTCGCGGCGTTTCGGCGGGCTGCCGAGCGCCCCGAGTACCGGATCGAGAAGCGTCCGAGCCTGCGCAATCGCCAAGGCATGTGGGCGCTGGTGAACGAAGGCGGCGCCGTGCTGAAGCGTGGCCAGGAACTTGGCCCCGTGCTGGCACCTGTCGAGCGGCGACTGCTGAAGCTGGTGGAAGAATAGAGTTTCGATTCGTCCAGAAATCCATCGTCGTCCCCGCCTTCGCGGGGAGGACGACGGTTTTCGGCCATATACTATGCCCGCCCAGCCCGAGGCTACGCCAGCGCGCCCTGCTGCGTTGGTGGCAGCCGCCGGGCAAAGTCGCCCAGTACGCCCACGGCTGCGCGCCGCATGGTGTGCCAGAAGGCGGAAAGCGACAGCAACGCCGATCCGATCACCAGGCCGGTGAACGCCGCGCTCAGTTCGACGGCGCCACTCTGGTGGAACAGCGAATACATCGCCCAGAGCACATAGGCGAGGCTGGAGACCAGCAATGCTCGCCGGTCTACCGCGAGCGCGACAAAGGCAAAGAACAGGTAGAGCGCGAAGACCAACGTCGCCATCGGCGCCCCGATCTCGCCATCGAACACGCCCAGCAGGTGGAAAACGGGGTGGGCGATTAGCGGCGCGGCAGCAAGATGGAGCCAGAAGGCAACATCGGCGCGGCGGGTGCGGCGCTCCAGATCGGTCATGTCCCAGCGCATCGCCGCGATGAAGATGCCGATACCGCCGATCAGCAGGATGCCGTTCACCCAGTCCCGCGCGGCGGGAACGAGCGAGGTCATCAGGCCGACCGAGACGCCGACAACGGCCAGTGCGCCTGCGGCGACGGTGATCGGCACCATGAAGCGGCGCCAGTGTACCCAGGCCGCCGCCGCGGTGAGGCTGGCGGCCGAGGCCGCGATCACGCCGGCGAGTCGTTCCTGATGCGCTTCGGTAGTGATGTGAAACACCTGCGTCAGCCACGGGATGTTGACGACGAACAGCCCGGCAATCGTCGCACCGGCACCGGCCACGAAGCCGAGCAGCAACAGAATGGAGGGCAGCGCCAGGCGGCGGCGGGCGGTGAAATACTCGGCCAGCATCCAACTCGTCGCAGCCGCCAACGCGCCGCCGCCGATCAGGTTGGCACCGATGACGCGCGGCTCGCTGCCGCCGCCGATCAGCGCTTCCGCCAAGCTGCCGCCCAGCTTCGCCACGGCGACCAGGATCAGTGCCGCGGCGATGGCCACGAAGATGTCGTTGAATCCGCTGAGCAGGCGGAAATGCTCTTCATCCACCGCGGGCGTCGCTCGGCTGGCGGCGACATGGTTGCGAAACGCCGTAGCGGCTTCGGGGGTGAGCGCCCCTGCCTCCACGGCGCTTGCCAGTTCGCTTTCGCTATACATGGACCATTCTCCTTCGAGCCCCGGAGAATGTCACAAGCGTATTGCTGAGGCAATACGGTGCACCACGGGGTCAGCGCTGCAATTTGCTGAGGATCGCCATGGTCTGTTCGGCGCCAGATCCGGGAACAATCTCACCGGTGCGGTCGACGATCTGCGACCATTGCGCGGCGACCGATTCGGGCGTACATGCGTTCAGCACCGCCCCGGGCGTAAGCGTTACATAGGCGGCCTGCACCACCCCAGCACCCGCGCCGAGAATCACGTTGCTGGGCGCGCCTTCGGAAACCAGGAACAGGGCGGCGGGAGCGACATTTTCCGGCGCGAAAGCCGCGAATGCCGCTTCGGGGAAGATATCCTCGGTCATCCGCGTGCCGGCGACCGGCACGACGGTGTTGACGCGAATGCCATATTTGGCGCCTTCGAGATGCAGCGTCTTGGCAAGCCCCACGAGCCCCAGCTTGGCCGCGCCGTAGTTCGCCTGGCCGAAATTGCCGAACAGTCCCGAGGACGAAGCGGTCATCAGAATGCGGCCATAGCCCTGCGCGCGCATCGTTTCCCACACCGCCTTCGTCGCGTTGGCGGAGCCGTTGAGGTGCACGTCGACGACGAACCGGAAGTCTTCGGCGCTCATCTTGGCAAAGCTTTTGTCGCGCAGCACGCCGGCGTTGTTGATCAGGATGTCGATCCGGCCCCACCGTGCCTTGGCGGCGTCGGCCATGGCAATCATCGCGGCGGCATCGGTCACGCTGCCGCCATCGGCGATCGCTTCGCCACCCATCGCTTCGATCTCGGCGACGACTGCGCGCGCCGCATCGGACTGGCCGGAACCATCGCGGCTGCTGCCCAGATCATTGACCACCAGCTTCGCACCGCGGCTGGCGAGTTCCAGCGCATAGGCGCGGCCGATGCCGCCGCCGGCGCCAGTGACGATGGCGACGCGGTGGTCAAAGCGTATGGTCATGGTGCTCTCCACAAACAGGTTTCGGGAGAGGGTAGGCGAGGATCCGGCGGAGGCCAACGCTTCTCCGCCGGGGCGCTCCGCCCGTCTGTCGCCTAATTTCCTGCGTCGAGCGAGTATCCTGCGGACCGTACCGTGCGGATGATATCCTGCCGATTCCCGCGATTGATCGCCTTGCGGAGGCGGCGGATATGGACGTCGACGGTGCGCGATTCGATGTCGCTATCGTGGCCCCACACCGCATCGAGCAGCCGTTCGCGCGAAAACACCCAGCCCGGATGCTCGAGGAAGTGCTTGAGCAGGCGGAATTCCGTCGGCCCGAGCTGGATCACCTCGCCGCCGCGGCGGACCTTGTGGCCTACCGTGTCCATCTCGATGTCCGAATAGGTCAGCGCCTCGCCCGCCAATGCCGGACGCACGCGGCGCAGCACCGCGCCGACCCGCGCCACCAGCTCGCGGGGGGAGAAGGGCTTGGTCACATAATCGTCGGCCCCGGTCTCGAGCCCGCGGACGCGATCTTCCTCTTCGCCCCGCGCGGTGAGCATGATGATCGGCACGTTCGCGGTTTCGGGCATGCGGCGCAGGCGACGGCACACCTCGATCCCCGATAGCCCTTCCACCATCCAGTCGAGCAGCACGATATCCGGCGTCGCTTCCTTGGCGAGCAGCAGCGCTTCCTCGCCATCGGGCGTGTGCTTCACTTCGTAATCTTCGCGCTTGAAATGCCAGGTGACGAGTTCGGCAATCGCCGCATCGTCTTCCACCAGCAGCATTTTGACCCGTGCCATAACTTCCCCTCAGCTCCCGCTGCCGTCGCCGCTTTCGCGATCGGCGAGATAATGCCCGGTCGCGGCAAAATAGACCATTTCGGCGACATTGGTGGCGTGGTCGCCGATCCTCTCCAGATTCTTGGCCACGAACAGCAGATGCGCCACCTGGCTGATCGTGCGCGGGTTCTCGACCATGAACGTCACCAGCGTCCGAAAGATCGAATCGTAGAAATCATCGAGCGCATTGTCGCGGGCGCACACCTCTGCGGCGCTCCGCGCGTCGCGCGCCGAAAACGCGTCGAGCGCGTCATGCACCATATCGGCCGCAAGCTGGCCCATCGCCGGCAGGATCGACACCGCCTCGATCCGATCCCCGCCTTCGCTGTGGATCATCGGCACCCGCTTAGCGATGTTCTTCGCATAATCGCCAATCCGCTCGACCACCGCGGCGATCTTCAGCGCGGCGATTACCTCGCGCAGATCGTCCGCCATCGGCGCACGCAGCGCGATCACGCGAACGACGAGCTTCTCGATCTCCGCTTCCAGCGCGTCGATCTGGCGATCCTTGGTGCGCACCCCCTGGGCCAGCGCAAGATCGCCGCGCTGCAGGGCTTTCAGCGCGTCATGGATCGCCTGTTCGGCAAGCCCGCCCATCTGCGAAATCAGTGCCCGCAGTTGGCCGATATCCTGGTCGAACGCCTTTACCGTATGTTCGGAGCCGCTAGCCATCAGCCGTACCTTCCGGTGATATAGTCCTTCGTACGCTCCTGGCGGGGGGCGGTGAAGATATTGTCGGTCTCGCCATATTCGACGAGCTGGCCGAGATGGAAGAAGGCCGTGCGCTGTGAAACGCGGGCCGCTTGCTGCATGTTGTGTGTGACGATCACGATGGCGTAGCGGCCGCGCAGCTCGTGGATCAGTTCCTCGATCTTGGCGGTCGCGATCGGATCGAGCGCGCTCGCCGGCTCGTCCATCAGGATCACTTCGGGATCGACCGCGATCGCGCGGGCGATGCACAGCCGCTGCTGCTGGCCGCCGGACAGCGCGGTGCCGCTGTCGGATAGGCGATCCTTTACTTCTTCCCACAGACCGGCGCGCTTCAGCGAGCGTTCGACGATCGCCTCGAGATCGGCCTTGGACGCCGCCAGCCCATGAATGCGCGGGCCGTAGGCGACATTCTCGAAGATCGATTTGGGGAACGGGTTCGGCTTCTGGAACACCATGCCGACGCGGGCGCGCAGCTGCACCACGTCCATGTCCGACGAATAGATGTTCTCGCCGTCGAGCAGGATCTCGCCGGTGACGCGCGCGCTGGGGATGGTATCGTTCATCCGGTTGAGCGTGCGCAGGAAGGTGGATTTGCCGCAGCCGGACGGGCCGATGAACGCTGTGACCTTGTCCATGTCGATGTCGATGGAGACGTTCTTCACCGCCTGGTTGTCGCCATAGGCGACGCTGACGTCGCGGGCCGACATCTTATGCGGTGCGGGGGAGGAGGCGAAGGTCATTACCAGCGAGTCTCGAACTTGTTGCGAAGATAGATGGCGAGCCCGTTCATCGCGAGCAGCACCGCGAGCAGCACCAGGATGGCCGCGCTCGTCTTTTCGACAAAGCCGCGGCTGACCTCGTCGGACCACAGGAAGATCTGCACCGGCAGCACCGTCGCCGGATCGGTGACGCCGCCCGGCGGCATGACTATGAAGGCGCGCATCCCGATCAGCAGCAGCGGTGCGGTTTCGCCCAGCGCGCGCGCCATGCCGATGATCGTGCCGGTGAGGATGCCGGGAAGGGCAAGCGGCAGCACATGGTGGAACACCACCTGGATCGGGCTGGCGCCGATGCCGAGCGCCGCATCCCGGATCGACGGCGGCACGCCCTTGATCGCGTTGCGGCTGGCGATGACGATGACGGGCATGATCATCAGCGCCAGCGTGACGCCGCCGACGAGCGGTGCCGAACGCGGCAGCATCGGCCCGAACACGCGGCCGCCGATTTCCCAGGTGCCGAGGAACACGGCCAGGCCGAGCAGGCCGAAGATGATCGAGGGAACGGCGGCAAGGTTGTTGATCGACACCTCGATCAGGTCGGTCCAGCGGTTCTTCGGCGCATACTCCTCCAGGTAGATCGCTGATAGGACGCCCACTGGGAAGGCGATCAGGAAGGTGATCCCCATGGTGAGCAGCGACCCCTTCAGCGCTCCCCAGATGCCGACGGCCACGGGATCGGTGGAATCGGACTCGCTGAGGAACGTCCAGTTGAAGCCGCGCACCACCATGCCGGCTTCTTGCAGCCGCGCGACGGCGGCTTTGATTGCAGGCGTGCCTTCGCCCGCAAGCGCCTGATCGAAGGCGGTGGAGGCGGGCACGCGTACGACCCGCCGCTGTTCGAGCATCGCGGGGTCGCGTTTCACCGCGGCGCGAACGACGGTCCATGCGCTGGGCGCGATCAGGGTCGCGCCTTCGGGGCCGAAGGCGGCAGCGGCAGCATTTTCCACCGCATCTTCCAACCCGGCGCCGGCCAGCGCGAGATCGGCGGCCGGCGTGTTCAGGCGCGTGCGCTCCACCTGCACCCCGGCGGCGCGCAGATCGATCGGCAACGCCAGTTCGGTCGTGGTAAAGCCCCGCCAGCCCTGCGCCACCATGGTGAACAAAAGAAAGCCGAGGAACGCCGCCGACAGGATCACCGCCCCGGCACCGAGCACCCGGAACCGCCGTTCGGCGGCGTAGCGACGGCGGATGCGCCGCTGCATCGCCGGGCTGTTCCAGTCGGTCGGCCGCCGTTCGGCCGCGGGCGCTACGGGCTTATTCATACGCCTCGCGATACTTCTTCACGACGCGGAGCGCGACGATGTTGAGCAGCAGGGTAATGACGAACAGGGTGAGGCCCAGCGCGAAGGCGGCCAGCGTCTTCGGGCTGTCGAATTCCGCCTCGCCGGTCAGCAGGTCGACGATCTGCTTGGTCACGGTGGTCGCGCTCTCGAGCGGGTTGAGCGTGATCGTCGCCGCGCCCGATGCGGCCATGACGACGATCATCGTCTCGCCGATCGCGCGGCTGACGGCGAGCAGCACGCCCGCCACCACGCCGGGCAGCGCGGCGGGCACCAGCACCTTCGAGATCGTCTCGCTGGTCGTGGCCCCCATCGCCAGGCTGCCGTCGCGCATCGAGGTGGGCACCGCCGCCAGCGAATCGTCTGCCATCGACGAGACGAACGGGATGATCATCACGCCCATGACCAGGCCGGCGGCCAGCGCGCTTTCCGACGAGGCATAGGGATCGCCGAGCATCACCGCCAACTGGCGCACGGCAGGCGCCACGGTGAGCGCGGCGAAATAGCCATAGACCACGGTCGGCACGCCCGCGAGCATCTCCAGCGTCGGCTTCATCCAGCGGCGGGTGGTGGGGCTGGCATATTGGGTGAGGTACACCGCGCTCATCAACCCGAACGGAATGGCGACCAGCATCGCGATTACCGCCCCGATGAAGAAGGTGCCCCAGAACAGCGGCACCGCGCCGAGCGATGCGCCGGGATCCTTGGCATCGATCACCTGCGGGCTCCAGTGCGTGCCGAACAGGAAATCGGTGATCGGCACCTGCGCGAAGAAGCGCAGCGATTCCCAGAACAGCGACACGAAGATGCCGAGCGTGGTGAGGATCGCGATCAGCGATGCGACCAGCAACGTCATCATCAGCGTGCGCTCCACCTGCGAACGCGCGCGAAAGTCCGGGCGGATGCGGGTGAGCGCAAAGGCGCCGCCGGCAAAGGCGAGCAGCGCCGCGACCGCCGTGCCGATCCAGGCGTAGCGGCTACGCGTCGCGCCGACGAGCGGCGCCAGCTGGCGTGCGAGCGGATCGACATCGCCGGCATAGGGATCTTCGGCCACCGCGCGCGCCTGGGCCAGCACCGAATCGCGCTCGAAGGCGAAATCCGAAAGTTGCGCGGCGGCGGGGCTCTGCAGGATCGTCTGCCGCACCATGCCGGGGCTGATCGCCGACCAGATCGCAAGGAACAGCAAGGGCGGCAGCACCGTCCATGCCGCGGCATACCAGCCATGCTGTGCGGGCAGCGAATGCAGCCGCTTGCGGCCGCCGCGATCGAACCGCGCCGCGCGCGCCCGCGCGGTGAGCCAACCGATCAGGCCAAGGCCGAGGATGACGAAACAGAGGGCGAAGCCGTTCACCGGGCCGGAATCCCCATGCACGGAGGCGAGGCAGGCAGGCGCATCATTTCAGTTCCGCGGGATCGAGCGGCAGCTGGCGCCGGATGCGATCGACCATCTGCGTCCGCATCGCTTCCGGTGCAGCGATCAGCCCGCGCTTCACCAGCGGGCCGGTGGGGCCCCACAGCCTGGCATAGAGCTGGAGGAAATCCTTAAGCCCCGGCACCGCCTTCAGGTGGCGCGTCTTGACGTAGAGATAGAGCGGGCGGGCGCCGGGATAGCGGCCATCGGCGATCGTGGCATAGCTGGGGGCGATTCCTTCGATCGGCACGCCGTGCAGGCGGCTCTGGTTTTCCTCCAGATAGGAATAGCCGAAGATGCCGAGCGCGTTCGGGTTCTGCGCCAGGCCCTGCACGATCAGATTGTCGTTCTCGCCCTTGTCGACATAGGGGCCGTCGTCGCGGATGCGGTGGCAGCGCGCGTCGAACGGGGCGGAATCGGCCGCTGCCTTCAGCTTGCCGGCGTCCGGATCGGCTTCGATGCAGCCGGGCGAAAGGATCAGCTCCACAAACGCATCGCGGGTGCCGCTGGTGGAGGGCGGCCCCATCACCAGGATCGGGATCGGCGGCAGTGCCGGGTTCACGTCGCGCCAGGTGCGGGCCCGGTTGGGGCGGCCACCGGGATTGGCGGCCAGCGCCAGATAGATGTCGCGCTTGCCGAGCCGCAGCTTCGGCCCCTGGTTGGATTCGGCGAGCGCCACCCCGTCCAGCCCGATCACGATTTCCTCGATCGGCCCGACTTGGTTTGCCTGGCAGCGATCATATTCGTTGCGGGTCATCCGGCGCGACGCATTGGCGATATCCGGGAACTGGGCGCCGACGCCTTCACAGAAGCGCCGCAGGCCGGCGCCGCTGCCGATTGATTCCACCACAGGGGCCTTGCGGCCGCTGCGCGCGTTGACGAATGCTTCGGCCACGGCGGTGGTGAACGGGTAGACGGTGGACGAGCCGACGACGCGGATCTCACGCGTCGCGTTGCCGTCGCACGCGCAAAGCGCGAGCGTGGCGGATGCGATCAGCGCTAGACGACCCAGCATCGTCACTTCATGCTCCCCGGAGTTTCGGCGTTGGGCGCGGGCATGGCCTTGCCCCGCATCGTGCCCATCCGGCAATCGCGTTACGACTTTATGACAGCCGGTTCGATCGGCAGCCGCACCGTCACGGTGGTGCCGACGCCGACGACGCTGGCGATGTCCAGCCGCCCGCGGTGACGTTCAACCACATGCTTGACGATGGCGAGCCCCAGGCCGGTGCCGCCGAGCGAGCGGCTGCGTCCCGAATCGACACGATAGAATCGCTCGGTGAGGCGCGGAATATGTTCGGGCGGTATGCCTTCGCCCTGATCGGTTACGGCCAGCCGCACCATGGTTTCGCCTTCGCTGCGCAGCGACACGGTGACGGCGGTGCCGTGGCGGCCATATTTCATCGCGTTGCCGATGACGTTGTGGAGCACTTGGCTGAGCTGGGTGCGATCGCCGCGCACCGGGTGGACGGCTTCTATCTCGGTCACCAGATCGGCGGCGCGCGGGCTGCCCGACAGTTCCTGGCAGACCTGTGCGATCAGCGCATCCAGTTGCACCGATTCCGCCGGCGCGCGATATTTGTCCGCCTCGATCCGGCTTAACGAGATCAGGTCGCTGATCAGCCGGTCCATGCGGCGGGCTTCGTCGTGCATGATCTTCAGGAAGCGCGCGCGAATCTCCGGCTCCTCGCCGGCGCCGTCGGCCAGCGTTTCGACATAGCCGAGCAGCGAGGCGAGGGGGGTGCGCAGCTCGTGGCTGGCATTGGCGACGAAATCGACGCGCATACGATCGGCGGTGTAGCTGCCGGTGCGGTCGATCAGGTGGACGACGCGCTCGCCGCTGGCCAGCGTGTGCACGCGCATTTCCCAGCGCTGCTCGCGCGTGCCTAGGCCGACAAGGTGGATCGGCGCGTTGGACAGCTGTTCGGCGGGATCGAGCAGGCGTTCGGCCGCGGCGGGATGGCGGATCGCCAGCCGCACGTCCTCGCCCAGGATATGCTCGCCCAGCAGCGCGCGGGACGCGGCGTTGGCCGCGATGACGCGGGTGGCATCGACCACCAGCACCGGCTCGGCGATCGCTTCGATCACTTCGCCGGTGGCGGTTTCCGGCCCGCCGCCGGCGTGATCGTCGCGCGAGGCCGTGGCAGGCGGATCGCCGCCGATCACTACGATCAGGATCGCCGCGACTGCGCCGACGAACAGCACCAGCGCCGCCTGCGCGTCGCCGTTGAGGAAGAACCCCAGCAACGCGGCAAGCGCCGCGACGCCGATCGCAAGAATCGTCCGGATGGCGGGCGAGGATAGCATGTGCGCCTTCTAGCGCGCCGGCGCGGCAAGACGAGCCTGTATTTGGCGGCGGGGGCACCCGGCGGGCGCCCCCGTGCCGGTCAGAAGGTGGCGACCTTGACCATGAACCGCACGTTGCGGCCGGGCAGCACCACCTGATAGCGGTTGAGCGCGGCGGCGTTGCGCTGCACCTCGTCGGTCAGGTTCTGGCCGACGATCGCGAACTCCACGCCCGGATAGGATTTGAACGGGCGCCAGGCGATGCTGGCATTGAGCGTGTTGTAACCTGGCGTTGCGGTGTCGAACGCGCCGAACTTGTCCTGGCGGCCGGCATGGGTGAACTGCACCGCAGCGTCGATCGGCACGCTGGTCCAGCGCACCCCGCCGCCGATCCGATACGGCGGGATGCGGGGGACGTTGCCGCCATTGTCGAGTGTCGCGCGGGTATAGTCGGCGAGTGCGGTGAGTTGCAGGGCCTGATCGTGGCTGCGCAGCAGGTCGTAGCTCGCCTTGCCTTCGGCGCCGCGGAAATGCGCGCCTTGCTGGCGATAGTTGAGCTCGCTCAGGTCGCCGCCGCCGCCGACCGCGCAGACGCCGTCGTCGTCACAGGTGCGGCCGGTGAGATCGCCGTAGATATAGTTGTGGAACCAGGTGGAGTAGAGGCTGCCGTCCAAATGGAATCGATCCATGTCGTAGCGCAATGTCGCCTCGATCGAATTTGCGCGTTCGATCTTCAGCGTCGGATCGCCGGTTTCGAAGGTGCTCGGCCCGTCATGCCCGCCGCGGGCGAACAATTCGGTAATCGCCGGTGCGCGGCCGGTGCTGGAGCCGGTGAGCCCCAGCTTCACATGGCTGCCCACGTCCAGCAGCGCCCCGATTGCGCCGCTGACCGGCGTATAGTCGCGGCTGGTGAAGATGTCGGAGGCCGGGGTGCCTTCCACCCGGACATGCTCCACCCGGCCGCTGGCCTGGAGATGCAGAATGTCGGTCAGCGGCAATTCGGTGAAGAGATAGGCTGCTTCGCTCTGCGTCGTCGTGGGGAACAGATAGGAGCTGTCCTCGCCGATCGCCGAGAATTTGCGATTCTGCACTTCGAAGCCCAGCGCCGAGTTGCGCACTGGACCTAGCGGGTTGAACAGAAACTCCAGGTGTCCGTCGAACTCCTTGTTGCGGAAGGTGGTGTCGATCGTGCCGTCCGGCTCCTTCTCGTCATGCGTGTAATCCGCATAGCTGGCGTCGAGATTGACCGACTTCAGCGGTCCGGCGTTCACCGCGAAAACGTCGCGCGTCATCACCTTGGTCTGGCGCATGTCGATGAAGGTGGTGTCGCTGGGGATGCCGTACTTCGAATTATACTGGCTGACCGATACGCCGACATGGCTGGCATCGTCGCCGCCGAAGAAATAGGAACCGCCGAGCGACGCGCCATGGCCGCGGAAGAAGCTGTTCTGCTGGGTGCCGAGCGGCGTGTCGTAATCGCCGGCGTCGCGATAGAAGCCGTCCGCGTGGAGCGCGACCTGCCCCAGCTTGGCATCCACCAGCGCGCCGCCTTCGCCCACATTGGCAACCGTTCCATAGCTGCCGACGGCCTCGCCCGACAGCGCTTCTTTGGGCAGCGCCATCGGCACGCGGTTGTTGAGCACGTTCACGACGCCGCCGATCGCCTGGCTGCCATAGCGCAGCGTGCCGGCGCCGCGCACCACCTCGATGCTCTGCGCCGAGAAGGGGTCGACCGGGATGCCGTGATCGGGGCCGATATCGGACACGTCGGCGCTGCTCGATCCGTTCTCGAGAATGCGGACACGGGTGGCGTCCATGCCGCGGATGATCGGGCGGCTGGCGCCGCTCGCGAAGGTGGTGCCGGAAATGCCCGGCTCCTGCGCCAGCGAATCGGCGATGCTCGATCCCCCCGTGGTCAATATCTGTTCGCGATCGACATGGGTGACGATGGTCGGCACCTCGTCGCTCTGCACCGCATAGGGGGCGGCAGTGACGATGATGGTGGCGCGGTCGTTCGCCTGGGGGTCGGGGGCGTCAGCCGCGAGCGCGGCGGCGGGCATCAGCGCGGCGAGCGCCGCGCTGGCGAGAAGGGCAGTACGCATGAATCTTACTCCGTGAACCTGGAAAGCCGTCGCGCGGGGGCGCGGCAGCGGGCCCGGCGTCGGCCGGTATCGTGTCAGGCGGTGCGGAGGATGGGCGGCGCGCGGCTGCGCCAGTCGTGCGAGCGCAGCAGGCGGATAGCGGGATCGGCAACGATCGCAGCCTGCCAACGGATCGCGGGGGCCGGCGCGGCGAGCACCGGAGGGTCGGCGGCGAGATAGACGCCCGCTGCCGTTTCCTCGGCGCAGATGGGGCAATCCTGCCCCGCATCGCCGGAGCGGGAGGGAGGATGCGCGCGGTGCTCCGCAAATACGGCGGCGAAGCTTGACGCTTCATGCACATGGGCGCGCACGACGCCCGCCTGCCAGCACAGCGCGAACACCAGGAACAGTGCCGCAGCGAGCCGGGAAAGCGGATCGGTTACGCGAAACAAGCGCATCCGAGGCGACCTAGATCAGGACCTCGTATGTTGCAACATATCATTGTATCGAAAGATTGCTGATCTCGATCCGCTGCTGGGCGAGTGCGAGCGGCGCACGCCGGTGCGAGACGAGCAGCAATCCCCTGCCAGTGCGGGTAAGCCAGGCGTCGATCCGGGCCACCATTTCGCGTTCGGTGGCGGGATCCAGCCCTTCGCTCGGTTCGTCGAGCAGCAGCCAGGGGCGTTCGGCGAGCAGCGCGCGGGCCAGCGCCAGCCGCTTGCGCTCGCCGCCCGAAAGCGTGCCGCCGGCTTCGGCCACGGGCGTGTTGAGCCCGGCCGGCATGGCGGCCACCGCCGCGTCGAGACATGCGACATGGAGTGCTGCCAACATGTCCGTGTCTGTAACGCCGGGGCGGGCGACGCGCAGATTGTCGGCGATCGAGCCCGCGATCAGCATGGCGTCCTGCGGGGCGAGGGCGAACTGGCCGCGCAGGGTATTGGCGCTGCATTCGGGCAACGGCACTTCTCCCAGCGCCAGCGGATGCACCGGCGCGCGCAGGCCGGCCAGCGCCTCGATCAGCCGCGTCTTGCCGCTGCCCGAGATGCCGGTGATGGCCACGCGGCTGCCCGGCGCGATCCTGTTCTTGCCGAGCCGGATCGGCAGCGGCGGCGCGTTGCTTTCGGGTGCGGGGGGCGCATCGCCCGGCAATGCGACGAGCGTTTCGAGGCGGGCCAGTCCCTGGGTGACGCTCGCCTGCCGCAGCGCTGTGCGCGCGACGGCCGCCATCGCCTCGATCGAGGCGGCGGCGGCGAGCAGGGCCAGCGCGCGCAGCGGCGTCGGGCCTTGCGCCAGCGCGAACACCAACGCGGCGGTGATCGCGCCATAGGCGACCATCAGGCCGGCTATGGCGCCCTCGCCACGGGCCAGCGCCGCGCGGGCGCGATCCAGCGGGCGGGCAAGATCGGCGATCGTCTCTGCCACGCGCGGCGCGAGGCCATAGGCGATGATTTCGGGCCTTGCGGCAGCCATGTCGACAAAGGCGGTGCGCAGCGCGCCCAGCGCTTCGGCGGCGTCCACCGCGTGGCGCGCGGTGAGGCGGCGCGCGGCGATTCCAAGCACCAGCGGCAACAGCGCGAGCGCAAGGGCGAGCGCCAGCGCCGCCTGCAACCCCGCCAGCGCGACCAGCGCGACCGCGAAGATGGCGGCAACGAGCCCGGCAGGCAGGCTCGCGCGGCGGACGATCAGGTCTTCCAGCGCCTCGATATCGCCGATCAGCCGGGCGCTGGCATCGCCGCTCGCCAGGTCCGGCGCCGTGCGGCTGTCCTGGACGGCGAGCTTGACGAATAACTCACCCCGCAGACCCGCCATCCCACCCAACCCCGCCTGATGCGACAGCAGGCGCTCGCCGTAGCGCCCGCCGGTGCGGAGAATGGCAAGGCCGCGTATCGCGGCCGAGGGGATCAGGTAATTGAATGCGGCAACCGCAGCGGCACCACTCATGCCGGCAATTGCAGCACCGCTGAGGAACCAGCCGGACAGTGCGAGTAGCAGGATCGCGGCCACACCGGCGGCGGCGGCGCACAGCAGGCCGTAGCGAAGCATGCGGCGTTCAACGGAGGCGAGGGAAAAGGGGCTCACAGCCGAACCTCCGCGTCAACGGCGGCGATCAGATGCGGATCATGTGTGGCGACGATTACTGCGCGCTCGGCGGCGACGGCGCGGAGCAACTCGGTGATCGCGGCAGCGCCGGCCTCGTCCAGATCCGCGGTGGGTTCGTCGGCAAGCAACAGCGGGCGATCGGCGAGCAACGCGCGGGCGAGGCCGAGGCGACGGCGTTCCCCGCCCGACAGGCCGGAACCGCGATGATCAAGCGCCAGGTCAAGCCCGGCGCCGCGTTGGACGAGCATTGGGGCGAGGCCCACGCGGTCGATTGCAGCGAGGAGGGCGGCGTCCGTGGTATCGGGTGCGGCCAGGGCGAGATTTTCGCGCAAGGTGCCGGGAAGAATGAGCGGGTGTTGCGCAGCCCAGGCTATGGGGCTGCTGATACTCCCCTCCCACTTACGGAAAGGGTTCTCGGGACGGGTAGGCACCAGCGCTTCTTCGGGTGACAGGAACCGCAGGCTTCCTTCGCTCGGTACGATCTGTCCTGCGATCGCGGCGAGCAGGCTAGTCTTGCCGCTGCCGGTGGGGCCGGTGAGCGCCACCAGCCCGGTGGTGCCGACCGCCAGACTGACCGGGCCAACCGTGCGGCCGGGCCAGGCGATCACGAGATCCCGGGCTTCCACACCCGCGAACAGCGCTGGGGCTGCGATCGGCGCGACCACTTCCGGCATCGCCGTTATCGCCTTTCGTGCCGCTTCTCCCAACTGCTTGTCGTGATAGGCGGCTGCCAGCCGGCGCATCGGCAGGTAGAATTCGGGCGCCATCGCTAGCGCGAAAAAGGCCTCGCGCAGCGTCAGCGTCTCCGGGCTCGCAAAGGGGAGCAGGCCGAGCAGGCCGAAGCCGCAATAGACCGCGACCAGTGCCACCGCGAGCGCCGAGAAGAATTCCAACACCGCGCTTGATAGGAACGCAAGGCGCAGCACCGCGACGGTGCGATCCGCCACCGCGCGGGTGGCCAGCTGCACCTGGCGGGCGATGCGCTTCTCGGCGGCGAAGTGGCGCAGGATCGGCAAGGTGCGGACGCGATCAACGAACAGCGCGGAAAGATCGCCCAGCGCTTCGAGCTGGCGTTCGGACGCGCGCCGGGCCGCGGTGCCTGCCAGGATCATGCCGAGGATGAACGGCACCAGCGTGGCGATCAGGATGGCGGCTGCGACGGGGCTGGCGCAGGCGATGATTGCCACCGCCACCAGCGGCGCGGCGGCGGCTGCCGTGCGCGCGGGAACGAAGCGAGTTTCATAGCCTTCGATCGTGGCGACATGATCGATCGCCAGCGTGGCCGACTGGCCGATCGACGGCCCGGCACCGCTGCCGAGCAGCCGTTCGAGCAGCGCGCGGCGCAGAGACCCGGTACTCGCCTGTGCGCCACGCACTGCCAGCGCCGGCACGCCCCAGGCGGTGGCGGCGCGAACCAGACCGCCGCACAGCATCGCCGCGAACGGCGCTGCGCCGACAGGTTCAGCAACGGCGATGGTCGCAATTCCATCGGCGATGCCCCAGGCGAACAATGCCGCGCCGCCCAAATCGATGATCCAGGCGAGCCCGGCCTGCTTCTGAAGGGTCATATCCTCCACGTCTAAAGCCTTATCTCGTGCCCGGCAGGAATAGGGGATGTTCCGCATAGGCGCAGCGGAGACCGGCGCCTAGGCCGCGACCACCGGCTCTTTGCTGAGGACATTCTCTATGGATATGGCAGTAGTAGAGCTGTCGCGCCTGCAATTCGCGCTGACAGCCATGTACCACTTCCTGTTCGTGCCGTTGACGCTGGGCCTTTCCTTCATCCTCGTGATTACGGAAAGCGTCTATGTCGTCACCGATCGCCCGATCTGGAGGGATATTACGCGTTTCTGGGCCAAGCTCTTTGGCATCAACTTCGTCCTCGGGGTCGCTACCGGGCTGACGATGGAATTCGAATTCGGGACGAACTGGTCCTATTACTCGCACTATGTGGGCGATATCTTCGGGGCGCCGCTGGCGATCGAGGGGCTAATGGCCTTCTTCCTCGAAGCCACCTTCGTCGGCCTGATGTTCTTTGGCTGGGATCGACTATCGAAGCGCCAGCATCTGATGGTCACTTTCCTCACCGCGCTAGGCACCAATTTGTCGGCCTTGTGGATCCTCGTCGCTAATGGCTGGATGCAGCATCCCGCGGGGGCGGTGTTCAATCCCGAGACGATGCGCATGGAAGTAGTCGACTTCATAGCGGTGATCTTCAATCCGGTCGCCCAAGCGAAGTTCGTCCATACGGTGAGCGCCGGTTACGTCTGCGCCAGCGTATTCGTGCTCGGCGTATCGGCCTATTATCTGCTGCGCGGTCGGCACATCGAACTGGCCAAGCGAAGCTTCGCGGTGGCAGCGGCGTTCGGTCTGGCGGCATCGCTGTCGGTCGTCGTGTTGGGCGACGAGAGCGGCTATGCGTTGACCGACAACCAGAAGATGAAGCTGGCTGCTATCGAAGCCGAATGGCACACCGAAGCGGCACCGGCGGGCATCACCGTGTTCGGTTTTCCTTCGAATGCGGGCCGCGAGACGCTGTTTCAAGTGAAGGTGCCTTATGTGCTGGGCCTAATCGGCACGCGCAGCCTGACCGGCCAGGTCGAGGGCATTTATCCGCTTGTGGCCAAGGCCAAGCTGCGGATCGAGAACGGGCTGACCGCCTATGACGCGCTGGAGACGCTGAAGACCGATCGGACCAACGTCGCCGCGCGCGCCAAATTCGAAACGGCGAAGAGCGATCTCGGCTATGCGCTGTTGCTGAAGCGGTGGGTCGCCGATCCGCGCCGGGCTACTGAAGCGCAGATCGATCGAGCGGCCTGGTCGACGGTTCCCAATGTACCGGCCGTGTTCTGGCTATTTCGCGGTATGGCGGCGCTCGGCTTCTTCTTTATCGCCTTCTTCACCGCGGCGCTTTACTACGCCAACACCCGCCGCTTTCACCGGAAGTGGTTCCTGCGGACGGCGATGTGGATCATCCCGCTGCCGTGGATTGCGATTGAGTTCGGCTGGATCGTCGCCGAAGTCGGCCGTCAGCCCTGGGCGGTAGACGGCGTGCTGCCGACCTTCCTGGCGACTTCCACCCTCACGGTGCCGGCGCTGTGGACAACAATCATCGGCTTCACGGCGATCTATGGCCTGATGGCGGTGATCGAACTGCGCCTGATGTTGAGCGCCATCAAGCATGGGCCGGAGACCTATGAGCCCTGGCAACCCCGTCACGACCCGGTGCCCACGGCACCCGAGCCGCGACCGCTCCACACCGTCCCGGCGGAATGAGCGCGAGCAAGGAGAAAGAACATGTCCATTCCGCTCGATTATGAAGTCTTGCGCCTGATCTGGTGGGCGCTGCTGGGGGTGCTGTTGATTGGCTTCGCGCTGACCGACGGTTTCGATCTGGGAACGGCCGCGCTGCTGCCGTTTGTGGGCCGAACCGACGAAGAGCGCCGCATGGTGATCAACACCGTCGGGCCGACCTGGGAAGGCAACCAAGTATGGTTCATTCTGGGGGGCGGTGCCATCTTCGCCGCCTGGCCGTTCGTCTATGCGGTCAGCTTTTCCGGCTTCTACCTGGCGATGTTCCTTGTGCTGGCGGCGCTGATCCTGCGGCCGGTGGGGTTCAAATACCGCTCCAAGCGCCCCGGCTCCGGCTGGCGTTCGCGTTGGGACTGGGCGCTGTTCGTCGGCGGATTCGTGCCGGCTTTGGTGTTCGGCGTGGCGGTGGGCAACGTGCTGCTGGGTGCGCCCTTCCGGCTCGATAGCGACCTGCGCTCCTTCTACGACGGTACGCTGCTCGGCCTGTTCACGCCGTTCAGCCTGGTGGCCGGCCTGCTTTCGGTGGCGATGCTGGTGCTCCACGGCGCCGGCTGGCTGACACTGAAGGCGGAGGAGGGGCCGGTGGTTCAACGCGCACAGCGCTTCGGCACTGTCGCCGCAATTCTGTCCATCGCGCTGTTCGCGGCCGGGGGCGCCTTTGTGGCCTATGGCGACATGGGCTATCGACTGGCCGGCGTCGTCGATCCTAACGGGCCTTCAAACCCGCATCTGCTCGAAGCCGTGAAGGCGCCGGGCGCGTGGCTCGACAATTACGGCAAATACCCTTGGATGCTTACGGCGCCGCTGCTCGGCTTCCTCGGGCCGGTGCTGGCGCTGATCGGTATCCGCGGCCGGAACGGCATGCTGGTGTTCGCGGGTTCGTCACTGGCTAATGTGGGCATCATCGCCACTGTCGGCCTGTCCATGTTCCCGTTCATTTTGCCGAGCTCGATCGACCCGGCCTCCAGCCTTACCGCCTGGAACGCTTCGTCGAGCCACCTGACGCTGTTCATCATGCTGGTCTGCACGCTCGTGTTTCTGCCGATCGTGCTGGCCTACACCGCCTGGGTGTACAAGGTGATGTTCGGCCGCGTTACCGGGGAAGAGTTGCGGCTCAACCCGGACCTCTACTGAGGAGTAAACTCCATGTGGTATTTCGCTTGGATCCTGGGAACCTGCCTAGCCGTCGCGGTCGCTGTGCTAAACGGCATCTGGCATGAGTTCCATTCCGACCCGACATCGGACCTCACGGTTCTCGACTGAGGAGGGCACGAAACAAGGAAGGCGGGCATTCCGGTTGTCGGATCGCCCGCCTTTCGCGTTTAGGGGCATGCTTTACATCGGATCGCCGGCGGCCCGCCGTTCGAAGATCGCCGCCAGTTCGAGGTGCAGCCGCTTGTGGCGCTCGTTCGGAGCGCGAGTCGCGCGGTCGCGCTCCTGCTCCGCCCGCTCACGGAAATGGCTGGAAAGTGGCGCATGTTGCCGCGTGCTCATCGACCATTCCCGTGGATTGCGATTAGTTCGCAGCTAATGTGATGCGGAACACCCTCAAGTGCCATTCCGTAGAAATCAGGATAGGGGCGACATGGGTACGCGCTTGTCCTTGCTTGACGCGTGGGGCGGCGCGACGGGTGGTCGGAACCCATTCTGCTGCCGCTCCGTTTCAATGTCTCCATCCCTAGCGACAGGAGAACGCCTTGGAGCGGCTTATCGCCGATCTTCCCGGCTGGGTGACGAGCATTGCCCTGATCGCAGCGGCCGTCGCCGCCGCCTTGCTGGTCCACCGGTTCGCCCTTGCCATTGCTCGGCGCGCCGCGACGCACAGCAAGGGCCAGTTGGATGACATCCTGCTCCGTCGGCTGCACCGACCCGCACGGTGGCTGCTGGTTGCAATCGCGCTTTCGTTCGTCCAGCCTGGATTAGACCTGGGCACGAGTGGCACGCGCGCCTGGGCGCAGGCCGCCGGTCTGTTCGTCCCTGGCCTGCTCGGCTGGATGGCGGTGGCACTGCTCGGCGTGCTATTCGACTGGGTATTACTGCGCGCCGATGTGAGCGTGGCGGACAACCTGCGCGCACGTCGCCGGCGCACCCGCGCCTCGATCCTGCATCGCATCACCGTGTTCGTGGTACTGGCGATCACCTTCTGCCTGATGCTGATGAGCATCCCCAGCGTGCGCAGCATCGGCGTGACGCTGATCGCCTCGGCCGGCCTCGCCGCCTTGGCCGTGGGCGCCGCAGCCCAGCCTGCGCTCAAGAACCTGATCGCCGGCATCCAGATGGCATTTTCGGAGCCGATCCGGCTGGACGACGTCGTCATCATCGATGGCGAATGGGGGCGAATCGAAGACATCCGCCTGACTTATGTGGTGGTGAAGATCTGGGACGAGCGCCGTCTGGTCGTGCCCGTATCCAAGTTCTTGGAGAACAGCTTCCAGAACTGGACCCGAGAAACCAGCCAACTTCTCGGCAGCGTGTTCTGGTATCTCGATCCTGCCGCCGACATTCTCCGGCTGCGCGCCAAGTTGGAGGAACTGGTCAAGGCCAATCCGCGCTGGGACGGCCGCTTCTGCAACCTGCAGGTCACCGACACCAGGCCCGAGGCGATCGAGGTCCGCGGGCTGATGACGGCCAAGGATGCGTCGACCGCCTTTGACCTGCGCTGCGACATTCGCGAAGGGCTGCTCGCCTATATCCGGAGTGAGATGCCCGAGGCGCTGGTCCGCACCCGCGGGCTGCTCGACTTCACGCCTCGACCGGAAGCCGGGTCTCCGTCTCCATCGGGACGCTCCTGAGCTCGTCGGTAAACTTCTTGAGCCACCACATCACGTCCTGTTCGTCGACGCCCGCCTTCAGCGCCTGCCAGCGTTCGATCCGCTCCTCGAGCGACATGTTGAGCGCCTGGCAGATCGCGTCGGAGACTTCCTCTGCGCTATAGGGATTGACCAGCAGCGCCTGCTCCATCTGGATCGCGGCGCCGGCGAACTTGGAAAGGATCAGCACGCCGGGATCCTTCGGATCCTGCGCGGCGACATATTCCTTCGCCACCAGGTTCATCCCGTCGCGCAGCGGCGTGACGAGGCCGATCTTGGCCGCGCGGTACACGCCGGCCAGCACGTCGCGCGGATAGCCCTGGTTGACGTAGCGCAGCGGCACCCAGTCGAGATCGGCATGCGCGCCGTTGATCTTGCCTGACAGCCCCTCCAGCGTGTTGCGGATGCGCTGATAGGTCTCGACGGTCGCGCGCGACGGCGGCGCGATCTGGAGCAGATACACTTCCTTGCGCTGCTCAGGGTACGTGGTGAGGAAGCGCTCGTAGCCGAGGAACCGCTCCTCCAGCCCCTTGGAATAATCGAGCCGATCGACGCCGACGATCAGCGAACGGCCGACCGAACTGGTGCGCATCTGCTGATAGGTCTCGCGCGCGGAGTCGCTCTCGGCGAGCGCCGCGAACTCCTTGGCGTCGATGCCGATCGGGCAGGCGACCAGCTTGACGCTCTTCAGGCCGATGCGCAGCACGCCGTCGGGCTGGACCACCGCTTCCATCTCGGCACGGGCGAAATCGATGAAGGACTCCATCCATTCCTGGGTGTGGAAGCCGATCACGTCATAGGCGAACAGCGTCTCGATCAGCTCGTGCGCCTTGGGCAGGCTGGAGAGCAGCCGGCGCGGCGGCCAGGGGATGTGGAGGAAGAAGCCGATCCGGTTCTTGCAGCCCCGGCGGCGCAGTTCCTGGCCCAGCGGGAACATGTGATAGTCCTGCACCCACACCACGTCGTCCGGCTCGATCAGCGGGCGGACGGTGTCGGCGAAGCGCTCGTTGACGCGCTGATAGCCGCCGGCGAAGCCGCGCTCATATTCCGCCAGGTCGATCCGGTAGTGGAACAGCGGCCACAGCGTGCGGTTCGCATAGCCGTTATAATATTCGTCGATGTCCTGCTCTTCGAGGTCGACCGTCGCGGTGGTCACGCCCTCGCTGCGCTGCATGCTGATCTGACCGGTGAACTGGTCGGTCTGTTCGCCGGACCAGCCGAACCAGATCCCGCCATTTTCGCGCAAGGCTGCGGCGAGCGCGACGGCTAGCCCCCCTTGCGCGCCGGAGTTGGAGCCGTTGGGTGCGGTGACGCGGTTCGAAATGACGATCAGGCGGCTCAACGGATCGAACTCCAGGGTTTGCTCAGCAGGACGGCACAATTGATCATGCCGACCAGCGAGTAGGTCTGGGGATAATTGCCCCACAATTCCCCGGTCACGGGGTCGATATCCTCGGAGAGCAGGCCGGCGGCGGTGCGCCGGCCCAGCATCTCCTCGAACAAGGCGCGCGCTTCGTCGGTACGGCCGGTGATGTGCAGCGCTTCGATCAACCAGAACGTACAGAAGTTGAACGCGGTTTCGGGCAGCCCGAAATCATCCTCGGTATCGTAGCGCAGCATGGTCGAGCCGCGGCGCAGCCCTTCTTCCACCGCCTTCAGCGTGGAGACGAAGCGGGGATCGTCGGGCGCCAGGAATCGCATTTCCAGCAGCTGGAGCAGGCTGGCGTCGAGATCGTCGCCCGAGAAGGTGGCGGAGAAGCGATCGGTCTCCTCGCGCCACGCCTTGTCGAAGATCGTCGTGCGGATCGTGTCGGCGCGGTGCTGCCAGAAGTCGCGGCGCTCGGGCAGGTTCAGCACATGCGCGGCGTTGGCGAGCCGGTCGCACGCCGCCCAGCACATGGCCACCGAATAGGTGTGGACGCTCTGGCGGGTGCGCAGCTCCCACAGCCCGGCGTCGGGCGAGTCGTGATACTGCCAGGCACGTTCGCCGACGCGCTCCAGCGATTCGAAATCCTCGACGCTGGCGATGCGGTACAGTCGCTGGTCGAAAAAGGCCTGGACGTTGGACAGGACGATCTGGCCATAGGCGTCGTGCTGGACCTGCTCATAAGCCTGGTTGCCGACGCGCACCGGGCCCATGCCGCGATAGCCCGCAAGATCGAGCGCCTCGCGCTCCTCCAGCGTCGCCTCGCCCAGCACGCCGTAGAGCGGCTGGATATGGCCGCCGCGCGGCTCGGCCCGGGCATCGTCGACGATGTTGCGCAGATAGCCGAGATAGGTCTCCAGCACGTCGAGTGCGCCCAGCCGGTTGAGCGCCTGCACCGTGTAATAGGCGTCGCGGATCCAGCAGTAGCGATAGTCCCAGTTGCGCTGCGAGCCAGCATGCTCGGGGATCGAGGTGGTCAGCGCCGCCACGATCGCGCCGGTTTCCTCGTGCTGGCAGAGCTTGAGGGTGATGGCCGAGCGGATCACCACCTCCTGCCACTCCAGCGGAATGGCGAGACCGCGCACCCAATGCTGCCATTCGGTGGTGGAGTGGGTAAGCATATCGTCAATGGTTTCGGCAACGTCGCCGCTGAAGCTTTCGTCGGGCCCGAGGAAGAAGTGCAGGGGCTTTTCGACGCGGAACACCCGTTCCTCGTCGACCATGCCGACGGGCGCGGTGGTGGTGAGCCGCAGCGTCATCGGTTCGACCAGATAGCGCAGATGGTTGGAGCCGCCGATGCGCGTCGCGCAGGGCTTACCCCAGCCGCAGGTGGGCCGCAGCCTCACGCGGATCCGCGGGCTGCCCGCCACGGGCCGGACGATGCGCGCAAAGGCGACCGGGCGATAGACCCGGCCCAGCCGCTGAAAACGCGGGCAGAAATCGGTAACTTCGATCGCATTGCCGGCAGCGTCGCTGTGGCGGCTGACCAGGATCGGCGCGTTGCGCAGATAGCGCTGTTCGACCGACACCACACCTTCCAGCGCGATATCCCAAAATCCCGATTCCGGTTCTTCGCCGCCGACCAGCGCGGAGAACAGCGGATCGCCATCGACCCGCGGCACGCAACCCCACACAAAGCGGCCGGTACGATCGATCAGCGCGCTGACCTGACAGTTGCCGATGGGCCAGAGGTCCAGCGTGCTCATACCGTGACTCCGGTTGCCGCGGCGAGCCAGCCGAGAACATCGGCGACGCCGTCGATGCGGAACCGCGCATCGGTCGGGCGGGGAGGGCCGACCAGAACGCCCGCGCCACCCAGGGCGGCCACCGCGGAAAAGCCGGGTTCGTCGGTAACGTCGTCGCCCAGGAACACCGGCCGGCCGGCCGCGAAGCGCGGATCGGCCATGAGCGTGCGGATCGCACTGCCCTTGTCGCCGCCGGGGCTGCGCACCTCGACCATCATCTTGCCGTGCTGGAGATACAGCCCGTGGTCGGCGGCAAGCGCTTCTCCCAGCGCAATCGCCGCGGCTTCATGTTCGGGGTTCAACCGGTAATGGATGGCGGCGCCGAGCGGCTTGTCTTCCAGGATCGCGCCGGCATGCGCATCGGTGAAGGCGCGCATCGCGGCGAGCGCCTCGACCAGCCCGGCAGGGCGATCGGCCCGCTCGCGGCGGCCATCGGACCATCGAAACTCCATGCCGTGGCTGCCGACGACCGAGGGCGGGCGATCACCGAACATCGCGGCAAGATCCTCGGCCGGGCGGCCGCTTACCAGCGCGAGCCGCCCCTCAAGCTTTTCTTCCAGCGCCGCGAGCATGTCGATCAGCATGGCGTCCATCACCACGCCATCTGGGCGATCGGCGAGTTCTACCAGCGTTCCATCGAAATCGAGGAACAGGCTGGCGGCATCGAGCAAATCCGCCGGCGGCGGCATCAGCGAAACAGGGTCCCGGTCGGGCATGCAACTCCTCATCGGCGCGCAGATTGGCGCGCGCCCCATGGATCGTTACGCGCGCACGCCCGATCCGTTCCCCCGATCGTCCGATTCATGCTGCACCTGCGTAGTGCCGAAGCGCTGCGAAAGGCCGTGATAAAGCCGTTCCCTGGAGACGCGCTGGGCAGTGAAATCTGCGATCAGCGCGGCGGCCAGCAGGGGCAGCATCAGCCCGCGGCTGGCCGTCGTCTCGGCGATGATGATGACGGCGGTGAGCGGGGCGCGGACCACGCCGGTGAAATAGGCGACCATGCCCAGCAGCACGATGGTGCCTCCCGGGGCAGTGGGGAACAGCGGGCGGATCAGATCGCCGACGCCGGCGCCGACCGAAAGCGAAGGCGCGAAGATGCCGCCCGGGATGCCGGCGACTGCGGTTGCGAGAGTCGCGACGAACTTGGCGGGGGCGTACCACCAGGGGATCGCTCCGCCGGTGATCGCGGTTCGCGCTGCGTCATAGCCCGTTCCCCAGGTGAGGCCGCTCGCGACGCCGATCAGCGCCACCACCAGTCCGCAGCCGGCGGCGTATGCCAGCGTGTGGCGGCGCATGGCGACCAGCGGGCGCCATCCCGATCCGCCCGCCGCCAGCATGGCCCGGGCGAATAGCGCGCCGGCAAGACCGCCAACCACGCCCGCCACCGGCGCAGCGAGGATCGCCTGGGCCAGCGGTAGCGTGCTGCGCATCGCGCCGAAATATACATAGTCGCCCGCGATGCCGAGGCTGGTCATGCCCGCGATCAGCACCGCTGCCATCACCAGCACGGCCATGCGCTGCTCATAGGCGGCAGCAAGTTCCTCGATCGCGAAGGCAACCCCGGCCAGCGGCGTGTTGAACGCCGCCGCGACGCCCGCCGCGCCCCCCGCGATATAGGCCGAGGCGCGGAGCCGCACGCGGGCGAAGCGATGGGCATAGCCCATGATCGAAGCGGCGACCTGCACTGTCGGGCCTTCCCGCCCGGTGGAAGCGCCCACCAGCACCGCGCCCACCGTCAGCGCCAGCTTGAGCAGCACCGTGCGCGCGGCGGTGAGGCTGGCCATCGCCGCTTCGGGATTTCGGGTGGCGGCCATGACCTGCGGGATGCCCGAGCCTATCGCATCGGGGGCGAAGCGCCGGGTCGCCCAGGCGAAGAGCGCGAAGCCGGCAGGGGTGAGCAGAACCGGCAGCCACCAGGCGCGCGCCGTGATCGAAGCGAACTGCCCCGCGGCCCAATCCGCGGCGATGGCGAAGGCAAGCGCCACCAGCCCGATGACGATGGCCCCACCCAGAAAGGCGATGCGCCGCCGCCACATCGGCGCCGTCGGCCCGTGCCGGCGTACGATCGCGCGCATCCGGCGGGCATTGCGGTGATGGTCCATCGTCTTCCTCGGCAGCGCCCCCGCTTCCGCCGCCTTCCTTAACGTTGAACCCGCAAATGTCAGGACGCTATTTGCGCGTCAGTCCTCCAGCCAGGCGGCCACCCAGAACAGCGGCGCGTTCCAGTTGATCGCCACCTCGTTCAGGGCATAGGCGCCGATCTCGTCGGCCCAGCAGGTCTGGGGTGCGCATTTCCCCTTCAGCTTCGCCGCCACCGGATCGCTCATCGCCGTATCGTTCGGACCACCGGAGAGCACGCCGGGTGGCGGCCCCGGCAGTTTGGAATCCAGCACATGCGCCCAGAAGCGGTGATGCGGGTTGCGCAGCGGTCGCGTGCCATAGCCGCTAACATAGGATTGGCCGAGCGGATTGCGCCCGAGCACATAATCCATCGCGGAAACCAGACCTGGCCGATATTTGCCGTCGCCGGTCAGATCGCCGGCAACGCCGAGCAGCATCGCGTGGTTGAGGAGATCGCCGTTCGATCCCCAGGGATAGCCGACGGCGCGGTAGGCAAGGGCGTAGCCATTCTCGCGACGTTGGGCGAGGATGCGATCCGCACCGGCGATGACCGCCTGGCGGACGCGCTGCAGCTCGGCGGCGGTGAGCCCGGTCTTCACCGTGGCAAGCGTGATCGTGCCCAGCGGCGCGGTGGCGTTCCAGCCGGGTGCCCGCACCGTCTCGCCGAAATGGGGCGAGGCCGCCACGGCCTGGTGGAACGGTGCTTCGCCGGTGGTGGCGTAGAGTTCGGCGGCGGCCCAGTAGAATTCGTCGCTCAGGCTGGAATCGCCATAGCCGCCGCTGCCGGTGAAGCTGCTGGTGGCAAACACCTGCGGGTTGCGCTGCGCTGCCGCCCAAGCGCGCCGCGCGGCGGCGAGGCAGCGGGCCGCGAACGCATCGTCGATCCCGCGCCACAGCCGCGCGCACTGCGCCGCCGTGGCCGCGAGGTTGAGGGTCGCGCCGGTCGTGGGCGGATAGAGCAGCCGCTCCTCGGGATCGTTCTGCGGCGGCATCGGCAGCTTGGTCCAGGTGCGATCGGCGACCTTCTGGTGCGCCATTCCGCCGGCATCGATTTCCACAAAGGGTGGGAGCTGCGATCGGCCGAGCGGCCCGGTTGGCACGCTGGCGCGCACGCCGTCGGCGATCTGCATGCGGAGCAGAAACTCCATCTCCCAGCGTGCTTCATCGAGCAGATCGCTGACGCCGTTGCCCGATTCGGGGATACGCAGCGCCCCGTCCGGGAAGGCGGCCGGGCGGCGTTCATAGGCGTTCAGCAGCGTCCACAGCGCGATGCCGCCGTTGACGACATATTTCCCATGATCGCCGGCGTCGTACCAGCCGCCGGTTACGTCTAGCCGATAGTTGCAACCGGGCCAGCGCGTGCCGCGCTCGTCGGCGCCGGAAAAGCAGGCCGCCACTTCGGAGGCGTGGCCCGCTGGGCGCGCCCAGGCGGCGCCGGCGAAGCGTGCGTCGATCGGCAAACCGGCGCGCTGCTGGTAGAAGAAGTTCGCCGCGTCGCGCACCAGCGGCCGGTAGACATTCTCCGCGATGGTGAAGCGATCGCTGGTCACGCCGGCAACCGACAGACGGTACCCGCTACCCGCACGCCGGAACCCTGAAAAGTCGATCCGCTGGACCACCGCACCCGAACTTGCATCGGGCCCGTACACCATGGTCTCGCCCGTTCCGACAGCGTTGCCATTCGCGTCCAGCAACTGCCACTTCATGGGCTCGGCGCCCGCGCCGCGCAGCACGGCGAGCTTCACGTCGCTGGGTTCGAAGCCGAGTTGATTGACATCGATAACCGGCTGCTGCTGCTGCGCACATGCCGGGCTCGCCGCCACCAAGGCAGCGAGCAGCCACGTCTTTTCCATCCGCATCCTGCTCCCCTGTCGACCTATTTGCCGTTCCCGGGCGCGTGCGGCGTCCGGATCGCCTGATAATAGCCAAGCGGGTGCGGCGGAGCCAGATGCCCCGCGGGCAGCGGCCGCTTCGCGATGGACTGGAAATAGGCGATCGAGGCGTCGCGCCACCACTGCGCTTCCTCGCGCTGGATGGCGAGGAAATCGCGCACCTCCGCCCAGCGTCGTGCGTCGATCTTGCCTTCCAGCGCGGCCCAGCGGCGTTGCATGGCCTCGACCGATGCGATGCCGGCATCATAGTGCGCGACGAGGCTGTTCCACAGCGTTTCGCCCGAGCGCATCCGGTGATCCCAGGGCACATGGTGGAACCAGAGCAGCAGGCTGTCCGGCACGGTCTTCAGGTCGCCCCAGCGTTTGGCGACTTCGGGCGCATATTGGCCGAGCGCGTTGGTGCCGCTGGGCGTGCGATCGAAGCCGATGCCGTTCGCATCGGCACGGTGATAATAGGCAGGATTCCATTCGGGCCGCGCGAGATCGGACACCCAAGGGGCGGGGCCGTAATGATGCCCGGTCGCCATCAGGTGGCCGAGGCCCAGCGGCGTCATATAGTTCACCACTGCCTCACGCGATTCCATCATCATCGAAACGATGGGATCGACCACGGTGGGATCGGGGCTCCAGGTGAGCCGGGCCCAGTCGCGGGCAATGTCTTCTGCCTGGGCGTTTGGATCCCAGGCGAAGCGGCCATAGGCATACCAGTTCGCCTGATCGAACTGCGATCCGCTCCAGTTGATGTCGGTGCCGATGTTGGCGACGCCGGCCATCCCGGTAAGTGCCTGGGGATTGACCGGCGTTTCCAGCAGCTTGGCGACGGTGCTGCCCTTGCGCGGCCGGAAGGTGTCGCTCTCCAGCACCTCTTCCCACATCGTGCCCAGATAGGCGAGGTGGGTCGCGAAGCCGAGATATTCCTTGGTGATCTGCACTTCCAGCATCAACGGCGTCTTCGGCATCGCGCCGAACAGCGGATGGAAGGGCTCGCGCGGCTGGAAGTCGATGGCGCCGTTCTTCACCTGGAGCAGCACGTTTTCGCGGAACTTGCCGTCCAGCGGCTCGAACTCGTCGTTCGCCTGCTTGTGGCGATCGGCGTCGTTATGCTCCGAATAGACAAAGGCCCGCCACATCACGACGCCGCCATGCGGCGCCAGCGCATCGGCGAGCATGTTGGCGCCATCGGCATGGTTGCGCTTGTAATCCGACGGACCCGGCTGCCCTTCCGAATTGGCCTTGACCAGGAAGCCGCCGAAATCGGGGATGACGGCGTAGATCTCGTCCGCCTTGGCTTTCCACCAGGCGCGCACGGCGGGATCGAGCGGATCCGCCGTCTTCAGCCCGCCGATTTCGATCGGCGCGGAGAAACGCGCGGTGAGATAGACGCGAATGCCATAAGGGCGGAACACCGCGGCAAGCGCCTTTACCTTCTGCAGATAGGGCGCCGTGAGGATATCGGCATTGGCGTTGACGTTGTTGGGCACCACTGCGTTGATGCCGATCGAGGCATTGGCGCGGGCATAATCAGTGTAGCGCGGGTCCGTATAGCCGGGCAGCTTCTGCCAATCCCAGAGCGACTGGCCCGAATAGCCGCGCTCGACCGAGCGATCGAGATTGTCCCAATGATCCAGCGCCCGCAGCTTCAGCTTCGGGGCATCGCGCACGTCCAGCGCGTCGATCGGCGCGCGCAGCTGGAGCAGCTTGAGCAGGCGGAAGCTGCCGTAGAGAACGCCGACATCGCTGTTCGCGGCGATCAGGATCACCCGCGCGCCGCCGATCGTCACCGATCGGATCAAGAAGCCTTCGCGGCCGAGGTCTGCCAGCGGCAGGTTCAGCCCGGCCAGCAGCGGCGACCCCACCGTCGCCAGCACGATGCCGCCATTGCCCTCCACCCGGGAGGCATGGCGCGGCGCCGTGCCGAGCATTCCGGCAAGACCGCGATCGAGCTCCTCCTGCGCCACGGCCAGGGTCGGGCGGGTCGCGTCGGCGACCACATAGCGGAGGTGCGGCGACACGCGCTGCGATTCGGCCGATGCGAGCGGCGCATAGCGCAGCCAGAGATCATAGCCGGTTTCGGCATGCCCCTGCTGGGCGAACGCCATTGCCAACGAGATTGCGAGTATCGATCGTAGAAAACGCCACACGGCTTCACTCTCCTGACGCGCGATTCTTTGCCGCCGTTGACAAGGCTGTAGCAGCCCGAACATGGTACCGCTACCAAGGAAGCGGCGCCGGCAGCGGCGCGCGACAGCAGGAGAGGGCGATGACCAAGAGCAAGGCAACGCGGCGCGAGGTTCTGGGCGGTGCCGGGGCGATGGCCGCGACGCTGCCGATCCAGGCGCATGCGGCGCGCGCGATTCCCGGCCTCAATACGATCGCCGGGCAGCGGGGGCTGCGGTTCGGATCGGCCTTTGCCTGGAGCCCGCCCGGCGCCGATGCGGGCAGCTTCGCCAACCCCGCCTATGCGGCCCTGCTCCAGCGCGATTGCGGGATCCTGGTGGCGGAAAACCAGATGAAATGGCAGGCGATCCGCCCGAGCGCCGACGGCTTCGATTTCAGCCGGTTCGATGCGATGCTCGACTGGGCGGAAGCGCACCGCATGGCGATGCGGGGGCACACGCTGCTGTGGCACAAATCCGAATATTTCCCGCGCTGGCTGAACAACCATGATTTCGGCGCGGCGCCGCTGCGCGAGGCCGAACGGGTGCTCGATACGCATGTCCGCACGGTCTGCGGGCGCTATGGCAGGCGGATCGGCAGCTATGACGTGGTGAACGAGACGGTCGACGAGAAGACCGGCGACCTGCGCGACACCAGCCTGTCCCGCGCGTTCGGCGGTACCGTGCCGATGCTCGACCATGCGTTCCGCACGGCGCGCGCCGCCGCGCCGCACGCCCAGCTGGTGTATAACGACTATATGAGCTGGGAGCCCGGCAACGAGAAGCATCGCGCCGGCGTGCTCCGCCTGCTTGAAGGATTTCGCAAGCGCGACGTGCCGGTGGATGCGCTGGGCGTGCAATCGCATATCGAGCCCAAGGGCGACGGCACGCCCGGCGAGATGTCGGCGCGGCAGGAAAAGCCCTGGCGCGCCTTTCTCGATACCGTGACCGCGATGGGCTATGATCTGGTGATTACCGAGTTCGATGTTGCCGATCAGCAACTACCCGGCGACTTTGCGACGCGCGACCGCATCGTGGCCGACTATGCCGGTATTTATCTGGACATCATGCTTGGCTATCCGCAACTACGGGATGTGCTCGCCTGGGGCATGTGTGACAAGTATAGCTGGCTGAACGGCTTCAAGCCGCGCCGCGACGGTTCGATGACTCGGGTGGCGCCCTACGACGCCCGGTTTCGTCCCAAGCCGCTGCACGACGCGATTGCCCGACAGCTGATGAAGGCACGGGCGCGCACCTGAGATCGGTACGCTCCCGTTCATATTCGGCGATTATACAAGGGGTGCAGCAACGGCCGGCGGCCGGCACTCCAGGGAGCAGGTCCATGGCCGCAGCGGCCCCAACACAGGAAGGATCCAGCGGCGGTGGCGACGTCCCGCCGATCAGCCTCGATGTGCCTGCCCTGTTCGCGCATGCCGAGACGCTGGCGCAGGCGCATGCCCGGGCTCCGGTGGCGGCGGCGGGCGCCGCGTTCCGCCAGCGACTGCTGGAACTGGCGCGGACCAGCGCCCAGCGCAGCATGATCGCGCTGCAGGGCGCCGATCTGGAGCGGCGCGCCCGCGCCGGCCGGATCCGCACCTTCGGCGACGAGCGGCCGGCGGATATCCTGTTCGATCTCGCGCAGCCGCTGGCGGCTTGGTGCGCCGAGGGCCGGCATGTGGAAGCCAACATCGTCGCCAACCGCTATCTGGACGTATCGCCGCAGGGCGCAGCGGGCTGGGGATTGCTGCCGCTGATGCTGGCCCTGCACACCGAAGATCCGGAGGCGGCCGATCGGATGCTGACCCCCAGCGCGCCGCAGCTCATCGTGATCGGCGGGCTTTCCGGCACGGGCAAATCCAGCCTCGCGCGCCTGCTGGGTGGGCATCTGGGCAGGCGGCCCGGCGCGCGGGTGCTCCGTTCGGACGTGTTCCGCAAGCGGGTGAACGGGCTTCCGCCGGAAACGCGGCTGCCGGCGCGGCTCTACACCGCGCGAAGCAATGCCGACACCTATGAGGCGATGTTCGAATCGGCCGACGATCATCTAGCCTGCGGCACGACGGTGATCCTGGACGCGGTGTTCCTGAACCGTAGCGAACGCGAGGTGGCCGAAGCGCTGGCGCAGCAGGCGCGAGTGCCGTTTACCGGGATCTGGCTGGAAGCGCCGGAAGGCGATCGGCTTGCGCGCGTCGCCGGGCGGACCAGCGATGCGTCCGACGCGACGGCGGCGGTGGTGCGCGAGCAGTCGCGGCGATCGGTGGGGGATCTGTTCGGCTGGCACCGGTTGCGGGCAAACCGACCGATGGAGCTGATCCTTCCTGCCGTGCGCGCGATCGTCGAACGCGGGCGGCGATAGCCGCGGCGTTTGCGGCGCGATTGGGGGCGGGCCGGCCGCCCCTTAGCCGTTAAACCTTTACCGCCTGCCGTCCGATGAAGGACGGTCCGTCGCCGGCCGCGTCGCCTTCCGTCGCGCAGAATAGGCCGTACATCGCCTCCAGCATGCGTCGGGCCTCCGGGCTGGCAAGCGAATAGAAGATCATCTGGCCGGCCCGGCGGGCAGAGACCATGCCTTCCCGGCGCAAGAGCGCCAGTTGCTGGGAGACAGCGGTGTCGCGGGCGCCGGTCAGCCGTGCGAGTTCGCCTACTGATTTCTCGCCATCAAGCATATGGCATAGCAAAAGCAGGCGGCTGCGGCCGGACAGCGCTTTCAAAAACTGCGACGCGCGGTCGATTACATCGATCATTTCGTCTTTCACAGCGACTATGGCTATGCGTCCGCGCCAAACCACGCAAGCTGTCATAGTGTGGAAAGACAAGGATTTTTCTAAACTTGCATCAAGATTCGGCTGCAAACCTTTGCATCATCCTTGCCGCTTCACGGGCATGGAGGCCCTGCGTACCGGCACTTCGGAGAAGCACCTTGCACCCTTGCGTCAATCGTGCGGTTTGCTTGGGCCTGAGCGGCGCGATCAGGCTGCCGCGCGAGCCGTGCCGACGCGCCCGCTGCGCTCCAGCTTGCCCCAGCCGACCCACCAGCCGCCCACCGCAGAGCCGATTGCGCGGAGCACGACCCAATACATCAGCTGGCGATAGACGAAGCGCTGCGCCACCAGCAGCAACGCCGGATAGCGGATGCGCCGGCTGTTGAGGCGATAGGCGACCCATCCGCACCCGACATCGATAGCAGTGAAGGCGATCCAGTAGAGGCCCATGGCGCCGACATCCCCGCGCGTCTGTTCCCAGCCATGCTGGGCGATGCGCACCGCCGTTGCGAACACCGCGGCGACCAGCGCGATATCGATCAGCGGCGAGATGGCGGCGAACACGATCTGGAAGATCCAGGCCTGGGGCAGCCCGATCCAGGCAAGCCCGCGTGCCTTGCTGTCGCGATAGAGGCCGCGATGCTTCCACAGGCACTGCAAGGTGCCGAACGCCCAGCGATAGCGCTGCTTGGCCAGCGCGCGGAAGCTTTCCGGCGCTTCGGTCCAGGCGACCGCATCGGGATCATAGGTGACACGCCAGCCGGCGCGTTGGATCGCGATGGTGAGATCCTGATCCTCCGCCAGCGTGTCTTCGGGATAGCCGCCGACCGCGTCGAGCGCCGCCCGGCGCCAGGCGCCGACCGCGCCGGGCACGACCGTGATGGCGTTGAACCCGGCGAGCGCGCGCCGCTCCAGATTCTGCGCGGTGATATATTCCACCGCCTGCCAGCGAGTGACCAGGTTGATGCGGTTGCCGACCTGGGCGCTGCCCGCGACGGCGCCGAGCTGCGGATCGACGAACCAGCGCGCGAGCCGGCCGATGGTCTCCGGCTCGAAATGGGTATCGGCGTCAAGCGCGATGATCACGTCGCCCTTGGCTTCCTGCAGCGCGCGGTTGAGCGCGGCCGCCTTGCCGCCGTTCTGCAGGGTGAGCAGGGTGACGCGCGGATCGTCGCCGAAGGCTGCGGCGACGATGGCGCTGGTGCGGTCCTTCGAACCGTCATCGGCGACGATCAATTCGATCGCGGGATAGTCGCTGGCCAGAACGCGCCGCACCGAGGCCTCGATCACCCGTTCCTCGTTATAGGCGGGGATGATTACCGAGACGCTCGGCGTATAGGCCGGCGGCGTGCCGTTTTCGCGGCTGCGCTGGCGCAGCGCGAGTGCGGCGAGGATCACCGCGCGGGCGATGCCCAGCGCGATCGCAATGAAGAACATCCAGCGCAGACCCGAGGCGATCGCCGCCAATACAACGAAGATCGCGACGTCCGCGCGCACCGCCAGCAGATCGCTGCCGCCAATGGGGGGCATCACCGCATCGTAGGACAGCCCGGCTAGCTTCGACACCGGTACGAACGTATAGCCCCGTGCGCGCAGCTCGGCGATGATGCGGGGCAGGGCTTCCACCGTCTGCTCGCGATTGCCGCCGCCGTCGTGCAGCAGGATGATGTTCGCGGAATAGTCCGGCCGCGCGCCTTCGACGTCGCTCACCGCCCGGTTGACGATCTCGTCCACGCCGGGGCGCTTCCAGTCGTCCGGATCGGCATGCAGGCCGACGACGGTATAGCCCTGCTTCTGCGCGACCAGCGCAGGATCGAGTTCGTCGGCGGTGGTCGGCTCGGCGTCGCCGAAATAGGGCGCGCGGAACAGCCGCATGCCCCGGCCGGTATAGGCCTGTACCAGCCGCTGCGTAGCGTTCAGTTCCAGCGCGGTGCTGGCAGCCGAGGTGGTGGCGAGATTGGGGTGGGTATAGGTGTGGTTGCCCAGTTCATGCCCCTCCGCCACCAGCCGGCGGAGCAGCAGCGGGTGCTGCAACGCATTCTCGCCGACGATGAAGAAGGCGGCGGGCACCTGCGCTTGCTTAAGCACATCCAGGATGCGGGGCGTGTAGGTGGGATCGGGCCCGTCGTCGAACGTCAGCGCCACCTGTTTCGCCTGGGCGCCGGTGCGCACCACCACATAGGGCGTGGGGAGCACGGGATAGGTTACGTCGCGGATGATGTGGGCGGCATCGAAGCTGATCGCGCGCTGTCCCACCGTGGGCGTGGCGGTGATGCGCAGGATCTCGCCCGATCCTTCCACGTCGACCTCGGTTGCCGGCACGATGCGGCTCAGATCGGGCACGCCGCCATGGCGATAGGCGAGCAGCGCCGTCCAGATGCCGGCATCCTCGGTGCCGAGCCGCCACAGCGCGACGCTGCCGATGCCGGCGGCGCGCACGGCCTGCAGCTGGTTCCAGCTGGCCGCGGCGTCGACCATCCAGATTTCGTGATGCTCGCCATCTTCGGTGTAGGCGAAGGCGCTGTTGCCGCTGCTCTTGTCGAATGTGACGCGGGCGTCGCTGTCATGTGCGGCGGACCAGGCCTCTTCGATGCTCAGCGCATCCACCTGGGTGCCGTGCCAATCATAGGCATAGCTGGCGAGCGCGACGATCAGCTTGTCCGTACCCACCTGTGCCACGGCGCTGCGCAGCTGATCGACGAACCAGGGCTGCGGCGCGATGGGCCCGGCGGTGCCGCCCTGCCAATGCTCGTCATAGTTCATCAGGATCACGCGATCGGCGACCGCCGCGAAGCGCTTGAGCTTCCAGCTCGCATCGCCCGCCGGCACGGTGACGGCCAACAGCTTGTCCTTCGGCATCGCTGCGTTGATTTCGGCAAGCAGCTGGAGATAACCGGGCAGCGCTTCGGCAGGCAGGCTTTCGAAATCCAGCACCAGCCCGGCCTGCTGCCGCGCCTTCACCTCGCCCGCCAGATCCCGGGCCAGTTTGGCGCGCGCGGCGGGGCTGGCCATCAGCCGCGCGGCACCGGCGCCGTCCCAGCCGTCATCGGAGACGTTCTGCACCATCGGCAGCACGCGGGCGGGCCGGCGTGCGCCGGCGAGGATGGTCGTCAGCCGTGGATCGTCGGTCACCTGCATCTTGTGATCGGCGCCGGTGACCGAGATCAGCGCGGGCACCACCCAATCCAGATCGCCGATGTTGCGACGGAGCGAATCCGCGCTTGCCTGATCCCAGGGCACATAGAAGCCGATGGTCAGCGGCGCGCCCGGCCGCTTGGAGGTGCCGCCGGGAAGCCAGCTGCGCCGCCGCGGCTCGCCGCGGGCGCTCAGCGAACGCAATTCGGCGGGCTTGGCGTTTTCCCAGCGCACCGGCAGATCCTGCGCCGGGGGGACGTTCACGATCGTCGCCGCGAAGATCACCGCCGTCAGCAAAATCCCGAGAAGGAGCATGACGACGCTTCGGATCGCCCAGCGCTTGCGGATGCCGGTGGGGTCGAAAAAGACGGGAGGCGACATCGGGGAGCAATCTTTCGCGAACGAAAAATCCCTGCACGCGGCAGGGACACTCCCGTCTTATAGAAGCTGCGATGAACCGAAGCTATACCACCGCCGATCCGTAATGACCGCAGGTGGCGCGGTTCGGCGGCTTACACCGCGCTGCTGAACCGCACCGGCGCCGGCCCGCGATAGGCATCGAGCGCGCTTGCGATCACCCGGGCATAGGGCAGGGCATCGGGCGCGAGCATCAGCACGCTGCCCTCCCAGCGGACCAGCTTCAAGGCCGCGAACGGCGCGAGCCGGGCGGCAATCGCGCCGCGATCGTGAATTGCCGCCAGATCGGCGCGGCCCTGGCACAGCAGTTCCTCGATCGCGGCGGCGCGCCATTGGTCGTCGATCGACCGGCGGAGCCCGCGCGCGGCAGCGAACCGGCCGGCGGCGACGGCCATGTGCCAGCGGCCGGCATTCTTCTCGTTCTGCAAGAGCCTGTCGGGGAACTGGCTGATCGCGCTGGCGCCCAGGCCGATCAGAATGTCCGATTCATCCTCGGTAAAGCCTTGAAAGTTGCGGCGGAGCCTCGCTTCGCGCGCGGCGATCGCCAGCGCGTCGCCCGGCACGGCGAAATGATCGAATCCCACCGGCGCATATCCCGCGCCGACGAGCCGGGCATGGGCGAGTGCCGCCTGTTCGAACCGCTGGCGCGCATCCGGGAGCGCGGCCGCATCGATCCGCCGCTGACGCGGGATCAGGTGGGGCACATGGGCATAGCCGAACACCGCCATCCGATCGGCGCCAAGGGCGATGCTTTGGTCCAGCGACGCTTCCAGCAGGTCCGTGGATAGGCCGGGGAGCCCGTACATCAGATCGAAGTTGATCGATGCGACTCCGGCCCCGCGCAACAGGCGGACGGCGGCGGCAATGTCTTCCCGGGGCTGTATACGCCCGATCGCCGCCTGGATGGCCGGATCGAAGGTCTGCACCCCCAGACTTGCCCGCGAGACTCCGGCGGCCCCGATGGCGGCCGCCCAATCGGCATCGAAGCCGCGCGGATCGATTTCCACCGACAGCACGGGCGCGTCGGCCCCGAACGCCGACTTCGCCTGGGCGACAAGCCGCGCGAACGCTTCCGCCGCGATCGCGTTGGGGCTGCCGCCGCCGAACGCGATTCGCCCCACCTTGCCACGCCCGTCCAGCCGGCGGGCTACCAGTTCGATTTCATCCGACAGCCGCGCCAGATAGGCATCGAGCCGGGCGGTGCGGTTGGCGGCGCCGGTATTGCAGCCGCAATACCAGCAGATCTCGTGGCAGAAGGGGATATGGAGGTAGAGCGACAACTCGGCCTCGGGCGCGACCCGATCCAGCGCGGTGGCCATATCCTGCGGGCCGATGGCGTCGTTGAACTCCGCGGCGGTGGGGTAGCTGGTGTAGCGCGGCACCGGCGTGGCGAGCAGATCGGGGTGATAGGTCCACATGCGCTGATCGCATGGCGCGTGGGCGCCCCCGCGTCGCTTGGGAAAGTTCCGTAGTCTTGCCGGTAAGGGCTGCCGGCGATAGGCGATGGCGATGCAACTGGACGACCAGCTCCTCCGCTATTTCGGTACGCCCGATCTTGGTGCCATCACCCCGCCGGCGCTTGCCGCCGGTATCGAGCGGATGAAGGTCGATCTCGGCCTGGAAACCAATCCCGGGCATCGATTTGCGCTCTGGGCCTTGCTGTTCATGTTCGGCAGCGCGCCGGATCTGGACGCGACGTTCGAAGACGAAGCTGAGCGCGAAGCCGCCCGGAACTTCATGGATCTGTCGGACCGGCAAGATTGATCACGCAAGTGAACCTACAGAGGTTGACGTAGATTGCCTGTTACGATGTGTTTCCAGTATCCGGGTCAGTATTGACTCGAATCAATATTCGTGGCGCGTTTTGATTTCCGCTGTAGAGGAGATCGTTGATGCGACGGATTGGGGCTTTAACCGGGACAGTTGCAGCAATCACCTGGCTGTGTTCAGCGACACCAGCTGGCGCGGTCGAGATAGACTGGGTCGGTTTCGAAAACTGCATCTTCAGTTGTTACGAAGCGTTCCCCGGCCGCGAACGCGATTGCGACTTTTCATGCCAGAAGGCGTTTGGCATCGATACCGGTGAGGGCTATACTGGCGACGGACGTGGCACCGAGATCGATATTCCTTGGTACGTTCCGATCGTGAAATGTGGCGATTCCACCCTTGTGGGCCTTTGCAGCAGCGCCTGACGCAGGCAGCGTGCCGCTCCCCGGCATCGCGCCCGGGGGCGGCGCTATCATGTCCGCTTTCTGACGCGTTTGCTTGAACGCTGAACTCCCTCGGCTTGCCGGCGGAGGATATGGATCCTGATCCTTGGTTCGCTTTTCTTTCCCCGCCTGACCCCATAGTATCGCATGTATTCGAGGTCGCTGGACGGCGCGGATGGAACCGCGCCTGTAAAACCGCATTGGTTTCGCATGATGGAAGCGAGAAGGGGACAGCAATGGACGATGTGGCCGCAATCGGCATGTCGCGGCGAGGCATGTTGATCACGGGCGCCGCGTGCGCCGCGACGCATGCCCTTCCCGCCGGCGCAAGCGAACGACAGCAGGGACCTTCCGCGGCGCCGCCCGTCACTCCGGTACGCCTGACCGTGAACGGCAGCGACAAGGAACTAAGTCTCGATCCCCGCACCACGTTGCTGGATGCGCTGCGTGAGCATCTGCACCTTACCGGCACAAAAAAGGGCTGCGATCACGGGCAGTGCGGCGCGTGCACGGTGATCGTGAACGGTCGTCGCATCAATTCCTGTCTCAGCCTTGCGGTGATGCACGAGCGCGACAGCGTGACCACGATCGAGGGGCTCGGTACGCCGGAGAAGCTCCACCCGATGCAGGCCGCGTTCGTGAAGCATGACGGCTATCAGTGCGGCTACTGCACGCCTGGCCAGATCTGCTCGGCGGTGGCGGTGCTGGAAGAGATCCGCGCGGGATCGCCCAGCCATGTCACCGCTGACCTCACCGCCGCGCCACCGCTGAGCGAGGCCGAGATACGCGAGCGCATGAGCGGCAATATCTGTCGCTGCGGCGCCTATTCCAACATCGTCGAGGCGATCCGCGAAGTCGCAGGGCGGAGGCAGGCATGAAGGCGTTCACCTATAGCCGGGCGAGCAGCGCGGCCGATGCTGCGGCGCAGGCCGCCAGGACGCCGGGCGCGAAGTTCATCGCGGGTGGCACCAACCTGCTCGATCTGATGAAGCTGGAGATCGAGGCGCCGACGCATCTTATCGACGTCAACAAGCTCGCGCTCGACAAGATCGAGGCGACGCCGGCGGGCGGACTGCGCATCGGCGCGCTGGTGCGCAACACCGACCTTGCCGCCGACAAGCGCGTCCGGCGCGATTATGCGGTGCTGAGCCGCGCAATCGTCGCGGGTGCTTCCGGCCAGTTGCGCAACAAGGCCACGACGGCGGGCAACCTGCTCCAGCGCACCCGCTGCCCCTATTTCTACGACACGAACCAGGCGTGCAACAAGCGCAAGCCCGGTAGCGGCTGTGCGGCCATTGGCGGATTCAGTCGCCAACTGGCGGTGATCGGCACCAGCGAGGCCTGCATCGCCACTTATCCCGGCGATATGGCGATCGCGATGCGGCTGCTCGACGCCCAGGTGGAAACCGTGAGGCCCGACGGCACCACGCGCGCCATTCCGATCGCGCAGTTCCATCGGCTGCCGGGCGATGCGCCGCACCTGGACAACACGCTGCAGGCAGGCGAGCTGATCACCGCGGTGACGCTGCCCAAGCCTTTGGGCGGCAAGCATTTCTACCACAAGGTGCGCGACCGCGCTTCCTATGCCTTCGCGCTCGTTTCCGTCGCGGCGGTAGTGCAGAAGGACGGCACCGGTCGCTTCGCGCTGGGCGGTATGGCGCACAAGCCGTGGCGCGTCGAAGCCGCCGAGGCGGCGCTGCCGAAAGGCGCCCCTGCCGCGATGAAGATCGCGCTGGCCGGTGCCACGCCGACGCAGGACAATGCGTTCAAACTGCCGCTGGCCGAGCGCACGCTCGCTGCGGTGCTGAGCGAAGCAAGGGGCTGAGCCATGAAGTTCGATACCCCCGCCACGACCAATCCAATCGATCGGTTGAAGGTGGTCGGCAAGCCGACCGACCGGATCGACGGCCCGTTGAAGACGACCGGCCGGGCACCCTATGCCTATGAACGGCACGACGCGGTGCAGAACGCAGCTTATGGTTACGTCCTTGGTTCCGCCATCGCCAAGGGCCGGATCACCAGCATGAACCTGGCCGATGCCGAAGCTGCGCCGGGCGTGCTGGCGATCGTTACCGCCGAGAATGCGGGCAAGCTCACCAAGGGCAATTTCAACACCGCCAATCTGCTCGGCGGCCCGGCAGTCGAGCATTACCACCAGGCGATCGCGCTGGTGGTCGCCGAGACGTTCGAGCAAGCGCGCGCCGCCGCGTCGCTGATCCGTGTCAGCTATGCACGCGACAAAGGGCGCTACGACCTGGCGGAGCAGTTGAAGGTCGCGCCGCTGAAGGGCGATAGCAGCGGCGAGGGGAGCGCGGCGCCTCCCGTCGACCGGACCGGCAATTTCGAAGGTGCGTTCACCGCTGCGGCGGTGCAGCTGGATGCGACCTACAGCACCCCCGATCACAGCCATGCGATGATGGAGCCGCATGCCTCCACCGCGGCTTGGGACGGCGACTCGTTGACGCTGTGGACGTCGAACCAGATGATCAACTGGGGCAAGGGCGATGTCGCCCGCACCCTTGGCATCCCGAAGGAAAAGGTGCGGCTGATCTCGCCGTTCATCGGCGGCGGTTTCGGCGGCAAGCTGTTCGTCCGGGCCGATGCGGTGCTGGCGGCGCTGGGCGCGCGCGCGGCGAAGCGGCCGGTGAAGGTGGCGCTGCAGCGTCCGCTGATCGCCAACAACACCACGCATCGGCCGGCGACCATCCAGCGCATCCGCATCGGTGCCGGCAAGGACGGGCGGATCAACGCGATCGCGCACGAAAGCGGATCGGGCGACCTGCCCGGCGGCGGGCCCGAAACAGCGGTTGCGCAGACTCGGCTGCTCTATGCCGGCGAGAACCGGCTGACGTCGATGCGACTGGCGGTGTTGGATTTGCCGGAAGGCAATGCGATGCGCGCGCCGGGCGAGGCGCCGGGCATGATGGCGCTGGAAATCGCCATGGATGAGATGGCGGAAAAGCTGGGGATGGACCCGATCGCTTTCCGCGCGCTGAACGATACGCAGGTGGATCCCGAAAAGCCGGAGCGGCCCTTCTCGCAGCGCAAGCTGGTGGAGTGCATGCAGATCGGCGCGGATAAGTTCGGCTGGGCCCGGCGCAGTCGCTTGCCCGGCAAGCTGCGCGACGGCCGCTGGATGATCGGCATGGGCATGGCAGCTGCATTCCGCAACAACCTGAACATGCGATCCGCCGCGCGGGTGCGGCTCGATGCCAAGGGCCGGCTTACGGTCGAAACCGACATGACCGATATCGGTACCGGCACTTATACCATCATCGCGCAAACCGCCGCGGAGATGCTGGGTCTGCCCCTGGATGCCGTGGACGTGCGGTTGGGTGATTCCAGCTTTCCCGTGTCTGCCGGTTCGGGCGGGCAATGGGGGGCAAACAGCTCTACCGCCGGCGTCTATGCCGCCTGCGCGGCGCTGCGCGACAAGGTTGCCGCCGCATTGGGCTTCAATGCCACCGATGCGGTGTTCGAAGACGGCAAGGTGCGCGCTGGCAACCGGAGCGTGGCGCTGGCCGATGCGGCGAAAGGCGGCGAACTCGTTGCCGAAGACGTGATGGAATATGGCGATCTCGCCAAGAAGCAGCAGCAATCCACCTTCGGCGCGCACTTCGTGGAAGTCGGCGTGGATGCAGCAACGGCCGAAGTGCGCATCCGCCGGATGCTGGCGGTGTGCGCGGCGGGCCGCATCCTGAACCCGAAATCGGCGCGCAGCCAGGTCATCGGCGCGATGACGATGGGGGCGGGCGCGGCGCTGATGGAGGAGCTGGCGGTCGACAAGCGCTTCGGCTTCTTCGTCAATCACGATCTGGCCGGATATGAAGTGCCGGTGCACGCCGATATCCCGCACCAGGACGTGATCTTCCTGGACGAAACCGACCCCACAAGCTCGCCGATGAAGGCAAAGGGCGTGGGCGAGCTCGGGATTTGCGGGGTTGGCGCGGCGGTGGCGAACGCCATCTACAACGCGTGCGGCGTGCGGGTGCGCGAGTATCCGATCACGCTCGACAAGCTGCTGCCGGGAATGCCGCAGTTCGTTTGACACCCTACTTGCCGGTAAGGCGCGGGGGCGGCCGGTGCCGCCCCCGCCATGTCATCGAACGG
>NZ_ALBQ01000060.1 GCF_000282895.1 Sphingomonas sp. ATCC 31555
GACCGAGGCTGTGTAGAAACGCTGTTTCGTGGTAGACTTTCCCGGGATTTCGGGAGGCTTGCCGATGGGCCGTTTCGTGGAAGAACAAGACCGTCGGCAGGATTTTCTGCTGCCGGCATCGCTCGATGATTATGTATCTGAAGATAACCCGGTTCGGGTTGTCGAGGCGTTTATCGATGAGCTGGATCTGGTGGCAGTTGGCTTTGCCGGGGCGACGCCAGCGCATACCGGGCGGCCAGCCTATCATCCGTCGACGATGCTCAAGATCTACCTCTACGGCTATCTGAACCGGATCCAGTCGAGCCGGCGCCTGGAGCGCGAAGCGCAGCGCAATGTCGAGCTGATGTGGCTTACCGGTCGATTGGCACCGGACTTCAAGACGATCGCCAACTTTCGACGGGACAATGGTGCCGCAATCCGGGCGGTCTGCAGCCAGTTTGTGGTGCTGTGCCGACAATTGAGCCTGTTCGGACAGGCGACCGTCGCGATCGACGGCAGCAAGTTCAAAGCGGTGAACAACCGGGATCGCAACTACACAGAACACAAGGCGGCCAAGCGGATCGAGCAAGTCGAGGCCAGCATCGAGCGCTACCTTGCGGCCCTCGATCGTGCCGATCGTGAGACCAGCGACGTTCCGCAAGCGCGGGTCGAACAGATCCGCGAGAAGATCGCGGGCTTGCGCGGCCAGATGCGGTTCCTGAAGGAAATGGCCGCACAGGTCGAAGCGGCGCCCGATCATCAGGTGTCGCTGACCGATCCGGATGCCAGGTCCATGAACAGCAGTGGTCGCGGCACTGGCATTGTCGGCTACAACCTGCAGGCAGCGGTGGATGCCGAACATCACCTCATTGTCGCGCACGAAGTGGTGAACGAGGGCAATGATCGGGCGCAACTCGCGCCGATGAGCCGGCAAGCGCAAGCTGCCATTGCCGCACCCGAGATCACCGTCCTGGCCGATCGCGGCTATATGAACGGCGAACAGGTGCTGGAATGCGAAGGCACCGGCATTTTGCCCTGCGTGCCCAGAACCGACACGTCCGGCAAGGCCCAGCGCGGCTTATTCACCAAGGCCGACTTCGTGTACGATGCCGACCACGACCACTATACCTGCCCGGCAGGGGAATATCTGACCAAGGCACGTACGCGGTCGGATCATCACGGCGACATCGACCATTACCGCAACCTGAGCGCCTGCCATGGCTGCGCATTGCGACCGCGCTGTACCACTGAAAAAGTGAAGCGCGTCAAACGATGGAAGCATGAGGCGGTCATTGATGCCATGCAAAAGCGGCTGGACCTATTACCCAATGCCATGGGCATCCGTCGCCGAACCGTCGAGCATGTCTTTGGTACGCTCAAATCCTGGATGGGCAGCACCCATTTTCTGACCAAGACGCTCCACAACGTCAGAACCGAGATGAGCTTGTGCGTGCTGGCCTACAATATGAAGCGAATGATCCAGATCATGGGCATTCAGCCGCTCATTGCAGCAATCCGCACCTGAAAGGCCGGCGCGAAGACCTGGCATTTTTGTAACCGCGGCCTTCCGAGCCCCACCGCGCGCCTTACACCTCGGGAGCGTTTCTACACAGCCTCGACCAAA
>NZ_ALBQ01000061.1 GCF_000282895.1 Sphingomonas sp. ATCC 31555
GGACATGCCGCTTTCCCTCAGACGGCCTTGGTCGGACGCTTACGACTCAGCAGATAAGGAAGAAGGAACCGGGAGGACATGCGGCGTAGGCGCCTGCGCGGAGCCGACGCCTAAGCGCGGCACCCAACCGCAATTTCCCCTAGTTTTGGCGACCGTTAACCACGGTTATTAACCAGTTATCCGATCGGCAGATTGCTCGCCGCAACGCACCGAACGGGACCTCTGATATACGAGAAACCGATCTTGGCGAGGTGATTTGCCCAGCTTCGCCACACCTGGAGAAACTGCAGTGATTGCAACACTCGCCATGCTGTCCGCCATTACCGTAAACACGAAGGCCCAGCTTGATGCAGCCATAGCTAACGCACGCGGCGGAGAAGTGATTCGCCTCCAGCGGGCGAACTACGATACGGTGGTGATCCGGGACCGGACGTTCTCGTCCCCGATCGTGATCCAGAGCGCCTATCCAAACGCCCCTGCCATGTTCAAAAATCTGCGGGTGAGGAACGTTCGCAACGTGACGTTCAACAATATCGAGTTCACCCGCATTCGCGGCACTGATCCGGACTGGGCCAAGATGGTCGACGTCAATGGTGGAGCAAACATCACGTTCAACGGCGGCTTCGTTCATGGTCCGGCCAACGGGATGTGGCAAGATGACATGTACGGCATCCACGTGCGGAACGTTACCAATCTGCGCGTCAGCGGCATAACCTTCCACGATCTGCGCGTAGCGCTGGTTGTTGAGGACAGCACCAACTTCACGATCGAGAACAACGTGTTCAGCCACCTTAGCCGCGACGCGATGGAGATCCCTGGAACGCGAAACGGACGCATCCACAACAACTCTATGTCTATGTTCACTCTAAAGCCCGGTGATCATCCCGACGGCATTCAATGCTGGACCGCTGGCAAGACAACTGGCTGCAAGAATATCCAGATCACGATGAACCGCCTCATCGCATCTCCTGGGAACGAATTCCAAGGGATCTTCTTTGGTGACGAGGCCAAGGTCGGCGGGTATGACAACTTGCAGATCATCGGAAACACATTCGTTAACGTGATGTGGCACGGCATCAACATCGAAGGTCCGGGGACTGGCGTGGTGATACGCAACAACTCGCTCTCGGCAGGCCCGAACTATCGCCCCTGGATCCGGACCGTGGGACCGGCTACGCTCTCTGGCAACATCGCACCGATGTACATAATCGCCGGCAAGCAAGAAACGCCGCCCGGTAACAAGGTTGGCGGCCAATACAAGGCGCAGTGAATGGGCTGTGAAACGGTCGCCCGCTCTGGTCGACCGTTTCAGCTTTCAATAGGTAGCTCACGCAAGCCAGCGCCTCACGCTATCCCATCCCGTCGGCAAGCCGGTGCACTAGCGACTTAAATTGCCGTCCCGATCGCCTCCGCCGGAGGCCGCTGCCGAGAAGCAGTTGCTTTTCGGCAGCCCGCCGTCACCGCGACCGAACAATTAGCTCGGTCACCTTCGCCGGCGCTTTCGCCCCAATCGTCCAGGTCGTGCCAACGTCCTCGACATCGAATCGGCCGAACACCTCCCGCGCGCCGGGCGTGGCGTTGATCGACAGTACGAACCCACCGGCGATTCCCGCAAGCTGTTCAGCCAGCTGCTCGAAGTCCGCGCGGCTGAACACGCCATCGCCATAGTCCCGCTCGCAACCCCAATAAGGCGGATCGAGGTAGAAGAGGGTTTCCGGGCTGTCGTAGCGACGGATAACGTTTGCGTAAGGCAGGCGCTCGATCGTCACGCACGATAGTCGGTCGTGGATCTCCGCGAGCGCCGGCTCCAGCTTGTTGACGTCGAAGCCGGCCGCGGTCGATCGGGACACGCCGAAGTTGCGCCCGTTGACCTTGCCGCCGAACGCCGTCCGCTGAAGGTAGAGGAAGCGAGCGGCGCGCTCGAGGTCCGTCATGCTGTCCGGGGAGGCCGCCACCAGCCGTTCGAACTCGGCCCGGCTGGTTAGCTGCCAGCGCAGCATGTCCATCAGCGGCACGTAGTGGCGTTGCAGGATTCGGAACAGATTCGCGACGTCGGTCGAAATGTCGTTGATCACCTCGGCCTGGGCGCGGAAGGGGCGCCGGAGGAACACACCGCCCATGCCGACGAATGGCTCGACATAGGTCCGGTGGGGAATGGTGGCGATCAACGCCACTAGGCGGGCGGCGAGATTGCGCTTGCCGCCAATATAGGGCGCGGCCGGAGACGCCGGACGCGCGACGAGTAGATTCGACTCCATGATGTTTTTCACTCAGTGGGGCCCCGCCCGGTGCACGGGCGCGGGGCGTTAGCGGCTAGGCCAGCCGCGCGTGACGGGGGTCTGGCTGATGCCCGTCGGTCTCCCGGCCTCTACCGGGAACCCCCGCACGGCCAATGAGGCCGGTGCGGTGGTGTCTCATTACGTCAGAAGCGTTCCTGGAGCGCCAGGCGCCTACCTCGGCGGCATAATCTATGTTGGAACATTAGAAGAACAATCTATATTCCTCGCGGCCCGACCGCTCGGAGGAAGATCGAGAATGTACCCGCCGCCAGATGTGATCCGCCAACGGGTAGCCGAGCAGTGTGCGGTGGCGGGCATATCGCTCGCAGAGGCGTCCCGCATCCTTGGCCGACGGGATGGGTATGTTGCGCGGTTCGTCCGCGACGCAGTGCCCTACGAACTCGCCGTGGCCGATCGCGACAAGCTGGCACGCTTCTTCGGCGTGACTGGTCCATATCTCGCCGCCCCGCCCCGCCCCGACGATCGTCGCGCCTTCGCCGAGCGCCGCCGCCTCCGGCCAAAGTATGGGACAGTGCTGCGACGGGCGACGTGAGGCTATCCGCCAACCCGACCCTCGATAGGCTTGCCATGGCGCTGACCGAGAACGGCGCGAGGACGGCAATCCGCATCATCTTCCAGATGAGCACCGACGAAGAGCTGGTCGCGGCCTGGCAGCGCACCGGCGGCGAGGCGGGCGATCCGCTCGCCGATCTGCTGGCCGCCGAGATGGAGCGGCGCCAGGTGGCGTTTTAAGGGCCCGGCGGCCGAGCGCTTCCTGCCTTACTGGCCTTCCGGCTCCGCCTGCGAATTCCAACGATGCAGGATCGCCGATAGAAAGCTGACGTCCGGCGCGGCGCGATGGTCGCGTAGATCCTTTGCCCAGCGCTTCACCAGTACATCGACCGTATCGAGCGCCATCCGGGTGTGCTTCGGCGTCACGATATTCGTGTCATTCTCAAGAATCGCGGCGACACACAGCGCCAGGGAGTCCAGGACGTCGTCGGCGCGCACCTGCCGGTCGGGCGTTAGCTGGGTGAGGTAGTGCATCAGCGTCGGCAGCAGCGAGGAAGCGATCTCGATCTTCTCCTCGGCGCTGACCTGAAGATCGGGGTGTCTGCTCTCCGCCAATATTACTCTCCGGCTGATCGGGCTCCGTCTGCATACATATGAGCCGGGCGCACGGAGCCAGCAAGGCTGGCGCTTCGAACCCTCTCGGTGCTAGCCCATGCCCATGTGCAACCGAGCCCGATTCCGCGGCGAGCCCGAGACGCTGTTCGGCGCGACCTCCAAGCTGTTCAGCGAGCGCCCGCGCGACAACCGGTTCGCGCCGGCCGAACTGCGGCCAAAGTCTCGCAACTATGTCATCCGCGAGCAGGACGGCGAGCGAGCATGGGACGTGATGAGCTGGGACGTTCTCGGCGGCCAGGCGTCATGGCCGATGACGAACGTGCGAAACCTGAAGCTGCCGCAATGGAAGCGCTTGGCGGAGAAGCCGGAGAACCGCTGCATCGTCCCCCTGACTGAATTCGCCGAGTTCACACCGGAGAAACACGACCTGGGAGACGGGAAGCCGCCGCTGAAGGGCGAGATGTGGTTCAGCGTGGTCGATCAGCCGATCTTTGCCGTGGCGGGCTTCTGGCAAATGACAGCCGCCGGCGCCGGGTTCACGATGGTGACCTGCGATGCCAACGAACTGGTCGTGCCGATCCATCCCAAGGCCATGATCACAATCCTGGCCCCATCCGATGTCGATCTCTGGCTTCGCGGCAGCTATGACGACATCGTTGATCTGCAGCGGCCATATGACGCTGAAAAGATGGCGGTGCGCGGACCGGTATTCCCTACCCGAGCAGGCACCGCAGCAGTAAATTAAGCCTCTGCGCATGCGAGGGGCCTGCCGACCTCGTTTCGACGGTCACTCCCCTGCCGACCGCAATCGAAGGCGGCAACCTCTGGCGAAGTCGCTACCGCCCAGCCGCCTCAATTTGCGCCCAGCCCCGCGTCCGGCACCGCCTACACCGCAGCCTGTCTCGAAACTGCTTCTCCGTCACCGCGCCAGTCGCCGCGGCATACAGATCCTCCGTCCGCATGATGACCGAGTGTCCGCAGATGCCGGCGCCGCGTGGGCACTGGCAGACGATGCGGACACGCGGCGCATATCGGACGTGCTGGTCGAGGGGAATCGAGGGGCGATCGGCGCGGCGCATACCCGGAACATTATAGGAACATCAATCAGAGTCGATGGGATGCAGATCAGTCTCGATGGTGGTATCGTTAAGAAATGGGCATCTACAGAATCACCGGCACAAATCCGTGGCGCGGCTCCCGGCAGCTGAGTAGCTTTGCTACCATTGACTGCAGCTTCGAGCCCACTGGAGAACGTGACAGACCTCATCAAATGTCAGAACTGTAGATATCGGATTGACCAAAATTAAATATAACCGTCCTTATAGAGGAATATTGGTTAATGAACGCGATAATTGCAATCACCATCTTGTTATCAATCGTCATTTTCAGTGTTGTATGGGCAAGCAAACTTGATATGGATCCGGATTAAACGAGCTCGGAATTGATCAAAGGACTTTGTATCGCCGGTGGCTTCGCCGCGCCTCGGCAGAACAGACGCACGGTGCTGTCGCACAAGTTGTAAGCGGGAAGAAGGATATGGCTGGCAGCAGTGAAAAATCAGCCGCCATCTGGCTTGGCGTAGCAGCGTTTTGGCTGATGATTATCGCGCTCTTTATTGTGACGGATATTGTAGGCACTACACGCGCGGGAGCGGAGGGTGAAGCCTACAACGTAGTTCGCTGAAATAGGTCGTGCCGAGGCCGCACACGAAATAGATCGCCGCAGCGTCGAAGCTACACTCGACCTAATCTAGCCTTTAGCGCGGACGAGACTTTCAAAGCCGCCGAAACCTGATCTTACCCTATAGGTGTCACACCGACGTATCAGCGCGTGAAGTGAGGCGAGCCGGTCAAGCGCTCGCACTTCGGTTGCTCCTGCCATGGCCTATCACGAGGCCAAACCGGCCCAACGCGTCGGCGGGGCAAGCTCAAGACCTTCTTCGGGGCAACGAGCAAGCTGCTCACCGATCGCCCGCACGACATTCGGACCGCGAGGAAATCTTTGCCGGCGCCTTGCACCAATGGCTCGCGCGTCGCTGCGGCGCGTCAATCAATACTGCACCGCAACAAAAAAACACAAATTACGCTCCACAAATCTCCTAGGAGGGTTTCGTTCCGCGCTTCGCCGCATTTCCGGGAGGTCAGAGTCGTGATCACAGCCCTAGCCATGCTAACAACGGTAACGGTAAGCACTCCGGCACAGCTTGACGCCGCCATAGGACGAGCTCGTGCAGGCGATGTGATCCGGCTGCAGCGAGCCAACTACGGAAAGGTTGGGATCCGCGATCGCGCGTTTTCATCGCCTGTGCTGATCAAGAGTGCGTACCCGTCGGCTCCCGCAAAGATCAGCGAACTGAAGATGCGTGATGTAAGCAACATAACGTTCGAGGACATTGAGTTCACCCGCATCCGAGGGACTGATCCTGACTGGGCGAAAATGGTCGAAATCAATGGTGCATCGAACATCACGTTCAATCGCGGCTTCGTACATGGTCCCGTCAACGCGCTTTGGCAGGACGACATGTATGGCATGTACCTACGCAACATCACCAATTTGCGTGTCAACGGCGTGACTTTCCACGATCTTCGCGTCGCGCTTGTGGTGGAGGATACCTCCAATTTCAACATTGAGAACAACGTATTCACTCATCTGAGTCGAGACGCAATTGAGATTCCGGGTTCGCGTCACGGCCGCATCTACAACAACTCGATGGCCTTATTCACACTTAAGCCGGGTGATCACCCCGACGGGATCCAGTGCTGGACCGCCGGGAAGACGAAGGGATGCAACAACATCCAGATCGTCATGAACCGCTTCATCGGATCGCCCGGCAACGAATTCCAAGGCATCTTCTTCGGCGACGAAGCGAAGGTGGGCGGCTACGACGCTCTGCAAATCGTTGGCAACACGTTCGTGAACGTGATGTGGCACGGCATCAATATTGAGGGTCATGGGACCGGCATCGCGATCCGCAACAATACCATCACCGCGGGCCCCAACTATCGTTCCTGGATCAGGACGATCGGCCCGGCGGCTGTTTCGGGCAACATTGCCCCAGCGTACCTGATTGAGAACAGGCACGGAACACCTGCCGGCAATCAGCTGGGCGGGCACTACCGGGCGCCGTAGCCCCCAGAAGTGGCTGGAGATCGCCGCCTGACCGGTCAGGCGGCGATCTACCGGCGGCCGCCATGCTGCTTCTCTCGGCCGGGAAGCTCGGCGAGCACCGCGCGCTGCGCGCGCGGGCTCATGTCGCTCCAGCCGGCAATCTCTGCCGGCTTCCGCCAGCAGCCCAGGCATAACCGGATCTCCATGTCGAGGCGGCACACCTTACGACACGGCGACTCCGGCGGCGCGGGGAAAAGACTGCCGAACAACCCCATCAGCGCTTGAAGTTCAGGCCGGTCTTGCGGGCAAATTTGGCAAGGCTGTTGATTACCGGCGTCGGCGCATAATCACGGATTACCCCCTTCACACGGTGCAGGGGCGTGCGCTTGTCATGCTCGGATACCGCCTTCCAGCGCACGAAGTTCGAATAGCCCAGGCCCTCCGTGTCCTCCTCGGCGCTGTAGTAATAGAGGGCGAGCGAGTTGCGCCGGACATTCTCCGGCGTCTTTAGCGGGAAGGGTTGCCCGTGCCACGACTTGCCGGAAACGCGGAAGATCGCCAGCCGGTTGAACTTGGGCACGATGCTGGAGACGCATCTGGTCGCGTCCTCGTCCCACAGCTCCAGATTGCCGCCCCATTCTTCCTGCCAGTCGGGCGTACAGTAATAGATGCAGTTGACCTGCTGGCTGAGCCTCTTGTTCGGATGCCGCGACGCATCGATGTGCAACATCAGGCGCCCGCCGGAACCCGTCGAATGCAAGCCGCAGCCATAATGATTTGGATCCGGAAGCAGAAACTTGTTGCCGGTCAGCCGATCCAGGAAGTTGCAGAAGATGCCAGACTGAAACTGCATCATCATCAGCCGGACCAGGGGCGGAAACATCTCTTCGTCGGAGGTCGTGACCTTTTCGACGCGGCGGTCGCCGCTATGCGCGCTGTCCCCCGGCCCTTCCAGTCGCCAGTTGATATCGTCGAGGCCGGGAAAGGCAGAAGCAAGCCGCTTCGCGACATCGTCCGGCAGGAAATTGTCGATTGCGACATGCTCGTAGGGCTCGGCGTTCACGAAGCGATCGTGATACTCTTCCGCCAACGCATAAAGGCGTTCGCGGTTGAAGAAGAAGAAGTCCGATGTGTCCGTCTTGATCGCCATAAGGTCCCCCTGAGTTTCCTCAGACCTATTGAGCCTAAGCGATTCGGTAAACAGAATTTAACAGCAACACCGCTTCGTTCTCAACGAGACTGAGCGACCGCGATTGCCTTCGGTGCACACCCCATCACACACGTTCAGCACGGTGACCCCGTCTGCGGGCGATGGCGTCTTCCAACCGCCTGCGAACGTGCTTGCCGCGCTCCTGAAAGGGGAGTTCGACATATTTGTAGCTGACGCTGGCTGCCATGAAAACAGTAGCGATATAGATTGGCGTCATCACAAGGGATGCGAGCGACCAATCCGGGATCATCTTCCAAACGCTAATCAAGGCTACGATCACTGTCGTGTGAAGGAGATAAATTGAGTAGCTGATCCTCCCGATCGAGGCCAAGAACGACCCACCGAATAGCTGAAACCTTATGCACGCTAGAAAGATGCCTACACCTGCGAAGTAGCCCGCGTTCGAAGCGATATAACCTAACTGTTCGTTCGACGCTCGCCAGTAGGCCAGAAAATATGCAGCTAGAACTCCTCCGGTGAGCGTTGCCAAGGACACATGGAAGAAGCTGCGCGACACACGACCATCCCCGCTCATGTACATGCGAGCCAGTGTCCCAAAATGCATCGCGGCCAAATAGGTTGGTATGCCAACGGGCAGACCGCTCGCTGGGTGCAGCCATCGCCAAGCGCCCAACGCCGACGCGGCACCGATGAAGCAAACCATCATTGCGTAATGAAACAGTGGCCGGCTCAGTAGGGACGCGACGAACATCGCATAGCAGATGCCGTAAAAAAGCCATTCGATCACGAGCGTCCAATCCACGCCTATGATCGATTTAGTCCCAAGAAACATGTGCAGCATCGTGAGGTTCAAGAGGAACCTCGGCAACGTGATAGGGTCGCTCCCGGTAGCGATTCCGACGATCGCGCCAGCCGTCACTGCTGCCCAAAAGGCCGGATACAGCCGAAAGATTCGACTGATCGGGAACGACACCAGCGGGTTGGATCCCTTAAAGCTGAAGGGGATTACATAGCCGCTGATGCAGAAAAACGCCACGACCGCCATTCTGCCAGGGCTAAAATACTCGCCTAGCAGTGCGTGTGAAATCGCTTGCACGGCAGGGGGGACCTGCTGGCGTGATATCGCCTCGAACCAGTGTGCAAACATGACCATGATCGCTGCGACGGCTCGCAGGCCGTCAATCTCTTGCACTCGATCTGTCTTAACCATCTATGCCCCCCCCGCTTGACGCCGGACCTATATCAAGGGCGAAATCTCAGCGATAGCGGAGGAATTTGCCAAGCTTACGAAAAACTGATCTTCAGTTTCGCACTCGGGAAGGCCGTCGTGCGCTTGAACCTCCAGGCTACTAGGCTAGTCGGTAGAAAGCGTGGTAACGTGTCGACAAAAGGGGGATCAACATGGAAGCACCGCTGACGGTTTTTCAGGAGGTTCTGATTTGCGTCATCGCATTTGTAGCAGTGGCGCGGTTGAATCTTTGGAACCGCGAACAGCTTGAGACGTCATCCGGTCACATCTGCGGAGATCGGCATGCTGGCAATCCGGAGCATTGCGGGAAGTGCCAGAACCACGAGGTGATCTAGCTGACATTTCTACATCATGAGGGCCAGACCGAGCGGAGGCCGTGCTGCGGTGTATCTCCCCCGGTCACAAACACCCGCATCCCTTCGGCCGCTTGGTGCAGACGATCGGGCAGATAATAGTTCGTGTTGAGCGTATCAGGCCCCGTTGCGAACACAGTCTGGCCGCCGACAGTCATAAGCGGGACATCCAGATTTCGGAGTTTGCCTTCGTAGGTCTGCCCTGGCCCAGCATTGTTGTCGGTGAGCAAGTTATATCCAGCAACCTGGCTGCGCTGCAGCGCCCGGTAGCCGGTCCATCCGTTGCCGCCGTTGATGTACCGTTCGTTATTGTTATGAATTTCGACGATCAGCACCACCTCCCAGCCGAGCGTCAGGTAGCTGTTCGCGCTGGCGTTATGGATCAGCGAGTTCACGTTCTGGTAGATCGTCAGCGGGTTATCCGCTGTCGCAATCACCGCCGACTGCGACAGGTCGTTATGACCGACCATCAAGGCCAGCAGATTCCGGCCGCCGGGAATAAGGCACTGGAACCCAGAGGTTGCGCCGCCGATGTCTAGGCGTCCACGCAACGGGCCGTTTGGGGCGTAGATCGTAGTGGACCCCCCGACCGCATAGTTGATGACGCGAACGTCTTTAGGCAGCGCGTATGGCGAGCCCGGATCGGTCATCCACATGCCCGGATTCTCGGCGGGGAGCGTCGGCAGCACTGAGCAAATTCGGCTGTCTCCCTCTAGCGCAAACTGCCCTTTGATCTCCGGGATCCGGTATGCCTCCGAGAGGGCGCGCATCACCAGGTCGAATTCATCATCTCGGAGCGGACGGCTGTAGACGATCAGCTCAATGATATCGCCGGTGTACCAGTCTCCATTTGCCACGTTCTGCGCACCGACCGTGCTCGAGCTGGTGGTGGTCGCAGAGTTGCGCCCAACCTCTAACCCGGCGGCGGAGGCGGCATTCTGATTGGCGACATTGAGTGACTTCTGGTTTACCGCGCACCGCTGGCCCGCAGTGTTCGATGCGGCCGTGCCGGGTGTGCCGATCGCGCCGTTTCTCCAGCCAGCGACTTGCATCTGGCAGCCGAGGGCAAGGTATGGCTTGACCACGGTGTCGGACGACGTGCCGGCGCGCCCCACATAGGGAGCCGCACCGTTCACCCCTGCGGTGGTGTAGGCGAGCTTGCCGCCGCCCGTTGTGGAGCGCTTGCCGGCCGAGACGATCGTCTTGTTATTGGCTCGCGTGTTGTGATCACGGATGATCGCGATGACCGTGGAGGCGAGCGGTCCGAGCGTGGGAGTATCCGCGCTCAAGAAGCTGTCTTGGTTGAACCGGAACGCCTTCAGCCCATTCGGATAGGTGGTTAGCCGCGGCCCTAAGCCGGTCGCCTCGTCACCTAGTGGGTAGCCGTTGCCAGTCAGGTCGCTGACAGCGTTGATCCGCCCTCCCGAAACCGAAACAGTCGAGAAATTCGCGTTCCAGCGCGCGAGCAACCCGTCTGTGACCGGCAGCGCGATATTCGGTGCTACAGGGATGGCGAGCGCTGCCGCCCCCATTGTTGCGCGCATAATCGTCGCGGCCAAGGACATGTTGAGGGTGCTGAGGCGCATTGCCTTCTCCGTTCAAGAATGATGAGCGCTGAGTGGGCGAGCAGCGGAAGCGCTATTCGCCGGGCCGCGGGATCAGGTAGCCGCTGGGCGATGTGAGGCCCTTGTTGACGGTGAAAATCACGCCGGGGCCGAGCAGCCGGCGCAGCATGTAGATCACGCGATAGATCACAGCCTCCGCGCTCTCCGGCTCGCGATCTGGGTTCGGCCAGAGTGCGTGCAGAATGCTCGGAAGCGTCACCGTCTGCCCCCGGCTGGCGAGAAGCAGGCTCAAAATGTCCGCCTCCTGGACGCTGAGCTGCACCACGCGCCCGTCGACCTCGCACTGGTTCCGATGGTACATCGGCCACGTCATGCGAATGTCAGCGGTTGCCGGCGGCACGGCGCAGGTTCCAGAGAGCGCGGAGCCCGGTCACGCTGCCCTTGGTATGGTCGATCACCAGCCACAGGCCGTGTCCTGAGATGAGGGTCGAACCCCAGGGCAGCGGCGTCGCGATGAAGCCCGGGAAGCCAGGAAGGTCGCGTGAGGGCGTCGCGGTCGACGCCGTCACTTGCCCGGCTCCGCCGCCTCGGCGTGGTGGTTCGCCGCTACTTCGGGCCACCAGGCTTGCCAGCCGAGAAGCTTGACGGTGTTGCGCTCGGCTTCCGCGAGGAGGGTAAGAACTTCGTCACACGCGGCGGCGAAGTGAGCTCGGCAGGTGGCGTCGGGATCATCGGCGACTGGCGACCCTCGGCCACGATCTTGATCGGCTCGGGCCGCGGAGAGCTCGCGCATGCGCTGAGCAGCGAGAGCGCGAGAAGCATCCAGCTCAGCCTGGACGCGATCGAGTTTCGCGAGAACATCGGACGATACCTCCTGATTGGTGCGCGCGTTGGCACGCTCGACGGTGATGACGTGGGCCTGATCCTTGGCCTTCGCGTCCGTGCTGGCCTTCTGCGCGTCGCTGACGGCGGCGCCAAGGATCCGGATCTGTGCGAGAGCTGCCTTGGTGGAGAGGGTGACCGGGTTGCCGGCCTTGTCGCGCACATCCGCCGCGGTGGAGGTGGTCGAGCGGAAGGCATCGACCTTGTGCGAGAGGTCGCCGATCACGGCGAGTGCGATTGCCAGCGCCAGGGCGAGCCCCAGCACGACATACTTCAGCGGGTTCATGATTCATCGTCTCCGGAGGAAGGCGTTCGGGTCGCGCCGATGCGGGGCGAGGATCTCCGGGCAGGCCTCGTAGGCGTGGTCCCGACCGCCGCAGTATGTGCAGCGGAGATGCAGCCTCCGAGAGGAACCCGACCAGGTGTGCGGGCAAAGCGGCTTTTGATGGTCGCCCGAGCCGCAGTAGGTACACGTCATGCCGCGCGGGCCGCTCGGCGGCGCGCATATGCGGCGGCGAGGCGCTCGTCGTATCGGTTCTCGCGAAATGCCGTGCCGTTGTACCCCTTCGCGAACGCCGCCCAATCGTGCCGGCGGAGCGCGGCCGCGAGACCCTTGCCCTCGACGAAGCGGAGGAAGGCAGCGAGTTGGTCGGCCTCGGTCTGCGATTGTTGCCAGGCGAACGCCCAGGGTGTGACAGCGCCGCAGATGGCGTGGTTTTCGCCCAGGATCTGGAAGCCGCCATAGCTGGCCGAGGCGAAGCCCGCGTCGACGTCAAGGGCGACGGCATCGAGCAGTTGGCCCCAGCGCCCCACCTGGCGCGCGGGGTAGAGCTTGCGGTTCCAATTCCGCGACGAAATCGCCGGGTGCGAGGCATCGTACCGATGGCCCGTTGCGCGGCTGAACCGGTGCGGCTCGAACAAGATGGTCGGGCGGCCGTCCGTGAACGCCGCCCCGCTCGCCTCCACATCCCATACTGCCCAGATCGCAGCCGGATCGACGCGCAGCTGATCGGCCGCGTCCTCGATATCGTCAGCCCCCAGCTTGTAATCTGGGCCGTCGGTGAGCGCAGAGAGAATGGCAGCTCTGTCGGCAGCGCCGAACGGCGCGCCCTCGGCCGACGGCTGGTAGCCAAGCGCCACCAGCCGCCGCCGCAGCGTCGTCATGTCCATGGATCATCTCCGCTAGGGAAGGCCCGCCCGCTGATCGGCGCGGGCAGGAGTGGTTATTCGGCCTCGCCCGGGCTCTTGCCGAATGCAGCGCGCAGCATGGCGATGGCGCGGTTGCCGAAGAACTCGATCGCCAGCATGCCGGAGAAGCCGAGGCCGATGCCCCACATCACGGCCATACCCGCGCCGATCGGGCGCCCGGCGCCGACGATCGGGAACTCGCCGGTGACGATCAGGAAAAGGATGATGAGGAGGAGCGCGGTCAGCGCCACTTCCTGGTTGAAGGTCAGCTTCCGAAGTGGTGGCGGCGCGATGAACCGCGCGAGCACCAAGCCGATCACCGACAGAACGAGTGCGACGATCGGGATATCGATTCCGAAGGCCGTGATGATGGCCGGACCAAAGGTCGGCGCGGCGACCGCCGCACCTGCCAGCTTCACCGCAAGCCCGCCGCTTTGTACAAGGTCACCCCCACCGCTATGCACAGCACTGCTCCTGTTATCTTGAGCTTGTCCCGAACCATCCCCCAGGTCGGGCGCACTGGAATCACCGCAGGATCCAGCCCAAGCCGATGCTCGATCGACTTCTCGGCTCGGATCGCCAGGAACATGGACATCAGGAAGGGACCGATCGTGGCGGCATCGCAGACGCGGTCGAGTTGGAAGATCCACCACATCGCGTTGTCCGAGGCTTCGCCCCAGGCGAGCAGCAGCAGGACGTCGGGGCCGGCGCCGAGGATGATCGTCGACAGCAGCCCGCAATAGATCATCCGGTGCAGGCTGAGCAGCGTGATGCCGTGCTCTGGCGGCGGTAGCGCAGGATTTCTGATCGCCGCGTTGATCTCGCGCTCGCGTGTGCGCTCAAGGAGCACCGCAATCACATAGGCCAACGCGATCGAGGTAATCAGCGCCAGGCTGAACAAAGCGAAGCCGTAGCTCAACGGATTGTCGTTGAACGACGGCGGGAAGCGCGACGGGGTCATGCGGACGCTACGACGTCGGTCGCCTCAGCTTCCGGGGTTGCCGGCGTCGGAGCAACAGGCTCCACCCAGTTCGCGACCTGGACGCCCATGCTTGTCATTCCTTGGTAGATCGCCTCAAGGCTGACCCCGAAAAAGCTATCATTCTTGGGTCCGTCGCTGCGAATTGCCGACAGCTGCTGGTGGATGGCGATGAAGTGGTCACTGTTCACCAAGGGTAGCAACGCCAAATAGAGCTGGTGGCGCGCGAGAGCCGCCTCGTAGGCCTTCTGGCGCTCATATGCCGCGAGTTGCTCGCGCATCACGGCTGCTTGTTCGTCGGTGATCACGGTCGGCATGGCACTGATCCTCAATAAAATTGGACGCCGACCGGCAGACCGGTCACGTCGACGATGAAGAGCTTCAGGGGCAGGATGTAATCGGGCGGCTGGGTAGGATCGGGCGTTGGTCCGATCGTCACATCGTCAAAGCTGATCTGCTGGGTGCCGACGGTTGCACCGCCGTTTGCAAGGTAGCCACCGTAGATCTTGCCGTCGTTGTTCCAGGTGTACTGCGCATCGCCTTCCCCTGGGGCTCCGGGATCCACGATCACGGGGCCGCCGCTGTTCTCGATCAGCGGCCCGGCGATGCGATGCCCCGCCCACGCACCCTGGCACCACGCAAGCTGCCGGCCGGGGAAGTTGGCCGCCACGCTTCCGACGTCCTCCGTCTCCAGGACCTGGAGCACTCGCATCACGCGCTGAGAGGTCGAGAACACGATCTCTCCCGTCTGCTTCAACACCTCGATGCCGAAGTTCGTCGGGGGATAGGTGTTGCTGCGCTCGAACAGGTAGTAGTTGAAGGGCGTTCCAACCGGCGCTGTCGTCCCGTACCGCCTGGTGCTGGCGGCGCCGTAGACGCCGGCAATCGCCGCCGCGTGACCGCCGCCTCCGCTGAGCGCGATCAGCGCGTTGGGATAGGTCTGCGATCCCGGCACCGCGAAACTGGTCGGGCACGTGTTGCCGACCTGGAAGTTCTCGACGAACGTCGTGCCGCTCAGGCGCAGCACGTAGATCAGCATCTCGCTGGAGATCTGGAGCTTACCGCTGGGCTCAAAGGTTTCAAAGCCGACTGCCATGCGATCAAACCAGAAAGTAGCTGATCGTCTGGCGCGGCCGGTTCACCAGCGTCGGAATGCCGTTGATGGTGACGTAGCTAGGCTGCTGAATCGGATAGGTCCAAATCAGGCTATTGCCCTCGAAGTGCCAGCGAGCGTCGAAGCCTTCGGAGTTGAAGCCCCCATCTATGCGGCACCAGTCTGGCCGGTGCAGTGCGTACTGGGTGAACCTCGGGTCGTAAATGCTCCCTTGATAGGGCTCACCCGTATAGCCGACGCCGATCGTCACCTGGCCGAGGAACTTCACCAGCGGCGTCGTTTGATCGAAGGTTGGCGTGCCGTCCGACAAGGTCAGCATGAGGCCGGTCGGCATCCTACCAACGCCCCAGGCGCACGCACGGGGCGCCATTTTGATAGAAGGTGAAGACACCTCGCCCGCTGAGTACCGCGCTTCCGTCCTGGTCGGCGCCGGTGATTCGGACATCCCCTACGATGTCGACGCCAGCCCCGGCGTTCGCGTCCGCCCACAGACCGATCAGCGCTCGATTGTTCCCGGCGACGGCAAGCACCTGCCAATACGCTGCGGTGCGCCCGTTCAGCCCGGATATCGCGGCTTCGGATTCCACGATGCGTGCGCGGAGGTTGCTGTCTTCTGTTCCGTTCAGCTTCGCTTCCACGCTGCTGGTCCGGTCCGCAACCGCGCGGACCTGGTCAACTCTGGCTGTCGCTTCCTCACGCACGGCCGCATAGAGAGGGCTATCGGTAGTCTTGTTCAGCTTGGCTTCGACAATGCTTGTGCGATCGGCGAGCGCACGGTCCTGATCCGCTCGAGCGGTCGCTTCGTCCCGCACGGCAGCATAGAGGGGACTATCCGTGGTCTTGTTTAGCTTGGCTTCGACAATGCTAGTGCGATCGGCAAGCGCGCGGTCCTGGTCCGCTCGTGTGATTTCCTCAGTCCCGATTCGGGCAATCACATCCGCGTTCATCACCGTTTGCGTGTCGATCTCGGTGCGCGTTGCGGGCCGGATGCCAGCCTTATGCCAGATAGTTCGTAAAAAGCCGGGAGACGGGTTCGCAAAAGCTTCCCAGCCGGCCATGAGGTAAAGCGAGATACGGGTGCTGTCCTCGGCGCACCAGACCAGTTTGCTGAAGCTCCGATTGGGCCGACCGCCCCTGAACCCAGCGCTGTCTGGGTCTAGCCAAAAGGCGAGTGTGCCAAAGGAATGCTCCGTGCCATTCGACCGATAAAACTGCGCGAGCATGCCGGACCCGCGGGTGTCGCCGTCTTCAAAACGACCTTCCATCTCCAGCACGTACCAACCAACCGGAAATTGGCCCAAGATTTCCTGCCTGACGCCGCAATTCCGACCTTGGCGATCGATTTGGAGCGCATAGGCGCCATAGTGGCCATTCCCAGTCGTTTGGTTCCACCATCCGATGTAGGGGTTGCCTTCAGTTGCCCAGAGTTGCCAGGAGGGCGGCACCCCGTTCACAGCCCACGGCTCTGAGAACACGGCATTTCGATTGAGGAAGGTGCTTCGTGCCGCGCGCGCTTCTACCAACGCAGTTCGACCAGCGATCGCATCCACGGCGTTGACCCGCGCGGTTGCCTCATCTCGAATCTGAGCCCGCAAGCCGCTGTCCTGCCCGCCGCCAAGCTGGGCCTCGGTGACGTCGAGCCGGTAGCTCAGCGCCAGGTCCTGCTGCGCCCGCACGGTCGCCTCGCTGGTGACGCCCGCGTCCGCCCCGTCCGCCGTAGTCTTCACGGCCGCCAAATCGACGGTCAGCGTGCCCTCTGCTCCCTTTGCGCGTGCGACTTCGGCCGCCAAGTCGATGCGCGCTTGCGTCGCATCTTCCTGAGCTTCCGCCGCTTCCAGCCGCGCCAGAGCAACGGCCGCGTCGATCGTCGCCTTGGTGGCGGCAAGCTGGTCGCGAACCGGCACCACGTTGCCGGCGGTGTCCTTGATCGCGTCCGCTACCGCGCTTGCCGGCACCCCACCAACGGAAGTTCCCGGCGGAGCGCCCACGGTCGCGTTGTCCGCCGGCTTGCCTGGACCTGTTATGTTCTCCCACTCGATCGCCGCATTGAACGGCACGGCGGGCGCAGCCTTGGCCAAGCCCTCGATCGTCACCGATGCGATACTGACGCGCTCGCCGAGGGTGACGGTGAAGTCGCGGAAGAAGCCATAGATCGTCAGCGTGTCGAGCTCGGCCGCGCCGATCCACAACGAGGGCTTGCCGCGAAGCGTCGCCAGCCGCCGCATCAGACCGTCGATCCGAGTCGTCGCCACCAGGCTGCGACCTTCCATCTTCTTCGCCCAGGCGCGCTCGATCGGCACGGTCTGGCCGAAATCATCGGTGTTCTTGATGCTGAAGTCGGTGGTGCTGACCGTAGGCGCGTCTTCAAGCTTGCCCAGCCCCTCCCGCGCCCCGATCAGCAGCGTGCCAACAGCGACCGAGCCACCACCAGCGGCAGAGATGGTCACCGTGGCAGTGTCACCGGCGGCGAGCGCAAGGTCGAGGAATAGCGCGGTGGTCTGCTCGCCGCCGATCGTCTGGGTGCGGTCATAGACCGGCGCCTGCACGCGAACGGTGGCGCCAGTCGCGTCGAGCACCGCTATGGCGTCGGCGAAGGTGTCCGGCTTCAGCTGGACCTCGATCGGACCGATCGCCGTGGTGGCTGTGCCGAGCGCCTGATCGAACATCGCCCAGCGGTTCGTCGGGCCGACGTCGAGCCAATGCGTGCTGTTGGTGGCCGGGTTGTGCCCGGCGTTGCTGGCGGTCAGGCTCTCATAGGCGCGGTGCGTCGCCGGCAGGATGACGCGGGCGCCTGCGGCGTAGCTGGTGAGGCTCGAATAGACCGGGTAGTCGCTCTCCGGCACGCTGGACGCCACCAGCGCAGCATCGGTGATTTCAGCCGGGCGAACGACCTGGAAGTCGCTGACGCCGCTCACCGCTGGATCCACGGCGGGCGTGGCGATATCCGCCGCCGGCAGACCGTCGATCGACAGCGAGCAGGTGCTGATACCCTGCAGGCTGATCACCTGCGAGAAGTCTTTGTAAAAGCCGTAGGTGATCAGCCCGGCATTGTCCGCCTTGCCAATCCAGAGCACCGCCTGCGCGCGGAAGGCGGCGAGCTGGCGCTGGATGCTGTCGACAGCCGCTGCCGGGACGCGGCACGTCGCCTCAATCCGCTTCGTCCAGCTACGCTCGACGACGGTCGTGACGCCAAACTCGTCCGTATCGCGGCGGCTGAAGTCAGTCAGGCCGACCGTCGGCGCATCGGCAAGCTTGCCCAGGTCAAGCGCCGTGCCCGTGATCAGCTTCCCGATGATCGCCGCCGCACCCGCGGCTGGCGTGATCGTGATCGTCGCTGACCGGCCCACCCCGGGAAGCAGGCCGAGGAACACCTCGCACGCCGCCGGCACGCTGCGCGTCTGGTCTAGAATGGTCGCGCTGCCTGCGGAGATCTCCAGCCGCACGCTCGCCGCCTGCAGGTCGACGAGTCCAATAGCGTCGACGGCATCCGGCAGCGCGAGCGTCACCACGATCGGGGCCGTAGCGCTGGTGGCAGGACCGGCGGCTGTCTCGAACATGGCCCAGCGGTTTGTCGGGCCTACTTCTGTCCAGAACGTAGCTGCTGTCGCAGGGTTGTTGCCCTGATTGCCGCCGACGGCGCTCTCGAACACCCGGTGAAGTCCCGGCACGATGACGCGCGCGCCCAGCGCATAGGCCACATCGGCCGCCCACGCCGGATGATCATTCTCCGGCACCGAGGACGCCGTCAGACTGATCGGGAGAGGACGAACGACCTTCATGCCGCAGCCACCGCTAGCGCGATGCCGCCGGCGGCCTGATTGACCGTGTCGAGAATCTTCGCCGTCTTGCCGGTGTTGCCCGCCGTCGCGGCGTGGCCGGCGTTATTATCATCGCGCAACTGCCGGACCTCCTGCTTCAGGTCGGATATCAGTGCGATCAGCGACGCGATCGTCGCCGCGCTGTCATTCGAAGGCGAGGCTGCCGCCTGCGCGGTCGCGGCCGCCGCCAGCAGCGCATTGTCCGTAGCCGAGGTTGCGGCGGCGCCCAGTTGGCCGATCGCGCCGTAGGTCGCCTCAAGGCTCGCGGCCGTCTGCGCCTGCACCCGGGCCAGCTCCTGCCGGCTGGTCGCGGCGCTTGTCGCGGCAGCAAGCAGCGCCTGCGACAGCTGCGGCAGCGACTTCGCGGCATCAAGGTCGCCGCCGCGCGCCGCCGCCGTCGCCGCGTTGAACCGTCCCATCAGGCCAGCGAACGTGTTCGCACCAGTGGCGTCGCCGAGCCCGCGGATGCGGCGGACTTCGTCCATGATGCCGTCGCCGACGCTCGTCCACGCCTGCCGCAGTTCTTCGGCAGCCGTCGCGGCGGACTTCGCATCCTGGATTGCCCAGACCTGCAGCTGTAGCGCGCGATTGCTCGCGTCCAGCTTCGCCAGGTCGAGCTTGCGGATTTCGTCGGTTTTGCCCTGCAACTCCAAAATCTGCCGCTCAAGTCCCTGGCGTTCGCTCAGGATGTCCGCGGCGCTCTTGGCGCCTTGCAGCGAGGTCTGGAGGTCGGCGAAGGCGGGGGCGAGCTTCAGGAGCGTCGCATAGGTCGCCTGTCCGGCCGACGTGGTCAGGTCCTGCGCCTCCACCAGCTGGCGGAACGCATCGAGCGTGGAAGGCATCGCGAGGCCCAGGCTGCCGAACACGGTGGAAAGCTGCGCGGTGCGGGCCGCCGCCTGCTCGGCGCTGGTGTAATAGGCCGCAAAATAAGCGGTGGCGGCATCGTTTAGCGCCGACACGCTCTCGAACTGGTCGGCGAGGCCCAGCTTCGCCGCGATGCTCATGCCCCGGGCACTGCTGCCTAGGAGATCAAGAGAGGTACTGACCTGCTCCACCGTCGTGGCGACGCGGGTGAGCGTCTCGAAGGCGCCCTCGCCAACGCGCTGGAATTGCGAGATCAGCGGAAAGGCTGCGGTGGCCATGTTGTCCGCCGCGGCGCCGAACACCGCACTCAGCTTCTCCTGGATTTGCTCGCCGGTCAGCCCCTTCAGGTCGATCTTGCCGATGTTGACGACGAAGCCATTCAGTCGCTGCTGGATCGCGTCCGTGGACTCGCCCAGCGGCACGGCGGCCGCCTTGATCGCATCATTGAAGCTGCGCAGGATCAGCGTGAACTGATTTTCGAGCGCCGGATCAAGGGCGCCGTACGTGGTCGACGACGACCGGCCCGTGACGATGCCGAGGAATTTCTTCGTTTTCGTGACGTCCGAATAGGCCTGGGCGTCGAACCCGCCATTCAGCACGCTGCCGATGCTCTGCGCGCCGCCATAGATCCCGCTCCCGGTCACATCCGTGCGGGTCCCGAACAGGCCGCTGAGCGCGCCGCCGATCAACGGGATTGAGCCGAGCACCGATCCGACCAGGTTGGGCTTGAAGCCGGTGGAGACATTAGCGCTCGCGTTGATGTCGCCGCCGCGCACGATCACGGCTGCTACGCCGCTGATCTGACTGTCGATCGACCGCAGCGATTCGAGCATCTGGCGCGAATAGACGTTGGTCAGCGTGTCGACCTGCTTCAACTCGTCGATCGCGCGCTTCAGGCTCTCGCTCTGCGCCGTGCTATCCCCAAAGACGGTGCCGGTTCCGGTGTTCGTCGGCGCCTGCTTGGGGCGGCTCCCACCAAATGCGCCACCGATGGCGATCCCCAGCGACGCAATGACCGCCGCAGTCGCCGCGCCGGCCGCGATGTTGAGCGGGAACGGGAGCGAGGCGATCGCTTTGGCGACAGCCTCCACACCATGCGCGGCAGCGCGGGCTCCGCTCTTGAGGATCGAGCTGCCGGTTTCGATCGCATCCTGCGCCATCGCCCGCACCGAAAGTGCAAACTCGACGGCGCGGAACGCCTTCTCAGCTGCAGCCATCGACCTGTAGCCAGCCGTGTTCTCGCCGAAGAACCGCTTCGCGGCGTTGGCGGCATCGCCGAACGCGCCGACCTGCATCGTCGCGGTGCGAAGCGCGAATCTTGCATTCTCGCGGAGTGCCGCGGCTTCCCGCTCCCGCGCGTCGACGATACCGTCGATACGGCTCAGTTCCAGCTTGTGCGATGCCGCGACCGCTTCATGGTCGGCACGATACTCGGCAAACACCGATGCCAGGTCACCGAGCGCCCTTCCAGCCTCGCCGAACGAATCCGCCATGCCTTGGCCGGCCCTCTGCACGTTGCGCGCAATCAGGTCCCACCGGTCGGCGGCGAACGTCAGCGATTCGTTATAGGCGTCCTGGGCTTGCGCATTGGCCAGCGTCTGGACAGCGATATCGCCCTGCAGCTTCACATAGGCGTCGACCTGTGCGGGATCGACGCCGGACAACCCTACGGTCTCCTGTCGAGCTCGAAACTCCGCCATGGATCGCTCGCGCACATCGGCAGCCGCGATGACAAGCCGAAACTCCTCGCGAAGTTCGGCGAGGCGGTCGCTGCCGGTCTGGATCGATGCGTTGAGCCGTGCCCGGCTCTCGGCGACAGTAAGGCGGACTCGTGCCGCGCGCTGATCGTCCAGCGCCTGCGTTGCGCGCGCCGCCTCATCAGCCAACCCACGCTGCTGTGCAGCTTGTACCGCGGCGAGCAGCGGCAAGTCGGCAATTTGATCGCGCACCATGTCCGCCGCCTGCGACGCCGGCACCAGCCCGGACGCGATGGCGGCATTCACCCGCTCCTGCACTCCGGCCTGGTCGCGCAACGATGCCGTGGCCTTCGTCGCATCGGAGACGCGCTGCGCGATCTCCAAGCGGATCTGTCGGTTGACGAACAGCGCGGCATCGCCGCGCTTGTTGATCGCGTCAGATTCCGCCTTCATTCGCGCTTCGGCAATCAGTGCCTCGGCGCCAGAAACCCCATAGGCGTCGGCAAGCGCATAGAGGTTGCGGATCTGCGCCTCGATCGCGCGGTTCTCCCGTCCCAGGCGCTCGGCGAGCTTGTCGCTCTTTGCCTTTTCGGGATCGAGATAGCCCTTCTTCTCGGCATCCTTGCGGATCCGATCCTGAGCGTTCCTGCGGGCTTGAGCGATCACCGCGCCTGCGGCGTTGCCAAGATAGTCGGTCTTCATCGACTCGCCGAGCGTCGCGCGGAACGCGTCGCCGAAGTCTTTGGCAGCCCCTGCATACTGGTTCTTGACGCGCTCGATCTGCGGCGCACCCAGTTCCGGGAGCTGCATGAACGAAGGAAGGATCTTGTTGGCCTGTGCGCCCAGCCAGTTGATACCCTCTATGGCTTTGCGCACCATCATGTTGATGGCGTCGATGTTCAGATTGACGACGCTGAAGAACACGTCGCCCAGCGCTGCCGGCAACTGGCTCCACGTTGCTTTGATCGCACCGAACCCGCCCACAAACGCACCAATCACAAAGTTGACCGACGTTTTGGCGCCGGCGCCGACCGCTTCCAGCCACCCCTTCATAACCGTCCAGGTCGAGGTGACGGCCGGGCCTATGCCGTCCCAGATGGCGCGGCCCGCGACTTGGAAGACCGCCTTGGTCGTGTCCCCGTAGGTCACCGTCACGTTGTCGAGTTGCCTGATCTGCTTCTCAGTCAAGCCCAGCGATGCGGCATATTGCTTCATGCTGCTGCCGCTGTTCGCGGCCTTGTTCATGAGCGCGATCGATCCCGCCACAGCGCCGGCCGTAGCGGCCAAACCCAGCAGGATCGGATTGGTGACGACGGCGATCAGCGCAGCCTTCGACACTTCGCCGATCGAGCGCGCGAAGCCCTTCAGCCCGCCCTCGGCCATCATGCCGACCTGCGCGATCTGGAAGCCTTGCTGAATGAAGATCGTCATCGGCTTCTGACCGGTGAGCAAACCGCCGATCACGTCGGGCAGCTGAACCGCCACTGATTGCAGGGCGAAGGCGTTGTTCCGGCCTGCCTTGGCTGCCAGGTCTTGCTGATCTGCAACACCGCGCAGGCGCTGGGTCAGCACCTCCTGCTGGCGAGCATATTCAGCGGGGGCAGTGACGCCGGCATGATAGAGCCGGGTGGACTCCGCGATCTCGGCATTCAGCCGCTTCGTGGCCGCATAGAGCGGATCCGTGGCCATGCGCAGCTTCTCGGCAGCAGCCGCATCAGCTTCCTGCGCGGCCTGCGATCCACGGACCTGTGCGACCAAGTCAGCATGCTCGCGCGCCAGCCGTGTGGCGGCGTCAGCTTCTGCCCGCATCGATACACTGTGCGCATCGCGGGCGCTGCGAAGGGTTTCAAGGCTGGCGGTCAGGCGGTTTGCGGCGTCGGTGTTGCCGTGTTTGGCGGCGGTCGCGGCCAGTTCCTCGACGCGCGCCTCGCGCTGCTGCTCCCGGCTGCGGCCGACGGCTGCGGTCTCCCGATCGATCTGACCGATCAGGCGCTCGATCGCCTGTTCGGTGCGCAGCTTCTCGGCGCGCGTCTCGCGCTCTGCGCGGGTGGTAGCGGCGGTGATCGTAGACATCCGGCCGACGATCGCTCCCGCATCGATCATGCTGCTGGTCTGGCGCTCGATGTTTCCGGCCATGCGCACCGCGGCTGTTTCCGTCGTGTCCAGCGCGCCGCGCAGCTCGGCGAGAGCTGCCTCCGAAGAGGACGGGTCGATCGTGAAGCCGACCTCGAGCATTGGGCTACCGTCGTCCATGCGCGGCCTCCACGGAAAAAGCCCCGCCGAAGCAGGGTTAGAATGAATGGTGTCGGTGAAGTAGTTGGACCGAGCGAAGAGCTATATCAGGGCAGCCGTCTCGGCCTTATTGATCGTGTGGTTAAAAGGTTGGGCAACTAATCTTCAATGTCGGCCGCTTTGATGACCGCCGAAGTTCGCCCATCCAGCCACTCCGCCTTTGAGAATTTCACAGCCACAAGGTATCGGCTGATCCACACATCTACAGGTTCGTCAACGGTCGCATCAGCAACCAGAGGCATCGAGAGAACGGGCGACTTACTGTTAGCCGCAGAGACGAGGATTCCGCGTAGTCGCAGCCGTAGAGCGGCGCTCAGGCTGCGTGCGGCGGGACCATCAAGGGTGGCGCTGAAAGCGATCGGCCTTCTGCTGTAGAACTTGCCTGGAAGAAGAATGCCATAATAAGCGCCGCGGCGCTTCGTCATTGCTACCTTGGCGCCAAAGGCATTCTGGCCAACACCTCGCGTTTCCTTTTCCTCTCGAACAAGATCAATCCCGTCATCCATGGTCGGCGTCGAGGCCACAAGGGTCTGCGTATTCTTATCGTATCTAACGCTTATTGCTCGCGCGGGAAGGTCTACAACGAATTCACGACCGACATACTGAATCGTATGATCCTCACTGAACTGGTCGCCTTCTTCTTTGGCCTTCAGCCGAGCGATCGCCACAATATCAGCGCCCGTCAAAACACCCGATGAAAGGATCTGATGTTGCGGCGGGGTGTTATTGCGGTGCTGTGCAGTGGCCGATCCGCACACCAGGCAAAGTAGAAAAACGGCCGCGCGCATGACACCTCCCCAGCTTTCTAGGAGGTATAGCTGTGAGATCAGCCGAGCACCATCCGCAACTGCTGTTCGCCTATCTCGCGCTCGCGCTGCGTCACTTCAGCACGCCAGGGCGGCGGGCAGGTCTCGCTTTCGGCGCGGTGCTGCTCGGCAACATATTCCACCGACAGCTGCCGCAGCAAACGCACTTCCCACCTGCTGAGCTCGATGCCGGTCGCTTGCTGCCAGTCCGCGATCGATCGCCAGCTGATCGGCCCAATGCCCATGCCGGCCGGTTCGGTCAGGCCGATTTCCATCAGCCGTTCGACGACATGCGGCATAGGATTTGGCGGCATCCTGATCGGCAAGCCATCGCGCTTCATTCGCGCGGCGCGGCTCACTCTCGGCGCATCCGCCTGTGTCTGCGCCCGCTGCGATCGCTCATCCGGCTTTGGCGCGGTGTTCAGCCACGCCAAATGCCGGACATAGAGGGTCAGGCGGCGGCTGACTTTCCCGCGAAGGCGCTCCACTGGCCCAGGCTCTGCACCACTTGGCGAGTGATGAAGCCAAGCCGCGGATCCGCGTAAACGGCACGGTAGAGCTCAGGGCCACTCATGCCGCCGTCGCCATAGGTGAAATTCTCGAAACCCGCGGTGATCATCGTCAGGTCGTCGGCAGTGTCGCGCTGCCGCTCTTCCGCGGTGACAGGCACATAATCGCCGTCATTCGCCTTCAGTCGCGCCGCGCTGCGGGTCGCCTGTCGGGTCTCCAGGCCGGCAAATGCCTTGCTGGCGGGGCCATAGATGACGATCCGGACCGGCTTGGTGCGCTCGGCATCGGCATAAAGCGGCTCGCCGGTAGCGCTCTTGATGTGGATTGCGGCGGTCTCGCTGACCGCCTGGCTGGTGATATCGAACATGGGACTTCCTTCGCGGTAGGATGGTGCACCGGCCCGCCGCGCGTCCCGCGATCACGCGAACGGGCCGGTACAAAGGTATTGCCGGCGTCGCGGGCGCCGGTGGGGAATGGGTTACGGAGCGGCGACCTTGACGATGTCGGTGCAGATCTCGAGCACCGGATTCGCCATTATCATCGTATCTGCGCCGCCCACCGTTTCCGGCATGCCGAACACACGGGTCCCGAAATAGCGGATCGCACCGTCCGAGTAGGTCACCTTGACCGAATAGAGATCCTGGCTCGGATCCTCGGCGGCGGTCTGCATCAGCGCCTGGCCAGCGTCCTCGCTATCGAGTTTCAGAGGCACGGTCAGCGCACCATTGTCGCGCGAGCCCTTGTACTTCTCTTTGGCACCATCGAGTGGCTGGAACTCCACCTTGGCGAAGCTGGCGCCGAATGCGCCGAGCTGCTCGACGCCGCCGACGGTGGTAAAGGTCAGCGCGGCATAGCCGGTGGCATTTTCGCTGGCGGGCTGTTCCGCCGAAATGGCGAGCTTCGTGCCCGCCGCGGTCTGAGAGGACATCGTATTTCTCCTGGAAGGCGAGCCGGACACGCCGGCGGGGGCCGCACCCGGTCACCCGGGCCCGGGGTTCACGCGGCGGCGTTCTTCGCTGCCGTCTTGGTCTCGGGATTGGCGCCAGCAGCGGGCTTGCCCGCGGCCTTGGCTTCATCGTGGTCGGGGCTCGCGATCAGGCCGGCGGCTTCGTAATTGGCGAACTCACCTTCGGTGAAATCATACGTCTTGCCGGCGGCGAACCGCTTCTTGGTGCCGGCGTCGCGAAACGCCTTCAGGGCGATGCCCTTCTTGTCGGACATGGTCGGTCTCCATTTCGGGGGTGTGCTGGCACGGCGGTCCGCCGGCCATTTCACGCGTGATAGTGGACGCGGAAATCCTGGGTCTGGTCGAACGTGTTGGCCGGCCCGCGCATATCGGGGCCGCGGCCAGCGGTGAGGATGGAGACGTTGTCGAAGTCGGCGATTGTGCCGGTCTTCCCGGCGCAACAATCCACGACCAGCTTCATCATCAGCTTCTGGTCTGCGTAGCTCGCGGCGCGCACCTTTACCGATACGCGCTCGCTCTGCGGTGTCGTCTCGCCGCGCACCAGCGACTGCCGCTCGGTCAGGCTCGTCGAGGTGATCAGCAGCGCCGGCAAGGTGACATCTTCGGGTAGCGCGCCCGATTTGATGCTCGCCAGCGCAACCTTCTCCAGGATCGCTGCGTCGGCGCGGATCAGTGTTCCGATGATGGTGGTCCCGCTCATGGCGCGTCCTCCGGCTCATCTGCCCCGACGATCTTCCCGCCGACGATCCGGCTGTTGATGTACGCCTGCGCGGCCTTGATCGCGTCTGCGGCGCGGATATCCAGCGCTGGCCGGAGGAACGGGCTTGGGCGCGCGCCAGGGTGGTAGACCGTCTCGCCGACGAACTTGCCGCCGATTACGAGCGAACCCGCCTTCGCCAGCTTATTGATCCGACCGATGCTACGGCCCTGACGTTGATCCTCGGCGACACGGATGAAGTGCGGTTCGGTCCCCCATTCCTGCCAGACGCCTAGTGAGTAGCTCCATCCCTGGCGGACGGTGATCTTCACCACGATACGGCCGTCACGAGACGAACTGCGAAGCACAACGGCATCGCGAACCTCATTGGCTAGCGCTCGCTCGCGCGCCTCGTCAGCGACGATCTCCCCGCCTGCGCGGCCCGCGCCACGTAGCAGCTTGGTCTCGATGTCCTGGGGCAGTTGATCGAGATAGCGATCGAGATGCGCCTTACCTCGGACGGTCACCATCAGGCGGGGTTCCCAGCGGGGCGATAGTCCTCGACCATGAGCTCGAGCCCGTCGCGGTTGCCGAGCGTCGCCGGCCCCGAGACGATCTGCATGATGCGCTCGGGCACGCCCTTCCTTAGCAGTACCAGGCGCATGTCCGACCTCACGTCGTCACGGTACCGGATCCTGACGCGCGCCGGGCGCGCCGCAACGTTGATCCCTTCCGCCAAGCGCTCGCCGCGGCTCGGCAGCACGTCTTGCACCTCGGCCCAAACTTCCTTCACGAGCTCCCAGGTGCCCGAGCCCGCCCCGTCTAGGCTGGTGTCTGGTACTGGGCGCTCGATCCGCACCCGGCGGTTGAGCTTGGAGGGGTCGAAGACCGACGTCATGCGAGAGCCGGTTGCCGGAAGCGGGCGAGCAGTGCCCGCGCCGCGGTTTGCGCATGCTCGTAGCCGCCTTCCCGCTTCCCCAACATGCCGGCGACCAGCACGATGATGGCCTCGATCATGGAGTGCGGGACCTCGCCGGCGTCGTATCCTGCGGTGTAGGCAACGGTTACGCCGCCACCAGACCGGAGCGGCGGCCACCCGGAAGCGCTGGGGTAGATGCGGAGCCCATCGCGAGCGGGCAAGAACCCGCCCTGCGCAAGCCTCGCAGCACCGGCAGGGCCATCGTAGGTGATCGAATCAATGGACACGACTGGTCGGCGGTAGAGCTCGAGATGTACTCCCCAGCCTTGGAAGTGCTGAACCAACGTACGCTGCGCGACAATCCAGCCGGTATAATCCTCTACCCACTCGCGCGCCGCGCGGATCTTCTGCTCAATGAGAGGATCCTCCTCGTCCTCCTCAATCTTGCAGTGCCGCCGCACCTGCTCGACGGTGACCGGCTCCACGATCGGCAGCGATGCCGGGCGCCCGTCATCGATCAGCGCCGCGTAGGCGGCGACCACTTCCGCGTCGGTGGCGCTCTCCGGCAAGCCGACGATCTGGCGCATCTCCGCGATCGTCATTCAATCACCTCGAAACGCGCGGTGTAGAAGGGACCGGAAGGGTCCTTCGTGGTGGTCAGCCGGACGGGCTGGCCGCCGAGCATGCCGCCCTTTACGCTCTCCGGCCGCGCTGTTGAGCGGTTCGGAAGGAACGACACCCTGTTGCCCTGCACGCCAGCCACTCCAGAGAACACCCCGGCGATTTCCAGCTGGGCGCGGCGGCCGTTGTCGATCTTCACAGCTGCCGCACCGTCAGGACCGCCGTGCGCTCGTAGCGCTTCGCCGGACTGCCATCGGTAAGCACCCGCACCGACAGCGGCAGTTGCACCCCGCCAGCTGCAAATTGTGCTGCCTCCCAATAAGCCTGATCGATCAGGAACCACACCTGGACCTTCTGACCCCCGACATCGATGATTGGGCGGTAATTGGCCGACTCATCGATGGCGATGCCGAGGAGTGCCGCCGTCGGGGACACCTTGATCGCCTCGATCTTGGCGATGCTTTCGCCTTCATCGAGTAGATCGGAGAAGTCAATCGCATAGGGCGCATGGTCGCCAGGGTCGTACGGCTGCGCCCAGGCCGCGGCGCCGAACGGCAGACCGCTCGCGCGCGCGACGGCTGCCGGCACGATCGTCATCACCGCCGTGCGGTCCGACGTCGCAATCACGTTGCCCTTCTGGCTCGTGCTGCCGTCGTCGACGGTGAACAAGCCAAGGGCGATCAGGTGCGTCAGCATGGCGCGCCTCCTATCAGCCAGGAATAATGCGGACCGTCGGGAGCAGGTCGGACGTAGAGGCCAACGTGATCGCACCGCGGGCGACCATGACGGCGAACAGGCTGGTGCCGGTTGGCAGGCGGAATGGCAGGCCAACCGCCACGTTCTGGCCGAGCGCAGCTGCACCAAGCGACGTCCAGCTGCTGAGCGAGACGACGCCGATCACCTTGTCATAATCGGCGGGCGCGACGTTGAGCGCGGCCTTGTCGGTAAAGGTTGAGGCAGTCGGATCGGCCGAGAAGATGATCAAGTCGATCTGCGCGGTGTTTGCCGACTTGCAGAGAACGCTCGCGGCTTGGATCAAGCTGGCCGCGCCAGCCGTGCGGGCGACACCCGGGAACTGGAACTTCGTGCCCAGGACGTTGCCCGCCGCATATGTGCCCGCGCTCGTTGCCGGCGGTGCGGCAGGCGCGCAGACCAGCACGTCGCCGCCCGTCTTGCCGATATAGTTCTCGCCCGCCGGCGTCGGCGCGGCGAGCAAACCTTCTACGCCATCGAGATGACCTTCAAGCTGATCGACGAAGCCATTGGTCAGGGTGAGCAAGTCGGCAATCGCCTTGAGGCGCCCAAGCAGGGTATTTGCCGCCGGGGCAGCCGTAACAAGCCCCATCGCATCGGCACCGGCCGCGTCGTTCAGCAGGTTCTGGGGGAATTTGACGCCGCCGATATCCTTGGCGGCGAGCACGGTCGCGTCGGCAACCGGTGTGGTCAGGTTGTCGGGCATTGTCGGCTCCTAATCGAGATCAGAGATTGGCCGGCCGGGCGTCACGGCCCCGCTTGACAGCCAGCTGCCAGCTCTCGCCGGTGTCAGGTTTGGCTGCGGTGTCTTCGTTCGCGATCCACAGTGATCCAGCCCAGGTGACGGCATCGCCGGCCTTGTACTGACCTTCGCGCCAGACGCCGCGGTAGATGGTCACCGGGATCGCCAGTTCAAACGACTTCGAAAGGCCGCCGGCGCTGAAGGACAGACGGATCGTGCGCCCGCCGTCAGCGCTCTCGACGGAGAGATCATCGAGCGAGAAGGCATCCTTAGGCTTCGGAATCGCGTCGACCATTTCCTGCAACTGGCGCTGCAACGCTGCCATATCGGCATCCCGGCCGACGACTTGGCCCAGCTTACGGATCGATCCGTCGGTCAGGGTGAGCACCAGCTCGCCAGAGCGATCGATGAGCGCGTCTGCTAGACCAACGCCGTCCCCGGCGGGCGGCAGCGCGGCGACGGCTTCGTCGATCATCGAGCGAACCACCGCTGGATCAACGCTCTCGCCATCCTTCGGCGCGGGCAGCGCGGCAACAGCGCGCTGCACCGTTTCCTCGATCAGAGGCGCCAAATCCTCCGCAGTGATTGCTTCCGGCGCTGACGGAGGCGGTAGGGCAGCAACCGCCTCATCGACCATGCCCCGGACAACCGCCGGGTCGACACTCTCGCCGTCCTTCGGTGCGGGTAATGCCGCAACCGCGCGCTGTACCGTTTCCTCGATCAGATGCGCCAAATCCTCCGC
>NZ_ALBQ01000062.1 GCF_000282895.1 Sphingomonas sp. ATCC 31555
GGCCCGGAGAGGATTCGAACCTCCGACCTCTCGATTAGGAATCGCTTGCTCTATCCTGCTGAGCTACCGGGCCACGCCGTCGCTGGTACCGAGCCGGCGCCGGCAAATCAATTGCAAGCCTCGGGCGGCACCACCGGCACCAGCAGCGGCGCCACCGGCACGCCTTCGTCCACCAGCGCCTTGGCCTCCGCGATCGTCGCTTTGCCGTGGATCGGAGCCTCGGGCTCCTCGCCCTGGTGCATCGCCCGCGCCTTTTCCGCAAAGGCCGTCCCGACCCATTGGGAACGTTCGAGCTGCTTCGCCTGCATTTCGGCGATCGCGGCGAGCGCAGCCTTCATTGAATCGGCGGGGACCACGGGCCGTTCAGGCTGCTGGTTGCCCTTGGCAGCCACGGCGGGCGCCATCACCGCCTTGCCAACCTCGCTATCGCCACAGAGCGGACATGCGATCAACCCGGTCGCGCGCTGCTCCTCATAGGCGCCGCTCGACTTGAACCATGCTTCGAACACGTGCCCGCCGCCGCACTTCAGATCGAACACGATCATGATGTCGCCACGGCAGGAATGGCACGGCGATGGCGCAGGACCGGCACGCGCGCCCGTACTTCTTCAATACGGGCCGGCGCGATGTCCACGAAGCCAAGGCCTGCGGGCTCCCCCAAGTCCAGCAGCACGTCGCCCCAGGGATCGATCGCGAGGCTGTGCCCATAGGTGGTGCGGCCATCCGCATGCACGCCGGTTTGCGCTGCTGCGATCACGAACGCCGCGGCTTCGATCGCGCGGGCGCGGAGCAGGACGTGCCAGTGCGCTGCCCCTGTCGGCCGTGTGAACGCCGCAGGCACCGCAAATATCGTGGCGCCGGCATCGCTGAGCGCCCGAAAAAGATCCGGAAAGCGCAGGTCGTAGCAGATCGCCAGACCCAACATGCCGAGCGGTGTATGCACCACCACGGGACCGGCGCCAGCGGTATAGCTGTTCGATTCGCGCCAGCTTTCGCCGGTGGGAAGATCGACGTCGAACAGGTGCATCTTGTCGTAGCGGGCGCGGATCGCCCCGCTATCGTCGACCACGAAGGCGCGGTTGGCGAGCTTGCCGTCTTCGCGCAGCACAGCGAGGCTGCCCAGATGCACCCAGATCCCGTGCTTCGCCGCCGCTTCGCGCACTGCCGAAAGTACATGATCATCGCGCTCATGCGCATAGTGACGCTGCGCGCGCTCGCGGTTGCCGTCGAGGAGGCCGGACATTTCGGGGGTGAACAGCATCGCCGCACCACCGGCCTTGGCCTCGGCCACGCCGGCCGCCAACGTCGCGGCGTTGCCGGCGGGATCGATCCCGCTGGTCATTTGGAGCAGCGCGGCGCGGGTCATGCGGCGAGCAGCGGGTCCAATCCGCCCTTGCGATCGAGCGCGGCGAGATCGTCCGATCCGCCGATATGCCGCCCATCAATAAAGATCTGCGGCACCGTCGTACGGCCCGGCGCGCGGTCCAGCATCTCGGCGCGCTTCGGTCCACCCATGGTGATGTCATATTCTTCGAACGTCGCGCCCTTGCTGGACAGGAGCTGCTTGGCGCGGGTGCAATAAGGACAGAACGCCTTGGTGTAGATTTCGACTTTTGCCATGATGCCTCCAGAGGTGTGCGTGGTGCCCCGGCTTGTCAATCCAGGTCCTCACCGGGAAGAACGCGCGCCCAGCACAGAAGGATCACCCGCGCTGCGCCGCCACGCTTGAGCAGACGGGCACAGGCATTGCCGGTGGCGCCGCTGGTGTGCACATCGTCGACCAGCACCACCGTCTTGCCTTTGAGCACCGCGGCAGCATCCGGCGCTAGCGCGAAGGCGCCCGCCACGGCCTTGGCACGGGCCCGCGCGCCCAACCCGCGCAGCATAGGCGTGGCTTTCGTCCGCCGCAGCACCGCCACATCGACCGGCACGCCGCTCTGTCGGGAGAGGCCGCGCGCCACCAGAGCGGCCTGGTTGAACCCGCGCGACCACAAGCGCCACCGGTGCAGCGGCACCGGCACCAACAGCTCCGCCTCCGTCGGCATCAGCCGCAGCATCGCGCGCGCCATCGTCTCCGCGGCCGCCAGCTTGCCACCATATTTGAGCTTCAGCGCAACCGTTCGCGACACCTCCCCATAGGCGACCGCTGCGCGAACCCCGTCATGCGGCGGCGGGCTTGCAAGACAATCGATGCAGCACGCCCCCTCTCCCCGATCGAAGGCGAACGGCACATGGCAGGCCGCGCACCAGGGCGGACCGAGAAACCGCATCCCTTCCCAGCAGCACACGCAGAAGCGATGGTCCGCCTCTACCAGCGCGCCGCAGCCGGGGCAGCGCGGCGGCAAGGCCAGATCGATCAGGCGGGAGAAGGGGGCGCGCAGATCCACGCCGCTCTTGTCGCCGCCCGCGTCCCGCTGCACAAGCGCGGCCGTGTCCGACTCCGAGATCTTCGACCGCGCCCTGCGCCGCAAGCGCCGCGATCGCGCCGCCCGCAGCTATGAGAGCTTCCTGCGCGAGCACATGCTCGACGGGCTGTATGAACGTCTGGAAGGCGTAAAGCGCGAGTTTCGCCAGATCCTCGATCTCGGCAGCCATGATGGCAGCTTCACCTGGCCTGGCGCGCAGATCACGCGGCAGGAGGCCGGCGCTGCCTTCGCCGCCGCCAGCGGCGCGATCCACGCCGATGAAGACATGCACCCATTCCCCGAGGGAAGCTTCGACCTGGTGGTTTCCGCCGGGGTACTCGACACGGTAAACGACGTGCCCGGCGCGCTTACCCTCGCCCGCCGCGCGTTGAAGCCGGACGGCCTGTTCCTGGGCGCGTTCCTCGGGGCCGGCACGCTAGCGACGCTGCGCGCCTGCCTGATCGGTGCCGAGGCCGATCGCCCGGTGGCCCGATTCCATCCGCAGATCGACGTGCGCGCCGCCGGAGACCTTTTGTCGCGGGCGGGCTTCACCCTGCCTGTTGCTGATGTGGAGACGCTGACCGTCCGCTACACCGGCCTCGCCGGGCTGATCCGTGACCTGCGCGGCATGGCGGCGACCAACCTGCTGCCGGGCACGCCGCCGCTGCGCCGCGAGACTCTGCTCGGCACGGCCGCTGCCTTTGTCGAGCGCGCCGATCCCGACGGACGCACCCCCGAGCGGTTCGAGATCGTGTACTGCACCGGCTGGGCGCCCGACGCGTCGCAGCCGCAGCCTGCGCGGCGCGGCAGTGCCACCACGTCGCTTGCTGCGGCGCTCAAGCCGAAGGGATAACCGCCATGCAGGAGCGAATCGCCTGAGCGAAGACGCTTCCGCCGGCTGGGAGGCCGTAGTCGAAGCGTTTGCGGCGGCTCGATCGCCGGTTGGGGCGGACGTGGTGCGCCGCTGGTCGCGCAATCTGCCGCGCAATGGTGCGATCCTCGATATCGGCTGCGGCACGGGCTGGCCGATTGCGACGACGCTGGCGGAGCAGGGCTTTGCGATCTTTGCCATCGACCCCGCACCCGCCATGCTGGCTGCCTTCCGCCAAAACTTGCCGGACGCGGCCGCGGCGTGCGAAAGCGCGGAGGAAAGCCGCTTCTTCGACCGGCGCTTCAACGGTGCGATCGCAATCGGGCTGATGTTCCTGTTGCCGGAAGCGGCGCAACGCCGGATCATCCAGCGCGTCGCACAGGCGCTGCATCCCGGCGGCCGATTCCTGTTCAGCGCCCCGCAGGCGGCCTGCGAGTGGGACGATATCCTGACGGGCCGTCGATCCCGCGCCCTCGGCGCGACACGCTATCACGCCCTGCTGGCCGCGGCCGGGCTCAAGCCTCTCGGCAGCGCAACCGACGAAGGGCAGAATCACTATTTTGAGGCGATGGCGACGGTGCCGTCCTGACTGCGTGGTTTTCCGAGCAGCGGCGCCAGCGCAGCCGGAAACGGCAGGTCTGCGGGCGGCATCGGCAGGGTACGCAGCGTCGCGTGGTCCGCCCAGCATAGCGCGGTGGCATGGCGTGGCTCGGGCGCGCCCTGCCAGCGATCCAGCCGGTAGAGCAGCAAGAGCAGGTGGCGATCGCCCAGCGCTTCGCTGGCGAACGTGAGCGGTACCAGCGCGGCGGGGTCGACGCCGATGCCGAGTTCTTCGTGCAGTTCGCGGGCCAGCGCATGTTCCGGCGTTTCGCCCGGCTCCACCTTGCCGCCGGGGAACTCCCACAGGCCGGCCATCGGCGTGCCAGACGGCCGCTGCTGCACCAGCACTCGCCCTTCCCGGAGCATGGCCGCGGCGACGACCGTCAACAAAAAGGGTTTCGGCAGGGCTGCGTCCATCGTGGATTCCGTTCCGTGCGGGTGGTGCGGCGCAGGCTTGTGGACGAGATCGCGCCTCGATGCGAGCCCGACACCGTATCGCCCCCAAGGGCGCACTTAGCCGCTTCTTAACGCATCCTGGTTACGGTTCGGCCAGCGTCGCCCAGGGATCGGGCGAAGCACAAAAAACGCACGTCCGCAGGACGATGGAGTTGGGTATGCAGAAGATTCGGAACTTCCTCAAGAACGCCAAGGGCGCAACCGCGATCGAATATGGGCTGATCGCCGCGCTGATCGCCGTGGCCGCGGTCACCGCGATGGGCAGCCTGGGCAACCAGCTCAAGACGACCTTCGGCAACGTCACGTCGAACATGAAGGCTTCGTAAGCCTCACAGCCGCAGGGGGTGCCGCCGCGGTGCGGCACTACCGCACATGCCGAACGCACCGCACCCGGATGCGCTTGGGAGAAGGGAAAGCATCATGAAGAAGTTTGTTCGGACCCTCATCGCCCATCGCAAGGGCGCAACCGCCATCGAATATGCGCTGATCGCAGCGCTAATCGCCGTCGCGGCGGTTACCGCGATGGGAACGCTGGGCAATCAGCTCAGCACCACCTTCGGCACCGTTTCCACGAAGATGCAGGCATCCTGATCCCGGGCTGCATCGTTCTTGCGGAAGCAATCGGGCGGCATGCGCACGCCGCCCGTTTCCCGATCTAGATCCGGCCCATCGCCAGGAACTTGGCCCGCCGCGACTGGCGCAGCGCCTCCGGCGACATATCGGCCATATCGCGCAGACAGCGCTCGATAGCATCGCCGAGCGCCTGCACCGCCTGCCCCGGCGCACGATGCGCTCCGCCCAGCGGTTCCGGCACGATACGGTCGATCACGCCCAATTCCTTCAGGTGCTGCGCAGTGACCTTCATCGCCTCTGCGGCGTCGGGCGCCTTGTCGGCGGTGCGCCACAGGATCGAAGCGCAGCCTTCCGGCGAAATCACCGAATAGACCGCGTGCTCCATCATGAGCACCTGGTTGCCCGCGGCCAGCGCCACGGCGCCGCCCGAACCGCCTTCGCCGAGGATCGAGGCGACCAGCGGCACGCCCAGCGCCAGACAAGCTTCGGTCGAGCGCGCGATGGCTTCGGCCTGGCCGCGCTCTTCGGCCTGCACGCCTGGGAAGGCGCCGGAGGTGTCAACGAGCGTGATCACGGGGATGCCGAACCGATCGGCCAGCTTCATCAGGCGGATCGCCTTGCGATAGCCCTCCGGCTTACCCATGCCGAAATTATGTTTGAGCCGGCTGGCGGTATCGTCGCCCTTTTCATGGCCGATCACCATCACCCGGCGGCCGCGGAATCGGCCGAGACCGCCAATGATCGCATTGTCGTCGGCAAAGGCGCGATCGCCGCCCAGCGGCATGAAGTCTTCGATCAGACCGGCGACGTAATGCTTGAAGTGCGGGCGTTCGGGATGGCGAGCGACCTGCGTCTTCTGCCAGGGGGTGAGCCGGGCATAGGTGTCGAGCAGCAGCTTGTCCGATTTGGCCTGAAGCGGGGCGATCTCCGCGGCGATGTCCACTTCGCCGCCCTGGGCAGCGTTGCGCAGCTCATCGATCTTGCCCTGGAGCTCGGCAATCGGCTTCTCGAAGTCGAGGAATGTCGTCATGGGGCGTGGCGCTACGCGGAGCCGCGCTTCGCGTCAACGAGGGTGCGTAAGGTGACAGTGGGCGCCGTGCCCGTTTCCCCGCGGGCGAGGCTCGGGCAGGATTGCTATTTTCTACCCGCGAGAGCCTCGCCCAGCGGGTGGCGCTCGTTGACCAGTTCGACCAGCCTGCGGCTATCGACATGGGTATAGATTTCGGTGGTGGCGATATCGGCATGGCCAAGCATCGCCTGCAGCGCGCGTAGGTCGGCGCCGCCCTCCAGAAGGTGCGTGGCGAAGGCATGGCGCAAGACGTGCGGGCTCACGCGATCGGGCGGGATGCCCGCTTCCGCCGCCAGCGCCCGGACGATCTGGTACAGCCGCACGCGGGTGAGGTGCTTCTTGCCTGAGGGGAACAGCCAGGCCTTGTCCGGCGGCACCTGCCCGCGCCACAGCGCCACCGCGGCGCGCGCGCGATCGGAAATCGGCACCAGCCGCTCGCGCCCGCCCTTACCCTTCAGGATCAGGAACGGCCGGTCGGGATGGATGGCGTTGCGCGGCAGCGACACCAGCTCCGTGGCGCGCAGGCCCGATCCATAGAGCAGCTCGATCAGCGCGGCGAGCCGCAGGTCGAGCGGATCGGGCGGTACGCGCGCCTGCCGCGCGGCGATGGCAGCGAACAGCGCATCGACATCCGTCGTTCCCAAAATCTTCGGCAGCCGTCGCGCTGCGCCGGGACGCGGCAAGGCCGCGCCGGGATCGTCGGCACGGTGCCCCTCCTCTGCCAGGAAGCCAAAAAAGCGCCGGAGGGCCGCCGATTTGCGGGCGACTGTGGCCCGCGCCAGATCCTGCCAGCCGCCCGCCAGTCGCTCGATTTCTGGGCGACCGGCTTCGTACAAGCGTCCGTCCAGCGCCTGCGAGGCGAGCCGCAGATCAGTTTCATAGGCCGCGATGGTGTTGGCGGCGGCACCAGACTCGGCGCGGAGCATCTCCAGGAAGCGCTCGATCAGCGCGCGATCGTCGCTGACGCCCTTCACGCCGCCCGCGTCACCGCCTCCACGGCGATCAGGCGCGCATAGTTGCTCATCCCCGCCGCACGCATGGCCGAGACGATGTGGAACAGCGCCTCCGGCGTCACCTGATCCCAGCGCGGCGACTGCATGCCCGTGGCAGCGAGCAACGCGACCATGCCGGGCTGGTTGGCAGCAGCGGCGCGATCGATCGCCTGAATCCAGCGGTTGACGCCACCGATCTGCACCTGCGTTGCCTCTGCCCCCCGGCGTGCATCGGTGGGGGTAAGCCGCCCCAGACCGGCAAGGCCGGCCAGCAGCATCGCCGCCTTGCGCGGACTCGCGGCACCGACATAGCGTTCGAAATCGGCATAGCCGATCGGCCCGCCGGCATCGGCAAGCGCCAGCAGCGCCCAGCCCTCGCTGCCCGGCGCAACCACACCGCGCCATTGCAGCGCCGCCGCATCATAGCCGGCGGAGAGCATCGAGGCGATCAGCCGGTCGGGCTCGGCGACATCCTTGCCGGCCGGGATCCACGCCGCCGCCTTGGCAGTCAGCACCAGCCGGGCATAACGGGTCCGCGGCGTTTCGGCGGCATCCCACAGCGCGCGCATCGCCTGCACCCGCTCGGCCGGCGATCCGCCATTATAGGCGGTGCGCAGCTCGCGTGCCGTAGCCTGCAGCGCATCGGGAACATCGCTGCCCTGGTCGATCTCGGCATAGAGATCGACGAGCCCGGCCGTGGAAAACACCCCTGCCGCCGCGGCGAGCTCGGCAGCCGGCGCGCGCACCACCGGCGATACCGCCGGCGACAGCGCCTGCCAGTAGCGGACTTCGGGGCCCGCGGTGGCAAACAGATTGTCCGGCACGTCGACCCCTGCGGCGCTGGCCAGGCCGAAGCGCCAGGGGGTAAGCCGGGGCACGCCGATCCAGTCGATCGTCACCGCCCGGCGCGAATCGGCACCCATGCCGACCAGCTTGGCGGCGAGCAGATTGTCGATGTTGTTCTGCTGCGAGCCACGGCGCGCCGCTTCCAGTCGCTGTTCGGCCTCGCTAGGCTTGCCGCCGAGCGCGGCGCAGATTGCCTGAGCCAGCGCCCAGCCCCGATCCTGCAACCGCGCTGCCGCGCGATCGACGACCGGGCAGACCGCCGCCGGATCGCTGGAGGCGAGCGCAACCTGCATCACCGCCTGGTCCAGGGCGTTGGTATAGTCCTCGGCGTCGACAAACCCCACCACCGCGCGCGCAGCAACCGCTTCGCCCATCCGCAGCAACAGCCAAGCCCGTTCGGCCGCAAAATCGGCGCCGTTTACACCGGCTGGCGTATCGATGGGTGACATCAGCGCACGGCGCAGCGCAATCGATACCCAGCGCGAGGCGACGGGCGCATCGAGCCGGTGCAGCAACGCCATCAACGTACGACCGGGCACATCGCCGAACGCATCCGCCGGGAAGGGCGCGTTGCCCCAGGCGAAGGTGCCGATGCGGTTCAGCCCATGGCGCGCGGCCCTGGGCAGATCATATTGCGACAGATCGATCGGGGGCAGTTCAGCAGCGGAGACATTGCCTTCGCCCATATCGAACGATTCGTCATCACCCGCCGGCAGCGCCGCCGGATTCGGCGTAGCCATTTCCGCTGCGGTCGACGGGGAAGGCGACGGAGAAGGCGCGCGCGTGGGCGCCGGCTGCGGCCGTGAGGGCGCCTGGGCCGGCTGATCGAACCCCGGTGGCAACAGCGACTCGGGAGCATTCTGCTGCTTCTGCTGGCTGAACGCCGGCATGCCGAAGCCCGCCAGCACCAGCGCACCCAAGGCGAGCCGCGAAACCCTAATTGGCCAGGTTTTCAAGCGCGACGGCCTTTTCCATGCGCACCGGCTCTTTCACGGTGTTCCGCCCGGCGAAGGCAAACATCGCCGCAACGAACAGCGCCAGGACAACAAGCAACACGACAAGCAAACGCAGCATCAGAAAAAGTCCGTATCCTCTGGTCGGCGCGCCTTTTGCCCGACACGGGGGCACGCTGTATAGCCCTTCGCACGATGTTACAAACGCACGCGCAACTTCAGGGGTGGACCGGCAAGCCAATCGTATTGGTGGGGCTGATGGGGGCTGGCAAAACCACGGTGGGCCGCCGCCTCGCCCAGCGGCTGCGGCTGCCGTTCGTTGACGCCGATGCGGAAATCGAATCGGCCGCGGGGATGAGCGTCGCCGACATCTTCGATCGATTCGGCGAGCCGCATTTCCGCGACGGCGAACGCCGGGTGATCGGTCGATTGGTGGATGGCACCCCAAAGGTGATCGCAACGGGCGGCGGCGCGTTCATCAACGACGAGACCCGCGCGCTGATCCTCGACCAGGCGATTTCGATCTGGCTCGATGCGGAGCCCGCGGTGCTGGCGGACCGGGTGCGCAGGCGCGACACCCGGCCTCTGCTGCGCGGCAAAGACCCGTTGGCGACGCTCACCGAGCTCGCTCGGGTGCGCAATCCCTATTACGCGCTTGCGCAGATCCGCGTGCCCAGCGTAGCCGCACCGCACGAAACCACCGTCGAAGCGATCCTGAAGGCCCTGCCCAAGTGACCACCATCCCCGTCGCGCTCGGCGCACGCAGCTATGACGTGCGCATCGAACCCGGCTTGCTGGCGCGTGCCGGCGAGATCCTCGCGCCCCTTTCGCGCGGGCGGCCGATGCCGATCGTCACCGATACGAACCTCGCGATACATTGCGAGACGCTGGTCGCCAGCCTCGCCGCCCATGGCGTCGCCGCGCCGGTGCGGGTGCTGCCGGCGGGCGAGAGCACCAAGAGTTGGGCGCAACTCGAATCGCTAACCGACTGGCTGCTGGAGCAGGGCGTAGTGCGCAGCGACCATGTGATCGCGCTGGGTGGCGGCGTGATCGGAGACCTGGTTGGCTTCGCGACGAGCATCCTCAAGCGCGGTTGCAACTTCGTCCAGATTCCCACCACTCTGCTGGCGCAGGTGGACAGTTCGGTGGGCGGCAAAACGGCAATCAATTCCAAGGCGGGCAAGAACCTGATCGGCGCGTTCCACCAGCCTTCTGTAGTCCTTATCGATCCGCAGGTGCTCGATAGTCTGCCCCAACGCGAACTGCGGGCGGGCTATGCCGAGGTCGCCAAATACGGGCTGATCGACGACGCCGGGTTCTTTGCGTGGTGCGAGGACAATGCCGCTGCGCTGTTCACAGGCGATCCCGATGCACGGGCGCGCGCAATCGCCCATTCGGTCGCCGCCAAGGCCCGCATCGTTGCCGCCGACGAACGCGAGACCACCGGCACCCGGGCACTGCTCAACCTAGGGCACACCTTCGGCCATGCGCTGGAGGCGGAGACGGGCTTTTCGGACAAGCTGCTCCACGGCGAAGCAGTGGCGGCTGGGATGGCACTGGCCTTCGCTTTCTCGGCCAAGCAGGGGCTGTGCCCGGCCGAGGACGCAGTGCGAGTGGCGGCGCATCTGCGCAGCGTCGGGCTGCCGGACGGGCTGGCCGCCGCGGGCGTGACGGCGGACGGCAAGACGCTGGTCGCCCATATGCTACATGACAAGAAAATGGAGGGCAGCACCCTGCCCTTCCTGCTCGCGCGCGGGATCGGGCAGACGTATCTGGACAAGACGGTGGACCTTGAGAAGGTCGCGGCGTTTTTGGACGGGTTGCACGCCTGAGTTCCTCCCCGGCATGGGAAGGGGGACGAAGACGCGAAGCGGCTTAGTGGAGGGGTCGCCGCGCGAGCGGCGGAGTTCCGACCGCGGTGGCGTTATCCGCGCCTTGCGGCGCGGCCCCTCCACCACGCGGCTGCGCCGCGCGGTCCCCCTCCCCGTAGCGGGGAGGAGTTTAGAGGTTGGTCCGCTCGATTGCGGCCGTCACTAGCGCAATTCGCTCGACATCCGCATAGGCCGCCGTTTCAAGTTCCTCGCCAAACACATCGGGGTCGATCTCCTCGTAGCGCAGTCGGCAGCCCTCCATCGCCGCGAGTTGCATCAGCCGCGCGTGCAGAGCATCCTCCCCACGCACGATCGCGCTGCCGGTATAGAGCAGGAACCGCCCGCCCTGCGCGAGCCGCGGCACCGCCTCGCTGGCCATCGCCATCGCAACGCCCGCGCCATGCAGTTCGCCGCCGTCTCGGTAGGCGCGGCCAGCAGGATCGATGATGTAGGGCGGATTGGCCAAAACCAGGTCGAGCGCGCCCTGGATGCCGGAAAGATCGTCGCCCTCGAGGAACCGCGCCAGGACACCGGCGGCTTCCGCATTCACTTGGGCGAGACGCAGCGCTGCCGGATTGATGTCCGTCATCACGATCTCGACCTTCGGGCAGCAATGCGCAGCGGCTATGGCCCCCGCTCCCGCGCCGGTTCCAATATCCACCAGCGTCGCGCCCTGCCGCCCTGGGCATCGGCGAAGCTCATCGGCGATGAAGCGCGCGAAGCGGTAGCTGTCCGGACCGAAGAACACCGCATCCTTGTCGTCCGTCGGATAGGCGGAATGCGCGAGCAGGTAGGAGCCCAGCGTCGACACGCGTACCTTGCTGTGCAGCCCGTACCCGGTCCGCTCAATCAGCCCCGCCGCCTCCAGCGCCGTGCGGAGCGACGCATCGAGCAGATCTTCGGCGAACGGCAGGCTCCACCCGAAGATGTCGCGCAGGTCCCCGGCTTGCCGGCGGTCCGGGCGCGCCAGTACACGGGCATGGGTCGCCGGCGTCGGCGTAATGAAGTGATAGTCACGACCTTTAAGGAAGCCGAGCAGCGTGCGCAGCGCCGATATTCGCGGTCCCTCGTCGACCCCAGCCGCCGGCCGATCCGCCACCAGAAACTCCATGCGCACCCCTTTGTTACCAGACTGCCCCTAACGTACGGGCGTGCGGGTGGGTCCGCGCGACAGGGCGGCAACTGCTTGATCCAGGGCAAGTGTCTTGCCCCCAACTGCAGCAAGGCCTAGCTCCGTGCCATGCGTATCCTAGCCCTGGCCCTCGCCGCTTCGACCATGCTCGTCTCCCCCGTCCTCGCCCAGCAGACCGCCCCCGCGCCGATCCTGACGACGCCCGAGGCGAAGGACGTATGGACCTATGCGCGGCCGGAAGTCGCCCGCGTCACCCATGTCGCGCTCGACCTGAAGGCGGATTTTGCGAGCAAGACGCTCAGCGGCACCGCCACACTCGACATCCTCGCCGCGCCCGGCGCGAGCGAGATCGTGCTCGACGACGACGGGCTCGTGATCGCCAAGGTGACCGATGCGGCGGGCAAGCCGCTGCCCTTCACGGTCGGTGCGCCCAAGCCCGATCTCGGCGCGCCGCTGACGGTACAGCTGAACGGCGCGCGCAAGATCGTGCTCCACTATGCCACCGCGCCCGGCGCCTCGGCGCTGCAATGGCTCGCGCCTGCGCTGACCGCCGGCAAGAAGAAGCCGTACCTGTTCAGCCAGGGCCAGCCGATCAACAACCGCAGCTGGATCCCCACCCAGGACAGTCCCGGCATCCGCCAGACCTGGTCCGCCACGCTCACCGTGCCCGCCGATCTCGTCGCGGTGGCGAGCGGCACGCGGATCGACGGCGCGAAGGGCGTGCCGGCGGGCAAGGGCTGGCACCGCTTCCGCTTCCGGATGGACAAGCCGGTGCCGCCGTACCTCATCGCCTTGGCGGTGGGCGACCTGGCCTTCCAGCCCGTCGGCCCGCGCGCCGGCGTGTGGACCGAGCCGAGCATGCTCGCCGCCGCCGCGAAGGAAGTCGCCGATGTCGAGAAGATGATCGACGCGGCGCAGGCGCTCTACGGACCCTATCGCTGGGGCCGCTACGACATGCTCGTCCTGCCGCCGAGCTTCCCCTATGGCGGCATGGAGAACCCCACTCTCACCTTCCTGACGCCCACCATCATCACCGGCGACAAGTCGAACGTCGACGTGGTGGCGCACGAGCTGGCGCATAGCTGGTCGGGCAATCTCGTGACCAACGCGACCTGGTCGGACAGCTGGCTCAACGAGGGGTTCACCACCTATTTCGAGAACCGCATCATGGAGGCGGTCTACGGCAAGGAACGCGCCGCGACCGACGCCGATCTCGAATGGGACGGGCTGCAACGTGACATCGCCGATGCCGGCGGCATGGAGGCGCCGACGACGCGGCTGCACGGCGATCCGGGCGCGACCTTCGGGCAGCTCGATTACTTCAAGGGCTCGACCTTCCTGCGCACGATCGAGCGCACCGTGGGGCGCGCGCGTTGGGACGTCTATCTGCGCGGCTATTTCGACCGCCACGCCTTCCAGCCGCAGACCACCGCCGGCTTCCTGGCGGACCTGCGCGCCAATCTTGTGAAGGGTGACGCCGGGCTCGAGGCGAATCTCCAGCTCGACAAATGGGCCTATGCCGCAGGTCTCCCGAACAATGCGGTGCATGTCGAATCCGCCACGCTGAAAGCGATCGACGCGCAGCTGGCGGCGGTAAATGCGGGCGGACCAGTTTCGGCGGTTAACCCCAAGGGCTGGTCGACCCAGCAATGGCTGCGCTTCCTGAATGGTCTCGATCGCAAGCAGACGCCGGCGCGGCTGAAGGAACTGGACGAAAAGCTGGGCCTCTCAGCATCGAACAACGCCTATGTCCGCTCCGCCTGGGGCGAGTTGGCGATCGCCAATCGCTATGATCCGGCGGTTCCGTCGATCGGAAAGCTGGTCGGCAGTGTCGGCCGCGGCCTGCTGATCTACCCGATCTATCGCGATCTGATGGCGCAGGGCGATTGGGGGAAGCCGATCGCCGCCCGCTTCTATGCGGCTTCGAGGGCGAGCTACCACCCCAACGTCGCCGCCGGCATAGCCAAGATCCTCGCGGGGGAGTAACGCTTATGCCGGGCGGCGTCGCCAAGCGGGACCTGCCGACCAAAACCTGTCCCGTCTGCCAGCGCCCCTTTGCCTGGCGAAAGAAATGGGAGCGGGATTGGGAGAATGTGCTCTACTGCTCAGATCGCTGCCGGCGGAAGGGAAAATAGCGGCTTCTCGTAAGCCCCTCTCCTTCAGGGGAGGGGCTGAAAGGGCAAAAGATCACTGATACCGCAGCGTCTTCCCGAAACCCGTATTCGTCTTGGTCATCTTGGCGAGCTTGCGAAGATACGCCTTCACCTCGCGCTCGAAGCGCTGCTCGCTACGTACGCCAGCGCGGTAGAAATCATCCTTGGCCAGCAATGCCTTCAGCGCGTCGGCAAGCTTGGCCTGGTCGTCCACCGCATCGCTGTGCCGGAACTGCTCGCACACCCACTCCTCGGCCGCCGCCTTGTCATAGTCGTCCTCGCGGTCGCGGCCGTAGCGGTCCGCAGCGTCCTGGTCCGCGCGCGCGGCCTTGATCCGGCGTTCGAGCCAGGTGCGGACCTGTGCCGAACTCCACTCCCCTTGCGCTTCGCTCATCGGCCCGCCTTCGTCGCAAGCACCCAGGCCAGCCACAACCATCCGGCAATCATTGCCGCCCCGCCGATCGGCGTCACCGCACCGAGCCAGCGCGGCAGGCCCAGTGCCATCAGGTATAGTGTGCCCGCGAATACGAACGCGCCGCCCACGAACAATGCAGCAGGCCCCCGCGCGGCGACTTGCAGTGCCACCAGGGCCGCCACGGCGTGCACCAGCTGATATTGGCCGCCGGTCTTGAGCCACTCGACCGCCACGCCCTGCGCGCCGTGCGCACCAAAGGCGCCGGCCGCGACCGCCATCGCCCCCGACAAGGCCGCCAGTACTGCTATCCAGTTCATGCCTCTGCTCCACTCAGCCATCGCCGCGGTCCTGCGCCGCTGCGGCAGCGGCCGCAGCCTGGCTGAACATGCCGTCGCGACCGGCATACAGGTCGCCGGTTTCCTTCTGCCGCTTCAGTCGCTCGATATCGCGGCGGCGATATTCCGCTTCGGTCTTGTCGATCTCGGCCCCGTCGACACCCACCGCATCCATTGCACGACGCGCCATCACAACAGCGCTTTCCATCACCTCGCGGACGACGCCCGCCACCGGCGCGCCTTTCAGCTTCATGATGCTGCGACGATCATAGGCGCGCACGAAGATGCTTGCCTTGGGGAAGGCGGCGTGCACCCCTTCGACGATGGCCGTGTCCATCGCGTCGCCATCTTGGCAGAAAAGGATCAGCTCGGCATCCGCAGCACCGGCCTGGCGCAGCAGATCGATGCGAGTACCGTCGCCATAATAGACCTTCATGCCGAAGCTGCCGGCGGTCTCGATCATTTCGACGTCGCGATCAATGATCGTCACCGGGATGTCCTGCGCGATCAGGATCTGCGCCACCGTCTGGCCAAACCGGCCATAACCGACCACGACGGCGTTGGCGCCTTCCTGCTGTGGCCCGTCGGGTAGCGCGCCGGGCTTGGGCGGTTCTGCGCGCAGCCGCTTCGTCGCCATCATCAGGAACGGCGTGGTCGCCATCGATACCGTAACGATGGCGCTGAACACGCTCGCTGCCTGGGGCTCGATGAGCAGCGCCTTCTGCGCCTGGGCGAACAGCACGAAGCCGAACTCACCGCCCTGGGACAACAGCACCCCCAGCGCGAAGGCGCCGCGTGGCTTCATCCCGAACAGCAGTGCCAGCCCCATGATCAGCACCGTCTTGGTAGCGATCAGCGCTAGCGCCATGCCGGCAACGAAGAAGGGCCGCTCGGCAATCGCGTGCAGGTCGAGCGTCATGCCGACGGCCACGAAGAACAGGCCGAGAAGGATGGCGCGGAACGGTTCGACATCCGCCTCCAGCTCGTGGCGGAAGGGCGAATCCGCGAGCATCACGCCGGCGATGAACGCGCCGAGCGCGGCAGAAAGGCCCAGCGCTTCCATCACCGCCGCGCTGGCAATGACGGTGAGCAGGCCGGCAAAGACGAACATCTCGCGCTCGTCGAGATTGCCGATAAGCCGGAACAGCGGGCGCAGCAGGAACCGCCCTGCCAGCACCAGTCCGACGATCGCACCAATGGTGTACAGCCCCAGCAGCCATCCCGGCGGGCCACCCTGATCCGCCGGATTGCGCGACATCGCCGCGACGATGGTGATCAGCGGCACGATCGACAGATCCTGGAACAACAGGATGGCGAAGGCGCGCTCGCCGAACGGAGTGCGGAGGCGACCGGCGGACTGGAGCAGCGGTAGCACCTGCGCGGTGGAGGAAAGGCCCATGGGCAGCCCCAGCGCCAGGGCCGCAGCAAGGGTCGATCCGGTTACCGCCCAGACGACGCCGGCGATGGCTACGCCGCACAGCGCAACCTGCAATAGGCCCAACCCGAAAATGTCGCGGCGCATTCGCCACAGGCGCGACGGGCTAAGTTCCAGCCCGACGAGGAACAGCAGCAGCGCGATGCCCAGTTCGGCGATGCCCATCTTGCCCTCGGCATCGCCCACCAGCCGCAACACATGCGGGCCGACCAGCGCACCGGCGACGAGGAAGCCCAAGGTCGCACCCAGGCCCAGCCGCCGGAACAACAGCACGAACGCTAGCGCGAAGCCAAGCATCGGTACCGCATCTGCGAGCAGCGATCCTCCCCCCCCATGTGCCATCAGACGCGCGCCTCCGCTGCCTGCGCGGCAGCATCCGCAGCCGCCTCGAAGGCGAGCCGGATCGAGGCATGCCGCCCGCGATGCGGCAGCGCTGGCGTGAAGAGGTCGATTCCCGGCCAGTCCGGCGGCGTATCGCGCTCGCCCGCCAGCCACGCCGTCAGCGCGTCGCGCGCCGCGGCGATCTCCGTTGGGGTGCGGCCGAGTATCGCTCGACCGAGCAGCGCCGCAGAAGCCTGCCCCAGCGCACAGGCCCGCACCAGCATGCCCAGTTGCACCACGCGACCTTCATCATCGACATCGATGTCAACCGTCACCCGGCTGCCGCATACCGGCGAGCGCTTCTCCGAGGTGCCGCCGGAGTGCTCCAGCCGTTCATGATGCGGGATGTCTGCGGCGAGCCGCAGGATTTCCAGATTGTAGAGCGGCGCGTTCATAGGCCCGATCTAGGATAGCGGCGCTGCAGTTGCGAGCGCGAATTACCTCCTATTGGTGCGGCGAGCGGGCGAAGACCCTTCCCTGCATGAGGAAGGTCAATCGCGCCTGCGCCGCTGCGGCCGATCCTGGTCCCCGTTTGCCGTGTCTGCCCCGAACACCGGCTCACCCTTGCGACGCCGGTCCACGAAATCACCGATTGCCGCACTGGTCGTATCGAGCAGCGGATAGGTGACGGACGTGGTAATCCATTTCGGCCGGCGCGTCCGCCCGCCTTCGAACGTGTCGAGCACGAGCATGAGCACTAGAAAGCCCATGCTGACGAGGATCAGCCCCTTTGCGACGCCGAAACCGACGCCCAGCGCGCGATCGATCGGCCCCAGTACCGAATTGCGCATCTGCCCGCCGAGCGTGTTGGCGATCAGCCGCCCGCCGAAATAGCTTGATCCGGCGAGGGCCACAAACGCCATCACCGCCGCCCCGCCCTCGGTGCCGATCACCGGAGCGAGCAGCGCGGACAGCCCGGCATGGAAGAACTTCACCGCCACCACCACAAGGATCCAGGCGAGGAACGCCAGCACTTCGGTGGTGAAACCGCGGAGAAAGCCGAGCACGGCTGCGCCGGCAATGATCAGCAAGGTGACGATGTCGAGCCCGGTCATGCGGCGCGCTTTAGCAGGATGGATGGCAAGGTGAAGGGGAGTCTCTTCTTGAGCCCCCTAGTTCCACGAGAAGGGGCTCAAGAGAGTGCTGTCATCGCACGTACAGTGCCCGGGCATCCGCCTTGAACGCATCGGCGCTGGGACCACGCGAATAGAACATGTGACCGCCGGGGTAAACGCCCAGCTTCACTCGCGTGTCGCTGCCGAAGCGCGGCAGCTGATCAATGATCAGCCGCGAACCGAAATACGGGCAGGACAGGTCGTTATAGCCGTGTACGATCAGCACGCCCATCTTCGGATCGTTGGCCACCGCCTTGCGCAAATCGCTGACCGGAGCGTCGTCCGGAGTGCCGCGATCCCACGCCTCGTTCACCGAATAGGACAGCGCATTGTATCGCGCGTTCGTTTTCCAGCCCACCTTCCGCGTGATGAAGTCCACCATCGCGCTGGTGGTCGGCGCGATGATACCCTCCAGGATGGGGTCGCCTGATTTGCGCTGCGCCGAATTGGGGAAGGGATCGAAAGCGTCGACGTTCGAGTCATAGACGCTGCCGATCTTCTGGTCGTCGCGATGCACCTCGCGCAGATAGGTGCCTTCATCGACTCGCCCGTCCAGCCGCGTAGTCAGCTTTGGATCCAAGCCAGTCAGTTCCGCCACTTTCTGCCCCAGCCGGGCGGTCGCTTGCGGATCCGATCGGCCGGCGAGCAGATCGGTGGCGAAGGCGCCGCGCGTATAGGCCTCCACCGCCGCCATTGCCTGCGGCGTCAGCCGGCCTTGCCGCTCCAGATGGCCGGCCGCCATCGATGGCAGGTTGATCATCCAGGGCAACGGGGACAGCGCATCCGAGCCGGCCGTGGCAGCGGGATCGAGATAGGGCGACACCATCACGATGCCGTTTACGCCGATGCCGAGCTGCGTCTGGAGTTCATAGGCGATCCGCGGCGCGCGATAGCCGCCATAGCTTTCGCCCATCACGAACTTGGGCGCGCGCAGTCGCTCGTTCTTGACCAGCCAGTCGTACACAATGCGCGAGAGATACTTGATGTCGGGCTCGGTCGCGTAGAATGCCTTCTTGGTCGCTGCTTCGTCGACCAGGCTGCGGCTGAAGCCGGTGCCGATCGGATCGATGAAGACGAGGTCGGTCATGTCCAGCCAGCTTGCCGGATTGTCGACCAGCAGCGGCGCATCGGAGGGCGCATCGCCCTTGTCCCCGAACTGCACCCGCTTCGGCCCCACCGCGCCCAGGTTGAGATAGACCGAAGAGGCACCCGGGCCGCCGTTGAAGGCGAAGGTCACCGGCCGGTTCGGCGCTCCGCCCGGGACGATATAGGCGGTGTACACCACCTCCCCGATCTTCTTGCCCTTGGCGTCATAGACCGGCAGCTTGCCCACCGTAGCCTGATACCGGATCGACTTGCCGCCGATCACTGCGGTCTGGGTGATGGTCTTGTCGTCTGGAAGCGGCGGCAGTTCGCTCTTGTCGCCCTTCGCATCGGATTTGTCGGCGGCTGCCGCATCGGCCGCCTTGTCTTGCGCCGGAGCCTGGGGTGCGAGCAGGAGCGCGGCGAGAGAGGCGGCGAGCAAGGGGGAACGGCGCAAGGTCTTCTCCGAATTTCAGGATCTGGCCGTAGCCTAGCTTCGGCCACGAAATCATCAAGCGGCAGGCTGGGCGCGTTAACCCTTTCCGATAACCGCTTCCATCAACGGCATTTTCGCTAGTTTTGATCACACCATTACCAGCAGCCCCGGCCTGTAACCTCCGGGGTTCGGTGGAGTATGGCGTGACTGGCATCCGATGCCTCTTCTGCATCGTCCTTGCGGGCGGCGCATTGCTGCTCACGGCGGCGAGCGATACGCCACCGCTCGAGGACCAGGTGCTCGAACGGATCAACGAGGTGCGCCAGGACCCGGCGGGGTACGCCGATCGGCTGCGCACGCTGCGTAACCACTTCATCGGAAATGCGCTGTATGCCCCGGATCATCCGAAGGGGACGATGACGCGCGAAGGACTGCAGGCGATCGACGACGCCATCGCATTTCTGGAACGGCAGCGCCCGCTGCCGCCGCTGGACCGCGGCGCGCTGCTCGATCTTGCCGCGCAGGACCATGTCGCCGATCAAGGGCCCCGCGGCGCACGCGGCCACGTTTCTCCCGACGGCGCGACGCCGGCCGATCGCGTGCGCCGGCGCGGCGGCGGCGACCTTGTCGGCGAAGGCATTTCCTACGGCTATACCGATGCCGAGCAGGTGGTTCGCCAGCTGGTGGTGGACGATGGGGTGCCCGACCGCAGCCATCGGCTGCTGCTGTTCAACCAGGAACTGCGCTATGCCGGAATCGGTTGCGGCGCGCACCAACGCTATGGCCATATGTGCGTGATCGACGTCAGCCGCACCCGCACCGGCCGATCGGTCTTCGCCCTTTTCGCCCAAAATGACGTGCGGGGCGGCACCAAGGCGCCCTGAACGGCGGCGCGCTCACTGCACGATCGTCACCACCGTCCCACGCCTGACCACGGCGAACAGCCGCGCCGCAAAATCCAGCGGCACGCCGATACAGCCATGCGTGGCGAGCCCTTCGCGCACGTCGCTGCCATGGATCGCCACGCCGTCGCCGGTCAGCCGCAGCGTATAGGGCATCTCGGCATCGTAGAGGCTGGAGCGGTGATTGCGGCCCATCCACAGCACCGGAAAATCCCCGGTCGGCGTTGGCTTGTCGTCCTGGCCGTACAGGATCACGCTGGTGCCGATTTCCTCGCCAGCACGGAAGACGGATAGGATCTGCTTCGAAAGATCGATCCGCAGCCATAACTCGCCCGCCGGCACGCCGCGATCGTTCCACACGAAGCTGCCATAGCGCATCGGGGAGTCGAGCCGCAGCAGGGTCTTCACCGGCTGTACGCTGCCATCGGCGCGCGTCAGTCGCCGCGCCTCGTCCCCCGGCAGCCTTATGCGTTCACTTTTGGGCGGAAACAGCGGCATTGCGACCGCGACGGCAGGCGGACGGCGCAGCAGCGCAAGGCCCGCCGGCACCAGGATCGCCACGCCCAGCGCCGCCAGCGAGATCCAGAAGCCGATCGAACGCCGGCTTTTCAAGCGGCCACGCTGCTCCGCGTGCGCCGGCGGAGCGCTGCACCCACCAGCGGAAAAGCGGTAAGCAGCAAGAGCCACATGCCGGGTTCGGGCACCGGCGTGATCGGCGGAACCGGGGTGGGTGCGGGCGCTGGCACGACGATGATGCCGCCACCACCGCCACCACCGCCGCCGCCCTGACCCGGAAAAACGGTCGTCGGGATGGCCCCGCCCCCGCTGCCGCCGGATCCGCCCGGCGCAGCGCCGACGGCGCTCGGCGCTACTACATAGGGAACCTGGGCAAACGCAGCCGGCGGCAACATCGCCTCACCGGCGGGCCCAACGTCCGCCGGCAGCGCCACGGCGGCCGGCAGCGGCGCCATCGGCGGCTCTGCCGCAGGAGGAAGATTGTTGAACGCTTCAGTGCCAGTCAACATGTCGGCGTCGGCGAGCGGCAGCATGCGCAATGCTTTGGTGCTGCGCGCGCCTTCCGCCCGCAGGCCCGGCGAGCGGGCGGCGAGCACCGCAAGCGCATCGATCGTGTCAGAAACTGGCGCGATAGCAATTCCGGCGGAAGTGGTGGAGAGCAGCGGCACCACGATCGCGGCTGTCATCAGCAGGCGCCGCTTGCCAGCGTGCCTCCTGTCCCCCCGCAAAAACCGCCTGCCGATACGCACCTGTCGTTCGCCCCCTAAGCGACCCGAAATCGCATGACCCTGTTAACTATGCGAGTTAAGTTTATGTTATAATCAGGGGAAAACCTAGTTTTGGCAAAATAGTTCCTTACTGCCAAATTCACCAGTACGAATTTTGCCGGATGCCCTCGGTTCGTCTCTTCTGTCTCGAAACGAACCGGTTCGATCGGCACGATCGATCAGCCTAGGCGCTCTTCCCCAACAGGTATTCGACGAAGCTACCCAGATTGCGAAAGCTGCTCAGCGTCAGCGCACTGCCCTCGCCTGCCTGCGCCGCCGGGGTCAGCGCACGGGTAAACCCCAGCTTGGCCGCCTCGCGCATGCGCAGCGGGGCATGTGCCACGGGCCGGATCTCACCGGACAGGGCGATTTCGCCGAACGCAACCGCATCGGCGGGAACGGGGCGCTCCGAAAGCGCCGAGACCAGCGCCGCCGCCACCGCCAGATCTGCGGCGGGATCCTGCACGCGATAGCCGCCGGCGATGTTCAGATAGACTTCGCAGGCGGAGAAGCTGAGCCCGCACCGCGCCTCCAGCACCGCCAGCACCATGGATAGCCGCGGCGAATCCCACCCGACCACAGCACGCCGCGGCGTGGCGCCGGACGCTAACCGTACCGTCAACGCCTGCACCTCCACCAGCACCGGCCGCGTGCCTTCGAGCGCCGGGAACACCACCGTGCCGGTGACGTTCTCGTCACGCTGCGTCAGGAACAGCGACGAGGGATTCCCGACCTCGGTCAGTCCTTCCGCCTGCATCGCGAACACGCCGATCTCGTCGGTGCCACCGAAGCGATTTTTCACCGCGCGCAGGATGCGATACAAATGGCTTCGCTCGCCTTCGAAGGCGAGTACCGTATCGACCATATGCTCCAGCACGCGCGGGCCGGCGATCGCCCCGTCCTTGGTGACATGCCCCACCAGCACCAACGCGGTGCCGCGTTCCTTGGCGAAGCGGATCAACTCCTGCGCGCTCGCGCGCACTTGGCTCACCGTGCCCGGCGCGCCTTCGATCAGATCCGAATGCATCGTCTGAATCGAGTCGATGATCAACAGGGCCGGTGGCGTACCCTGCCCCACGGTCGTGAGAATATCCCGAACCGAGGTGGCGGCGGCGAGCTGCACCGGCGCATGGCCCAGCCCAAGCCGCCGCGCGCGAAGCCGCACCTGGTCGGCAGCTTCCTCGCCGGAGACATAGGCAACGGACAACCCGCGCTCCGCGATCCTGGCCGCCGCCTGCAGCAGCAGGGTGGACTTGCCGATGCCGGGATCGCCACCGATCAGCGTCGCCGATCCCTCGACGAAGCCGCCACCCAGCGCGCGATCGAGTTCGGCGATGCCGCTCGCCATCCGATCGGGCAAGGCGATGTCGGTGTTCAGGCCAGACAGCTGGATCGCGCGGCCGCCGGATTGCAAATTATGCTTGGCCTGGAAGGGTGTAGCCGCGGCCGCCACTTCCTCCACCAGCGTATTCCATTCGGCACAGTCCGCGCATTGCCCGGCCCATTTCGACGTTGCCGAGCCGCAGGCCTGGCAGACATAGCGTTTCTGAGGTTTCGCCATCCCCACGCTCTAGCCGAACCGAAACGAAAAGGGAACAGCGTCAGTCCCGCTCCAGCTCCGATTCGAGCTTCAGCACGCGCCCGCCATCTTCCTGCTCGATCAGATAGGCGGGATTGTCGGCGCTGCCGTTGCGAACGATCTTTTCACCCTTGATCGTGCGCTGTACGCGCCGGTCGAAGCGTTCGGCAATCTTGCCATGTGCGACATTGCCGCCCCAATTCCAGCGGATTGCCGTTCCCTTGGAGAAATGCTTGCTCATTGTCGCGAGAACCGCCGGGCAGATCTTCTGTTCCTGGGGTGGGACAATCCATTCGCTTGCCGGCCCCGGCGCGCCAGACTATGCCGCGCGCAAATGCAGCCCTCGGATCTTCGTGTCGCGCTCTTCAGCGGCAACTACAATTATGTTCGCGACGGCGCGAACCAGGCGCTTAACAAGCTCGTCGGCTATCTGCTGGATCAGGGCGTAAACGTGCGCGTCTATTCCCCGACCACGGACACCCCCGCCTTTGCTCCTACCGGCGATCTCGTCAGCGTGCCCGCCTGGCCGGTGCCCGGCGGTCGAGCCGAATACAAGTTCGCGACCGGACTGCCTAAGAGCATCCGAGCGGATCTCGCCGCCTTCGCGCCCAACATCGTGCATGTGTCGGCCCCCGAATTCCTGTGTCACGGCGCGGTGAAATGGGCGCGGGCGCGTGGCATCGCCACCCTCGCCTCGCTGCACACCCGGTTCGAGACCTATCCAGCTTACTACCATCTCGGCTTCGTCGCGCCGGTGATCATCAAGCTGCTAACGCGCTTCTACAACCGGGTCGACAAGGTGGTCACACCCGGCGACTCCACTGCGGAGCTGATCCGGAGCTGGGGCGTGAAGACGCCGGTCGGCATCTGGTCACGCGGAGTGGACCATGATCGCTTCCATCCGGGGCGGCGCAGCCTGGAATGGCGGCGCTCGTTGGGGTTGCGGGACGAGGAATTCGCGGTCGGCTTTCTCGGCCGGCTGGTGCTCGAAAAGGGTCTCGATATCTTTGGCGCGGTTTGCAACGAGCTTAGCGCGCGGGGCATCGCGCACCGCGTGCTGGTGATCGGCGAAGGCCCGGCCCGGCAGACCTTTGCCGATCGGGTGCCCGGCGCGATTTTCACCGGCTTCCAGCGCGGCGACGATCTCGCCCGCGCGGTCGCTTCGATGGACGTGCTGTTCAATCCCTCCGTCACCGAAACCTTCGGCAACGTCACGTCCGAAGCCATGGCATGCGGCGTGCCTGTGGTAGCCGCACGCGCCACGGGGGCGGTGGATCTGATCGAGGATGGCGCGAACGGCTTCCTCGTTCCCCCACGCGACGTGCCCACCTATGCCGATGCGATCGAGCGGTTGATCCGCGATCCGGCGCTCGCCGCGGCGCAAGGAGCGGCCGGCCACGCCAAGGCGCAAGCACTGGTTTGGGATAAGGTCAACCGTTCTGTGCTGGACAGTTATTCTGAATTGCTTGCAAGACCTTAGGTAAAATACGGAAGCAAAGCGTTGCCAAGCCCTGGCACCAGTTTGCATTGCCCATCAGCACTGTAAAACTCCCTATGGGAACGTTCTCCTCCCCTTAACTTGCCAACACCCAGAGACCCCCCAGACACAATCCAGAAAAGGGGTCCTCCATGAATAACTTACGTCTGGCGCTCGTGACATCATGCGCGCTTTTCACCACAGCGGCGCAGGCGCAAGAACATGCCGCCAGCGCCACTGCGACGACCGCACACGCCGCGGAGCCAGCCGCGCCCGAGCCAGCCAAACAGTCGTTCACGACCGGCGTTGCCAAGGGCCGCGACCTGCTCGACTCCGCCATTTCGGCTAGCTCGATCGATGAGGAGCAGATCCAGAAGATCGGCACCCGCTCGATTGCCGAAGTGCTGGGCAACATGCCCGGCATCCGTGCCGAAACCGCCGGCACCGACGGACTGACCGCGATCACCATACGCGGCCTGCCGATGGCGGCGGACGGCTCGAAGTTCCTGCAGATCCAGGAAGACGGTCTGCCGGTCCTGGAATTCGGCGACATTCACTTTGCCGCCACCACGGCGTTCCTGCGCACCGATCTCAGCCTGTCGCAGGTACAGGCGATCCGTGGCGGTTCGGCATCCACGTTCGCGTCCAACTCGCCCGGTGGTCTCGTCAATTTCATCTCGAAGACCGGCGAGGAGGAAGGCGGCACGATCCAGTTGTCCTCGGGCGTGGATCATGAACTCGGTCGCGTCGACTTCAACTATGGCGGCCACCTCAGCAAGACGGTACGTTTCAACGTCGGTGGCTTCTATCGCCAGGGCGAAGGTCCGCGTGCGACCGCCTTCGATTCGTTCAAGGGTGGCCAGATCAAGCTCAATGTCACCAAGACGTTTGAGAACGGCTATGTCCGCGTCTACGGCAAGTACCTTGACGATCGCGAACCCAACTACGCGATGCTGCCGGTCGCGGTGCGCGGCACCAATACCGATCCGTCATATAGCACGATTGCCGGCTTCGATCCGCGCAAGGACACCCTTGAATCGCGTTACAAGTCCTCGATGCTGGCGCTAGACGGCAACAACAACATCACCAACCTGAACCTGCGTGAGGGCAATCGCAGCAAGGTGGCGTCGCTCGGACTGGAAGCCCAGTTCGACATCGCCGGGTGGACGTTCAGCAACCGCATGCGCTACGCCGCGATTTCCGGCAGCTATAACGAAAGTAGTTCGATGGCGTTGCTGCCTGCCGCGGCCTTTGCGCCGACGTTCGGCGGCCCTGGCGCGACGCTGAGCTACGCTACCGGTCCCAAGGCGGGGCAGACGATCACCAATCCAGCGACGTTGAACGGCAATGGTCTGATGATGTACGGTCTGGCGATCCACTCCGACCTGGAAAAGCTCGACAACTTCACCAACGATTTCCGCGGCAGCCGGGTTTGGAACGTCGGCGATGGCAAGCTTACCACGACGGCAGGCTTTTACGCATCCTCCCAGGCGCTCTGGCAGAACCTGAACCTGATGACCAACGTGTTCGATGTCGCGTCGAACGGCAATTCAGCGTTTGTCGATGTGGTCACCGCAACTGGCACTTCAGTTACGCAGGGTGGCGTACTGAACTATGGCATCGCGGGCGGCGCTGGATATCGCCGACGCTACGACCTCGATTATCGCGTGTTTGCTCCCTATGGCTCGGTCAACTACCAGATCGGCGCCCTTTCGCTGGGTGCGAGCCTCCGCTATGATTTCGGCAAGGTTAGCGGCGCGCTGTACGGAGCAGATCTTGGTGGCGGGCGCGTAGGGACGGCACCGGTCGACATGAACCGCGACGGCACGATCGCACCCGCCGAACGCTCGGTGGCCGTGCTGCCGCTGTCACGTCCCGGCCTAGCTGACTATAGCTATAAATACGCTTCCTACTCGATCGGCGTGAACTATCGCGTTGCCGAACCCGTGTCGGTGTTTGCCCGCTACAGCCGCGGTGCGCGAGCAAGTGCGGAACGGCTGTTCTTCTCGCCGGCCGTCAATGCCGCTGGCGCACTGACCGACCCTGCCATGGCGTACGGGCCGGTGAAGCAGGCGGAAGCCGGCGTGAAGTTCCGCAAGGACGGGATTTCGCTGTTCGCGACCGGCTTCTGGGCCTCGACTCAGGACAAGAACCTGCAAATCGGCGCGAATGCCACAGGCAACACCGTCGTGCTGCAGATTGATCGCGACTACAGCGCCAAGGGCGTCGAAGTCGAAGGCCTGTTCGAGCGGGGACCGTTTGGTCTACGACTCGGTGCTACCTACACCAAAGCTACTATCGATGCCGACAAGGCCGACAAGACGCTGGTCGGCAACACGCCGCGCCATCAGCCGGACCTGATTTTCCAGGCAACGCCACAGTTCGAGGTAAAGCGCTTCACCATCGGCACCAACGTGCTGGGCACCACCAGCAGCTTTGCCCAGGACGGCAACCTGCTGAAGCAGCCAGGGTACACGATCGTCAGCCCGTTCGTGCAGGTGCGCCCGGTTAACGGTCTCCAGATCAGCCTGAACGTCTACAACGTGTTCGACAAATTGGCGTTCGTCTCGGTCAACTCGGCAGCCATCCCGGCATCCGGCATCGTCAACGCCCAGACGCTAACCGGTCGCACGATCACCGCGTCGGTCCGTTTCAGCTTCTGATCTTTCCGCTCCGACGGAAGAAGGGCGGTCCGCGCTTCGGCGCTGGGCCGCCCTTGGTCGTTGCCCCCAGCCGCACGATTGCCGTGTCGATTTGAGACTAACAACAGGGGATTAACCATATTCTCGCATTGTACCGCAACCACTCTGCGAAGAAGAACGGATGATCCTGCGACGATCCGCGCCTGCGCTTTCGCTAGGCTGGTGATCGATCCTGTTGCGTAAGGGAACACGTATGCGCATCCTCTGTTTGTCTGCAATTGCCGCTCTGCTGGTCGCCCCCGCCGCTCTTGCCAAGCCGACTTCCTCGACGGGCAAGGCGACCACGGCCACCGCTGCGGCCACAACGGCGAACGCCAAGGCCGCTGCCGGCCTGCAGGCGATGCGCGAATTGAACCTGATCGTGCTCGACACGCTCACCACGAATGGCCAGGAAGTGGAAGGCCGCACCTTCGTCAACAAGCTGGTATCGCAGAACTTCACCAATTTCGGCATCGGTTCGAGCACCCAAGGTTCGGCATCCTCCCGCTATGACGTGCTGAGCGTCGTCGGCAACGCCACCGGTTCGTTCCGCCTGAAGGCGGGATATGCGAATGGCCAGAACGGTACGCTGGGCAACACCGCGCGCATCGGCGGTAATGTCGGCTATGTGGATTTCAACGCTACCAACGGCGCGGTGGGTGTGTTGGTGGCGGGGGGTAACCTCACCACCTCGTTCAACGTCAACAACAACAGCGTGACCTATGGCGGATCGGCCGCTTCGGGCATCAACGGCGCGCGCAAGGATGCCACCCTCGCCGCAGGCGGCGCGAACGACGTGGGCGCCGGCCTGGTGATTCGCATGAGCGAGCTGACCACCAACCTCAACGCCCTGTCGACCCAGTTGGCGAACCTGCCCTCGCTCGGCACGATCACCTCGACCAACAATGCGCTGAACTATTCGGGCGCCACAGACGGTTTCGCGGTGTTCACGATGACCGAAGCGGCATTCACCAACCAGAACGCCAATTTCGACAACCTGTTCACCCGGATGCCCAGCGGCACCACCACAATCATCAACGTGCTCGGCACGAATCTGGTGCAGGGCGGGAACATCAACAACAAGGCGCTGAACCAGAGCGTGATCTGGAACTTCAACCAGGCGCAGAACCTGTCGGTGAAGGGTTTTCACGGCAGCATCCTGGCGCCGAAGGCGACGCTGACGAACAGCAGCGCCATCGAAGGCAGCATCGTTGCGCTCAACATGCGCCTGAACGGCGAGGTGCATCTGGGCACCTATAACGGCAACGGCAATTTCGTGCCGACGAACGCCGTGCCCGAACCGGCGAGCTGGGCGATGCTGCTGGTCGGCTTCGGCGCGCTGGGCGCCGCGATCCGCAAACGCCGCGCGCTCGGCATCGCCTGAACCGACAAGGGGCGCCGGTAACGGCGCCCCTTTCGTCATTGCCAGTCGAACCGCAGCTCGCCTTCGCGGAAGGCAAAGCGGTCGAGATGGCGAGCAACCGCACCTTTGAGCCCTTCCAGCTGATCCGCCGACGTGGCATCGATCCGCACGTCCAGCCCAGCTTCGGCAACGTTGAACGTAACCACGGCATCGCCCGGATGATCGGCGCCGCGAGCATCCTTCGGGAAGATCACCGTGCCGTTTTCAGGCGTGAATTCCACCTGCAGATTGTGCTGCCAATGCTTGCACAACTGCTGGAGATAGCGGCTGGCATGTTCGGTCGGCACCAGGGTGTGGCTGGTGAATGGGGCAATCGTCATTCCTGTCTCCTTGGCCGAACCGGGGACCAGCCCCAGACGGCGACGTAACACCTCGATCCGGGGCATCGTTTCCTACAGCCGCTCGATCTTGCGCGCGGCTTCGTCGAGGATTTCGGCGATTGCGTGCAGCCGCTCCGCATCCACTTCCTCGTCGAACACGCTGGCGGCGAGCACGGTCTTGAGGTTGTGCATCGCGCGGCGCACCGGCCCGCCATTGGTGCGGGCATGGCGCTCGCCCAGTTGCGCCAGACGTTCGAACAGCGCTGCGACTTCGACGGCATTCTCCGCAAGATGCGCGGTGCCCGCCTCGGTAATCGCGAACTGCTTCTTGGCGCCCTCGCTCTTGTGCTCGGCGATCAGGTCCATGTCGTCGAGCATGGTGAGCGTGGGGTACACGACGCCCGGGCTCGGCGCATAGGCGCCGTTGGAGCGCGCCTCGATCTCGCGGATCAGGTCATAGCCGTGGCGCGGCGCCTCCTCGATCAGCTTGAGCAGGATCAGGCGGAGCTCGTCGCCGCCGAACATCCGCCGGCCGCGCCCACCAGGCCCACGCTCGCCCATGGCAAAGGCCATGTCGAAGCCGCCGGGAAAGCCCCCGCCCCAGCCGCCGCGTCCGCGGGGGCCAAACTGGTGGCCGTGATGATGGTGATGATGGCCGTGACGGCCGAAGGGAGAAAACATGGTTATATGCATCCTGTGCAAGTCGTGATGCACACAAGATATATCTTGAAAAAGATCGTGCAAGGGCCCTCTTTAGCCCCTCCTCCTAGGAGGAGGGGTTGGGGTGGAGGGATTCCAGAACGTAATTTGGTCTCGGTGAGACACCGCCCCACCCCAAACCCCTCCCCTGAAGGAAAGGGGCTTAGGAGACGCCCTAATGCGTCAGCATCGCCCGCACCGTCGGCCGGACGAAGGGCAGCCCCGCCCCCAGCCGCAGCACCGCGTGCCGCATCGCGCGTGCCGGCAGCCGCTCGTCAGTGAACAGCCGCACCAGCAGGTTGGTCCCCGTATAGAGAGGCTTGCACGCCGCCCGGTGGCCGTTCTCAAAGCGCCGCAGCACCGCCGGCAGCGCCGGGTCCATCCCCCGCCGCACCGCGTCCCGCACCTCGGCGGCGAGCAGCGCCTGCCCGCTCAGCCCGAGGTTGAAGCCATGCGCGGTCACCGGATGCATCCCAACCGCCGCATCGCCGATCAGCGCCGCGCGACCGGTGACGAACTGATGTGCCCAGGTGGTGACCAGCGGGTAGACGTTGCGATCGCTCACCACCTCCATCCGCCCCAGCCGCTGGCGGAAGCGGCGGGTGAGGTCGCGGCCGAGCGCGGCATCGTCGAACGCCGCCACCCGCCGCGCCGCCTCTTCGGGGAGGGTCAGCACTGCGCCGGCCATGTTGCCGTTCAGCGGCAGCAGCGCCAGCGTCTGGCGATGATCGAACCATTCGAGCGCGGTCGCACCGTGTGGCAGCTCGTGGCGCACCCGCACCACCATCATCGAACGACCAAGCGGGTTGATGTCGGTGTCGATCCCCAGCGCCTCGCGCGTCTTGGAGAGCCGCGAATCGGCCACCACCAGCAGCCGCGCCCGTACCACCTCGCCCGAGGAGAGCAGCACTTCCGCGCGCGGCCCGGTGGCACCCGAGCGGGCATGGACCACCTCCGCGCCGGTCACCAGCTTTAGGCCGGGCTGGTGCTTCACCGCCTCGTACAGCGCGGCGCGGATGCGGTGGTTCGGCACCAGATAGCCGAGCTGGTCGTCCGCCCCGCCCCCCGCGGTGAAGTTGAGCGCGAAGGGCGAATCGCCGTTGAGCACCTTGGCCGCGTGCATCGGCGCGATCTCGTCCGCCGGCAGCCGCCCCCAGGCGCCGAGCGAGTCGAGGATCCGCTTCGAGCCATGGGTGAGCGCGATCTCGCGCCCGTCGAAGCGCGGGCTGGCCAGCGCCTCCAGCGGCGCGCGCTCGAGCAGCACGATGCTCAGACCGCTGTCTTCCAGCGAGCGCGCGAAGGCGAGGCCCGCCGGCCCTCCCCCGACGATGACGACGTCGCAGTCCATGCCCGATCCTCCACACTTTCCGCCCCATCCCGCCCCGTGGCGATCGGGGCGACTTCCCCACCACGCACCGTCATCCCGGCGAAAGCCGGGATCCAGACGCTGTAGCGCGTCGGCTCCTGCTACACCGGATAGGCGAATGGATCCCGACTTTCGCCGGGATGACCAAGGGTTTGGGGCGCCAGGCGCCACCAAGCCTTGCGCCCGATCAACCAGCGGGATGCAAATAGCGTCGCACCCGCCTATCTTGGCCGCAATGGCCGACCTTTTTGCCACCCACGAACAACCCGCCGCCGACTCCCCCGCCGCCGGCGGCCCGCTCGCCGACCGGCTGCGCCCGCAGAAGCTCGACGAGGTGGTCGGGCAGGAGCATCTCACTGGACCGCAGGGCGCGATCGGGCGGATGGTCGCGGCGGGCAAGCTCAGCTCGATCATCTTCTGGGGGCCACCCGGCACTGGCAAGACCACCATGTCACGGCTGCTCGCCGATGCGGTGGGCCTGCGCTTCGTCGCGATCTCGGCGGTGTTCTCGGGCGTCGCCGACCTCAAGAAGGTGTTCGCCGAGGCGCGCGACCATGCCCGGATCGGCAAGCGCACGCTGCTGTTCGTGGACGAGATCCACCGCTTCAACCGCGCGCAGCAGGACGGCTTCCTGCCCTATGTCGAGGACGGCACCGTCACATTGGTCGGCGCGACCACCGAAAACCCCTCCTTCGAGCTCAACGCCGCGCTGCTCAGCCGCGCGCAGGTGCTGATCCTGCACCGGCTCGATCACGCAGCGCTGAGCCAGCTGCTCGATCGTGCCGAGACGCTGGAGGAACGCCCCCTGCCCCTGACGCCCGAGGCACGCGACGCGCTGGTGGCGAGCGCGGACGGCGACGGGCGCTTCCTGCTCAACCAGGCCGAAACGCTGTTCTCGGTACAGTTCGAGGCGCCGCTCGACCCCGCCGGGCTCTCCGCCTTCCTGCAGCGCCGCGTCGCGGTCTACGACAAGGACCGCGAGGGGCATTACAACCTGATCTCGGCGCTGCACAAATCGGTGCGCGGCTCGGATCCGCAGGCGGCGCTCTATTATCTCGCGCGGATGCTCACCGCGGGCGAGGAGCCGCTGTATCTGCTCAGGCGCCTCGTCCGCATGGCGGTGGAGGATATCGGCATGGCCGACCCCAACGCGCTGGTGCAGTGCATGGCGGCCAAGGACACGTACGACTTTCTCGGCTCGCCCGAAGGCGAACTGGCGATCGTCCAGGCATGTCTCTACCTGGCGACAGCGCCCAAGTCGAACGCCTCCTACAAGGCGCAGAAGGCGGCGTGGAAGGTGGCCAAGGAAACCGGCTCGCTGATGCCGCCGCAGAACATCCTCAACGCGCCGACCAAGCTGATGAAGCAGATCGGCTATGGCACCGGCTATACCTACGACCATGATGCCGAGGGCGGCTTCTCGGGCGACAATTACTGGCCGGCGGAGATGGAACCGCAGACCTTCTACACCCCCACCGATCGCGGGCACGAGAAGCGGGTGGCGGAGCGGCTCGCCTGGTGGGCGGCGATGCGGGAGCAACGGCGCGGAGACGGCGCATAGCGACGCCGGACTTCACCGATTTCATCGCGATCGATTGGTCGGGCCAGGCAGTTGAGCGGCCCAAGGGGCTGGCCGTTGCCCATGCCAGTGCCGGCGACGCCGCGCCGGTCCTGATCGATCGCCCCTGGTCGCGCGCCGACATTCTCGCCTTTCTCGGCGACCTTGCCGATACCGGCACGCGCGCGCTGGTCGGCCTCGATCTATCTCCGGCCTTTCCCTTTGTCGACGCCGGCGCTTATTTCCCCGGCTGGACGGAAAGCCCCGCCGATGGCCCGGCGCTTTGGGCACTGGTCGACCGCGTGTCGCAGGCGGATCCGCACTTCGCCGCCACCAGCTTCGTACAGCATCCGGAAGCGCGACGGCATTTCCGCCAGATGGGCGATTGCGGCGATCTATTCCCCGGCGGCCGCGGCCGGTTTCGGGTGTGCGAGCATGGCCAGCACGCGATGGCACTCTCGCCCTATAGCTGCTTCAACCTGGTCGGCGCGAGCCAGGTGGGCAAATCGAGCCTCACCGGCATGCGCGTCCTCCACCGGCTGCGGGGCCGCATCGGGCTGTGGCCATTCGATCCCGTACCCGATGCCGGCCCGGTGCTGGTGGAAATCTATACCGCGCTCGCCGCGCGGCTCGCCGGCATGCGCAAGGGCATCTCGAAGATCCGCGACGCCGAGACGCTGGACAAAATGCTCGCGGCGTTCGGATCAGCGCCGCACGGGCGGCTGCCCCGCTATGACGACCACGCCACCGATGCGATCCTCAGCGCCGCATGGCTGCGAGTCGCGGCGGGGCAACAGGATTCGTGGCAACCGGCGGCGCTCACGCCCAGCCTGGCGTGTACCGAGGGCTGGACCTTCGGCGTACTCTGAGGAATAGGACTTTTCTAGAACCTGCAGGGGAAGGTCGATTAGCGCATGCGCCGCCAGCTCGAAGTCTGTGTCGAAGACGTTGCCGGAATCGAAGCGGCAGTGACCGGCGGCGCCGATCGAGTCGAGCTTTGTGCGGCGCTCGCGGTCGGCGGCCTGACCCCGCCGGCCTCGCTGATCGCCCAAGCGGCGCGGGCGCCGATCCCGGTGCACCTGCTGGCCCGCCCCCGCGACGGCAACTTCCACTATTCGCCGGCGGAAGTCGCGCTGGTGACTGCCGATATCCGTGCTGCGGCCGAGGCGGGGCTGGCCGGCGTGGTGATCGGCGCCAGCGGTGCGGACCACCAGCTCGACGGAGACGTGCTGGCGCGATGGATTGCGGTCGCGCGGTCGAGCGGCAAGCCCTTGTCGCTTACCTTGCATCGCGCATTCGATCTCTGCCCGGATCCGTTCGCGGCGCTGGAGACGGCTGTCGCGCTCGGCTTTGATCGCATCCTAACCTCCGGCTGTGCGCCCAAGGCGATCGATGGCCGTGCGACCCTCGCGGCGCTGGTCGCCGCCGCCGGCACGCGCATCACCATCCTGGCCGGCAGTGGCATCGATGCAGCCACCCTGCCTGCGATCCTGGCGACGGGCGTGCGGGAGGTCCATGCCTCGTGCCGCAGCGCGCAGGGTGAGGCAAATGTGCGCGAAATCGCCTTCGGCTTCCAGGCCGGGGCGCGTCTCGCGACCGATCGGGCCAAGGTCGCGACGCTGCGGGAAATGCTGAATTCGCAAGCTAGCGCTTGAACAATACCAATATGTAACTTATCGCTGTGTCGGTCATAGCCAGTGGAGGCAATGGGGGACATGATCGCCGATATCCAAAAGCCCGCAGGCGGCGCGACGCTGATGGCGTCCGAAGCCGCTGAAGCCGGTGCGGCGGTGCGCCGCCTGCTCGACGCCAATGGTCCGGCGATCGCCGCGCTGGCGCGCGAGCTGCGCGCTGCGCCGCCTGCACTGGTCGTCACCTGCGCGCGTGGCTCGTCCGATCACTCCGCCACCTATGGCAAGTATCTGATCGAAACGATGATCGGCGTGCCGGTCGCCTCCGCGGCGCCGTCGGTGGCGTCGGTGTTCGAAGCGCCGGTCTCCACCGCCCGCGCGCTGTGCATCGCGGTGTCGCAGAGCGGCCGCAGCCCCGATCTGCTCGCCACCGTCCGGGCCTATCAGCAGGCCGGCGCCCGCGTCGTGGCCTTCGTCAACGACGAGGAATCGCCGCTCGCCACGATGGCAGACTCCACGATCGGCCTGAAGGCCGGCCCCGAGCGCTCGGTGGCGGCGACCAAGTCCTACATTACCGCGCTGGCCGCCTTCGCCGCGCTGGTCGCCGAATGGGCGCAGGATACTGCGCTGGCCGACGCCCTGACAGCGCTGCCCCAGCAGCTAGAAGCCGCGCGCGACTATGATTGGGCGCCGGTGGTGGAAACGCTGCGCGAGGCGACCAATTTGTTCGTGATCGGCCGCGGCTACAGCTTCGCCGTAGCGCAGGAGGCCGCGCTCAAGTTCAAGGAAACCTGCAGCCTGCACGCCGAAGCGTTCAGCGCCGCAGAAGTCCGTCATGGCCCGATGGCGATCGTCGGCCAGGGCTTCCCGGTGCTCGCCTTCGCCACCTCGGACGCAGCGGGCGACAGCGTGCGCGATGCCTGCGCCGAATTCGCCGAGCGCGGCGCCCGCGTGTGCCTGGCCGATGCGAAGGCCGGCACCGCGTCGCCTCTCCCCGTGCTGCCCGGCCATCCCGCGATCGAACCGATCCTGATGGTCCAGAGCTTCTACCCGATGGTAAACGCGCTGTCGCTGGCGCGCGGCAACAATCCGGATGCGCCGCTATATCTCCGCAAGGTGACCGAGACTCGATGAGCAGCTTCCGTTTCGTCAACGGCCATATCGTCACCGCCGCCGGCACCCTGCCGGAAGCGGTGATCGCGGTCGACCAGGGCCGCATCACCGGGCTTTCGAAGGAAGGCGCCGGCACCGAGACCATCGACCTCGACGGCGGCTGGATCGTCCCTGGCTTCATCGACGTTCAGGTCAATGGCGGCGGCGGCGTGCTGTTCAACGACGCCACCACGATCGAAGGCATCGCCGCGATCGGCGCGGCGCACGCCCAGTTCGGCACCACCGGATTCCTGCCCACGCTGATCAGCGATGTGCCAGAGGTGATCGCCCGCGCACTCGACGCGGCCGATGCCGCGATCGAGGCCGGCGTGCCCGGCTGTCTGGGCGTCCACATCGAAGGCCCGATCCTCAACAAGGCGCGCAAGGGCATCCACGATGCGGAGAAGTTCCGCGGCCTGGATACCGCGATGGTGGAGCTGCTCAGCCGCCCGCGCCGGGGCAAGGTGCTCGTCACCCTCGCCCCCGAGATGGTCGATCTGGCCAATGTCCGCCGCCTTGCCCGGGCAGGCGTTTTGCTCGCCATCGGGCATAGCGACGCTGCCTACGACACCGCCGTGGCGGCATTCGAGGCCGGCATGACCGGTGTCACCCACCTGTTCAACGCGATGTCGCCGCTGCTGCACCGCGCGCCCGGCGTGGTCGGCGCGGCGCTGGAGAACCAGACCGCCTATTGCGGCATCATCCCCGATGGCTTCCACGTCCATGACGCGGCGCTGCGCATCGCGCTGCAGGCCCGCCCGCATGATCGCTTCCTGCTTGTGACCGACGCAATGCCGAACGTGGGATCGGACATGACCTCGTTCGATCTGCACGGCCGGCTGATCCGCGTCGAAGGCGGCCGTTGCCTGGGTGCGGACGGCACGCTGGCCGGATCGGCGCTCGATATGACCGGCGCGTTCCGCCACATGGTCACCCGCGTCGGCACCTCGCCCGAAGATGCGGCGATGATGGCTGCCGCCAGCCCTGCCGCTTTTCTGGGCCTATCGCACGAACGCGGCGTGCTTGCCCCCGGCCTGCGCGCCGACTGGGTTCAATTGACCCGCGATTTCCAGCCGGCCGGTTGCTGGATCGGCGCAACCCGCTTCCCCTGAGCCTACGGAGACTCGCCCTGAGCACGATCGCGCCGCCCTCTCTTCACGACGACGCCACGGCCGGGGCTCTCGCCATCGGCGCCCCGATGGCGGGCTGGCTGATGCCGCTGGAAGAGGTACCCGATCCCGTCTTCGCGCAGCGGATGCTGGGCGACGGCGTAGCGATCGATCCCGTCGAAGGCTGCCTCTATGCGCCCTGCGACGGCGAAGTCTCGGTTTTGCAGCCGACCGGCCACGCCATCACGCTGCGCGCGGGTGACGCGATCGAAGTGCTGATGCACATCGGTATCGATACCGTCCAACTCGCCGGCAAGGGCTTCGAGCCGGAGGTCAAGGTCGGCGATCGCGTGCGCCGCGGCGATGTGCTGATCCGCTTCGATCTCGATGCCGTGGTCTGCGGCGCGCCTTCGGTAGTTACCCCGGTTCTGGTGATCCGGCAGGACGGCGTCGAGCTGTCCCCTTCGCACCTCAGCGGTATGGTTTCGCCAGGCGATGTGCTCTTCACCGTTGCCCGCGCCGCGCCCGAAATCAAAGCCGCTGCCGGTCCAGAAGGTCCGCTGTTCTCCCGCGACGTCGTCGTGCCGCTGGCGCACGGCATCCACGCCCGCCCGGCAGCCAAGCTGCGCGAGGCGCTGGTACCGTTCGACGCAAAGGTCACCATCGCGAAGGGCGAGCGCAGCGCCGATGCGCGCAGCCCGGTGGGACTGATGACGCTCGCGATCAAGCTCGGCGACACTATCCGTATCGAAGCCTATGGGCCGATCGGTGCGAAGGCTGTCGAAACGCTCGCGGCGATGATCGAAAGCGGTATGGGCGAGAAGGCCGATCCGGCCACCGCCAGTCGCCCTGTCCCCACCCCAGCCGCTCCCATCGCGATAGCTACGGACGAACCTGGTCTCCTCGCCGGCGTCTCCGCCGCGCCGGGACTCGCCATTGGCGCGGCGCGCTTCTTCCGCCTGCCGGAGATCGAGATCGATCCGATCGGCAAGGGCGACGGCGTGGAGCGCGCATCCCTTATGGACGGACTCGCCAAGGTTAGCCGGGCGATAGAGGGCGAACTGGCCCATGCCAGCGGCCCGATGCGGTCGATCCTGAGCGCACACCGCGCGATGCTCGACGATCCCGAACTGCTCGCCGCAGCCAGCGACGCGATCGGCCAGGGCGCCAGCGCCGCGCAGGCGTGGCGCGAGGCGCTGCGCCCGCAAGCAGATCTGTTGCGCACCAGCGGCGATCCGCACCTTGCCGAACGCGCAGACGACATGGTCGACCTCGAACGTCGTGTGGTCGCGGCGATTGCAGGCGTGGGGGATGCGCCGCTAGCGTTCCCCGTCGGCACGATCCTGCTCGCTGACGACCTGCTTCCGTCTCAGGTCTCCGCGATCGACCCAGCGCAGGTGAGAGGTTTCTGTACGGTAGGTGGTGGCCCCACCTCGCACGTGGCGATCCTCGCCGCGAGCCTAGGCATACCGGCGCTAGTGGCGATGGGGCCAGCGCTGCGCGGCGTTCGTGAGGGCGAAACCGTCATTCTCGATTCCGGCGCGGGCACCCTTCGGGTCGCACCGAACGACGCGCAGCGGGCCGAAGCCCAGGCGCGTGTCGATGCCCGCGCCGCCGCGCTCGCCGCCGCCCGATCGGCAGCGAGCGCGGCCTGCCATTTGGCCGACGGCACTCGAATCGAAGTGTTCGCCAACCTCGGCTCCGCTTCCGATGCAGTCCGCGCAGTCGCGACGGGCGCCGAGGGCAGCGGCCTGCTGCGCACCGAATTCCTGTTTCTTGACCGCGACACGGCCCCGAGCGTGGCCGAGCAGACCGCCGAATATCAGGCGATTGCCGACGCGCTGGACGGTCGCCCGCTGATCATTCGCCTGCTCGATATCGGGGGCGACAAGCCCGCCCCCTATCTGCCGATCGGGGCGGAGGAGAATCCGGCGCTGGGCCTGCGCGGCATTCGCGTCGGCCTCGCCCATCCCAAGATATTGGAAGACCAGCTCCGCGCCATTCTGGGCGTCCGCCCGATCGGCCAAGCCAGAATCATGCTGCCGATGATTGCCAGCATCGGCGAACTGCGGGCCGTACGCGCCGTACTCGATCGCTTGCGCGCCGAGCTGGGCATCGAGGAACGCGTCGAACTCGGCATCATGGTCGAGACGCCCGCCGCTGCGGCGACGGCTGATCTGCTGGCGACGGAAGCAGATTTTCTGTCGATCGGCACCAACGATCTTACTCAGTACGCGTTGGCGATGGACCGGGGCAATCCGGCTGTCGCGAGCGGGATCGACGGCCTGCATCCTGCGGTGCTGCGCCTGATCGCCGATACCTGCCGAGGTGCCGCCACCCAGAACCGCTGGGTCGGCGTGTGCGGCGGCCTCGCCTCCGATCCCCTGGCGGTGCCGATCCTGATCGGCCTGGGCGTGACCGAGCTTTCCGCCACCGTTGCGGTGGTGCCCGAAGTGAAAGCGGTGCTTGCCGGCCTCACGCTGGAGCGCGCCCGCGCGCATGCCGCTGCGGCGCTTGCCTGCGCCACCGCCGCCGATGTCCGCCGCCTTGCCCGGGAATTCACCGCATGAAGCACATCCTCGAAATGCTCCAGCCACTCGGCCGTGCACTGATGCTGCCGATCGCGGTGCTGCCGGTCGCCGGTCTACTGCTGCGGCTGGGCCAGCCGGACCTCCTCGACATCGCCTTTGTCAGCGCCGCAGGCGACGCGCTGTTCGCGCATCTCGGCCTGTTGTTCGCAATCGGAGTGGCGACGGGTTACGCGAAGGACGGCAACGGCGCCGCCGCGCTGGCAGGCATCGTCTGTTTCCTCGTATCCACGGAAGCGGGCAAGAGCCTGCTTGCCGTGCCCTTGGATGTCGGCGCGGGTCTCGCCACGGACCAGACGACGCTCGCCGTGGCTGCGTGGAAGGCCAAGGCGGTTGCGCGGCTCGACGTGCCGATCGGCATCGCCTCCGGCCTTATCGGCGGCACCTTCTACAACCGCTTCTCCGCGATCAAGCTGCCATCCTACCTTGCCTTTTTCGGCGGTCGCCGCTTCGTGCCGATCGTCAGCGGTCTGGCCGGGCTAGGGATCGCCGCGATCGTCGGCGTCGGCTTTCCGCATATCAGCGCGGGCGTGGACGGTCTCAGCCACGGCATCGCCGGTGCGGGCTCGTTCGGCCTGTTCGCCTTCGGCGTGCTCAACCGCGTGTTGCTGGTCACCGGCCTGCACCATATCCTCAACAACGTATTCTGGTTCGTTCAGGGCGACTATAACGGCGCAACGGGCGACCTGCGCCGCTTCTTCGCCGGCGATCCGAGCGCGGGCGCGTTCATGGCCGGTTTCTTCCCGGTGATGATGTTCGGCCTGCCCGCCGCCTGCCTCGCCATGTACCGCGCGGCACTCCCCGAGCGTCGCAAGGCGGTCGGTGGCCTGCTGTTCAGCCTCGCCCTCACTTCGCTGCTGACCGGTGTTACCGAGCCGATCGAATACAGCTTCATGTTCCTGGCGCCCATCCTCTACGCGGTGCACGCGGTGCTTACCGGCGTGGCAATGGTGGTTATGGATTTGCTGGGCGTGAAGCTCGGCTTCGGCTTTTCAGCGGGTTTGTTCGATTATGCGCTGAACTTCGGCAAGGCGACCAAGCCGCTGCTGCTGATCCCCGTAGGGCTGGTCTATTTCGCGATCTATTATGGCATCTTCGCCTGGGCGATCCGCCGCTTCGACCTGAAGACCCCCGGCCGCGATGCCGAGGCATCGGCGACTGCCCAGGCAAGCGCAAGCGCCGCTCCGGCGAGCCGTGGCGAAGCATTTGCCCGGGCGCTGGGCGGATCCGCCAATCTGGTCGAAGTCGGCGCCTGCACCACGCGCCTGCGCCTGATCGTCGCCGATCAGCGCGCCGTAGATGACGCCGCACTCAAGGCACTGGGCGCGCATGGTATCCTGCGTCCCTCGGAGCGGGCGCTGCAGGTGGTGCTCGGCCCGATCGCCGATGTGGTGGCAGTGGAAATCCGCGACACGATTGCACGCGGCGGCGTCACGGTCCCGGGCCCCGCCTCTGCTTCTGCCCACGATCTGCTGGTCGCCATGCAACCGGCAGCCCTCTCGGCACTAGGGGGTGCAACGAATATCGTCGCCGTCACCGCGCACGACCATCGCCTGCGCGTCGAGCTGTGCAACCCGGCCGATGTCGATGCCGATGCGCTGCTCGCACTGGGGCTGCGCGGCTTTGCCCGCCCCTCGGCCAATGTGCTGCACCTGCTGGGCGACGATACAGTGCTGGCGACGCTGCGGGGCTGAGCGCGCTAGAACAGCGTAATCAGCAGCACGCCGCCGATTACCGCCGCGCCTGCCACCATCTGCCGCAGGCTCAGTGCTTCGCGAAAGAACCGGTGGCCGGCGATGGCAGCGATCGGCGCCTCGATGATCCCCAGCGCACGCACTGGCGCGGCTGGCGAAAGCGCCAGTGCCACGAACCATCCGACCGAGGCGCATGCACCGCAGAGCCCCGCGCCAAGCGACGGCCGCCAGCGGCGCAGCACTTCAGCAAGCGCGGCCGCATCGCGCCAGGCCAGGAATAGAATCAGCGCCACAGTCTGCATCGCCTGCACCACCGCGACGCAGAGGATCGCCGCGAAGATCGGATGCTCACCGTCCAGCGCCAGCGCAGCATGCCGGAAGGCATTGAGCGAGAACCCGAACATCGCTCCGGAGGCGAGCCCGAACGCCGCCCCCGCAGTCGAAGCGCGAAGCTGACGGGGCGAAGGCCAACTCAGCGCCGCCAGTCCGATCGTGGTGATCGCCACGCCCAGCCAGGCGATGGCGCCGATATGGTCGCCATATACGATCAGCCCGAACAGCGCGGTCATCGGCAGCGAACTCTGCTGCAGCGCGGTCCCCACCGCGAAGCCTGAGCGATGCATCGCGCTGAGCAGCGCAGCCGTCGCGAGGATCTGGCTCGCCGCCCCGACAATCGCCGAGATCCAGAATGCGCTTGACCAGTGCGGATCCGCATCAGGTACCACCAGCAGGGCGAACAGCACGAAGACGATCGAGAAAGGCAGCCCGAACAGGAAGCGCACCAGCGTCGCACCCCAGGGGCCGGAGGACGGCATCACGCCGCGCTGCAGGGCGTTGCGCCCGACCTGGAAGGTGGCAGCCGCAAGCGTCGCAGGGATCCACAGAGGGTTTGCCATGGCGCCGCTTAGCGCTTCGAACGCGCGCCGTCCCGCCTTTTTCGGGCAGTCCGCGGCGGTGGGGCAAACATCGTATTGCTGCGGCGCGCTGCGGGGATGATGCAGCCATCGGAGACCGCCATCATGACCATGTTCGTTCGCGCCGTGCTTCTCGTTTCCGCAGCGATGGCGGGCCCGTCCGCCGCCCAATCGCAACAAGATCCGGCGCCACCTGCCGCAACGAAGGTCACGCCGGCCTCCTCCTTCATCCCTGCAGGTTTCAACCCGCCGACGCTCGTCGAAGCGAAAGGCTTCAAGCTCGTGCCACTCGGCCCCGCCTTGGTGAAGGTCGATTTCGACGCCTATATGTCGTCGATCGAACATCTGCAGAAGAACTTCACGCGCAGCACCGATTGGCCCCACGCCGGCATCACCGATGCCGATGCCATGCGCGACATGGAGACCGAGCAGGCGCGGTTCGCGAGTCGCCAGTCCTTCGCCTATGCCGTGCTCACGCCGGACGGGCGGCGCGAGCGAGGATCCGTCTATGTCTCGCCCAGTCCCGTCGGGCGCTACGATGCCGTCGTGCGGCTATGGGTGACGAAGGCGGACTATGACGCCGGCTTCGACGCGGAGCTGTACCAATGGGTCGCCAGCTGGATCAGGACGGATTGGCCGTTCCGGAACGTCGTGTATCCGGGGCGATCCCTGGACTGGCAGCGCTGGGATGCCCTGCGCGCCGCCAAAGGCCCGGGGGCTGCAGCGGCGCAATAGGCAGGCGCCGAGCGCGCCTCAGCTTGCGCGCTGATACAGCTCGATCAACATGCCCTCCCCATCGAGGATGAAGGCAAAGCGGTCGCCGCCGCTGCCGGGAACCTCGGCAGGCGCCGACGCGATTTCGACGCCCTTTGCCGCAAGATCCGCGATCACGGCCTCGATGTCGATTACGCCGATCGCGAGATGATTGATCCCGCCCAGCCGCAAATTGGCCCGGCGATCCAAACGCGCCGCGGCCGCCGGCGCAGCCCCCTCGACCTGCAACAGTTCCAGCCGCAGCGTACCCAGCCCGACGAACGCGACCGATGCGCCGGGAAAACCGAAGCGGTGCAGCACCCGAAAGTCCAGCTTTTCGACATACCAGTCGATGCTTGCCGCCAGATCCTGCACCACGATGCCGACATGATCGATGCCGCGAAGTTGGTCCTTTACCATGTGCCTGTCCTCTCGTGAGAACTGGCATCTCGTCTGTTCGGGCAGCTTTGATAATATGGTGGGATCTGAATAGAGTGATCGCCATGGCGAACAATCCCGATCGGCTGCGGCTGGACGATCTTTCCGTGTTCCTGGCCGTGTTGGAAGGCCAGGGCTTCCGCGCTGCCGCCAAGCGGCTCGGCATTTCACCCGCCACGGTGAGCGAAAAGATCGCGCAGCTGGAGGCGCAGATCGGCGCGCCGCTTCTGATACGCACCACGCGCAGCGTAACCCCAACCGATGCCGGTGCCGCGCTCGCGCGCCGTCTGTCCCCCCTGCTGGCCGAAGCGCGCGGCATTGCAGGACGTTCGCGACTCCCAGCTCGAGGTGCGCGGTCAGCTGCGCCTGAACGTGACCGGCGCAGTGATGGTCGACATGCTGCCGCCCTTGCTGGACCGATTCCTCCGTCGCCACCCGCACGTGCGCGTGGAGATCGTCGTGGAGGATCGGCTTGTCGACATCATCGCCGCGGGTTGCGACGCCGGCATCCGCTACGGCGAGCATCTCGCCCAGGACACGATCGCGGTGCCGATCGGCCTGCCGTTCCAGCGCCTCGCCTATGCCGCAGCGCCCGCCTATCTCGCGGAGCGGAGCGTTCCAGCCGCGCCGCACGACCTGCTCCGGCACGACACGATCCGCCTGCGCTTCTCCAGCGGCGCGATGGTGCCGTGGGAGTTCGAAAGGGCCGGAGAGGCGATCACGCTAAACCCGCCCGGTGGGCTGACGATCGGCGTGGACGCCGCTGATGCCGCGATCGGGCTTGCCTGCAGCGGCCACGGCGTGATCGCCACATTCGCCAACTGGCTCGATCCCCGCTTCCGCACCGGCGCGCTGGTGCCGGTGCTAGCCGAGTGGTGGCCCCGCTTCGACGGACCAAGGCTGTATTTCTCCAGCTGCCTGATGAAAGCGCCGCTCCGCGCGCTCGTCGACTTGGTCGCGGCGGAACGCGCGGCAGCCCAGAAGGGACCCGGGGCGCGTCAAGGCTCACCTCGACACCCGCTCACCGCGGCGTCAGCGTGACCTTGCCCAGGAGGCCGCTCGCCTGCCCCGCTGGCGCCTCGACGAGCAGTTCCACCGTGCGCTGTCCTGCGCCCGCCGGCAGCTTCGCTTCCAATGGCGCTGGCGCGACGTCGGTCTTCTCGGCGACCTTCGCGCCGTCTATCCACAGCTCCGCGCGTCCGCCGATGCTGGCAAAGCGCAGCGTGCCGCCTTCGGCCGCAATGCGCTTTCGAGGCGTCAAGCGGTTGTGATAGACGCGCCAGCCGGCCTGCGGCTCAGGTGGCGTGGGCACGGCACTGCGCAGGAAGGTCCAGCTGTTATTGTCGGGCACCAGGCCCGGCTTCGGCTTTTCGGCCATCAACGAGGAACGGCGCCAATCGCCGAGCAGCATCAGCGACGGAGACACGCCCATCTGCGGTCGAGGCGCGATATCGGCGCGGTCGATTGTCAAAACCGCCGGCTTCAACCCCTCGGCCGTCGCCCGCACGGTGATCTTGCCGCGGCCTATGCCCGCCTGCACCAGGATTTGCGCCAGCCCATTGAACAGCGACCGAGCATTGCCCTTCTCGGGCTCATGGCTGTTGGGATCGCCATTGCCCACGCCGATGATCGCCGCACCCTCCACGGTGAAGTTCGTCATCAGATTTGCCGTCGGCACGTGCCGGCCCTTGGCATCCACCGCATCGATGGTGATCGGCTGCACGTCTTCGTCGTCGCCCGCCATCACCGTGCGTGCGGGGGTGAGCCGCAGCGCGACCGGCTTGCCGACGGTCTCGTGCACCATGCGTGCCACGACCTTGCCGCCGCGCATTGCCTGCGCCTCGAGCCGGCCCGGCGCATAGGGCACCTGCCATTCATTGCCCTGCAGCCGGTCGACCTTCTGCGTGCCTACGACCTTGCCGTTGAGCAGCAGCGTCACGCTCTCGGCGTTGGAGGCGACGAAGACCTTGATCGCCTGCCCCTCCTTGCCCGGCCACGTCCAATGCGGTGCCAGCCACACGACTGGCGCATCGTCAATCCAGGCGGCGCTGTGGATGCCGAAGGCGGTCTTGGGGAAGCCGCATAGATCCATGATGCCGAAGAAACTGGAGATCGTCGGCCAGGCATAGGGCGTAGGCTCCCCATGATAATCGAAGCCGGTCCACACGAACCCGCCGGCAATGAACTCGCGGGCGGCGATCAGTTGCCACGCCTTGCGGTGGGTGTTGCCCCAGGCCGCGGCCTCGTCATCATAGGAGGTGATGACATGGGCGCCGGGATCGCTCGCGAACGCGCCGCGCGTCTCGAACGCGCTCGTATCCTCGGAACTGGTGCTGGGCCGCCCGGGATTCTGGGCGTGCCACTTGTCATATTCGCCCTGATAATAGTTGAAACCCATTACATCGACGACAGAGGAAACGTTCGACGGATTGTAGAAAGACCCGTTCATCGCCGCCGTCACCGGCCGGCTGTCGTCCAGCCGGCGCACCGCCGCTTCCATCCGGCGCACCATTTCGATGCCGGACTCGGTGCCCTGCATCGGCTCTTCGTTGAAGACCGACCACAGGATCACGCTGGGATGATTGCGATCGCGCCGCACCATCCAGCTGAGCTGGGCAAGATAATCGGGCGCAGGGTTGAAATGGCGATTCTCGTCCATGACGAGGAAGCCCATCCGGTCACACCAGTCTAGCAGTTCAGCGGTCGGCGCATTGTGCGACATGCGGATCGCATTGCAGCCCATCGCCTTCAGCCGCTCCATCCGCCAGGCGAGCAGGGCATCATATTGCGCCGCGCCCACACCGGCATGATCCTGGTGGATGCAGACCCCCTTCAGCTTGACGGGCTTGTCGTTGACGAACAGCCCCCTGTCGGCATCGAAGCGCACGGTGCGGAAGCCGATCGCGGTGCGCCGCTCGTCGATCAGCTTGCCGTCGCGCACCAGCCGCGTGTGAACCGTGTAGAGCGTCGGCGTTTCGACCGACCAGAGCTGGGGATTGCCGGCGTCGAGCGTAAACGCGGCCTGCGCTTCATTCAGCACCGGCACCGTTATGGCGGAGGAGCCGGTCGCCACGCGCTTCCCCGCCGGGTCGAGAAGGTCGGCCTCCACCGTCACGCTGACCGGCGCGCGTTCGATATTGCCGAGCGTCACGGTGACGGGAACCAGCCAGCCACTCCCGGTCTTGCGCGGATCGCAATGCACGCCGTCGGTAATGATCGAGACAGGGGCGCGGCGCACCAGCCAGGCGTGACGATAGAGCCCGGCGCCTTCGTACCACCAGCCCTCCATTGCCTCTGCATCCACCCGGATGGCGATGACGTTGTCCTCGTCGCCGAAGCGGGCAAACGGCGTCATGTCGATCAGGATGCTGGCATAGCCGGACCAGCTGTGCGCGACGATGCTGCCGTTCACCCACACCGTCGCGTTGGTGGCGACGCCGTCCAGGTGCAGCTCGATCGTCTTGCCGCGATCGGCGGCGTCCAGCGTCAGCCGGCGGCGATACCAGCCGATACCACGTCGCCGATAGCCCTGCGAGACATTGGCGGTCTTCTCGAATGGCTGGAACGATGCCCAATCGTGCGGCAGCCGCACTTCTGCCCAGTCGCTGTCGTCATAATCGCGGGCCGCGGCACCGCGCGCGTTCGCCGCTTTCACGCTGCCATAGGTATCGTCATGGTCCTTCAGCGGCGCCGGCGCGATATCGCCTTCATGGAAGCGCCAACCGCGTTCGATACGGGTGCGGGTGGGATCCGAGTCCGGCAGGCGCGGCAGCAGCGTCGTCTTTGGTGCGGGCATCGGAAAGCCATCACCCTCGATTCCCCGCGCCGCCGCCTCCGCTTCGGCCGTGCCCAGCGTGGCGAGTACCCCCAACCCCGCGCTGCCGAGCAGCAACTGGCGACGATCCATGCAGCAATCTCCAATCCGGTAAGGTGCGGTGCGATCAGACGTCGCTGAGTTCCGCCACGAAATCATAGGCATCGCCCCGATAATAGGAGCGGGTCACTTCGGCCGGGCGGCCGTCGCGAAGGAAGGCGCGGCGTTCGATCAGCAGGCCCGCATGGCCCGGATCGACGCCCAGCATCTTGGCGTGTTCGCCCAGGAACGGCACGGCGCGCAGTCGCTGCAACGCGCGCACCGGGCGGTTACCGGCGGCCTCGAGCGCGGTGTAGAGCGAATCTCCCACCGCCTCTACGGAGGGCAGGCAATACCCGGCGATCGTGGAGAATTCGAGCGCCATCGGCTCGCCCTCGGCATAGCGGATGCGCGAGAATCGCAGCACGCCTGCCCCCGGGGAGAGCCCCAGCGCCATCGCCTCTTCGGGCGTCACCTGGCCAGCCGAGCGGGCAATCCAGCTGCTGCTGGCCGTCCGGCCGCGCGCGGCCATGTCTTCGGAGAAGGACGAAAGCTTGGAAAAGCTCTTCTCGACGCGCTCGGCGACGAAGGTGCCCGCGCCACGCCGACGCGTCAGCAGACCTTCCTCCACAAGTCCGCCGATCGCCTTGCGCACGGTGATGCGAGACACGTCATATTCTACCGCCAGGTCGCGCTCGGGCGGAATCGCGTCGCCTTGGGCGAGGATCTTGCCGCTGATCGCCTCGCGGATCAGCTGTTGCAGCTGCAGATAGAGCGGCGACGGGTTGCCTTCACGAAACCGGCCGATCTGATCGGAAAACGTCATTGATCCTCCCCTGCGCGACGCCGCTGCCCACCGAAGCAGCGCCTAGAGCAAGCTCCCCGCGGAGCGCAAACGTTACCTCGGGGATATACATTGGTACGATGATACCAACAGCCTGAAGCGACTAGGTCAAGCGTATAATTGAAAAGAACTATGTCCGCCCGCGCAAGCCTATTGTCCGATAGGACCTAAATTGGTTACACCCTTTCCTGGCCCCAATCGGTGGCCGAGAAACGAGGGGAGTTTCCGATGCGCGCGTTCCTGCAACAGGCAAAGCATTCAGGCTGGGCGGCGATCCTGCTGTCTTCGACCGCTTTCGCCCAGACGGTGCCGCCGCTTACTCCTTTGCCCGCGAGCGTCACGCTCGGCAAGGGTAGCTTCACGATCGCGAACGGCGCCACGTTGGCCGTGCCGGCGGGCGACAACGCCGCCACCGCTGCCGCGCGCCTGCTCGCCGCGCATGTGAAGGTGGAGCGCGGCCTCACGCTGGGCACCACGGGCACCAGTGGCGCGATCCGTTTCGAACGCGACGCGGGCGTCAAGGGCGATGAGGCCTACCGCCTCATCATCGACACCAAGGGCGTGCGCATCGCCGCCTCGGGCGACCGCGGTTTGCTCTACGGCGCGATGACGCTGGCGCAGCTGCTCAGCCCGGACCACGGCTTCGGCAAGGCGGTGAAGCTGCCGGCGCTCAGCGTCGAGGACGCGCCCCGCTTCGGCTGGCGCGGGCTGATGCTCGACGTCGCCCGCCACTTCCAGCCGATCGAATTCGTCTACGGCGTGGTCGACCAGATGGCCTCGGTGAAGCTCAACACGCTGCACCTCCACCTCACCGACGACCAGGGATGGCGCTTCGAGGTGAAGCGCTATCCGAAACTTACCGAAGTGGGCGGCTGGCGTACCCCGCCGAGCACCGGCGGCGCGCCGGGCCCGAAGGTCGGCGGATTCTACACGCAGGAACAGCTGAAAGGCCTGGTCGCCTATGCTGCCGAGCGCGGCGTGACCATCGTGCCGGAAATCGACCTGCCGGGCCACGCCCAGGCGCTGGTCGCCGCCTATCCCGAACTCGGCATCTTCGGCGACAAGCCGGAGGTGTCGCACGACTGGGGCGTGAACCCCTATCTGTTCAACCCCGGCCCCAAGGGCATCGCCTTCGTCAAGGAAGTGCTCGACGAGCTGATGGCGGTGTTCCCGGGCACCTATGTCCATCTCGGCGGGGACGAGGCGGTGAAGGACCAGTGGGAGCGCTCGCCGGAGGTGCAGGCGCAGATGAAGGCGCTCGGCATCAAGACCGAAAACGGGCTGCAGAGCTGGATGATCGATCAGTTCGGCGCCTATCTGGAGGGCCATGGCCGCCGCCTGATCGGCTGGGACGAGATCCTCGAAGGCGGCCTGCCGCCCTCGGCCTCGGTGATGTCGTGGCGCGGCGAGAAGGGCGCGGTGGAAGCCGCCAATGCGGGGCATGACGTGGTGCTCTCGCCCGCCCCCACCCTCTATCTCGACAGCCTGCAGAGCGATCGTCGCGACGAGCCGCCGGGCCGCCTCTCGATCCAGACGCTGGCCGATGTCTACAAGTACGAGCCGATGCCCGTCGGCATCGATGCGGCCAAGGCGAGCCATGTGCTCGGCGCGCAGGGCAATGCGTGGAGCGAATATCTGATCACGCCGTACCAGGTGCAGCACATGCTGTTCCCGCGCGCCGCGGCGATCGCCGAGATCACCTGGTCGGGCAAGGACAAGCGCGACTTCGCATCGTTCGTCAGCCGCGTGCAGCCGCAGATGGCCCGCTGGCGCCGCTCGGGCATGGAAGTCGCCGACAGCGCGTTCGCGATCGACTACAAGCTGCAGGGCACGCGCGGCGAGGCGCTGCGGGCGAACCAGGCCAAGGTGGCGCTCGCCACCCAGACCGGTTTCGGCACGATCCGCTACACGCTCGACGGCAAGCAGCCCACCGCCAAGTCGCCGGTGTACAAGGCACCGTTGACGCTCAAGCCCGGCACGACGATCACCGCCGCGGCGTTCGACGCAGCCGGCATCGTCACCGCCACCCCGCGCAGCTTCGATACCAGCCGGACGGCGCTGCTCACCCGCACCAGCTCGGACATGGTGGCCTGCCCCAGGGGTGCGCTCGGCCTGCGCGTGCCGCTGACCGCCGAGTCGCAGGAAAATGCGCCGGTGTTCAACGTCAACCTGTTCGATACCTGCACCGCCTATCCGGCCGCGCCGCTGGACGTGGCGACCGGTTTCACCGTCGATGTCGCCCGCACGCCGCGCAACTACGGCCTGGCGCATGATTTCAACAAGGTGCGCGCCCATTACAATGTCAGCACCCATGGCGAGCTGATCGTCACCGCCCGCTGCATTGCCGCGTCCAAGGATCCGGCGGTGAAGCGGATCGTCGTCGCCACCTTCCCCCTGCCCGATCCGGCCAGCGCGCCGCAGCAGTTCCGCTTCACCGGCAGCCTGCCCAAGCTGGCGGGTGACGAGGACCTGTGCTTCCAGTTCACGTCGCCGCTCAGTGACCCGTTCTACACCGTCGAGAAGGTGGTGCTGACGGAGGCGGCCAAGTGAAGGCGCGCACCCTCGCCCTGCTACCACTGCTTGCCCTCGTCACGCCGGCCTGGGCCGATCCGCGCCAGTCGCTGTCGCTCGACGGCGCCTGGGAAGTGCGCATCGACCCCAGCGACGCCGAAGCGGCCAGGGCGCATCCGAAGGAATCCGTCTGGTTCCCGGCCAAGGTGCCCGGCAGCGTCCAGCAGGACCTGATCGCGGCGAAGCGCGTGCCCGATCCCTACAAGGGCATCAACGAGGCGCCGATCCAATGGGCAGGCCTCACCCGCTGGCAGTTCCGCCGCACGCTCAACGTCACGCCGGCGATGCTGGCACGCGACCATCTCGACCTGGTGTTCGACGGGCTGGACACCTTCGCGACCGTGACGCTCAACGGCCGCAAGCTGATCGAGACCGACAACGCCCATCGCCGCTGGCGCATCGACGCCAAGCAGGCGCTGAAGGCCGGCGCGAACGAACTGATCGTCACCATCGCCTCGCCGATCAAGACACTGCAGCCGATGGTGCTCGCGGAGAAATTCCCGCTTCCCGGCGAATATGATTCCGCCTTCGGCGACGAGCCCAAGGGCAAGCAGACCTCGCCCTATATCCGCAAGCCGAAATATGATTACAGCTGGGACTGGGCGCCGCGCCTCGTCAAGATCGGGCTGTGGCGGCCGGTGCGGCTGGAAGCGTGGGACGATGCGCGCATCGAAGGCTTCCGCGTCGACCAGGAAGCGCTGATCCCGGCGGAAGCGCGGCTGGTCGCGCGCTGGAAGATCCTCACCGATATCGAGAAGTCGGTCACCGTCCGCACCCGCGTCACCGGCCCAGACGGCAAGACGGTTGAGGCCAGTCGCACGCTGGCGATCGGCATGGGCGAAAACGACGTCAGCGTTCCGCTCACCGTGCCCAAGCCCCAGCTTTGGTGGCCCACCGGTTATGGCGCACAGCCGCTCTACAAGGTAGAGGCGGTGCTGGAGGAAGACGGCGCCGTCAGCGACCGCGTGTCGCAGCGCATCGGCCTCCGTACCGTGGAACTGGACACACAGGGCAGCGGCTTTGGCTTCCGCATCAACGGCTTACGCATTTTCGCCAAGGGCGCGAATTTGATCCCGTTCGACATGTTCCCAACCGCCGTGACCGAGGCACGCATGCGCCGCATGGTCGCCGATGCGCGCGACGCTAACATGAATATGATCCGCGTCTGGGGCGGCGGCTATTATCTGGACGACGCGTTTTACGCCGCCGCTGACGAACTCGGCATGATGGTGTGGCAGGATTTCATGTTCGGCGGCGCGGTGACCCCGCCAGACGCCGCGTTCCGCGAAAATGTTCGCAAGGAAGCCGAGCAGCAGGTCGCCCGGCTCCAGCCGCACCCGTCGATCGTCGGCTGGAACGGTGGCAACGAGATCCTGTCCGGCTGGGAAAACTGGTCCGATCGCAAGGCGTTCAAGAAGAATGTCGGCGCGGACGAGCAGGAGCGGATCGGCGCCGGCATGGCCGTACTGTTCGATCGCACCCTGCGGAACGCCGTGCTGAAGGAAGCACCCGGCAGCACCTATTGGCCCGGGTCGCCCTCCACCGATTATACCGGCCCCACGGATACGGACGCCAATGGCGACCGCCACTTCTGGGACGTCTGGTCGGGCTCCAAGCCGGTCGAGCGCTATCTCGACGGCTGTGCACGCTTCATGTCCGAATATGGCTTCCAGGCGATGCCGAACCTGTCGACGATCCGTGGCTTTGCCGGAAACGGTCCGCTGGCGATCGACAGCCCGGTCCTCAAGGCGCACCAGAAGTTCCTGGCCGGCGAAGGCAATAGCCGCCTCCAGCTCTATCTCGACCAACGCCTGCGCAAGCCCGCCGATTTCGCCGATCTCGTCTATCTCACCCAGGTGAACCAGATGCAGGCGATCGGCATGGCCGCGCGCCACCACCGCGCCTGCGCGCCGATCACCATGGGCTCGCTCTACTGGCAGCTCAACGATGCGTGGCCCGCGATCAGCTGGGCGAGCATCGACTATGATGGCCAGTGGAAGCTGCTCCAGTACGAGGCGCGTCGCATGTTCGCGCCCCAGGCGATCGTCGCCGAGCACAAGGACGGCGCGACCCGCCTTGCCGCCGTGTCCGACGCGACCAACCTGATCGCGGCCGAATGGCGCGTGCGCGGCTTCACCATGGACGGTAAGCCGCTGGCTGCGAAAGCCGAGAAGTTCGACTTGTCCAACGGCTCGCTCGAACTCGCCAAGATCGCCGATGCGGAGCTGTTCAGCGACGCGGCGCCTGCGCAGAGCTATGCGGTTGCCGAGCTGTGGATCGACGGCAAGCAGGTCTCGCGCCAGATCGTCGAGCGACTGGCGCCCAAGGACATGGCCTATCCCGCCCCGCGCCTATCGGTTCGCTGGCGGGACAAGCAGGTGACCGTCACCGCTGGCGCGCTCGCCCGCGCGGTGATGCTCGATTTCGGTACCACCGTCGCGCAACCGAGCGACAACGGCTTCGATCTGCTGCCCGGCGAGAGCCGCACCCTCACCATCACGTCCGAGGCGAACGCCGCCGCGCTCGCCCGCGCCCTCACCCTTCGCACCCTGGGACCCCGTTGATGCCTCTGCTCCCCCTGCTGCTGCTCGCCGGCGATCCCGATCCGGTCGCCGCCGCCGTCGCCCAGATGACGATCGAGGAAAAGGCCGCCCAACTCCAGAGCACCGCGCCCGCCGACCCTAAGGTCGGCCTGCCTGCGTATGACTGGTGGAACGAGGGCCTGCACGGCCTCGCCCGCAACGGCACTGCCACCATATTCCCGCAGGCTATCGGGCTTGCCGCGACGTGGGACGTCGCCTTGCTCCACAAGGTGGGAGACACCGTCGCCACCGAAGCGCGCGCAAAGTTCAACGCGCTGCCCGTGACGGCCGATCGCAAGATTTATGAAGGGCTGACCATCTGGTCGCCCAACATCAACATCTTCCGCGATCCGCGCTGGGGTCGTGGCCAGGAAACCTATGGCGAGGATCCGTTCCTCACCGGCCGTCTCGGCGTCGCCTTCATCCAGGGTCTGCAAGGGCCTGATCCCATGCACCCCAAGGTAATCGCCACGCCCAAGCATTTCGCGGTGCATAGCGGCCCCGAAGCCGGCCGCGACGGATTCGACGTCGATCCCAGCCCGCAAGATCTGGAATCGACCTACACCCCCGCTTTCCGCCTCGCCATCATCGAGGGCAAGGCGCAGTCGCTGATGTGCGCCTATAACTCGATCCACGGCACCCCCGCCTGTGCATCGGGCGCGCTGATGAACGATCGGCTGCGCAAGGATTGGGGCTTCAAGGGTCTCACCGTCTCGGACTGTGATGCCGTGGCGAACATCCACCTGTTCCACCACTACCGGCTCGACGCGGCCGAAGCGTCCGCCGCCGCGATCAAGGGCGGTATGGATCTGAACTGCGGCACCACTTACGCGGCGCTGCCCCAGGCGGTGAGGCGTGGGCTGGTGAGCGAAGCCGAGGTCGATGGCGCACTGAAGCGTGCACTGGACGCGCGCCGCGCGCTCGGCATGGCCTTTGGCGGCGCCAATCCCTGGAGCAAGATCAAGCCCAGCGAACGCGGCACCCCAGCCCACCGTGCGCTGGCGCTGGAAGCCGCGCGCAAGGCGATCGTGCTGCTCAAGAATGATGGCGACCGTCTACCGCTCAATCCCGGCGGGCGCATCGCGGTAATCGGCGCCAATGCCGACGATCTCGGCGTGCTAGAGGGAAATTATCACGGCACTGCGAAGGATCCGGTGACGCCGCTCGACGGCATCCGCCGCGAGTTCGGCGCCGATAACGTGGTATATGCGCAGGGCTCGCAACTGGCCGAAGCAGGTGCAGTGATCATGCCCGAAACCGCTTTCCGTGCCGACGGCAAGCCGGGCCTGAAGGCTGAGTATTTCGCTTCCCCCTCGGTAACCGGCACCCCAGTCGCCACGCGACGGGACAGGCGCATCGACTTCAACTACACCCGCGCCGCACCGCTGCCGGGCCTCAGCGCCACCGGCTTCGCGGTGCGCTGGAGCGGTGAATTCACGCCTCCGGGCGCTGGCGACTATGAGCTGGCGATCGATATCCCCGCCTGCTGGAAGGACTGCAACACGCACGACGCCGTACGGCTATGGGTTGACGGCAAGCTCCTCCACGACGGCCCGCTCGGCAAAGCACGCGTCGCGGTGAAGGTCGCCAGCGACGGCAAGCCCGTGCCGTTCCGCATGGAGATCGACCACCGCAGCGAAGACGGAGGCGTCCGCCTGATGTGGCAG